>VGDX01000006.1 GCA_016869535.1 Alphaproteobacteria bacterium | reverse complement strand
GAGATGGCCTCGACCCTGATCGATGCGCATCTTGGCTGGGAGGTGAGGGTCGGCGTGCATGCCGGGCCGGTGGTCGCCGGCGTGGTCGGCCAGGAGCGCTACCAGTTCGACATCTGGGGCGACACGGTCAATGTCGCCGCGCGCATGGTCGGCATGAGCGCGCCGGGTTCCGTGGCCGCGACGCGCGAGATCTGGGAGCAGATCTCCGCGAAATTCGCCGGCGAGGCGCTTGGCGAGATCGAGGTCAAGGGCAAAGGCACCATCGCCGTTTACGGCATCCGCCCCCAGGGTTGAGACGCTTCGCGTCATCAGGGCCCGTCACGTGACGATCCCCCGCAAAGTGGCGAGCGAGGCTTTGACTTTAGCCTCGGGCGGCTCGCTGCGCTGGATGGCGTAGTCGAAGGCGAGCTGCACGTCGGCGAGCGCCGCCATGGTCGCGCCCGCATTCTCCGGCTCGAACAGCGCCACGTAAGGGTTCGGCGTGCCGGACGGCACCTGCGCATGCATCAGCAGCATCGCCTCGCAGAAATGCTCGTTCGCAATGTCGTTCTGATAGATGTAGTTGAGATAAGCGAGGCCGATGAGAGAGGTCTCAAGCGATAATTCGGAGTGTCTCGGCGACTTGCCCGGCACCATGCCATTGCCGGCGCGCTTGCAGGCCTTCACCGTCTCGTCGATCGATATTGCCGTCGCCATGACCGTTCTCCGTTTATTGTTGCCGCGCGCACACTATCATGAAGGAGCCCAAGACGCGGGCCATCGTCCCGCCGCGGAGATCCCGCGCGAGCTTTACCTGAGACTTCCCCCTTGATCAGAAGGGGGCGGCGCGCCGAAAAGCGCAAACCTTGTGGTGTCCGCGCTTCCTTTTTAGGAAACACGGCGGGCGCCTTACGGCGCGCCACATGCACTCTTCTTTGCGCTACCGGCCTCTGGCCTACTTGAGCGCAAGGCTCAAGCAAGCGAAGCGATAGCGCCTTCCGAGCGCATGGTATTTGCGGCGTTCTTCCTTACGGCGCCGGGCCCTGCTTTAGTCCGGTCCGTCGCGCATCGATGCGCCGACCGATCCTTCAGCTAGCTCCTAGCGGGACCTCGTAATGGGTCCAGAGGGAGCCCCGGCGCCGCCCGAGTGCTCATGTTGCGGAACATGAATCCGCGGGCGCCGCGCCCCGTCCCGCCTCAAGATCGCCTCTAGAAACGCCCTTCAAAAGGACGGAGCCAGGCGATGATAAAGGCGCCCGGAAGGGCGGGGATAAGATTTTTTGGGGGGGAATCGTTAGGGGTTAGACTGCGCAAAAGGGAAAGGGAGGGCGCAAATGCTGTTCGTCGTTCACGCCATCATCGCGCCGGAGCATCGCGACGAGAGCTTCCGGCGCTTGAAGGAACTAGGACTTCCCGAGGCGAAGGGCGCGAAGCTCCTGGGCGCCTGGATGGCGCTCACCCAGCAAGAGACCTGGGCCATCGTCGAGGCCGACGACGCTGAAGCGGTGATGAAGCTCTACCACCCCTGGACCGGCCTCAACCTCCACACCATCACGCCGGTCATGTGTTTCGAGGCCCTGAAGGCCATCGTGGCGGCGGAGTATTAGGGGTGTGGGTTGCTGTTAATGTGCAGGACCTTCCTCATCAAGGCTGATTTTGGAAGAGTCACCTTCAGCCGCATCAGCTACTACACTTATTGAGGTAGCATCACTGATAGGTGGTGATGGGAAAACGACTACCTCCCCCTTGGCATGAAAGATCGCATTCCTACACGCCGCCGCGTAGTCTGAATCCGAGGAATTCTCTTTGAGGTATTTGGCTGGGCCGAACAGGTCAGGAGTTCGCACTAGAGCTGCTTCAATCCTCTTGGCTGCGGAAATGCACTTCGCCGTGAAAAAATCTTCTCGTTCATCAACTGGTTGGAGGCGGTAGGCATTTCCAAAGAGGACCCCTTTTGCGTGCTCTGTTACCTCATCGCGTTCAAAATCCTCTTGCAGGTTACGCTCAAGCTGACTGAACTTTTCGATATTAATAGCCTTATTATCCTTGCCCTCAACCTCGCCTAAACACCGCCCTTCAGTGCTAACGAACACGCAATCAAATTCCGACTCTCCGTCAGAAAATGGCTCCGCTTTAAATCCGAAGAGAGTCATTGCTTCGATGACTGCGTTTTCCAACGGCCGCCCCTGCTCGTACAAAAGCGATCTGAGGTTTCCTAGCTCCACCAATTGGTTTTCGAGATCAGCTTTCTCGTTTTGTAATTTTATTATTGCAGAGGCACGCTCAGAAATTACTAGCTCCATGTCAGTCTCAGCCGAGAGTCGATATTTAGAATCTAAACTCCATGCAGGTGGAGGCGTAGTTTGAACTGATTGTTTCAACGTATCCGACAGGGCTACGAGGACCGCTACCAATCTCTTACCAAACTTAAATGCTTCCTCCGTCCAATACTGACCCTCATCCTCATTCTCCTCATTCTCTTTGTTCGCTTCATCTTCCGCAGCGTCATGAAGAAAAACTTTTTCGTCATAATGGAGCGGTGGGAGTAGGAGCAGTGAACCGCCACTCTTTGCATGAAATGCTGCGGCGACGACGCGATTTCCAGCGCGAGACCGCAGGATAACCCTATTGAACTCCCCCTCGATTTCAGCCTCGTAGGGCCCAGCGAACTCCGACCAATAATGGGCCAGATACGAACCCTCCTTTTCAAGCCGGACCTCACTGCCCGATTTGGAAGTAACTTTTGTTATGCTTGGGATGGCTTCGTAAGACGAAACATCTGTTACCATCATTGTAGTGGCCCTATTTCGGCCGGTTCCGGAAAACCTCTTTTCGCCTGTGTACCGATTGAGTTCGAACGGCTTAACCAAGTAAACAACGACTAGCTTTCCCGAACCCACGGCGGCCACGATCTCAGAGCGCCAATGATCAAGATATCGCTTCGAGGCGAACGAAGAATGTTCGTCAAGGATTGATTTCCCGCCATACTCAGCGAAGGGAGCTAGCCGAAAGTTGCCGAGTGTTGGCTGAAAAAGGATTATATCAGCGTCGAGCAAAGTTTGATCGGAGTCGAACTCGACGTATTCGAACTCATCACCTGGAAGATCAAATCCAACTGTGAATATTCGCTTCTTTGCCATTGCAACACTAGCTTGTTTTAGAGACGTCTGCAGCTTCTGGCTGCTATGCCTCGATTATTTGGAATGGAGTGTTTGGTCAAGCTTAAGGGGCTTACGGCAACCCCTATCTGCCTTGTCATGCCCGCGAAGGCGGTCATCCAGTCAAGCCGGGCTATGACAAGTGAGCAGAAAAGAGGAAATCCCCTCACATCACTCCGTCATTGCCGGGCTTGTCCCGGCAATCCAATGTGGCGGTGCCGCAAGTGCGGTGAGGCCCAATTGGATGCCCGGCACTTCGGCCGGGCATGACGAGAGAAATGTGGTTAGGCGCAATAAATAGCCCTCATGCTGAGGAGCACGCGAAGCCACGAAGTGGCGTAGCGTGCGTCTCGAAGCATGGGCCGCCTCTCCTTCGAGACGCCGGCCTTCGGCCGGCTCCTCAGGATGAGGCGGATTGAGAGCTAATTGTCCAGAAAGCTGCGCAATTTCCGCGAGCGGCTCGGGTGCTTCAATTTCCGCAGCGCCTTGGCTTCGATCTGGCGGATGCGTTCGCGGGTCACGCTGAATTGCTGGCCGACTTCTTCCAGCGTGTGGTCGGTGTTCATGCCGATGCCGAAGCGCATGCGCAAGACGCGCTCCTCGCGCGGCGTGAGCGATGCGAGCACGCGCGTCGTGGTCTCGCGCAGGTTTGACTGGATGGCGGCGTCTATGGGCAGCACCGCGTTCTTGTCCTCGATGAAATCGCCGAGATAGCTATCCTCCTCGTCGCCGATCGGCGTCTCGAGCGAAATCGGCTCCTTGGCGATCTTGAGAACTTTCCGCACCTTCTCGAGCGGCATGGCGAGCTTCTCGGAAAGCTCCTCCGGCGTCGGCTCGCGGCCGATCTCGTGCAGCATCTGGCGCGAGGTGCGCACGATCTTGTTGATGGTCTCGATCATGTGCACGGGGATGCGGATGGTGCGCGCCTGGTCGGCGATCGAGCGGGTGATCGCCTGCCTGATCCACCACGTGGCGTAGGTCGAGAATTTGTAGCCGCGGCGATATTCGAACTTATCGACGGCCTTCATCAGGCCGATATTGCCTTCCTGGATGAGATCGAGGAATTGCAGGCCGCGATTGGTGTATTTCTTGGCGATGGAGATCACGAGCCGCAGATTCGCCTCGACCATCTCCTTCTTGGCCTGGCGCGCCTCGCGCTCGCCCTTCTGCACGATGGAGACGATGCGGCGGAACTCGGAGATTTCCAGCCCCGTCTCGGCGGCAAGCTGATGGATCGCGCCGCGGATCTGTTTGACCATGCCGCGCTCGTCCTTGATGAAAACGATCCAGCCCTTCTTCTTCAGGCGGCCGACGCGGCGCAGCCAATTGGGGTCTAGCTCGTTGCCCTGATATTCGGTCAGGAAATCCTCGCGGTTGACGCCGTAGCTTTCGGCCAGCCGCAGCAGCCGGCCCTCATAGCCGAGCAGACGCTTGTTGATGTCGTAAAGCGTTTCGACCAGGCTCTCGATGCGGTTGGCGTTCAGCGACAGCGACTTGATCTCGGCGACGATCTCGTCCTTCAGCGCCTTGTAGCGCTTCTCCTGGCCGGAGGAGAGGCTGTCGTTCTTGAGCGCGCGCTCGACCAGCTGGTCCTGCAGCCGGCGGAGCTTCTTGTAATTGGTGGCGACGAGGTCGAAGGTCTCGAGCACTTGCGGCTTGAGCTCGGCCTCCATGGCCGCGAGCGACAGCGCGTTCTCGAAATCGTCGTCGTCGTCGTCGAATTCCTCCTGCTCGGGCTTCTCCTCTTCATCCTCGCTCTTGCGCGCGGGTTGCGCATCGTTTGCATGCGCCTTGCCGTCGCCGCCGCCGTTCATGCCCTCGGGCAGCGGCTGGGATGGCACGGCCTTGGCGTCCGGGCCCTGATAGGTGGCTTCGAGGTCGATGATGTCGCGCAGCAGGATCTTCCCCTCGTTAAGCTCGTCGCGCCAGATGATGATGGCCTGGAAGGTGAGCGGGCTTTCGCAAAGGCCGGCGATCATGGCCTCGCGGCCGGCCTCGATGCGCTTGGCGATGGCGATCTCGCCCTCGCGGGAGAGAAGCTCGACCGTGCCCATCTCGCGTAAATACATGCGTACGGGATCGTCGGTGCGTTCCGTCGGCTCGCGCGTGGTGGTTTCGACCTTGACCACCGGCTGCGGCGCGACCACGGCGCGCGCCTCGGCGCCGTCGGCGCCCTCGGCGGCGGCAGGCTCCTCGGCCTCGTCGGTGTCGATCACGTTGATGCCCATGTCGGAAAGCATGGACATGGTGTCCTCGATCTGCTCGGAGGACACTTCTTCGGAGGGGAGAACTTCGTTCAGCTCGTCATAGGTCACGAAACCGCGCGCCTTGGCGGTCTTGATCAGCTTCTTGACGGCAGCATCGGACATGTCGAGCACGGGACCGTCTGAGGTCTCGGCTGGCGTCTCGGTCTGCTCCTCGGCTTCAGCGGCTTTGGTTGCCATTCATGTACTCCAAGGCGCGTCCGGACATGGCGCGCTGGCCTTGCTGGGGGAACGCGACGACTCGCTTATGCGTTCGCGGGCTCCGGAAGCGATTAACGGGCGCACCGTTAAACGTCAATTAAGCATGATCCAGGCGGAAATCCCGCCGCCAGAACAGGCTCCTGGCAGGAGACTTTCGCCCAAAAACCTTGCACTCCAATAGTTTAGCCCTGACGGGCGAGACCTTAAGGACGCTTCCCATGGCCGATGGTTCGGCTCGGTTTGGCCCCTAAATAGCGGCCAAATCGAAGGCCACAAGGGATCCATCGTCTTGAGCATGACTTGGCGAGGGCTTTTGCCCCTGTCAAGGGCGCGAGCCCTTTCGGCATAGGGATTTTCTGCCCTAGCCGCGCCTGTCAGGCCGCCGCCCGCGCTGGGTCGAAATATGTTCCTGTTTGAGCCTTGCGACCGTCTCCTGAAAGCGCTTGGCAGCCTCGCGATCGCCTGCATCGTCCGTCGCGTGCTTAAGACCCACGCTAGCAACCTGCTGCTGGAGCGCGGCGAAACGCTCGAACTCCGCGTCCGACAGCTCGGCGAGGTGATCGGCCCCGTCAAGAAGCTCCTTGGAGAGATTGGGGAGCGCGCGGAAGCGGTAGATCAGGTCCTGGAATTGTGTCTCGACCTCGGGTCTCGGGGTTTCGGGCTGGAGGAAAGCGATGCGCTTATAGGGACTTTCCCGCAAGAGCCGGTCGAGCTGCTTGGCATGGTTACCTTGCAGCAACTGCTCGATCAGGCGCTCACGCGTGATGTCGTGGTCGCCGTGGATGGTGGTGGCGACGGTGGCAAGCAGCGCGGCGAGAGGCTTGTCTCTGATCTCGAGATGCGCCACCTCCTCGGCATGATGATCGAGCAGCCACGGATGATTGATCAGCGCAAGGGTAATGGCGGTAGCACACCCGTAGGCCGAAGGGAGCGGCGTTGGTCCGCTTCTCGTCGACGGCTTGGCGGCCCGGTTCGGCGGCACGGCTATGCCGTGTGCCGGTTTCTCGCGCCACAGCGCAAACAGCCGTTTCTTGATCTCGCGGCGATAATGGTCTCTGACCCGGGCATTGCCGATCTCGGTGAGCAAATGCTCCATCCGCGCCTCAAAGGCGGCGCGACGTTCCGGCGTATCGATGGCCTGTGCGGATCGCTCCCTCTGCCACACGACATCGATCAGGGGGCGCGCCGCAGCCAGGACTTCGGCGAAGGCACGAGAACCCGCGCTGCGAACGAGATCGTCGGGATCGGACCCTTGCGGCAGAAAAGCGAAGCGGAAGGATTGGCCTTCGCGCAAGGCCGGGAGCATGCGGTCGATGGCCCGCGCCGCCGCCGCCTCGCCCGCCTTGTCGCCGTCGAAGCAAACCACGGGCTCGGGCGCTAGCTGCCATAACCGTTCCATTTGGCGCTCGGTGAAGGCGGTGCCGAGCGTCGCCACCACATTGACGAAACCAGCCTGATGTAGGGCAATGACATCCATATAACCTTCGACCACGATCAGTTCGCCTTTGTCGAACGCGGCCTGCCGGGCGCGCGCTAAATTGAACACGGTGGCGCCTTTGTCGAACAGCTTGGTCTCGGGCGAATTCAGATATTTCGGCTCGGCGTTCGGATCGAGGGCGCGGGCGCCGAAGGCGACGACACACGATTTGAGATCGAGAATGGGGATGGTGAGCCGGTTGCGGAACCGGTCGTAGGATGTGCGACCGTCGTCCGGCTTGATCAGCAGCCCCGCCTCCAAAAGCTGCGTCTCGGTGAAACCCTTCTTGAGCAGCGCGCCTTTAAGCGCGTCCTTGGCGATCGGCGCATAGCCAATGCGAAACTCTTTGAGCGTTTCGGCGGACAGGCCGCGATGCTCGGCATAAGAAAGCGCCTCCCGCCCGTGCTCTGTCCTGAGCTGTTCCTCGAATAGCTTGGCAGCGGCTTCGAGCGCATCGAGCAAACCGAGCCGCTCCTTGGCGGCACGCTCGAATTGTGGATCGGGCTTGGGCAACGGCAAGCCCGCTTCGCCCGCGAGCCGCTCAACCGCCTCCGGGAAGGAAAGCCCCTCCATCTCCATGAGGAAGGTGAAGATGTCCCCGTGCTTGCCGGAGGAGAAGTCGTGATAGAAGCCCTTCTGGTCATTGACGGTGAAGGACGGCGTCTTTTCCTTGTTGAATGGCGACAGTCCCTTCCATTCGCGGCCGGCGCGCTTCAGGGGCACGCGGCGCGAGACCACTTGAGAGACCGGCAGCCGCGCCCGGATCTCATCCAAGAACGAATCGGGGAACTTCATGACAAGGCAGTGGGCGCAGGATGGCGCCGGTTACGCTAGTGAATGCATTGCCTTAATTACCGCTATCCACTACAAGAACAAATAGAGAACTTGCTATTTTGTAGCTACGCTTGTATATACGGAATGCCGGAATGGCAAAGCCTCCTCCAAATTTCGTTCTGGTCGAAGAGGCAGCTTTTTGCGAGTTCGAGTGGGACGAAGACAAACGTGAAGGCAATTGGAATACCCACGAAGTCGATTTCGAGGATGTGAAGGAAGTTTTCCGGCATCCTCACGTTGTCGCACCTTCATATGGCTATGGGGAAAGCCGCTGGACGGCAGTGGGTCTGTTGGACGACGTAGAGATTACCGTCGTCTTCACAATACGAGACGAACGATGCCGCCTTATCTCAGCGCGGCGAGCGAGACATTATGAGCGAAACGCGTATTACGAGGCGATCCATAAACGATCGAAGAAGGGGCAGAACTGATCTCGACCGCCTCCGCGCGATGACCGAGGAGGAGATCGAAGAAGGGATCAGGCGCGACCCCGATTCCGATACCACGAATTTCGATTGGTCGAAGGCCGTGCTGGTGATGCCCAAGCGGAAAGAGGCGATCTCGATCCGGCTCGATGAGGACGTGCTCGCCTTTTTCAAGAGTCTCGGCGCCGGCTATCAGACACGTATCAATGCCGTGCTCCGTCATTTCATGGAGCAGGTACGGGCCAAACAGAAATAGCCACTAACAATCCTCGATGCGACAACGCCCTCCCGAGGGAGGGCGTTGCGCGGCGTCTTATGGTTGCCTGGACGGGCAATGAAAGCTGGGAAGGCCTAATTGCGTCCTGAAATGCCGGTAACGAGCAGTTCAGCTGGCGCAACAAGGGCCAGCGTTGTGGCGTCGGCACCGCAAACCAGACTCATCGATTGGCGCTGCGAACCATCGAGCTGAAGCGTCTGCCCCGGCTTCAGACTGAGCCGCACGCGTGTCGAGCGTGCATCTTCGCCCGTGTCCTTCCACACGACCGCGCTCACCGCGCATTCGCCGCGCTCCCGTGCATAGAAGGCAATGACGCGCTGACCGCCGACCGTAACAAGAATGGGCTCGCCTGGACCAACCGGACCGAGATTGGTCAGCGGCTTGTCGGCATGCGCCGGCAGAGATGCGGCGCCGAGAATGAGCGCAGCCACCAAGCAGACGGCCGCACGTTGCAACACTGAGAACCGGACCATCATGGCCTCCTTTCGATTCGAAGCACGGAACCGTCCCGCGCTGATTGCCCGATTCGATATTGCACAGCCGTGACGAATTTATGCTGCAATGCGATGACAGATGGCCGCGTGGCCACGCGCCGCAGCATTTGTCCGAACACTTCATTTGGATTTCGAATTGCGCGCGGTTTTGCTCAAAATGCTTTTATATTGTGCATGCGTTTGCGCACGATCGAGGCATGCGTCGTAAAATATGCTTACTAACCGAGCTTTGCCTTTACCTCGGCGCTTACTTTGCCGAAATCCATCTGCCCGGCATAACGCGCCTTCAGCACCGCCATTACCTTGCCCATGTCCTTGACGCTGGTGGCGCCTGCTTCGGCGATGGCGTCTGCGATCGCCTTTTCCATCTCTGCGCTTGACAGCTGCTTGGGCAGAAACTCGCGGATGATGGCGATCTCCTCGCTCTCCTGCGTGGCGAGTTCGGCGCGGCCAGCATCCGCGTAGATCTTCTGCGATTCCTCGCGCTGCTTGATCATCTTAGCGAGAAGATCGAGCAGATCCGCGTCCGTCGCTGCCGTTTTGCCGGCTGTGCGCGCGGCAATGTCGCGGTCCTTGATCGCGGCGCTCATCATGCGCAGCGTCGAGACGCGACGCTTGTCCTGCGCTTTGGTGGCAGTATGCAAAGCGGCGGTGATGGTGTCGCGCATGATTGTCGGCGGGGTTTGTAGCGGAAGAAACTTTGAAATTAATCGACGGACCGGCGGCAAGCAAGGCCTTTTGGCTGCTTAAGTTTTTGTTTTCACAACAAAATTTAAAAGCCCCCGCATTGACCCGATAATGCATCTGTCTTATGAGTGGGCCAGTTGATCTCGTAGGATTCGTACCCAACTTATCGCCCGACCAGATTCCCTTGGTCGCAACACATGTCCATGACCACCGAGACTGAAGCCTTGGCCACGGAGGCCGCAATGACACGTGCGCGCGCGTTATCCGCTTGGACCGACGAAGCGCCGACCGCTCTCCTCGTTCTTGCCGACGGCATGGTCATCGAAGGCCAAGGCGCGGGCGCCGCCGGCATCGCGGTCGGCGAGCTTTGCTTCAACACGGCGATGACCGGCTATCAGGAAATCCTCACCGATCCGTCCTATGCCGGGCAGATCATCACTTTCACCTTTCCGCATATCGGCAATGTCGGCACCAATGCCGAGGATATCGAGACCTCCAACCTTGCGGCGGCCTCGGGTGTGCGCGGTTGCGTGCTGCGCGCAAAGATCACTGCGCCGTCGAATTGGCGTGCGGCACAGAGCTTCGATGCCTGGCTCAAGGCGCGTGGCATTATCGCCATTACCGGCGTCGATACTCGCGCACTCACGACCCTGATCCGCGAGCAAGGCATGCCGAACGCGGTGATCGCGCATGCGCCGGACGGCAAATTCGATATAGATGCCTTGAAATGCCAAGCCTCTGCCTGGCCCGGGATGGTCGGGCTCGATCTCGCCAAGGACGTGACCTCGGGTCAGAGTTATTCCTGGGACGAGACGGAATGGCGGTGGGGTGAAGGCTTCGGCCGGCAGGAAGCGCCGCAATTTCACGTCGTCGCCATCGATTACGGGCTCAAGCGCAACATCTTGCGGGAACTGGCAAATGCCGGCTGCCGGCTCACCGTGGTGCCGGCCACGACCACCGCCGAAGAGATTTTGCAGCGCAAGCCGGACGGCGTGTTTCTTTCCAATGGTCCCGGCGATCCCGCCGCGACCGGGATTTATGCCGTGCCCGAGATCAGGAAGCTGGTCGACTCCGGGCTTCCGGTGTTTGGCATTTGCCTTGGCCATCAGATGCTGGGTCTGGCGCTTGGCGGCACCACGGCGAAGATGCTTCAGGGCCATCATGGCGCCAACCATCCGGTCAAGGACTACACCACCGACAAGGTGGAGATCACTTCCATGAATCATGGCTTTACCGTGGACCGCGACAGCCTGCCGCCCTCAGTTGAGGAAACCCATATTTCGCTCTTCGATGGTTCGAATTGCGGGCTCAAGGTAAAAGACAAACCGATCTTCTCGGTGCAATATCACCCGGAGGCTTCGCCGGGTCCGCAAGACAGCCACTATCTCTTCACGCGCTTCGTCGAGATGATGGCCGAGCGAAAGAAAAAGTGACTCAATAAGAGAAGGAGTGGCAGATGGTAAGTACCAGGATCAAACTTTCAATCATCGCGACGCTCGCCTTTGCAGTCGTCGCCGGCAGCGTGACAACGGAGGCTATCTCCAAGAACAAGACCGGCGCCGTGGTCGGCGGTCTGATCGCCGGGGCAGCCATCGGTGCGGCGATATCGAGCGCCAATCATCCCACGACGGTCTATGTCGAGGAGAGACCCAAGCCGAACAAATGGAGCGACTCGTTCTCGCCGAAGCCAGGCATCAGATGTTACCCGGCGCAGCATGCCTGCTACAGCAACGATGGCGCCTACAATGCCAATTGGACTCACAAGGTGTACGCAAGATGAGGGCGCCCATGTCCATTCAATCGCATATCCGCAAATTGGTTCTTTGTCTCGCCGCCTGCCTCGTCATCATTGCCGTGCCTGTCATGGCTGAAGATGATGACGATGAAAGACTCGACGATGCCTGGCAGGACGCCATCGGTGACCAGGAGCCGATCCTCACCGACAAGCAGTTCGCGCTTTTGAACAACCTCGCCTTTCAGGCGGCGGTGACCAAAATATGCGACGGCTACACCCTTGATTCTGACAAGTTCGCCGCCGGCGTCGCCGAAGCGACTTCGCCCGCGCCCGAGGGCATGTCTGACGAAGACGCCGATACCTGGAAAACAGCGGTGCTCATTCGGTTCGGCACGACCTATGGCTTGCTGCTCGCCGAAGGCAACGATGAGACCGACGAATTTTGCGAGAGCGCGAAGGAACTCAAGGCCGATTCAGAGGTGCCGAATGTCTGGCAATAAAGCCGGTCTGCGCTTTGGTGTTTCGATTCGAGAGGCCCGGCCCGAGCCGGGCCTCTTTTTAAGTGCCGTCCACTGCCTTGCGGCAGGGCGAGCATCCTATATAAGCCAGGGTCAGTTACTCTCTTCATGCCGAAGCGCACAGATATAAAGTCCATCCTGATCGTCGGGGCCGGGCCGATCGTCATCGGCCAGGCCTGCGAGTTCGACTATTCGGGCACGCAGGCCTGCAAGGCCCTGAAAGAAGAGGGCTATCGGATCGTGCTGGTGAACTCCAACCCGGCCACGATCATGACCGATCCGGATGTCGCCGACGCCACCTATATCGAGCCGATCACGCCGGACTTCGTGGCAAAGATCATCGAGAAGGAGCGGCCCGATGCGCTGCTTCCCACCATGGGCGGGCAGACGGCGCTTAACACCGCGCTCAGCCTGCACCGCGCCGGTGTGCTGGAAAAGTTCGGCGTGGAGATGATTGGTGCGCGCGCCGAGGTCATCGACAAGGCCGAGGATCGTGAGCTGTTTCGCGAGGCGATGCAGAAGATCGGGCTGGAGACGCCCCGCTCGTTGCTTGCCGACGCATCTGAGCTGAAGCGTGCTGACCGTGAGAAATACAAATCTGAGATCACCCGCATCGAGAGCGAGACAGCTGATCCAGAGCAGCGCGCCGCTTCGGTTGCCGCCTTCCAAACCCAATGGGCGCAAGGCGAAGGCGAGCGGCGGCGGCGTTATGTCGAGAAAGGGCTGATCGAGGCGCTCGAGGCGGTTCAGGAGATTGGCCTTCCCGCCATCATCCGACCATCCTTTACCCTCGGCGGCACAGGTGGCGGTGTTGCCTATAACCGCGAGGAGTTCCTGGAGATCGTCGAGCGTGGTCTCGACGCATCGCCCACTTGCGAAGTGCTGATCGAAGAGTCTGTGCTCGGCTGGAAGGAATACGAGATGGAGGTCGTCCGCGATAAGGACGACAACTGTATCATCATCTGCTCCATCGAGAATGTCGATCCGATGGGCGTGCATACTGGCGATTCCATCACCGTAGCACCGGCGCTGACACTCACTGACAAAGAATACCAGATCATGCGAAACGCCTCGATCGCGGTGCTGCGCGAGATTGGTGTGGAGACCGGCGGATCGAATGTGCAGTTCGCGGTCAACCCGGCTGATGGACGGCTGATCATCATCGAGATGAACCCGCGCGTGTCGCGCTCTTCGGCGCTTGCCTCCAAGGCCACCGGCTTCCCCATTGCCAAGGTCGCGGCAAAGCTCGCCGTAGGTTATACGCTCGATGAGCTTGCCAACGACATCACCGGCGGCGCTACGCCCGCGAGCTTCGAGCCTACGATCGATTACGTGGTGACCAAGATCCCGCGTTTTGCTTTCGAGAAATTTCCCGGCGCCGCACCGACTTTGACCACGTCGATGAAATCGGTGGGCGAAGCCATGGCAATCGGCCGAACCTTTGCCGAGTCGCTGCAAAAGGCGCTGCGCTCCATGGAGACCGGTCTCACGGGTCTCGATGATATCGACTTCGAAGGGCTCGGCCAGGGCGACGACAAGAACGTGATCCGTGCGGCGCTCGGCACCCCCTCCCCCGACCGGCTTCTGAAAGTAGCCCAGGCGCTCCGGCTCGGTGTTGACCACGAACAAATCCACGATTCTTGCCGCATAGATCCCTGGTTCATCCGCCAGCTCCAAGACATCGTCGATGCCGAGGAGCGTGTGCGGGAGCACGGTCTCCCATCAGGGGCCAATCGGCTTCGCGCCCTGAAAGCCATGGGCTTCTCCGACGAAAGGCTCGCCACGCTCGCTGGTGTTGAGGTGAGCGAGGTCGCGGCACGGCGCAAGGCTCTCGGCGTGCATCCGGTATTCAAGCGGATCGACACTTGCGCGGCTGAGTTCGCTTCACCCACCGCCTACATGTACTCGACTTACGAGACGGGCTTCGCCGGGTCGCCGCAATGCGAGGCGCGACCTTCCGACACAGAGAAGAAAATCGTCATTCTCGGCGGCGGCCCAAACCGCATCGGCCAGGGCATCGAGTTCGACTATTGCTGCTGCCACGCGGCGTTTTCGCTGTCTGCGGAGGGCTACGAAACCATCATGATCAACTGCAATCCCGAGACCGTCTCGACCGATTACGATACATCCGACCGGCTCTATTTCGAGCCACTTACCGAGGAAGACGTGCTCGAGGTCGTGCGCACCGAGGAAGAGAATGGGAAGCTCCAGGGCGTCATCGTGCAGTTCGGCGGCCAAACACCGCTCAAGCTTGCCGCGGCATTGGAGCAGGCCAAGGTGCCCATCCTCGGTACCTCACCCGATGCCATCGACTTGGCGGAAGACCGCGACCGCTTCAAGGCGTTGATCGACCGATTAGGGCTGAGACAGCCGCGAAGCGGCATCGCCCGCTCGGCCGATCAGGCAAAAGCAATCGCCGCGGAGATAGGCTTCCCGCTCGTCATCCGCCCGTCTTACGTGCTTGGCGGCCGAGCCATGGAGATTGTGCATGACGAGGCGCAGCTTGCACGCTACATCGCTGAGGCGGTCGTGGTATCGGGCAAAAGCCCGGTGCTGATCGACTCCTATCTGAGCGACGCGATCGAAGTGGATGTCGACGCGCTCGCCGACGGCAAGGACGTGTTCATCTGCGGCGTCATGGAGCATATCGAGGAGGCCGGCGTACATTCCGGCGACTCTGCCTGTTCGCTGCCACCCCATTCGCTGAAACCCGAAATCGTATCGGAACTCGAGCGCCAGACGAAGGAGCTGGCCAAGGCGCTCAGTGTGATCGGACTGATGAACGTGCAATTCGCCATCCAGAACGACGACATCTACATTCTCGAAGTCAATCCGCGCGCCTCGCGCACCGTGCCGTTCGTGGCCAAGGTCATCGGCTTGCCTATTGCCGGTATCGCTGCGCGGATCATGGCCGGAACGCCACTTGCCGCGTTCGGACTGAAGCGGCCGAAGCTGGACCATATCGCCGTGAAGGAGGCCGTGTTCCCCTTCGCCCGCTTCCCGGGAGTCGATCCTGTGCTCGGGCCCGAAATGCGCTCGACCGGCGAGGTCATGGGGATAGACCGGGACTACGCAATCGCCTTCGCTAAAAGCCAGATCGGTGGCGGCTCTCGCCTGCCTCTCTCTGGCACCGTGTTCGTCTCGGTCAAGGACAGTGACAAGGACCGGGTCGTTGCGCCCGTCCGGGAACTTGCCGAGATGGGCTTCCGCATTATCGCCACGCGCGGCACCAAGCGTCATCTCGACGCCCATGGCATTCCTTGCGAGCGGGTCAACAAAGTGCTGGAGGGACGGCCTCACATCGTTGACGCCATCGCCAATGGCGAGGTCGACATCGTGTTCAACACTACGGAGGGGGCCAAGGCCTTGGCCGATTCCTTCTCCATTCGTCGGTCGGCGTTGCTCAACCATATTCCTTATTATACAACCCTAGCTGGTGCTTTGGCCGTGACCGAAGCCATCAGAGCGCTAAGGGCGGGGGGTCTTAACGTCGCCCCCCTGCAGACTTATATCGGCAAGCACCCCCAAAAGCTGGCCGAAACGGCCTGAGAACGCTCAAAATCAACGGATTCTTGACTTGGACAGGGCTATTCCTGAACACTGGTCAGGTTGCCTGAAGGAGATTTGACTGACATGGAGAAGGTACCGATGACCGCGGAGGGCTATGCCGCGCTGGAGGCTGAGATCAAGCATCTCAAGAGCGTCGAGCGGCCGCGGATCATCAAACAGATCGCTGACGCGCGGACCCACGGCGACCTCTCGGAGAACGCCGAATACCATGCTGCCAAGGAGCAGCAGGGTATTACTGAGGCGCGCGTCGCCGACCTCGAAGACAAGCTGTCACGTGCGGATATCATCGACGTCTCCAGGCTTAAGGGAGACCAGGTGATGTTCGGTGCGACCGTCACTCTGCTCGATGAGGACACCGACGAGAAGGTGAAATACCGAATCGTGGGCGAGCTCGAGGCCGAGGTGCGGAGCGGCAAGATCTCGATCACCTCTCCCCTCTCCCGTGCGCTGCTCGGCAAGCGAAAGAAGGACATCGTCGAGGTGTCGACGCCCGGCGGCGGTAAATCCTACAAGGTGGTGAAGGTCGAGTTCAAATAGGCTCCACCTTGTCCATGGAAGGTGATGCGCCAAGTCTTGCCATTTATCTTGTGCGGCGGCGCGGGCACCCGTCTATGGCCGCTATCGCGCGAGGACTTTCCCAAGCAATTCCACCGGCTGACCGGGTCTGAAACGCTGTTCCAGCAAACCTGCCGCAGGCTTGCGGGCAGGCCTTTCGGCGACCTGTTCGTCCTCACCAATCATCGTCATCGCTTCCTCGTCGCCGAGCAACTCGAGGAGATCGGCACGCCGGCCAAAGCGATCGTCGTCGAGCCCGAAGTCCGCAATACAGCGCCGGCGGCCTGTATCGCGGCCTTGATTGCGGCCAAGAACGATCCTGAAGCGCTTATCCTGCTGGCGCCTGCCGATCACCTGATCTCCGATGACACAGCTTTTGTAAGCGCCGTGGAGAGCGGCATGACAGCAGCTGAAGCCGGCGCCCTCGTGGTTTTCGGCGTTCCGCCGGATGGCCCGCACACCGGCTATGGCTACATCGAAACCGAGTCCGGCACGAGTGAGGTCCGAAAAGTCATCCGCTTCGTGGAAAAGCCTTCGAAAGAGGCGGCGAAAGGCTTTCTCGATAGCGGCAATTTCTATTGGAACGCTGGCCTTTTCCTGTTCAAGGCCGCAATCATGCTCGACCTCCTGCAAGCGCATGCCCCGGAGATCTTGGCGGCATGTCGCAAGTCGCTCGACGGCGCGCGCGAGGACCCTACATTCCTGACGCTTGATTCTAGCTATGCCAAGGCGACTGCCATCTCGCTTGACTATGCCGTCGCCGAGAAGGCCCAAAATCTGCGCTGCGCGCCGCTCGACGCGGGCTGGAGTGACGTCGGCTCATGGTCAGCACTGTGGAACGTCATGGAGAAGGACCAGGATGGCAACGTTGCGCGTGGCGAAGGTGAGACCGTCTTCCAAAATACGCGCGGGAGCCTCACTTTCAGTGACCGCGCCTGCGTGCTGATCGGGGTGGAGAATATGGTGGTGGTGGCGACCGAGGATGCGGTCCTGGTCGCCTCCAAGGATCAAGCCGAATCCATCAAGCGGGCGGTCGAGAGCATCAAGGCCAATTGCGGTCTTGCCCTTGATCACACACGCATCCATCGCCCCTGGGGCTGGTATCAGATGCTCGAACGTGGCGACCGCTATCAAGTCAAATGCATCATGGTGAAACCGGGTGGCAAGCTCTCACTCCAGAGCCATCGGTACCGCTCGGAGCATTGGGTCGTGGTCGGCGCACGCTGGAAATGACCAAGGGCGATGAGGTGAAGCGGCTCGGCGAGAACGATAGCGCCTATATCCCTGCCGGCGAGAAGCATCGTCTAGCCAATCCAGGCAAGGTTCCAGCCTTTGTCATCGAAGTGCAGACAGGGACCTCGTTCGACGAGGACGATATCGTCAGATATGAGGATATCTACGGCCGCGTCCCGCCAGAGTGAGCATTGTTGCGAAGCCGGAATTTGGTTAGACTTCTCCTTTGAGGGACCCATGCTGACCGCGCTTTCGACCGGGCTTCGCTTCAGGCTGGCAATTGCGTTCGCCGCTTTCGCCGCTTTGTGCCTTGTCGCGCCCCCTGCCCTGCTCGCTTTTGGGCACGGCGAGAACACTGCTCACTGCTTGTCGATGGCCGACACGGTCAATCACGGCAAAGCAAAGCGTCACGACGGTTCGCATCATGCCGGCCATGTTCAGCCTACGAGCGACGAAACTGTTCCAGCCCCTGACCAGCAGATGACCTGCTGCGGGCTGTTCTGCCTAAGCGCCATCACGCCCAATGGTGATGCTGTCGTCGCGAACGGCTTGCGTTCGGCGCATGATCCTTCCGCCGAACCTTATCCCCTCAACCTTATCCTGGATCGTCTCGACCGACCTCCGATCTCCATCCTCTTCGTCTGAGCCGCTTGGGCGGGGACCCTTCGTCCCGGTGCCAAGCCCTGTCAACGACAGACGAGGGATGAGCCATGTTCTCGAAAATCCGGGCGTGCGCCGCCGCTTTCGCGGTTGCTGCACTGCTCACCGCTTGCAAGAGCTTATCCCCCGATGGGGGGATGGGCATGGTGGCGCTGGTCGCAGGCCAGAGCCTCAACAAGGACGTGGTGCGCGTCAGCTCAAGCGCCGACGCCCAACACGCGCAAGCCAAGGTCTCGCGCCTGCTGCAGGCGCCTCTTACCGCCGACGCGGCGGTGCAGATCGCGTTGCTTAACAATCCGGGTCTACAAGCCGCCTATAACCGGCTCGGTGTGGCGGAAGCCATTACCGTGCAGATGAGCCGGCCGCCGCTTCCGGCCTTCTCATTCGAATATGTGTCGGACTCGGTCGAGCTCGATATCGAGCGCAAGATCATCGGATCGATCCTGGCGCTTGCGGTGTGGCCGTCGCGATCGAAGATCGCCGGAGTTCGCTTCGAGCAGGCCCAGCTACAAGCCGCCGAGGAAACCTTGCGCCTCGCGGCCGAGACGCGTAGGGCCTATACCCGTGCCGTGGCGGCGCGGCAGATCCTGGTAACATTAACTGCCACCAAGGCTAACGCCGACGCGTCCGCCGAACTAGCCGGGCAGTTGAAAGAGACCGGTGCGCTGAACCGGCTCGACCAGGCGCGGCATCAGGTGTTCGCCACCGAGATGGCGGCGCAACTCACGGCGGCACATCAGAACGCAACCGCGACGCAGGAGCGCCTCACCAGGCTCATGGGTCTGTGGGGCACCGACCTCGGTCGCTTGTTGCCAAGCAGCCTGCCACCCTTGCCCCGCCAATCGCGAAACCTTGCCTCTGTGGAGCAGGAAGCCATGGACCGGCGGGTCGAACTCGCCATCGCCAAGCTCGAAGTGGAAGCCTTGGCGCGGTCCTACGGGCTCACGCGCCACACACGCTTCATCAACGTGCTGGACGCCGGCGGCATCTCCAAGACGCAGAAGGACAAAGGGGAACGGCGCGCCAATGGTGGGGGTTTCGACATCGTGTTCGAGGTGCCGCTTTACGATTTCGGCAGGGCGCGCGTGCGCGAGGCCGAGCAGCGATATTTCGAGGCGTTGAACATGCTGGCGGAAAAGGCGGTGAATGCCCGCTCCGAAGCGCGTGAGGCCTATGGCGCCTACAGCGCGGCGCGCGCCATCGTCGCGAAATATGAGAGCGAGGTATTGCCGTTGCGCGAGACCATCTCGGCGGAGACCGAGCTGCAATATAACGCGATGCAGGTCGATGCCTTCACCCTGCTCGAAACCACGCGCGCCACCGCGGCGGCCAAAGTGGCGAGCATCGAGGCGCGGCGCAATTTCTGGCTTGCTTATACCGATCTCAGCGCCGTCGTGCTTGGCGGCGGCAGTCTCAACAATGAACTCAGCACCATGCTCGCCGCAGATATCGGCGGCGGGACGATACGTAGTCATTGAACGAAAGGATGCGCCCCATGTTATCTCGACGGAATTTTCTCGCGGGTTCAGCCGTGGCGCTGGTCGGCGCCACGGCGGTCAGCGGCCGCGCGCAAGCCGCCGCCATCCCTGAAGCGCCGAGCTACTCTTCACCGTCCATGCAGGCCCCGGTGCCGCCCGCGAGTGGTCAGCATTATCAGCCGGTGGTGACGCTGAACGGCTGGACGCTGCCCTGGCGCATGAACGGCGACTGGAAGGAATTTCACCTCGTCGCCGAGGAGGTCGAGCGCGAGATTGCGCCGGGCATGATCGCACGGCTCTGGGGCTATAACGGCCAGACGCCCGGCCCCACCATCGAGGCAGTCGAAGGGGACAAAGTCCGCATTTACGTCACCAACCGTCTGCCCGAGCACACCTCCGTACATTGGCACGGCATGCTGGTGCCGAACGGCATGGATGGCGTCGGTGGATTGACGCAGCCGCATATCCCGGTGGGCAAGACCTTCGTCTACGAGTTCCTGCTCAAAAAGAGCGGCAGTTTCATGTACCACCCGCATTCAGACGAGATGGTGCAAATGGCTATGGGCATGATGGGGTCCTTCGTGATCCATCCCAAAGATCCGAACTTCCGGCGCGTGGATCGCGACTTCGCCATTATCCTGAGCTCCTACCGTTTCGATCCCGGAACGTCGCTGCCGCAGGTCACCGAGATGACCGACTTTAATATTTGGACGTTCAACGCGCGGGTGTTTCCGGGCATCGATGTGATGCCGGTCGGTCTCAATGAACGTGTGCGCGTCAGGGTCGCCAATCTCACCATGACCAACCATCCAATCCATGTGCACGGCCACCATTTCGCGGTGAGCTGCACCGACGGTGGCTGGGTGCCGGAAAGCGCACAATGGCCCGAAGCGACAGTGGATGTGCCGGTTGGAACTGTCCGCGCCATCGATTTCCTCGCCGATGCGCCGGGCGATTGGGCGTTCCATTGCCACAAATCGCACCACACCATGAACGCCATGGGTCATACGGTGAAGAATTTCATCGGCATGAGGCAGGCTGCATTACGCCAGGCGCTCGATCACGCGACGCCGGGCGCCATGGCCATGGGCACGGACGGCATGGCTGAGATGGGATCCATGAAGATGCCGCTTCCCGACAACACGCTGCCGATGATGTCCGGGACCGGTCCGTTCGGACCGATCGAGATGGGCGGCATGTTCACGGTCATGAAGGTGCGCGAAGGCCTGGCGCCAGGCGATTACACCGATCCCGGCTGGTACAAGCATCCGCCGGGTACGGTCGCCTTTGCGGTGGAGGCCGGTGACGCGGGTGAACCGCACCGGCATGAGACCAAGCCCGCGCCGTCGCGCGAACCGCCGCCTACACCGTCAGGCCATGAACATCATTAGACAAAACTCGAAGGGAGAAACGCCATGCTTAAGCCATCACTCACCGCTACCCTCCTCTGTGGAGTCCTCGCGACGCCTGCCCTCGCCCATGAAGATCATCAGATGGAATGCAGCGAGACCGCCATTCACGCCATGCACGCCGACATCCAGGCGATGACTGATGGCGAGTCCAAGACCATGGCCATGAAAGAGATGGACATGGCCGAAGAGATGATGGCCAAGAAGGACACCGACGCCTGCATGACTCACATGCACAAGGCGATGGAGGAGATCGAGAAATAGTGTGAGGGAGGCCATGTCTGATCTGCCAGATTTCAAGACAAGAACTTGGCTGATCGCCATAGCTGTGGGCGTTATAGTGCTAAGCGTTATTGGTGGCGCGGCGCTTTATGGCGGCCTCTTCAACGTCGCGGCGGACGTACCGCACGGCAACGCCATGTATTGGCTGCTGGAGACAGCGCGGGAGCGATCGATCGCCGTCCGCGCTACCGGCATTGTCGTCCCGGACGACCTTGCCGATCCCAAGCGCATTACTTCCGGCGCCGGGCAATACGCGGAGATGTGCAGTCTCTGCCATCTCGCTCCGGGCATGAAACGGACCGAGATCGCCCGTGGCCTCTATCCACGAGCGCCCGATCTCAAGCGCGGAAGTAAACTCTCTCCGGCGGAGCAGTTCTGGGTGATAAAACACGGGATCAAGCTGACGGGTATGCCGGCCTGGGGACTGACGCACGACGACGACGTTCTGTGGGATGTCGTAGCATTCCTGCGGAAGCTGCCGGAGCTCACCCCCGAGCAATATCGGAGCCTCGTAGATAGCGCCCCGAAAACCCACGACGGCCATTGATTACTAGGGCCCTGCCTCCCTTTGCCTTCGTGGTTGATGCAAAGGCGCGACCGGCCCACAATCATGCCGGAATTGGCAAGGCTGCCGGAAGCCGTACCGTCTCATAACCCTATGATTGATAAGCTCGAATATATCATCGCGCTGTCCCGAGAGCGGCATTTCGGCCATGCGGCAGAGGCCTGCGGGGTGAGCCAGCCGACCTTCTCGGCCGCCATCAAACAGCTCGAGGACATGCTCGGCGTACTTCTGGTGCAGCGGGGCTCTCGCTTTCAGGGCTTCACGCCCGAGGGCGAACGCGTACTCGACTGGGCGCGCCGCATCATCGGTGATACGCGGGCCATGCGCCAGGAGATCGACGCGTTGAAGCACGGTCTCTCCGGCCATATCCGCATCGCCGCCATCCCTACAGCGCTCGCCATGTGCGCCATGATCACCACGCCCTACCGGGCGCAGCATCCCGACGTCAGTTTCACCATCCTGTCACGCAATTCGATCGAAGTCCTGGGGATGCTGGAGAATTTAGAGGTCGATGCCGGGCTTACCTATCTCGACAACGAGCCTCTGGGACGCGTGCAGACCGTGCCCCTTTACAGCGAGGAATATCGTCTGCTCGCTTCAGCCGACAGCCCGCTCGGTAAGCGCGATCAGGTCACCTGGGCTGAAGTCGGCAAGGTGCCTCTCTGCCTGCTCACGCCGGACATGCAGAACCGGCGCATCATCGAGGGTCTGCTGCGGGAAGCCGGCGCTGAGGTGGCGCCGACGCTCGAATCGGATTCGATCGTGGTACTGTTCGCCCATGTACGCACCGGGCGCTGGGTGTCGGTGATGCCCGCAAAGCTCGCCGACGTACTCGGCCTCACCGAGAAGGTGCGCGCCATCCCTATCGTCGAGCCCAAGGTGACGCATTCCATCGGCCTCGTCGTGCCACAGCGCAATCCCCTGACCCCGCTGATCCATGCCCTGGTGAGCGAAGCCAAGCAACTCGTGCCGATCCTGAAGGCGGATTGGCCTCAGGCCCAAGAGCAACTGACAGCCCGGGGGAGCAGATCTCGTGCTCGCGGCCGCCTTACTTAAGCGTCGTCTTCTCGGGACTCACCGCCACGCCCCATGGGAGGCGTCCGACCGGCACAGATTTCACGGCCTTCAGGGTGGCCACATCGATGATGGTCATGTCATTGGTGAGACCGTTGGCGACATAATATTTCGACCCATCGGCGCTGAATTCGCCATGCCAAGGTCGCTGTCCTACAAGGATGTACTCCTTGACCTCCTTGGTCGCGGTGTCGATGACGGCGACGCGGTTGGACGGACCAAGCGGCGTGAATAACAGTTTGCCGTCTTTGCTGAAATCCATGCCGACGGGCTGAATTTGCTCAGGACGGACACCCGGCACCTCGAAGTCGATCTTATTGATGATCTTCCAGTTTTTGGGGTTCTCCCAATCGCTGGTATCGATCACCGATATGGTGCCGCCGATTTCCGAGGAAACCCAGAGCTCCTTCTGGTCCGCCGTGAATTTCGCCTCGCGAGGGCGACTGTCGACCAAGATATTGCCGACCAGCTTCATCGAGGTGTTGTCGATGATATGCGCCATGCTCGTGCTTTCCGAGGTTGCCGCAGTGTAACGGTCGTCAGTACTGACAGTCATACCTTCCGGCTCAACGCCGACGGGTATTTCGCTCAAGACGTCGCCGCTTTTGATGTCCATGATAGTCACCATCGAATCGTCTTCGTTGGCGATGTAGATAATGTCACCCTTCGAATCGACAGCCATAAGCTCGGGATCGGGACCCGACTCGAGCTGGCGGGTGACTTCAAGCGTCTTGGTATCGACGACATCCATGATGTCGCCGTCGCCCGCGGCCACGAACAGCTCCTTATTGTCGGGACTGAGGACTATGCCGCGCGGTCGCCGTTCAGTCTTTACGGTCTTGATAACCTCCAGAGTTTCGCCGTCAAGCACCGTGATGGTGTTGTCCTTTTCGTTGGAGACATAGATGGTCTCGGCCTGCGCAGAAACCGTGAAAAAAAGCGTCACGGCAAAGGCCGCCGAAAGAGTCATGCTGTTCATGGGTCTACCGTTGGTCGTGGTTTAAGGAAATTTGCATTTGGACTCGGGCCTGTCGAAGCCGAGGGTGTCAGTGAGGTTGATTTCATGGAGGAAGCCGTCTTGCGGCGAAATCGACACCGGAACCCGGGTCCCTCCGCCAAGAATGATCGGCTGGCGCATTTGGTGGTCCCAATCGCGGAAGCTCAGAGCTTGCCCTTTGGAGGCCTCTAATTTGAAGTCCGGCGAGAGCATGTACGCCTTGACCTCTTGCGGCGTGGTCTTATCGGATTTCAGGATCGATTCGGTAAGCGTTCGCACACCAAGCCAGCCAGTGTAGTCCCGTTCGGTTGCCTCGCGGTTAGCCTGGCGCAGTATGGCCCTTTGAAAACGCATGGCGCCTGACTCCGTGTAAGATGGGTCCCAGGCCGTGGCCTGCAAGCCTTGCGTCCCGACGACCGGCCTTGGCAAGTGAGTCCGGTACATCAGATAATCGCCGAAATCGTCCTCGGTATTGATGACCCAGAGCACGTCATGGTCCGGCGCTGCCTGCGTTTCCATGGGGATTTGAGTCTGAACCTGCTGGTGGCCTGAATCAAGGTTCCGCGCTCCCGGCGGCAATCGATAGACTTGGTCCTCTACTACCTTACCGCCGAATCGGGTTGCTGCGCGCTTCACTTGCGCGAAATAGTCCTCGTCAGCCGGCGCATCACGCCGCAACACGTACCATCGCGGCCAACTCTTCCAGATGAGATATTGAGCGAGTGCATCAGCTCGCATCGCCCAATCGGGTATGACGTGGAAGACATTGGGCCGGCATTCTTCCTGACGGAGCTTTGTGGCGTTCGACCTTATGTTCACGATGAGCGCGTTTTTGGCTTCGGGAAGATCGGCCACGGAGAGAAGATCGTCGGCCTCGAGATCGGCGACAATGAAGGTATCGCCTTCGGCAAGCAGCTCTTTGGCCTTGGCTACGATGTCGCCGTCGGCCGGAATGATCGCCTCGACCAACTCGAAGGCATGGCCAGCAAATTTACCGGTCTGGTTTACTTCCTTGATCATCAGCCGGGCACCCTGGATGCCTTTGTCGGTTATGATTTTTTCCGCGTAAGAGAGTGGCAGCGGTTCCTCATATTGCTTGCCGAGATAGATGATGCGAGTCGTCTGAAGATCCTCGGTGTTGGCGACGGGCGCAGCTTCAGGCGCCTTCCCCTCAGTCTCAGGGGCTGCGGCAGGAGCGGCCTCGGCTAAAGCAAATATGATGGGAAAGGAAAAAACGGCTGCGGTGATACGCTTGTAGCCGCTCCACGACGTGAGGATGGACAAACTCGACATAGGCTGGGGCGTCTACTCCACTAATCAGCGGCTATTGTTCAGAGATGTTGCCGCTTGGCAATGCGCACTGCACAACGGAGAACGTAGGTTTTCAGAATTTCCGCAAGCCTACCGCTCAACCATCCCGGAATATAAGCGGTCGGAAAGGCGCCATCCAGACACTGGCAGGTTTTCTGCCAAGTCTTACCCATTTGTAATCCAAGGGCCGCCAGGTTTTTTGCTGCCTAGCGGCCTTTGGCAAATGGTCATTGTGTGGATCGGTACTATTGAGCCGGCTTATCTACCAATTTCATCGAATTCGGATTCTTGGTCCGGATGAAGGAGATCACCTTCCACAGATCATCCGAGGTCTTGTAGATGGCGCCGAAGGGCGGCATGGGACCGACGACGATTTCGCTCTTCACGCGCTTATAACCCTCTTTCTGGAGACCATCGGAGCCGAGCGCGACTAGCCGAAACAGCGTGTCGTCGTCTCCGCCATAGACCCAGGTATCGTTGGTGAGTGGCGGGCACATGCCGCCGCCGCCACCGCCGCCATGGCAGCCGATGCAGGTTCCGTAAAGCTTTTGCCCCTCTTCGGCCACCGCAGCGACATCGCTGTTGTAGGGGTTATGCAGACCACCTTTCGGCGTGGCCTTGATGAGGTCGAGCGGCGGGGTCGCATCCCCGGGCTTGCAACAGTCGCCGCCTGCGCCGCCGGCGCCAGGGGCCGCTTCCTCGGTCTTAGCGGGTTCATCGGTAGCGTTGGCATGCCATGCCACCGCACCCAATCCCCCGACCAGGACTAATGCAAAAATCGCCGTGATGATGTTGCGCACGTTCGTTTCCTTACCCTAGTTGCTGTTCTTGGTTGAGCCCATGCAGATTGAGACCGGTGAGCACCGGACGAGGCAGCTTTCGAGGCCGCGCCTGGCATCGCGCGTATATTGCTTCTCCTGCCCGGCCTTGTCATGGAAAACTGCATTGGAAAAAGCCTGCTTCGTAATGAGAGTCTTACCGCATAAAGGCAGTCCGGCGAAGAAGACGGTTAGAGATGCGGCATTTTGACTACCTTTGGAAAGGCCACAGCCGCCAAGAAAAAGCCACGGCCAAGGCCGTGGCTTCTGCCATTACCGGTCTTCGCATCAAGACGAAAACCATCATTGGCTCGTCGTTTCGTCCGGCACAGTATCGGTGGCAGACGGCCGCGCGCTACCAAGAACCAAGATGGCCTGTGCCGCTTCCTGATTGTCGTTCAATTTGGCGACGTCGCTCGCGGTCTGGCCTTGATTGTTCTTGATATCGGGATTCGCACCGGCATCCATCAAAAGCCCGATCATCGACGCGTTATTGTGGCTGGCAGCGATCATCAACGCGGTCGTGCCGGATTTGGATTGAGCATCGACACTGGCTTTCCGCTCAATCAGGCCCGAAGCGATGTCATTGGGCCTGGTGCTGCCCGGCAGGAACATTGCGCCTTCGGCCGGCGCCATTTGGGCGGCTACGATCATGAGAGGCGTCAAGCCATCCCCGCCTGAAGCGCTGCTGACATCGGCGCCTCCTTCCATAAGAGCTTTCGCCGCCTCGTATCTCTGCTCGGCAATGGCTAGAGCGAGCGGCTTGAAGTCCTTAATGGCAGGTTGTTCGATATCAGCCCCATTCTCTATCAACGCCTCAACCGATGGCACATGGTCACGCATAATCGCTGCAGCGAGAGGAGTCATGCCATTGACGTCAGTTTGATTGGGATTGGCGCCAAGCTCGATCAGCGTCTTGATGACACCGTCCTTGCGCTGGCGTGCCGCATTCTGCAGCGGTGCCCATCCTTGTGGATCCGGCTTATTCACGTCGGCACCATTTTCGACCAAGAATTTGATGCGCTCGACATCGCTGGCTATGATGGCGTTGCTGAGCTCCTGATTGACGTCGGCACCTTCGGCGAGCCAGTTCTCAAGCCTTTCTCTGGTGACCACCTGGTCAGGCGAAGCCCGATCGGGATGAGCTTTGTAATCCTGCTCTCGCGGCGCCGTGTAGCTGCCATGTGCGGGCAAATCGCCGGCAACCACGCAGCGGCTGCATTGCACCAGCGGCACACCGAAATCTTGCAAGATTTTCTCGACCTCTTCCTCGTTATCCTCGAGCGCGAATTCGAGCATGTATTTCAGGAAGGCGTCCGTCGTCCGCACACCAAGCCCAAGCTCGAACTCCATGGGGACTTTGTCATCCATCAAGTTTGCCGGCAGGATGGTGATGGGTTCGCCCTTCATGGTCTTCACCCATCCGGCAAAGGGTCCGAACACGGCGGCGACATCAAATTCGCCGTCTAGCATCCTCTGCACCACGTACCAGGGCTGGTTCTCAAGCACGAGGTCGGCGTCATGGGTCTGCAATTGCAGCTTGACGTTGTCGATGATCCCGCGCTTGGCGAGTGCCGCGCGGATGCCGGATGTCTGGAACACGCCGATCGTCAGGTCCTTGAGTTTCGGATCGTCGAGGCTTGTGATTTCGAGGCCCTTGTCGTTGCGGTAAACGAGGACGTAGGGCGTCTTGTAGACGGGAAAGGTCGTGAGCAGGCGCCCGTAGTTCATGGGCACGTCGAACATGACATCGCACATGTGCTCATCGAAGGTAGACCGCGTGAGACCGCGCTCGATAAAGGGCTGCCAATGATATTTGAGCTCCGCACCCATGGCATCGGCAAGTAGTCTCGCCATTTTGTTTTGGAATCCCTCTTCCTTCATGTTGGAGAGGGGCATGTTGCCGGGATCGGCGCAGACATTCAGAAACTTGAGCTTTTTTGCTTTGTATGCCGCCTTGGCAGCGGCGCGGATGGCGATGTGCTCGCTCGGGGTCAGTTCTTCATAGTGCTTATTGAGATCGCGTTGGATGGTCTTTTTTTCTGGCTTAGCCGGGGTGTCTGCCGCCGAAGCGGTCGCAAGTCCCAAGCCGGCAACGCTGAAAATGACCGCCGTAACTATATTTAAAATGGGGAAGAACACGGGTCTACTTCGCTTTGTTTGGGGCGGCACAGACACGCAGGACGAGAATCCCGGGGGGAGCCATGTCGCCGATGGGTGCCAAATTTTCAGGTGATATATAGTAAAAAGACGCCCGGTGCCACAAGGGCACCGGGCGCCGATTTTAGCCTAGTAGCGTTCCGTTTATTCGAAAACGCGGAACACGTTCAGTTCACCACCCTGCGGGATATGCTGCAGGCCAGCGGCCTTGGTCATGGCCGTGGCACCGATGGCGCCGAACTTGTCACTCAGGTCGAGACCAGCCGTCACGGGAAGACCGATCCAGCCGCCGATGCCGGAATATACGCCGACATACTGCTTGCCGCCGGTCTTATAGGTGATCGGGTTGCCGATGATGCCTGACCCGAGCTTGCGGCTCCACAGGATCTTACCGGAACTCCGGTCGACCGCGCGGAAGTCACCGCCGAGGCTGCCGTAGAACATCAGGCCGCCTTCGGTGACCATGGTGCCGCCCCAGTTCGGATACGGATCCGGGATCTCCCACACCGTCTTGCCGGTCAAGACATCGTACTTCTTGATCTTGCCGGTGACGCCCGGGACTTCAGGATACATGTACACGTTCGCGAACACGTAGACCGTGCCCTGGTTCGTGTGCGTGCGCTCCTGAGGATCGAGCTCCATGCACCAATTGTTGGTGGGCATGTAGAAGATGTTCGGCTCCTTGGGATCGACTGACCCAGGCTGCTGGTCCTTACCACCCATAGCTGACGGGCAGCTCGAGACGTTGCGGCCAACTTCCAGCGGCGAGTGCTCGCGCACCTTGACCGGACGGCCCGTCTTGAGATCGACCTTCTCGGCCCAGTCCGTCGTCACGTATTTCGTGGCGCGGTGCAGAGTGCCGTCAGTACGGTCGAGCACATAGGCGAAGCCATTACGATCGAAGTGAGTGAGAGCCTTCACCTTCTTACCGTCAATATCCATGTCGGTAAGGAAGTTCTCGTTCACGCCGTCATAGTCCCACTGATCAAACGGGGTCATCTGGTAGGCAAAGACAGCCTCACCATTGCTGATCTTGCGAGCGAAGATCGTCATCGACCACTTGTTATCATAGCGGCCCTGCTGGTCACCCAACGAGGGATCAACAGCATTGCACTCTTCGTGGGTCTTGTCGGGGCAACGATAGGACGGGCTCCACAGACCGGGGTTGCCGGTCGAGTAGTAGACTATCTTCAGGTCTGGATCATAAGAGAACCAACCCCAAGCAGCGCCGCCGCCGATCTTGTAGTCATCGCCCGGGAAGGACTTGATACCAAGATCACTGCCGGCCGTACCGAATTGCGGGTTGGCCTTGTTGGTATCCTTCGTCAGGCAGACGTCAGCATCGGAACCGGTGCTATGGCACGTCCAAGCCTCGGAACCATCCTTCAGGTTGAAGGCGGTAACGCGGCCGCGAGCAGCGAACTCGTCACCACCGAAGCCCATGACCACCTTATCTTCGGCGATCACTGGAGCGGGAGTGATGGTCTCGCCCTTTTCCGGGTAGGCATACTTAACTACCCAGACTTCCTTGCCGGTCTGGCCGTCGAGGGCAATCACGAAACCATCGAGAGTGCCATAGACGAATTTGCCGTCGGCATAGGAACCGCCACGGTTGACGGTGTCGCAGCAAGCGCGCGGCACAGCCGATTCGTCACGGTCGGTCGTCTTCACGTAGCTCCAGACCTGCTTCGGGTTGTCAGCATCCGTCAGATCGAGAGCCTGAACCACGTTGCAGTTCACCATCGCCGGACAACCGGAAATCATGAACAGCATGGTCTTGCCACCAACATCCTTGATCACGAGTGGCTGACCTTCGTGACCGCGGAGGGCGTTCGTGCCTTGCAGCCAGATCATCTGCAGTTTGCCGATGTTCTTCGTGTTGATATCAGCAAGATCACTATGACGCGTCAGGGCAAAGTCACGACCAGGGGCTGGCCACTGGTCGGGATCGGCCATGCGAGCGAGTTGCTCCGCATCGGTGTCTGCAATTGCCTGACCGGAAAACGCCATCGTCACAGCGACGATAGCTCCGGCCAGAACACCAAACTTCATTTTCATATCTTTCTCCTCTCCCTAGCTACTCAGTTCACCGAAAGAAGCTGAGCTATTCTGTATTGCCGGGGTGCGTTTCTCTGTCGAGCGAATGCCTAGAGAGCACCGAGCCCTTGCAAGTTTTCAAGCTGTCACTTTGGATATGGGAGGCTGCCCGAAAGCGCCGAAGCAAATTAAAATGCCTCGCGCCCGCTCCAAGCGGCGGGTTCTCCGTTGAACACATCACGCGGTGACACCTCACGAGGAATCACAGCCTACCGTAGAATGTGAACCGGATATTCCGAATTCTAAATGGAAACCGGCACCCACCCATTGCCAAGCTGCCCCTTCATAATTGCCAAATGTCAGTGCTTTGCAAGTGAAAAGTGCTCGTGGAAATGAAATCTGCCAAATGCCGATTGCTTTCGCTGCACTGCATCAGAATTCGCTGGGCTCTACCCTAGGTAGGGCGAAAATGTTGCACGATTTCTATGCAATTTGTGTGCAGTGCATCGGACGTTCACCTTCTTTTCCGGTGTCACACAATTGGATCGGCCAAGTCACAAGGTTACAGATGGCCTTCCGGTTTGCGGCAATATCGACGGGCCGGACGTGATGGTCTCGCCTTATTCTGGATAGGCATGCTTGATTACCAGCAAGCGCGCGGCATAGCCGACTCGTCACAGTCTGTTTTCTTCACGTAGGTGTCTTGCTGGTAGCCGAAGGGAGATGCTGAATGGCAATGCGCATCAGTTCAGGCAGGGTTCGTACGCCGAGCTTCGCCTTCAGTTGAGTGCAGGTATTGGCCACCGTTTTGTAACTCACATGCAGATGCTCGGCGATGACGCCATAAGATTTGCCTTCAGCGACCAACGCCAGGGTTTGCAATTCGCGTACCGTCATGCGCCGCAAGGGATTGGTGGTACCCCGGGCCTCCATGAAAGCGACCTCAGAAGCGAGGTCGTGGCTGAGATAGGGACGATTCTCGCGGACCCTCAGGTAGGCTTTGACCACTTCGTCGGAGGACGTGTCCTTGAGCACATAGCCGGTTGCGCCGACTTCCAGCGCGCGGCTTACAATCACCGGATCGGAATGCATGGTGAAAACCAAAATGGGTGTACGTGGATCGTGCAGTCGAAGTCTGCGGATGAATGAGAGTCCGCCGAGCGCGCCCGTACGCATGGCGAGATCGACGATGATGACATCGGGTTTCTGCGTACGATAGAGCCGGAAACCATCGGCCAGGCTTTCCGCTTGAAAGATCTGCTCCACACCGGCGTCCTCAAGCAATTGGCGGCAGCCTTGCAGCACGATTGGATGATCATCGATGACGAGAACACGGCTCATGACATCTCCCCAACCAGCTCGGGCGTCTTCACCCGCTCAATGCTTTCCTTCTGCACCGGAATCTCCACACGGATGGTTGTCCCTTGCGATGGGGTGCTATCGATAACGCAAGATCCCTTATGTGAACGCACGCGCTCGGTCATGGTGATCAAACCGAAACCCTTCGGTGTGGTGGGAGAAATTCCCTTGCCGTCATCGTGCACGGTCAGAGTCAACCGGCCTTGAGACCGCTTACTGTTATCGCGGCGTAGGATCGGCTCCTCGCCAAGCTCAATGGAAATGCTGCGCGCTTTGCCATGCCGGATGGCGTTGGTGATGCCCTCTTGAATCGAGCGGTACACCGTGAGGTCGATGGCCTCCCCGTAAGAAGGGGCGAGATCGCCAACAGTCATAAGAATCTGCGTATCGGGATGGCGGCGCTCGAACCCGGCAACCAGCTCTTTGATCAGCTCAGCGAGCTTTACCTGGCCAAGAGGACCAGGCCGGAGCTTCTTGAGCAGCGCCCGGTTCATAGCTTTCAGGCGCTCGGTAATCGTCAGAATTTCACCGACACGCCGGGAAATCTCCTCAATACGCTGATCGGGAAGTTGTTCGACGAGATTCTGGATCGACGACGCGTTAGCGGTGATGCCGAACAGGCAGGGACCGGCTTCGTCGTGTAACTCGTCGGCGATGGCACGGCGTTCCTGCTCCTGCACGTTGATGAGCTGGCGATAGAGACGGCTGTTCTCCTCGCGTGCCGTGTCAAGCGCGCCGGCCAGTGTGTTGAAGCGATCGGTGATAACGGCGAGTTCCTTTACCTTCGGCGGCTCGAGCCGAGTGCCATAATGGCCGTCTTCAAGACTGAGCATGCCTTTGGACAGATGCGCGAGCGGATCGAGCACGCGGCCGAGCACCACGTAGAGAACCGCGAGAATGAGTGCGTTGAGCGAGAGCCATACGATGGCCAGCGAAGAAAAGTCCTGCCAGGCTTCGGAGATTTCGTCGGAGGGTTCGCCGACAATGACGATCGGATTCGACTGCTCGTCGACCATCTTCACGGCCCGGTCGGGAAGTTGCGGCCGAACCAAGGCGGTGTACCAACGAGGCACGTAGGGCGCGGGCTCAATCGAAGGTCCATCGGACTGAGGAGATACATCGGCAAGCTGGCCCGCATCATCCATATACATAATGCGCACATGGCGAAGATGCTTGAGTTGCAGCGGCAGCTCCTGATTAAGCTGATCGAGTCGTCCTTCAGCGGCGAGATCTTTCAGGGTCGCAGAGACGAAACGCTGCGCCACTTCGAGTGAGGCTTCCATTTCGACGCGCGTTGCCGTGCGGGTATTGACAATCGAGACCGCGGCGGCAAGTAGGGCGGCGAGAAGATTGATCACCCCTACCGCGATGAGAAGTTGAGTCCTGACTGGCCGGTCATACCAAAGCTTTTGCAACACGCCTTGAGAGTCTCCGCGCAATTGGGGTTTGCATCGCCGTAAGTTGAGGCCATGCAAATTGCCAGTTTTCCTGTCCTGGACGGTTCTCACTCTCCTCGTCCCGGCAGTCTATATGTCACTTTTTGCAAGCTTTGGCATAGGGAGTCGCTAAAAGATGCAGTCCATGTCGAAAGCCGCCAAATAGCAATGGCAAGCCTGGCAATATGAATGCCAGATTTTCCTGACCACAATTAGGAGAGGGGCTTTAGGAGTGTGGCGCCGGGCCGTACCGGAACGCCTCCTAAGAAGCGTTTAATGCGCATCTTAAGTGCGGAAGATCGCAGAAATCGATCAAATTTGTTTCGATAATCGCCGGTAGCGCGAGCGTTGCGCCATTAGCGCGGTGACGCGAGGTGTTGGGTGAGATCGTGATCGGGAACGTTGGTCAGATCCTTTTGCAGATCGTCGACCACGATCTTGGCGAGCGGCTTGCTGAGACTTTTCTTGAGATCGGTCAAATGACCGGCCGGCGCCACCAGCACCAGCCGATCGAATTGCTTGCGCTTATGGCCCGCATCGATCTCGTCGGCCACGAGCTTGATGAAATCTTCTTCGGCAGCCTCTTTCAGATCGCGTCGGGGTTCGACGGCCGAGCGCCCATGCGCCGCACTTTCCATGACGCGCGCGGGACGGTCACGGCCAAGGTCACTCGATTTGGCATGAAGCTCGGTGGACACGAAGCTGACCACGGTACGGAAAGCGCCATTATCGTCCCTCTCGACGAAGCGCGCCTTGCCGCCATCGGCGATAACGTACCATATCTTCTTCTTTTTCATGGGCCGGGCCGCACGCTTGAGTCTCGCAGACTCATTATATAGGCGGCAAGATCGGTGATTTCCTGTTTGGTGATGGGAATTTCCGGCATGGGGTGGCTCGGCAGCACGATGCGCGCCATGATGGCCCCCTCGCTCTGAGCGGACTTATTGGCGATCTCACGGAAACTCGGCACATCGACATTGGCGTGCTGCTGGGCGCCACTCACAAGATGGCAGTTTGCGCAGAGTCTTTTCGCCAGGACCTGACCGCGCTCGACTTCGAATTTGGTCAAAGCCCCGGCAGAAGCGAGACTCGTGTCGAGCAGAAAGCCGATAAGCGCAATGACAACGATCTTGCCCACGACAGTCCCCCTTGCGGAGTATGAAGCAATCAGGCGGCCATGGCTTTCAACTTACCGGCGTCGAGCAGGTGCACGCGACGCGACGATTCGAGCCTGATCGTCCCCATTTCTTTCAGCTCGGCAAACATACGCGATACGGTCTCGAGCGTCAGCCCAAGATAATCGGCAATGTCATGTCGTGGCATGGCGAGTTCCAGCACGGTCTTACCGCCAAGGCGCCCAGCCATCTCCAGGAGAAATGCGGCGAGCCGCTCCAGCGCATTCTTGCGCCCGAGCAGAAGCAGATGATCCTGTGTGTGCCGCAAACCCATCATTGTCCGGTTCAGAAGCTCGCGCACCACATTGGCCGAAGCGCTGGTGCCGGTCAGAGTCTGCCATTTAAACGCGACAAGCTTGGTTGGAACGATAGCCTCGGCTGTTGCATGGTGCAGGTCGTCAAGCTCGAAGCCGAACATATCACCCGGCAGGTGAAAGGCGCTGATCTGACGGCGTCCATCGGGCAGCAGCTGCGAGACACGCACCACGCCAGAAACGACTTTATATACATAACCTGCTCTCTCACCTTCGGCGAAGATCTCCGCGTTGCGCGGAAAGGCCATGGGTACGCTTATGGATGGAAGATTGCCGGGTTCCGCTTTGTAAAGCCGGGGATATTCGGTAATGGCGCTCTGCGTCAGCATGGCTGATCCCTCCGAAGGACGCTGCTAAGCCAAAGCTAGGCGACTCGGAGAGGGCCGAAAATTCGTGACGGGCACCTAAGGGAAACTACGTAGGCCGCTCAGCCTTTATTTCGTGGTGCGGGGCGCCGGTAGTACCTGCGCCAAAATCGCCATGCGGATCAGATCCGACAGGCTCTTCGCCTGCATCTTGGTCATCAGATTGGCGCGATAGACCTCGACGGTACGCGGGCTGATGCCGAGATCGTTGGCGATGGTCTTGTTGGGATGGCCGGCGATCAGGCCTTCGAGCACTTGACGCTCGCGTTCCGAGAGACTTGCGAGCTTGGCCAAGACTTCAGGCTCGTCCAAACCTTCCCTGTCGCCGCTGCGTTCCAGCGCCATGCGCACAGCGTGCAGGATCTCCTCCTCATCGAATGGCTTTTCGATGAAGTCGATGGCGCCGGCCTTCATCGCCTCCACCGCCAGCGGTACATCGCCATGTCCGGTGATGACAATGGCGGGAAGGCTGCAAGCCTTGGACCTCAATTCATGCAGCAGCTCGATGCCGGTCATGTCCGGCATGCGAATGTCGGTGATCAGGCAGCCGTTCTGCACGCCTTTGAGCGCGGCCAGAAAAGCGGTGGCTGATTCGTAGAGACGTACCGGCAGGCCTGCCGCACTCAACATGAAGGCGAGCGACTGGCGCACGGCTTCGTCGTCATCGACGATATGAACCACGCCGCTATCCGTCATGGTCATAGCCCATGTCTTGAGCTGACATCAAAGTGAAGCGGAACACCGTGCCACGTTCGGGGTTTGGCTCGGCCCACATCTTGCCGCCATGCGCCTCGACGATGCGCTTGGAGATCGATAGCCCGACGCCCATGCCTGCGGGTTTGGTGGTGACGAAGGGCTGGAACAGCCGGTCGGCGATCTCAGCCGACAGGCCGCTGCCGGTGTCGGAGACGCTGACCTCGACGACATCCTTGTGCTTGGCGGTCGTGGCAACGACCAGCTCCTTGCGCTCGCTATCCTGCATGGCCTCAATAGCGTTGCGCATGAGATTGAGCAAAACCTGCTGAATCTGCACCTTCTCCGCCAGCACCGGCAATATCTCCGTGTCGAAGCGGAACAGGGTCTTGACCCCCGCCTCCTTGGCGCCGACCAGCGCTAGCGCGCTCGCCTCCTCGATCAGCTTGTTGATGTTCTCGGGTCGCTTCTCGGTCTCGCCCCGCGATACAAACTCACGCAGCTGACGGATGATATGGCCGGCACGCAAGGTCTGCTTGGTGGTTTCGCCGAGCGCTTCGCGAATTTTAGGCACGTTTGGGTGATCCACCGGTTCGAGCAGCCGGGTACAGCCCTGGAGATAGTTGGTGATGGCCGAGAGCGGCTGATTGATTTCGTGCGCCAAGGTCGATGCCATCTCTCCGAGCGCAGTGAGCCTCGAAAGACGGGCCAGTTCCGTCTGAAGCTCATGCAGCTGATGCTCGGTCTCCTGCCGCTCGGTCAAATCGCGAATGAAGCCGGTGAAATAGCGTCGGTCGCCCGACTGCATCTCGCCCACTTCGAGCTTCATGGGAAAGGTCGAGCCATCCTTGCGCTCGCCGGTGACCACCCGGTCGATGCCGATGATGCGTTTCTCGCCGGTGGCAAGATAGCGCGCGATATAGCGATCATGCTCGTCGCGATAGGGTGGCGGCATCAGCATGCTGACATTCCGTCCCAGGACTTCAGGCTGACCATAGCCGAAGAGCCTTTCCGCCGCGGCGCTGAAGGACTGGACGATGCCTTGCTCGTCGATGACCACGGTGGCGTCGGGAACGGCATCGAGGATCGAGCGAAGATGCGCCTCGCGTGCCAGGAGATCCCGCGCGCTTTTGTGGCTGCGAAGGCGTGCTTTGCGGAGCTGCTCCCCGAACCAGGAAATTCCCACGCCCACCAGCGCAAAGAGACCGGCCTCGAGGATCTCCGGATCAGTGAGCGACCCGGCCCCCGCGAGCAGAAGTCCGATGGCGACGCCAAGCGCCGTGGCGAGAAGGCCGGGTCCGATACCGCCGAAGCCTGCCGCAATCAATACGGCCGGTAGGAAGATGACGAAAGCACCACGATCTGTGAGCCAAGGATGGAGAGACCAGGCGAGCAGGAGCAGAAGCAGGACGGCGCCAAGCGCCGCCATATAATGAGTGAGCGATGTCTCTGGATCGCGAAGCGCGTTCCACTGGCGCGCCAAGCGCCCCTCGCTTGAGCCTGCTGGTAGCGGGCCGTGCATTCCGAATTCTAGCTCTTACCGCCGCGAGAGGAACAGGCGAAACGCCGGCTCACCTCTACTCGGCGTCCTCGGCGAAATACGGCTTCGCCTCGGCCCAGTTATGCGGCCGCACGATGATATGGTTATTCACTTTGACGACGCCGGGCACGTTCTCCACCGCGACGCCTGCCGCGGTCTTTTCGTCGCCTGAATTGGCGATGCCCCAGAGCTCGGCCACGCCGTCATGCACGGTGACGTTCAGTAGCCAGGGACGCCACGGTGCACCGCTCAGCCGCTCCAGGACCTCTTTTCTGATCTCGGTATCCTTGCCGCCCCGCGCTTCTGCCGTCTTGATTTGCAGTCCGGCGAGAGCCTGTACCAGATTGGCGCGGGCAACGATGCCCACAAGTTTGCCCTGATCAATGATCGGCACGCGCTTGATCGCATGCTGCTCGAGAAGAAGCGCGATATCGTTTATCGGCGTGTCCGGTTTCGCGGTGATCAGCTTGCGACTCATCACTTCGGAAACCTTGCGGCCATGCGCCTTGGCATAATCGGCAGCGAGTGACCGATTTGACGTTAGGAGGTTGAGCCACCAGGATCGCTCGCGTTCGGTGCCAAGCTCCCCGCGGCGCATCAGGTCGCCTTCGCTGACGATGCCGATGAGCTTGCCCGCCTGATCGACCACGGGTAATGCGCTGATATGATGGCGAAGCATCAGCGCCGCGGCCTCCTGGGCGGTCGCATCCGCGGCGACGGTGACCACCTTTGTGGTCATGATATCGGCCGCTTTCATTTCCTGGCTCCTCCCCTTTTACAGTAGACTTATCAGATGGCTCCAAGGGAGACACCTTGATCCGTCTCAACACTTGCCCATCCTCTAGGGATTAGCTTAGACCAGCCCAGAAACGCAAATGGAGGAAAAATATGGCCCCGCAAGATGCCGAAATGCCGAGCCATCAAGCCCTTGGCGAAGATATCGAGAAAATTCGCCGGGACGTCGAGAATCTCACCAATTCGCTCAAGCGCGCCGGCAGTCATCAGGCCGAGCGCGTGCAAGACACGGCCAATGATGCCCTGGTCGCTCTGGAAGACGCCGTGAGGCGCGAGCCGGTTAAGACCCTTGGCATGGCGGTTGGGGTCGGCTTTCTCCTCGGCATTCTATTGCGACGCTAGAATCCACGGGGCGGCGCAAGCCCGTCCCTAATGCGTCATCAGTACCGGTATCGCCGTATGGCGCAGCACGTATTGGGTCGCGCCGCCGAATACCCATTCCTGCCAGCGCCAGCGCCCATAAGCACCCATGACCAGCAAACTGCCCTTGCCGGCAGCGGACTTGAGCAGCACCTCGCCCACGTCACGTCCTTTCGATGCAAGCCTGACAAGCTCGATGCGAAGTCCGGCGCGGGTAAGATAGTCGGCCATCCCCGCGGCGGTCTCATCCTTGCTGTTCTCCGTGACACTGACCAGGCGGATGTGCTTGGCCTTGATGAGGAACGGCTCGGCAGCCCTCACCGCGCGCACCGCCTCGCTGCTGTCTTTCCACGCCACCACGACCGTTTCACCGACCGGAGTCTTAGCCCTCTCCGGCACGACCAGAACCGGTCGTCCCGACTGAAAAAGAGCCGCATCGCGCACGACGGCCCAGAACACATCTTCTTCCTCGCCCATGCCCGGCAACACGGTGAAGTCGGCAAGCTTCGCCTGCGACGCCACAGAAGGCGCGATGAGCCCTTCCGCGGCGACGAGCTCGGTCTTCACCTTCGGGAAAGCCTTTGCGGTCTTCTGCAGCCATTGCTTGCCGTGCCGCTTCTCGAGCGCGATCTGCTTCTTGCCGACATCGATCAGCTCATCGAAATAGAACGGGCTCAGCTCGGTCGAATAAGGCACGCGCTGCTCAGGCGCCGGACACGGCAGAAAGGCTTGTACCGTCATGCCGAAACGCGCGGCTAGATCGAAGGCGGCATTGGTGCAAGCCGTCGTCGTGCCGTGCTGGCTGATAGGAAGCAGGATTCTGACCAGCTTCATGGCTTGCACCATCCCAATACTAATCTTTGTCCCGATCGCGGTCCTTCAGATCGAGTATGTAGGCGATGACGTTCCACATGTCCTCTTTATCTACGATGATATTCGGCATGGTGGGATGCGTGGTCTGGAGCCACACGGCGAGCGCCGTGCCGGTTACGCCCGGCCGGTCGGCAATCTCCCGGAATCTTGTCGCCTGAGGCAGCGGCGAGGCCTCGGCGGATATGCCGTGGCATTGCGCGCAGACCTCCTTGGCGTAGGTGTAACCCGCCTGGGGATCGCCCACGCGCTCGGCCTTGGCTTGATTGATTGAAAACAAGAACGGGATCAACAGTATCAGAACGCGCATCGTCGGCTCCTTATTGCCTGCTGGTAATAGAGGCCAAGGCGAAGGAGGCAGCCTTGACCCAACTCAAAGAACCTTTCGGTCTTTCAGGCATTTTACAGGGAATTGCTGGACGGAACGACGAGCAGAGGAGATAAAGAGAGCATGCAGATCCCCTTGCAGATCAGCTTCCGGAACATGGACCCCTCCCCCGCCGTCGAGGATCGCATTCGCAAGAAGGCGGCGAAACTTAAGCGTTTCCACGACCGTATTGTCGGCTGTAGCGTTGTGGTCGAGGCGCCGCATCGCCACCAGCACAAGGGCAAGCTCTATACCGTGCGTCTCGATATCAGCGTGCCGGGTAAGGATATTATCGTCGACCGCGCCGGTCCTATCGACCAAGCCCATGAGGACGTCTATGTCGCCATCCGCGACGCCTTCGCCGCGGCAGCGCGGCAGCTCGAAGACCAAACGCGGCGGATGCGCGGTGACGTGAAGACACACACGCCACGGACGGCCAACAAATAGCGCTACGCCTTCCAGAAGGCCTTGGCACGCACGAACCGCTTATAGGCGTCCTTGGCGGCACCCAGCAATTTATCGACATACGCCTCGTAACCGACAAGCTCGTGTCCTGTGCTTTCCCCGGCGGTCAGGGTATGCCGCATTGCGAGATCGTTGAGGTTGCCCAACGCATCTTGTAGGTCTTTGAGCGCTTCAAGTGATTTCTCGCGGCGTTTTGCCGCTTTCTTGCCGGGAAAGGTGGCCGAGAAAAATTCCGTCCCGTAACGGAGCCGCTTGGTGCGGATGCGCAACCTGTGCAGTTGGCTCACGCTGAGCTCATCCATATCAGCGCCCCAGCCCCTGATGCGCTTGCGCAGACGGCGTAGTTCTTTCATCGCATGTTCTGCGGCGGGACGGTTGCGTTTCGCCACGCGGTCGGGGTCATCCAGGCGTGTCCAGGGTCCGATCTCGACCCACTCGGCAATATCGAGCAAGGCCATACGAAACCGATCCGACCGGATAGAACCCGCAGCCTGGCTATAGGCCGCGGCGCGACGTTCGCCGTAACTGCGGTGGAGTTCCGCCATGTCGTCATCCTGAGGATGTGCTGCTTGCAACGGCTTAAGCACTTCCACGGCAAAAACGTCGAGATCGCCCGCCGGTCCCAGCTCCTTGGTGATCCACTCGAGCTGTGAATGTTCGCGTTGTCGTTGGCCAGACCAGAGGACATGTAGACCAGTGCGTTGGGATTAGACTCGAGTTTCTTCACCAGCGCGCCCTGGCTTGGCATCTGCAAGGCACCGGGTGAAACCTGCGTCTCACCCATGATCTTATCCTGAAATATCTCGGCTGAGCCGGCGCTCGCGTCACGCACCAGGAGCACGATCTCCTGATCGGGAAGAGACGGATCGAAGTCCTTGTAGGTTTTGTAAGTGCCGCTGAACAGCTTGCGCACCTCATCGGTGCTCAGGTCCTTGCGCAGCTTGGCCAGCGGATTGTTCGTTTTCGTTGCGATCGCCACGGCGTCCTTGCCGACCAGCACCGCCTCATATTTCCCAAGCGCGTCCTTCTCCTTGTCTTTGAGGTCGCGCGACACCATGCCGATATCGACGATACCGTTGGTGGCCGACTTCACGCCGAACCCTGAACCACCGCCTGTCACATAGATGATGGTCTGTTGTGCCGGCAGACTGGTCCCTGCCTGATCCCAGGTTTCATATGTCTCCATGAAGGTGCTTGCGGCGTTGACGACACTCGGCACGAGCGTGGTCGAACCGCCGACACGCAGTTCGTCAGACTGCGCCAGCACCGGCAGCTGCAGCTGAAGCGCAGTGCAAAGTATCAAGGTCGCAGCGGATGCCGCCACATCGCGGAAGATCAGATGTTTCATCGGGTAAGCCTCCGTCACCAATCTGTTTGGAAGAAATCGTGCGAAATCCCCCGCCGATCGCGCCCTTAAAACCTAGCTTTGTGTGATTGCAGTTTGATGACGGGAGACGAGACTTCTAAATAAGTAGCGACACAGTTACTGATAAACTCGAATATTCGGCACAGTCATATGTTCCGTATGCCAGTGTTTAGGCACCCAGAATTAAGATGTTCTAAGTTATCGCGCGGCTTAGCTGCTGCTTTTGGTTAAACAGGCACCTCGTCGTGAATTTTGACCTTCCCGACACCGCTATCCGCCAGCGGATAAAGCCAACGGGCGAGATCGAGATTGTTGCGAAAATAAGCATGGCCAGGCGCGTCTTTGGCATTGTGCAAGATAAGTGGCACGCCAAGCTCGTGACGCGAACCGTGGCTGCGATATCGCGATGGTAGATTTTCCATGTCCGTTTCCAGATGGCCGAATACCGTGTCTCGGTCACCCACCACAACGAGTTCGCCGATACGCTCGGGCATCAGGTGAAACTTCTCCGAAGCTTCGGCGCGGGTCAGCACGGATTCTACTCCATCTAATGACAGCAGAAGCGATTTGACGGCGGCCATGTCTTCCGATTTCAGCGTATAGACCCAGGCCATACCGCCAAAGCCGCGATGATGGCGTAGATACTTGTCGCGCTCGGCGGAGATTGCGATACGGATCGGCAGGCCGCGCGAAGCGCAGGCCTTTTCAAGGTCCCAGCAGCGAGTCTTGTAGTTCAAGCCATGGTCGGCGCTGACGAGGAACGCAGCATCGGGCGCGGTCTCGGCAGCCTCCCGTAGAAGCCCATCGAGCGTAGCGACATGCTCTTGCGACTCGGGTTCATCCGGCGCCCATTCATGCATGGCATAATCGGTGGTGTGCACATAAAGGCAGCCAATGTCAGGCCGCGTGCGGAGGATGTGGATCGCCGCACGTAAGAGCCAATAGTTGATCTCACGCGAATAAATCTGGGGAGCGGGTCCAAGGATCTTTTCCCAATCGCCGTTTGGCGCCTCCGCGGCGAGAAGAATCTCAGCGCCCTGCCCCAGAAGCGATGTCGTTTTCTTCTTGCTAGTAAGCAGCGCGGAGCGCACGCCCTCACGCGCGGCCCGATCAAACAGGGTTGGTGCACAAAGTAATGCGCTTTCCTCGAGATATTCTTCTTCGCCTGTTCGTTCATCCAAGTAGGAGTTGCCGATCACGCCATGCACGCTTGGCCAGGCACCGCAGCAGATCGAGGCATTGTTCGCGTTGGTCACCGTGGGCAGCACTGCTTGGACTTCAGCAAAAAGGCCGGTTTTTGCCCAGGATTTCAACGTCGGCAGCGGCGACTGGCTGTAATAGTCGAGGCCCAGGCCATCGAACATGACGACGACAGCTCTTTGCTGGGAGCTGGCGTGATCTGATTTAGCGTTGTTCATGTTGTCATCATCCTGTTGCACAGATGTCTGTACATGTACGCGACCGTACCGGCTTTGCATGACGATGGGATGACGGTTCAAATGGTTGCCCCGGCGATTTCCTTGCCTGAGGAAACAGAGCGCCTCTGGCCCCTTTGGCTACAGGTCGAGCTCACACTTCGGCGTGCCATCCGAACCGGTGCGTTGAAGGCTGGAGAACAATTGCCGGGCGAGCACCAACTCGCGGAGACTCTCGGGATTCACCGGCACACAGTGAGGCGTGCAATCGAATCCCTTACCGGGCAAGGGCTGCTGGAAATCAGACGCGGTCGCGGCACCTTCGTTGCCGCCGGCCCCATCTCTTACCGCTTGGGCGGACGTTCGCGCTTTACGGATAATATGGAGGCGGCGGGGAAAATACCCTCTGCTCGCGTTCTGCGCTCACAGACACTGACGGCTACGGAAGACGTTGCCGCCAATCTCGCGCTTGGGTCCGGAGACAAGGTTGTCATGCTCGAGATCCTGCGTCTTGGTGATGCGATACCGATCCTTATTGCGCGCCATTTCGTTCCCGAGGATCTGTTTCCGGATTTCGCCGAACGTTTCGCCGACATCGACTCAATCACCAAAACCTTCGCAAGCTACGGCATCGTAGGTTATCGGCGGTCCGTCACCAGGCTTGCAGCCCGCCGGCCTACCGCCCAGGAGGCTGCTGATCTCGGACAGCCGCGCACAGCCCCAGTTCTTGTCTGGGCAAGCGTCAACGCACTCCCGGGTGGCCGGTGCGTCAACTATGATTTGAGCGTGTTTGCCGCGGCGCGTGTCTCAATCGTCATCGACGATGACGGGTGATCAAATCGCGTAAGCTGTCGCCAGCGAGCTCCCAATGTATGCGCTCGAAGATTACACCGTCGTTCGCCACGTCATGGTCAAGTTCTAGCCCAGCAGACGGTTGGTCGAGGTGCGCCACGATCCGTTCGAGAGCGCGACAGTACTCATTTGCGCAACGGCAACAAGCACGAGGCGGGCAGCGGTTTGTTGGTGACCTCTCTCAGCGCGAAGCTCGACTTTAGTCGCGCGACGCCAGGAAGCCGCGCGAGCTGCTCTTTATGGATGCGCTCGAAATCGGCCAGATCGCGCGCCATGACAATGATGAGGTAGTCGTCCTCGCCGGACATCAGATGACAGGAGACAACTGAGGGCGCTGATGCGGCGGCCTTCTCGAAGGCCTCGAGCAAATCCTCGTTCTGACTCGTGAGGCTGATATGCACGATGACCGTCATGCCAAGACCTAGCGCCTGCCGGCTGATGCATGCCTGGTAGCCTTGAATGACGCCCTCTTCCTCGAGTGCGCGTATGCGCCGTGCGATGGCGGTCGCCGAGAGTGGAATGCGCTCGGCGAGCTCGACTTGGGACTGGCGACCGTCCTCAAGTAAAGCTGCGAGAATCGCGCGATCTAGTGCGTCAAGGTCGGTGTCCTTCATTTTCTGGCTCGTATCCACCAATTGGCGCTGATTTTCTGCCCATTCTAATTCTACACCGAAGAAAAAGCCAACAATCTTCCATCGATTTCTGACAGTCTTGCTCTCAGATGAGGTCGGCTCTCAGCCGGGGGTTACCATGCGCATCGGCGTTCCGACAGAGATCAAGAGCAATGAGTTCCGGGTCGGCCTCGTGCCAGGCTCGGTTCGCGAGCTGACGGCGCGCGGGCATGAGGTCGTCGTGCAGTCCGGCGCAGGCGTCGGGATCTTCGCCGACGACGCGGCTTACGAGAAGGCGGGCGCGCGCATTCTGCCCACAGCGGAAGCCGTGTTCGCGGAGGCCGAGTTGATCGTCAAGGTCAAGGAGCCTCAGGCCAGCGAATACCGCCGGCTCAAACCACACCAGATTCTGTTCACATATCTTCATCTCGCGCCCGACCCGGATCAGGCCCGTGGGCTCATGGCGTCCGGCGCGACCGCCATCGCTTATGAGACCGTGACGGATGCTGCTGGAGGCCTTCCGCTCCTCGCACCGATGAGCGAAGTCGCCGGCCGTCTGGCGATCGAGGCCGCGGCGATCGCGTTGCGGCGTCCAACCGGCGGACGCGGCGTGCTTATGGGCGGCGTTCCCGGCGTTCGTCCGGCCAAGGTCGTTGTGCTCGGCGGCGGCGTCGTCGGCACGCATGCGGCGCGCATGGCCGCGGGCCTTGGCGCCGAAGTATCGATCATCGACCGGTCGCTGCCGCGCCTGCGTCAGCTCGACGAATTATTCGAGAGCCGCGTGCGCACGCTCGCCTCGACCCTAGAGACCATCGAAACGGAAGTCTTGAGTGCCGATGTCGTGGTCGGCGCGGTTCTTGTTGCCGGCGCCAGCGCGCCGAAGCTCGTGACCCGCGGCATGCTCCCCCGCATGAAGCGCGGCGCCGTGCTCGTCGACGTGTCGATCGACCAGGGCGGCTGCTTCGAGACGTCACGGCCGACGACCCACGCCGAACCGACCTACGAGGTCGACGGTGTCATCCATTACTGCGTGGCGAATATGCCGGGCGCGGTGCCGGTCAGCTCGGCGCAGGCGCTGAACAACGCAACCTTGCCGTTCGTGATCAAGCTCGCCGACAAGGGCTTGGCCGCGCTCGACGAGGATCCGCACCTCGCCGCAGGTCTCAATGTTCGCGGCGGCAGGATCGTGCACGAGGCGGCCGCTACCTCGCTCGGCTTTAATCGGCTGCCCGCGGGAAATCTTCAACTCGTCGCGGCTGAGTAACCCGCGGCGAGCCCCTAGCCCGGACGCATCCCCCCCATCGCGTCCGTAAAAGCCGGTCCGTTTCTCCCTCGAGCGGACCGGCTTTTCTTTTGGCTCGGTTACGGCAGCTCAATCTTGCCATTGTACCTGCCGCCCGACAGGGTGTCGGTCAGGCTCTCATAGCTATACGTCCCGCCGCCGCTGGCGCCTTGAAACTTGCCGCTACCGCCGGTGATCTTGAAGGTGCTTTCCTTCAGGTGCGAGCCCTCTTCCCAGGCCTGGCTGAGCTTGTCGCCCTCTTTGGTAATGAGATCGCAGGTCCCAAGGCCTTTCCAACTGCCGTCCGGCATGTACTCGTAGCTTCCTTTGCAATCTTCAGCGGCCTTCGCCATCACGGTGGTGTCGTCGGGAATGTTGACGCAACGGCCAGCATAATCCACCAACTTATGACCCTTCTCGGGCTCCGTCTCGTCCCATTTATCGACGACGCAGACCAGCACGCCGACCTTGTTGATGGTGCTGCCGGCAAGCGCCGACCCGGCACCAAGGACGATCAATACAGCTGGCACGGCGGTAAGCAGATGACTGAACTTCATAGCGTGTCCTCCTTAGTATCCGGTGGGTCCAGGCTCCCACACGGGCGTGTTGAAACGCGTAAATGATGACAGGCTCCGCCGCCGGGCCGTAGTGTGTTACCGTATGTAACCACCCCGTCTCAGCGGGGTCGCCACATCCCGGGTTGGAGTTCGAGCGTGACAACCATTACGCTCAAGGGCTGGGACGAAGCTGACCAAAAGGCGGTTCGGGAAGAACTCGACCGCCTCTTGAAGAGTCCCCTATTCACACAGTCGCGGCGCCGGCAGCGCTTCCTCGAATACATCGTCAACGAAACGCTCGCCGGGCGTGGGGAACGGCTGAAGGGCTACAATGTCGGCGTGGAAGTATTCGATCGTCCCGAGACGTTCGATCCCGCGATCGATCCCATCGTACGCATCGAGGCGGCGCGGCTCCGCGAGAAGCTGCGCGAATATTACGACACCGTCGGGCTGAAGGATCCCGTTCGCATCGATCTGCCAAAGGGCACCTACACGCCGCAGATCGATTTTCACCAGGTGGCAACCGCCGACGCGCCGTTAGCGCTGCAGCCGACCCCGCCTAAAAGATGGCCGACATTCGCAGTGCCGCTCGCGGCAATAATTGCGACCATCATGCTACTCGTGGGTCTTGCGACGTGGAGTTGGGTGAAACCACCCGCGATGCTACCCGAGAAGGCCTCGATCGCCGTCCTGCCGTTCGAGAATATCGGCGATGATCCGCAATGGAACCGATTTGCCGATGGGCTTACCGAGGACATCGTCACCGACCTATCGCATTCGAAAGATCTGTTCGTCGTCGCGCGAAACTCAACCGAGGTCTACAAGGGCAAGCCGGCTGATGTGAGAGCGGTCGGCCGCGATCTCGGCGTTCGCTATGTGCTCGAAGGCAGCATCCAGCCGCGCGGCAATCAAATCAAAGTGACGGCCCAGCTCATCGATGCGAAGACCGGAGGACATGTCTGGTCGAACCGGTACATCCGGCCGGCCCGGGACCTGTTCGAAGTGCAGAGCGACGTTACCGGAAAAATCGCTGCGACCCTCACAGGCTACGAGGGCGCAGTCGCCGAAGCGGAGCGTTCGCTCATCCGGCGCAAGCCGCCCGCCGACCTGAACGCCTACGAGGTCTACTTGGTCGGCATGGAGGTCAAACATGGCGGCTCGGCCGGCGGCGTTACCGAAGAAGGGTTGGACCAAGCGGAGAAATTGTTCCTGAAGGCACTCGAAATCGATCCGCAGCTGGCGCGTGCTCATGTAGGTCTGGCCTACATCTATGAGTACAGGCTTGAGTTTGGGCTTGGGGACTCGGCCGAGAACCTCAACAAGCAAATAAGTGCCGCCCGCAACGCCGTTCGACTCGATCCGAATGACGGCGAAACCCAGCTCATTTTGGGTCACGCTTTCACCTATCAAGGAATGAAGGAACAGGCGCTCGATCAATTCGCCAAGGCCGAAGCCTTGGCTCCCAGCAATGCCGATGTCCTCATTCTGATTGCTTGGTACCTGCCGCCACTGGGGCAGACCGATCGCGCCGTTGGATTGGCGGATCGAGCGCTGCAACTCAACCCCAACTATCCGAACTGGTACAATCAGGGGCTTCGTTTCGCCTATTTCTTCGGCGGCCAGTTCGACAAGTCGCTCAAATATGCGAGGCTCGTCACCGATCCGTTCGCCACCGACCACGCATATTTCGCGGCGGCAAGCGCCATGACAGGGAACATGTCAGCAGCGAAGGCTAGCGCAGCCGAAGTGGTTCGCCTCGATCCTGAGTGGACCGTAGAGAAATACCTGAGCGACGGCGGCGGCTACCCCGAGGATGTGGCGATACTGTTCGTCGAGGGGGCGAGAAAGGCTCGGGTCGCTGCTTGTGTGCCGGCCAGCAAATTGTCGTCCGTTCCGAATCTCGTTCGCCTCAAGACCTGCGATGAGGAAAGAGCACGTCAGGCGGCCAATTAGTGCGATTTACTTCAAGCTCGGAAAATTGAACTCGGCGCCGCCGCGGATGCCGGTCGGCCAGCGCGCGGTCACGGTCTTGAGGCGGGTGTAGAAGTTCACGCCTTCCGGGCCGTAAATGGCATGGTCGCCGAACAGCGAGCGCTTCCAGCCCCCGAAGGAGTGGTAGGCGACAGGAACCGGGATCGCCACGTTAATGCCGACCATGCCGACTTCGATGGACGAGGCGAAGGCGCGCGCTGTGTCGCCGTCACGGGTGAAGATCGCGGTGCCGTTGCCATACTCATGCCGGTTGATGAGATCCGCGGCCTCCTCGTAGCCGCCCGCGCGAACGACACAGAGCACGGGGCCGAAAATTTCCGTCTTATAAATCGTCATGTCCTTGGTGACGCGGTCGAACAGTGAGCCGCCGAGGAAGAAACCGCGTTCGTAGCCTTGCAGTTCGAGCCCGCGGCCGTCGACGACAAGCTCGGCGCCTTCCTTCACGCCCTGGCCGATCAGGCCCCCGATGCGGCTCTTGGCCTCGGCCGTGATTACCGGTCCCATTTCCGATTCGGGATCGGTGGCCGGGCCGACCTTCATGGTGCGGATCCGCGGCGCGAGCGCCTCGACGAGGCGGTCCGCCGTCTTGTCGCCGACCGGAACGGCGACAGAAATGGCCATGCAGCGCTCGCCGGCCGAGCCGAAGCCAGCCCCCATCAACGCGTCGACCGCCTGGTCCATGTCGGCGTCGGGCATGACGATCATGTGGTTCTTGGCGCCGCCCAGCGCCTGCACGCGTTTGCCCGCGGCAGAGCCACGCGCATAGATGTACTCGGCGACCGGGGTAGAGCCGACGAAGCTCACCGCCTTGATGTCGGGATGATCGAGAATGGCGTCGACGGCTTCCTTGTCGCCATGCACGACGTTGAGCACGCCCGCCGGGAAGCCCGCTTCCTGGAACAGTTCCCAGATCAACATCGACGTGGAGGGATCGCGCTCCGACGGCTTTAGCACGAACGTATTGCCGCAGGCGATGGCCACCGGGTACATCCACATCGGCACCATGGCCGGGAAATTGAACGGCGTGATGCCGGCAACCACGCCGAGCGGTTGGCGGTCGGACCAGCTGTCGATGTCGGGGCCGACATTGCGGCTGAACTCGCCCTTGAGGAGATGCGGAATGCCGCAGGCGAAATCGACCACGTCGATGCCGCGGGCAAGCTCGCCGAGCGCGTCAGGGTGAGTCTTGCCGTGCTCCTTGGAGATGGTGCGGGCGATCTCGTCGGCGTGGCGCTCGAGCAGCTCCTTAAAGCGGAACATGGGCTTGATGCGCTTGAGCGGCGGGGTCGCGCCCCAAGCGGCAGCCGCCTGCTCGGCGACGGCAACGGCGGCGTTTACCTCATCGGCGGTCGAAAGCGGCAGCTCGGCGATCTGCTCACCGGTCGCCGGGTCGTAGACCGGCGCGATGCGCCGCGACGCGGACGCGACCTTCTTGCCGTCGATGGCGTTGTGGATCATTTGCATGGCAATCACGGTGCCTCAGTTCACGGTCTTGAGGACGCGCGAGAAAATGTCGAACAGCTGATCGATCTGCCGCTTATCGATGATGAGTGGGGGCGATAGCGCGATGATGTCGCCAGTGGCGCGGACCAGGAGGCCCTGGTTGAATGCCTCGACAAAGCGCTCATGAGCGCGCCGGCCAGGCGCGTCGGGAATGGGATCGAACTCCACGGCGCCGATCAGCCCGATATTGCGGAGGTCGATGATGTGGGGCAGGCCCTTGAGCGAATGCAGGCCCTCTTCCCAGTAAGCCGCGAGTTCCGCCGCGCGGGTCAACAGCCCCTCCTCCTCATATGTCTCCAGGGTGGCGATGGCGGCGGCGCAGGCCACCGGGTGGCCCGAATAGGTATAGCCGTGGAACAACTCGATGACATCATCCGGTCCGCCCATGAACGCGTCGTAAACCTTCCCCTTTACGAACACGGCGCCCATGGGGATGGTGCCGTTGGTAACGCCCTTGGCCGTGGTGATGATGTCGGGTGACACATCGTAATAGTCGGCACCGAACGGCGTGCCGAGCCGGCCGAAGGCGGTGATGACCTCGTCGAAGATGAGCAGGATATCGTGCTTGGCGCAGATCGCGGCGAGACGCTTCAAGTAACCCTTGGGCGGGATCAAGACACCGGTCGAACACGCCACAGGCTCGACGATGACAGCGGCAATGGTCGAGGCGTCGTGCAATGCGACGAGGCGCTCGAGGTCGTCGGCGAGCTCGGCGCCATGCTCCGGTTCGCCGCGGGCGTAGGCGTTGCGGGCGAGGTCGTGGGTATGGCGAATGTGGTCGACACCGGAGACCAATGTACCGAACATCTTGCGGTTACTGGGGATGCCGCCGACCGATGTGCCGCCGAAATTGACGCCATGATAGGCGCGCTCGCGGCCGATCAGGCGGACCTTCGACGCATTGCCCTTCACCCGGTGATAGGCGAGCGCAATCTTGAGCGCGGTCTCGACGGATTCGGAACCGGAGTTGGTGAAAAACACATGGTCGAACCCCGGCGGAGCGATACTCACGAGCTTCGCGGCACACTCGAATGCTTTGGGGTGTCCCAGCTGGAAGGTGCCGGCGAAATCGAGCTCGCCGACCTGCTTGCGCACCGCTTCGACGATCTTGGGCCGGCAATGGCCGGCGTTGACACACCACAGGCCCGACGTGCCGTCGAGAATGCGGCGCCCGTCGGCGGCGGTGTAGTGCATGCCCTCGGCGCTGACGAGCAGCCGCGGTGCCTTTTTGTATTGGCGGTTCGCCGTAAACGGCATCCAGAAGGCTTCGAGATTATTGGTGGCGAGCCTATCGCTCATGTCGATATCCGTACTTAAGTGCCTGTTGAATGGAGACGAGGTCACGCGATCCGGGTCACAGCTTCGGTGAGACTCGCCTCAAAAATGTCCATACCGTCGTGCACGATGTCGTCGCTGGCGGTGAGCGGCACGAGGAAGCGGATTACGTTTCCATAGGTGCCGCAGGATAGAAGTATGAGCCCCTTTTCGTTGGCGACCTTCATTACGGTCTGAGTCAATTGCGGCGCGGGTTCGGCGCTCGCCGTGTCCTTCACCAGTTCGATGGCGCACATGGCGCCGAGACCGCGCACGTCGCCGATGCAGTTCAGGTTCGAGCGGTTCCTTATATTGTTGCAGCGGTCGATGATGATCTTGCCGAGGGCCTCGGCGCGCGCGCAGAGCTTCTCCTCCTCGATCACATCGAGCACCGCGTGCGCGGCAGCGCATGCCACGGGATTGCCCGCATAAGTGCCGCCGAGACCGCCGGGGCTCGACGCATCCATGACGTCGGCGCGGCCTGTAACCGCCGACAGCGGAAGGCCGCCGCCCAGGCCCTTGGCCAAGGTCACGACGTCGGCTTTGACGCCGGAGTGCTCGAGCCCGAACATCTTTCCGGTGCGGGCAAAACCCGTCTGGATCTCGTCGGCGATGAGGAGGATGCCGTGCTCGTCGCACAGCGCCCTGAGCGCATGGAGGAAATCGAACGGCGCGATGTAGAAGCCGCCCTCGCCTTGCACCGGCTCGATGATGATGGCGGCGATGCTCGACGGGTCGGCGGTGTACTTGAACAGAGTATGCAGTGCATCAAGGCTCTGCTCGCTGCTCACTCCATGATATGTATTGGGAAACAAGACATTATAGACGTCGGCCGGGAATGGCCCGAAGCCCTTCTTGTACGGCACGACCTTGCCGGTCAGCGCCATGGCCATGAGCGTGCGGCCGTGAAAGCCGCCGCTGAACGAGACGATGCCAGGGCGCCCCGTATGCGCCCGTGCAACTTTCACCGCGTTCTCGACCGCTTCGGCGCCGGTGGAAAGCAGGATGGTCTTGGCCGGGCGCGTCACCGGTGCGATAGCGTTCAACCGCTCGGCCAGCCGTACATACGATTCATAGGGCGTGACCTGGAAGCAGGCATGACTGAACGCTTTCAGTTGCGCCTCGATGGCCGCGACGATCTTCGGGTGCTGGTGGCCGGTATTGACCACGGCGATGCCGGAGGCGAAGTCGATATAACGCTTGCCGTCCTCGCTCCACAGCTCGGCGTTCTTGGCGCGCTTAACGTAAATCGTCGTGGCATGAGCGACACCACGCGGCACGGCCGCAATCCTACGCTCGTGAAGTTCTGCCGACGTTGGCATGTAAACCTACCGTTCTTTCTACTCAGAGTGTTCGAAACGCGCCGGGTCAGGACTGGAGCACGACGGGACTAGAACCGTCCCAGCTGACCCAGACCGTCTCGCCCCAGGTGAAGTCGTCCTGGTCCCAGCGGGAGCGGTTCGGCCGCGATATCCTGAGCAGCCGTCCATTGGCCAGCATGACGTGGAATATCGAGATATCGCCGAGATAGGAGATCTCCTTGATCTCACCCTTGGCGACATTGTGGGCGGCCGGACACTTGGACACCGCTGGCGGCGTTTCGGCATCTTTATGCAAACTCATCTTCTCCGGCCTGATCGCCACCCAGACGGTCGACTCCTCCTGGCCGGCTACCGAATGAGGGACGTGGACAACATAGGGGGAGAGGTCGGGACAGGCCACGGTGGCTTCCTCGGGCTTGTCGCTGATCAGGGTGCCTTCGAACATGTTCACCGAGCCGATGAAGTCGGCGACAAACCGCGAGGCGGGAAATTCGTAAAGGTCGGAAGGAGTGCCCAGCTGAGCGATCGATCCCTTGTTCATCACCGCGATGCGCGAGGCGATCGCCAACGCCTCGTCCTGGTCGTGGGTGACCATGATGAAGGTGATTCCTACCTTCTGCTGCAACTGGGACAGCTCGAAGCGCATGGCCTCGCGCAGCTTGGCGTCGAGCGCCGATAACGGCTCATCAAGCAGCAAGACCTTGGGCTTCTTGATCAGGGCGCGCGCCAGGGCAACGCGCTGACGTTGACCGCCTGACAGCTGGTCAGGCATGCGCGACGCAAGATGGCCGAGCTGCACGAGGTCGAGTGCTTCCTGGACGCGATTGTCCCGCTCCGATTGCGGCACGCGATCGATCTTGAGGCCGTAAGCGACGTTGTCGGCGACCGTCATGTGAGGAAACACGGCATAGGACTGAAACACCATGTTCACCGCGCGCTTGTTAGGCGGGATGTCGCTCATGTCCTGGCCGTCGATCAGCACGTGACCCTCGGTCGGCACTTCGAGCCCCGCCAGCATACGCAGCAACGTCGTCTTGCCGCAGCCCGACGGCCCGAGCAGGGCGAAGAACTCGCCCGGTTCGATGTCGAGGCTGACATTGTCCACGGCGTGCATCGACCCCCAGCGCTTCGAAATATTGCGGAAGCCGATGATGGGTTTGATGGCGGCGGCCCTAGCGCCGTTGGGGGCTGGCTGATCCACGGCACTCATTCCTTGGCTTTTTTCTGCGCCCGATTCTGCATCACCATCATGATGATCATCAGCACGACGGTGATGAGGATCAACATGGTCGACGCGGCGTTGACCTCCGGCGTCACCGAGAAACGCAGCATCGAATAGACCTTCACCGGGAAGGTGATCGTATCGGGTCCGGCGGTGAAAAACGTGATCACGAAGTCGTCGAGCGACAGAGTGAAGGCAAGAAGACCGCCGGCGATCAGCGCTGGACGGATATGCGGTATTAAAACGTCGCGGAACGCCTGCCAGTCGTTGGCGCCCAGGTCGCGCGCCGCTTCCTCCTGCTCCTTGTTGAAGCTAGCAAGCCGCGCGCGCACCACCAACGCCACGAAGGGGAAGCAGAACGACACATGGGCGATGACGATCGACCCGAGATTGAAGGGCCATGTCAGGTCGTTTGGCCACGGTAGGACCCGGGTGAAGAACAGCAGCATGGAAACGCCCATGCAGATTTCCGGCACCACCAGCGGCAGCGTGAAGGCGCCTTCCACCGCCGTCTTGCCTGGAAACCGGTAGCGCCAAAGCAGCACGGCGGCGAGCGTGCCGATGACGAGGGAGATGAGGGTGGCCAGAAACGCGATGGTTAGAGAGTTGGCGAAGGCGATCATCAGCGAGTCGTTGTTGAAGAGCTTTCGATAGTAATCGAGGGTGAACCCCTGCCAGACAATGTTGCGCTTGGAGTTGTTGAAGCTGAAGGCGATCAGGGCCATGAGCGGGGCATAGAGAAAGAAGAAGACGAGGAACAGCCAAAGCCGCATCTGCCAACGGCGGTTGTATTCTAGGGGCGCGCGTTGCTTGGCCATGGCTAGATCCCGTGTCCGTCGGCGGACTTTCCGCGGGCCAAGTAAGCGCGGAGGGCGATTACCGCAAATGTGGCGTACATCAGCAGGAAGGACAGCGCGGCGCCGAATGGCCAATCGTTGGCGCGCTTGAACTGGCGCTCGATGACGTTGGCGATCATCTGGCTATCCGGGCCACCGAGGAGATCGGGCGTGAGGTAGGCACCCAGCGCAGGTACGAAGGTGATGATGATGCCGGAGATGATGCCTGGCAACGCCAACGGCACTACGATCGAGAACAGCGTGCGGAGATGGCCGGCGCCAAGATCGAGGCTCGCCTCCATAAGCGACTTGTCGATGCGGTCGAGCGCGGCATAGAGCGGCAGGACCATGAACGGCAGATGGACGTAGACCAGCCCGAACACCACCGCAAAGTTGTTGTACAGCAATTGCATGGGTGTGAATTCGCCGAGCGGCTCCAAGCCGACCAAGGTCATGAGCCAACTGCCCTGATCCCACAACCATTCGAGCGTGAAATTGGCAAAGCCGTTGGTGCGTAGCACCGCGATCAGTGCGTAGGTGCGGATCAAGAGGTTGGTCCAGAATGGCAGCATAACCAGTAGGAGCAGCCACGGCCGCCAGCGCTCTTCGGCAAAGACGATGGCGAGTGCCACCGGAAAGCCGATGATGAGGCACAAGAGCGTGGTGAGCGCGGCGATGAAGATCGACTTGAGGAAAATGCCGAGATAGAGCGGCTGGAGCGCCCGCGCGTAGTTGGCGAAGGTGCCACTGATGTCGACCTCGGTCAGGCTGACATTCTGGCCGAAGCTGTATGCCCACACGATGGCAAGCGGCGCGAGGAAGAACACTACCACCCAGCCTATGGGTGGTAGTGCCGTGGCTAGAAAGGTCAGCCGACGTTCCTGCTTTTGGCTTGCCATCGTGGGCTCTTCTGTTCGCTATCCCGTTACGATGCGCGCAGCCGGGTCATCGCTTCCTCGAGGAGGCGCGAGAACTCGGGGCCCAAATAGTTGGGGTATTCACACTTCGCCATGATATCGGCCGGGGGGAAAATCACCGGGTTGTTCCGATAGTCCTCCGGCATCAGCGCGACGGCCGCCGCATTCGGCGACGGAAAGAGGATCGTCTTGGTGATCTCGGCCCCGACCTCAGGCTCGAAGATAAAGTTGATGAACTTGAGCGCGTTCTCTGGGTGTGGCGCGCCCTTGGGAATGGCCAGCGTATCTTGCTGCAGCATGGAACCTTCCTTCGGCACGACGAAGTCGACGTCGTCGTCCTCGGTCATGATCTGCGCGATGTCGCCGTTATATTCCATGGCGAGATCGACTTCGCCCGACAACAGCAAATCCTGGCCGTTGTCCTCGTGGAACGCCTTTATGTACGGCTTCTGCTTGGTGAGCATCGCCTCGGCTTTCTGGAGCAGCTCGGTCGACGCGTCATTGATCGATCCACCGAGATATTTGAAGCAGATGCGGAACAGTTCGCTCGCGTCGGCCACGACGGTGATCTTCCCCTTGTACTTGTCGGAATCGAACATCCACTTCCAGCTGTCCGGAACCCCATCGACCTTCGACTTGCGGTAGCCGATGCCGATGACGAGCCAGGTGTATGGCAGGCTGTATTTGCGGCCCGGGTCGAACGGCGCGTCGGTCATGAACTGCGGCGAGATGTTTTTGATGTTGGGAATCTTGGAATGATCGAGCGGCTCGAGCAGGTTTGCCTGGATCATCCGCTCGACGAACTCGCTGCCCGGGCAGATGACGTCGTAGCCGGGATTGCCGGCCCGCAACTTGGCAAAGAGCTCGTCATTGGTGGCGAACAGGCTCATATTGACGTCGATGCCGGTCGCCTCGGTGAAGCTGGGGAGTGTCTCCTCGCCGATATAAGTGTCCCAGTTGTAGAAGTTGAGCTTTGGCTCCTCGGCAGCCCAGGCGGAGTATTTCGTTGGCGCCAGGCTGATACCGATCGCGGCAGCGCCGAGACCTTTCAGAATTGAGCGGCGAGAAGCGCTTGACTTGAAATATCTAGCGGGCACTCTAATCATAACCTACTCTCCCCTGTGCTTGCCGACTGCGGCTGGCTTAGTCCTCACTTGGTCGTTGCAAAGAAACACGTTCGAGTATGGCGTCTGGCGGAAGTCACCGCCAGCCCAATCAATAGCCATGTGGCGCCGAGGTGTGGCCAATCATGCATCGATGCCTCCAAGGCAGATGTATTTAGTCTCCAAATACTCCTCCAAACCTTCGGCCCCTCCCTCTCGGCCTAGCCCGGATTCCTTGACGCCGCCGAACGGCACGACCTCGTTGGAGAAGATGCCCTCGTTGACGCCGACCATGCCGACGTCGAGCTTCTCGGCGACGCGCCAGGCACGGCCGAGGTTTTGGCTGAACAGATAGGCGGCAAGGCCGAACGGCGTGTCGTTGGCGAGCTTGACGGCGTCGGCCTCGGTGTCGAAGCGCACCAGAGCCGCCACGGGGCCGAAGATCTCCTCCTGCACGATGCTCATGTCGGCGGTCACGTCGCCCACGACCGACGGGCGGTAGAACAGCGGACCGGCATTGTCGAGGGTGCCACCGGTCAACACCTTGGCGCCTTTCTTGACGGCGTCGGAGACCAGCGCCTCGACCTTGGCGATGGCCTCACTGCTGATCAAGGGACCAATTGCTGTACCGGGCTCCAGGCCAGGACCAACGGTGAGCTTGTTGACGGCCTTGACCAGCGCCGCCGCGAAGCCGTCATAGATGCCCGACTGAACCAGAATGCGGTTGGCGCAGACGCAGGTTTGGCCGGCGTTGCGGTATTTGGAGGCCATGGCGCCGGCAACCGCCTGCTCCAGATCGGCGTCGTCGAACACCACGAGCGGCGCGTTGCCGCCGAGCTCGAGGGTGAGCTTCTTCACCGTGTCGGCACATTGCCGGTAGAGGATCTTGCCGACCTCGGTCGAGCCGGTGAACGACAGTTTGCGCACACGCGGGTCTTCGCAAAACACCTTGCCAACCGCCGGCGCATCTTTGGTGGTCACGATATTAAGCACGCCTGGCGGGAGCCCGGCGTCCTTGCCGAGCTTGGCGACTGCCAGCGCGCAGAGCGGAGTCTCCGCCGCAGGCTTGACCACGATGGTGCAGCCAGCGGCGAGCGCCGGCGCCACTTTACGCGTGATCATGGCGATGGGGAAATTCCACGGCGTGATCGCCGCGACGACGCCGATTGGCTGCTTGATGGTGATGTAGCGCTTCGAGGCGACCGTGGTCGGGATGGTGCGGCCGTAAGCGCGCTTGCCCTCCTCGGCGAACCACTCGATGAACGACGCGCCATAGGCAACCTCGGCGCGCGACTCGGCAAGCGGCTTGCCCTGCTCGGTGGTCATCAATTGCGCGAGGCTTTCGGTCTCGGCGGTGACGAGGTCGAACCAGCGCTTCAGGATCGCAGCGCGTTCTTTGGCGGTTTTCGTCGACCATGTCGGCAGGGCGCTATTGGCGGCATCGATGGCCCGCAACGCGTCTTTGGCGCCGAGATCGGGAACGGATGCGATCTCTTCACCGGTCGCCGGATCGTAGACGGGAAACGTCTTGTTCGATGTGACCCACTCGCCGTCGATCAGGGCTGCATTCGGAAATTTCTTGGCGATCATGTTCATAGGATATCTCCGTCAGCGCAGCGTGATCGAAACCGATTTCAGGTCGGCATATTTATGTAGCGCGTGAAGAGAGCGGTCGCGGCCAAAGCCGGATTGCTTGAATCCCCCGAACGGCATGGTGATGTCGCAGGCATCCCAGCCATTGACCCAGACTAGGCCCGCCCTGATCTCGCGGGCAGCGCGGTGTGCCAGAGAAATGTCGCGTGTCCAGAGTCCCGCGGCGAGGCCATAGACCGTGTCGTTGGCGAGGCGTATGGCTTCATCCGGCTCCTTGAAGGTAATCACGGCCAGCACCGGACCAAACACCTCTTCGCGCGCCAGAGCCGCACTCGGCGCGACATTGTCGAATACCGTCGGCTCGACATAGAAACCACCGCTTTCCTCGCGCACCCGCTTGCCGCCGAGCCGCAGCGCCGCGCCATCGCTCGCCGCGCTCTCAATGTAACGCAAAGCCGTCTGCATCTGTTCGGCCGAGACCATGGCGCCAAAATTAGTCGCCGGCTCTAGCGGATCGCCAGGTACAATATCCCTTGCAACTTTGATCAGCTCATCGATAAACGCGTCCGCGATCTCTTCCTGCACGAGGAGGCGTGATGCTGCCGTGCAGACTTCGCCCTGATTGTAGAAGATGCCCCAGGCAGCATGCAGCGCCGCTTCCTTGAGGTCGGGACAATCGGCGAAAATGATCTGCGGCGATTTTCCGCCAAGCTCGAGACTGACGCGCTTGAGATTGCTCTCGCCCGAATATTGCATCAGCAGGCGGCCGACCGCGCCGGAGCCGGTGAAGGCGATCATGTCGACGTCCATATGCAGGGCCAGCGCCTTGCCGGCCGTGTGCCCGAACCCCGGCACGACATTCAGCAAGCCAGGAGGCACACCGGCTTCGAGTGCCAATTGTCCAAGCTTCAACGCCGTCATCGGCGATTGCTCGGCCGGTTTGAGCACCACCGAATTGCCCATGGCCAGTGCCGGCGCGACCTTCCACATCGCCATGTGCAGAGGAAAATTCCACGGCACGATGGCGCCGACGACGCCGAGTGGCTCGTGCACCGAGAACGAGAAGCGGTCGCTCGTTTCAGGGCCCACCTCGCCGTAAACCTTGTCGAGCGCTTCCGCATAGTAGCGAAGCGTGCGCACTGCTTGCGGCAGGTCGACATTGAGCGCTTCCTTGATCGGTTTACCGACATCGAGGCTCTCAAGAACGGCTAGTGTCTCGGCGTCGCGCTCCATGAGGTCGGCGAGCGCAAACAGGATACGCTTCTTCTCGCGGTAGTGGAGGTTGCGCCAGCGACCATCCTCGAACGCTCGGCGCGCTGCGGAGACGGCAGCATCAATATCGGCAGCGCCACACTCCTCGACATGGTTGATTACCGTGCCGTTGCGCGGGGTCACATTGGCAAAGGTGCGGCCGGTGAGGCTCGGCAGGAGGCGGCCATCGATCACCGGCTCACTGGGGAGATCGAGCGCTGCGGCGATGTTCTCGAAATGGGCGAGCGATGTCATGACCGAACCTCACGCAACTCGCGAATACCAGAGATGATCGAGCGGGGTTACAATACGCTCAAACTTGCTGCGCTCGGCATTCTTAAGCCGGAAGAATACGTCTTGGAAAAGCGGACCGAAAGATTCGCGGACCACATCCGAGCGCCGGAAAAGATCAAGTGAATTCACCCAGGCGGTCGGCAAAGGCGGCGCATCGATCATCTCAGAGTTGCCGTCCACAGCGGGCCCCGGATCGATCTCGTTAGCGATACCATGGCTGATCCCGGCAAGGATTGAGGCGATCACAAGGCAGGGATTGGCGTCGGCGCCTGCGATGCGATGCTCGACACGAGTCGCAGCGCCGTTGCCGCGCGGAATACGCAAGGCGACGGTGCGATTGTTGAAACCCCAAAGCGCCGCCATGGACACATAAGCCTGCGGCACGAAGCGCCGGTAGGCGTTCGCAGATTGGGCCCAAATGGCCATGAAATCCGCCATGGTTTCGCGCATTCCACCGAGCGCGTGACGAAAGAGCGGTGATATCGGGTCACCGGCAAAGAGAGATTGACCCGATTTATCGAGAAGGCTCAGATGGATATGCATGCCCGAACCGGCCCAATCGTGGTGCGGCTTGGCCATAAAGGTGGCTTGCAACTGGTGGGCCCGCGCGGCTGCCTTGACGGCGCGCTTTAGCAGCAAACCGTCCAAAGCAGCCGCAATGACGTCGCTGCGATGCTTCAGATTAATCTCGAACTGTCCCGGGCCGGACTCCTTCACGATGGCGTCCACTGGCAGGCCCTGTGCCTCGCAAATCCGATAGACGTCGTCGATTAACGGAGAAAGCGTCTCCATCTCCTCGAAGCCAAAGGTATGCGGGCGCTTCGGATCCCCGGACACACCCTCTGGGTGATGCAGCGCGAAGGCACCGTTCGTTCCTGCTTTGGTAACGTAGAATTCAAGTTCAACGGCGGCGACGGCCGTCCGGCCGGCGCGTGCAAAGCGTTCGACCTGGTTAGCAAGCACGGTGCGTGGATCGAGTTCATCCTTGCCATCGATGACCATCACCGCTTGCGCCTGCCGCCCATCGCCAACAGGAATCGGAACCAGCGTCCCGCTTAGCAAGTGGCATTGGTGGTCGTGATCGCCGGTTTCCCACAGCCGGCCCGTTTCCGCCACGCAATTGCCGAGTGGGTCCATGATGAAGATCGAGCTTGGCATCATCAGGCCCTTATTGACGACGCCCAGCAAATCGGAGCTGCGTATACGCTTGCCGCGTGGAATGCCGTTCATGTCGAAGACAAAGACGTCGATCCATCGCACTGACGGATTTGCAGCGAGAAAGGCTTCCGCTTCGTCCCTGGTGACTCGCGTATCCGTCATGGTGTAATGCCTCTGGCTGCTGAGCCGAAGCGGCGGAATAGCGATGTGGAGACAGGGTTCACCCTGGCTTCCCACTCCGGGTGCCACTGCACGCCCAAGCAAAAGGTGCCGTCGTCTACTCCACGCACAGCCTCCACCAGTCCGTCAGCAGCGAAGGCTTCTGCCTTCAGCCCCCTGGCGAGGCGCGCAATACCCTGCCAGTGCAGTGAGTTGACCATGATCTGGTCGCTGCCGATCCAGTCGCGCAACTTACCGCGCAAGGTCACGGGGTGGGTGGGACAGTAAGACTCCTCGAGGGGAACGTCAGTCCGCGCGCGGTGGTCGGTATGACCGTCCACCTCATGGACGGCCTGATACAGGCTCCCGCCAAGCGCGACGTTCAGCTCCTGGAATCCGCGGCAGATGGCGAAAAGCGGCGTCTTGTGCTCGATAACCGCCCGGACAAGCGGAAGGGTCACCGCGTCACGCAGAGGATCGAGAGCGTCGGGTTTGATGAGCACTTCCTCGCCGTAATACTCCGGAGCGACGTTGGAGACGCTGCCCGACAGGAGAACGGCATCAGCCACTTCGAGTATGGCGCCAATATCCGTCATGCCGGAACCGACCGGCACAATCAAAGGCTGACAGTCCGCGACCTCCGCGACCGCCGCTGAATATTTACGGCCGACCGCGTCGAACGCGTGGCTATCGATCATCTTGGTGCAGGCCGGTATGACGACGATCGGACGGGTCATGCGGCAAGCTCTCCAGCGACGTCTTTGAGCGTGAGGTCGAGCGCGCGGCGCATTACCACTTCCGCTTCCTTGAACTGGGTCTCGGTCCAGATTAGCGGTGGCGACATGACCATGGTGTCGAAAACCGCACGCATGATGAAACCTTCACGGAAGAAATGATCGCGGCAAATCAGTCCGACACGGCCGAGATCGTCGAAGCGCCGGCGCGTGCGCTTGTCGGCGACGAGCTCTATCGCTCCGAGCATCCCGACCGAGCGGACCTCGCCTACGAGTGGGTGGTCCTCGAACTTGGCGAGGAGCTTGGCGAGGGCGGTAGCGCCAAATTCCTTGACGCGCGGGACGAGCTTTTCCCGCTCGATGATTTCGATATTCTTCAGCGCAACGGCGCAGGCCACGGGGTGGCCCGAGAAGGTGTAGCCGTGATTGAAGTCGTCGTCATGCGCCATCAATGCGCCGACGATCTTGTCATCGACGATGACGCCGGAGAGCGGGATATAACCCGACGTCACCGCCTTGGCGAAAGTAATTAGGTCGGGACGGATGCCGTAGTGCTGCGATGCGAACCACGTGCCGAGGCGGCCGAAGCCGGTAATCACCTCGTCTGCAAGGAGGAGGATACCGTATTTGTTGACGATGCGTTGCACCTCTGGCCAGTAGCTTGCGGGCGGAATCTTGACGCCGCCGGCGCCTTGCACGGGTTCGCCCGCAAAAGCGGCAACGTTTTCAGGTCCGATTGCCAGAATCTCATCCTCAAGCGCGCCCGCGGCGCGAAGGCCGAAGGCCTCCGGTGATTCACCGTCCTCGGACTCGCCATACCAATAGGGATCCATGATGTGACGGAATCCCTCGTAGACGGGATAGCTATGCGCATGCACATGCGACATGCCACCCATTGAACCGGCGGCAATGGTCGACCCGTGATAAGCGCTTTTGCGCGAGATGATGATTCGCCTCTGGGGTTCCCCCTTGAGTGCCCAATAATGACGGATCAGGCGGATAGCAGTGTCGTTGGCCTCCGAACCCGACGAGCCAAAGAAAACCTGGTTGAGGTTATTTGGGGTGATCTCGGCGAGTTTGCGCGACAGCGCCACGACAGGCGGATGTGTCGTCTTGAAGAACGTATTGTAGAAGGGAAGCTCCACCATCTGATCGTAAGCCGCCTGCGCGAGCTCCTTGCGCCCATAGCCAACGTTACAGGTCCACAGTCCCGCCATGCCGTCGAGAATGCGCGTGCCTTCGCTGTCCCAGATATAAGGTCCGTCGCCGCGAACGATTATTCGCGCGCCGTCCGACCGGAGTGATTTGTGATCGGTGAACGGGTGCAGATGATGAAGAGCGTCAAGCTCTCTCAATTGCGTGGTTTGGTATTGATGCGTCACTTATAGACCTCCAGTAGCGCGTGATCCGAGGCACGGCCGATTAGCTCTGGAAGTTGGGGGGAGGCGAATAGCCGATACGGGCGCAGAGCAAGAGCAGCCACAACTTCGGGTTCAGCCCCGTTGAGACGATCGCTGCTCGAGACGCAAAGTCCGCTTGACACAGCAGATTGGCGGTCGGTCTTGCGCCAGCCAAACACCACCTCCACGCCTACCCGCGAGGAACCTTGACAGGGGCCAGACAGCGAGTATGGCTACACTGTAGACTTTATTGGCTACGGTGAAGAAATGTCAAGGCAATCAGCGCCCAAACACGCCTCCCGGCCGCGCGGCCGGCGGGGTCTGGATAAGAATACGATCCTGGATGAGGCGTTCGAAATGTTGTCGCGCGACGGTGAAATCGGCTTTTCAATCCGTAAGCTAGCCCAGCGGATCGGCGTCGACCCCATGACGGTTCTGCATCACTTTGGTTCGAAGGACGAACTCTTGCGGCGCATTGCGGATCGCGCCTTGGCTACCGTCGAACTGCCGCTGACGAGCACCGATTGGCAGGCCGACCTACGCAAGGTTGCCGAAGCGTACCGAAATCTTGCCCACCGTCATCCACGCCTCTTCCATCTGCACTTCCGCTACCACACGACGGGGCCTGCCGATCATGCCTCCAGCGAAGTCGTCTATCGTGCATTGCAGAGCGCCGGTCTTACTGATGCCGAGGTCGCCGGACTTGGACTTGCATTCTACGCCTTTATTCTCGGCTATTCGTTGGCGGAGGCTGAGGGTCTGTTGCGGCCAATCAGCCCCGATGACGAGGCCGAGCTGAGGACTCTCGATCCCCTAGCCTGCCCCGTGACCTTGGCACTCATTCCTGCATTCAAAGGGTTAGATCGCAATGCGGCTTTTGATATGTCGGTCAATGCTTTTATCGAAGGCGTCGCAAGACGAAACGCCTAGCCGCTAGACCGCCGGACCTCGCCCGACGATTAGTTTCAGCCACCCCCCTTCTCCTCGATGCCCCACGGCGAACCGTAGCCGTCGGGGGCGGGAGCCGCGAGGAGCTCGAGGAACGGTTTGGCGTCGAAGGCCTCAGGTCCGAGGATCCCGGTGCCCGACCACGTCCCTGCGGCAAGAAGCTCGAGCGCCACGACAGGGTTGATCGCCGTCTGCCAGGCGACCGCCTGCGAGTTGTACTCTCGCATCGTGTCCTCGTTGTCGGCGACGTGGTACAGGTATGTCGAACGCGGCTGCCCGTCCTTGCCCTTACCGGTCACCCACACGCCGGCGCACGTCTTGCCGGTCATCCTGTCGCCGAGCGTCGCGGGGTCGGGCAAAACCGCCGCGACGACATCGCGCGGTGAGACTTCGACGCCCTTCACGTTGACCTTGTCGACGCGGTCGAGCCCGAGCTTATGCAGTATTTGGAGCACCTCGATGAACTCGTCGCTTAGCCCGAACTTGAACGTGACCCGCTTGGCGTTTGTCCAGCGTGGCATGAGGAGCACCTCCTCGTGCTCCACATTGAAGCACTTGACGGGTCCGATCCCGTCGGGGAAGTCGAACACCTCAGGCTCCGAGAACGGCGCCGTCGTGAACCAACCCTTACCTTCCTCGTAGATGACCGGCGGATTGAGGCACTCCTCGATTGTCGCCCAGATCGAGAACGCGGGGGCGAAGTCGTATCCCCGCACAACAAGGTTCGAACCGTCGCGCACGCCGAGCTCGTCTATGTCGCTGAACAGCTCATCCTGCGCGTACCGCGCGAATATGTCCGATAGCCCCGGCTCGACCCCGATGCCGACGAGCGCGAGCAATCCGGCATCCTTCCACTCCTGTTCCTTGGCGAACTGGTCGTCGCCAAGCTTGACGCCGGTGAGCGCGTATGGCTGCTCCGGATGCGGATGCGACAGGCTCATCGCCATGTCGAGATAGGTCGCACCGGCCGCCAAACAGCCATCGAAGATCGGCATGACAAAACGCGGGTCAACCGCATTTAGCACATGCGTCGCGCCGTGTTCGCGGATGAAGGATGCCACGGACTCGGCGCTCGACGCGTCCACTTGGGCGGCGGCGAGGCGAGCGTCGCCGAGTTCGTCCACGATCGCCTGCGGGCGCCTCGGGTCGTAGTCGGCGAGGACGAGCTTCTCGAAGAAGTCTCGACGGATGGCGATCCGGGCCGCGGCAGAGCCGACGGCCCCAACGCCGACAATGAGGATGCGCATGCTGGGCTCCATGTCAGGAGATGGATCTGACTCGCCCCAAGGTCAGGCGAGACCGCCATCGACCGAGCGGATGTAGTCCGCAGGGTCCTCGGGGACGAGGACGGGCGTCTCGCGGTTGAGGCTCTCGCCGCGGAAGAACGGCTTCGAACGTGGGAAGGCGAACCAGATGAGCATGAGCACGACGCCTATCGCGAGCGATCCGATGCCGAGCAAGAACGTGCCGCCAATGCCCCACAGCGACGTGTCGCCGTAGTCCTCGGCGGACATGTCTATCGCGGACTGCACGAATGCGTATGTGAGCATGAGTGCGCCAAGCAACGGGAGCAGGAACTTGTACAGGAAGTTCCTCCCTGACGTGAACAGCTCACGGTAGTAGTACCCGACACACGCGTATCCCGTGATGGCATAGTAGAACGCGATCGCGAGACCGAGTGAGAGAATCGAATCCTTCAGGATGTTTTCGCTGATGAATGTCATCCCGACGTAGTAGATGATCGCCACAACACCCATGGCGATAGTCGAGAACGAGGGTGTCTTGTAGACGGGATGCACGGTCGAGAACCGCTTGGGCAGCGCCTTGTATGCAGCCATCGACAGGGTTCCCCGCGCTGTCGGCAGAATCGTCGTCTGCGTCGAAGAGATGGCGGAGATCATGACGGCGACCACGAGCAGCCAGGCGAGGGGACCGAGCAGCCCGTCCTTGACGGCCAGGAAGAAATCGTCGGCATGCGCCTCGTTGCCCAGGCCCGTTTCTGTGTCGCCGAGGCCCGCATACATCATCGCGGCGACTGTCACACTCACATAGGTGACGAGCAGGATGACCGTCGTCAGCAGTGCCGCGCGGCCGGGGATGTGCTTGGGGTCCTTCGTCTCCTCGTTGAGGGCGAGACACGTGTCCCAGCCCCAGTAGATGAACAGGGCGAGAAGCACCGCCTCGATGAATCCGCTCCAGTCCGTAAATGCGAACGGGTTGAACCACGACCAGTCGAAGGGCGTAGGATCCGGGGCCGTACCGGCGAAGAACTGCCAGAGCGCCGCGATGACGAAGATCGCGAGAGCAAGGTACTGGATCGAAAGAAGTACGTTCTGGATGCGCTCGCCGATCTCGATGCCGCGCCAACTGACCCAGGTCATGAGGGCGATGAAGACAACGCCCGTCGCCGTCACGAGCGGCACGTTTTCCGCAAGCAGCGCGTCTTCGGGGCTGACCACGATCCCGTCGATGAGAGCCCAGAAATAGATGCCGGCAATCTGCGCGAGATTGGCGAGCACGACTATGCCGGCTATCGCCACGCCCCAGCCGCCCATCCACCCCACCCACGGGCCGAACGCCTTGGTCGCCCACGTGAACGTCGTCCCGCAGTCGGGTACCTCGTTGTTCAGCTCGCGGTAGGCGAAGGCGATGAACAGCATAGGCACGAATGCGATGACGAACGCGATGGGGGCCTGGGCGCCGACGGCGAGCACCACGAAGCCCAGTGTGGCCGCCAGCGAGTAGACGGGAGCGGTCGAGGCAAGCCCGATGACCGTCGATCCCCAGAGGCCGAGCGTTCCCGCTGCGAGGCCTTTACCCTCTGATCCACGCATGTCTATGGGCGCCGTCGCTTCCACCCCAGAACTATGACCACCGCAGATTGCCGCGTCAATAGTACTCAATCCGCGAAGCCCCGAGGCCGGGTCCGATCAGCCATGCGAGGGGTTCCTGGTCATTTCACGCACTTGTTTTACAAAGGCGTTTGCGGATTCCCCACGGTGATGCCGCGATCGTCACGTCTGAGTCGAAGGTTATTGCGGCTGTCCGCAGAACACCGTCAACGACTGACTCAAGAGGGCCCCCGCCTACAATGTGGTTCCCTCTTCGTTCATCATCGCTTCGCCGATCAATCCTAATCGCCTATTATCTGAGGCTGAACATATCGCCGTTGCCAGCAATCAGCTTAGACAAGTGGAGAGGTCCATGCTCGACACGGAAATGTTGATCGGTTCGCAGTTTGTGTCGGGCAAGGATGCGCCCGAGGCTGTGATCAACCCAAAGACCGAGTCGACAATCGTCAGCCTGCCCGACGCATCCCCTGCGCAGGTCGACGCCGCGGTGGAAGCGGCAGCTAATGCCTTCAAGAGTTGGTCGCGCACCACGCCGGCCGAGCGTTCCGGACTGCTCTTGAAGCTTGCCGATGCCATAGACGCCGAGAGGGAAGCCTTCGCCACTTTGGAGGCGCTCAATTGCGGCAAGCCGCGGATTCGCATGTTGGAAGACGAGATGCCTGCGGTATCGGACTGCTTCCGCTTCTTTGCCGGCGCCGTGCGCAACATGCATGGCACCGTAGCCGGCGAATATCTGCCGGGCCTAACCTCGATGATTCGCCGCGATCCGATCGGCGTAGTGGGCTCGATCGCGCCTTGGAACTACCCGCTGATGATGGCTGCCTGGAAGCTCGCTCCGGCGCTCGCGGGCGGCAATACCATCGTGCTCAAGCCATCGGAGCTGACGCCGCTCACGACGTTAAAGCTCGGCAAGGTAATTGCCGGCATCTTCCCCGAAGGCGTGGTGAATGTGATCGCCGGCGGCGGGCAGACCACCGGTCAGGCGCTGATCAACCACCCGAAGGTTGCTATGCTGTCGCTCACGGGCAGCATTCCGACTGGGCAGAAGGTGCTGCAAGCCGCCGCGGCTACAATCAAGCGCACACATCTCGAGCTGGGCGGTAAAGCGCCCGTGATCGTCTTCGACGACGCCGATCTAAGCGCCGTGGTTGAGGGGCTGAAGGCCTTCGGCTACTACAATGCAGGCCAGGACTGCACGGCTGCTTGCCGCATCTATGCCGGCAAAAAGATCTACGAGAACCTTGTTGCGGATCTGTCGAGCGCCGCCAAGGACCTAAAGTACAACCGACCCAACGACGACGAGAACGATATTGGACCTCTCATCTCGGCCAATCAGAGGAAGCGCGTGCATGGTTTCGTCGAGCGCGCCGCTGGGCAGAAGCACATCTCCGTCACCGCCGGGGGAAAGCCGCCTGCCGGCAAAGGCTTCTTTTTCGAGCCCACCGTAGTCGCGGGAGCCAAGCAAGACGACGAGATCGTGCGAAAGGAAGTGTTCGGCCCGGTCGTCTCGATCACGTGCTTCGACGACATCGATCAGGCGGTGGAGTGGGCCAACGACTCTGACTATGGACTCGCGTCATCGGTTTGGACTTCCGACCTCGGCAAGGGCATGGCGACAGCCGCACGGCTCCAATATGGCGCCTGCTGGGTAAACACCCATTTCATGCTGACCAATGAGATGCCGCATGGCGGGTTAAAAATGTCGGGCTACGGCAAGGACCTGTCGATGTACGCGCTTGAGGACTACACAGTTGTCCGCCACGTCATGGTGAAGCTTTAAAGCCAGATCGCCTGCGGCATCAGCGAGGTCTTGGCGATCGTCTGACGATGACGTTGCCCAGAAACCTTCGCCGGCAACATCTCCTCGCCGAGTGGGTTGGGACTAGGTCCGCTTCTGGCACTAAGCTGACATCACTGGCGAACGAATTGCAGTGTTTTTGACCCACATACACGTTGCGTCACGACACGGCGTTCGAGCCTATTTCGTTTCTTGCTGCGGCCGCCGCACAACGTCGAACTGAAGTCGTTCCTCAAAGAGAGTACGAAACAAGGCTCTATCACCCATCACCTCGCAGAGCGCAAGATAGGCAAACAGCGGAACGAAGACCAGGAACATGATGATAGCAGTGGCTATCAACTCCTCCGTCGTGCCGCCGCCAATCTCTGCCATCGAGTCCCAGAATGTCTTGCCGTGAATGTATCCAACAACCGTCTCTTCGATGACCGTGAACCCGGCGACCAGAATGAGGAATGCGATCGAGTTGTGAACGATCTGCCAGATGAGAGGCTTCGTCCGGTGACCCGCGTCGAGATGGAGTGCGCGGCCAATCAAAATAAACTTAGCGAGGACCACGGCCTTGATCAGAGCGAATCCCCAAGGCAGCCAACGGATACCGTGAGCTTCCAGAATAGCGGATTTGTAGAAAGTAAGCGCACTAAACACCACAAACAAATAAACAGTGATCCATAGCAGCTCTTTCAGCTCGCGCTCTGCTCTTTCACGTAACGAGGGCTTAGGCGATTGGCTTGCGCTAACGACCATTGACCCCTCCACCGGTCCGACCACGTCCACTACCGAGACTAATTGGCTGTGCTGGGAGACTACAGCGAACTCGTCTCGTTTGCGAAATTCCCTGATAGCCGGGAAAATGCAGGGAATTTCGGTCCGAATCCCCCTCTCCTGCTGCTCTAAACCCATTGAGTACGAGACTTCTTTTGGCTTCTGACCCAAAGCGGACATGAGCAGGCTTTTACCTCATGGCAATATCAGCTGGCCTTTGAATCCACCGCCGCAGAGCGTGTCGGGCGTTAGCGTTTCGCACGAGTAAGTGTCACCGCCGCTGGCACCCTCAAATTTGCCGGTCCCGCCCATAATTTTTATTACGGATTCCTTGAGGTGGGACCCTTCCTCGGTGGTGTTGTAGATCTTGTCGCTATCCTTGAGGTTCCAGGTGCAAGAACCAGCTGCTGCGCCCCGTCACGGGAAGGTGCGAATCTTTCCCTATGGCGCTAAACCCTCTCCTCTAATAACATTCCCTCTGGCCTTAACAGAGGGTTTCCGGGGCCCGAGATTCCGAAACCTTAAGTCTGCTCGTGTCTCGTTTTGGGAGGCAAAAATGATGCCCGCAAGAAGTATCTCCGCCGCTGCTCTGACCGTGTTTTTCCTGGGCGCTCCAGCGCTTGCCGAGATGCCGACGGCGATCGGCGAAGGCGAAGGTCAAGTCGATATCGTCGCCTGGCCCGGCTATATCGAGCGGGGCGACACCGACAAGGCCTATGACTGGGTGACCGATTTCGAGAAAGCGACGGGCTGCCAGGTCAACGTCAAGACGGCAGCGACGTCCGACGAGATGGTCACGCTCATGAATCAGGGCGGCTTCGATCTCGTCACCGCCTCGGGCGACGCCTCGCTGCGCCTGGTCGCCGGCAAGAAGGTGCAGCCGGTCAATATCGACTTGGTTCCAAGCTGGAAGACGGTTGACGATCGGTTGAACACCGTCAGACACCATCACTATACGCGTGAGACTCGGCGAGATTCCTGACACCAGGCGGGCGATGCTTGGCGTGAGGATAGCGGCGGTTCCTGCGCCCTTGGCCAATGGACTGGGTCTCGCCGATGCGAAGGGCGCGTTCGTTACGGAGGTGGTGCCGAACAGTCCCGGCCAATCGGCCGGAATCAGAGCGCTCGACATCGTCGTTGCGCTGGACGGTCAGGACATCGAAAAAATGTGGCAGTTGCCGCAAAGAGTCGGGGCTATGACGCCCGGGACCGAAGTGAGCGTGGCAATGCGGCGTCCCGCCGAAAGCTTCACGGAACTTTCTGACCGGTTGCGCGAGCGGGCCGATAAGGGCGATGCCGATGCCGCGTTCAGCCTCGGCTGGCTTATCGAGAACGGCGCGGGAACAGCGAAGAACGACGAGGAGGCCGCACGATGGTATCGCAAGGCGGCCGATCAAGCTCAGGCGGAGGCAGCGTATAGGCTTGGGACACTGTATGCGGCTGGCCGAGGTGTTTCCAAGGATGCAGCGGAGGCCGTCAATTGGTATCGCCGGGGCGCCGACAAAAACAGCGTCAACGCCATCACCTCGTTCGCTCTGATGTACGAAATAGGCGCCGGCGTTCCGAAGGATGAGTTGGAGGCGTCGCGCCTTTATCGCAAGGCCGCCGATCAGGGCGACCCGAACGCCATGTACCAACTCGGCAAGATGTATCTGGACGGACGGGGCGTGCCTAATGACGATGCCGAGGCCATCATCTGGATGCGCAAGGCCGCCGACGACGGCAATTCAAATGCCCTCACCGCGCTCGGCGTTATGTATGAACAGGGACGCGGCGTCTTCAACGACGACCATGAAGCCGTCCGCCTGTACCGCGAGGCCGCCGATCTGAATAACCCGTGGGCGATGTACAGTCTTGCCCGGATGCACGACAATGGACGCGGCGTTTCCAAAGATGAGACCGAGGCATTTCGCTGGTATCGCAAGGCGGCCGACCTTGGTGACTCGGACAGCATGTATCAACTCGGTCGCGCCTATAATGACGGGTTAGGGACCGAAAAGAATGCGAGCGCGGCGGCGGACTGGATCTTCAAAGCTCTCCAAGCCCATAATTCCTTCACGGTGAAAGAGATGACGACCAACGCCGACGCCTGGGACAAGGAGTTCCGGCGCGAACTTCAAAAGCGCATGCAGCAGGCCGGAGGCTATGACGGCAAGATCGATGGCTCGTTCGGCGCAGGAACCAAGAAAGCCATAGAGGCCTTGGCTAATCCTGATCAGTGAAAGATTATGGAGCGGCTTCCCGGCAAGTGTGACCCCCAAAGAGAAGAGACAAACCTGTGGAAGTACGCGGCGTTCTTGTACTGATACACTCTCTGGCATCACATCGGAGCGAAAGACCACCAATTGGTGGCGCAATTCCGGGCTTCTCCGGCGTGGTTTAGAAAAGGTCAGAAGAGAGCCGGAAAACCCGCGACTGGCTGGCTGGGGCGCTAGGATTCGAACCTAGGATCACGGGACCAAAACCCGTTGCCTTACCACTTGGCCACGCCCCAATCCGCTCGTGCAGGAACCGCCCAGCCCTTCGTCCTCGGGAATATACCTGCAGACTAATATGATGAGCGAATGCCCTCCTATCAGCATCGGCATTGTGGGGCAATGCATTGAGCCATGGCTATGGCGATGAAGGTTCTTGGGCCAGCACGGTGCGACCGAAGGCGACCGCCTGCTCGGCCGATTTCGCGTATCTGACCAGCGGCTTGTAGAGGCCTGCGCGCAGCAGCGACCGGCGCACCCGCGATGTCGTCCCGGCGAGGAACACCAGTGTGCCGGCATGAGCAAGCTTATGCGCGAAATTCTCAAGCGCTCTCGCCGCCGTGCTGTCGACCATCGGCACGTCTGAGAAGTCGAGCACCAGCACGCGAGGCTGTTGTCCGATCCGCTCGAGCACGGAACTGACCGCGGCCGTGGCGCCGAAGAAGAAGGCGCCACTGATGCGGTAGACCATCACATCGCGATCGGAGGCGGCTGCCGGATCGTAGGCTTCGCGCTTCCCGCCATAGTCATCCGCCTCGTCTTCGGCGATCAGCTGCCGGTGGGTCTCGACCTCGACGCTCTCGGCCATGCGATGCAGAAAGATGAAAGCCGCGAGGACTACGCCGACGCCGATGCCCGCCATCAGATCAACGAATACGGTGAGCAGGAACGTGGTCAGAAGCACCAACCGATCCCCCCGCGACGTGCCGAGCAAGAGGGCAAAATCTTCACGTTCCGCCATGTTCCACGCGACAACCGTCAGCACCGCACCAAGTGCGGCGAGCGGGATGAAACCGGCGAGCGGCGCCGCCACCAGCATGAAGATGAGCAGATAGAGCGCATGCAGCATGCCGGAGACCGGCCCCTTGGCACCGGCACGCACATTGGTGGCGGTACGCGCGATCGTGCCGGTGACGGGAATGCCGCCGAACACGGTGGCACCAATATTGGCGACCCCTTGCGCCACGAGCTCGCAATTTGAGCGATGGCGACGCCCGGACATGCCGTCAGCCACTACCGCCGAAAGCAGCGACTCGATGGCGCCAAGCAGCGCAATCGCCAGAGCATCGGGAAGAACCGCGGCGAACTTGGCAAAGCTGATCGAGGGCAATCCTGGTTCCGGCAGGCTATGCGGCAATCCGCCGAAACGTGATGAGATGGTGTCGATCTCGAGCGCAAGCCCTTTGGTCACCAGCGCCGCCACGGTAATTGCCAACAGAAATGCCGGCCAGCCGGGACGCCATTTGCGCAAGCCCATGATAACGAGAAGCGTGAGGACTCCGATCGCCAGTGCGGCAGGATTGAAGGTGGGGAGCGCCCCCCATAGCGCTTCGATCTTGGGCAAGAAGGCCGCAGGCTCACTTGGCAGAGTGAGGCCGAGTAGCTCTTTCAGCTGGCTCGCGAAGATCACCACCGCAATACCGGCGGTGAAGCCGACCGTGACCGGGAATGGGATGTATTTCACATAGGTGCCGAGCCGCAGGAAGCCGACCGTCATCATGATGATGCCTGCCATCAGCGTGGCGAGTGCGAGCCCGTCATAGCCATGTCGCTCGACGATGGCCGCGACGAGCACGATGAAGGCCCCGGCCGGTCCGCCGATCTGAAAGCGGCTGCCACCTAGTACCGAGACAAGAAAGCCGCCGATGATCGCTGTATAGAGTCCGCGCTCGGGTCCGACGCCGGAGGCGATGGCGATGGCCATGGAGAGCGGGAGCGCCACGATGGCGACGGTGAGGCCCGCCACCGCGTCGGCCTGGAAGTCCTTGAAGCTGTAGCCTTCCCGCAGGATGGTGACGAGCTTCGGGGTGAAGAGTTCGGCGAAGCTCGGCTCGCGCCGCTTAACGGGCGCGAAAGTGCCTTCCAGGTCGATCTTGTTCATAGGCCGTACGACGAAAGCGTGTCGCTCACGGGCGAGCGGTCGCAAAACCCGCAGGGCGGTCGCCATGCGGGCGCGGCCCCTCGCAAAGTCAGATTGGAATCGGAGATCCGAGTGGGACTTCCCGCTCGTTAACGGCTGGCGCCAAGGTCCACAATGCGCCTTAAGCGCGCGGGCCCCTCCTCAGCCCGGGAATGCGGGTTTCTTGCCGTGTAAGGGCGAGGCGTCTATATACGGGGCTCTTCAGCCAGCCGGAGTGTAGCGCAGCCTGGTAGCGCACCTCGTTCGGGACGAGGGGGTCGCAGGTTCAAATCCTGCCACTCCGACCAGTTATCCTCATGCAGTCGGGTACCATGTCGGCGGAGCTAGCCTTCAATCGCAATGTTGACGTCGATTACGGCGTGGCCGAGGAGGTTGCGCCCGATATTCGGCGCATCGTCGCCAACAATCCGGGCCCTTACACCTTCCTCGGCACCAACACTTATATTGTCGGCAGCGGGCATTTGGCGGTGGTCGATCCGGGTCCCGCCGACGAAGTTCATCTGCAGGCGATCGCTGACGCCGTCAAAGGCGAATGCCTGACCCACATTCTTATCACGCACAGCCATCACGATCATTGCGACGCCGCGAAACCCCTGCAAGCGATGCTCGGCGGCGAGATCATCGCCTACGGACCAACCGACACGGCGCGTGGTGCGGGCGTTGCAGGCCTCGGCGATGTCTTCGTCGATGCGTCCTTCGTGCCCGACCGCGTTGTGCGCGACGGCGAAACCGTCAAGGGCAAAGGCTTTGCACTCGATGTGCTGCACATGCCGGGTCATGCGCCGGATCATCTCTGCTTCGCCCATGTCGGCAGGCGCACGATGTTCACCGGCGATCATGTCATGGGCTGGAACACCACGGTCATCGCGCCGCCGGAAGGCAACATGGCCGCTTTCCTCGAATCCCTGGAAAGGCTGATGCAGCGCAACGACAAACTGTTTCTGCCGGGGCACGGCGGCCGCATCCAGACGCCCCAGCGGATGGTCAGGGCCTATATCACCCACCGCAAATGGCGCGAGCAAACCATTCTTGCCTGTCTCGACGATGGAACCGGCACCATACGCGGCATCGTCGGCAAGCTTTACGGCAGCCTCGATAGGGCACTGCAAGAGGCGGCAGCCTTGTCGGTGCGCGCCCATCTCGAGCACCTCATCGCCCGAAAAATTGTCCGAACGGAGAGCGCGGGCGAGTTTCTTGAGGCCGGCGGCTGGCTGGAGGCGGTTTACGTACGCGCCGTTTCGTGACGCGCTTCTGGGGGGCGGGCTTCTTCGCTTCCGTAGCTTCTTTCTTCTTCTTTTCCGCCTGCTCGAGAGCGGTCTGCTCGCCCTTCTCCAGGGTCTCCGAGATCTCCGCGTATAGCGTGCGGATGCGCTCGGCATTGGCGCCGAGATCGTGCCATCCATAGCGCGACACCGAACGCACATCGATGATGGCATGAGCGTCGTCGCCCTTCACCTGCACGATCACGTCATCGGTCATGCCCATGATCATGCTTTGGGTAGTGGCCTCGATGATTCCTGCGCCGGTCTCGCCCGGAGGCTCGCTAAGCACGACGGTCCAGCCGAGACGCTCGATCGCTTCCTGCACCAGACTGAACACCGATTGCGAGGAGCGCTCGAGCGCCATGGGGCCGATATCGGGGTAGGCTTCTTCCTGCTCCTCGGCACGCGCGCCGTCGGCGGGCTTGAGCGGAATGGCGTCGGCCGGCCGCATGGTGTTGATGACCTTGAAGTTCAGCGGCTCGCCCGGCGTGGTCTCGACCTCGGTCAACGCCGGCAGGGTGACGGCGTAATGCAGAAAATAGAGCGGGGCTGCCAGTCCCAGAAGCGCGATGACAATGGCCGCGACCGCCTGGGAGGCGCCGGTCTGACCGCCGAACCAGATGCGCGCCAATGAAAAGACGGCGATGGCGATAACGACGAGTAACCCGACCAGGGACACCGCGATCAAATTCATCGCCGCGGGCGTGCCGAGCGAGGCGAAGCGGTGCAGCAGCACCGTCAGGATGAGGAGCTGCACGAAGAACAGCGCGAAGCGGCGCGCCCATGGCGCTTCCCACGCATCGTAGATCGGATAGCGCGCCCGCGCGTAGCGCGTGGTCCAATATTGCGTGGTCATGTCGCCCTTCTGCGCATGGTCATTACTCGATCGCTTCCCTAGCCGAGGATGAGGCTAAATCCAAGCCGTGGCAGGTTTGTGGTTGCGAAATCACCTGGAACATCAGGGATAAAGACGGGTCTTGGTCCACGCCGATTGCGCGGTGGCGCGGTGGAACACGATGCGGTCGTGCAGCCGGAACGCGCCGCTCTGCCAGAACTCGATCTCGAGCGGCACCAGGCGGTAGCCGCACCAATAGCCCGGACGCGGGACGTCGCCATCGCCGAACTTCTTGGCGAAATGCTGCACCGCCTGCTCAAGTGTGGCGCGGCTCTGCAACGGCCGCGACTGGCTCGACGCCCAGGCGCCGATACGGCTCTCGCGGTGGCGCGTGGCAAAATAGGTATCGGCCTCCGCCTCGGTGGCGGGCTCGATCGGGCCGCGCATGCGGATCTGACGACCGAGGCTCTTCCAATGGAACAGCAGGGCCGCCTTGGGATTGGCGGCAAGCTCGAGCCCCTTGGCGCTTTCGCAGTTGGTGTAGAACACGAAGCCGCGCTCATCGGCCCCCTTCAGGAGAATCATCCGTGCATTGGGCATGCCCCCGGCGTCGGCCGTGGCCAGCGTCATGGCCTCGGGGTCATTGGGCTCGCTCTTTTCCGCCTCGGCGAACCAGGCCCGGAACAGGCCGAAAGGCTCGCCGGCGGTGGTGAAATCGGCCGGTTCGACCATTGACTCAGAAGCTCTTGCCGGTCCGCCTTCCCCGGGCGGCACTGGCGTTTACGTTTTCCTCACCCTGATAGGACAGGATGGCCCCTGTTGATAGTGGCGCGGGGGGTAATCGATTCCGCGTCGGCGTGGGGGACGGGTGGTTATGCGTACGTTCCATAGGGACGCTCCTATCATCATTGGGGCGGGCGCTCTCCTGTTTTCCTTATTGCCGCCCGCCTCTCTTTCCCTTCAGGCCCAAACCACCGAGCCGCCCAGTCTCGCCGAACTCAAGTCGCGGCTCGAGCCGGCTGACCGGCAAACGGCGATGCGGGCCTTGCAGGTCGCGCTCAGCGAGGCCGGCGACGGCACGACCTTCACCTGGCAACGTCCGGCGCGGGCGCTCAAGGGCAAGATCACCCCGGTCTCCGCCTTCCGCGACGGCAAGGGACGCCTGTGCCGGCGCGTCGTCTATTGGCTCGCGCTCGGGCGTTATGAGCGGCAAATCGAAGGCATCGGCTGCCGTGAGACAGATGGCTCCTGGTCCCTTTCCGGCTAGACATGCATCATCGTTGCCGCGATGCGGGGTTAGCGCATCCGGGCTTTGCTCTTTCCCCTTCGAAACATGAGAAGGGGGACGGCGCGCCGAAAGACGCGGTCCGTAATGGGTTCGTGCCTTGCGGCACGCAAGCGCCTTCCGGCGCGCCGTCGCGGCGTTCTCACTACGGCACCGGGCCCTGCTTCAGCCGAGGGTCGGATCGAAACCGCCGCACGACGTTCAGTCAGCTCCTGACAGGACCTCATAGTGGGTCCGGAGGGAGCCCCGATGCCGCCCGAGTGTCTCCTTGCGAAGAAGACCCGCAGGCGCCGCACCCCGTCCCGCCTCAAGATCGCCTCTAGAAACGCCCTTCAGATGGACGGGGCAATGCGCATTGTAAGGGAGGTTTTGAGCGCGGGGATAAGGTAAGTGCCTATCCCCTTCTAAGGGCCTTACGGTCCGGTGTATAAAGCCCGGACTTTCGAAAAAAGAGCAGGCAATGGCTGAAGCAAGCAAATTGATGGCGGGCAAGCGCGGTGTCGTGTTCGGCGTCGCCAACAACCGCTCGATCGCCTGGGGCATCACCAAGGCGGTGACCGACCAGGGCGCCGAGGTGGCGCTCACCTATCAGGGCGAGGCTCTGAAGAAGCGCGTAGAGCCGCTCGCCGCGGAGATCGGCTCGAAGCTCGTTCTGCCCTGCGACGTCACCGACCAAGCGACTGTCGATGCCGTGTTCGCCGCGATCGAAAAGGAATGGGGCTCGCTCGATTTCCTGGTGCATGCCGTCGCCTTCTCCGACAAGGAGCAACTCGACGGCCGTTACGTCGATACCACCGAGGACAATTTCACCCAGACGCTGCTGGTCTCCTGTTACTCTTTCACCGCACTGGCGCGGCGCGCTGAGAAACTGATGCCGAATGGCGGCGCGCTGCTCACGCTCACCTATTACGGCGCCGAAAAGGTGATGCCCCATTATAATGTGATGGGCGTGGCCAAGGCGGCGCTCGAGGCGAGCGTGCGCTATCTCGCCGCCGATCTCGGCAAGAGCGGCGTCCGCGTCAACGCCATCTCCGCCGGGCCGATCAAGACGCTGGCGGCATCAGGCATCGCCGACTTCCGCTATATCTTGAAATGGAACGAATATAATTCGCCGCTCAGGCGCACCGTGTCCATCGAGGATGTCGGCGGAGGCGCGCTCTACCTATTGTCGGATTTGGGGCGCGGCGTCACCGGCGAGATCCTGCATATCGACGCCGGTTATCACGTGGTCGGCATGAAGAACGAGGACGCCCCTGATATCTCCGTGGTTAAGGAATAGCGTCGGTTTTCTTCTACCTAGTTTGACGCGTTACCGCCCCTCGCCTAAAAACACCCATGTCGCATAACAGCTTCGGCCATCTGTTCCGCATCACTACCTGGGGCGAGAGCCACGGGCCGGCCATCGGCTGCGTGGTCGATGGCTGTCCGCCGGGCATTCCCATCACCGAAGCCGAGATTCAGGCTTTTCTGGACAAACGGAAGCCCGGCCAGTCGCGCTACACCACACAGCGCCAGGAGCCGGATCAGGTGCGCATCCTGTCAGGCGTATTCGAGCGCGAGGACGGCGCCCAGGTCACCACCGGCACGCCGATCTCGCTCGTCATCGACAATGTCGACGCGCGCTCCAAGGACTACGGCGAGATCAAGGACAAGTTCCGCCCGGGCCACGCCGACTACACCTATTTTCTGAAATACGGCTTGCGCGATTGGCGCGGCTCGGGCCGCGCAAGCGCTCGCGAGACGGCGATGCGGGTCGCGGCCGGCGCGATCGCGCGCAAGGTGGTGCCGGGCATGCATGTGCGCGGCGCGCTCACCCAGATCGGACCGCACAAGATCGACCGCAACAACTGGGATTGGGACGAGGTCACCCGCAATCCGTTCTTCTCGCCCGACGCCAAGGCGGCGGAAGTCTGGGCCGCATTTCTCGACGAGGTGCGCAAGAAGGGATCGTCGGCCGGTGCGGTCATCGAGATCGTGGCCGACGGCGTGCCGGCGGGACTCGGTGCGCCGGTCTACGGCAAGCTTGACCAGGACATCGCCTCAGGCCTGATGAGCATCAACGCGGTGAAGGGCGTCGAGATCGGTGCGGGCTTTGCCGCCGCCGCGCTGGCGGGCGAGGAGAATGCCGACGAGATGCGCATGAAGAAGGATGGTGTGCCTGAGTTCCTGTCGAACAATGCCGGCGGTATTCTCGGCGGCATCTCGACGGGTCAGCCCATCGTGGCGCGGTTCGCGGTCAAGCCGACCTCGTCGATCCTGACGCCGCGCCGCACCGTGGATGCCAAAGGCCACGACACCGAAATCTCGACCAAGGGCCGGCACGACCCCTGTGTCGGCATCCGCGCCGTGCCGATCGGCGAGGCGATGGTGGCGATCGTCCTCGCCGACCACTATCTCCGCCACCGCGCCCAATGCGGGTGAACGGATCTTAGTAGATAAGGGACAGCACCCCTTTTACGGCGTTCTGCTGCACGTCCCCGGCGATCTCGCCGGCATAGGAGACGCTCAACTTCGAATTGGGCCCCATGGCGTATTCCAAGGTGCCGCCGAGCACAGGCTGTCCTCCGCGAGGGCGACGCCGCTAACGATGAACGGGGTGGTTCCGCCGGCAAACAGAAGGGCGGCAGTCGGGATCAGGTCGCCATAAGCGTGGCTCCAGCCGGCCTCGCCTTGCAGCCGCACGGTATGCCCGTTCGCCAGAGAAAATAGCCGCGCCGCCCGCACGCCAAGCACGCTTTCCGTCGACGAAAAATCATCGCCGCGGCCCCGCAGCGCAGCAACCCCGCCACGCTCGCGGAAGCTATCCGTGTCGAGATTGGCGTAGCCAAGCCCAACGAACGGCTCGAGCTGCGCGAGGCCGTCGCACGCAAGCTGATAGCCGAGTTCGCCGAACATTTGAGCGGTGCTTGCGTCGTAGGATGCCGACACGCGGTCGGCGAAACCCGGGAACAGCACAGACCGGTCGGTATCGATGTCGTGCCACGAATGAGCGCCGCCGAGACGCGCCGTCACGAGACCGGGGCCGGCGGCGCCGAGATTGCCGTTGGCGTAGACGGCGAGATCCAGGTTGTCCGCCGAGCCGGACGAGCGCCGCACGTCGAGGTCGAAATTCGACCAGCCAGCGCCCATGGCAAGCCCAAGGCGCCATTCCGGTGCGATCTTCGCATCGAAGCCGGTGAGAAATCCGCCGATGGCGCTGTCCACGCCCCCGACATTGAAATTGCCGTCATTATCGGCAAAGCCGCCATAGCCTTCGCCCCACAGATAAAGCGGGGTATCCGGCCTGACCGCGCCATCCGATATCTGCCGAAGGCGGCCCATGACCGCATAGCGCACGATATCGGCCTGCTGGATGAGGACCGTTTGGTCGGAGGCGTAAATCTCGCCCGAAATCGCGTCGAACGCAGCGGGCGCATTTGGACCATTGAGAAAGGCCAAGGCCTGCAAGAGCGGATCCGACCAGGGCAGCCTGTCGGCGCCGGAAGCCGCCGCTCGCTGATTGGGCGTCTGCGCAAACTGCGCGAACGGCACGTCGGAGCGCCCGAGCTCGACGATCACGGCGTTGGCTGTCGTCACGGCATCGATGCCGATGAAGGGGAACGCCGCTTTGGAGGCGCCGAAATGCGAGGCTTCCACCCGGAACTCTCCGTCTATGCCGCCTGCCGCCGTCAGCACCTTATGCTTGCCGAAATGCGGGGTGAATGTCTCGTCGGGCAGGATAGTGAGCGTGCCGCCGGCGATAAGGGCCCGCCCGCCGACCGCGACCAGATCGTTCCGGCCACGTTTGCCGATCTCAGCCTCATAGACGGCGCCGGGACCGAAAACCGCGTCGCCCGTCACCGTGAACGTACCGATCGAGTGGCCTGGAGCGATGATGCCGGTGTCGGCGACGAGAGCACCGATCGAGCCAATGCCGCCGATCTTGCCGTCCGCCAGCACCACGACGGTGGGCAGGCTTCCGTCCACATACACAGTAGGACCGTTGATCAGGACAGGCGCGGTGTTGACGCTTTGACCGTCGAGCGTCAGCGTGCCTTGGCCCTCGATCGTGAGCGGGTTTGCACCCGACAAGGTACCGGACAGGGTCGCGTCGCCAATGACGTTGAAGGTCGAATCGCTGGCGATGAAGATCGGGCGGGAGGAAACGAAGCCATCTTCGAAATTGAGGGTGCCGAAGATGGCGATGGCGCCGGGGTTCCCAAGATCGGAGTCCCGGCTGGCCGTGTAATTGCCGGTGATCCACGTCGTGAGCGGCGAGAAGCCGGCGGTGCCATTCAGATAGTCGAACGCGACGGCGTAATAGTAATAGAACTGCGCGCCGGAATTGAAGCCGGGCGGATTGCCGATCGGCGCCGGCACGAGCTTGTACCGATTGAGCCAGTTCGTATTGCCCGTGGTCACCGTCGTGCTCAACAGGCCCGGTATCGAGATCGTCACCGACTGATCCGGCTTGAGATAATCCTTGTTGTCGATGAGTTTCGGGTCGACCGGCGCGCCGGGCACGAATTGCGCATCGTGCTCGCCGGTGTCGAGCGAGGTGGCGGCGCAGCTCTTGGCCGCGCCGTTGACCGAAAAGCAGATGGAAATCGACTTCGTCTCCCAGGCATAGGGTGCGCCGCCCTGGCCCGCGGTGGATTCCGGTATAAAAACCGTTGCGCTGTTGCTGAGGAAAGGCGCGGTCATTTCCGGTGTGAGACCGACGATGAGGCTCGGCGTCGGTCCGCCCGCCGCGACAATGAAGCCCGAGTTCAGATTGCCGGGCAGGAAGGCCAGCGGATTGAAGACATTGTCGGCGGCCGAGTTGTAATAACGCGCGCCGAGCACGCCCACGCGGCCTGTGCCCATGCCCGGACAACTGAAGCCCGGCTTGCAGCCGGCATCGGTAATGAACCCGACCCCTATCATGCCGGTCGTGGCCACGCCGCTCGCGTCCGGAAAGCTGACGGTAGCGAGAACAACCTTGCCCGTGAATTGATTGTGGTCCTCGTAGGTCTGGATGAAGGTGGCGCCGGTATCAATGTAGCTTCCAATCGCGTCGCCCAGGAGATAGAGGCCGGCCGAGCCGGTATCGAAAGTCACGGGCGATGCGCGTCCACCGCCGACGCTGACCGTGACGACGTTCGGAAAAGACTCGCCCTCACGGGTGGTGAGCGGAATGGTGACGCTTTGGGGAACGGATTTCGCCAGCGCGGGCGTCGCGACCAACAAGGCGGTCACCGAGGCAGCGGCGCACAACATAGAGCGAGATAGACCCATCGCTCCCCCTAGCGATAAAGCCGTCTCCCTACTTTAGTGATTTGGGACGCATGCACAAGTTTCCACCGCGGTAACGCCCGAATCCAAGGTCGATCACTCTCCCCTTCAAGCTTCGAGTCGGGCGGCGAGGAGGAATTCCCGGTTGCCGCTGCCGCCCTCGATCGGCGAGGGCATCACACCCAGGACCGACCAGCCCGGAAGCCCCGCGACAAAATCGCGCACGCGTTGAACAGCCGCCTCGCGGGCCGCCTCGTCGCGGACCACGCCGCCCCTGCCGACCGCCTCGCGGCCGGCCTCGAATTGCGGCTTGATCAGGGCGATGAGCCAAGTCCCCGGGGCGGCGAGCTTGAGCGCCGGCGGCAGGACCTGGGTCAGACTGATGAAGCTCACATCGGCGACGATGGCGCCGACCGGCGTCTCGATCAGGGAGGCATCGAGCGAGCGGGCGTCGGTGCCTTCGAGCGACACCACACGGGGGTCGGCGCGAAGCTTCTCGTGAAGCTGGGAATGGCCGACATCAACGGCATAAACGCGTGCCGCGCCGCGGGCGAGCAGCACGTCGGTGAAGCCGCCGGTCGAGGCGCCGAGGTCTAGCGCCACCCTCCCCTCGGGTTCGAGGCCGAAGGCGTCGAGCGCCGCCTGAAGCTTCAAGCCGCCGCGCGAGACGTAAGGCGCGGCGCCCGGTACGACCTCGACCACGGCATCGGACGCGACCAGCGTGCCCGGCTTCGCCGCCACCATGCCGCCAACATTGACGCAGCCACGCCTGATCAGGTCGGCGGCCTGCGCGCGCGTGGCAGCCAGGCCACACTCCACCAGGAAGTTGTCGAGCCGCTTTTTTTTGTAGCTGTGCATCTGCGCTTCTCATATGCTCCGCCCCGCGTCGAGAGTCCTCGTACGCGGGCGAAGGCCGGAGCGGTCGGCGCCGCCACCACAACATCATACTGCGAAGCGCCCCCGCTCGGCGCGCCATCGCGGAGGTCTCGTGAGCCAAGAGTCGACGGCTTACCTTACCGATAAATGCGAAGTCCGAAATCGTGACGTAGCTGGCGGGAAATGCGTCGTCGCCTGCAAGGTGATCGAGACGGGTGAGCTCATCGGTGTGTGGAGCGGCAATATCGTCGGTCCCGAAGAGCTGGAAGCCCTGCCGGAAGAGTTCCGGATGCACACCGTGCAGGTCGAGGAGGGATTGTATCTCGCCTCCTGTACGCCGGCCGAACCGCCCGATTATATCAATCACAGCTGCGAGCCGAATGCCGGGCTCGACGGGCAAATCGCCATCGTCGCCATGCAGCGCATCCTGCCTGGCCAGGAAGTGACCATCGACTACGCCATGTGCGACGGCACGGCCTATGACGAGTTCGATTGCGTCTGTGGAACGCCGTCATGCCGCGGACGGGTGACGGGCGACGATTGGCGCAATCCCCTTTTGTGGAAACTCTACGCCGGACATTTCTCGCCCTATCTGCGCCGTCGCATCGAGGCGTTGCAGCGCGAGCAAGCCCAGCCAAGGCAAAGACGTAGACGCTTGGCGTTTACTCAGAACGAAGCGCAAGGTGGCGCCTAACAGATGAGCCCCCGTGGCCATCGGCGCCGCCGGCGCCTTTCCCCCAACCAATCGCATCAAGCCATATTTTAGGAGCACGGCGATGCTGCTTATCAGCACCTATGTAGCCCAGAGTCCCATCGAGGGAATTGGCGTGTTCGCGGCCGAGCCTCTGACAAGCGGGCAACTCATCTGGGCGCTCAATCCCAAATTCGATGTCTTCCTCGAGGAACGCGATATCGACGGGCTCCCGCCGCATATGCGGGAATACATCGCCCGCTACGGCTATCCGCATCTCGAATTGCCCGGCGTCATCGTCATGGATAGCGACAACGGCCGGTTCATGAATCACAGCCTCAAGCCCAACACCGACTTCCGCTTATTCGATAAGGGCTATGCGCTGGCCGATATCGCCGCGGGGGAGGAACTGACCTGCAATTATTACGAGATCGACCCGACTTTTAACGGCGATTTCATTGGTGCTTGCCTCTCTCCAGCGGTCTCCGCGCGGCGAAGTAACGGCCGCCGTCCGGCTGCACGGCGTGGAAACGGCCGGCCGGCCGCGCCGTAGAGGAGCGCAATCTTACGCGCCTTTAAGCACCCAAAGGCTGGGCAAGCCACTATGATGGCGGCCATGCGCCGTGCCATCACTCTTCTCTGCATCGTTCTCCTGGCGGGGACGATGCAGGCAAATTTTGCACGGAGCGAGACCCTTCTCTGGACGGCCAGGGCTAGCGGCGGCCTCGTGACGCTTGCCTACGGCTCGCCCAATCCGATGAAAAATCCGCTTTTCCTGCTGTCCTGCTTCAACGACATGAACATCGCCGTGCTCGATGTGCATAAAGACATTGCCGGCGCGAAGCCCGGCGGCGCTTTGACCATCGAGCTTGCGGCGGGAGACGCCAAGGCATCCATCGACGGCGAGGCCGCGCGCGACGATATGGCCGGCATCATTTTCGGCGAGGCAAGCGACATAACGTTGGCGCCGATCCTCGCGGTGCTGCGCGAGACAGGCCCGGTGACACTCAACATGGGCGAAACCAGCGCCACGCTCACCGATCACGGCCGCGCCGATGCCGTGGCGCAATTCGTCGAGGACTGTCAGGTGAAATAAGCGGCGAGTGACTAAGCGAGGCGAACGACTTCGGCGCCGCCGAAATCCTTGCCAAGTGCGGCGAACACGGCGGCGACGATGCCACGCGCATCGAGTCCCGCTTCGGCATACATGGCGGCCGGCTTGTTCTGCTCGATGAAGCGGTCGGGCAGCGTGAGGGTGCGGACTTTCAGACCAAGGTCGAGAAGCCCCTCGTGCACCAGCGCTTCAAGCACGCGCGTACCGAAACCGCCACTCGAACCTTCCTCGACGGTGATCAGCACTTCGTGGTTGCGTGCGAGCCGCCGCAAAAGATCCAGGTCGAGGGGCTTGGCGAAACGGGCATCAGCCACGGTTGCGGGCAAGCCATAGCCGGCAAGCTCATCGGCAGCCTTCAGACACTCGCCGAGCCGCGCGCCGAAGGACAGCAGCGCCACGGCCGAGCCTTCGCGCAAGATGCGGCCCTTGCCGATGTCGAGCGGCGTGCCGCGTCTGGGCAGCTCGACGCCCATCCCCTCCCCCCGCGGATAGCGGAAGGCAGACGGCCGGTCGTCGATCGCGGCGGCGGTCGCCACCATATGCACAAGCTCCGCTTCGTCGGCGGCGGCCATGACCACCATGCCCGGCAGGCAGGACAGATAGGCCACGTCGTATGAGCCGGCATGGGTCGGCCCATCGGCCCCGACCAGACCCGCCCGGTCGATGGCGAAGCGGACCGGCAAACCCTGCACCGCGATGTCGTGCACCACCTGGTCGTAGGCGCGCTGCAGGAAGGTCGAATAGATGGCGGCGAACGGCTTGAAACCTTCAGCCGCGAGGCCACCGGCGAAGGTCACGGCATGCTGCTCGGCGATGCCGACATCGAAACAGCGCTCGGGAAAGACCTCAGCGAAACGGTCTAGTCCCGTGCCCGACGGCATCGCCGCGGTAATGGCCACGATCTTGTCGTCGTGCCTCGCCTCTTCGATCAGCGCATTGGCGAACACTTTGGTGTAGCTCGGGGGGCCACCCGCCGACGGCTCCTGCGCGCCGGTGACGACATTGAAACGGCCAACGCCGTGGAACTTGTCGGCGGAGATTTCCGCCGGGCCATAGCCCTTGCCCTTCTGCGTGACGACATGGACCAGCACCGGGCCGTTCTTCATGCGGCGCACATTGCGCAGCACGGGCAGCAGATGGTCGAGATTGTGTCCGTCGATCGGGCCGACATAATAGAAGCCGAGCTCTTCGAAGAGCGTGCCGCCGGTCCAGAAGCCACGGGTGAACTCCTCGGCGCGCGCCGCACGCTTCTGCCAGGTCTTGGGCAGGACAGCGTGCGCGAGCTGCTTCATCCAGCGGCGGAAGCGCCGATACGTGCCGCCCGAGATGAGCTTGGCGAGATAGGCGCTCATGGCGCCGACCGGCGGGGCGATCGACATGTCGTTATCGTTGAGGATGACGATGAGGCGCTGATCCATGGCGCCGGCATTGTTCATGGCTTCATAGGCCATGCCCGCGCTCATGGCGCCATCGCCGATCACCGCCACAATATTATGATCCTTGCCGTCGAGATCGCGCGCCACGGCCATGCCGAGGCCAGCGGAAATCGAGGTCGATGAGTGTCCGGCGCCGAACGTGTCGTACTCGCTTTCGGCCCGCTTGCAGAAGCCTGACAGGCCGTCGCCCTGACGCAAGGTACGGATGCGATCCCGCCGCCCGGTGAGGATCTTGTGCGGATAGGATTGGTGGCCCACGTCCCAGATCAGCCGATCTCTCGGCGTGTCGAAGACGTGATGCAGCGCCACGGTCAGCTCGATCACGCCGAGGCCGGCGCCGAGATGGCCGCCCGTGACCGAGACGGCGGAAATGGTTTCCTGCCTCAGCTCGTCGGCAAGCTGCTTCAGCTCATGGTCCTGAAGAGTGCGCAAGTCCGCCGGCGTCTGAATACGATCAAGCAGCGGCGTTGGACTGTCAGCGCTCATGGCCCCACCCGGCATAACGGAAAGCGGTGCGAAGGATCAATATTTAAAGCCACATCTCGACGAGGGGCCGGGGTTGGAACTAGCCTGTAAGTCGGGCCAAATCGTGTCTGGTGGCCTACCGGGAAGCGACCATAGCCGAGAGGGCACCTCCACCCAAGCCCATTAGTTCTCGACGTCGAGAGGCTCGGTGCCGACCGGCTTGCCGTCTTGATTGAGGGATATTTTTTCCACCCGGGCCTCGGCCCGGCGCAGCAGCCCGTCGCAATGGACTTTCAGCGCCTCGCCGCGCTCATAGATGAGGATCGAGGCCTCGAGCTCGACATCGCCTTTCTCCAGGCGGTCGACGATGGATTCGAGCTCCTTCAGGGCCTGCTCGAAGCTCATGGTCCTGATGTCGGCATGATCGGTCGGATTGGCCATGGCCTGGCTTAGCCTCTTCTCCTGCCCCTGATCAAGAGACCGCCCCTCAAGAGACCGTGCCCATCAGGGTTTCGACATGCGTGGCCGTTGATTTGGCCAGCGCGTCGAGATCGTAGCCGCCCTCGAGACTCGAAACGAGCCTGCCGCCGGAATGTTTGGCGGCTGCCTCAAGGAGCTTCTCGGTGACCCAGGCGAAATCGGCCTCGACCAATCTCAACTGGGCCAGCGGGTCCTTGAGATGGGCGTCGAAACCGGCCGACACCAGGATGAGATCGGGCGCGAAGGCATCGAGCGCGGGCAGGATGCGCGTTTCGAACGCCTCGCGGAATTTTGCGCTGTCGTCGCCCGGCTTGAGCGGCGCGTTGAAGATGTTGCCGGCGCCCGTCTCGTCGATGGCGCCGGTGCCGGGGAAGAGCGGCATCTGATGCGTCGAGCCGTAGAACAGATCCTTGTCGGTCCAGAACGCGGCCTGCGTGCCATTGCCGTGATGCACGTCGAAATCGATCACCGCGACGCGGCTGGCGCCGTGCTTGGCGCGCGCATGCTCTGCGGCGATGGCTACGGTGCTGAACAGGCAGAAGCCCATGGCCCGCGACGGCTCGGCGTGGTGGCCCGGGGGACGTACGGCGCAGAAGGCGTTGTCGGCCTTCCCCGCCATCACCTGATCAACGGCATGGAGGGACGCGCCGACGGCGCGCAATGCCGCATCCCAGCTTCCTGGCGAGACGATGGTGTCGGAATCGAGCCAGTTATGATCTCGCTTTGGGATCGAGGCGCGGACCATCTCGACATAAGCCTTGGGATGCACGCGTTCGATATCGGCGAGATCGGCGAGCGGCGCCTCCTCGCGCTTCAAAGCATTGAAGGTGGGCGCCGCGAGCGCATCGTTGATGGCGCGCAGACGGTCGGCATTCTCCGGATGGCCGTAGCCCGTATCATGCTTGAGACAGGCGGGATGGGTCAGAAGCAGCGTGGTCATGGCGCCCAGTGTAGCTTGACCGCGTTCGGTTAACACGCGAAATGGCGCCATGGCCATTGTTCCAGCGACCGAAGAAACCATAGAACAAGCTGCGGAGGCGCTTGCCAAAGGCGAGATCGTCGCCTTCCCCACCGAGACAGTGTACGGGCTTGGGGCCAACGCGCTCGATGCACGCGCCGTGGCCCGTGTGTTCGCCGCCAAAGGACGCCCCAGCGACAAGCCGCTGGCCGTGCTCGTTCCCGGAATCGCCAAGGTGGAGGATTTTGCCGCGGTGACTGTGGCGGCGCGGAAACTGGCGCAAGCCTTCTGGCCGGGCCCCTTGACGCTCGTACTGCCGAAGCGCCAAGACTGCCCTTTCGCCGAGCCGGTGAGCGCGGGTCTTGGCACGATCGCTTTCAGGGCACCAGATCATGATGTGGCGCAGATGCTGCTTGCCAAGTCCGGACTGCCCATCGTGGCGCCGAGCGCCAACCGTTCAGGAAATCGAAGCCCGAAGACCGCGGCGGAGGTCGAGGCGGAACTCGGAGACCGTCCGGCCATGATCCTCGATGGGGGGCCCTCGCCGCTTGGCGTCGAGTCGACGATCGTGAGTCTCGTAGGACCGGTGCCGACTCTGTTGCGGCAAGGCGCGTTGTCAGCTGAGGCGATCGAGGACGTCTTGGATCAGAAACTAACCATGACGAGCGCGGGCTGAGCCATGAGCCGCGCGCCACGCAAACCAAATGCCGAAACCATTGCCGCGCTCGTCGGCATTGTCGGCGAGGTTCACGCCATTCGCGACGAAGAGGCCATGGCGCCTTATCTCACCGAGTGGCGCGACCGCTATCGCGGCAAGGCGTCGCTGGTGCTGAGGCCCGGCAGCACCGAAGAGGTTGCCGCCATCCTCAAATGCGCCAACGACACGCGCACGGCGATCGTACCGCAAGGCGGCAATACCGGGTTGGTCGGCGGACAAATTCCATTCGAGAGCGGACATGAAGTGGTGGTCTCGCTCTCACGTCTCGACCAGGTGCTCGATCTCGATCTCGCCTCAAACACCATGACGGTCGAAGCCGGGCTCATTCTCGCACAGGCCCAAGAGGCGGCATCAAGCGTCGGCCGCCTGTTTCCCTTGAGCCTCGCCTCGGAGGGAAGCGCCCAGATCGGCGGCGTGCTCGCCACCAATGCCGGCGGCATGGCCGTGCTGGCTTACGGCAGCGCGCGCGATCTGACGCTCGGTCTCGAGGTCGTGCTGGCCGACGGACGCGTGTGGAAGGGGCTAAAATCGCTGCGCAAGGACAATTCCGGCTACGACCTCAAGGATCTGTTCATCGGCTCTGAGGGTACGCTCGGCATCATTACCGCCGCGGTGTTACGGCTTTATCCGAAACCGGTCGAACGCGTGACCGGCATGGCCGGGTTGAGCCGGCTGGAGAACGCGCCGGCCTTCTTCGCCCGGCTCTATGAAGGCGCAGGCCCGATGCTGACCACGATCGAGATCATGTCGCGCGCCGGCGTCGAGTTCGTGCTGAAGCACGGCACCGGTGCGCGCGATCCGTTCGCCGCGCCGCATCCCTGGTATGTGCTGTTCGAGTTCTCGAGCCCGCGCGAGGGCGAAGGGCTCGGCGAACTGGCCGAGACCCTGTTGCAAGCAGGTCTTCAGGCGGAGGAGATCGACGACGTGGTCATCGCCTCGTCTCTCACTCAGGCGCAAGAGCTATGGCGCTTGCGAGAACTGATGAGCGAGGTGCAGCGGCACGAGGGCGGGAGCATCAAGCACGACATCTCCGTGCCGGTGGCGCGCGTGCCCGAATTCATCGCCCGCGCCAATCAGCTCGTCGAGTTGATGATCCCCGGCGCACGCCCCGTCCCGTTCGGTCATCTCGGCGACGGCAACATCCACTACAATGTGAGCCAACCGCTCACCATGGACCGCACCGTGTTCCTCGCCAATTGGGAGGCGCTGAATGCCGCGGTGCATGAGATCGTGCTTGATCTCGAAGGCTCGATCAGCGCCGAGCATGGCATCGGGCGGATGAAGCGCGACCTCCTCCTCCACGCCAAGCAGGACGTGGAGATCGAGATGATGCGCAAGATCAAGAAAGCGTTCGACCCCAATAACATCCTCAATCCCGGCAAGCTGTTCGCATGAAGCCACTCGAACAGGACGATATTTGGATCGCGGTCGACACCTATCTCACGGACAAGCTCGTCGGTGACGATCCGGCGCTTGACGCGGCGCTGAAGGACAGTGCCGCTGCTGGATTGCCGCCGATCAATGTTTCGCCGACCCAGGGCAAGCTGCTCATGCTGCTGGCGCAGTCGATCGGCGCGACGCGCATCCTCGAAATCGGCACGCTCGGCGGCTATAGCGCCATCTGGCTTGCCCGCGCTCTTCCCGAAGGCGGCCGTCTGGTCACGCTCGAAGCCGATCCGGCCTACGCCGAATTGGCGCGCGCCAATCTCGCCCGCGCCGGATTGACCGACAGGGTCGAGGTGCGCATCGGCCGGGCACAGGATACGCTGCCCAAGATGATTGCCGAAGGCGCAGGCCCCTTCGATCTCACCTTCATCGATGCCGACAAGCCAAGCACCCCGGAATATTTTCAATGGGCGATCGAGCTGTCGCGGACCGGCAGCCTGATCGTCGTCGATAATGTCGTGCGCGAGGGGGACATCATCGAGGCACGCAGCGACAACCCGCATATCAAGGGCCTTCGCCGCTTCTTCGACCTCGCCGCCGCCGACCCAAGAATCACCGGCACGGCCATCCAGACCGTCGGCGCCAAGGGTCATGACGGGCTGGCCATTTTACGCGTCATCGCCGGCCGGTAAACGCTTTGGTAACTATAACGGGCGAAGCTCGGCGCATGCATGGCGACGAGAAATTCCGGTCCCTGTCGACAATGCCCGAGATCATGAGCGGGGACGATGTCGTGTCGGCCTTCCGCACGGCCATGCTGGATCATTATCGCGCGCATGTTCCTGACACCGATTTCACCGAGTCGACGCTCACCGCGAGCGACTATCTCAATCAGTTCCAGGAACTCGTGAAGCTGCTCGACAAGGTCTCCACCCAGCTCGAGGGATTTGCCCATGAGTTCCTGTCCTGGAACCCCATGACCTATGAGGAGCATGTCGCCGAGCTGGATGAGGAGGCGGTTGCCGCCTGTCGTCAGTCGCCCACGCCAGTCCGGGCCCATTTCGACGATGCCGTGGCGCATCTGCACGGTGAGGCCATCGCCGTGGTCGACGAAGTGGTCCAACGATTGAATGGCAGCAAGGAAAGCCTGAACGCGGCCTGCGAGAACGCCGCCGCGTGCCTGCGCATTTTAGGCGATGAAGCCAACGCCATCGCCAGGGGCGAAAGTCTTCCCCAAAGGGGCGAGACCGAGCGCGACGGTAACGTGATCTTCGCCCGTTTCGGCCGGCGCTGACTGGCTAGATTTGAACAAGAATTGGGGCTACTCAGGCCCTTATGGACCGGCTCGCCAAGCAGCTTCTGATCCTTGCTTTCGGGGCCTTTTGGCTCGCCTTCGGCACCGTGAGTTTTGCGCCGAATGCCGAAGCGCAGTTCTTCAGATGGTTCCAGCCGGACGAACGGCCGAAGCAAGCGCCAAGACGGGTCAAACCGAAGCCGCCGGGTGACGACCTGCCGGCCATCGTGCCGCGCGAGAGCACCGCGCCGCCGCCCCCGGACGACCGCCCCTATGACACCAAGCTGATGCGGCTCGCCGAGATCCTCGGCGCCGTCCATTATCTGCGCGAGCTGTGCGGCGCCGAGGAAGGACAGGTCTGGCGCGACCAGATGAAGGAGATCCTGAAGAACGAAGGCACCACGGCCGCGCGCCGCGCCAAGCTCGTGAACAGTTTCAACGACGGCTACCGGGGCTATCGCCGCACCTATCGCGCCTGCACCGAATCGGCGACGCTCGCTTCGACACGGTTCTCGACCGAAGGCGCGACCATCGCCGCATCGCTGGCGCAGACGTCGGTCTTTGCACCGAAAGCCGAAGCCAAGACGGACGCAGCGCCGGAAGCCAGTCAAGACGGCGGCGAAACCGCTGCTGCCAGCCCGCAAGCCGAGGCGAAACCTGCCGAGCGCAAGCCCGCAGAACCCCCGCAGGCCAATTAACCTTTAGTTCATAGAAGTCCCCCCGGGGACCGGCAGGGGTGTAATTGTGACACTCCAACGAATTCAGCCGGCAGAGAAAAACAGGGGGCTTCGGAAATTGCGTTCAACCAGCCAAAAATCGCGGCCTACCGACAACGATCTGCAGAAACGCGCGGCGTTACGCTACATTTTGGATGCGTGGGAGGAAGCGCTGCATGACGGCATCGAACCGGAGATGCTGGCCAACGCGGCGCTGTTCGCAGCACTCGCCGATCTCATTGATGTCTATGGAGAAGATGCCGTGGCCAAGATGACCGGAGGCCTCGCGCGCCGCATCCATCACGGCGAATTCACCCTCAAACGCACGCCGCAATAACCCGGAAACAACGCACGCATTGCGCATTTTTGTCAGGAAACCGGCTCCCTAACTATCCGGCATACGCCAGCAACCCCTGCCCCACCAGAATCACCCCGAACGCGAACAGCACCGAGCCCGCGATCCGGTTGATCAGACGCAGTCGTCCCTCGGTCAGCTTGTGGCGGATGGTGGCGATCAGCTCCGACAGGCCGAGCCACCACAACAGGCTGCCGCCCATCACCGCCGCGAGCAGCAACAGCGCCTCGATATAATTGATGCCGCCGATCAGCGCCGAGAAGCCGCCGATCATCGCCGCCATGCCGAGGATCGCGCCGGGATTGGTGACGGTGAGGAAGAAGGTCTGCGGAATGATGCCGGCATGCTCGCCGAGATGCGACTTCTCGCCGAGCGGCGTGATCATGGCCGGCGGCGCGAACAGCAACGCCACCCCGAAGGCGATCAGCAAGCCGCCGCCGATAAACTGGATCCAGTCCGCATAGGCATGCATCATGTCCGAGATCGCGCTCACGCTGAACAGCGCGATCGCCGCCAGCAGCCCGTCGCCCACCACCGCGCCGATGCCGGCCGCGAGCCCGCCCCAGAAGCCGCGCGACACCGCGCGCTGGATGACGAGGATATTCACCGGCCCGATCGGCGCCGCCATCAGGATGCCGATGCCGATGCCGGCCAGCACGAGCTGCAGGGTCGAGAGGACGATTTGCGCGCCCGACACCAAGGTCAGGCCGATCCGCGCATCGCGTGTCTAGCCGGCACGACGCGCGCAGTCTGCGCCGGGCGGGCTTGCGCGCCGCCGCCGATCTGCGACAGTGCTAAAGCGCTTGGGAAGTGATGCATGAACAGCCGGAAATCCCTCGTCATGCTTGGCCTCGCCGCATTGGTAGCGGGCGCTGCCGCCCTTGTCCATGCCGAGAACGGCCAGGGCGCCGGCGCGGGCGCCACGCCCGAAGTTCAGTACGATTTCGCCGCCCTGCCGCCGCCGGTGCAGCGCATGGCGGAGAGGATCGCCGACGCGGCGCAGTCGGGCGATATCGAGCAGATGCGCATCGTGTTCGAATCGAACGAGCTGAAGCCGATGGTGGCGGACGACTATGTCGAGGATCCGATCGCCTTGTGGAAGACGCAATCGGTTGACGGCACGGGCCGCGACATTCTCGCCGCCATGCTGAACGCGCTCGCCTCGGGCTATGTCAAGACGGGCGCCGGCCATGACGAGATGTATGTGTGGCCCTATTTCGCCGAGATGGATCTCTCGAAACTCACGCCCAAGCAGGAGGTCGAGCTTTACCGTATCGTGCCGGCCGACCAGGCGGCGGCGATGAAGAAGGACGGCAAATACACCGCCCACCGGCTCGGCATCTCGGCCCACGGCGTCTGGCATTATTTCTTGCAATAGCGAGACTTTACCGCGCCGCCATCAGGCCGGCGAGCTCCGCTTCGACAAGAAGATCCTGCAAGGCGACGTGAACGGCGACGGCAAGGTGGATTTCGAGATCAAGGTCGACGTGTCGAGCCTGAAGGGCTCGGACTTCATCCTGTAGGCGATGAATGCGTCTCCTCCGATCGGAGGAAGCGCCGCACTTCGGCAAAAGCTAGATTTGCCAAACTCCAAGGCGTTTCGCGAGGTCTTTGAGCGATCTCGCGGCTCCGCATCCAAGGAGGAAGCAAGTGGCGATTTTCGAGGGTACGGCTGCTAACGAAATCATCTCGCCGACCGAAGTGAGTGCTTCGGTGGTCCGCGATCCGGCGGGCGCGTTCCCCAGTATCCGACCCCGACGTCTTTTTTGGTGGGGGCGGCGACGACTTCCTGGACGGCGGCGGCGGCAACGACATCCTGCTCGGTGAGGACGGCATCGACGTGCTCATTGGCGGCGACGGCGACGGCGACGACAACCTGTTCGGCGGCAACGGCAACGATACGCTTATTGGCGGGGCCGGCGAGGACGAGCTGGATGGCGAAGCGGGCGCCGACCAAATGAATGGCGGCCCAGGCGACGACACTTATTACGTCGACGATGCAGGCGACACGATCAGCGAATCTTCCACTGGCGGCATCGACGAGGTCAAATCTTCAGTCACGTTCACGCTGTCGGGCAATTTAGAGCACCTGACCCTGACGGGAACGGCCGCCATCAACGGCACCGGCAACGCCAATGACAACGCCATCAGGGGTAACAGTGCCGCGAATGTTCTGAAGGGGCTGGGCGGCAACGACTTTCTGAATGGGGACCGAGGCGACGACAGGCTGGATGGCGGCGACGGCAACGACATCTTGGCCGGTGCCAACGGCAACGACAAGCTCTTAGGCGGCAAAGACAAGGACACGCTCATAGGCGGCAGGGGCAAGGACATTCTGACCGGCGGCGCCGATAAGGACATTTTCCTTTTCGCTGACAGCAATGACAGCAAAAAGGGTGTGAACCGCGACAAGATCACCGACTTCAAGCACGGCCAGAGGGACAAGATCGATCTGTCCTTCATCGATGCCAACACCAAGAACAACGGCAATCAGAAATTCACCTTCATCGGCGACGACGAGTTCACAGGAAAAGCCGGCCAGTTGCGCTTCGACAAGAAGATCGTGCAGGGCGACGTGAACGGCGACGGCAAGGCGGACTTCGAGATCCACGTCAACGTCAACAACCTGGTGAAGGGCGATTTTATCCTGTAGGCGCCTTGATCCGTCAAAACCTCATCCTGAGGAGCGAGCGAAGCGAGCGTCTCGAAGGATGACGGCTTCATGCTTCGAGACGCGGCCTAACGGCCGCTCCTCAGCATGAGGATTTAGTTATCTGCCGAGCAGGAAGGCCCTGTGACCGTAAGCCTTGCGCGCCCGCTTCTCGGCCCGTCTGGTCCAGCGCGGATGCCTGACAGCGGCCTTTTTGACCGCGACCCGGCTCGAAAGCTCGGGCTTGGCTTGCAACACGGGTTTGCTGGCAGTGACCGTGTTCGGCTTCGACGCCGCGGGCGCCCCGGCCGATGCCGCGGCTTCATTCTCGTCGACATAGCGAAGCGGCTGGCTGGGCTTCCGGTCGTACCAACGCACGGGAGGCGTCTCGACCGAGACGATTTGCGGCTTCAGAGACCCGATATCAGACCCCCACGAACCGGCGTGGCTGCCGGAAGGAGGCGTCTCCTCGGCTTGAACCGCGACGATGCTGGGATTGGGATCAGGCAGCGGGTTGGAGTAAAGCAGAACCGCATAGATGGCGGCGCCAACGAGAGCCAGAAACAATAGGGACTTCATGGTCAGGTACCCCGACCTTACGCGTCCCTCTACACTGCCCCACCGCTCCGCCTAATTTGAACCGTCATCGCGCCGATTTCAAGATGAACATTTGCAGACCGGGTCAACCGCCGAACAAAAAGTTCGCGAGAGCTCCGGTTGAACCGTCACAGTGGTGAAACCGGCTTCTGGTATCCTCGACCTGAGGATTATTGACTCATCAAGTCAGCAGCGGAGGCGCCGCATCTGGCGCGGGAACCTGAGCGGCGCCTTTAGGGTTAGCGTCATGACGGCTGGGGACTTGCGTTTGGGTATCGGTAGCGTTGGGGGACATCAACCATGACAGGTAACAGCGTAGAATCGGCCGAAAGCCTGGTGGCGCGGCTGCGCAACCTCGAGCAATGGCGGCAGGACGTTTTGGCGGCGACGCCGTCTTCCCCGCTTCTGAACCTTCAGGGGCTCACGGCCGAGCGCGTGGAGCAGATCAAATCGATCGCGCTCGCCTTCTATGATGCCGAGATCGCCGTGGCCCGCGCGCGGGTGGCTTTTCTTGGCGGCGAGGCGGCATAAAGCCGGGCTTCCAAGCCTTATCAGCGACAAAAGCCCCCGGCGCTGGGCGTCGCCTTGCCAGGTCTGCCATACACGGGTAAAGGTCACCCGCCGCGCAGCCAAAGGCGTTGCAGGCCTAAGCATTCACCAGGAGGACTTGATGAGAGCATTTGTTGCAACGCTAGCGGTTCTGGGCACGGTCGCTTCTTTCACAGCCATTTCAAGCCAGGCTTCCGCCGAAGAAGAGACCTGCTTTTCGGTCCGGGCCACGGCGGAAGCGCGTAACACGGAAAGAGCGACCGAAAGAGCCGTGCACAGACTGCACCGGCATATCGCCGATGAGATGAGAAGCAAGACCGGCTCGAGAATCGGACCGATCAAGACGAATTGCATCCGCACTTCCTGCAAGGCCACGACGGTCGTCTGCCATAAACCCTAAAGGACGACGCGCGCTATTTCGCTAGCGCCTCGCCAAAACGGACGGGCGCGCCGCCGGGCTCGCCGAGCGCGCCCTCCCACATGGCGCGGCGGCCGCGCACGATCGCACCGACCGGCCAGCCTGTCACTTTTCGCCCGGCGAACGGCGTCCAGCCGCATTTCGAGCCGATCCAGGTATCCTCGATGACGCGCTTTGCCTTCAGGTCGACGATGGTGAAATCGGCGTCGTAACCCACTGCGATACGCCCCTTGCCGGCGATGCCGAACAGGCGCTGCGGACCGGCGCTGGTCAGATCGACGAAACGGGCGAGGCTCAGCCGCCCGGCATTGACGTGGTCGAGCATCACCGGCACGAGCGTCTGCACGCCGGGCATGCCCGACGGTGTGGCCGGGTAGGCTTTGGCCTTCTCTTCCAGCGTGTGCGGCGCGTGATCAGAGCCAAGCACATCTACCACGCCCTGCTTCAGACCCCACCACAATTTTTCCTGATGGACGCGGTCGCGGATCGGCGGGTTCATCTGCGCGCGCGTGCCGAGGGCCGCATAGGCTTCGGGCGCGGCAAGCGTCAAATGCTGCGGCGTGACCTCGACCGAAGCGATGTCCTTGTGGCGGGCGAGCAGCGCCATCTCCTCTGCCGTCGAGACATGCAGCACGTGCACGCGCTTGCCTGCTTCACGCGCGAGCCGCAACAGAAGCTCAGTCGCTTGCAGCGCGGCCTGCGGGTCGCGCCATTCGCTATGGCTCGACGGGTCACCCTCGCGTTGATGGAAGAGGCGCTCTTTCAGCCGCGCTTCGTCCTCGGCATGGAAGGCGGCGCGGCGAGAGATGGCGGCAAGGATGCGCGCCAAGGTCGCCTCGTCATCGACCAGAAGATCGCCGGTCGATGAGCCCATGAACAATTTGACGCCGGCGGCGCCGGGCAGGCGTTCGAGTTCGGCGAGCGCGCCGGAATTGTCGGCCGTAGCCCCGACAAAGAAGGCAAAATCGCAGTACATGCGGCCGGTGGCGCGGGAGACCTTGTCGGCAAGCGCCGCCGCGCTCGTGGTGGCGGGCTTGGTGTTCGGCATCTCGAACACGGCGGTGACGCCGCCAAGCACCGCCGAAGCGCTGCCAGTCTGCAAATCTTCCTTGTGCTCGAGCCCCGGCTCGCGGAAATGCACCTGGGTGTCGATCACGCCCGGCAGGATATGCAGGCCGGTGACATCCATCGTCTCGGCGGCCTTGGCCTTGCCGAGCGGGCCGATGGCGGCGATGCGGCCGTCCTTAACGCCGATATCGGCCAGGCCGGCGCCGTCCTGATTGACGATGGTGGCGCCCTGGAACAGGAGGTCGTAGGTTTCGGCCACTTGGCTCGCTTCCCTTGCGGGCTGAGGCCCGCTCCCATAAATGTCGGACGCCTTGGTAGCAGAAGGGCGGGACATGGGCCAATGCCATGCAGTTTTGTTGGTTGATCGCGCCGTGCTGCGCGTCAAGGGCGAAGACGCGCGCAAATTCCTGCAAGGGCTGATCACGAGCGATATCAACGCGCTTGCCGACGGCGGCGCGGCGCATGCCGGCCTGCTCAATCCGCAAGGAAAGATTCTTTTCGATTTTTTTGTCGCCGCCGCAGGTAACGGCTTTCTGATCGATATCGCCAAGGATATGGCCGGCGAGCTTAAGCAGCGGCTCGGCTTCTATCGTTTAAGGGCCGCGGTCGAGATCGTCGATGAGACGGGCTGGCAAGTGGCGGCCACATGGGGCGAGCACCCGCATGAGCCGGAAGGCGCCATCGTCTATGCCGACCCGCGCCTGACTGAACTTGGTTACCGCCTCTTTCTGCCCGCCGACGCCGAGCTGGCGATGCTTGGCTGCGCGGGGGCTGAGGAACAGGATTATCACGCGCGCCGTATCCGCCTCGGCGTGCCGGAAGGCGGGCGCGACTACGCCTTCGGCGATGCCTTTCCCCATGAGGCTTTGTTCGACCAGTTGCACGGTGTCGATTTCACCAAAGGCTGCTTCATCGGCCAGGAGGTGGTGTCGCGCATGGAGCATAGAGGCACGGCGCGGAAGCGCATCCTGCCTGTCGAGAGTTCAAACCCCCTGCCCCCGCCGGGCACAAGCGTCGAGGCGGCCGGCGTGGCCATCGGCACGCTCGGCTCGGTGCACGGCAAGACGGGACTGGCGCTGATCCGGCTCGACCGTGCCGGCGAGGCTCTGGCGCGCGGTGCCGTTCTGACGGCGGGAGACGTCAAGCTCACACTGCGCCGTCCGGCCTTTGTCCGCTTCGAGATGCCGGAGACGATTTCTGCATGAGCCAGATCGCCGCGAAACGCTGTCCCTGGCCCGGCACCGATCCGCTTTACATCGCTTATCACGACGAAGAATGGGGCGTGCCGGAACGGGACGGCCACGCGCTTTACGAGAAGCTGGTGCTCGACGGTTTCCAGGCGGGGCTCTCCTGGATCACTATCTTGCGCAAGCGCGACGCTTTCCGCCGCGCTTTCGACGCGTTCGACCCGGAAAAGATCGCCCGCTACACGCCGAAGAAAGTCGAACGCCTGATGGGCGACGCAGGCATCGTGCGCAATCGCCTGAAGATCGAAGGCGCGATCCTCTCGGCCCGCGCCTTTCTCGACATGGAGGAGACGGGCGACGGCTTCGCCGCGTTCCTCTGGGACTTCACCGGCGGCAAGCCGATCGTCAACCGCTACAAGACGATCAAGCAAATTCCCGCCGAGACCGCGCTGTCGCGGGCGATCTCAAAGGAGTTGAAATCGCGCGGCTTCAAATTCTGCGGGCCGACGATCGTCTATGCTTTCATGCAGGCGACCGGCATGGTCAACGACCATCTGATCGCCTGCCCGCGACATGCGGCTTGCGAGAAATTGGGCCGCTAACCCCGGCCGCGTGGATCGGCGCTGCGCGGAAACGTGCGCTCTTCCTGGATTCTGCCGTTTCGCTTCTTGATGCGCACTGACCCTCTGCCGCCGATGGCTCGCGACAGGACTCCGCCTTTGGTGGCCCTGGCCTTCTCCTTGAAGGTCTTGACCACTTTGCCTGAGGGCTCGCTCCTCAGTTCCCATTTCTTAGACTTGGCATTGTAAGCGAGGGAATATCTGGGCAATTTTGCCATGTGCATCTCCCACGAGACTGAATAGGCCAATACGCGCGCAGAATCGGCTAAGAAAGACGTTCCGAGCGCTTCCCGTTTACGTTTTCAAACCATGCTTGGCAACCTATCTATCCGTGAACAAGCGACCGGCGAATAAGACCACAGAAGAGGCGCCGCCGCGCGCCTGGCAACGCATGTTGAGCGGGCGCCGTCTCGATCTGCTCGATCCCTCGCCGCTCGACATCGAGATCGCCGACATCGCCCACGGGCTTGCCCGCGTCGCCCGCTGGAACGGGCAGACCGACGGCGAGCATGCCTTTTCTGTGGCCGAACACAGCCTGCTCGTGGAGGCGATCGTCGGCGACCTGGAGCCCGCGCTCGACCACAAGGGGCGGCTGGCGGCCCTCATCCACGACGCGCCGGAATATGTCATCGGCGACCTGATCAGCCCGTTCAAGGCGGCGCTCGCCTTCGACTATCGTGAATTCGAGACGAAGCTGCTCGCTGCCATTCATATCCGTTTCGGCCTGCCGGCCGAGCTTACGCCGGAGGCGGCCAAGCTCATCAAGCGTGCCGACAAGATCGCGGCCTATTACGAGGCCACGGGCCTTGCCGGCTTTTCGCGGGCGGAGGCGCGGCGCTTTTTCGGCCAGCCCAAGGGCCTCAGCCCCGCTCTTGTCAACAGACTGTCGCACTTAAGCCCCCTTCCTGCGGCAGAGGTTGAGGGCAAATTCTTAAGACGTTTCGGGGAGCTTGCCAGATGAGGCCCCAGTGCCCAGATAGTGATTGCGTAAGGGCAAGCACATGGACACGCTGATCCTGCCGGAAGAGGCCGTAAGAGTACCGCGCGCGCTGTCGCCGGGGACGATTTACGTCGCTCCTCTAAGCCAAGTTGAGATCACCGCCGCCGACGCGCGCATCAGCCACCTCGTGACGCTGATCAACGGGGAAACCCCGATCTCGACGCCGCCGAGCGTCCAGCCCGACCTTCATCTCAAGCTCTCCATGAACGACATCTGCGAGCCGATGCCGGGCCTCCTGCATCCCTGCGAGCAGCATGTCGCCGATCTCATCAGCTTCACGCTCGCCTGGGACCGCAAGGCGCCGCTCCTGATCCATTGCTGGGCCGGCATCAGCCGCTCGACTGCCGCGGCCTTCATCTCGCTTTGCGCGCTGAACCCCGGCGCCGACGAGCATGCGCTGGCGCGGGCGCTCCGCCGCGCGTCGCCCACCGCCTATCCCAACCGGCTGCTCGTGGCGCTCGCCGACGAGACGCTGCAGCGGCAGGGGCGCATGAACGCGGCTGTCGAGCGTATCGGCCGCGGCCGGCTCGCCGAGGAAGCCGACGTGTTCGCCCTGCCGGCCAAGCTCGCCGCCTAGACCGTCATGGCTGAAGCTCGGCGCCAAAACGCTGCCGAAGATCAGTCGCGCGGGAATCCGCAAATCGAGCTTGGGCTCAACGCCGCCATCGTCATGGTGCGCGACCAGCAACCCTACATTCTAGTGACACGTTCCGGCGCGGCAGGGGCCGGGACCTGGGATGCGCTGCCCTTCGGACCGTTCGCGCCGCGCGCGCACCGCACGCTGGAGATCGGTTTGCGCGAATGGGTCAAGCGGCAGACCGGGCTCGATCTCGGTTATGTCGAGCAGCTCTATACTTTCGGAGACCGTGGACGGCACGAGGAGCCGGACGGTGCGCATATGCTGTCGGTCGGCTATCTCGCTCTGACACGCGGCAGCGCCGAAGACCTTACGGGCTCGCACTGGTCTCCCTGGTACGACTATTTCCCGTGGGAAGATTGGCGGCACGGCAAGCCCGCGATCCTCACCGACGAGATCGAGCCGCGCCTCAAGCAATGGGCCGATCGCGCGCCCGCGCCCGGCGAGCCGGTGAGAGCCTTGCGCCGCATCGAGCGCCTGCGGATCGGTTTTGGACTTGGCGGAAGCTGGGACGAAGAGAAGGTGCTCGAGCGCTACGAGCTGCTCTATGAGGCTGGGCTGGTCGAGGAAGCGCGCCGCGACGAACGCCCTGCCGTCAAACAGTGGACGAGCCTTCCCGAACTTGGCCGGCCGCTCGCTTTCGACCATCGCCGCATTCTGGCGACGGCCATGGGCCGCTTGCGCGGCAAGCTGAAATACCGTCCGGTGGTGTTCGAGCTGCTGCCCTCCGAGTTCACCCTCTACGATCTGCAGAAGACGGTCGAAGCCATCTCCGGCACGCTGCTGCACAAGCAGAACTTCCGCCGGCTGGTGGAGAAAGGCGGACTGGTGGAGCCGACCGGCAATGTCTCCACCGAAACCGGCGGCCGCCCCGCCAAGCTCTACGGCTTCCGCCGCGAAGTGGTGCTGGAGCGGCCCGCGCCAGGCCTGCGCGTGAAGGCCGGCCGCCTCTGACACTTGCCTGAAGCAGCGATATGGCCGAACCTGTCGGCCCCGGCCGGCGTTGTCATCGTGCCGTTACAGTCGCGAGGAGATTCATGAGCAGACGCAGCATGCCCGTATTTGTCCTCTCCTCACCGCGAACATATGCAGTCCTTCTGACGTTCCTGGCGATGCTCATGCCTGGGTCGGCGCTTGCCGAGGACCGCACGATCAAAACCGAAGCGGGCGAGATCAAGGTGGAGACCGTGGCCGAGGGCATCGCCAACCCCTGGGGGCTTGCGTTCCTTCCCGACGGACGGATGCTCGTCACCGAGAAGCGGGGGCAACTCCGCTTCGTGGACAAGAACGGCAAGAAGTCGAAAGCGATCACCGGTTTGCCGAAAATCGCTTCAGGCGGCCAGGGCGGACTGCTTGACGTGGTGCTCGATCCGAAATTCGACGAGAACCAACTGATCTATTTTTCCTATTCGGAAGCCGGCGAAGGCGGCAGGGGAACGGCGGTCGCCCGCGCCCGTCTCGGCGAAACATCCCTCGAAGACGTGCAGGTCATCTTCCGGCAGTTGCCGAAGGTCAGCGGCGATCTCCATTTCGGTTCGCGGCTCGCCTTCACCCCCGACGGCAAATTGTTCGTGACGCTGGGTGACCGTTTCAAGTTCGACCCGGCCCAGGACCTCGGCAGTCACATCGGCAAGATCGTGCGCATCAATCCCGACGGCTCGGTGCCCGAGGACAATCCCTTCGTCAGCCAGAAGGACGCGCTGCCGGAGATCTGGTCGTTAGGGCATCGCAACGCGCAAGGCGCGGCCATTCATCCCGAGACCGGCAAATTATGGGAGAACGAGTACGGCCCGCTCGGCGGCGATGAGTTGAACGTGCCCGCCGCCGGCGCCAATTACGGCTGGCCGGAAGTGAGCTGGGGCAGGCATTATAGCGGCACCAACATCCCCAATCCGCCGACGCGCCCGGAATTCGCCGACGCCATCCATCACTGGACGCCGGTCATTTCGCCGTCCGGCATGACCTTCTACACCGGCGACGCCATTCCCGCCTGGAAGGGCAATCTTCTGATCGGCGGCCTGTCATCGCAGGGGATCGTGCGGCTGACACTCGACGGCGAGAAGGTCGTGGGCGAGGAGCGTATCCCCATGGAGGCGCGCATCCGCGACGTGCGCCAAGGGCCCGACGGCGCGGTCTATGCGCTGGATGAATCGAACGACCAGATCTTGCGGCTCACGCTCGAGCAATAACCGTCATCCTGAGGTGCGAGCGACGCGCCGAGCGCCTCAGGATGACATTCGTTCGGAATGGTCATGATCCAACGCGGGCTATCGATCGGCTTTTTCGGCATCTTCGGACGCTCTCCGGAATTGCGCGCATTCGATCAGGCGCTGCGCGCGGTCGACCTCCACCCGAAGCTCGTGCCCGAAGCGGTCAAGCTCACCGCGGTGAGACTGCTCATGGAACAGGCCGGCGGCGACCCTTCCGACCGATCCCAGCGCGAAGCAGCGGAGCTGATCGCCTATTGCATGCTCGGCGCCGACGCCTTCGCCGGCGCCAATAACAATGAACTGGCCGGCGGCGTCGAACGGCGGATCGAAACCGCGCTCACAACAGGCGAAAGTCTCGATGCCAAGCTCGTGCTGCTCACGCTGCACGCCAAGGTGATCCAGCCGAGCGTGGTCGAAGATTTCGGGCTGGAAAGCGGCGACGAATGAACGCAGGGCCGCCGCACTGGCGCCTTGCTCCGAACCTAGCTATACGGCCCTTTCCTCTTGCCAGCCCCAGCCCCATGCAGCCGGTCATTTCCGTCAAAAACCTGTCCAAGACCTATGCCTCAGGCTTCCAGGCGCTCAAGGACATCAATCTCGAGATCGGCAAGGGTGAGATCTTCGCGCTGCTCGGACCGAACGGCGCGGGCAAGACCACGCTGATCAGCATCATTTGCGGCATCGTCACGCCCAGTTCCGGCTCGGTGACCGTGGACGGCCACGACATCATCACCGACTACCGCGCCGCGCGCGCCGAGATCGGGCTCGTGCCGCAAGAACTGACCGCCGACATGTTCGAGAATGTTTGGTCCACGGTCAGTTTCAGCCGCGGGCTGTGGGGCAAATGGGACAACCCAGCCTATATCGAGAAGGTGCTGAAGGATCTCAGCCTGTGGGACAAGAAGGACGACAAGCTCATGACGCTGTCGGGCGGCATGAAGCGCCGGGTGCTGATCGCCAAGGCGCTGGCGCACGAGCCGACCATTCTGTTTCTCGACGAGCCGACCGCGGGCGTCGATGTCGAGCTGCGCCAAGGCATGTGGCAGGCGGTGCGGGCTTTGCGCGATGCCGGCGTGACCATCATCCTCACCACGCATTACATCCACGAAGCGGAGGACATGGCCGACCGCATCGGCGTCATCAACAAAGGCGAGCTGATCCTGGTCGAGGACAAGGCCGAGTTGATGCACAAGCTCGGCAAGAAGCAGCTTACCCTTCAGCTGCATCAGGCGCTCGACAAGGTGCCGGCGGAGCTTGCCTCCCATCATCTCGCGCTCGCCAATGGCGGCAGCGAACTGATCTACACCTACGATACGCAGGGCCCGCGCACCGGCATCACCGGCCTTTTGACCGATTTGTCGGCCGCCGGCATCCGCTTCAAGGACCTCGACACCACGCAGAGCTCGCTCGAGGACATCTTCGTCGATCTGGTGAGGCAGGACCGCCAATGAATATCAACCTGCCGGCGATCAGAGCGATCTACAAATTCGAGATGGCGCGCTGGGGGCGCACCTTCCTGCAAAGCATCGTGTCGCCGGTGATCGCCACCTCGCTCTATTTCGTCGTGTTCGGCGCGGCGATCGGCTCGCGCATCACCGAGATCGACGGCATCAGCTACGGCGCCTTCATCGTGCCCGGGCTGATCATGCTCACGCTTTTGACCCAGAGCGTCGCCAATGCCTCGTTCGGCATCTATTTCCCGCGCTTCACCGGCACCATCTATGAGCTGCTCTCGGCGCCGATCTCGCCGTTCGAGATCGTGGTCGGCTATGTCGGGGCCGCGGCCACCAAATCCATCCTGCTCGGTCTGGTGATACTCGGCACGGCCTGGTTCTTCGTGCCGCTCGAGATCGCCCATCCGTGGTGGATGGTCGGCTTCCTGGTGCTGACCGCGGTGACCTTCAGCCTGCTCGGCTTCGTCATCGGATTGTGGGCCGACGGTTTCGAGCAGCTGCAGCTCGTGCCGCTCCTGATCATCACGCCGCTCACTTTTCTCGGCGGCACGTTCTATTCGATCGATATATTGCCGCCTGTCTGGCAGACCGTGTCGCTGTTCAATCCGGTGGTCTATCTGGTCAGCGGCTTCCGCTGGAGCTTCTTCGAGATCGCCGATGTCGGCGTCGGCATCAGCGTCGCCATGACGCTTTTCTTCCTTTGCGTCTGTCTTGTCGCGGTCTGGTGGATTTTCAAGACCGGCTATCGCCTGAAAAGCTAGAATAATCGCGGTTTCGCAAAATTTTTTCGGCGCTTTCCCTCGTATTTTGCAGCGCAACATGCCATATATAGCATGTGGTTTCGGTCTATTTCATCCGAAAGCTATTTTCCGACCATTTTGGCCCTAAAGGTATCAGTACCATGTCGACTTTCGATTACTCGGCCTCAGCCGATCTCTTTCCCGCCCGGAGCTGGAAGACCAGCGCCCGCCGCATCACCTACAAGCGGTTCGACGTCGCCGCCGAAGCCATCCGCTACGCCATCGAGGAACTGCCGCCCCAGCATCTGTTGGGCACCTATCTCGAAGTCGAGGAGGCGCGGTTCGACAGCGGTGGGATCAGGCGTCTTTATGACAGCGCGGATTATCCGCTGCCCCGCGCAGGATCCACGCGCAAGCGCTCTGCGTAACTGACGGGATATCTTAGAAACTAACAAGCCGTCCCCGAGGGGACGGCTTTAATTTCATCGAAGCTGCTTTGCCGGTTTGGACTAAGCGGCTTTGATATTGCCCACCGCGGTCTTGCCGCTGCGGCTGTCGATCTCGGTATCGAAAGTTACCTTCTGACCTTCGACGAGGCTGTGAATGCCGGCGCGCTCAAGCGCCGTTGCATGGACGAAAACGTCCTTGCCGCCGTCGTCCGGCTGAATGAAGCCGAAGCCTTTTTGGGTGTTGTAGAATTTCACTGTACCTGAAGTCATTTATTTCAGTCCTTTGCTGATGTCAGTGCAGTTGTGCATCGAGGCCGAGCCAAGGGCACGGTCCTGAAGCGGTTCGTCGATGTTTGGAGGGTTCTGAACGCGCGCCTGCCAATCAGCTAAGGCGATACGGCCATGTGGTCCGGCCAAATGTCGATGTTCTCACATAAGCGGAAACAATGGCCATTGCAAGGCGCAATGCGGGTTTTCGCGCCCGATCAGCATGTTAGTCTCCCCGGATGGGGGAATCACAGACGCGAAAAACGATTGCCGGCGGCAAAGAGCCGAAACTGGTCCGCTCGATCGGGCCAGCGCAGATGGCGCTGTACGGGCTTGGCTCGATGCTCGGCGCCGGCATTTACGGGCTGATGGGCAAAGTCGCGGGCGAAGTCGGCAACGCCATCTGGCTCGCCTTTCTCGTCGCCCTCATTGCCGCGCTGCTCACCGCCTTCTCCTATGCCTCGCTCGGTTCGCGTTACCCTCGCGCGGCGGGCGCCGCTTACGTCACCGAGCGCGCCTATGGCTGGCCGCTTCTGAGCTTTGTCGTGGGGCTCGCGCTTGTCTGCTCGGGATTAACCTCGATCGCCACGCAGTCGCGTGTGTTCGCCGCCAATATCGCCGCCCTGTTCGGTCTGGAAGCATTGCCCGTCGAATGGCTCGCGATCGGTTTCCTGCTGATCCTGACCGGGCTCGTGTTCCGCGGCATCCGCGAGTCGATGTGGGTCAATGTGTTGTGCACGCTGATCGAGGCCGGCGGCCTTCTCCTCGTGGTCGCCGTCGGGATCTCCTATTGGGGCTCGGTCGATTATTTCGAGATGCCGGCGAGTGTCGGCGCCGACCTCCCCATGCTGCTGATCATGCAGGGCGCGGTACTCGCCTTCTTCGCCTTTATCGGCTTCGAGGACATGTATAACGTGGCGGAGGAGACGCGCGATCCTGAGCGCACCGTGCCGCTCGGGCTGATCCTCGCCATGGCGATGGCCGCCACGCTTTACATCGCCGTGGCGGTCACCGCCGTGTCGGTGGTGCCGTGGCAGGAATTGGCGGAAGCGCCCGGCCCCATCACCGAAGTGGTGAACCGCGCCGCGCCCGCCATTCCGTCCATCGTGTTCACCTTCATCACCCTGTTTGCCGTGGCCAATACCGCGCTCGTCAACTACATCACCGCCTCGCGTCTGCTCTACGGCATGTCGCGCCAGGGATTACTGCCCGCCATGCTCGGCAACGTGCATGACGAAAGACGCACGCCGCATTTTGCCATCGGCGCGCTGTTCCTCGTCCTCGCGCCGCTCGCGCTGCTCGGCACCATTACCGAATTGGCGGCGGCGACCGTGCTGCTCCTGCTTGGCGTGTTCACGGTGGTTAACGGCGCACTGTTCGTGCTGAAACGGCGCAAGGGCGAGAAGCAAGGCCGGTTCGAGGTTCCGCTGATCGTGCCGGCGCTTGGAGCGATCGTATGCCTCACGCTGATCGCGGTCAGGGTCGGCACCGGCGACTGGCGCGCTCCGGCCATCGCCGGCGTGCTATTGCTCGGCGCGCTCGCCATCTATGGCCTGATGCGTCTCAGCGCGGTCTCCGGCGCGGTCAAAACGGCAAAAGCCGACGACTGAGTTAGTTGCGGTTTTCGTGCAGGCGGTGCGGCGGATGGCGCTGATCGCCACGCCGGTTCAGGCGGCGCACATAGGTGATGGTGGCTTCGGGCCGCTCAGCCTTCACCTTCAGCGCCGCGATCAGTGCATCCTCGGCCTTGACCACGATCCGGTCGCCTCTTCCCGACACTGTGATACCGACGGTGAATTGCGACTGCACGCTTTTCGCGTCCTTTTGCTGCCCAACTTCAAGAGCCTAGCAAAAGAACGCGCCCCGGCCCACGATTAATGCGCCGCATGCAACAATTACCTTGCAAAAGTCAGGGTGTGGAATCGGCAAGCGCACCGCTTGCGGCGGGCTTGCGGTGCGGCAGTTCGATCCCCTCGCCCGCTGGAGACGCAGGCTTGGCTGCGGTCACGACGGCCTTGAGGTCGGGCGCGAGCGCCTTGGTCACCACCGCATCGAGCTTGTAGATATCGCCGAAGGTCTTGACCTTGCCCTCGCCATCAACCACCGCGGTGAAATAGGTGGTGTGCACCGGGATCGGCGTCTTGATCTCGATGGCGCTGTTGTGACCCTTGGTCATCAGCTTTTCGATCTCATCCGAGGTCGTGCCCTGATCTTCGGCAAGCAGCACGCCCGCGAACTTGCCGGGATTGGCGACGCGCGGGCAGTGATGACCTTCCACGCGCACTTCCTTGTCCATCAGGCCTTTCTTGATGGTGTCGTGCATGTAGACGGCGTGCACGTTCGGATAGAGGAACTTCACCTTGCCGAGCACATTGGTCGGGCCCGGCGGCTGCACGAAGGAGATCGCGGCCATATTGACCTTCTTCCAGTCGATCTTGTTCGGGTCGACGGGGCGGCCGTTATAGCGCACCTTGAGTTTATGATGTTTCAGCACGGACGTATTGCTCGATGAGCTGAACCAGCCGCTGCCTCCCGCGCGCAGCTTCGGCAGCAAATCCTCCCGGATCACGGTCGGCGGCACCGTCCATTCCGGATTGAACACGATCGAGGTCATGTCGGCGGAGAAGATCGGCGTGGCATAGACCTGCTTGCCGACCACGACCTTGTCCTCATAGACGGTCTTACCGTCCTTGACGATGAAGGCCATGAATTCGGGGACATTGATCTGCACATAGCGGGGGCCGAGGTCGTCGGGCATCCAGCGCCAGCGCTCCATGTTGATGACGATACGATCGATATCGGCGTCTTCGGCGTCCTCTTCGCGGGCCTCGGCAAGCGCCTCACGCAATTTCTGGAACTGCTCGTGCTTGGGATGCAGCGATTTGAGATAATCGTCAGGCGCATCCGCAGCGGCGATTTCGGTCATGACGATCTTCGGATCGGGCAGAGCGAGCGTCTGGTCGATGATCTTGCTGAGCTCGTTGGGTGTCGTGCGGCCACCTTTGGCGAAGCGGGCATATTTCAGAATGGCGAGATCGAGCTCGATCTCGGCTATGGCTTGAGCATCCGGCGTGCTTGGCGACGTCGCCGCCGACGGCACGCTGAATGCCTGGCTCGACAATCCCCAATCCTCGGCCTTGCCGAGCTCGTCCAGCACGGCTTGCGCCTGCTCGGAGAAGCCCTCCTCGGTCATCCACAGCGACGGATCGCTGCGCTCGGCATAGAAGGCTTCGAGCGCGGCGAGGTCGTCGGCGTTGGCACCTTTGCGCAGATCGGCATCCTTGAGCTTCGCGCGGATGGTCTCGATGATGGCGGCATTCTGAGGCGGAGGCGGTTCCTCGACGGCCGGCGCGGGTTCTGCCTGGGGCGCGGAGTCTGCAACCGGCGCTTGATCTGCCGGCAACGGACTTTGGCTTGGCGGCGAAGGCTGACCAGTCTGGGGCTCAACGGCATCTGGTAGTGCGGCCACGACGGAAGCGGCGGGCTCTTCGCTTGAAGGGTGGTCGGGGATCACGACGACGATGCCGGAGGCGTGGTGGTCGGTCGCCGACAATGTGCCGGCGAGGAACCAAATCGTCAGCACGGCAAGCATCAACGCTCCCGCCGCACCGAGAATGGTGACCAAGGAAGGTCTACGCATTCATCTCCCTCACGCCCCGCCCTTCAAAAGTAATCCGAGACGGCTTCGACGGTCACTAAGTATTCCTTCCCATCCTTGATGCATGTCAGTCTTGTGACAGGGCTTGCGGCCATCTGGTGGGGGACATTTGGCCGCTTCACAATCGCGCTCCTCCCCCCTTTGAAGCAGGCGCCTGATCCCCTATACTCCTTTTGAGACTAGGGCTTGCCGGAGCCGGCCTTGTGCCGGATGTTTTAATAACCCATATATGCTCACTGTGAGCATTATGGAGACCAAAGCGATGGCAACCGTTCAGGGACGCATTTCTCCCGCCAAGGCCAGGGCCAAGGCGCAGGTGGCATTGCCCCCTGCCGTCCTCCCGGACCTCGCCTACACGCCCGAAGTGGCGCGAGAGACCGCCCATCTCTACGAGAAGGTGGCGCGCGTCATCCCGCCCATCGAGTGGCCGGGCTTTGCGCCATACATCAAGGCCATCAACGACCTCAAGCGCGCGCGTAACGCCGTGGTGCTCGCGCACAACTACATGACGCCGGAGATCTTCCACTGCGTCGCCGACGTGGTCGGCGACTCGCTCCAGCTCGCCCGCGAGGCGTCAAGGACCGACGCCGAGATCATCGTGCAGGGCGGCGTGCATTTCATGGCCGAGACCTCGAAGCTGCTCAATCCCGACAAGATGGTGCTGATCCCCGATCTGCGCGCCGGCTGTTCCCTCGCCGCATCCATCACCGCCGCCGACGTGCGGGCGATGCGCGAGGCCTATCCCGGCGTGCCGGTAGTGACTTACGTGAACACCTCAGCGGACGTGAAGGCCGAGTGCGACATCACTTGCACCTCGTCCAATGCCGTGCGCGTGGTCGAGTCGCTCGGCGCGCCGCGCGTGATCCTCATCCCCGACGAATATCTCGCCAAATGGGTGGCGAGCCAGACCTCCGTCGAGATCATCGCCTGGAAGGGCCATTGCGAGGTGCATGAGCGCTTTACCGGCGAGGAGCTGCGCGCCTATCGCGAGACCGACCCCGGCGTGAAGATCATCGCGCACCCCGAATGCGACCAGGACGTGCTCGAGGAGGCCGATTTCACCGGCTCGACCTCCGGCATGATCAAGTGGGTGAAGGACAACCAGCCGTCAAAAGTGCTGCTCGTGACCGAGTGCTCTATGAGCGACAACGTCGCGGTCGAGGCGCCGAACGTTCAGTTCGTGCGGCCCTGCAATCTTTGCCCGCATATGAAGCGCATTACGCTGCCGAAAATCCTCGAATCCCTCGTGTTCCTCAAGGAGGAGGTGACGATCGATCCGGCGGTGGCCGAGCCCGCGCGCGCGGCCGTCGAGCGCATGATCAACCTCAATCACTGATGACCAGGTTCGAGCATAAATTCGCCGCTCCCCTGCCCGTGCATTCCGGCGGCGTGGTGATTGTCGGCGCGGGGCTCGCCGGCCTTTTCACCGCGCTCAAGCTCGCGCCGTTGCCGGTCACCGTGGTGTCGGCGGCGCGCTTCGGCGAAGGCGCATCGAGTCTGTGGGCGCAGGCCGGCGTCGCCGCGGCGCTTTCCGAGGGCGACAGCCCCGAGGCGCATGCCGCCGATACGATCACAGCAGGCGCCGGCATCGTCGACGAGAAGATCGCGCTGCTCATGGCGCGCGAGGCGCGCGAACGCGTCGAGGATTTGCTTCGCTTTGGCGTGCCGTTCGACAAGGACCTCGAAGGCCGTCTGAGCCTCGGGCATGAGGCAGCGCATGGCCGCCGCCGCATTCTCCACGTCAAGGGCGACACGGCCGGACGCGCCATCATGGCTGCGCTCACCGAAGCCGTGCGTCGCACACCGTCGATCACCGTGCTGGAAGGGTTCGCCGCCAGCGATCTCGTGTTGAGCGACGGACGGGTCGCCGGCATCGAGCTTACCCCGGTGGATGGCAGTCCCTATGCCATGACCTTGGCCGCGCATGCCGTGGTGCTCGCCACCGGTGGCGCCGGCCAGATCTTCGCCGTCACCACCAATCCGCGCGAGGCACGTGGCGACGGCATCGCCATTGCCGCCCGCGCCGGTGCTGTGATCGCCGATGCCGAGTTCGTGCAATTCCATCCGACCGCGATGGCCATCGGCCGCGATCCGGCGCCTCTCGCCACAGAGGCGCTGCGCGGCGAAGGTGCCACGCTGATCAATGCGCGCGGCGAGCGTTTCCTGCGTGCGATCCATGCGGATGCGGAGCTTGCGCCCCGCGACGTGGTGGCGCGCGCCGTCCATCGCGAAGTAACCAGCGGGCGCGGCGCATTTCTCGATTGCCGCGGACTCGGGACCAAGCTCGCTGAGCATTTCCCTACCGTATCCGCCGCCTGCCGCGCGGCCGGCATCGACCCCATAAGCGAGCCGATTCCCGTATCACCGGCGGCGCATTACCACATGGGCGGCATCCTTACCGACTCGGCAGGCCGCTCGACCGTCGACGGGCTGTGGGCCGTGGGCGAAGTCGCCTCGACCGGCGCGCATGGCGCCAACCGGCTCGCCTCGAACTCGCTGCTCGAAGCAGTCGTGTTCGGCGCACGCGCCGCCCGCGACATCGCCGGCTTCGGCGGATATGTGGCTGCGCCCACACGCAAGGTAGAGGCAAGGATCTCGGCTCCTGCCGTTAGCCACAGCCATGAGGCTGAGCAGACGCTTCGCCGTCTCATGCAGAGCCATGTCGGCGTCATCCGCGACGAAGCCTCCTTGACCGAAGCGCTGGGGATGATCGCGGCGCTCGAGCGGGAGACGCAAGGCGATGCGCGGCTCGGCAACATGCTCCTCACCGCCAAGTTGATGACCGCCGCGGCGTTGGCCCGCAAGGAGAGCCGCGGGGCGCATTTCCGCGGCGACTACCCCCAGGCGAACGAGGCGCTGGCGCGGCGCAGCACCTTTACGCTGGCCGAAGCCGAGGCCATCGCCCGCGATTCAGCACCCGCGCGCCGTCAGGCGGTGAGGCCGCGCGTTGCGCTTCATGCATGAACCGGGCGCCCTCTCCTGAATTGAAGCTGCCGCCCTCTCTCGTCGCGCAGGCGGTCGCGGCAGCGCTCGCGGAAGATCTCGGTACAGCCGGCGACATCACCACCGATGCGATCGTCCCCAGCGAGGGTCGGGACGAAGCGGCGATCGTGGTGCGCCAGGCGGGCATCATCGCCGGCCTCGACCTCGCCGAAGCCGCCTTCAAGGCGCTCGATCCTGACGCGAAATTCGTGCGGCTGGTTCAGGACGGCGCCAAGGTCGCCGCCGGGACCGCAATCGCGCGCATCTCCGGGAAAACCCGGGCGCTGCTCACCGCCGAGCGCACCGCGCTCAATTTCCTCGGCCGCTTGAGCGGCATCGCCACGCTCACCGCCGCCTATGTGGCGGCGGCCGCGGGCACAAGCGCGCGCATCGCCGACACGCGCAAGACGACGCCCGGTCTGCGCGTGCTGGAAAAATACGCGGTGCAGGCCGGCGGCGGCACGAACCACCGCTTCGGCCTCTACGACGCGGTGCTGGTGAAGGACAATCACATTGCCGCCGCGGGCGGCCTCGCCAAGGCGCTTGCACGGCTCCGAGAGCGGGCCGGGCCTGTCAAGATCGAGGTGGAGGTCGATACGCTCGCTCAGCTCGAAGAGGCGCTTCAATTCCCCATCGACGCCGTGCTGCTCGACAACATGGATATCGCCACGCTCAAACAGGCGGTGGCGCTCGCCAAGGGCCGCGTGATGACGGAGGCGTCAGGCGGCGTGACTTTGGAAACTGTGCGGGAAATTGCCGAAACCGGCGTCGATGTGATCTCGGTCGGCGCGCTTACTCACTCGCCCCGTAACCTAGACTCATCGCTGGAGTGGCGGGCGCGCTAGAGCCGCTAAGGGAACTCACGGTCGTGCCGGCCATGGAACCCACCGAGGAACCCACCGAGCCGGCCATGGAACTCACCGCCGACACGACAGACAAGGTCGGGGTCATCAGGAAGCTCGTGGCATCGTCCTCAGCCGCTCCGGCTTCGCCGGCCCCGGTTGACGCTTCCACGATGTAGGGCTTCTCGTTGCGCTTCTTGTAGAAGATATGACGGCCGATCCTGTCGCTCCGGCTCATGCCGCCCCGCCAATAGGGGCTGACGTAAGTGGCATGGAAATAGGTGGAATAGCCGAGCTCCGGGAGCCAATGCTCGCCGGCCATGATCTGCTTGGCGAGATCCTGGGCGAGCCCCCATTGTGCGCTGTTGCGCGGTGCGTCGGTCTTGCCATCGCAAGCGAACGAGAACTGGCAGCCGGGTTGATGCTGCCCCTGGAAGACCACGCCGCAGATCGTTTCCGGGAAGTTCGGGCTACGCACCCGATTGAGGATCACCTGGCCGACGGCAATCTGCCCGCGTATCGGCTCGCCGCGCGATTCGAAATAGAGCGCGGTGGCGAGGCAGCGCCGCTCGCGTTCCTCGAACTCGGCTTGCGTCTCGCCCTGGTAGCGGAAGCCCAGCGCATCGGGGCTCGGGCTGTAGGCGATGTCCTCGGGCGACGGCCTGAAGGCATCGACATCGAGGTCCGGTCCGAACATCGAGGTGTTGGCCGCATTCATGAGCAGCGGATTGCCGCTGCTCGAACGGACGACCTCGGTGGTGGTGGGAATGAGGCGATCGGCCTTGCGGTCTCGAGCCACTTCGCTGCGCTTGGCGGTAAAGCTCGGTGTGCCTGTCAGGCTCGCGGCGATGAGCTGCTTGCCGGCGGAGGTGACGGTGTTGGCGTCCTGGAGATGATCGGCGCGCGGACCTTTGCCATGGCCGAAGAGCTCACCGGACGGAATGACCCGCGCGTGCTCGGAGCCGTGCTGGGAAAGATAAAGTTCGACGGAAGATTTGTCCGTGGGAACGATGGCGAGTACGCCAAGCCCCACGATAGGAAGCGGCACCAGTGCTGCCACGGTGTGCCAGATTCGTCGAGGCGAGCCCCGGCCCATTTCCCCTCCAGGTCCAACGACCTTGCGGGAGCCGCCAGATGGCTGCCGTCATCCCCCAAGGTCCACGGACGCAAAAATCGCGCCCGAGGTCATTCCCCAAAATCGAACCAGCCGTATTGGTGGGAAAATGTTAAATTTAGTTGTAGTCCCCCACCCGGTTCTGGCCCGGATTCCCTTCTAATTGCCGTTAGGCTGCCTCAGAATTTAGAGCAAAATGTGGTGAGCGGCAATCCGCCCATTTCCCGCGGAAAAGGCTAATTATCCGTTATTCGCCCTGAGCGTCGCCTGGGCCGCCGCGAGTCGGGCCACCGGCACCCTGTAAGGCGAGCAGGACACGTAATTCAGCCCGATCTCCTCACAGAAGGCGATGGTGTCCGGGTCGCCGCCATGCTCCCCACACACGCCGATCTTGAGATTGGGGCGGCCTTTGCGGCCTCGCTCCGCGCCAATCCGCATGAGCTCGCCCACCGCCTCGTCGAGCGTGACGAAGGGATCATGGTGAATGATTCCTTTATCGGCATATTCGCCGAGGAAGCGACCGGCGTCGTCGCGGGACAGGCCGAACGTGGTTTGGGTCAGATCGTTGGTGCCGAACGAGAAGAACTCGGCACTCTCGGCGATCTCCTCGGCCATCAGGCAGGCGCGTGGCAGTTCGACCATGGTGCCTACGAGATAGGCGACGCTGGTTCCCCTCTCCTTCTCCACCTCGCGCGCCATCGCCGCGATGCGCGTCTTGACCAGGTCGAGTTCGGCCTTGGTGGCGACAAGCGGCACCATGATCTCGGGCATGACGCGGTTATGCAGCGCCCGGCTCGCCTCGATCGCCGCCTCGAAGATGGCGCGGGCCTGCATCTCGACGATCTCGGGATAGCTCACAAGCAGGCGCGAGCCGCGCTGGCCGAGCATGGGGTTGAACTCGCTCAGCGAAGCGATGCGGCGCTTCAGCCGCGAGATGCTCACCCCCATGTCGGCGGCGACATTGCCGATAGCCTCGTCGCTATGCGGCAAAAACTCGTGCAGCGGCGGATCGAGCAGGCGAATTGTCACCGGCAGGCCGGCCATGATCTCGAACAGCGCGATGAAATCCTGGCGCTGCACCGGCAGCAATTTGGCGAGCGCCGCGCGGCGTCCCTCATGATCCTCGGCGAGGATCATCTCGCGCATGGCCAGGATGCGGTTCTCTTCGAAGAACATGTGCTCGGTGCGGGCAAGGCCTATGCCTTCGGCGCCGAAGGCACGCGCCTGTTTCGCGTCGGCGGGCGTATCGGCATTGGCGCGCACGCGCATGCGGCGGAAGCCATCGGCCCATTGCATCAGAATGCCGAACTCGGCGGAGAGCTCCGGCTCGCGCATGGGCACTCGGCCCTTGATGATCTGCCCCGTGGAGCCGTCGATGGTGATGATGTCGCCTTTGCCGAGGCGTACGCCGCCGGCCTCCAGCGTCTCACGGTCGAGATCGATGACGACGGCGGCGGCCCCGACCACGCAAGGCCGGCCCATGCCGCGCGCCACCACCGCGGCGTGGCTGGTCATGCCGCCGCGTGTGGTGAGGATGCCGGCGGCGGCGTGCATGCCCTGCACATCCTCGGGCGAGGTCTCGACGCGGGCGAGGATCACGGTGTGGCCTTGCGTCTTGAGATGCACCGCCTCGTCGGCGTCGAACACGAGCTCGCCGGAGGCCGCCCCTGGCGATGCCGGCAGGCCTTTGGCGAGCACCGTCATCTCGGCCTTGGGATCGAGCGTCGGATGCAAGAGCTGGTCGAGTTGACCGGCCCTGACGCTCAAAACCGCCTCTTCGCGGCTGATCAGCCCCTCATGCGCCATGTCCACGGCGACCTTCAGCGCGGCCTGCGTCGAGCGCTTGCCCGAGCGGGTCTGCAAGATGAAGAGCTTGCCCTCCTGCACCGTGAACTCGATGTCCTGAATGTCGCGGAAATGGGTTTCGAGCTTGACGCAAGAGTTTTTCAGCTCGGAAAAGGCCTCCGGTATCAATTCTTCGAACGAGGCTTTGCGCGAGCCGGTCCCCTTGCGCGACGCCTCGGTCAGGGCTTGCGGCGTACGCAAGCCGGCCACCACGTCCTCGCCTTGCGCATTGATGAGGAACTCACCGTAAAGCTCCTTGGCGCCGGTTGAGGGATTGCGGGTGAACACCACGCCGGTGGCGCTGCGGTCGCCCATATTGCCGAACACCATGGCCTGGATGGTGACTGCCGTGCCCCAATCGTCGGGAATATCGTGCAAGCGGCGATAGGCGATGGCGCGGGCGTTCTGCCAGGAACCGAACACGGCGGCGATCGCGCCCCATAATTGCTCGTGCAGGTCTTGCGGGAAGGGTCTGCCGAGCTCGTTTTCGACCAGCGCCTTGAACCGGCCGATGATATCGAGCCAATCCTCCGCCGTGAGATCGGTGTCGTATTCGATGCCTTTGAGGTTCTTGTAGTTCTCCAGGATTTCCTCGAACAGCTCGTGGTCGATGCCGAGCACGACGTCGCCATACATCTGGATGAAGCGGCGATAGGTGTCGTAGGCGAAGCGCCGGTCGCCCGAGCGCCGCGCCAGCCCTTCCACGGTCTGATCGTTGAGGCCGAGATTGAGCACGGTATCCATCATGCCCGGCATCGAAGCGCGCGAGCCCGAGCGCACCGATACGAGCAGCGGATTGTCCACGTCGCCAAAACGCGCGCCGGCGATCTTCGCCATCACCGCCAGCGCATGGTTGACCATCGGCTTGAGCTCGTCCGGCAACCTGCCGCCAAGCTCGTAGTAAACGGCGCACACTTCGGCCGAGATGGTGAAGCCGGGAGGCACAGGCAGTCCGAGCCGCGACATCTCGGCCAGGTAGGCGCCTTTGCCGCCGAGAAGGTCGCGGTCCCCGGCCGAGCCGTCGGCACCACCCGCGCCGAAGGTGAACACCCATTTCGGCGCCGTATCGGAAGCCTCTGCGGTGCTCATGTCTGATCCATGCGGTTTTTGGGCACGGGCCCTTTTAGCGGGCAAGCCGCCTGGGCACAAACGACTGTGTCGCCAGGTCTTAAGGCCGAACCGCGCGAGGACGCTGCCGGTTCCTATGGGCGATGAAGTCGCCATCGGCAATCAAGCGCGCGCCCGGCATCGAATCGACGCCATAGGCCCAGGCATCGACGGCGCCGCCATTGGCGAGCTTCACCTGGAGCACGTTGCGCTTGTATTGCGGGGCGATGCTTTCATAAGTGTCCATCTCGGCGAGCACGTTTCTGCCGGGCATCAGCTTGAACACGTCGCCGATAATGCGGCGTTTCTCGTTTGCATCGAACACAGCGGCCGGATAGGCGCCGAGGTCGTAGAGCCGGCCCGCCACACTGCCCTTGCCGATATGATGCGCTTTCGTGCGCAAACGCCGCGCCATGGGATGCTCGCTCTCGTAGCGCAGCGTGCCATAGACGAAGAGATGGCTTGGCTCGCTCATATTGTGAATGTGTGCAAGAAGCAGACAGCGTGGTTGACGCCCCGCGACGATTGCTTGCCATTTCGCGTCATGGCGTCTCTTGCCGCTGCACACGCAAATTCGCATCGAAGAATTTCACGGCGGCGTCGCCGATATGCTCGTGCAGCTTGCCGCGATCGACGCCGGGGGGATCGACGCAGGCGTCGGGAAAATTGTCCCGTCCCAATTCGTCGCACACATTGCCGAAAATCTCGTGGCCGACCGGGCCAGGCAGGATGTCGAGCGTGGCGTCCGGTATATATTTCGCGGCGAACTCGGCGTTATCCTCAGGCGGTGTCGCGGTGTCGCCCGCGCCGACGATCAGATAGGCCGGGATCGCCATCTTCCTGAGCCCCGCCTCGTTCATGCCGAAGCCCTGAATGTCGCCGGGCGCCATGGCGAACGCCGCCTTGACCCGCTCGTCGCGCAAGCCCAGCGCCGGCTGAGCATCGATGTGCATCTCCTCGCGCAGATATTCCGGCAAGACGATGTTGTCGGCCCATTTGCGCTGGAACGCCTCGTACAGGCTGGGATCGATTTCGGCGCCGCCGAGCCAGAGCGAGGTGAAGCCGCCTTGCGAATGTCCCGCCACGCCGATGCGCTCAGGGTCGATGCGCGGTCCCCAGACCTCGTCCTCGAGCAGATGGGTGATGTCGAGGCTGATATCGCGCGGCCGCTGCCACAGCCGGTTGCGAACATAGAGGGCGCTCGAATCGTAAGTGTGGGCCCGGTAGTGGTAGACCAGCGCAACGATATAGCCGCGCGCGGCGAGATATTCACCGAACCAGGCATAGCCCGCGCCATTACCGCCGGCACCGTGCGAGAAGACGACGAGCGGATGCTGCAGCGCGCCGGGCGCAAACGGCGCGTCGAGATAGAGATTGAGATCGGTCGCCATGAAGATCTTGGTCGGCTTGGCGCCGGGCCCTGGCGCCGCCGGGTAGATCAGCAGGTAATTGAGGGGCCTGCCGTCCGAGGGGTCGTCGAACTGCACCTGCTTCATGCCGACCGGGTAGAGCGCCGACGGCAGCGTTGATTCTGCAAGCGCGAAGGCAGGGAGAATTGCGAGCCATAGAGCGGCGATGAGAAGTCGCATGCGGCTCAGCCTTCGATCTTGGAAAAATCGGCGACGGTCAAGGTCGTGCCGCGGATACGGTTCAAGAGGCGCAAGCGGTTCTCGCGCAATCGCGGATCATCGGCGTTGACAGTGACGTGGTCGAAGAAATCATCGACCGGCGCGCGAAGTTTAGCCATTGCACTCATGGCGCCGGCGAAATCCTCCTTGGCGACCGCGGACGCGGCGGCCTTTTCCACCTCATCGACGGCCTTGGCCAGCGCCTTCTCCTCCGGACGTTGCAGAAGATTTGGGTCAGGCGCCTGATCGTAGCTTCGCCCGTCCTTCTTCTCTTCGATGCGCAGAATGTTGATGGCGCGCTTGGTGCCGGTGAGGAGATGCTCGCCGTCCTCGGTATCGAGGAACTTCCCCAGCGCCTCTACGCGGCGCACGATCATCAGCAGATCGTCACCGCCGAGCGCGAACACCGCATCGACCAGATCATGCCGCGCGCCCTGATCGCGCAGATGCACTTTGAGCCGGTCGGCGAAGAAGGCGATAAGGTCTTGGTTGGCGAACCGCCGCAACGGTAAGCGCACCCCGTTTTCCAGCACGATGCGGATGATTCCGAGCGCGGCGCGGCGAAGAGCATATGGGTCCTTTGATCCAGTCGGCTTTTCGTTGATTGCCCAAAAGCCAGTTAGAGTGTCGAGCTTGTCGGCGAGCGCCACGGCGATGGCCACTTTCTCGCGCGGCACGTCGTCGGAGGGGCCGAGCGGCTTGTAATGCTGCGCGATGGCATTGGCGACGGAAGGGGTCTCATTCTGCTCGAGCGCGTAATAGCGGCCCATCACCCCTTGCAACTCGGGAAACTCGCCGACCATCCCGCTCACGAGATCGGCCTTGGCGAGAATGGCGGCGCGCTCGGCGAGATCGGGATCGGCCTTGACCAGCGGCGCCAGTTCTCGGGCTAGTTTCCAGATGCGCTGCACGCGGTCGTATTGGCTGCCGAGCTTCTCGTGGAAGATGATGTCCTTCAGCTTCGGCACCAGCTGTTCGAGCGGCACCTTGCGGTCCTGGTCGAAGAAGAACTTGGCGTCGGCGAGGCGGGCGCGGATCACCCGCTCGTTGCCCGCGGCAATCGCCTTGCCGCCGTCCCTGGCCTTGAGGTTCGCAACCACGACGAAGCGGTTGGCGAGCTTGCCGTCCTTCCGGCGCAACGAGAAGCATTTCTGGTGCGCCTTCATCGAGGTGGTGAGCACTTCCGGCGGCACGCCGAGGAAATCCTCGTCGAATGAGCCGATCAGCACGATCGGCCATTCGGTAAGGCCGGCATTCTCGGCGAGCAGCGCCTCGTCCTCGACCAGCGTGAGCTTGTGTTTGGCGGCAAGCGCGCGCGCATCCTTCAGGATGCGTGACGCGCGCTCCTCGCCGTCAAGAATGACGAACGACTTGCGAAGCTTCTGCGCGTAATCCTTGAAGTTCTTCACCTTGAGGGATGCGGGCGCCAGGAAGCGGTGGCCGCGCGTCTCCTTGCCGCTTTTGATGCCGTCGATCTCGAAGGGGACCACCTTGCCGTCGAGCAGGCAGAGGATGGAATGCAGCGGCCGCACCCAGCGGAGCTTGCCTGAGCCCCAGCGCATGGATTTCGGCCAGGGAAAGCCGCGTACGATCTCCGGCACCGCCTTGGCGATGACCTCGGATGTCGGCCGTCCCTTCTTCTCGATGATGGCGACATAGAAATCGCCCTTCTTGTCCTCGCGCTTCTCGGCCTGGCTGACCGATTTGAGCCCGGCCGATTTGAGGAAGCCCTGGATCGCAGGCTCAGGCGCATCAACACGCGGGCCTTTGCGCTCTTCCCGCACATTTAGCGAGCGGGCCGGCAGCCCTTCCACTACCGCGGTCAGTCGGCGCGGCGTGGCGAAAGTCTTGATGCTTTTCGGTTCAAGGCCGGCGTCGCGAAGCTTGTCGCCGAGCAGGCGCACCAGATCCTCGCGCGCGCGCGCTTGCATGCGCGCCGGAATCTCCTCGGAGAACAGTTCGAGCAGAAGCTCAGCCATGCGCGTTGCCGCCCGCTTCGGTCTTGAGCCATGCGGCGCAGCACGCCTTGGCGAGATCGCGCACGCGCAAAATATAGGCCTGACGCTCGGTAACCGAGATCACGCCTCGCGCGTCGAGCAGATTGAAGATGTGCGAGGCCTTGATGGCCTGGTCGTAGGCCGGCAACACCATGAGATGCCGATCGCCATTCTCACCCTTGGCGAGCAATGCCTTGCATTCGTCCTCGGCGTCGCGGAAATGCGTGAGCAGCTTGTCGGTGTCGGCCGCCTCGAAATTGTAGCGCGAATATTCCTGCTCCCCTTGCAGGAACACGTCGCCATAGGTGACCTTGTCCTTGCCTGGCGCGCCGTTGAAGTCGAGGTCGAACACGTTGTCGACGCCCTGCACATACATGGCGAGACGCTCGAGCCCGTAGGTCAGTTCGCCCGCGACCGGATCGCAGTCAAAGCCGCCGACCTGCTGGAAATAGGTGAACTGCGACACCTCCATGCCGTCGCACCACACCTCCCAGCCAAGTCCCCAGGCGCCGAGCGTCGGGCTCTCCCAATCGTCCTCGACGAAGCGGATGTCGTGGTTCTTCGGGTCGATGCCGATGGCGTAGAGACTTTCCAGATAGAGCTCCTGGATGTCGGGCGGCGACGGCTTCAGGATGACCTGGAATTGGTAGTAGTGCTGCAGCCGGTTCGGGTTCTCGCCGTAGCGGCCGTCTTTGGGCCGGCGCGACGGCTGCACATAAGCGGCGCGCCAGGGCTTCAAACCAAGGGCGCGGAGAGCGGTCGCCGGGTGAAAGGTCGCCGCCCCCATCTCGATGTCGTAAGGCTGGAGAATCACGCAGCCCCGATCCGCCCAGAAGCGCTCCAACCTCAGAATCAGGTCCTGGAAGGATAGGGTCTTCGTACCCTTTGGTTTTGTTGATTTATTTTTGCGTGGCGCGGCCATCGGAAGCGTCTTGGTAAGGCTCACGGGACGCTATCCGCCCGCTCCCAGGAAGGAAAGCCACAGACTGTCGGCAATAACAATGGCCGGCGGGTTAATGGCGGGTGTTTTGGGCTTGGTGCCGAACCCGCTTCGGCCGGTAAACGCCGGTCGAGGGGTCTTGCTCGAGCGGCACGGCGCTGGCCCGCTCATGCTGCTGCATGGCCTTTTCGGCTTCGCGCAGTTCGGTCTGGATACGCCGCTTCTCCTCGCGGTACCAGCGCCTGCCGGCGATGACGAGAGCGGCGCCGGCGGCGATCAGAAGCAGGACCTGCGGCATGGCTCAGAACCCGAAACGCGACCAAAGCGCGCGCGCTTCGACCGCTGAGATGAGATCGGCGGCAAGTCCGCCCGGCGCGAAGCCGAACTCGAACCCGCCCTCGGAAGCAAATACCCCACGCTTGCGGCGAAACCAAGAGGTCGATGGCGCCACCAGCTTGAAGCGCACCTCGTCGCCATAGATCTCGCGCATCTTCGAGCGCAGGTCCGAGATCCCGTCGATCAGGCCAAGCTCGAGCGCGGTCTTGCCGCTCCAGAACTCGCCGGTGAAGAGCTGCTTGTTTGTCTTCTTGAGTTTGGCGCCGCGCCGCTCCTTGACGAGATCGATGAAGGCCTGATGCACGTCGCGCTGGATCGCCTTGATCTTGACGATGTCGCTCTTCTTCTCCGGCAGGAAGGGATCGAGGATATCCTTGTTGTCACCGGCGGTATAGACGCGGCGCTGCACGCCGATCTTGGCGAGCAGCTCGTTGGCGCCGAAGGTGGCGGTGATCACGCCGATCGAGCCGACGATGGAACTCGCATCGGCATAGATCTCGTCGCCGGCGAGCGCGAGCATATAGCCGCCCGATGCCGCCACGTCCTCGGCGAACACATAGACCTTGAGGCCCTTCTCCTCGGCAAGCGCGCGGATGCGCCTGAAGAGCAGCGTCGATTGTACCGCCGAGCCGCCCGGCGAGTTGATCTGGATGGCGACCGCGTCGGCGCCGCGCATGGTGAAGGCCTTCTCGATCGCCGGCGCGCTGGTCGAAAGCGTGATGCCGGGCCTGAGCGGCGTGACCACGCCGATGGCGCCGCTGAACCGCAGCACCGGCACGAGCGGCCCGCGTTTGGTGATGAAGGCGGGCAGATAGGCCTTCCAGCCTTCGGGCTCGGATTTCTGCAACTGAGCGTTCATGCCCCACAGCGTACAGAGCCAAAGGGTTAAATCAAGGCAGCCGCCTAACTGTCTCAAAAATGGCGAGATCAAACTGCGTGTAAGGTTTGGTTAGCCAAATTCCGGACCCGCAATCTGGTTTTCCGCGTTGCTTGCTATAATGCGGGCGACGGTGGGAAGGCCGGCTCGCGCCGGCACGGAGGAAATTCGATGAGCAAGTTTGCGGTTCTGTTGGCGGCGGTGGCGGCGTTCGCGCTCTGCTTCGTCACGCTCAATCCCAGCCCGGCCGAGGCCGGACGGGGCTATCGGGGTCCGAACGTGAATGTCTATGTCGGGCCGCGTTACGGCTATTACCGCCCGCGCTATTACCGGCCATATCGTTACGGCTATGGCGGCGGCTATCCTTATGGCTATTACCCCTATTGGCGGTCGTATTACTGGGGCGGCTGGTACTAGAGACTAAGCCCAGGCACCGCCTGACGATTTTCAAGGGCCGCTCCCGGAAAGGGCGGCCCTTCGGCTTTCCAGGCTCCCGCTAGCTGAACGCTGGATGAACGGGCGCCTCAGGCCCGGTTCAGGGCATGGATATTACGACTTGGGGTACGGTCGGGCCTCGTCGCTCCTCGCGGGCCTTGACCGGCCTGAGCTTTGACTCCCTCAGGCGATTGAGGGCCGTCGCCTAACCCCCCAAGGCGGCGGCCCATCCTTTTCTCAGTCTCAGAACTGCAATGCTTTGCCGCCACGAAGGATGTCTTCGGCCTCTTTCGTGTAACGACCGCCGGCTCCATGCAGGACGAGACCCGGCAGGAGCTTGGGCGCGGCGCGGCTCCCCTTGCGCCCCTGCAGGATGACGCGTGCCGCCGCCACGTCCGCCTTGGGAAAAAGTGGGTAGATTTTGACCTCGCCGAAACGGCCGTCGAGCTCTCGCAACATCGGACCGAGATGTTCGGGCGGATAGATCAGCGTCACCCATCCTTTCGGCGTTGTCATGGCGGCGAGAAACCTGATCCACGCGGCAAGGTCCCCTGCCCGCATCACATGCGCCCTGGCCTTGCTCCGATCGGGCGCCGCTCTCACCGACCCCTCGACATGGAACGGCGGATTGGCGATGACGTGATCGTAGCCTTCGCGCTCAAGTCCCGTAGCGGCGAGTTTCTTCGCCGGCAAGGTCACGTCGGCATTCACGACTTCGAACCTCTCGGCGAAGCCGTTCCGTGCGGCATTCGCCCCGGCGAGCAAGCAGAGCTTTGCGTCGATCTCAACGGCTGTGACTTTGACGCCGCGAATGCGGGCCAGCACGCAAAGTCCGGCCACGCCCACGCCGGCGCCTGCGTCGAGGACCTTGCCCTTGGCCGAGGCGGGAACGGCGGCGGCGAGGAATACCGCATCGCTCCCCGCGCGATGGCCCTGGCGCGGCTGCATTATATCGATGCGGCCGCCAAGGAAAGCGTCGGCGCTGGTCGCGTCAGTTTTTGTCTTGCTTGATGACATGGCCGATACCGGCCTCATTGAGGATCTGGCGCGCCGTCTCGAGATCGTCGCCATCGACCAGCACGCGGCGCGGCAATATGCCGATCGAGCCTTCCATCACGCTCATATTGCTGTCGGCCACCATGAAAGCGACGTCAGCCTCCGTCAGCAAGGCGCTGACGTATGACAGGAGCACCGGATCGTTCGTGCGCAGCAATTCCTTCATCGCAGTGAAACCACTGAAAATGCGGGGCGACAGCGGAGCGCCTTGACCTTCACCATAGTCCGCCGACAATATCCCGCATAACGAGGCCGCGCAGGAGAGATATCTTGGGAGTCGTCGTAAAGCTTTCCGGCCCGCGAGACCCGAAAGCGAGTCTCGCGCCGCTCGTGGCGCTTGTCGAGGAGGACATGGCCCATGTCAATCGCATCATCCTCGACCGCGCCAAATCGAATGTCGACCTGATCCCCGAACTGGCACGGCATTTGATCGATTCCGGCGGCAAGCGCTTGCGCCCCATGCTCACCCTGGCCGCGGCGCAGCTTTGCGGCTATTCGGGCGACGGCCATGTGCGGCTCGCGGCATCCGTCGAGTTCATGCACACCGCCACGCTGCTGCATGATGACGTGGTCGATGAAAGCAATGTGCGGCGCGGCAAGACCACGGCACGGCTCGTATGGGGCAACGAGGCGAGCGTGCTGGTCGGCGATTTCCTACTCGGCCAGGCCTTCAAGATGATGGTGGATGTGGGCTCGCTCGGTGCGCTGCGGGTGCTGTCGGACGCCGCGGCGGTGATCGCCGAGGGCGAGGTGATGCAGCTCATCACCGCCAAGAACACCGAAACGACCGAGGACGATTATCTCGCGGTGATCGACGCCAAGACGGCGGCCTTGTTCGCCGCCGCGGCGGAAGTCGGCGCGATCATCGCCGAGCGTCCGAAATCGGAAGCTGCCGCGCTCAGGTCCTACGGACGCAATCTCGGTCTTGCCTTCCAACTGGTCGACGATGCACTCGATTATGCGGGAGAGCCATCGACGCTCGGCAAGAGCGTCGGCGACGATTTCCGCGAGGGTAAGATCACGCTGCCGGTGGTGCTGTGTTATCGGCGCGGCACGGCGGATGAGCGCAAATTCTGGCAACGGACGCTACAGCAGGGCGAGACCAGCGATGGCGATCTCGCCGAAGCCATGGAACTGATGAAGCGTCACAATGCGCTTGCCGACACGATCGAGCGGGCGCGCCATTACGGCGCCATCGCCCGCGACGATCTTGCCATCTTCCCGGATTCAGACGCCAAGGCGGCGCTGCTTGAAGCCATCGCCTTCTGCGTCAACCGCCCGTTCTAGGCTGAAGCGAACTCGCGGCGATCCACCAGTCTGGATGCTGGCGCGTGAGTGAAGCAGCGGCGCGCTTGGCTTCGTCCTCAGTGGAGAACAGGGCGAAGCAGGTCGGCCCGCTGCCCGTGAGTCTCGCGATGCGCGCACCGTCGAGGCGCGAGAGCGCGGCGAGCACGTCTTCGATCTTCGGCACAAGGCGCGTGGCGGGTGCTTGCAGAGCGTTGCCGCGCGACGCGACATAATCCATGAGCCTGGCGAAATCGCCGTCAAAATTCGGTGCTTCAACATCCGCCGCCGCCGCTAAGGGTTCGGCACCTAGCGCGGCATAGACATCCTGCGTGGCAAGCGGCACTCCCGGATTGGCGAGCAGTACGCCGCATGAGGGGAAGTCCGCGACTGGCTTCACTCTTTCTCCGCGCCCGGTAATCATTGCGGGGCGGCTGTCGAGACAGACCGCAACGTCCGAACCAAGTTCCGGCGCCAATGACGCGAGCGCTGTTTCCGAAAGAGCGCCGCGATTGGCTCGCGCCAACAACCGCAAAGCCGCGGCGGCGGCGGCCGAACCGCCGCCCAGCCCCGCGGCGACCGGCAGATTTTTCACCAAGCGGAAGCGGCCAAGACGCAGTTCCGGGTGCAAGGCTTTGGCTGCCTGAGCGGCGGCGATGACGAGATTGTCGCCGGCAAGCGCGCCGGCGAACGGTCCCTCGACGGCAAGATCGAGCGCTTCACCCGGTTCGAGCGTGACATCGTCGCCAAGCGCGGCGAAAGCGATCAGGCTCTCGATCTCATGGAAGCCGTCGGCACGGCGGCCGTGCACAGCGAGTGTCAGATTGATCTTGGCAAAGGCCGTGTCGCGAAGCGTCGTCATGGGCCGCTCGCGGTATAAGTTTGACCGGCTGCTATTGGGTTGTTCCGACCGCTTTAGCCGCGGCGGAGGGAGCGGTCTCGGGTTCGATGGCCTTGGTCTCGGCAGCCTTGGTCGCCGTGTCCTCTGTCAGCCCGATGACGATTTTCTTCTTCAGGCGATCGGCCTGTTCGTTCTCGGGCTTCAAGGTCAAAGCCTGCTGCCACTGATATTTCGCCTCGAGCTTGCGCCCGACCTGCCAATAGACATCGCCGAGATGATCGTTGATGATCGGATCGTCGGGCCTTAGCTCGACGGCACGCTCGAGATGCTCGACCGCCGCGGGCATATTACCCAGCCGGTAATAGGCCCAGCCGAGACTGTCGACATAATAGCCGTCGTCGGGTTTCAGCTGCACCGCCTTGCGGATGTAATCCATCGCCTGCTGAAGGTGGACGCCCTGATCGACCCAGGAATAGCCGAGATAGTTCAGCACCAGCGACTCGTCGGGAGACAACTCCAGCGCCTTTTTAAAATCGGCCTCGGCGTCGGGCCAATTCTTGAGACGCTCGTTACTCACACCGCGTGAATAATAAAGCGCCCAATTCTCTTTGGTCGGCTTTTCGATTAATGCGATAGCGCGGGTGTAATAGTCGCGCGCCTCGGCATAGCGTTCATGCGAACGCATAATGTTGCCGAGCGCATCGAGCGGCCTGATGTCCTTCGTGTTCTCGGCGATAAGCTTCTCGAGCAAAGCCTTGGCGTCATCGACCCGCTCTAGCGCATTCAGAGCAAAGGCATTTTGAATCTGCACGCTCTGCCAGAGCGGTGAATCCTTGCCGATGCGGCCAAGCGCTTCGATCTCCTGATCGTATTTTTTGGCCCCGTCATAAGCCTCGGCCAGCGCCACATAGGCGAGCGGGAAGTCGGGTTTCAGATAGAGAGCCATCTGCAGGAAGATGATTCCCATATCGAGACCGCCTTCGCCGGCTAGCGCATCGCCAATGCCATAAAAGACCTCGGCCAGCCCGTCGGCGGAATTGGCCACGAGCAGCGGCGGCGTCTCACCGCTCTCGATCTCGGCAAGCAACGCCGCCGAAAGAGGATGGGAAGACGTGTTGGCAATGTGGGCCTTCAGGGTCTGGACGGCGAGCTTGCGGTTCTTGCCGTTCACGGCGCTGCGCGTATAGGCGTCTGCCACCCTGAGCGTGCCGGGATTCTTCTTGAAGGCCTGGGCATAGGCTTCGCGCGCCAGTACGTGCCGGTTGGAGATATCGGCAATCAGCGCCCGGTGATAGCGCTGATAGAACTGCGCCCAGTCGGCATCGCTCAAGCTGTCGAGCGTGGCGAGCGCCTGATCGGGCTTGCCGTCCGCCTGCTGCACCCAGGCGCGGGCGAGCGTCGAGGTCAGATCGGCGATCGGACCTTGGCGTGCGGCCGTGAAATGCTCATCGGCCTCCGTGAATTTTTCCTGCTTGAAAGCCTCGATGCCGAGGAGAAAACGCGCGATGCGGTGCGAGGGCTCGGCCTTGACCAGGTCGGTGGCCAGAACCGCGGCGCGGTCCCAATGGGCGGCCGCCGCTTCCAGCAGGAACGTCTGCTCAAGGATGATCTCGTTGGTGGGATCTCCGGCCAGCGCCTTCGAGTAGAAATCGGCGGCGGCGAGGATGTCGTGGTCACTGCGAGCGACCCGTCCCGCAAGGTAGTTGCCGAACAGCGTACCGGGCTTCGCGTCCTGGCCATCGTTAGGCACGACTTCCGAATAGGCGGTGGGAGCCGCGAGGATGGCAATGGCAAGAAGCGAACCCCACGCCCATTGGCGGGGAGAAGCCCGGTTGTCAGTGGTCATGTGCATCGGCCGGCGTGCCCGCCCTTCAACTGCGGAGTTACTGTGCCTAAACAAGGTTAAGGGGTTTTCCCTCAGGTGCAAACAAGGCTTTTGCCGCCTAATCGCGGCACGTTTATGGCCCGTTTCCCCTCTCCGGCTTACATATTCACGTAATTCGGCCCATCGCCTCCTTCAGGCGGGACCCAGTCGATGTTCTGCGCCGGATCCTTCACGTCGCAGGTTTTGCAGTGGACGCAGTTCTGCGCGTTGATCTGGAAGCGCAGGCGATCCCCCTCCTCCACAACCTCGTAGACCATGGCCGGACAGTAACGCTGCGCCGGCTCGGCATATTCGGGAAGATTACGCTCGATGGGGATCGAAGGATCGGCAAGCTTGAGATGCACCGGCTGATCCTCCGCATGATTGGTGCCGGACAGGAACACCGAGGAGAGGATGTCGAAGCTGAGCAAATTATCGGGCTTCGGATAGTCGATCTTCTTCACCTCGCTCGCCTTCTTCAGCGTCGCATAGTCGGGCTTCAGATGTTTCAGCGTGTGGCCGAGGAAGGGGAACAGTGTGTTGAGCCACATGTCGATACCGCCGAGCATGACGCCGAGACGCGTGCCGAAGCGCGACCAGAGCGGCTTCACGTTACGGACTTTCTTGAGCTCCTTGGCCATGCCGCTCGATGCGACGGCTTGCGGGTAGGCTTCGAGCGTGTCGCGGGCGCGGCCCGCCTCGATCGCGGCAAAAGCGGCTTCGGCCGCCATCATGCCGGACAGCATGGCGTTATGCGAGCCCTTGATACGCGGCACGTTCATGAAGCCCGCGGCGCAACCGATCAGCGCGCCGCCGGGAAAGGCAAGACGGGGGATCGCCTGGATGCCGCCCTCGGTGAGCGCGCGTGCGCCATAACCGATGCGCCTGCCACCCTCCAGATGTTCGCGGATGCGCGGATGGGTCTTGGCGCGCTGAAATTCCTTGAAGGGATTGAGATAGGGGTTGGCATAGTCGAGATGCACGACGAAGCCGACCGACACCAGGTTCTCGCCGAAATGGTAGAGGAAGGAGCCGCCACCGGTATTGTCTTCGAGCGGCCAGCCCATGGTGTGCTGCACCAGGCCTGGTCTGTGCTTCTCCGGCGGAATCTCCCATAGCTCTTTCAGGCCGATACCGAATTTCTGCGGACCCGATTGCGCATCGAGACCCAGCTTCTTGATGAGCTGCTTGGAGAGAGAGCCGCGTGCGCCTTCGGCGATCAAAGTGTATTTGCCGGTCAACGCGATGCCCGGCGTGTAGCTGTCCTTGTGACTGCCGTCGCGGGCCACTCCCATATCGCCGGTGATGACGCCTTCGATCTCGCCATTCGGCCCGAACATCGCCTGCGTGACGGCGATGCCGGGATAAATCTCGACGCCGAGCGCCTCTGCCTGCTCACCGAGCCATTTGGTCAGCGCACCGAGACTGCCGGTATAGCAGCCGTGATTGCTCATCAGCGGCGGCATGAGGAAATTGGGGAAGCGGATGCTCCCTGTTTGGGTCAGATAGTGGAAGCGGTCTTCCGTAACTTGCGTCTTAAGCGGCGATTCCTTGTCGCGCCAATCGGGTATGAGCCGATCGAGCCCAACCGGATCGATCACCGCGCCGGAGAGGATATGGGCGCCGACCTCCGAGCCTTTTTCCAGCACCACGACCGAGATATCGGTCCCCTTCTCGGCCGCGAGCTGCTTGAGCCTGATGGCGGCGGCAAGCCCTGCCGGTCCCGCGCCGACGATGACCACGTCGAACTCCATGGTCTCGCGCTCGACCGCGTCTGTCTCTGCGGTTTCACTCAATGCCCAGCTCCGGATAGCTGCTTTCGCCGGCAAGACGACCTGCTATCATTCATGTGGCATGAATAGGCGCTTGGGAGAGGCGTGGCAAATGGCGGCATCGAGGGTGGAACCGGCGCAAGCTTTGCTCGACTGGTATCGGGCGATGGGCGTCGACGAGGCGATCGGCGAGGAGCCGGTCAACCATTTCGCCGCGCCTGCCTCCTTTGACCTCAAGCCGGGACGTACGGCGACAACCGCCGGCGCCAAGCCTCGGGCGAAGCCCCTTGCCGATGACTGCAGCCCGGAAGAGGCCGAGACCCTGGCCGATCTCGAACAGCTGGCCGGCCAATTCGAGGGTTGCGCGCTCAAGCGAACCGCCAAGAACCTCTGCTTTGCCCGCGGCAGCGACAAAGCGCGGGTCATGCTCATCGGCGAAGCGCCCGGTCGTGACGAGGATCTGCAAGGCAAGCCGTTCGTCGGCCGCGCCGGCAAGCTGCTCGATCTCATGCTCGCCTCGATCGGCCTCACCGAGGACGATGTCTACATTACCAATACCGTTTATTGGCGGCCGCCCGGCAATCGCACGCCGACGCCGCTAGAGATCGAATCCTGCGCCCCGTTCCTCAAGCGGCAGATCGAGCTGCTCAATCCCGGCATCATCGTGCTGCTCGGCAATGCCGCTGCAAAAAGCATGCTCGGCACCAGCCAAGGCATCATGCGTCTCAGGGGCAAATGGCTCGTCTATGAGAGCGGGGAGCGGGATATCCCGGTCATCGCCACGCTCCATCCCGCTTATCTATTGCGTAACCCGGCGGAAAAGCGGCTTTCCTGGCGCGACATGCTGATGATCAAACAGGCGCTGTATAAAAAATGAGCCGCATCGACGAAAGCCGTCCTTTCATTCCGTTGCGCATCGCCGTGCTCACGGTCTCGGACACGCGCACGAAGAAGACCGACAAGTCCGGCCCGCTACTCACGGGCTTTATCCGGGACGCGGGTCATGTGGTCGTCGAACACGCCATCGTCGAGGACGATCCGAAAAGGATCAAAAAGCAGGTCAAACGCTGGATCAAGGATCCGCAGGTCGATGCCGTGATCACTACCGGCGGCACCGGCTTGACCGGGCGCGACGTGACGCCCGAGGCGGTGAAGCCACTATTCGACAAAGAGATCGAGGGTTTTTCCGCACTGTTCCATATGCTGAGCTATCAGATGGTCGGCACTTCGACGGTGCAATCGCGCGCCTGTGCCGGCGTGGCTGACGGCACCTATATTTTCTGCCTGCCCGGCTCGCCCGGCGCCTGCACTGACGCCTGGGAAGGCATCCTGAAATCGCAATTCGACAACCGTCACCGGCCCTGCTCGTTCGTCGAGATCGTGCCGCGCCTGAAAAAGGAAAAGAAGAAAAAGAGCGTCTAGCCGTAGAGACGCGCCAGAGCGCGTACCGGTGAGAGGAGCGCTTGGCCGAGTTGACGTAAGGTTGGCGTGACATAGCCCTCGCTCCGATGGAGCGGCGCGCCAGTCACCGCGCGTGAATTCAGCATCACCATTTCGCTTCGCTTCAGCCTGTGCACGAGTCTGTCATCCTTCCGGAAACCCCCGAGCCGGTCGTAGAGTTTGCGCGAGATGAGCATGGCCTGATTTTCACCCGGCATCGCGAACAGGAAACAGCTCATACGCGCCACCAATTCGGCCAGACGCGGCATGAAGCCGTCATCGTCAAGCGCGTATCGGAAAAACGCCGCCGCCTGACCACGGCGTCCGCTCTCTACGCGTTCGATGAAGGCTTGCGCCTCCTCGGCCCATCCGGGCTCGAGCACCGCGTTGGCTTCGAGGAATAGCAGCCAATCTCCCCGCGCCTGCGCGGCACCAGCGGCCAGTTGAGAGGCGCGGCCACGCGACACGTCGATCAGCACTGTTCCGGCGGCGTCGGAAATGACCCTAGTGTCATCGCTCGACCCGCCATCGGCGAGAATCGCCTCCTGCACCTGACCTCCCACCACGGCCGGGACCAGCGCGGCAAGGGTCGGCGCCAGGACGCTTTCCGCGTTCAGAGTGGGGATAACCACGGAAATCATCGGCCGGACCTATCGCTTTTATCCCCAGCCATCAATCAATAAGCTGGGGATAATCCAAGAATGTTCTTGCTTTGTTCTAGCTGTCACCCTATATGGACCGGCATGTCAGTGGCGTTGCGCAAAGCGGCGGACACCGAGAGCTTCCCGCTTGAAGCGGGGGGTGTGGTTGCCGCGCGCCGGCACGGTCGTGGCGCCCAGACCAACCGCTCGGGACGCTACGAGCCGGTCAGCTACGAGCCGACCGACGACGGTTGGGAATCGCTTGCCGAGCTTGAGGCACTCTCCACCGAAGTACAGGAGGTCCCGGCCCGGCGCATCATCACCCGCAATGAATCGCCGGACATCGGCTTCGATCGCTCGATCAACCCCTATCGCGGCTGCGAGCATGGCTGCATCTACTGCTTCGCGCGCCCGACGCATGCTTTTCTCGGCCTGTCGCCGGGTCTCGATTTCGAGACGAAGCTGTTCGCCAAGACCAATGCCGCGGAAGCTCTGAAGCGCGAGCTGGCCGAGCCTGACTACAGCGTTCGCACCATCGCCATCGGCACCAATACCGATCCCTATCAGCCCATCGAGCGGCGCTATCGCATCATGCGCCGCATCCTCGAAGTGCTTGACGCCACCAACCACCCGGTCGGCATCGTCACCAAATCGGCGCTGATCCTGCGCGATCTCGACATTCTTTCCTCGATGGCCGAGCGCGGCCTCGTCAGGGTGGCGCTGTCGGTGACCTCGCTCGATCGCAGGCTTGCCCGCGCCATGGAGCCGCGCGCCAGCACGCCCGACAAACGCATCGAGACTTTAGAGAAGCTGGTGCAGGCCGGAATTCCGACCTCGGTCATGGTGGCGCCGGTGATCCCCGGACTCACCGACATGGAGATGGAGCGCATTCTCGAGCGCGCGTCGATCGTCGGCGTGAAGCAAGCCGGCTATATTCTGTTGCGGCTGCCGCTCGAGATCGGCGAGCTGTTCACTGAGTGGCTCAAGGAAAACTGCCCCGACCGCGCCAATCGCGTGCTGTCTCTGATGCGCTCCACGCGTGGTGGCAAGCTCTACGACGCCAAATGGGGCGAGCGCATGGTGGGCGACGGCCCTTATGCCTGGATGATCGGACGGCGCTTCGAGATGGCGGCTGAGCGGCTCGGCTTCAACCAGGATGAATATGTGCCGCTCCGCAAGGATCTGTTCACCCCGCCAGTCCTACCCGGCCAGCAGCTCCGCCTGCTGTAACGGCGATTTTCCACAAGTCCGCGACTACGCCTCCCGAGCGTGTTGCAAAGCCCAGGCGCTTTGCGCGACAGTCCCACGATCATGGGCCTGCCAGCCGAATCGATTCCCGTCCGCTCGCTGCCAAGCTTCGACCTCGAAGAGGCGATGATGATGGAGCATTACGGACCGGTGGCCGGCATCGATGAGGCCGGCCGCGGGCCATGGGCCGGTCCCGTAGTGGTGGCGGCGGTGGTCCTCAATCCCGACCGCATCCCCGAAGGCATCAACGATTCGAAGATGCTCACAGCGGAGGTGCGCGAGGAACTCTATTTCGAGATCATGGCCACGTCATGCGTCGGCATCGCCATCGGCAATGTACGGCGCATCGACAAAATCAATATCCTGCAGGCGAGTTTGTGGGGCATGCGTCTTGCTTATCGCGCACTCGGTCTGCCGATCGGCTCGGCGCTGATCGACGGCAACCTCATTCCGCGCCGCTTCCCCGCCAAGGCGCGTGCCGTGGTCGGCGGCGACGCCTTGTCGCTGTCGGTGGCCGCCGCCTCCATCATCGCCAAGGTCACGCGCGACCGCATCATGGTGAAGCTCGCGCGGCGTTATCGCCGCTATGGTTGGGAGAGTAACAAAGGTTACGGCACGCCCGAGCATGCGCGCGCGGTCAAGAAGCACGGCGTGTGCACCCATCACCGCCGCTCATTCTCACCCGTGGAACGCGCGATCAGGCTGCTCGAAGCCCGCGCCGCCAATATCGCATCGGTCGAGGATTGAATCGCTATGCTTCGCCCGGCCGAGAAAGAATTGATACTCGACGACGAAACCAGAGCATTAATCCGTGAAGGCTTAGACCAAGCTCGACGCGGCGAATTCGTGCCAGAAGAGGAAATCGTCGCGCTCTGGCAGCGCCTTGATCTTCGTGACAAGCAATAGACCTTCAGGCGATCCAGCTCACGATGCGGCGAACGATCTGCTCGGCGCCTGGCTCAAGCATCGGCAAATGTCCGTGGCCTTCGAGCACTACGAAAGTCGCGTCCTTGATGCCGTCGGCGGTCGCCCCCGCCGTGTCGAGAGACACGATGCGGTCTTCGCTGCCTGACAGGCACAACACCCGACCGCTGATCTTCTCGGTGTCGACCACGGTCGCGCCGCTCTGGTCGAACATCCAGAAAAACAATTCGAACAATGCCCGACCCGATTCGGGACCGAATTTGTCAAACACCGCACGCTGCTCGGCCTCGGGCAGCCTGTTGAGCGTGTAGATGCGCGCGAGATCGAACACCGGATCGAGCACCTTCGTCCAGAAGGAACCAGCCGCCATCAGGTCCTTCGCCAGCTGCTTCTCGGCATCGGTCTGCGGGAGGATGCCCGAGCGCGGCGCCGGGCTCACCAGGATCAGCATGCTCGCCAATCCTTCGGCGGCGAGTTGCTGGGCGATCACCGCGCCCATGGAATGACCAAGCAATACCGGCTTCGTGCCCAGCGACTGCACGAAGGTCCGCATCTCGTCGCGGTAATCGGCGATGCCTTTATCGAGCAGAATTTTGGCGGCGTCGGCCTTGTATGCGCCATGCCCCATCAGGTCCGGCGCATGGCAGGTCCAGCCGAGCTCCTCGAACACTTTGCGGAAATTATCGAAGCACCAGCCGCCGGCATTGGCGCCATGCAGCATGACAATGTCTTTGGTCACGACCTGCTCCCTGCCGCTCCGTGAACCGGCCTCGGCCGGCCCCTCGGCCCGGACGCTTCTGATCGGATTTAGTAGAGCGAGGCCGAGCAGGACCTCAAGGAATTGCCGGCGAAAAATATCCATCGCGGTGAATTAAGCCCGTTTTTACCTGGAGCCGCCAGCATGACCCGGTCCCGCTGAGAGCGGGCGCGTTCAGTATTGCGTAACCCGAAAGCGGCGTCATGGGCGTGGGGGCCAAGGGAGGTCAGAATCTCCCTTTAAATCAAATCGTTATCGGCGATTGCCTGGAGGCGCTGGAGCGGCTGCCTGCGGCCAGCGTCGACCTTGTCTTCGCCGATCCGCCTTACAATCTGCAACTCAGCAGCGAGCTATACCGGCCGAATAACAGCCTGGTCGATGCCGTCGACGACGACTGGGACAAGTTCGGCAGCTTCGCCGCCTACGATGAATTCACCCGCGCCTGGCTTGCTGCCTGCCGCCGCCTGCTCAAGCCGGCAGGCAGTTTGTGGGTGATCGGCAGCTATCACAACATCTTCCGCGTCGGCGCCATCCTGCAGGATCTCGGCTTCTGGATCCTCAACGACGTGATCTGGCGCAAGACGAATCCGATGCCGAACTTCCGCGGGCGCAGATTCACCAACGCGCATGAGACTCTGATCTGGGCGTCGATGGGGCCCAAGGCGCGCTACACGTTCAACTACGAATCGATGAAGGCGTTCAACGAAGATTTGCAGATGCGCTCGGACTGGCTGCTGCCGATCTGCGCCGGCCCTGAGCGGCTGAAGCAGGATTGCGGCCGCAAGACCCATCCGACGCAGAAGCCGGAGGCGCTGCTGCATCGCGTGATCCTCGCCTCGAGCAATGAAGGAGATGTCGTGCTCGATCCTTTCCTCGGTTCGGGCACGACCGCGGTGGTCGCCAAACGGCTCGGCAGGCGCTTCGTCGGTATCGAACGCGACAAGGCCTATGCGCGCGCTGCGCAAGCACGGCTCAAGGCGACTGCACCATGCGTGCCGGAATCGCTGCAGGTCGCCAAAGGCAAGCGCGCCGAAGCGCGTATTCCTTTCGGCTCGCTGGTCGAGCTTGGACTGATCTTGCCGGGAACGGCGCTTTACGATCAGGCGGCCCGCCATGAAGCCAAAGTGCGCGCCGACGGTTCGATTGCCTGCGCCGGCGCGCAAGGTTCGATCCACAAGATCGGGGCGCACGTGCAAGGCGCGTTGGCCTGCAACGGCTGGACCTTCTGGCACTATGAAGCGGATGGCACGCTTAAGCCGATCGACGATCTGCGCGAGGCGGCACGCCGGCAACTCGCGCCGCAGAGGCTCTCCCCGCAGGCTTAGCCTGTAACGCGTGGCCGATTACTTTCCGCATCACTGACGGGAGCGCCGCGCCGGCCAAGTCGCGCAATTTGAGCCACCGGCAGCGTTCCGGCTCGGCCGCGCGACCAAGTTCAGTCTGTAAACCGACTTCCGCGCGATAGACGGTCAATTCGAGCTGGAAATGCGTGAAGGTGTGTTCGACGAGACCCGGCACCTTACGCCAGTCCGCATCGACCGGTGCATATTCGCGTAAAGACTTGGCGGCGGGTTTGGCTTCCGTCCAGGGCGAGGATGGTGTCTCCAACATTCCCCCCAACAAGCCACGCAGCGGCCGCTGGCGAAGCAATATCGTGCCGTCCGAGCGCAAGGCGACGAAGGCGATCCCCCGCCTGACCGGCCGCTCCGCCTTCTCTTCGCGATAAGGCAGGACTTCGGCCAACCCTTGCGCATAGGCGCGGCAATCGGATCTCACCGGACACAGGCCGCAGGCCGGCCGGCGCGGCGTGCAGATCAGCGCGCCGAGATCCATCAGGCTTTGCGCAAAATCGCCGGCATGCATTTCCGGCGTGAGACTTTGCGCGAGCGTTTTGATATCGGCTTTGGCTTCGGGCAGCGGCGTTGCGACGGCGAACAGCCGCGCCACCACGCGCTCGATATTGCCGTCGACCGGCGTGGCACGCTGACCGAAGGCAATGGCGGCGATAGCGGCGGCGGTATAGCCACCGACACCCGGAAGCTGGCGCAACTGGGCTTCGGTGGCGGGGAACGTGCCGCCATGCTGCGCGACCACGACGCGGGCGCATTCATGCAGATTGCGGGCGCGCGCGTAATAACCGAGACCCGCCCAGGCAGCGAGCACCTCGTCAAGCTCGGCGCACGCCAGCGCCTTCACATCGGGCCAGCGCCGGAGAAACATCGCATAACGCGGCAGCACCGCCTTGACCGTGGTCTGCTGCAGCATGATCTCGCTGAGCCAGACTTTGTAGGCATCCTGCCCTTCACCCGGCGGGGCACGCCAGGGAAGATGCCGCCGCTCGCCCGCGTACCAGGCAAGCAGAGCCCCTGCCGGACTGTCGTGCTGCGCGACCTTCACCGCGACGCTGTCTTGCATAAGCGAAACTCCGTCCGCGCTTCCTCTGGCGTCATGGTGTAAGCTCGCCCGGCACGAAGCAAGCGGCCGTCGCCAACCCTCCACTGCTAGGATCATGGACGAGAACGAGCGGAAAGCCTTCAAGTGGTCGATGAGCGGCGCGCGTCCCGTCGGCGCTTATGCCGCCAAGGCGCTCGACCCCGCCGCCCGCGCCCGCGGCTTCGCCACCACGGCGCTGCTCAGCGAATGGCCGGCCATTGTCGGCGTTGAGCTTGCCGCCTTCACCATGCCTGACCGCGTGGTGTGGCCACGCCGCCGCGAGGACGAGGAACAGTCGAACCCGATCAGGCGGCGCCGCGACGAAGGCGCCACCCTGGTGCTCAGGGTAGACGGCCCCCGCGCCGTCGAGGTGCAGCACCGCTCGGGCCAGATCCTCGAACGGGTGAACCTCTATTTCGGGTATCGCGCCATCACCGAGATGCGCATTTTGCAGGCGCCGGTCGCCAAGGCTGCCCCGCCCCCCGCGCCCGCCGAGCCGCCAAGCGAGGATTACGCCTTGCCTTCCTCGGCCGGTATCGAGGATGAAGCTTTGCGCAAAGCACTGTCCCGGCTAGGGTCCGCCACGCGGGGAAAGCTCACAAGAGATTGAGGAAACTTAAGGTTTCCGCCTCTTGCGGGCGCCAAGCCTTTCAACGAATGTAGGCCCGGAATTGCCGATCTAGGGCCAAACTCAGCAGTAATTTGGAGCAAACAGCGTGGCGAAAGCAGAGAAGAAAGCGGAAACAGCATCAACCGGCGATCAGGGCGGAACCAGCAGGACCCCGCTTTACATCATCGCCGCGCTCGTCCTCGTAGCGATCTTAGGCGGCGCCTACTATTTAATGCGCGATACCACGCCGTCAGACGAGGCGCTGGCGTCCAAGCTGCTCGAGCCGGGCCCGCTCGAGGACATCTCGCTCGGCAAAGCCGACGCGCCCAATACCATCATCGAATATGCCTCGATGACTTGCGGCCACTGCGCCAATTTTCACACCAAGGTTTTTCCCGAGCTGAAGGAGAAATATATCGACACCGGCCAGGTGCGCTTCATCCTGCGCGAATTCCCCCTCGACGGGCTCGCCACCGCGGCTTTCATGGTCGCGCGCTGCAGCGGCAACGATCGCTACTACCCGATGGTCGACGGCCTGTTCGAGACGCAGAAGAGCTGGGCAGTGCAAGGCGCCGAAGGCAAGGAAAAGCTGCTGCTCGTCGCCAAGCAGGCCGGCTTCTCCCAGGAGCGCTTCGACCAGTGTCTCGCCGACAAGGAGCTGTTCGACAAGATCGTCGAAGTGCGCCAGCGCGGGCATGCGGAGTTCGAAGTCGACTCCACGCCGACCTTCTTCATCAACGGCAAGCGGCTCAGGGGCGGCCAGGACATCAAGGAGTTCGACGTCGTTCTGGCGGGTGGCGAACCGGAAGAACTGCCGCAAGACGACGACCATTAGGATTCCCTCTGCTATGAAATTGCCGGCCAGTGGCTCGATCCTGATCGCCGCCGCGATCGCTTTGGCCGGCTTCGGGCCCGCGCCGGTCACCCCCTCGACCCCAGACAAGGTGGAGACCCCGACCCAGGAGGAGCTGTTGCGCGCCGGCCCGCTCGGCGATCGCGCGATGGGCAATGCCAACGCCCCGGTCGTCCTGATCGAATATGCTTCGCTCACCTGTCCGCATTGCCGCAACTTCCACGCCAACGTCTTCCCCAAGGTGAAGAGTCAATATATCGACACCGGCAAGGTGCGTTACATCGTCCGCGAATTCCCCATTGGGCGCAGCGCCGGCAATGCCGCCATCATCAATCGCTGCGCTCCGCCGGACCAATATTTCGCGTTGCTCGACGCCTTCCTCTCCCGCCAGGACGAATGGGTTAGCCAGGAGGTCCGCCTCGATGCCATATACGGGGTGGCTAAATCGATTGGCATGAGCCGCGAGGCGTTTGACAAATGCCTATCGAATCAAGCCATTATCGAGGGCTTAACCGAGGTTAAGCAACGGGGGCGGCAATTTGGCGTGGTCGGCACGCCGACTTTCTTCGTCAATGGCCGGAAGGCGCAAGGCGCGATCACCTTCGAGGAGATCAAGGCCCTCATCGAGCCGCAGGCGTGACGTTGCGCGCGCTTGCGAAACGACCAAGTTTCTGTGACCCAAGTCCTGTCCAGTCGCTGCCATTTGAGGATCGCCTAAAGGTGCAAATCACCAGACTTCGCCTTCTCGGCTTCAAGTCATTCGTCGAACCGACCGAGCTTCTGGTCGAGCCGGGGCTGACCGGCGTGGTCGGACCCAATGGCTGCGGCAAGTCGAACCTGCTCGAGGCGCTGCGCTGGGCCATGGGCGAGACCTCGTATAAGAGCATGCGCGGCCAGGCCATGGACGACGTGATTTTCGCCGGATCGGAGAGCCGGCCGAGCCGCAATACTGCCGAGGTCACGCTATTCATCGACAATAGCGACCGTACGGCGCCCGCCGAGTTCAACGATTCCGACATGCTGGAAGTCACGCGCCGCATCGAGCGCGAGATCGGCTCCGTCTACCGGGTCAACGGCAAGGATTCGCGTGCGCGCGACGTGCGGCTTTTATTCGAGGATGCCGCCACTGGCGCCCGCTCGCCGGCTTTGGTGCGCCAGGGACGCATCGGCGAGATCGTCAATGCCCAGCCCCAGGAACGCCGCCGTGTGCTGGAAGATGCCGCGGGCATCGCCGGCCTGCACAGCCGCCGCCATGAAGCCGAGCTCAGGTTGAAGGCGACCGAGGGAAATCTCGCGCGCCTCTCCGACCTGATCGGCCAGCTCGCCGCGCAATTGCAGGCGATCAAGCGCCAGGCGCGTCAGGCGCAACGCTATCGTGAAGTCTCGGCCAAGATGCGCGAAGTCGAGGCTCTGCTGCATCATTTGCATTGGACCGGCGCTTGCGCCCAGGTCGAGCATGAAGAAGCCGCCTTCCAGGAAGCGCTCGCCGCCGTGGCGCGCGAGACCAAGACCGAGGGCGAGGCGCTTCGCCATCAGGCGGTGGCCGCCGAGAAGCTTCAGCCTCTGCGTGACGAGGAAGCGGCCAAGGCTGCGGTGCTGCATCGCCTGAGCGTCGAGCGCGATGCACTCGAGCGCGAGGAAGCGCGCGCCAAGGCCCGCCAGGCCGAACTCGAGACAAGGCTCGCGCAAGCGTCGCGCGATCTGGCTCGCGAAGAGGAACATATCGCCGAAGCGGAAAACATGCTGCGCGGCCTCGAAGAAGAAGCGCGGCGTCTAGCGGAAAGTCCGCTCGATCAGGAAGAGATGCAGCGTCGCCAGGCGGCCGAAAGTGCCGGCAAAGCCAAGCTCGCCGGCCTAAAAACGGAACTTGCTAAACTCACCGCCTCGGTCGAAGCCATCGAGACGTCTCTCGCCAGCGCCGAGCTCGATGAGGAGAAGGCACGCGCCGCTGAAGGAAAGCTCCGTGCCGCCTCCGCAGCGGCCAAGCTCGCCAGCCAGGAACGAGAGACCGAGCTCGCCACGTTGATCAAGCTGCTACAGCCGCCGCATGACTGGTCGCCGGTGGTCGAGGCGGTCAAGGTCACGCCGGGATACGAGCAGGCGCTCGGCGCTGCCCTCGGCGACGATCTCGATGCCGCAAGCGACGAGCAGGCACCGGCCCATTGGCGGGGTACGGAGGGCGGCAGAAGCGATCCGGCTCTGCCCGAAGGTGCCACCCCTCTCAGCGACTTCGTCAAGGCGCCCAAGGTGCTGCATCGCCGCTTGGCGCAAATCGGCGTGGTCCCGGCGAAGAAAGGCCGCGACCTTCAGGCTAAACTCGCGCCTGGCCAGAGGCTCGTGTCCCAGGACGGCGATCTCTGGCGCTGGGACGGTTATAGCGTCAAAGCCGGCACCGAAACCGCGGCCGGCGCGCGCCTCATGGAACGCAGCCGCCTCGCGGCGCTGAGGACCGAGGCCCAAGCCGCGCAAGCGCAGGCCAAGGCCGCGCTCGCGGAGTATGAAGCTGCGGTGGGCAAGGCCGAAGCCGCCGGCCAGAAGACCAAGGCTCTGCGCCAGGAAGCCAAGGACGCGCATGCCGAGCTCGATCGTGTGCGCGACGCGATCGCGGCCGAAACCGTGCTTGAAGGCCATGAGCGCGAAATCAATCTCCGCCAGGAGCGGCTCGAGGCCATCGCGGCCGAGCAGGAGCTCTGGCAGAAGCGCATCGCCAACGCGAAAGAACAGATCGCCACGTTGCGCGCGCGCGAGGAGGAGACGAGCGCGGATCTCGAACGCCTCGCCAACCTTCCCGCCGAGATCGATCAGCGCCGCGCCAAGCTTCTCGATTCCATCGCCGCGGCGGAACGCGACCGCGGCAAGGCCGCCGACAATCTCGCTCTCGCCGAGACCGCGCTCAAGGAACACGAGAAGGCGTTGCGCGAGGTGCAGGAGCAGCTCGCGGCGGCCCGCGAGGCGCGCGCGCGTAGCGAGGCGCGGCTCGAAGGCGCGCGCGAGCGCCGCAGCGACACTAGCAAGACCATCCGCGACCAGCTCGATTGCGCGCCGGAAGCGTGTCTCGCGCTCGCCAAGGTCAAGGAGGGCGCGCCCCTCCCTGCACTCGAAGAGGTCGAGGCGCGTCTTGCCAAGCTTAGGGGCGACCGCGAGCGGCTCGGCGGCGTCAATCTCATGGCCGAGGAGGAAGAAGCCGAGCTTTCAGCCAAGCTCGAAGAGATGGAGCGCGAAAAGGCCGATGTCGAGCAGGCCATCGCGCGGCTCCGCCAAGGCATCGCCAGCCTGAACCGCGAGGGGCGCAAGCGGCTGCTCGAAGCCTTCGACTCGGTCAACGGCCATTTCGGCAAATTGTTCAAGACGCTGTTCGGTGGCGGTTCGGCCGAGTTGAAGCTCGTCGATTCAGACGATCCGCTCGAGTCGGGGCTCGAGATCATGGCTACCCCGCCCGGCAAGCGCGCGCAGGTGCTGACGCTTCTGTCGGGCGGCGAGAAGGCGCTGACGGCGCTCGCGCTGATCTTCGCCGTGTTCCTCACCAATCCCTCGCCGATCTGCGTGCTCGACGAGGTTGATGCGCCGCTCGACGACGCCAATGTCGAGCGCTTCTGTCAGCTGATGGAGGAGATGGCGCGCCAGACGGATACGCGCTTCCTCATCATCACCCACCACCCGCTGACCATGTCGCGCATGAGCCGTCTGTATGGTGTCACCATGGCCGAGCGCGGCGTGAGCCAGCTCGTCTCGGTCGATCTGGAAACCGCCGCGCGCCTCCGCGACGCGAGCTAACTCGCACTGTTGAGCAGCCGCTGATAGCGGCCGCGCCATCTGTGCGGGGGGCCTTCGAAGCGGTCGCAAAGCTCCTCCACGATGGGCAGATATTTCCGTGCCATGTCCCGCTCGAATGCACTCGGGATGGACTTTCCGGCCGCCGCGGAATTCACAGCAGGGGGCAAAATCAAATCGGAGACTCTGCCTGGATCAACGCCTAGAAACTCGAGCATCTGTGAGATAAGACTTGTCGGTCTTTCGCACAAATCGTCGAAAAAGCAGAAATGCAACTGCGCGGCCGGGAAAATTCGCTCCAACCGCCTGATCGTGTCCATATAGGAGGAGCGCAAAACAGCTCCACGCGAGAGCGCATAATCAAGGGCCTTTTCCTCCGTCAACGGTTTCTCAATGTGCCCTGCCCTGAACTCGAGATTGACCGCGGACCAGGCGCGGTCCACAGGGTCGCGCATGATGAACATGATCTTGATGTCGGGGTTAAGCTGCCGAACACGGCAAAAGACATCGTCGCCGAGCACAGCATAGGCTGGCGTGATCTCGCCCGCGGTTAAGCCTTTGGCCCGCGCCTCTTCGAAAAGCCGCGCGTACCACCGTTCATCGCGCTTGCCGAAGTAATAGCGAAAGGCCCATGTGTTCAATGTCAGTCCGAACCAAGTCAAGAGTAGCCATTCCTGGCCACGCGGACCGCGGCGGCGCGCCCGGAGCCTGTCGAAATAATGAAGTTCCTTTACAGGTGGCAGCCAAAGTTCGGGATGCTGACGTAGCACACGATGGAGCCACGTCGTGCCCGACCGCTGTGCGCCAATGACCAAAAAGTTGGGAAGACGAGGGCAAATTTCCATGCCTTTGCAGCCCATCCTTTCCTACCAAGCGGGCCCGGGTTGTCGCGCGTCGTCGCCCGATTCTGACCGTCCGCCTCCTGGTATCGTTGTAAGTCCTGGAATGCGGCTCGCCAATTCTCGAATCCCCACCGGAACCCTTGGATTTCGCCGTTTTTGAGTTTCTTGACAGGGGCGAATCCGAAACTAAAGTGCCCGCCAAGCTTGAGGACCAACCGGTCCTTTAGGGCTCTCCCGGAAATTGAGCAGCGCCAATGGCCGGAGCCGAAAACGAGTCCGGCCACGACGATGGCCGCGACAGGCAAGACATTCGGCGGCGGCTCGATGCTCTCGGAGGCAAGCTCGAAGCGGCGCGCGGCCGTCATGCCCCGCCGCCCGAGCCGGAAGGCCGGGGCAGAGCGATGGGTCAGGCGCTCAGGCTCGCGACCGAGCTCGTCGCGGGCGTCGTGGTAGGGGGATTTATCGGTTGGGCGCTCGACGGGGCGTTAGGAACGACGCCGT
>VGDX01000005.1 GCA_016869535.1 Alphaproteobacteria bacterium | reverse complement strand
TACGGCAACTCCGTGACCATATTGGCCGGCGCTTGTGCCAGACCACGCGTTGCGAGGCTTGCCGCACTCTACTAACATTTCGGCAAAACCGTCTTCAGGAGGGAGTCTATGCGGAGATGGGCTAAAGGATTTGCCGCCGGCCTCGCCATGCTGGCGCTGATCGCCCCGGGGCTCGCCGAGGACGATGATGACGAGGAGATCGAACTCGATCCGGCCACGCTCGATTGCCATGAAGAGGCGATCGAGGGCAGCGGCCCGAGCTTCCTGTCGGCGCGCAAGGAATCCGAGCAGGCGGCGCTCGACAATTGGCGCGAAAAAGCCCAGGCCGTGTTTCCGGAGGCGGACTGGAAATACGCGCTCGACTCCGGCGTGTCCTGCGTCGTGCAGGGGCTCTACTCCAAATGCTTCGCGCTCGGCATTCCCTGCAAGCCGAAAGCATGAGCCCCACCAAGGGACGCTGAGCGCCGGCGCCGAACGCGAAGCCGCGCCGCGCGTTGATCCCTCATAAGCGGCCGGGCGCGGTCCCGGCAAGCCAAGGAGGAACGCCCATGCTGAACTTCCTCGGATGCAGCGCCCAGGGCATCGCGGTGGCGAGCGGCGTGACCACGCTCGCTCTGCTCGAGCGCATGGTGGCGCAGAACATCCTGACCAAGGCCGATGTGCGCGCGGTGCTGGACAGCGGGGTCGCGTGCCTCGAGCCGCGCATCAATGTCGGAGCGGTCGCCGAAGCCGTGCATCTGATGCGCGACCGCATGCGCCCGATCTTCGAGGACGAACGCGCGCCGGCGGAGAACTAGGCGCACGCCTGAGCTTGATTGCCCTCACCCGGCCTCGCTGCGCTCGGCCACCCTCTCCCGCTTGCGGGAGAGGGAAGCGAGGTCCGCAAGGACCGAGCAGGGTGAGGGGGCTACAGGATCAGATAGAGCGCGAGCGCGATCAGCACGATGAGGATGGCGGTGACCACCGGCTGATCCTCGTCCCGGCCAACCTGCGCATGCTTCAATTCGTCGAACAGGTCGCGTGCCATGGTTGCCTCCCATGGGAATGATTTTGCGGGGATAATCCGGCTAGGCGGATAATGGTTCCCGGGGCATGACCAGACTTGGGCTTTACCCTTGGAGAAACAAGAAGTTGTGATCCCTCAACGCTTTGTTGACCGGAAAACGTCAGTAGTTTCAATTGATTTTGAGGCGGGAACACCACATTATAAGTTGCGTTGGCACACTCATGAGCCGACTAACCAGGAAACGCAAAGTGACTGGCATCAAGCGACAAGCGACCGAAGAAGTGAACTCTGAGACTCCCCAGGTCACTAAACCGCTCCGCAGCGGGCGAACTGAACGCTTGGACGCCGAACCCAAACGCAGGTCGGCGGATTACGATTCCATGCGCACGGAAATCCGCAAGCGCTACTCCAAGACCTTAACTCGCCTTGGCGAGTGAGCCCGTTTGGCTTCCCTGTCGAAGAAGGCGCAAAGCCTCGTCGCGGCGACGCGCTGCAATTTTTTCGCTATAGTCCAGCGGCGTCCTTGCGGCCTTCAAGACAACATCTCACGAAAAATGTCTATTGGCATAAAACGAACAGATTTACACGCGCTGGCTAAAGCGAAGCTTGACGATGCAAAGCTACTATTGGCGAACAGGCGATATTCGAATGCCTACTATCTTGCCGGTTATGCTGTTGAGTTGGCGTTAAAAGCCACAATCGCCAAGCAGATTGCCGCCGAGACTTTACCCGACAAAAAGATGATTGAAGAAACTTATCGGGGACACGACCTACAGAAACTAGCCGGGATCGCCGGGCTTTATACAGAAATGAAGAGCGAACAAGACGCCAATCCAGATTTTGCAGCTAATTGGGCCATCGTCACCGAATGGGAAGAGAAAGTAAGATACGAGACCGTCGATCCGTATACCGCTCAAACATTTATCCAAGCAATCGATGACCCAACACACGGAGTGCTACCATGGATCAAAGCTCGTTGGTAGCAAGTGGTCATCAACTAATTGATGTCCTAACAAAAGCAGGAATTGGCCCCCGGGCAGCAGTGTGGGTCCATAATACAGATACGGATACGTGGAGGCTTTGGATTGTTCCTCCTGAGGAGATAACTGATAAGCGGGACTTTTATCGAAGGGTCTCCGAGGTCATATCCAAAAATCGCGCTAACCTACCCAACCTTAATATCAGTGACACTGAATTCATAACGGCTGATAACCGCGTGATTCAGGCTTTGCGCCGCATATTTAGGGTGAAAGAGTTTGGCGCGATCATGATCTCTAGCACCATGTTTAACGGCGTTCAGTTGCCTGACGGCATCATTCTTTTGATGGATTTCTGATGCCGCGTTCTCTCGTTAACCGCCTCCTGTATAGCGTTTGCCATTGCCCAAACACGTCGTCTGGCTCACGGACAAGTGCCGGTGAGCTTTCTCTAACTTCCCCACAAAATCGCGTAGGAATTTTTTCATTCTCTGCACAATCGGCGCGGCGACGGTTTATTGTATATAAATAGGAATTTAGTCCTTGACAGCGTGACGCTGCCGGGCTAGGTTTTGGTTACAACGCGACAGGTGCGTAGGGACATCGAGGCGCCGCTAAAGAGGGCCTCGAACGCAACCGACAAGCCATTGCAGCGTGGAAACATCTTTTATATCGTCAGCGTCATGCTTACCTCTCTACACGCATACTCTTTTCAGGAACTAGAATCGGATGAGCATTAGATCGCACGCGTTTGGCCGTGTGACCCTCACGGGCCAGGACGCGAAGAAATTTAGAGATCAAGTCCGCTACGGTCGCCCTAAGCCGGCGGCGGTGGCGAGCGTCAAGCGTGGAATGAAACTTTCCCGGTCCCTCGTTAAGAAGGGGAGTGTGAAGTTCACGCTGCGCGCATCCTCGTCCAAAAAGCGCTAGTTGCCTCAGCTTGAAATTCGCCCGATCGAGACCGGCGACGGTGTAAAATCTCTATCGCTTGGTGACGAGAAGTTTGCGCCGCTCAAGACCTTCCTTCAGAAGCACGCCAAGGATTATGAGGTGGCGACGCTCGCCCGGACATATGTTGCCGTCGAGCCAGACTTAAATTCAAAACCGCAAATTCGCGGCTATATCACCTTGGTCGCGGGCGAGATTGTCACGGATGGAGCCGCCCCGCTCATCGAGACACCGGCCTATGCCTACTCGCAGTATCCCGCGGTTAAGATCGCCAGGCTGGCGGTGCACAAGGATTACCGCGGCTCTGGCCTCGGCAGAGAGCTGGTCGATCTCGCCCTTGGCATCACGAAAAGCTACATCTGTCCGAGAGTGGGATGCCGCTTCGTTGTGGTCGATGCGAAGCGATGCTCGATTCCTTTTTATGATCGTTGCGGGTTTACGCTTCTCGACACCAGAACCAACAAGCGACGGTCGGAGCCGGTGATGTTCGTAGACCTCAATAAGATTCCAGTCTAACGGGCTTTTGTTTGCGGCGCCGCTCTCAAAGAGCCGGCGCCTTTTTATATGGATTTGCCCTCACCCGGTTCTCCCCCCACCAAGTCGGGGGTCGAACCACCCTCTCCCGCTTGCGGGAGAGGGAAGCGAGGTCCGAAGGACCGAGCAGGGTGAGGGGAGTCTTATGCGAGTGGCATGCGATGGAGAGCAGCGATGCGAAACAGGAAACCGCAGACCGCAAGCTTCATGGCATCGATTGGGCGGGCATCGAGCACGCCTATCTGCATAGCGGCTGGTCAGTCCAGCGCATCGCCGACGCCTACGGCCCGTCCGACACCACGATACGCAAGCGCGCCAAGGCTCGAGGCTGGGTTCGCCTGGTCGCAACCGTTCCGCTCAGAGGCGGGCGGCCGCCACGCCCCCCTGGTCTGCCGGAAGCCAAGAAACCCTCGGTAAAAATCCGGCGGCAGCGCAGCTACGTCAAACGTCTCTACCGGCTGCTCGACAGCCAGCTTTCGGCATTGGAGGCATGCATGGCCGACACCAGCAAGACTTCGAGCGCGCTGGAGATCGAGCGCGCGGCGCGTGGCACGAACACGATCGCCGGCTGCTATCACAAGATCGTCGAGCTGGAGGAGGCGGCGCGCAAAGCCGGGAAGGCGAGCGAGACGAGCGCGGTCAGGAGCGAAGAGGATGCGGACAGACTCCGCCGCGATCTTGCGGAACGCCTGGAACGCCTCACCCCCGCAAGCCCGACTCACGGTTCTTGAGGGCCTCGCGCCCCATGAGCGGGGCTTTTTCCGCTACGATTTCGAGTTCTTCGCGCGCGACGACCAATTGCCGCCGGCTGAAGCGCAAGGCGGCGGCGACTGGACCACCTGGCTGATGTTGGGCGGCCGCGGCGCAGGGAAAACGCGCGCCGGCGCCGAATGGGTGCGGAAGCTCGCGCTCGCGGCAAAGGACGGCGGCGAATGCCGCATCGCGCTGATCGGCGAGACGCTGCGGCAGGCCCGCAGCGTGATGGTCGAGGGCGTGTCCGGGTTGCTCGCGGTGCATCGGCCGGAGGAGCGTCCGCGCTTCGAGGCGACCAAGCAGCAATTGCTGTGGCCGAACGGCGCCATCGCGCAGCTCTTCTCGGCGGAAGATCCGGAGAGCTTGCGGGGCCCGCAATTCTCCGCCGCCTGGTGCGACGAGCTTGGGAAATGGCGGCGGCCCGACGAGGTCTGGGCCATGCTGCAATTCGGGCTGCGTCTCGGCGCGCAACCGCGGCAGATGGTGACCACCACGCCGCGGCCGATCGCCTTGCTGAAGTCGCTGCTCGAAGATCCCTTATGCGCGGTGACGCGGATGCCGACTGCGGCCAACGCCGCCAATCTCGCGCCGTCGTTTCTTGACACCATTGTCGGGCGCTATCGCGGCACGCGGCTTGGCCGCCAGGAACTCGACGCCGAGATTTTGGAAGACCGCGAAGATGCGTTGTGGCCGCGCGCGCTGATCGAGCGCATGCGGGTTAAAACGGCGCCGGAATTGCGCCGCGTGGTGGTGGCGGTCGATCCGCCGGCCTCCAGCGGCCCGCATGCCGATGCCTGCGGCATCATCGTCGCGGGGCTTGGCGCCGACGATCGCGCCTATGTGCTTGCCGATCTCACGCGCGAGCGCGCCCGCCCTCTGGATTGGGCGCGGGCTTGTGTCGCCGCCTATCGGCGCTTCGAGGCCGACCGCATCGTCGCCGAGGTCAACCAGGGCGGCGATCTGGTCGAGACGGTGATCCGCCAGGTCGATGCGTCGGTGCCGGTGCGCGCGGTGCGCGCGCGGCGCGGCAAGTGGCTGCGCGCCGAGCCGGTGGCGGCCTTGTACGAGCAGGGCAGGGTGGCGCATGTCGGCGCCTTCCCTTCGCTCGAGGACGAGATGAGCGATTTCGGGCCTGACGGATTGTCGGCGGGCGCCTCGCCCGACCGCGTCGATGCGCTGGTCTGGGCGCTGACTGATTTGATGTTGCGCGCGCCGGTCACGCCGCGCGTGCGCCTGGTGTGAATGAGGACTGTCCATGACATTGCGCGAGAGGCTGGCACGGTTGTTCGGGGTGGAGGCCAAGGCGAGCCGCACGGCGAAATTCATCGCGCTCGCGGCGCGCGGACAGCCGGTATGGACGCCGCGCGATCTGGCGGCGCTCGCCCGCGAAGGCTTCGCCAAGAACGCGGTAGTCTATCGCGCCGTGCGCATGATCGCCGAAGCCGCGTCGTCGGTGCCGCTTTATCTGCATGACGGTGCGCGCGAGATCGATCAGCACAGGCTGCTCGATCTGCTCAAGCGGCCGAACCCGATGCAAGGTGGCCCCGATCTGTTCGAGACGCTGTACGGGCATCTGATGGTCGCGGGCAACGCCTATGTCGAGGCGGTCGCGGTTGACGGGACTTTGCGCGAGTTGCATGCGCTGCGTCCCGACCGCATGAAAGTGGTGCCGGGCGCCGACGGCTGGCCCGAGGCCTACGACTATACGGTCAACGGGCAGACGGTGCGGTTCGCGCAAAGCCCCGACGAGGGGTTACGCCCCATCCTGCATCTCGCTTTGTTTCATCCGCTCAACGATCATTACGGCATGAGCCCGCTCGAGCCGGCCGCCATCGGCGTCGATCTGCACAATGCGGCCGGCGCCTGGAACAAGGCGCTGCTCGACAATTCCGCCTGTCCCTCCGGCGCGCTGGTGTATAGCGCCAGGGACGGGCAGCTCGCGCCGGAACAATATGAGCGGCTGAAGGAAGAGCTCGAGGACAGCTTCCAGGGCGCGCGCAATGCGGGCCGGCCGCTGCTGCTCGAAGGCGGGCTCGACTGGAAGGCGATGGCCTTCTCGCCCAAGGACATGGATTTCATCGCCGCCAAGCACGTGGCGGCGCGGGAAGTGGCTTTGGCGTTCGGGGTGCCGCCGATGCTGCTCGGCATTCCCGGCGACAATACCTATGCGAATTACGCCGAGGCCAACCGCAATTTCTGGCGGCAGACCGTGTTGCCGCTGGTCAACCGCACCGCCAAGGCGCTGTCGGCCTGGCTCGCGCCTGCTTATGCGCGCGATGCGTCGCTGCCTGGCGTGACTTCGCTCGAATTGCGCCCCGATCTCGACGCCATCGAAGCGCTCAGCACCGAGCGCGAATCGCTGTGGGAGCGGGTGCGGCTCGCCGATTTCCTGACGCTGAACGAGAAGCGCGCGGCCATCGGCTATGGCGCGGTGGACGGCGGCGACACGCTTCGCCTGGATCACGCTTCGCCTGACTGAGTCGCCGGTATAGGAAGAGAGGCTTTTGCCATGTACACTTGCCCGCAAGCAGACAGCTCAGGGAGGCAACCATGGCACTCACACCCCCGACCAAGAATATCTTCCATCTCTCGGTGTTCCTGGCCTTGATCGGGCTAATCCTCTATTTCCTCGGCGTGTTCGACGTGTTCGAAGGGGGCTTCGCCGCGGTCGGCCATTACGCCTTCTGGGCGGCGCTGCTCGGCTGGCTCGTGCTGATGATCGGCGTGTCCGCCAAGGGCGTCTAGTCCGCACATTCACTGAAAGTACCCATCATGCTGCAACGCTTCGGCGACACGCTGCCCGAGCGCGAGATGAAGTTCGCGCCGGTCGATCTGAAATCGGTCGAGGCCGACGGCACCTTCTCGGGCTACGCCAGCATTTTCGGCGAGGTCGATCTCGGCCAGGACCTGGTGATGCCCGGCGCCTTTAGCGACAGCCTCGACGCGCGCGGCGTGCAAGGCGTGAAGCTGCTGTTCCAGCACGACCCCAATGAGCCGATCGGCATCTGGCTGGATCTGCACGAGGACGCGCGCGGCCTGTTCGCGCGCGGCCGCCTCATGCCGGAGGTGACGCGCGCCCGCGAGGTGTTGAGCCTGATGCGGGCCGGGGCGCTGGACGGCCTGTCCATCGGCTTCCGCACCGTGCAAGGGCGCACCGATCCCGCCAGCGGCGTGCGCCGCCTCGACAAGATCGATCTGTGGGAAATCTCGGTGGTGACCTTCCCCATGCTGCCCGAGGCGCGGGTCGACGCGGTGAAGCGGCGAAAGGCGCACAGCCCGGCCCTCAGTTCGCTCATGCAGCGCCGGCTCGCCGGCAAGTTCCGCCACGCCGCGCGGGTCCTGCGTACCGTCTGACACAAAAAGAGTTTCGCAATGCAGTCGCAAGCGGGCTGGCAGGCCGGCGCGCAGCTCCGGCGCATGGGCTGGTTGCTGCATGCGCATCACGTCGAGACCAAGCTTCTCGCGCTCGACCATGCGGTCAAAGCCAATTTTAACCCGAACCAGCCGCGCGTGCCGGCCGGCAGTGCCGATGGCGGGCAATGGACTGGTGGTGGCGGAGGAGGGGGAGGCAGAAATGTTGGCGGAAGTGACGGAAGTGACACGCTCGTCGGCAGCGACGGCGATGACCGGTTTGGCGACCTGCCGGACATACCGAAAGAGCGCCCGCCGAACATTCGGGATCGTAATCGGCTGGTCAGGCGCATCGCCACTCTCGTTGCGAGGATGGCCGGACGAGTGGGAGCAGGCCGCGCGGGCCTTATTATAGCCGGCCTCGACCTAGCCCAATGGGTCTACGACGAGTATCAGGCCTATGCCAGGATCACGGCTTATGCCGACCCGCCGAAAACACTGGAAGAGCTGCACGATGCCGTATCGTTCCCCGCGGCGGGTTACGAAATTCATCACATTGTGGAGCAAGGCCCCGCGACGGTGGAAGGCTTCCCCAAGTCGCAGATTGACGCGCGCGACAACTTGGTGAGAATTCCAAAGTTGAAGCACCAGGACATTACCGGGTGGTATGCTACGCCAAATGAGCGCTTTGGTGGCCTTCGTCCTCGTGATTACCTACGAGGTAGGAACTGGGAAGAGAGAAGAGCAATTGGCATAGAGGCACTCATCAAATTCGAGGTTCTAAAGCCATGAAGCGACCGCCTCTCAGCGATATGACAGTGCAAGAGCTGGTCGAAAACTTTGCAGGTATTGCGATGGCTCAGGACGAGGCGCTTCTAGATCGCGACACGAGCAAGTTTTCGCGGCTGTTCCACCAGATGCAAGACGTGAGTGGGGAGCTAAAAGCGCGGCCCGGCGATCAAAGACGGGCGCTGCTAACGCTTTACGATCACCCAAATGCCCAAGTTCGCCTGAAGGCGGCGGACGCGACGTTGGCCGTAGCGCCCAAAGCCGCACGGGAGAAGCTTAAAGAAATTGCTGAGTCACATGAATTTCCCCAGGCCGGCGATGCAGGTATGGCGCTGTGGGCGCTCGAAAAGGGTATATCCACGCCGACCTAGCGTAAGCTGGTTAGCCCGCGCCTCACCGCGCATATGCAGCGGCGGCTCGCCGGCAAGTTCCGCCACGCCGCGCGGGTCCTGCGCGCCGTCTGACACAAAAAGAGTTTCGCGATGCAGTCGCAAGCGGGCCGGCAGGCCGGCGCGCAGCTCCGGCGCGTGGGCTGGTTGCTGCATGCCTATCGCCTCGAGACCAAGCTTCACGCGCTCGACCATGCGGTCAAAGCCAATTTCAACCCGAACCAGCCGCGCGTGCCGGCCGGCAATGCCGATGGCGGACAATGGACTGGAGGCGGAGGAGGGGGTGGTGGTGCGTCAGCGAGAGAGTCAGGCGAGACGCTATCTGGCGGCGATGGCGACGACCGGCCAGGCAGTCAGCCTAAAGTACCGAAGCATAGGCCAGGTTCAGCCCGGGCACGGACCACCATCGTCAAGCAGGTGGCGAGATATGTGGCGAGCTTCGCGATCCGCAGCGTGGTCAAGCGTGGCCGCATCATTCTTGAAGTGCTGCAACAGGGTTCGTGGCTTGAGGAATACGCGCCGTATATAAGAGCGTATGTCGAACCGCCGAAGAGCCTCGAAGAATTGCAAGATGCGGTTTCATCGCCGCAACGAGGCTATGATATACACCACATTGTGGAGCAAACCTCTGCCGAGCAGGACGGCTTCCCACGATCGTTGATCGATTCACCCGAAAATCTCGTGCGTATTCCCACTTTGAGACATTGGCAGGTCACCGCTTGGTCTATGCTGAGAAATGAGAACTATGGTGGCGTTTCGCCACGTACATACCTTCGGGGTAGAAGTTGGGAAGAGCGCATGAAGGTTGGCAAGGATGCTCTCATAAAGAATGGAGTCCTCAAGCCATGAGGCCGGGCGAGCTTCAAATGATGAGCGTGGCGCAACTGGTCGAGCGTTTTGAAGCGATAGCGTTAGCCCAGGACGAAGCGATTCTCTATGACGAGATCAAGAAGTTCAATCGTCTGTTCGGTCAGATGGAGAACGTGAAAGAGGAACTCAAAAGTCGCGTTGGTGACCAAAGGCGAGCACTAATGGTGCTTTATGAACATCCTAATGCGCAAGTTCGTTTGAAAGCTGCAAAAGCGACGTTGGCAGTAGCACCGCAAGAAGCGCGGAGACTTATTGAAGTGATCGCGGACTCTCACGAGTTCCCGCAGGCCGGCGACGCGGGGATGACGTTGCTAGCGCTCGACGAAGGCATCTTCAAGCCGACCTGACTGGCATGGTGAAACGCCGCAAGTTGCAGGACAGAACGATCGACCAACTGGCCGAGAACTTTGCTGCACTAGTTCTTTCCGCGTCCAAGCTTCCGGCTTCCAAGGCCGACAAGCTTCGCAGCGAAATTATTGAGATCGAAGACGAACTCAAGGCGCGCGGCTCGGAGCACCATACTGACCTGCTGCCATTAGCCGATCATCCAGACGTGGTGGTTCGTTACGAAGCTGTGGCGGCAACCTGGATGCGCTCCCTCGACCAAGGCAGGTATAAACCGTCCTAAGCGTCGCAGCCAACGGACGCGAACATTCCTTTCATCATGCCCGGCTTTCGCGCCGGACATTCGTATTTTTAAGCCCTGCATCCGCCTCGCGTGATTGCCGGAGTTACTGGATTCCCGCTTGCGCGGGAGTGACCGGGGAGGGGAGAGCGACCGCCTCGCAGATTTTGACACCACCCCGAAGAAGAGGACTGACATGAGCGAACTGCAAGTGACGCAAGAGAGTGCAAAGATCGAAACCAAGGCCGTGCGCGGCCGGCGCTATTCGCGGCGCAGCGCGCTGAACGGCGACATGCCCGTTGGCGACATCGTCAACGGCAACGGCACGAGCGAGGCGACCGGCGCTTCCGGCGAGGAGGTGGCGCTCGCTTTCGATGAGTTCATGCGCGCCTTCGAGGCGTTCAAGCTCGCCAACGAGGAGCGGCTCGCCCAGATCGAGCAGTCGATCTCCGAGGATGTGGTGACCACCGAGAAGCTTGCCCGCATCAACCGCGCCATCGACCAGCATCAGGCGGTGATGGACCAGCTCAGTTTGAAGGCGGCGCGCCCGCCGCTCAGCGGCTCGGGCTTGCGCTCGAGCGGCGCGCTGCTGCAGCATAAGGCGGCGTTCGATGCCTATGTCCGCCGCGGCGAGACGCATGGCTTGCATCTGATCGAGCAGAAGGCGCTGTCGGTCGGCTCCGGCCAGGATGGCGGTTATCTGGTGCCGCCCGAGACCGAAGCGGCGGTGATCCGCGGCGTGAAGAACATTTCGCCGATCCGCGCCATTGCCGGCAACCGCACGGTCAGCGCATCCGTCTACAAGAAGCCGTTCGCCGTGACCGGCCCAGCCACCGGCTGGGTGGCCGAGACGGCGACGCGGCCCGAGACCAATTCGCCGACGCTCGCCGAGCTGACCTTCCCGACCATGGAGCTTTACGCCATGCCGTCGGCGACGCAGACCCTGCTCGACGATTCGGCGGTGAATATCGACGAGTGGCTGGCCGAGGAGATCCAGATCGCCTTCGCCCAGCAGGAAGGCACCGCCTTCGTCTCCGGCGACGGCAACAACAAGCCGAAGGGCTTCCTCAATTACACCAAGGTCGCCAACGGCTCGTGGAGCTGGGGCAATATCGGCTATATCGCCACCGGCGAGGATGGCGGCTTCGCCGAGACCGACGCGAGCGACAATCTGATCGACCTGATCTACAGCCTGAAATCGGAGTACCGGTCGAATGCGCATTGGGCGATGAACCGGGCGACGCAGGCGGCGATCCGCAAGATCAAGGACGCCGACGGCAATTACATCTGGCAGCCGGGCGAGCGCGCCGACCTTGCGCCGACCCTAATGAACTACCCGATCGCCGAATCCGAGGACATGCCCAACATGGCCGAGGACAGCTATTCGATCGCGTTTGGCGATTTCAATCGCGGCTATCTGGTGGTCGATCGCGCCGGCATCAGCGTGCTGCGCGATCCCTATTCAGCCAAGCCCTACGTGCTGTTCTACACCACCAAGCGCGTGGGCGGCGGCGTGCAGGATTTCGATGCCATCAAACTGCTGAAGTTCGGCGAGTCCTAATCGCGAAAGCCTGGCCGGCCTTCGCCCGGCGAAGCCGTCTTGTTCCGTGCTGCCGCTTTGGCTTCGGCCGGCGCAGCCGGGGCCGGCCCCCGGATCAAGTCCGGGGGCAGGCGGCCGCGTTGCGCCCCTCCCACGCGCGCGGCCGCCACTCTTTTTCATTGAGGAATAAGCGATGGCTCTTGTGCTGACCGAAGCACCGGCGGTCGAGCCAGTCAGTCTTGCCGAGGCCAAGGCGCATCTCAGGATCGATTCCGATCACGAGGATGCGCTGATCGGCGCGTTGATCACGACCGCGCGGATGTTCGTCGAGCGTACGCTCGGGCTCGCGCTTATAACACAAGGCTGGTCGTATTTTCTCGACGCCTGGCCGCGCAGCTACACCATGGCGCTGCCGCTCATCCCCGTGCAGGCGGTGAGTGCCGTCAGACTGCATGGCGCCGACGGCAGTGTCACGACGCTCGACACTGACTCTTACGCCGTCGATGTGCTGTCGCAGCCGGCGCGGATCGTGCTGAACGGGGCGATGCCTACGGTCGCGCCGCGCGCGTTGAACGCTTTCGAAGTGCTGCTCCTGGCAGGGTATGGCGACGAGGAGGAGGATGTGCCGGCGACGCTTCGCCATGCAGTCCTCCTGCTCGTCGCCCATTGGTTCGAACGGCGCGAGCCGGTGGTGCTCGGCGCCGCGGCGCAGGACGTGCCGGCGACCGTCGCCGGACTGCTGCTGCCCTATCGCAAGGTGCGGCTGTGACCGAATTTATGCCGAGCGATCTGCGCCATCGCCTCGTGCTCGAACAGATCGTGCGCGAGGCGGACGAGGGCGGCGGTTTCACCGAGAATTGGGTCGAGGTGGCGACACTTGCCGCTTCGCTGCGTCCGCTCGGCGGCGTGGAGCGTTTCGAGTCGGACCGGCTCACCGGCATCGTCACGCATGAGGTCGCCTTGCGCTACCGGCCGGGCGTCGTTCCGGCCATGCGCTTCCGCCACGGCGCGCGCGTGTTTCATGTCCTGAGCGTGATCGACGTCGAGGAGCGCAAGCGCTGGCTGAAATGTCTGTGCGAGGAGCGCGACTTATGACGGCGGTGACGATCAAGGGATTGGCGGCACTGCAATCGCGGCTGGAGGCGCAAGCCCTGTCGCAAGCCTTCGCGGAGGCGGTGCGGCAGGAGGCCGAATCACTGGCCGAAACCGCCCGCGCCGAAGCACCGGGCGCCCTCGGAGAAACCGTCGAAATCAGGGACGAAAGCCGCAAGGACCGCCCTGCCTACGCCGTAGGCACAGCCCATCCGGCCGCGCGAACCCTTGAATTCGGCACCCTGCGCCAGCCGGCAACCCCTTGGCTGATGCCGCTTTTTTGGGCGCGTTCACCCGCCGTCAAGGACCGGCTGCGTAAAATCGTGACGGCTGCCTTGCAGGTTTGAACAGTACGGGACGCCACCCCATATCTAAGGCAACGACGAATTGGAGACCTGCCATGACGGAAGTTGCGAGTTGGGCACTTCAGCGCGGCGTCTATCAGGCGCTTGCCGGTTCCCCCGGTCTGACGACGCTGCTCGGCGGCGCGCGGATCTATGACGATGCGCCGCAATCGGCGCCTTATCCCTTCATCACCCTCGGCCAAAGCGTGATGCGCGACTGGAGCACCGGCACCGAGGACGGCGCCGAGCATGAGCTGACGCTGCATGTGTGGTCGCGTGCCGGCGGCAAGCGCCAGGTGCAGGAGATCACCGAGGCGATCAAGCAGGCGCTGCACGACAAGCCGCTGATGCTCGAGGATCATTACCTGATCAATCTGCGCCATATTTTCTCCGAGGCGCGGCTCGACCCGGACGGCGATACCTTCCACGGCATCGTGCGCTATCGCGCCGTGACCGAGCCGGCCCACGCGGCTGCGGCTTAAAAGACAGTCGCGCGAGAGCGCAGGCTTAAGCTATACGAGGCTCCCGGCAATAGCAGGGGGCCTCGATGTCTATCTGGACCAAGTTCAAGCAATTCGCTGACCGCCTCACGGGGCACGGCCATCGCGCCCTAAACCTGCGCGAGGACGAGCTACGCCTTGCCGCCGCGGCCTTGCTCATTCATGCGGCGCTGGTGGACGGCCATAAGGATGCCGAGGAGAGCCGAAAGCTCAAGGCGCTGTTGCAGAAGCGCTTCGCTATCGACGGCGCGGAACTGATCGCGACGTTGGGCGAGGCCGAAGACTGGGAGAAGCAGTCGGTCGACCTCTACGGCTTCACCAGCGTGTTGACGCGCGAGCTCGACCAGGACGGCCGCAAGCGCATCGTCGAAATGCTGTGGGAGATCGTGCTCGCCGATGGCGTGCTGCACGAGTTCGAATCGAACCTGGTATGGCGCGCCTCTGAGCTGCTCGGCGTGTCGGCGCGCGACCGTGTAGCGTTGCGCAAGGCGGTCGAGAGCCGGCTGTAATAGGTCTTGGGGCGAGGAAGGTGAAGGGCGGCTTCGGCCGCCCTTTTGATTTGCGCGAATTTCAACATGAGGACCAGACATGACGGCGCAGAAGGGCAAGGATTTGCTGCTCAAGGTCGATGCCGACGGCGCGGGCGAATTCACCACGGTGGCGGGGTTGCGGGCGCGTTCGCTCGCCTTCAACGCAGGCACGGTCGACATCACCGACCAGGACTCGCCCGCACGCTGGCGCGAGCTGCTGCAAGGCGCCGGGCTGAAGACCGCGCGCATCTCCGGCAGCGGCATCTTCAAGGACGCGGCGTCGGACGAGACGCTGCGCGCTTATTTCTTCAACGGCACGGTGCGCGCCTGGCAGATCATCGTGCCCGATCTCGGCACGGTCGAGGGACCGTTCCAGATCGCCACGCTGGAATATGGCGGGCAGCATGACGGCGAGGTGACGTTCGATGTGAGCCTCGAATCCGCCGGCGCGCTCAGTTTCGCGGCTGCATCTTAGGAGGGACGCATGGTCAATCGGCACAGGGGCGAGATCGAGGCGACGCTCGACGGCAGCGAAGAAGACCCAGCGCGCGCCGTGAGGTTCGAAGCCAACCGGATCGCCTGAAAGGGCCGACCATGATCCTGACTGCTCTCTATCGAGCCGTTGAACCGATGAGCACGAGCAAGGCTGCGGCCGCCGGCGGCGCCGGCGCCGGTGTGTCGCTCACCGCCGCCATGATCGATCCTGGTGCTGCATCGTCCTGGCTGCACCTGCTGACGCTCGTCATCGGCAGCCTGACGGGTCTCGCGTCCTTCACGCTCGTGGCGCTGAAGATCGTGCAGCAATGGCGGGCGATGCGTTCTCCACCGCCGCCGCCGTCACGGTAATCCGCTCTCACCAACCAGCCGCCGCAAGGCGGCTTTTTCATAGGAGAAACAACATGCAGTTGCCGTCCTGGTACGCGCTTGCGCTCAAGGAGCGCGGGGTCAAGGAAGCTCCGGGCAAGGCGAACAATCCCACGGTCGTGGCCTATTACCGTGACGCCGGGCATTCGGGGGTGAAACACGACAGCGTGCCGTGGTGCGCGGCATTTGTCGGCGCCATGCTAAAACGCGCCGGGCTGAAGCCTTCAGGCTCGCTGCTTGCCCGCTCCTATCTCAACTGGGGCACGCCGCTGAAGCAGCCGAAGCAGGGCTGCATTGTCGTGCTCAAACGCGGCAACTCGACCTGGCAGGGACACGTCGCCTTTTTCGATCACGCCGAGGGCGGTCGTCTCGTCTGTTTCGGCGGCAATCAATCGGACCGGGTGTGCTTCGCGCCTTACGACAGATCGCGTCTGCTCGGCTTCCGCTGGCCTTCTTAGTTTGCGCTACCGCGCTTCGCGCTACTTGAGCGCTAAGTTTGCGCTACCGCGCTTCGCGCTACTTGAGCGCGGGTTTGCGCTACCGCTTCGCGCCACTTCACGAAAACTCGCAAAGGAGAATGCAATGCACAATTTCGCCTGGCTCGTCACCGGCGGCTTCGCCAAGGGCTACCGCACGCAGATCCTTGGGCTCACAACCGCGCTGTCGACGGTCGCGCTATGGGCGGTCGGCGACATGACGCTGTCCGAGCTCATGGCCAAGCTGCCGATCATCCTCGGCGGCCTCGGGCTAGCCGCTTTGGGGGTCAAGGTCGATGATAAGAAGGGGGAAAATTAACCGTCGGCGTTCAGGTGATGTTCATGCGCCTGGATTTAGGGTACGCCCGCGACGTTGATTAGCTGGAACGAGACGAATGCGCCTTCTAACGACACGAGCAGCGAGTTGGGCCCTGGTGGCCGCGATCCTGATGATCGCGCCCCAGGCCATGGCCGAATGCCTGCCGTGGAAGAAGGCGGGTCCGCTCATCGCCAAGAATGGTCTGGTTCCGGCCAACCAGGTCTATGAGACGGTCTTGGCGCGAACCGGCGGCAAGATCCTCCACGCCAGCCTGTGCGAGAATAACGGGCGCTTCGTCTATAAATTCTCGGTTCTCGGACCCAAGGGCGACGTCACCAATCATAACATTGACGCCAGGACGGGGCAGTTCTAGGAGGACCCGGTCATCCTGATGTGACCGTGGGGAGGTGTCGCGTGCGGCTTCTCGTCGTCGAGGACGATCCGGATCTCAACCGCCAGCTCGTTGCCGCGCTGAGCGACGCCGGCTATGCCGTCGATACCGCCTTCGACGGTGAGGAGGGGCACTATCTCGGCGACACCGAACCTTACGATGCCGTGGTGCTCGATCTCGGCCTGCCCAAAAAGGACGGCCTGAGCGTGCTCGAGCAATGGCGGCGCGACGCCCGCAACATGCCAGTCCTCATTCTCACCGCGCGCGAGCGGTGGAGCGACAAGGTGGCCGGCATGGATGCCGGCGCCGATGATTATGTCGCCAAGCCTTTCCATATGGAGGAGGTGCTGGCGCGGCTGCGCGCACTGCTCCGCCGCTCCGCCGGTCATGCCCGCAACGAGATGGAATGCGGACCGCTCCGGCTCGACACCAAGACGGCGCGGGTGACAGTCGACGGCCAGAGCATCAAGCTGACGAGCCACGAATACCGCGTGCTCGCTTATCTCATGCTGCATCGCGACCGCGTGGTGTCGCGCACCGAGATCGTCGAGCATCTCTACGAGCAGGATTTCGACCGCGACTCCAATACGGTCGAGGTGTTCATCGGCCGCCTGCGCAAGAAACTTCCCATGGCCCTGATCAAGACCGTTCGAGGACTCGGCTATCGCCTCTCGGACGTACAAGATGAGGCCTAGCTCTCTCGCCTTCAGGCTCTTCGCCTCGGCCGCGGCCTGGACCCTCGTGGTCATCCCCGCCGCCGCCATCATTCTTTCCTCGCTCTACCGCCAGGCCGTCGAGCGCAATTTCGACGCGCGCCTCAACATCTATCTGACGAGTCTCGTCGCCTCCTCCACCGCGACGGAACCGGGTTCGCAGTCAGTCGCTCCCAAGGAACCCACCGGCCTCGGTGAGCCGATCTTCACCATTCCGTTCTCCAGCTGGTACTGGCAAATCAAGCCGCTCCACGGCGCCACGCGCCCCACCTTCGCCTCCGACTCCCTGCTCGACCAGCAGCTCACCCTCCCGAGTCAGAGCGGCATTTCCCCCGACCAAAGTTTGACGCGGCGCGACTATGCGCCAGGTCCCGAGGGCCAGAATCTGCGCATCGTCGAGCGCGAGATCAGGCCCGGCGGACCGCAATCGGCGCCTTATTCCTACGCGGTGGCGGGCGATGCGGAAGAGATCGAGCGCGACATCGCCTGGTTTACCACCATGCTCATCGCGGCGCTGGCGCTGCTTGGGCTCGGCCTGGTCACGGCGAGCTTCTTTCAAGTGCGCTATGGGCTCGCACCGTTGCGCGCCATCAGGCGGGATCTTGCCGCCATCCGATCGGGCGACGCCGAGAAGCTCGAAGGCGAACTGCCGGACGAGATCAGGCCGCTGCAACAGGAGCTGAACGCGCTCATCCAGTCCAACCGTGAGATCGTGGAACGCGCGCGCATGCATGTCGGCAATCTTGCCCACGCGCTCAAGACGCCGCTCAGCGTCATCCGCAACGAGGCGCAGGCGCATCAGGGGCCGCTCTCCGACAAGGTCGTCGAGCAAGCGGAGATCATGCGCACACAGATCACCCATCATCTCGACCGGGCGCGCGTGGCGGCACGGTCGAGCCTGATCGGCGACACGACCGAAATCGACGGCGTGCTCCAGGCGCTGAAGCGGACGCTCGATCGCATCTATGACGAACGCGGCATCGATCTCGAAGTGGAGACAACCCCCGGCTTGAAGTTCCAGGGGGAGAAGCAGGATCTGGAGGAGATGGTGGGGAACCTGCTCGACAATGCCTGCAAATGGGCAAGGAGATCCGTGCGGGTCTCGACCGAGCACGTCGCCGGCCGCCCCCGATTCACCGTCCTTGTCGATGATGACGGGCCGGGACTCACGGAAGAAGAGCGGGAAAAGGCGGTGAAGCGCGGGCAGAGACTGGACGAGACCAAGCCGGGCTCGGGGCTAGGCCTCTCCATCGTCGCCGACCTTGCTCATCTATATAAGGGTCGCTTCGCGCTCGAACCTTCGCCCGAAGGTGGGTTGCGCGCGCGGCTCGAACTACCCGCCGCCTGATTTTTCCCGGTTTTCCGAGCCGAAACCTAATTTGGCCAGAATTGTTATTTCTTAAGGACCCGGTGGGAGTATTGTTCAGTTCAGTCTGGTGTTGGACTCCTCGCCCCCAGATTCGGGCGGAAGGTGACGTTATGAGACTTGCACCCATCATCGCCATCGCCATGCTCCCGGCATTGTTCACCGCTTGCGGTCCCGGCAACAAGCAGGGCACCGGCACGATCGTCGGCGCGGTTGCCGGCGGCGCCGCGGGTGCCGCGATCGGCGGCAGGGACAACCGCATTCCCGGCATGGCCATCGGCGCCGTGGCCGGCGGCATCATTGGTAATGAGATCGGCAGGAACCTGGACCAACGCGACCGCGAGCTGGCAGCCGCGGCCGAGTATCAGGCGCTGGAATATGGGCATTCCGGTACCCCCGTGCCCTGGGATAATCCCAACTCGCAGCATCGCGGGCAGATCGTGCCGGGCAAGCCCTACCAGCAAGGCAACACCCATTGCCGGCCCTATACGCACACAATCTATATCAGCGGACAGCCTCAGACCGTGCGCGGCACCGCCTGCCGCAATCCCGACGGCAGCTGGGCGACCATCAGCTAAACCGCCAGAAACCGGCTTCTTTCTTGCGGCGAATCATCTTCGCGCGCTTGCCCCTCAATCCGCCATTCCCTATGGCTAGCCTTCGCATGAATGGAGGCTAGCGCACGTCTTGTTCCTCTGGGTCATCCTCGCACTGCTTACGGCGATCGTGCTGTACGGGCTGCTGCGTCCGCTGATTGGGCGCCGCGCCGACGATCCGGCGCGCGAGGCTTTCGATGCCGCCGTCTATCGCGACCAGCTCGCCGAGGTCGACAGCGACCGCGCGCGTGGGCTGATCGGCGAGACCGAGGCGGAAGCGGCGCGGCTCGAGATCGCGCGGCGTCTGCTCGCCGCCGATTACGGCAAGGACATCGCCCCGGACGACAACAAAAGCAGCTTTCCCGCCAAAGCGGCGATCATCGCCGTGGCCGTCATGCTGCCGGTCGCGGTGCTCGGACTCTATCTCACCTACGGATCGCCGCGCCTCCCCGACCAGCCGCTTGCCGCGCGCCTCCAGGATCCCGTCAACGAACAGAATCTCGCCGCACTCGTCGCACGCGTTGAAGCGCGCTTGCGCGAGCATCCGGAGGAGGGCGAAGGCTGGGAGGTGATCGCGCCGGTCTATATGGGCTGGCGCCGCTATGGCGACGCCGCGCAAGCCTATGCGCAGGCGATCCGCCTGCTCGGGCCGTCAGCGAAGCGTCTTTCGGGCCAGGGCCAGGCGCTCGTGCTGAAGAATGACGGCGTGGTGACGGAGGTGGCGCGCCAGGCGCTCGAACAAGCGCTTGCGCTCGACGCGTCGCTGCTCGAGCCGCGCATTCTCCTCACCATCGCCAAGGAGCAAGACGGAAATTTTGCCGCTGCCGTCGAGGACTGGCGCGCGTTGCGGGAGAAGCAGGACAATGACCAGTGGCGCGCGATGGTCGACCAACGCATCGAACAAGCCGAGGCGCGTCTTGCCGGCGGACCGCGTGTCGATCCCGGTCCAAGTCAAAGCGACATCGCCGCGGCGGAGAACATGAGTCCCGCCGAACGTCAGGCGATGGTCGAGCGCATGGTGCAAGGTCTCGCGGCACGTCTCGCGCAACAAGGCGACGATCTGTCGGGTTGGTTGAAACTGGTCAGGGCCTATACTGTGCTCGACCGCAAGGACGAGGCGCAAGCGGCGCTTGCCCGCGCCAAGAGCCAGTTCAGCGGCAACACGCAAGCCATCGAGCAGCTCGACGCACTCGCGGCAGAGCTTGGACTGAAATCATGACAAGGAAGCAGCGCAGAGGAATCCTGATCGGCACTTGTCTTGCCGTTCTCGCCATCGCCGTCGGGCTTGTGCTGTTCGCCATGCGGGATTCGATCGTCTTCTTCTATAGTCCGAGCGAGGTGGCGGAGATGCAGATCGAACCCGGCCAGCGCTTCAGGCTTGGCGGCTTGGTGGAGATGGGCAGCGTGGTGCGCGGGGAGGGGACCACGATACGCTTCGCCATTACCGACCAGGCCAAGACCTTGCCGGTGACCTATACCGGCGTGCTGCCCGATCTCTTCCGCGAAGGACAAGGCGTCGTGGCCGAAGGCTCGCTCGAGCCGAACGGCACTTTCCATGCCGATAACGTGCTGGCCAAGCACGACGAGAATTACATGCCGCCGGAGGTGGCCAAGAAGCTGAAGGAGCAGGGCGTGTGGCGCGACGATGCTGAGGTGAACTAGCCGGAATGATCGCTGAGATCGGACATTATGCGCTGATCCTCGCGCTGGGCGTCGCCATCGTCCAGGCGGTCCTGCCGCTCATCGGCATGCGCGCCCGCGATCCGCAACTTGCCGCGGTGGCGCTTCCTGCCTCGCAACTCCAGTTCTTGCTGGTCGGCATCGCCTTCATCGCGCTGACCACGGCGTTTGTCACCTCCGACTTCTCGGTGCTGAATGTGTGGCAGAACTCGCATTCGGCCAAGCCGCTGCTCTACAAATTCTCGGGCGTGTGGGGGAACCATGAAGGCTCCATGGTTCTCTGGGTGCTGATCCTCGCTCTGTTCGGGGCGGCGGTCGCGGTTTACGGATCAAATCTGCCGAAGCAGCTTCAGGCCAATGTGCTCGCGGTGCAGGGCGCGCTCGCCGCGGCGTTTCTCCTCTTCATCATCGCGACGTCAAATCCCTTCGCGCGCATCGATCCCGCGCCCTTCGACGGCATGGGCCTGAACCCGGTGCTGCAAGACCCCGCTCTCGCCTTCCACCCGCCCTTCCTCTATGCGGGCTATGTCGGATTCTCCATGGCGTTCTCTTTCGCGGTCGCCGCGCTGATCGACGGTCGCATCGACGCCGCTTGGGCGCGCTGGGTCAGGCCGTGGACTCTCGCCGCCTGGATGTGTCTCACCATCGGCATCGCCATGGGTTCGTGGTGGGCCTATTACGAGCTCGGCTGGGGCGGGTTCTGGTTCTGGGACCCGGTCGAGAACGCCTCTTTCATGCCATGGCTCGCGGGGACCGCGCTGCTCCATTCGGCGCTGGTCATGGAGAAGCGCGACGCGCTGAAAGTATGGACCATACTGCTCGCCATCATCACCTTCTCACTAAGCCTGATGGGCACCTTCCTAGTGCGCTCCGGCGTGCTCACTTCGGTGCATGCCTTCGCCGTGGACCCCGCGCGCGGCGTGTTCATCCTCGCCATCATGGGCCTGTTCGTCGGCGGTGCGCTCGCGCTCTTCGCCTGGCGTGCGCCACTGCTGTCGCAAGGCGGGCTGTTCGCGCCGATCAGCCGCGAAGGCGCGCTTGTCCTCAACAATCTCCTGCTCACCACGGCTTGCGCCGCCGTGTTCGTCGGCACGCTCTATCCGCTGGCGCTCGAGGCGCTGACCGGCGAAAAGATTTCCGTCGGCCCGCCCTTCTTCAATCTCACCTTCGTGCCGCTGATGATACCGCTACTCATCGCCGTGCCGTTCGGGCCGTTGCTTGCGTGGAAGCGCGGCGATCTTCCCGGCGCGGCGCAACGGCTCATGGCGGCGGCGGGGATCGCGCTCGGCGTTACGGTGATCATGCTCGCCATCAATCAACGGGGACCCTGGCTTGCGCCATTCGGCATCGGCTTCGGCTTCTGGCTGATCATGGGCGCCGCGACCGAAATCTCTTATCGCGTCAAACTGTTCGAGGCATCGGGCGGCGAAATCTGGCGGCGGCTGCGTAACCTGCCGCGCGCGGCCTTTGGCTCGGCGCTGGCGCATGCCGGCCTTGGGTTGACGGTGATCGGTATCGTCGCCACCACCGCCTGGGGGTCTGAGAAGATCCTGGCGCTCAAGCCCGGCGATACGACCGATATCGCCGGCTATCACCTCGCGTTTAACGGCGTCGCGCCGCGCCAGGGTCCGAACTACAGCGAGCGCGTGGCGCTGTTCAATGTGACGCGGAACGGCAGGGAAGTCATCGAGCTCACGCCGTCGAAGCGGGAGTTCATGGCCGAACAGAGCAGCACCACGGAAGCCGGCATCTACACGAGCTGGCGCGGCGATCTTTATGTCGTGCTCGGCGATGCCCTGAAGGACGGCGCCTATACCATCCGCGTCTATTTCCATCCCCTGGTCTGGCTGATCTGGTTTGGCGCCGTGGTGATGTTCATCGGGGGCGCCGTCTCGCTGTTCGACCGGCGCTTGCGGGTCGGTGCGCCGAAACGGGCGGAGACCAAAGCCGCACCCGTGCCGGCCGGAGAATGACCATGCGAGCGGCCCGCACTCTCGCCCTCCTGTCGCTGGCGCTTTGCTTTATCGCCGCCGACACGGGGCGGGCCGTGCAGCCGGACGAAGTGCTGCAAGACCAGGCGCTCGAAGCGCGCGCGCGGGCGCTGTCGGCGGGATTGCGCTGCCTCGTCTGCCAGAATCAGTCGATCGACGATTCCGATGCGCCGCTTGCCAAGGATTTGCGGTTACTGGTGCGAGAGCGTTTGAAGGCCGGCGACAGCGACCAGGAAATCATCGCCTTCGTCGTCGACCGCTATGGCGAGTTTGTCCTGCTCAAGCCGAAAATCGCCCCGCATACTTGGATTTTGTGGTTCGCCACGCCCGTGGTCCTGCTCTTGGCGCTCGGCCTGATCGTGACTAACTATCGGCGGCGGAGAGCAGCCGCAGGTCCTGCACCGCTCAGCCGCAACGAGGAACAGCATCTAAAGCGCCTCCTCGATCAGAATTGACGCCAAAATGCGTCAGTTCTGATAAAATGGCAGGCGACGGCGGATTTCCGAGGAAAACCTTACGGAAATTTAATACCGCCGAAACGAGGGCGTAATTCGCCAGCGCCTATATGTTGACCCCAGATGCCTCGCTCCCACGCGACGCCAGGCACATCGAGGGTTTCATTAGATCAGGAGAGAGGTAACGATGACGCTACACCAGAGCCCTGCCGCGAATGAGAGCGCCACGCGGAAAGTCGCCCGCAAGTCCGTGCTCCTCGCCGCTGCCGCCCTGATCGCCACCGGCGGTTTGGGGCTTCTGCTCGGTAACAGCTTCCCCTTAGCTGTCGCCCAGACCACCCCCGCCGTCGGTACTGTGCCGACCATCGAGACGCCCTATGGCCGCGCGCCTTTGAGCTTCGCCGATCTGGTGGAGAAGGTGAGCCCCGCCGTGGTCAGCATCAACGTCAAGGGCGACGTCAAGGTGGCCGAGAATGACATGCCGCAGATCCCGGGCATGCCGCAAATGCCGGGCATGCCGGAGTTGTCGCCCGACAACCCGCTCTACGAGTTCTTCAAGCAGTTCCGCAAGGGCATGCCGCAACAGGGTCCGTCCAGGCCCACGCCAAGCCTGGCGCAAGGGTCGGGCTTCTTCATCTCGCCGGACGGCTTTCTCGTCACCAACAACCATGTGGTCGAGGATGCCGAGGACATTACCGTGACGCTTGGCGATAACGAGAAGTTTTCCGCCACCATGGTCGGCTCCGATCCGCGCACCGACATAGCGCTGCTCAAGGTCAAGCCGAACGGCAAGGAATTCCCCTATGTCGAGTTCTCCGCCAAGACGCCCCGCGTCGGCGACTGGGTGCTTGCCGTCGGCAATCCGTTCGGCCTTGGCGGCACAGTGACGGCCGGCATCATCTCGGCGCATAACCGCGACATCGGCTCAGGTCCGTACGATTATCTCCAGATCGATGCGGCGGTGAACCGCGGCAATTCCGGCGGCCCGAGCTTCGATCTCGACGGCCGGGTGATCGGCATGAACACCGCCATTTTCTCGCCCTCGGGCGGCAATGTCGGCATCGCCTTCGCCGTACCGTCGTCGCTCGTTCAGGACGTGGTCAACAAGCTCAAGACCCATGGCAGCGTCGACCGTGGCTGGCTCGGCGTGGTCATCCAGAATGTGAGCGACGACATCGCCGACTCGATCGGTCTGCAGGAAGCCAAGGGCGCGATGATCACCAAGGTGACCGAGGAAGGCCCGGCGGCCAAGGAAGACATCAAGGCCGGCGACGTGATCGTCGAGGTGAACGGCGACAAGATCGAGGATTCGCGCGACCTTGCCCGCAAGATCGCCGAGCTGCAGCCCAACACGCCGGTCAAGCTTTCGATCATGCGCTACGGCGACACGCGTGAAGTCGAGATGAAACTCGGCGCGTTTCCGAACAGCAAGAAGCTTGCCGCTCTCGAGGAGGACAAGCCGGCCGATACGGGCGAGCAGATGAAGGATCTCGGCCTGTCTCTCGCCCCGGCGGCGAAGTTCCCGGGTGCCGGCGACGAAGGCGTGGTGATCACCGAGGTCCAGCCGGATAGCGATGCGGCCGAGAAAGGCCTGAAGCCCGGCGATATCATCCTGCAGGTTGCCGGCATTACCGTGTCGGCGCCCGGCGACGTCGCCGCAGGCATCAAGAAGGCGATGAACAGTGCCAAGACCGACAAGGATACGGTCAAGGTGCTGATGCAGGTTAAGTCCGGCGATCAGACGCGCTTCGTGGCGCTTTCCCTGAAGAAGGCCTAACAACCTTCACGCCGGAGGGCGGCGCGGTCCCCCCGCCGCGCCGCCCGCCCTTTTCGCAAAGCGTGTCTCCCGGAGAATTTCCAACCATGCGCGTGCTGGTGATCGAGGACGACCAGGAAACCGCAAGCTTTCTCAAGCGGGCCCTCAAGGAAGCCGGCCATGTCGCCGAATATGCCGGCGACGGCCAGGCCGGCCTCGATCTGGCCAAGGCCAACGCCTACGACGTGCTCATCGTCGACCGCATGCTGCCCAAATGCGACGGGCTTACTGTCATCCAGTCCTTGCGCAAGGATGACATCAAGACCCCGGCGCTGATCCTCTCCGCACTCGGCGAGGTCGACGACCGCGTCAAGGGCCTGCGCGCCGGCGGCGACGACTATCTCACCAAGCCCTACGCCTTCAGCGAGTTGCTGGCTCGTATCGAGGCCTTGGCCAGGCGGCCTTCTCCCGAGGAAGGCAGCACGCGGTTCATCGTCGGTGACCTCGTGCTCGATCGCCTATCGCATAAGGTGACGCGGGGGGGAGAAGCCATTATGTTGCAGCCCCGTGAGTTTCGCCTGCTGGAATATCTGATGAAGCATGCGGGTCAGGTGGTGACGCGCACCATGCTGCTGGAGAACGTATGGGACTATCATTTCGACCCGCAAACCAATGTCATCGACGTACATATCTCGCGACTTCGTTCCAAGATCGACAAGAACTTCGGCATTCCCCTCCTGCATACGGTCCGCGGCGCCGGCTACACCATCCGTGACAGCGCTCACTAAGCTCTTCCGGACGACCACGTTTCGCCTTTCGCTGACCTATCTTGCGCTGTTCAGCGCGGCCGCGATCCTTGTCATCTTCTATATCTACTGGAACACGACCGTCCTGCTGTCGCAGCAGCTCAATCAGACGATCGACGCCGAGCTGACCGGGCTCGCCGAGCAATACAAGGCCGGCGGTCTCGATCAGCTGGTCCGCACCGTCGCCGCCCGCAGCCAAACGCCGGGCAGCAGCCTCTATCTCGTGGCGGACAAGGACGGCAATAGTCTGGCCGGCAATCTCACCGCGGTGTCGCCCGACCTGTGGAATAGTTTGGGACCGGTCGAGTTCGCCTATCGCCGTCCTGCGCCAGGCGGCACCGAGCGGCGGCTTGCCTTCGCCAATGTGTTTCGCCTGCCTGCCGGGCATCGCCTGATCGTCGGCCGCGATATCGAGGACCGCCGCGACTTTGCGCGCACCATCCGCCGCGCCATGTTCTGGTCACTCGCGCTGTTGGCGCTGGTCGGCCTTGGCGGCGGCTTCTGGGTAAGCCGCAGGCTGCTTGCCAGGATCGACGCCGTTTCCGACGCGACGCGCACCATCATGGCCGGCGACTTGACCGGACGCTTGCCGGTCAGTGGCTCGGGCGACGAGCTCGACCGGTTGTCGGAAAGCCTGAACCTCATGCTGGCGCGTATCGAGCAGCTGATGGCGGGCTTGCGCGAGGTTTCGGACAATATCGCGCATGATCTAAAAACGCCGCTGAACCGGCTGCGCAATCGCGTCGAGGAGGCGCTGCGCGAGCCTCCAAGTCAGCCCGCCTATCGCGAGGCGCTCGAGCGCACCATCGAGGAGGCCGACGGGCTGATCAAGACGTTCAATGCGCTGCTGTCCATTGCCCGGGTCGAAGCCGGCGCCGCCGGTGAGAACCGCGAACAGCTCGATGTGTCCGAGCTGGTGCGCGACGTGGCCGATCTTTACGAGCCGGTGGCCGAGGAGCGCGGGATTGACCTGAAATCCGATGTTGCGCCGCCTCTCTTCATCCGCGCCGACCGGCAATTATTGGGTCAGGCAATCGCCAATCTCATCGACAACGCCATCAAATACGGTGCGGCCGATGCAGCGCGCGACAACGGCGCCAAGCCGGAAGTCGAGGTGACCGTCAGGGACAGAAACGGAACGGCGGAAATCATCGTGACCGACCGCGGGCCAGGCGTGCCGGAGGCCGAGCGCGAGCGGGTCCTCAACCGCTTCGTGCGGCTTGAAGCGAGCCGGTCGGAGCCTGGCAGCGGTCTCGGTTTGAGCCTTGTCGCGGCGGTGGCGAGGCTGCATGGTGGCAGCCTGAAGCTCGAGGACCACGCGCCCGGGCTCAGAGTCGTCCTCGCTCTACCGATCGGGGACGAAACCCACGTCAACGGGACCGTTGCCGCGGTCTCCCCCGAGCAGAGATCAGACACCCCTGATGGCGTTCTTCGAGCGCATCGCTGAAACCCCCCTGATCCATGACGCGGCGCGCGGCGCCGACGTGCTCGACACCCTGGCCAAGTCGCCGGTTCCCGATCTGACGGCGCTTGTGGCGATGCCGCAGGTCAAAGACCTGCTGGAAGCGTCCTTCTCCTGCTCGCCCTATCTTGCCACGCTTGCGCTGCGCGATCCCGCCATGCTCGCCGAGTGCCTGCGGCTTAATCCCGATACGCATATGACCGAGGCGCGCGCGGCTCTGGCCATTGCGGTCGCGCAAGCGCCTGCGACCAAGGACGTCATGGTGTTGCTGCGCCGGTTCAAGCAGCGCATGGCGTTATTGACCGGACTTGCCGATCTTGGCGGTGTCTGGCCGGCCGAGAAAACGCTTCAGGCGTTGAGCGATGCGGGCGATGCCGTTCTCCAGGACGCTACCGCCTTTCTGTTCCACAAGGCGCGCGAGGCGGGGCAAATTTCCGCTACCGGTGTTTCGTCGGAGACCCCAGGCTATTTCGTCATCGCCATGGGCAAGCTCGGCGCACGCGAGCTGAATTATTCCAGCGATATCGACCTCATCGTCTTCTACGATGCCGAACGCGCGGGACTGGCCCCCGATATCGAACCGTCGTCCTTCTTCGTGAAGCTCACGCGCGAGCTGGTGCGGCTGATGCAGGAGCACACCGCCGACGGCTATGTGTTCCGCACCGATCTCAGGCTGCGGCCCGATCCTGGCGCCACCCAGATTGCCCTCTCGACCGACGCAGGCCTCACCTATTACGAGAGTTTCGGCCAGAACTGGGAGCGCGCGGCGCTGATCAAGGCGCGGGTCGCGGCGGGCGACGAGGAGGCCGGCGAGGACTTCCTGCAGCAGCTTTCGCCCTTCATCTGGCGCAAATATCTCGACTACGCGGCCATCGCCGACATCCATGCCATGAAGCGCCGGGTGCATGCCCATAAGGGGCACGGCGCCATCGCGGTCGAGGGGCAGGACATCAAGCTCGGACGCGGCGGCATTCGCGACATCGAGTTCTTCGCCCAGACGCAGCAATTGATCGCCGGCGGCCGCCATAAGGAGTTGCGTACGCGCGGCACGATCGAAACACTGGACCGGCTCGCCGAGGGCGGGTGGATCGAGCGCCAGGCGGCAAACGACCTGACCGGAGCCTATTATTTCCTGCGGCGGATCGAGAACCGGCTGCAGATGATCGGCGATCAGCAGACCCACATCATCCCCACCGACCGGCAGGAACTCGACCGCGTCGCGAGGCTGAGCGGCTTCGCCGATACCGATGAATTCGGCGACGCGCTGATCGAGCGGTTCAAATGCGTCGAGGCGCATTACGAGGCGCTGTTCGAGAAGCTGCCCGAGCCGCCGAGTGCCGCACCCAATCTCGTGGTGGCGGCGGACGAAGCCGACCCCGCCGCGCTTGCAAGTCTTGAGCGTCTCGGCTTCGGCAATCCCAAGGCGGCGATCGAAGCGATCCGCGCCTGGCAGTCCGGCCGTTACGGCGCGACCCGCAGCGCGAAGGCGCGCGAGCGGCTGACCGAGATCCTGCCTTCGCTGCTCGATGCCTTCGGCCGTACGGCGGAGCCCGATCTCGCACTCGCCACCTTCGACAAGGCGATCGTCAACATGCCGGCGGGCCTCCAGCTCTTTTCACTTCTTGCCGCCAATCCAAGTCTGCTGAGGCTGATCGCCGACATCATGGGAACGGCGCCAAGGCTAGCCCAGATCATCGCGCGCAGGCCGCGGCTGCTCGATGCCGTGCTCGATCCCGGTTTCTTCGGTGCGGTGCCCACGCCGGAACGGCGGCGCGAGCTGGTGGCCGGCGCCATCGCCGAGGCACGCGATTACCAGGATGCGCTCGACCGCGCGCGCATCGTCGGCCGCGAGCAGGGTTTCCTGATCGGCGTGCGCGTGATCTCAGGCACGATCTCGGCGCGGCAAGCGGGCGAAGCCTATGCCGCGCTCGCCGAGACGCTGATTGCGGCACTCGCCGAACGCGTGGAGAAAGAACTCATCGACCAGCATGGACGCATGCCGGGAGGACAGGCGGCGGTCATCGCCATGGGCAAGCTCGGCGGATGCGAGATGACGGCGGCCTCCGATCTCGATCTGATCGTCGTCTACGATTACGAAGGCGACACGGCGCAGTCCGACGGCGTGCGCAATCTGCCGGGCACGCAATATTACACGCGTTTCACGCAACGCCTGATCGCCGCCTTGTCGGCGCAGACCGCCGAAGGATCACTCTATCAGGTGGATATGCGGCTTCGGCCGTCGGGCAATCAGGGGCCGGTCGCCGCCAGACTCTCGAGCTTCGTCGATTATCAAACGGGCTCGGCCTGGACCTGGGAGCATCTGGCGCTCACCCGCGCGCGCGTGGTCTCAGGGCCGCCTGCCTTGCGCGAGAAGATCTATGGAACGATCCATGAAGTCCTGTCCCGCCCGCGCGACCGCGCCGCTGTTGCCGCGGAGGTCAAGACCATGCGCGCCAAGATCGAGGAGGAGAAGGGCACGGACGATATCTGGGACCTGAAACAGGTGCGCGGCGGCCTGGTCGATCTCGAGTTCCTGACGCAGTTCCTGGAGATCACGAGCGCCGCCGAACATGCGGGCGCGCTCGACCAGAACACCGAAGCGGCGTTGACCGGGCTCGCCCAAGCCGGTGTGCTCAACCCGGGCGATGCCGACATTCTGATCCCGGCGGCGCGGCTCTACCATACGCTCACGCAAGTGCTGCGGCTCTGCCTCGACAAGCCCTTCGCCGCCGACGAAGCACCGCGCGCTCTGAAAGACTTGCTCGCCCGTGCCGCCGACGCGCCAGACTTCCCCACGCTCGAAGCGACATTGAAGGAGACGCTTGCCGCCGTGCACGACGCCTTCGACCGGATTGTTGCGTAGCGAACTGGGAAAATCAGGCGGAGCGGACGAGGGGGGCTTCGTCGATAACCGCGTGCAACGGCAAGAGGCAGGTAACGGTGGTGCCTTCGCCTTCACGGCTCGTGATCTTCAGACTGCCGCCATGCAGTTCGACCAGCGCACGGCTGATGGCAAGACCAAGGCCGCTGCCCTGATGGCTCTTGGAGAACTGGTTTTCCACCTGCTCAAAGGGGCGCCCGAGCTTGGCAATGTCGGCCTCGGGAATGCCGATGCCGCTGTCCTTGATGGCGATCTTCACCTGACCCTTGGCGCGTGACAGCTGCACTTCGACGCGTCCGCCGTCGCGCGTGAATTTGACGGCGTTCGACAGAAGATTGAGGCACACTTGCTTGATGGCGCGGCGGTCGCCTTCGAGGGTCAGATGCGCCGGCCCGTGCCGTTCGAGCGCGATATCGCGGTCGGCTGCCGCCTGACTCACCACCTTCATGCTGTCGGCGATGATGTCCCCCACATCCACCTTGCCGACGCCGAGCGACATGCGTCCCGCCTCGATCTTCGACATGTCGAGAATGTCGTTGATCACCTCGAGCAGGTAGGTGCCGCTCTCATAAATGTCGCGCGCATATTCCTGATATTTGGCATGACCGAGCGGACCGAACAGCGCCTGTTGCATCACCTCAGAGAAACCGATCACCGCGTTGAGCGGCGTGCGCAGCTCATGGCTGATATTGGCGAGGAACTCGGACTTGGCCTGGTTGGCGGCCTCAGCGCGGTTCTTTTCGGCTGCATATTTCTCAGCTAAATCAACAAGTTGTTGCTTCTGCTGCTCCAGCTCGCGGCGCGACAGGCTGAGCTCGGCGACGCTCGCCTTGAGCTGTTGCTCGTTTTCGGCGAGCCGTTGCTGGCTCTCCTTCAGCACGGTGATATCGGTGCCGACGCTGACATAACCGCCGTCACGCGTGCGCCGCTCATTGATGTGCAGCCAGCGGCCGTCCTCGATCTGCGCCTCGTAGGTGCGTGAATTGTCGGCGTCCTTGCCGGTCACGGGGACGCGCTTCGATACGATCGGCTCGGACGCCGCGGCGATGACCTCGTCATAGGGACTGCCGGGACGGGTCGAATCGTCGGGCAGGCCGTGGAACTGCTGGTACTTGCTGTTGCACATCACCAGGCGATTCTGATCGTCCCACAGCACGAATGCCTCGGAGATGGTCTCGACCGCGTCGCGCAGCCGCGCATTCTCATCCGGCGATCCGGCTGCCGCTTCCTGGTCGGCAAGCACGGCGATGCCTGTGAGGCACGGCTCGCGCGTGTCGAGGTTCCGCGTGATATGGCCACGCAGCCTGAGCCTGATCCAATGACCTTCCTTGTGGCGCAGCCGGAAGCACTCATCGAAATGGGAGGCTTGCTCGCGAAGACGCCGCTCGATCTCGGCGAGCAGATTGTCGTCGGGATGCAAGCGCCGTGCGACGGTGCGAAACGGCATCGCTTCGTTGCGAGGCTCGAGCCCGAGCAGCACATACATCGGCGTCGACCAGCGCAGGTGACCGCGGGCCAGATTCCAGCGCCAAAGCCCGCAGCCAGGCAGCGCATCGGTCAGTTCGCCGCTCCACACATCGTCACTCTCGCTGGCGCGCTCCTTCCGGATGACGGGCGCAAGATACCAGAGCCCGCCGGCGAGCAGCGCCAGTACCAGCCCCATGCATACGAGGAGCGTGATCTTGAGGACCATGTCCTCGCGCCATTTGGCGAGCACCATGTGAACCGGCTGGATAAACGCCAGTTGCGCGTCGCTGGCGGGAATGTCGCGCACCGTGGCGATGACGTCGTTGCCGTCGGCCAAGGTCAGGCGCAACACGCCGGCATCGGCGCCGAGAATGGTCAGCGGCTGTTGCGGTCCGAGAATGGCGAGAAGATCATTGCCTTGGATGCCCTCACGCGGAGCGCGGGCCTGGATAGTTCCGTCAGGGCCGGCGAGGAGAGCGGTACGGCCGTCGCGCAGCGCCCCCTTGGGCAGGCTCGTGGCAAGCGCGGTCTGCCAATCGGTGGTTTTGCCGAGAGTCTCACCCTTGAGGTTGAGGACCGCGACATCGGCGAGCAGCATCAATTGATGGCGGCCTGTGTCGATGACCGCGCGTCTGTCCTTGACGATCTGGAAGATGAAGCCGGTGAAGGTGACGGCGGCAAAGGCGATGAGGAGGATGGGAACGAGGCGGCGCAGCAACTCCGCCCTGGGGAGGTGATGCCCGGCGATCTCCCGCAGATCCTGCCATTTCAGGCCTGCGACAGCGAAAACTGCCTCACGCGCGGCGCGCGCCAGCAACATTCGGTCCCCCTAGAAACATTCTCCTGTCGAGCCGGAGAAGTTGCCGCATCTCCGAATCGCTTTAACGCCTATGAGAATCTATGAAGGCGGTGTGTGTCTAGTGAAACCTGTGGAAAATAGGTTAACAGCCGGTTGACAGTTTGAGCGACTCTAAAGCTCGCCCAGGGTCTTGCTGACGATCTCGTAGCTGTCGGTGGAAAGCTTCCGCGCCGCCAGATCTTGCAGGACGGACCTGGCCTTCGCCTGACGGACAGGCTCCAGGTTGCGCCAGCTTTCGAAGGCGCCGAGCAGACGCGCCGCCATATGCGGGTTGAAGCCGTCGATCGCGAGCGCTTGCTCGGCGAGCAGACGGTAACCTTCGCCGTCCGGCCGGTTGAAGCCGGTCTGATTGCCGTGAATGAAATTGCCGATCAACGCGCGCACCCGGTTGGGATTCTTCAGCGAGAATTTCGCATGCGAAAGGAGAGTCCGCACCGTTTCCACCGATGACGGCCGCGCGGCGCGCGCCTGCACCGCGAACCATTTGTCGAGCACGAGCGGCTCGTTCTGCCAGCGCGCGTAGAAATGATCGAGTGCGGTGTCGCGCGCCGGTCCATCGACATGAGAGAGGATGGCGAGCGCGGCGATCGAGTCGGTCATGTTGGTGGCGTCGCGGTAATGGCGTTCGGCGCGGGCAATCTCCGAGGGCTTGCCGGTAGAAACGAGCAGATCGAGCGCGGCGTTGCGCAAAACCCGCCGGCCCGCGCTTTCCGGGTCGGGTGAATACGGGCCGGTCAATGCGTTCGCCTCGTAAAGCTCGCGTAACGTCTCGCCGATGTCCTCGCCGATTTTCTTGCGCAGCGCATCGCGTGCGTCATGCACGGCGTCGGTATCGACATTGCGCGCCAACTCCCGCGCGATGTCGGCCTCACCCGGAAGCTTGAGGAACTCGGCGCGATAGGCGGCAAGCAGCGTGCCATCACGCGCGGTGGCGCCGAGCGCCTGCGCCAGACGGCTTGCCTCTTTCCCCGTGACGCGCGCGAGATCGCCGTCGCGCGAGGCGGCGGTGAGTAGATTGGTGGCGTAGATCTGCGCCGCCTGCCAGCGATTGAACGGATCGCTGTCATGCGCCATCAGAAACTCGATCTGGTCGGCTGCGAGATTGGATGTGAGGCGGACCGGCGCCGAGAAATTGCGCAACAGCGACGGCGTCGGCCGCGCGGGGATGTCGCGGAACTCGAACACCTGCTCGCGTTCGGTCACTTCGAGTAGGCCGTCGGCAAGCTTCGTGCCGTCGGCAAGCGTTAACGGCAGCTCGTCGCCATTGGCGCCGATCAGCCCGACTTTCAGCGGGATCGGCATCGGCTCTTTCTTGGCCTGGCCGGGCGTGGGGGGCACGACCTGAGTAACGGTCAGCCGCGCGGTCTTGGCGCCCGAATCATAGTCGAGCGAGCAAGCAAGCTCGGGCGTTCCCGCCTGGTTGTACCAGCGCATGAAGGGCGAGAGGTCGCGGCCCGAGGCGTCGGCCATGGCCTCGACGAAATCCTCGACCGTGACCGCCTCGCCGTCATGGCGCTCGAAATAGAGATCGAGCCCTTTGCGGAAACCGTCGCGGCCGAGCAGCGTCTGCAACATGCGGCAGATTTCGGCGCCCTTCTCGTAGACCGTGGCGGTGTAGAAATTATTGATCTCGATGAAGGACGGCGGCCGTACCGGGTGGGCGAGGGGGCCGGCATCCTCGGGAAACTGATTGGCCTTCAGGATACGCACGGCGCCGATACGCTCCACCGCGCCCGCGCGCGTGTCGGCGGTGAACTCCTGGTCGCGGAATACGGTCAGCCCTTCCTTGAGACAGAGCTGAAACCAGTCGCGGCAGGTGACGCGATCGCCGCTCCAATTATGGAAATATTCGTGCGCGATCACGCTCTCGATCGAGATGTAGTCGGCGTCGCTCGCGGTATCCGGCCGCGCCAGCACCAGCTTGTCGTTGAAGATGTTGAGGCCCTTGTTCTCCATCGCTCCCATGTTGAAGTCGCTGACCGCCACGATGTTGAACACGTCGAGATCGTATTCGCGGCCGAAGCGCTCCTCGTCCCAGCGCATGGCGCGCTTCAGCGACTCCATGGCCCAGGCGCAGCGGTCCTCCTTGCCGGGCTCGACATAGATGGTGAGCGCAACCTTGCGTCCCGAACGGGTGACGAATTCGTCCGGCACGGCGGTGAGATTGCCGCCGACCAGGGCGAACAGATAAGACGGCTTGGGGAAGGGGTCGTGCCACACGGCGTAGTGCCGGTTGGTGCCTTGAATGTCGCCACGTTCGACCGGATTGCCGTTGGCAAGCAGAACGGGCGCGGTGTCGCGCTCGGCCTCGACGCGCACGGTATAGACCGCGAGCACGTCCGGCCGGTCGATGAAATACGTAATGCGGCGGAAGCCTTCCGGCTCGCATTGCGTGCAATAGGTGCCGTTCGTGAGATAAAGGCCGGAAAGCTCCGTGTTCGCCTCCGGATCGCACGTCGTGACCATCTCGAGGGTGAAGGGCTGCGCCGGCACGTGCTTGATGGTGAGCGAGCCGTCCTTCAGCTCATAGTCGCTCGCCGCCAGCAGCTTGCCGTCGAGCTTCAGGCTTTCCAGTGTCAGGTCTTCGCCGTCGAGCTTGAGCGGCCTGCCGCCGGTCGCGACTTTCGGGTTGGGCCTGATGCGAAGCTTTGACGCGACGCGTGCCGCCTTCGGCGCTAGCGCCACATCAAGCGACACCTCCTCGATCAGATAATCGGGCGGCGCGTAGTCCTTGAGAAATTTCGGCTTGCGGTCTGATTTCTGCATCGCTGGTCCCTCGCTCTTAGAGGTCCGCGAGCGCGCTGCCAAGCGTTGACGAAAAAATGGCCCGCCTGGTCGGCGGGCCAATAGGGAGGAGGAGACGGATTGGTAGTCTTATTCAGTTCGTGCTAGCGGGACCCGAGCTAATGCCGTCCCAGTCCAAATTGTACGTGTCCTCGGCAGTGAAATAGCCGGTATAGGTGCCTGCGCCTTTGGTGCCGGCCAGCGAGCCTGTCGCGGCTACGATCTCATATGAGCCCTTCATGGATGTGTTGGGCTTGCCGTCCTTCATGGTGGTGGTGACATTGCCTTCGAACCTGACCACCTGCTGATCTGAGCCTTTGCTGAAGATCACATAGCCTTGCTGCGGCCCGTTGCCTTGGCGAAGGTCGGCCATCCCCCGTTCGATCATCGAGAAGCCGTCCAGAGGACCGCCTTTACTGGTAACGGTCCCGCTGGCATCGCTCAACATCAGCACATGGCCCTCTTGATCGGGAATGGGCTGCATATCGCGCTTGGTGTAGGTCGCTGTGTAGGAGCCGGTGTCCTTATTGCTTTCGGCTAGCACACCGGTGGACGCGAAGCCGAACGCGGCCAGCGCGGACAGAACCACAAATGTATTTGCGAGCTTGGTCATCATAGCGTTCACCTCTCTTGCAGCCGGCCGCCTGGGACGACCTGGCGTTTCGGAAAGCCCACTGGGAGTGGGCGTGAGAGGCACGGGCCCGCGCCATGGTCGAAGTGTAGAGTCGCGCTTTGTTCGAGTCCCGATAGAGTGCTGAAACTTTCTGAAATTGCGGGCTGACGATGCGTCAGCCGGCCTCGCGCTCGGCGGCCACGGTGGGGCGCCAGCCCGCGGCTTGGAGCTGAGCCATTGAGCGGGCGGCAAGCTCGGGCGGCTTCGGTGGGAGAACCAGAAGGCCAGCGGGACTTGCCATCACTTGCGACAACAATTTTCTCGCTTCGTCGAGGCGGTCCAGTCCGGCGAGGCACATCACGCGGTACGTGTCTGCGCCGCGGAAATTCGGCGTCTTGAGCAGGCACTCCTCGAAATTCGCCAAAGCCTCCTGATAGCGTCCGTTGCCCCACAGGATCGTGGCATGGAAAAAGCAGTAGTATGACGGCCTTATGGGATTGAGCCCGACCGCCTTGTCGGCCAGTTCCAACGCCTCGGCACTCTCGCCCGCTTCGAACAGCGCCACGGCAAAAAACAGCAACGCATCTGCATCGCTGGGCCCGAGTTCGACTCCGCGCCGGCCGACGGCGACCGCTTGCTCAAGGTCTCCCGCGTAAGTCAGGGCCTGGCTCAGGCCCTGATAGGCTGATGAAAAACCGGGATCGAGCTCGATGGCGCGATTGAACTGGCCGATCACTTCGCCAAATCTCGAGGGGTTCCACTCGCCGGTGAGGCCCAGCAGAATATCGATCAGATTAAGCCAGGCGAGATAGGCATGGGCCGGCCCGTAGTTCGGATCGCGGCGGATCGCTTCTTCGAGATCCGCTCGGCCGGCGCGCGTCGCCTCGCCGTTGAACTGATGTTTGCGGGCGATCCCGCGCAAGGTGAGCTCGTAAACGTCGAGGTCGCGCGGGGGCGCTCCCAGGATGGCGTGCTTCTCTACCTCCCGTATGCCGGAATAAAGAGTGCTGGCGATCCGGCTGGCGATTTCGTGCTGCAATTGCGGAACGTTCGGCGCGTTGGCATGGAAGCGGTCTCCCCAAGCGATGCTGCCGTCTCTTGCGTCGACCAGTTGCACATCGACGACAAGTGTTCCGTCGTTGCGCTGAGCGGTTCCTTCGACGAGATAACGGGCACCAAGCTGCTCGCCGAGCTCATGCGCCAGCAGATTCCGATTGGCGAGCGCAAAGGAGGAATCGCGGCCGATCAGTCGCAAGTCACGGTTACGGGCAAGCTCGTTGATGATTTCGCTCGCTACACCCGTGCCCAACGTCAAGGGCCCGCAATCCTCTCCGACCGATGAAAAAGGCATGACGGCCAATGAGGGAAGATCAGGCGCGCGACCGGCGTGATATGTGGCTCGCTGCGCCGGAACCAGGAGATAACCCTTGCGCGGCACGGTGCGCAGCGTGCGCCGGTCCTCGTCGCCGATCGCTTTACGGATATCGGCGATGCATTGGGTGAGCGAATCCTCGGTGACGGCGACGTCGTCCCACACCTTGGCGAGGATGTCGTCCTTACTGACAAGCTGGCCGGCATTCTCGGCGAGCAGGTGCAGGACTGCGTAGGAGCGGGGCCGCAACTCGACATGCGCACCTGCCGCGTCGCGCAACTCGCCTGCGGCCAGGTCGACGACGTGTGACGCCAACTTGACCTGCTGATCGGGTAGGGGGCGAAGGCTCGTCATTCGCGCATCCCGGAAGCCGCGAGCCCATTAAATCGCTTTTTGGTTGTGCCTTAAAGACTTTCCTGCCCCGGGAAACCTACGGCTTTGGCTCGCGTTACTTATCTTATGTACGCAGCCAGACCCAAAGAACTTGATCAATTGCTTCTCGTTCTGCTCGCCATCCTGTTAAGGATTGCCGGCTGAGACTTGCGCGGGCGGCTTGCATGAAGGGAAATCATTTGGCGGGCGCCAAAGACGGCGACATGCGCCTCCTGTTCTTACCGTCAAGGCGGCAGGCGGCGATCCTTGCCGCGATGGCACTCGGCACGCTCGCTCTCGCGCTCTTCTTTCGTTACGGCTTGATCGAGAACACGCCGCTCGCCCTTGCTTGCGAGGCCGGCGAAGAAGGTCTCGTCTGTGCCATGCGTCTTGGCGTGGTCTTTCTGTTCATGTGGAATGTCTTCGGCGTTGCGGCGATCAGTGCCGCGTGCGTCCAGCTCTGGCGTCCGGATGTGAAATTCTTCGGGGCAGGTCTCGTCTTCGCGCTTCTCGGCCTTGTGCTCTACAACACGCGCCTCTCCGGGCTCGCCATGGCCTTGCTCGTGCTCAGCCTGGCGCGGCCCGTACCCGAAGCACGGTAAGCGCGAGCACGATCAGCAGGCCCGCGAACCACAGCGCCTGCCAGTTGGCGATCCCTTCATTGACGATGATGAACAGAGCAGAGCCCGCGAGCAGGGAGGCCGCGACGATCTCGGCGATGCCGGGACGGGGAGGGCCGTTACTCGTCATAATGGCGAGAATAGCTAGCGCCACCACCGGACCGGTGAGCGCGGCGAAAGGAAAGTCCTTGTAACGCGGGTCGAACACGAGCCCGAGTCCGGCCTGCATCGCCATGACGGCAACCGCCACGAGCAGGATGGCGAGACCAAGCGCGACAGGTTCGCGGTCCCGCCACCGGAATGGGTCGAGCGCCATGGCGAAGCCGTGCAGTCGCGCGCCGCGGCTGACGGCAAAAGCGACGGCCATGGGCACGGCCAAGGCAAGCGCCAGCATGATGGCGCCTATCAACCGGTCGAACGGCAAGAGCCCTTCCTGCGGCAGTTTCAAGGCAGCCCAGCCGAACATGAGGCCCGATGCCAGCGCCATGACGGCAATCGCCGCATCCTCACGCCATGACCTCCTCTTGCCGGCAAGCCAGGCGGACACAAACACAAGCAAAGCGGCGCCGATGCCAAGCGCCGCCGCAAGCCGCCACTGCTTGTGGTTCGACACCGGTTCACCGAACCGGAATTTCGGCTCCCGCTCGACATTGTCGAACAGTCCCCAATTCCCCCCCACGGTTCCCTCCAACTGACGCTTCCAGGGCTGGTCGAAGGCCTCGATGAGGTTCACCTTCCAGCCGTCCTTCTTGGCCGCCGCCACGACCCCGCTCAGCACGCGGGCTTGATTGGCGGGCGAGGGCAGCGCCTCCTCCCGCATCCGCCCCGCGCTCGGCCAGCCGACCTCCCCGATCCAGATCTCCTTCCCTGGAAAAGCCTCCGCGACCCGCCGGCGAACTGCATCCACATGCGCCACTGCCTTCTCGGCCGAGACCGGGTGGTCCTCCCAATATGGCAGAATGTGGATGGTCACGAAGTCGGCCGCATCGGCCAACTCGGGCGCCTTCAGCCAGAACTCCCAGACATCGGCATAGGTGACCGGCAGCCCGGTCCGGTTGCGGACCTCCTCCAGATAGGCCGCGACTTGGCCAGTTGAGAGTTCGCCCCGCAGCAGCGCCTCGTTGCCGACGACCAAGCCGTCGATCGTCTCGGGGTAGCTTCGGGCGAGCTTTATCGCCGCCTCGATCTCGTTTCGGTTCTCGGCAAGGTCGCGCGACAGCCAAATGCCTTGCAGGACTTTCAGGCCATGGCGGCTAGCGTGTTCGGGGACCATCCGTTCCGGGCCGGACGCGGCATAGGTCCGGACGCAGGAAGTCAGATTGGAAAGCCGCTCCATATCCTCGGCGATCTGCTCCTCGGGGATGCGTGGCCGGGAAAATGGAGCCTGGTCCCCATGGAACGGGGTGTAGGAGACGCACGTTAGTTTCTCATCCGCCGCCAGAGGTGATGGCGGCATGGCAACCGGCTGGCCCAGGCCATACCAGACGAGACCAATGCCGCTCGCTACGAGCGCTAATAGAATAAGTGAGCGTACCATGAGGAGACTTCGTGCTGGGTGGATGCGACGAATAGCAGCTTCGAGGCGCACATCAATGGATTGCTCTGGTGACTGCGCTTGCGAAGCGATAAAGATTCAGTCTGCCGCTGGGCCGACAAAATTTAGTGGTCTATGACCAAAAATGACACAGTTCAGCGAGGGGCCCAATCTAATGCTGCGTTGTAGTTGCCGAACCGCCGCGGTGCTTATCGCCGGCGGTCTGTTGTTGTCCTTTGCTCTCATCCCGTCCGCCCAGGCACAAAGCGGACCCTCCGACCAGACTCAAGGCGAGCAGCAGTCAAACGATCAAGCCGAGGGGGAGGCGCAATCCGCCGATCAGGCCAAGGCCAAGGCCGAGGAGGAACGCGCCAAAGCGAGGGCGGTTGCCGAATATGCGGAAGCCGACGCCAAGCTTCCGCGCGGCGCCGGTGCTCCTGAATGTGTGTGGACCGGGCGGCGGATCACGAGCCTGCTATGGCGTGACGATATCGATACGGCCAACCGCTATATCGGTCTGTATGACCGCTTCGGTTGCTCGCAGGAGCATCTGAAGGTCGCGTTCCGCTGTGTCGTGCAACAGGGACCGATCGATCCCAAGGCAGCCGACCGCCTCGCGTCGCGGGTGCATGGCTGCTGGATTTCGCCAAAAGAGCCGACGCAGTCGAGCCAGGCAACGACCGGCGCGACGGGAAAAGACGGAACTATTTCTAACTAATAACGTTTTAAGGGAGGGACTGCAGGGTTCTTAACGGCTCGACGGCCGAGGGGGCGGGCTGGCCGAGTCTAATTAGAGATTTCAGTAGAATGCGCAACGCTCTCGTCGCCGTTGTGATCGCCCTGGCGATCGCTCTCCATGCGGCAGTCTGGTTCCTGATGCATGAGGCCGTGACGCCGCCGAGCGCCAATGGTGCGCTCGCCAGCGTTTCTTTCGCGCCGGTCAATCCGAAGAACGACGGCGAAGCCGATGACACGACGGAAGCGCAAATTCGCGCCGACCTCGAAGCGATCGCCCCCTATACGCGCACCGTCAGGATATACAGTGCCACGCAAGGCCTGGAGCTTGTGCCGGAGATAGCCTCCGAGTACGGCCTCCACGTCACGCTCGGCGCCTGGCTCGACACCTACACGGAAGAGCGGAACGAGAAGGAGATCGAAAACGTCATCGCGCTTGCCAACAGCAACCGCAATGTGGATGGCGTGATCCTCGGTAACGAAACGATCTACCGAAGCCAGGCTTACGATACCAAGGAAGCCGTCAACAAGCTTATCGACAACATCCAGCGCGTGAAGCGCGAAGTGTCCGTGCCGGTGTCCACTGCCGAGGTGTGGGACATCTGGCTAGACCATCCCGAGCTTGCGTCCTCGGTCGATTTCCTCGCCGTGCATATCCTCCCCTACTGGGAAGGCATGCCGGGCTCCGCCGCCGTCGATCATGCGATGGATGTCTATAAGCGCCTGCGCGAAGCGTTCCCGGGCAAGCGCATCGTGATCGCCGAGTTCGGCTGGCCGAGCGCCGGCCTTAATCGCAACGCGGCCGTGCCGGGACCGCTGATCCAGGCGGAAGTCATACGCGATTTCATCGCGCGCGCGGACGACATCGGCATCGACTATTCGATCATCGAGGCTTTCGATCAGCCGTGGAAGACCAACGAAGGCAGTGTCGGCCCCTATTGGGGGATTTTCAACGCCGACCGCGAGCTTAAATTCGCCCTCGCCGGGACGGTGGAGACGCCGAACTTCTTCTTCAAGATGATGACGGGCCTCGCCATCGGACTATTGCTGTCGATTCCGATCTTCGCCATCCCCCGCGTGACCGCGGCGCAGGCAGGTGTGCTGGCGCTAACCGCGCAAATGATCGGCGCTTGGTCCGCCAATGTCGTCGACTATTGGGTGACGCATTATTTCGTGCTCGGTGCGCAGATCGCCATGTTCGCGGGCGCACTTCTTCTCATTCCGCTCATTATGATCATTCGGCGCCGCATCGAGGAACTTGCCGCCATTCTGTTCGGCGGTGCACCTGTGCGCTTGCTGCCGCCGGGTGGCGTCATGCCCGCGCATACACCCTTCGTATCGATCCACATTCCGGCCTACCGCGAGCCGCCCGAGATGCTCCGGCAGACGCTCGACAGCGTCGCCAAGCTCGACTGGCCCGATTTCGAATGCATCGTGGTGATCAACAACACGCCCGATCCCGCTCTGTGGGAGCCGATCGAGGATCATTGCCGATTGTTGGGCGAGCGCTTCAAATTCGTGCGCGCCGATGAGCTGCAGGGCTTCAAGGCCGGCGCGCTCAGGCTCGCGCTCGAACACACCGCGCCGGAAGCTGAGATCATCGGCGTGCTCGATGCGGACTACGTGGTGCATTCCGATTGGCTGAAGGATCTCGTGCCTGCTTTCACCGATCCGGAAGTCGGCTTGGTGCAGGCGCCGCAGGATCATCGCGATGGCCGCCGCACCATTACCCAGACGGTGATGAACCGCGAATATGCCGGCTTCTTCGACATCGGCATGGTGCAGCGGAACGAGGTGAACGCCATCGTCACGCACGGCACGATGTGCCTGATCCGCCGCGCCGCCTTGCTCGATGCCGGCAGCTGGTCGAGCGACACTATTGTCGAGGACACCGATCTCGGCATCACGCTGCTGGCGCGGGGCTGGCGTTCGCATTACACGCGCACGCGTTACGGCTGGGGACTGCTGCCGAGCGACTTCGAGGCCTATAAGAGGCAGCGTCATCGCTGGGCTTATGGCGGCGTGCAACTCATCAAGAAGCATTGGCGCGCGTTTCTTCCCGGCCGCAGCCGGCTCACGGCGCAGCAACGCGGGCAATTCCTGTTCGGCTGGCTGACCTGGCTCGGCGCCGAAAGCCTCGGCGTCCTCATCGCCGTGCTCAATCTCATCTGGATGCCGCTCGTGGCGTTCTACGGCATCGCCGTGCCGCAATCGGTGCTTCTGCTGCCGGTACTCGCCACCTTCGCGGTCATGTTCCTGCACTTCATGGTGCTTTACCGCACGCGCGTGCGGGCGCCGCTCTTCGCATCGTTCGGCGCCGCGCTCTCGGCCATGGCCTTGCAATTCACCGTCGGCCGCGCCGTGGCCGAAGGCGTGATCCGGGATGGGCTGCCCTTCATTCGCACAACCAAAGGCGGCGGGCGCGCTTGGTCGGACAGTTTCCCGGCTTTCTGGGAAGCGGTGCTCGGTTTGCTGCTCGTGCTCGGATCGCTCGTGCTCTATCTCACCAATTACGAGCAGGTGTTCGAGATTTCCGTCTTCAGCGCCGTGCTGCTGGTGCAAAGCCTGCCCTTCCTCGCCGCGGTGGCCATCGCGCTGCTGGAGCGGTCGCCGTTCAACGCCTTCGCCACCTGGCGCATGCTGGCCACGCCGCGGGCGTATCGTCCGCGCCTGCCGCGGGGACCCGCGCCGACCGCAGACCCGCCCGCCACCAGTGTCGAGATCGTGCCCTAGCCGAGATCGGCATTGCGGAGGCGCAGCGCGTTGCCGACCACCGAGACCGATGACAGGCTCATGGCGGCGGCGGCGATGATCGGCGACAGCAAGATGCCGAACACTGGGTAAAGCACGCCGGCCGCGATCGGCACGCCGAGCGCGTTGTAGACAAAGGCGAAGAACAGATTCTGCTTGATGTTGGCCATGGTGGCGCGAGCGAGATTGACGCCCCGCACCACGCCGCGCAGATCGCCCTTGAGCAGCGTGAGGCCGGCACTCTCCATGGCCACGTCGGCGCCGGTGCCCATGGCGATGCCGACATCGGCGCGTGCCAGCGCCGGGGCATCGTTGATACCGTCGCCGGCCATGGCCACCACGCGGCCCTCGCGTTGCAGCTTCTCGATCAGCACGAGCTTGTCCTCGGGCCTGAACCCGGCATGGACTTCGTCGATGCCAAGCTCGTCAGCCACGGCGCGCGCCGTAGTCTCGTTATCGCCCGTGGCCATGACGATGCGAAGCCCAAGCTTATGCAGCTTGGCGATGGCCTCGGCCGCGGTCGATTTGATCGGATCGGCCACGGCGACGATCCCGGCCAACTTGCCTCCGGCGCTGAGGAACACCACCGTCTCGCCGCGCTTGCGCCGCGCCTCGGCGTCCGCGGCCAGCGGACTTGCGTCGATGCCTGCCTCTTGCAGCAGACGCTGGTTGCCGAGCAGAACGTCAATTCCGTCGACGCGGCCCTTGACGCCCTGGCCGGTGATGGAGTCGAAGCCTTCCGTCTTGCCGGGTTTCAGCCCCCGTTCCTCGGCGCCGCGCAGGATCGCTTCGGCCAGGGGATGCTCACTGCCGGCTTCGAGTGCGGCGGCGAGGCTGAGCACCTTGTCCTGGCTGAAACCTTGAGCGGCTTCGACACCGGTCAGCTTGGGCTTGCCTTCGGTGAGCGTGCCGGTCTTGTCCACCACCAGCGTATTCACGGCGGCAAGACGCTCCAGAGCCGCGGCGTTGCGCACCAGCACACCGGCTTGCGCGCCGCGGCCGGTGGCCACCATGATGGAGATCGGCGTTGCCAAGCCAAGCGCGCAAGGGCACGCAATGATCAGCACACTGACCGCGGCCACCAGCGCATAGGCGAGCTGCGGCGCAGGTCCAACCAGGAGCCAGACAATAAAGGCGACGATGGCAACCAGGATCACCGCCGGCACGAAATAACCCGACACGGTATCGGCAAGCCGCTGGATCGGCGCGCGCGAGCGCTGCGCCGACGCCACCATGTTCACCACCTGAGCGAGAGTCGTCTCGGCGCCGGTGCGGTCGACGCGCATGTCGAACGAACCCGAACCGTTCAGCGTGCCGCCGGTGACGCGGTCGCCGGTCACCTTCTCGACGGGAACCGGCTCGCCGGTGAGCATCGACTCATCGACGGAACTGCGGCCTTCGGTGACGGTGCCGTCGATCGGGATCTTGTCGCCGGGCCTGACCCGCAAAATGTCGCCGACCTTGACCGAAGCGAGCGGCACGGTTTCGGTCTTGCCGTCCTTGAGCACGCGCAAGGCGGTCTTCGGTGCGAGGTCGAGAAGCGCGCGGATGGCGCCACCGGTTCGTTCGCGCGCGCGCAATTCGAGCACCTGGCCGACCAGCACCAGCGCCACGATCACGGCGGCCGCCTCGAAATAAGTCGGAATCATCCCGTGCGCGTCCTGCATGGACGCGGGGAAGAGTTGCGGCGCCACGACCGCGACCAGGCTGTAGAGGAACGCCGCGCCGGTGCCGAGCGCAATCAGCGTGAACATGTTGAGCCAGCCCGTGCGGAGCGAGGCGAGCCCGCGCTCGAAGAACGGCCAGCCGCACCACAGCACCGCCGGTATGGCGAGGGCGAGCTTGAGCCATTGTTCGGCATGCGCGGGGACAAAGGGCAAAAGATCGATGCCGAACACATGCGCGCCCATGTCGAGCGCGACGAGCGCAAGCGACAGGGGCACCGCCACCCACAGGCGCCGCGTGAAATCGATCAGCTCCGGATTGTCCACGTCCTCGGGCAGCGCGCCCATGGGCTCGAGCGCCATGCCGCAGATCGGGCAATTGCCCGGTCCCTCCTGCACGATCTGCGGGTGCATGGGGCAGGTATAGAGCGTGCCCATCGGCAGAGGCTCCGGCGCGCCGGACTTGTTGAGATAGCGACCGGGGTCCGCGGCGAATTTCGTGCGGCAGCCCTCCGAGCAGAAATAATAGGTGCGACCCGCGTGGTCGTAAGTGGGCTTGCCGCCATGCGGATCGACCATCATCCCGCAGACGGGGTCGGTGGCGAGGTGCGCTTCGGCGGCGGCTTCTTTATTCATGATATCGCGATGGCGGGTTTCGAAGCCTTCATATAAGGGCTGACGCGCGCGGGCGCATCAGCGTTATAGTGGTCTAAGAGGGGAGTAGGCGATGCGGGACTGGGCGACCATCGCTGCCGCAAGCGTTATCGCGGCTCTATCAGGGCTTGGCATCGGCTATCTGCTCTGGGCCTGGCCGACCAATTGGTACACGGCCGACGTGAGCCGCCTCGGACCCGGCGCCGAGAACGATCTCATCCGCTACGGCAAGGATTTGATCGTCGATACGCCGCGCCATATCGGCAAGAGCGCGTCCGATCCCGCCCTGCGTTTCGCCGGTAACGACCTCGCCTGCCAGAGCTGTCATTTGGACGCCGGTCTCCAGCCCTTCGCGGCTCCCTTCGTCTCGACCTTCGCCACCTATCCCATGATGGTGAACGATCATGTGCAGACGCTCCGCGAGCGCATCAATGGCTGCATGACGCGCAGCATGAATGGCAAGCCGCTTCCCGAGGATGGCCACGAGATGCAGGCGCTGATCGCCTACATCAAATTCGTGGGGACCGATTCGCCGGAAGGCGTGCGTGTCGCCGGCATGGGATTAAGACCTTTGCCTACGACGGCGGAACAGCCGGACGCGACTCGTGGCGAAGCGGTCTATGCCAAGTTCTGCGCCAATTGCCACAAGGCCGACGGGCAGGGGGAAAAGCGCCTCACGCCTCACGTTGGGTACACCATCCCGCCGCTTTGGGGGGATGACAGCTTCAATGCCGGCGCCGGCATGGCCAAGCTCGATTACGCCGCCGCCTATATCCACGACAACATGCCGTTCGGCATCGATTATCAAGATCCGGTCCTGACCGTGCAGCAGGCCTGGGACGTGGCGGCCTATCTTGAACCCGCATTCGCCGGATAAAGCACTGATTTCTGGCGGGACTGTCACGATTCAGGTATAAATATCAGGAGTTTAACCTGAACCATATGAGGCCATCATGGAGAACCCGGCGGGTGAATCGAATGATGGTGCTCTCAGGCTCGATTTCGACCGCCGTCTGAAGCTTGAGTTCCATGGTTCGCGGATCACCTCCGATGCCGGGCTGCTGGCCTATCGCGAACTCGACGATGCCCTGGGCCTCAGCGCGATGGCCGGTGACGTGCTCGCCGATGCCCGCACCGGCAGGAACGGCCGCCATGCTCTGGTCGGCCTGCTGCGGCAGTCGGTGTTCGGACGGCTGGCCGGATACGAAGACGTCAACGACGCCGAGCGCCTGCGCCATGATCCGGCGATGCGCTGGATTGTCGGTGGCGGGGCGGTCTCAGGCCGTGCGGCCTCAGCAAGCCAGATGGGCCGCTTCGAGACAAAGTGGCTTGCGGCGACCGACAATCTCTCGGCCCTTGCCGATCTATCCGGACAGTGGATCGACCGGGTGCAGGCTCGTCGTTCACCGCGAAGCATCGTGCTCGATATGGATTCGAGCGTCAGCCCCACTCATGGCGAACAGGAGATGAGCGTCTGGAACGGTCACTTCGAATGTACCTGCTACCATCCGCTGTTCGTGTTCAACCAGTTCGGCGATCTGGAACGTAGCGAACTTCGTCCCGGCAACGTTCACAGCGCCGACGGCTGGAGGAATGTGCTGGAGCCTGTCGTTGAGCGTTACCGGCAATGGGACCTGCGCCGCTACTTCCGGGGCGATGCCGCCTTCGCCGCCCCGGACGTCTATGAGTTTCTGGAGGCAGAGGGCTACGAGTACACGATCCGTCTCAAGGCCAATGCCATCCTTCAGCAAAGCATCGCCTGCCTGCTGACGCGACCTGTCGGCCGCCCGCCCAATCATGTGGTCCGCACCTATGCCAGCTTCAGCTATCAGGCAGGGTCATGGGACAGGAAGCGCCGTGTGGTTGCCAAGGTGGAGTGGCACCCCAGTCAACTCTATCCGACCGTCGGCTTTATCGTCACCAACCTGACCCGACCGGCCAGGCGCGTGGTCGCCTTCTACAACATGCGCGGTACCTGCGAGCAATGGATCAAGGAAGGCAAAGGCGCGATCAAGTGGACCCGCCTGTCATGCCGCACGTTTGCCGCCAATGCCGTTCGCCTTCAGCTTCACGCTCTCGCCTACAATCTCGGCAACTTCCTGCGCACCCTGGCAACACCCGAGCCGATCAAGGACTGGTCGCTGACCAGCCTGAAGGAGAAGCTGATCAAGATTGGCGCGAAGATCATCAGCCACGGCCGCTATGTTGCCTTCCAGATGGCGGAGGTCGCCATCCCGAGACACCTCTTCGCCAACATCCTGCGGCTGATCGCCGAACTGCGGCCGCCGCCTGAGCCATCACCGGCGTGAACGGCCCAGTTGTCATGCGTTCCAGCGAAAACCAAGGGAGAACTATGCCTTGAAGAAAGCGAAATCGACATTCTCGACCAGCGACGCGCAGGCATCACCGCTTTGGCGGATCATCAACGCCTCTTGCCAAGGCCAGGTCTTGCCAATGACGCCAGTTTGCGCAATTCTCGGTCTTTCCAGGCCGGTCAACCGGTGGATGTCGGTGAAATCCATTCGCGGTCGCATTTCGAGTGGTTCATCAACTCGGTCGAAGTGCGGATATCGCCTTGAGGCGCCGGGCGTCGCGGAATCTTCACCCTTCCTTGACCATATCTCGCCTCCGGCTGGCAGATTAGCGGCGCCTTAAGGGGCACAGGCGTTCTCTTGAGGCTTACGGGGAGAATTGTCATGAAGAAGAACCTGATCGGTCTTTTGGCGGCCACCGCCATTCTTTCGGCTGCGGTCACCGCCGATGCCTGCACGCGCTTCGTCTATGAGACCGCCACCGACGGTTTCATTGTCGGCCGCTCCATGGACTGGATGGAAGATCCCGGCAGCGATCTCTATTCATTTCCGCGTGGCATGGCTCGCAATGGCGGCGTCGGCGACGGCTCGATCGAGTGGACCTCGAAATATGGCTCGGTCATTGCGAGCCTCTATGGCGTGGCGACAGTCGAAGGCATGAATGATGCGGGCCTCGTTGCCAACACGCTCTATCTGGCCGAATCCGACTATGGCGATCCCAAAGCGTCCGGCAAGCCACTGATCTCGGTTGGCGCCTGGACACAGTATGTGCTCGACAATTATGCAAGCGTCGCCGAAGCCGTCGAGGCCTTGAGCCAGGAACCCTTCGCGATCGTCGCACCCACCCTGCCGAACGGCAGCAAGGCCACGGGTCACTTGGCGCTTGCCGACGCCTCGGGCGACAGCGCCATCTTCGAATATATCGGTGGTCGCCTGGTGATCCATCACGGCAAGCAATACACGGTGATGACCAACTCGCCGACCTTCGAGCAGCAGCTCGCGATCAATACCTATTGGAAGGGCATCAACGGCCTGAGTTTCCTGCCCGGCACCATCACCTCGCCCGACCGCTTCGTGCGCATGAGCTGGGCGCTCAATGCCGTGCCGAAGCAGAGCGATGAGCGTCTCGCGGTCGCCACCGCCTTTTCCCTGATCCGTGCCGTCTCGGTGCCCCTGGGCCTTGCCGATCCCGAAAAGCCGAACATCGCCTCGACGATCTGGCGGTCGATCTCCGATATCGGCGCCAAGCGCTATTACTTCGATTCGTCCTACAGCCCGATGATCTTCTGGGTCGATATCGACAAGCTCAACCTGGCGGCGGGCGCGCAGCCGGCCAAGCTCGATCTGAAAGGACGCCCGATCCTTGCCGGTGAAGTTTCGGCCAAGTTCGTGCCTGCGGAGCCGTTCAAGTTCCTGGCGCCGTGATCCTTGAGGGAACGAAGACGCCGGGCGTTCTCCGTGTCGGCTCGGCCGTTCCCGACCCGCCCTTCGAACTCATGCGCGATGGTGCGCCGGCCGGCCTCGACATCGAATTGATGAAGGCGATCTAAGGTAGTCTGACTCGATAACATCGCGAAATTCGGGCTTATATCTGAATCGGCCAAGGCGAGCAGCAACTCAGTGGTTCATCGGGGTAATGCGGGCTTGAATCGAAGCCTCGCCCGCCGGCGCCGGAGTAGACTCAACCAGCGCGGCCAACGGCCGGGGATAGGCGAAGTAAAAGTGGAGCCGGGGGAACTAGCGCCCGGGATCACTGCTGCTTTGCCACACCGACGCGGCTGGCTGTGCGGGTCACTCAGGTTTTCGCAAAGCCGATGATTGCCTCGCTGACCTCCTGGGGTCTGTCGAGCGGCAGGAAGTGTCCACCGCGTGAGATGGTCATCATCCGCGCATTCGGTATGAGCGTGCGGTCATGCTCGCGTTCGGCAGCCGTCGCCCAATCCTGCTCGCCCCAAATGAGCAGGGTCGGGACCTCGATGCGGCCGTAGGTCTTGGCGGCGGACTCCCAGCTCTCAGCGTTGCGGATGAGGCTAAGGAAGGCGCGGTAATGACCAGGGCGACTCCCGACCTTGTACATCTCCTTCAATAGTACCGGCGGAATGCTGACCGGATCTGCGACGCCGCCTTGCAGCACCGCGCGCATTATCATGTAGTTCCTTAAGCGCATCACGGTTTCTCCAACCACGGGGAGGAGGGATGCGTAGGTATTGACCCAGCCCAATAGCGAGCTGCGCGCCATGCTCCTGCCTTTGGCGTAGTCATACGGATTGATGGCGACCACGCGGGCCACGCGCGGGTTGTGCCGCGCGGCGAGAATGAGGGCGAGCGAGCCGCCGATCGAGACGCCGGCGAGGGTGACGTCGCGCAAGTCGAGTTTGTCGAGGAAGCCCTCGATCGTACGGACGAAGAAGTCGGCGTCATAGCGCGCCGTCGGAATGTCCGAGTAGCCATGACCCGGAAAGTCCAGCGCATAGACCGTAAAGTGCTTGGAAAGTTCGGGTACGACTTTTTCGAACAGGTCAAGTTGCGTGCGCAGAGTGTGCAGAAGGACGAGCGCAGGACCCTTGCCAGTCTTGATGTAGCGGAGCCTGTTGCCGTCGATTTCGATGGTCTGGATTGGGATGTCCGGGGCCCAGCGCAGTATGGCGGGCGGCTTCGGCTTTGGCCGCAGCGCCTCGACGATGAATGATACGAGCCACGTGCCAACGCCCGCCGCAACGAAGATGATCAAAGCCCATAGAACCGTTTCCATCGCTTGTCCTCCTAGACATCGCTGGGTCCGAAATTGCCGGGATTCGAAGGTTGTCTACTAACTATGATTATGATAGTAACTTGTCAAGCAGTAGTCACTTGAATTTCGTGAGTGGAGGGATAATTCACTGGCATGGCGTATGGTTACGGTCAGGAAGATTGCCCGGTGGCACGGGCGCTGGATGTGATCGGCGAGAAATGGTCGCTGCTCATCCTGCGCGATCTGTTCCGCAAGGGACCGCTACGTTTTCAGGCCTTCGAGGCGGCCTTGCCGGGCATCGCGCCGAACACCTTGTCGGCACGGCTCAAGTCACTCGAGGCGGCTGGGGTGATTGCCACGCGGCTCTACGAGGAGCACCCGCCGCGCTACGAGTATAATCTCACAGAGAAGGGAAAGGCGCTCGGACCTGTGCTGAAAGCATTGCATAACTGGGGCGAGGCTCATGGCTGATGCCAAGAAACTGAGCCACCGCTTTTGCGTGGCGCCGATGATGGAGTGGACCGACCGCCACTGCCGCTATTTCCTGCGGCTGATCTCGCGGTGGACCTTCCTCTATACCGAGATGGTGACGGCCGATGCGGTGCTGCATGGCGACCGCGAACGTCTGCTCGGCTTCGATCCATCGGAGCACCCGGTTGCGTTGCAGCTTGGCGGCAGCGAGCCCGACAAGCTCGCCGAAGCGGCGCGCATTGGCGCCGATCGCGGCTATGTCGAGATCAATCTCAATGTCGGCTGTCCTTCGGACCGCGTGCAGTCGGGACGGTTCGGCGCCTGTCTCATGGATGAGCCGGGTGTCGTCGCAAGATGCGTCGAGGCGATGGCCGGGGCAGTTTCCGTGCCGGTGACGGTGAAGTGCCGCATCGGCATCGACGATCAGGATGCCGAAGTCAGTCTCGACAAATTCGTCGATACGGTCGCCGACGCGGGCTGCAAGACGTTCGTCGTGCATGCGCGCAAAGCTTGGCTGCAAGGCCTCAGCCCCAAGGAGAACCGCACCGTACCGCCGCTCGACTATGACCGTGTGTGGCGGTTGAAACAGCGCCGGCCTGATCTCGAAATCATCCTCAACGGCGCCATCAATACCGTCGCCGAAGCGCAAATTCATTTGCAGCAGGTTGATGGCGTGATGCTCGGCCGTGCCCCTTACGCCGATCCTTACATTCTGGCCGAAGTCGACCGGACATTGTTCGGCGAAAACGGGACGCCGCCGTCACGCCTGGAGGTGCTCGATACTTTTCTGCCTTATGTCGAGGCCGAGCTTGGGCGTAGCACCCGCCTCAACCAGATGACGCGTCATATCCTCGGACTGTTCCACGGCCAGCCACGGGCGCGCGCCTTCCGCCGCGTGCTTGCCGAAAACGCGCATCTGCCCGGCGCAGGTCTCGATATCTACAAGCGTGCGCGCGATGTCGCGGCCGGAGAGGCTGGCGCCGGACGCTGTCTCGCCGCCGCCGAATAGAATCTCACATGGAGCTTTCCCAGATCGCCGGTCCGGACCTCGTCTGGCTCGTGCTGGCGCTTCTGGCGGGCGGTATCGTCGCCGGATTCCTTGCCGGACTGTTCGGCATCGGCGGCGGAATCGTCCTCGTCCCCATCCTGTTCGAGCTGTTCAGGCTGCTCGGCGTTCCCGACGATATCAGGATGCATCTTGCCGTCGGCACATCGCTTGCCGTGATCGTCCCCACCTCCATCCGATCCTTTGCCGAACACCGCAAAAAGGGCGCGGTGGACATGGCCGTGCTGCGCCATATGGGACCCCCGGTAGGGCTCGGCGTCCTCGCCGGCGTCGTGATCGCGAGCGTGGTGGACGGCTCGGTGTTGAAATCGGTCTATGTGGTTTCCTGTTTGCTGATGGCGGCGAAATTGCTGGCCGGCGCGGAGCGCGGTCTGCTGGGACATGACCTGCCCGCGCTGATCTGGCAGAGACTCTACGGCTTTGTCACCGGCCTCGGCTCGACCCTGATCGGCGTCGGCGGCGGTATCTACATCTCGGCCTTCATGACCTTTTTCGGCCGGACCATCCACCAAGCGGTGGCGACCGCGTCGGGTTTCGGGCCGATCATCGCCATTCCCGCCACGCTCGGTTTCATGTGGGCGGGATGGGGCGCTGCGGGACTGCCTCCTGGTTCTGTTGGCTATGTCAGCCTGCTCGGCGCCGCCTTGATCGTACCGGCAAGCGTGCTGGCCGCACCATTCGGCGTGCGGCTGGCGCACGATTTGCCGCGCCGGACGCTCGAGCTTGCCTTCGCCGCTTTCCTGATTTTTGTCGCTGTCAGATTCGTGTTGAGCCTGTTCGGCCCGTGACGGCGCTCAGCGCATTGTCAGCTTGAGTTTCCGCTCGGCATGAACGAGCAGACCGGAGAGATCGATGAAGCGGGCCGTGCGCGCGCAATATTCGCGATAGCTTGCACCGTAACGCTCTTCGAGCCAGGCTTCCTCAACCAGCGCCATCAGTACATAGGCGCCGCTCATCACCAGCGCGAGCACGATGGCGAGCCAGGAATTGGCGCAGATGGCGAGACCCACGAGGCCCACGATGGAGGAGGCATATTGCGGGTTGCGGCTGAAGCGATAGAGACCGTGGCTCACCAGCCCATCGGCGCCGCAATAGGTATTGCCGAAGCCGAGATTGAAATAGCCGCAAACGGTGATGCCGAAACCGACAAGGAACAGCGGCAGGCCGATAAGCAAACGGCTCCAATCGAGCAAGGCGGCGCTATTCCAATCCAGAAGCGCGACGGCGAAGGTCGCGACCATGCCGCCCCGAAACAATCCCCAGAAGGTCAGGCTTTGCCAGCTGCCCGGTTCGGGCGCGGGCCATACGCGGAAGGGCGGCGCGAGCAGGGTCCGTAGCAGCAGAAGATCGAGCGTTAGTCCGGCGATGAGGCCGGCGGCAAAAACGAAATGGGCGAAGTCGAAATCGGTCATGACGCGGGCGCACCGAAACAGATTCTCTTAGCAGTTTTGCGACGGAACGCTGACGGTTCTGTTGCACTCATTGCTTTTGGCTCGCCTAGATCTTCTGGTTGTAAGCCCCCACCTCCGGCTGCTTGGCCAGCTCCGCGTCGAGTTCGGCGAAGATCGCCCGCATATTCGCCTCCGAAGTCGGGCTTTCCACCACGACCACCAGCTCGGGCTTGTTGGACGAGGCGCGCACCAAACCCCAGGTCCCATCCTCGAGTACGATCCTGATACCGTTCACGGTGATCACATCGCGGATCTTCTGACCGGCAAGCCTACCACCATTGGCCGCGACTTTCTTGAAATGATCGACCACGCGTTCGACCACCTCATATTTCACCTCGTCGGCGCAATGGGGCGACATGGTGGGCGACTGCCAGGTTTGCGGCAAGGCTCGCTTCAGATCGGCAAGTGTCTCGCCGGGATTGCGGTCGAGCATGTCGAGCACCGCGATCGCCGCCACGAGACCATCGTCATACCCGCGCCCAAGCGGCGGATTGAAGAAGAAGTGCCCGGATTTCTCGAAACCGACCAGCGCGCCCGTCTCATGGCTGTAGCGCTTGATGTAGGAATGGCCGGTTTTCCAGAATAGCGTCTTGGCGCCATGCTGCTTGAGCACGGGGTCGGTGAGGAAGAGGCCGGTCGACTTCACGTCGGCGACGAAGGTCGCGCCGGGATTGCGCGCGGCGATGTCGCGGGCGAGCATCACGCCGACCTTGTCGGCATAGATTGCTTCGCCCTCATTATCGACCACGCCACAGCGGTCGCCGTCGCCGTCGAAGGCAAGCCCGAGATCGGCGCCATGCGCGAGTACCGCGTCGCGCGTGGCATTGAGCATGCCGAGATCCTCGGGGTTCGGGTTATGTGCCGGGAAAGTGTAGTCGAGATCGCAATTGAGCGGGATGACGGTGCAGCCGAGCTCGGAGAGCACATGAGGCGCGAAGGCCCCGGCCGTGCCGTTGCCGCAGGACACCACCACTTTCAGCGGACGCAGGAATTTCGGCCGTGCCATCAACGCGGCCATGTAGCGTTCGGGCAGATCAGGCACATAGATATAGCGTCCCGCCTCGGTGGATGGCGAAACGCCTTTGGTCATGACCAGGTCCTTGAGTGCAGTCATGTCGTCGGGTGCGAAAGTCAAAGGCCGCTGCATGCCCATCTTGATGCCGGTCCAGCCATTGTCGTTATGGCTCGCGGTGACCATGGCCACGCCTTCGACATCGAGTTCGAACTGGGCGAAATAGGCCATGGGGGACAGCGCGAGCCCGATATCATGCACTTCGGCGCCACCGGCAAGTAAGCCGGTTATGACGGCTTCTTTGATCGCGGCGGAGTAGGATCGATAGTCGTGGCCGACCACGACGCGCACCGGCACGCCGCGCTCGCGCATCAAATTGGCAAGGCCAAGCCCGACCGTCTGCATCCCGAGCAGGTTGATCTCCTCGGGGTAAAGCCAGCGCGCGTCATACTCGCGAAACCCCGTCGCCTTAACCAATGGCAGACGCTCGAACTCGACGGAATTGGGAACAAGGTCCTGGCGCGGCTTGGGGAGCATGCTGCCTCTTGTCTAGGTGATTTTCGCCTGTAAACCAACAGCGTGTGTGACGTCGGGTTCCGCTTTAGAACAACGCCTGAAAATGCGAGCGAGTTTCATCTGAACCAATAAGGTTGCATCGGCGACTGAGACTCTCTAGGCGACCGCTATGGATAAGACCCTACGGCTGGCAATCGGCAGCATCGTCGTCGGCATCTCGGTCCTGGCCTTGAAATACGTCGCGTATCTGCTGACAGGCAGCATCGCGCTCTATTCCGATGCGCTGGAAAGCATCATCAACGTGGCAACCGCCGTGACCACGTTCCTCGCCGTGCGGCTGAGCGCCATGCCGCCGGATGCAAGCCATCCTTTCGGTCATCAGAAAGTCGAGTATCTCTCCGCGGTGCTGATTGGCGTGCTCATCGTCATCGCTGCGCTGTCGATCCTGCGCGAAAGCTATTTTGCCTTTCTCGATCCGAAGCCGCTCGAAGCGCCGGTCGAAGGCCTGGCGGTGAATGCCCTTGCCAGCGTCATTAACGGCGCGTGGTGCTTCGCTCTGTTCCGCTTCGGTCGCATGTGGCGTTCACCTGCCCTGCTCGCCGACGGGCAGCATCTTCTGACCGACGTCATCACTTCCGTCGGCGTGCTTGTCGGCGTCACGCTGGTTGCCGTGACCGGATGGCTGGTGCTTGACCCCGCGATCGCCGCCCTCGTCGCCCTCAATATTCTTTGGGCCGGCTGGAAGTTGATGCGAAAGTCGGTCGGCGGATTGATGGACGAGGCGGCACCCGAAACGATGCTCACCCGCATTCGCGAGGTGATTGCCAAGCAGGCCGTCGGCGCGCTGGAAGCGCACGATTTGCGCACGCGCCGTGCCGGCCGCGTGACCTTCATCCAGTTCCATCTGGTGGTGCCTGGAGACATCAGCGTTGCCGAGGCTCACGATATCTGCGACCGGATCGAGGCGGCGCTGAAAGAGGATTTCCCCGACGCCATGATCACGATTCATGTCGAGCCTGAAAACAAGGCGAAGCACCCGGAAGGTGTGCCCGTGTTCGACCCGTCCTGACGCCCGGATCAACCGCGCAGGGTCAGGAAATCGCCCGAGAACTCGTAGGAGCGCAGGCGGCTCAAAAAGCTCATGCCAAGCAGGCTTTGCGTGAGCGCGCCGGGTTGAGCCACCAGAGCTTCGACCTTTTGCCGGTCGAGCGGGCCGATGCCGACCTTGTCGAGATGAACCCGCGCCGCCATGGTGCGGCCATTGGCGGTCAACACCGGGACTCTAAATGTCAGAGCGTCGACATCGATGCCGGCTTTTCTCGCGTCCTGCGGCCTTAGCACGATGGACGTGGCGCCGGTATCGACAATCATGGAGACCGGTGTGCCGTTCACCTCCACAGTAGCGGTGAAATGGCCGTCGAGACGTCGCCTGAGGCGCACTTCCGTCACACCGCCGGCGCTCTCCTCCACCGTCATGGCGGTACCGGGCACGAGCTCGCCGACCACCCGCGCGGCTATCGGCATCAATTCATCCTTGTAGGCGTAAAGGGTCACGAGCCCGAGGCCGAGCGCGACCCAGGTCACCGCATCGCGGACCATGTTGCGGGCGCCGCCGCCATAGCCTCCCAGCAGACCGCCGCCGAGATAGACGAGAAGCGCCGAGAAGAACGCAACATAGCCGAAGGTCGTGCTGTCCAGGCCGGCGATGGTGCCGGAATCGTTCGATACGAGCAGGATGGCGCTCAAGGCGAGGATAAACAGGGCAATCCAGGTGGTCACGTCTCTAGCCTTCCATTTCCTCGGCTTTCGCGAGGCGCGCGGGCAATAGTGCCATGATTGCGCGTCTCTCGAAATCGCTCATCGCCGCCCAGCCGGCGATCTCCGACATGGTGCGTCCGCAACCGACGCAAAGCCCAAGCTCATCGTCAAGCAGGCAGATATTGACGCAAGGAGAGTCCAAGAAAGCGCCGCTGGCTATGAATCCCGGCGACTAATGTAAGGGCTGCGGGGAGTGGAAACCAGAAGCGGTCAGGCCACTTCGCCCTTCAGGGCGAAGCGTCCCTGATCTTGTATTACGCGCTTGCGGGGGAAGGTGACCGTAACCTCGGTGCCGTGGCGAAGCTTGCTCTTCAGCTCAAACACGCCGTTATGCAACTCGGCGAGGCCTTTGGTGATGGGCAGGCCAAGCCCGGTGCCGCCTTCCGCGGTATGTTGGGCGAGCGAGCCCTGGCCGAAGCTTTTCAACACGCGCGGGATCTCCACGTCTGGAATACCAGGCCCCGTGTCCTTCACGCTCAGGAACTGGCCGCCGGCCAGTGTCTTACCGATTGCCAGCGTGATCGTCCCGCCCGAAGGCGTGAACTTGACGGCGTTCGACAGCAGGTTGAGGCAGATCTGGCGGATGGCGCGCTCGTCCGCCCAGAGCTGCGGTAAATTGGCTTCGAAGGTCTCGGAAATCACCAACCCCTTTTTCTCGGCGCGCAGCCGCATGAGGCGATTGCAGTCCTCCGCCACGGCGGCGAGCGACACCGCACCTTCGTGCAGCTCGTAGCGTCCTGCCTCGATGCGGCTGATATCGAGGATCTCGTTGATCAGCTTGAGCAGGTGCTGTCCGCTCTGATGGATATCGTTGGCGTATTCCTTATAGGTGGGATTGGCGTGCGGGCCGAGAAGCTCGCCTTGCATGATCTCGGAGAAACCGAGAATGGCGTTCAGCGGCGTGCGCAGTTCGTGACTCATGGTGGCGAGGAAGCGCGATTTGGCGAGATTGGCTTCCTCGGCGCGTTCACGCGCATCGTCCGAGACCGATTTTGCCTGTTCGAGCTCGGCGATCAGCGCATCTTTCTCCGCGCGATATTCCAGCATGGCCATGACCGTGGCGTTGAACCCGGTCATCAGCCAGATGAAATAGAAATGCACGCCGACCGCCATCGCCGCCAATGCCCAGTAGAAGGGGTTGTCGAGCAGCAGAAAGCGGATGACGATAGCAACGGTTATCGGCAAGGTGCCGGCATAGACGATGGGCATCGCGGTTGAGGCGAACAGCATGCGCATCGAAATGACGATCAGAAGAGCGGCGAAGATGAAGGTGTGCGCCATCTCGCTTTGTGTCGACGGCGCGATGAAGGCGATGCCCGCCCAGGTGACGCCATAGAGAAACTCGGCGGCGGTGATCTTCGCGCGCCAGACCGGAGTCGTGGCGTCGTCGCGCGGCGCCTTGGCGAATTGCCGGCAGAGCGCGATCAGGATGCCCTTGGCCACGAACACGGTGCCAAGCCAGAGCAGAAGTTCGCGGGGAGGAGCCCAGAACATGGCGCCCATGGCCACCACGATGGCAAGCAGCGGCGTGGTCACCGCCGCCGACAATTCGTTCCGCACGAACATGGTCAGGAGTTCGTATTCGAACGCCTGATGGGGGCTCGATGCGCGGGTGGGCTTTTCCTCGATGTCCGAAGCGGGGCGTGCGTTGGCGCGAGAGGGCGATCCTGGGGCTTTAGCCGAAACAACCCCCGACATGCTAACCCCCCGACTCCACAAGTGACAAAAAAGCAAAGACAGGACAATGGCCTAGGCGGCAGCCTGCGCCGCCCGACCTTGCCCCGCGCGTAAATCGAAACTATCTGCGGAAATCCCTAACGGCGCGTTTACTCTCTTCGCGCCGATACGAGGGCATGGGGGTCTGATGCGATTGACCATTATCGGCTGCGGGGATGCATTCGGCGCGGGCGCCCATCTCCAGACTGCCTTCCATGTGAGGTCTGGGCGATCGACTTTCCTCATCGATTGCGGCACGACCACGCTGATCGGCTTGCGCCGGCTTGGTCTCGAACCCAACGATATCGACACGATATTCGTGAGCCACCTGCATGGCGACCATTTCGGCGGACTGCCGTGGTTCCTCATCGACGCGCAATATGTGTCCAAGCGGAAGCGCCCGCTGATCGTCACCGGGCCGAAAGGCATCGAGAAACGCTTCCTGACCGCGGCGGAGGCGCTCTATCCCGGCATCACCAAGGGCAAGGATTGCTTCAAGCTGACCTTCGTTGAATATGAAGAGCGGAAGGCACTGGAAATCGGCGGCGTCTCGGTCACGCCCTACGAGGTGAAGCATCCCTCTGGCGCGCCGCCTTATGCGCTCAGATTCCATCTCGAAGACAAGGTGCTCGCCTTCACCGGCGATACCGGATGGGTTGATGTGCTTTTCGAGGTGGCACGCGATGCCGATCTCTTCATCAGCGAATGTTTCCAGTACGACGTGAAGATTCCCATCCATCTCGATTACCTGACGATCGATGCAAACTATGCGAAGTTCAAGGCAAAGCGCACGCTTCTCACCCATATGGGCACGGCGATGCTGGCAAATGCCGATCGCGTCGATACGTCCCGCTATATCGTCGCCGATGACGGCATGACGCTCGACCTATGACACCTGAAGCCGCCGAGCTTGATCGCCTGCTCGCCGCTATCCGCGGCTGCCGCCATTGTATCGAAACACCCAGGGGCAAACCGCTGCCGCATGAGCCACGCCCGGTATTGAGAGCGAGCCGCACGGCACGCCTTGCCATCTGCAGCCAGGCGCCGGGCACGCGTGTACACGAAACCGGCACGCCCTTTACCGATCGGTCTGGAGACCGGCTGCGCGCATGGATGGGCGTGACGCCGGATGAGTTTTACGATGGGACGCGCGTCGCCATCGTGCCGATGGGTTTCTGCTTTCCGGGACAGGATGACAAGGGGGCAGACCTGCCGCCGCGCCGCGAATGCGCTGGCATCTGGCACCGGAAATTGTTTGCTGCCTTGCCGCAGATCGAGCTGGTTCTGGCGGTTGGCGGCTACGCTCAGGCTTGGCATCTCGGCGACGATGCCGGCGCGACCCTGCAAGACACCATGCTCGATTGGCGCCGATTTCTGAACGACAAGAAGCGGCGCCCGCGCATCCTGCCCCTGCCGCACCCGTCCTGGCGCAACAATGCCTGGCTGACCCGCAATCCCTGGTTTGAGGCCGAGCTACTTCCGGTCCTCAGGCGCGAGGTGCGCAAGCTGCTGTGAAGGCGCTTGCGTGTATTAGAAAAATAATCTACAAATTCAGCCAGAACTGGATAGAACTAGAAAATAGTTCTACAAACTCACCGAATTGCCTGGGATATTGCCATGGTGGACCGGATGGACCGCAAGATTCTCGACATCTTGCAGCAGGATTGCACGCTCCCGGTCGCGGAGATCGGCAAGCGCATCGGGCTGTCCACCACGCCTTGCTGGCGCCGTATCCAGAAGCTCGAGGAATCGGGCGTGATCGAACGCCGCGTCGCTCTGCTCAATTCCAAGAAGGTCAATGCCGGCGTGACCGTATTCGTGTCGATCTCCACGAGCCAGCATACGCAGGAATGGCTCGACCGCTTCCACGCGGTGATCAAGGACTTTCCCGAGGTCGTGGAATTCTATCGCATGAGCGGGAAGGTGGATTACCTCTTGCGCGTGGTCGTGCCCGACATCGAGCGTTACGACGACTTCTACAAGAGGTTGATCGCCAAGATCGAATTGTCCGATGTCAGCTCGGCCTTCGCCATGGAGCAGATCAAATTCACCACGACGCTGCCCTTGGACTATGCGAGCGAAGAGCCCCAAACTTAAGATTTGCGCTCGAGCCGGGCGATCAGGCTCGACGTGTCGAAGCGTCCGCCGCCCATCTCCTGGATTTCCGCATAGAACTGGTCGACCAGCCGGGTGACCGGCAGGCTCGCGCCGTTGTTGCGAGCCTCTTCGAACAGAATCGCGAAATCCTTGCGCACCCAATCGACGGCGAAGCCGAAATCGAATTTGCCTTCGATCATGGTGCGCCAGCGATTGTCCATCTGCCAGGATTGCGCCGCGCCTTTAGAAATCGTGCCGATGACCTTTTCGATATCGAGACCAGCGCATTGGGCGAAATGCAGCCCTTCGGCCAGTCCCTCGATCAATCCGCCGATGCAGATCTGGTTGACCATCTTGGTGAGCTGGCCTGCTCCAGATGCACCGATGAGATTGACCGCCTTGGCGTAGGTCTCGATCACCGGCTTGGCTTTGGCGAAATCCCCTTCGTCGCCGCCAACCATGATGCTCAGCGTGCCGGACTCAGCACCCGACTGACCGCCGGACACCGGTGCGTCCAGCGCGCCGGCGCCACGCGCTTTGGCTGCGGCGTGCAGCTCGCGGGCAATACCAGCCGAGGCCGTGGTGTGATCGACGAAAACCGCGCCTGGTCCAAGCGCGGCGAAGGCGCCGTCCGGGCCGAGCGAGACCTCGCGCAGATCGTCGTCATTACCGACACAGGTAAAGACGAACTCCGCCCCTGCTGCCGCCTGTTTCGGGCTCGCGGCACCCTTGCCGCCATAACGCTCCAGCCAGGCTTCGGTCTTGTTCGGCGTGCGGTTGAACACTGTGAGGTCGTGGCCGCGCGCCTTGAGATGGCCGGCCATGGGAAAGCCCATCACGCCGAGCCCGATCCAGCCGATTTTGCTCATGACGCGATCTGACCGGTTCCGCCATTCCGGCGCAAGCCGGAATCCAGCAGCCGATCTGAAGCCCTCACCCTGAGGAGGCCGCGGTACGCGGCCGTCTCGAAGGGCGGCCCATGCTTCGAGACGCGCCCTGGCGGGCGCTCCTCAGCATGAGGAGATAAAAAGCGGAGACCTAAGCGATGGGCTTATCGGGGAAAGCGAGCTGCTCGCGCGCGCGCCAGTCCTCGGTGACGTAATTGATGATCAGCGACGTACGCACGCCCTTGATCGCGCGCTTCTCGAAGCCGTGATAGGTGTTATCGCCCGGCACGAAGATCATGGCGGCATTTGGCGCGAACGGCGAACGGCCGAAATGCTTCTTGTTGCCGTCATAGATATCGGTGCCGAGGTCGGCGTGGCCCGGGTCCTTCGATAGATAGAGCAGCATGGTGAAGGCCTTCACCCCGAGATCGGTGTGCGGCTCGAGCCAGAAGCCATCGATGTCCTGCGCGAACTCCATGCGCAGATAGGTGCCCTTGAGGTCGGTGCCGAACACCTTCTCGATATGCTCGGTGACGCGCTTGTCCTGAAAGGCCTGGGCTACCGCCTCGCAAACCGGGAATGCCTTGCGGTTGTCGGCATCGAAATATTTGCGCGTGTTGTTGTGCAGCTCGCGCTTACCGGAAACGCCGTCGAGGGAGGGCGCCTCGAAAGGCAACGCCATGACGTCCTCGAGCGTGTCGGCAGGCAGGCAATCCTCAAGCGCCCAATGACGGTATGGTTGCTCGGAGCGCTTCCCGTTGTCGATTGCGTGCAAGAAGGCTTGGACGACGTCCTCGGCCGAGCTTTTCTCGGCGGGACGTTTCACCGCGGCGCTTTCTCTCGTCATGCCGGTCAACTCCCTCAAAAAAGTGAAAAATCCTGGCAGATCCAGCGCCCAGCGGACCTCATCCTGCGGCTGGCATAGCACCGGTCAACACCAGGCGCAAATGCCATGAATCGTGGTTTTTCCCGCTGCTTTCCCATGCCCCAAGGGGCGCGTTCCACGCCTTGAGCTGGATCAAACCCGCGTCAGGCGCCGAGGCGGTATCGCCCGATAAGCCGCATGGGCGAGCGCCCGCCGGTATCGCCGAACAGCGACAAGCCGTCGACCGTGACGCCGGCCGCGCAGATTTCTTCGAGCACGGGCCAGAGCGCCTGCGTTACGCGATCAAGATGCGCGGCGTCGAGCGGGCCGGTCAGCTTAATGGAGAAGCGGTACTCGCTCAGCACATGCGGATGGCCGAAGCTGCCAAGCAGCACGCGTTGATGGTCGCTGAGCTGTGAATGCGCATGGTCTTCGCGTTCGGCCTTGCTTGGCGCCGCGGCAAAGTCTTCGAAGGCGCTGATGCATTGCGCGGCGAGCCATTCGAGTGCGGGCACGGGCTCGACCGGACGCAATGTGAGGCCACGGCCTGAACGAGCCAGCGTCAAAGGGCCCGTCTCCACCGGCTTGCGGCGCGTGGCGAAGTCGATCAGCCGCTTGCGCAGCGTCTCCAGTCCGGTCCCGTCGCGGAGCGTGAAGGTTCCCATCAACGGGGCATGCAGGCCGGTATAGCGGCCAGGCGCCGCCGGCATCTTGGCGAAGCCCGAACCGGTCAACCCGCTTTCGGAGAACGCCTGCAAGGTCACGCCGTCATTGGCGCGGCCGAACCAGGAGCGTCCGAATGACGCAAGCGCCGTCCCGGGCTGCGGCGTGTAGTAGATCGCATAGCGGGCGAAGCTCGGCCGGCAGACTCTCTTCCTCTCCTGGTCGAGATGGGCACAATTGAGCATCGATTCCTCCCTAAGCAGTCACACAACAGCGGCGCACGCATGTTGCCTACCATCAGCCTGTGGCGACCCCGCGACCGGTTCTTGGCGATAGGGAGGCCGAGGAATGAACACTTAGTGAATCGATTTTTTCCGCAACTGCGAGAAGGAGGCGCGCTTGTCCTTTGACAGGGCCGCGTTCGGCGAGGCATTCATGCGTGCACTGCGAAAGAGGACTGGGAACACGCCATGATCGAGTTTTACACCTGGACCACGCCAAACGGACAGAAAGTATCGATCATGCTGGAGGAGGTGGGACTGCCCTATCGCGTGCATGCGATCGACATCACCAAGGACGAGCAGTTCGCTCCCGCCTTCCTGAAGGTATCCCCCAACAACAAGATCCCCGCCATCGTCGACACCGATAACGGACTCCATCTCATGGAGTCGGGTGCGATCCTCATGTATCTGGCGGAGAAGACCGGAAAGTTCTGGCCGCAGGATTTCCCTACCAAGTGGCGGGTGATGGAATGGCTGATGTGGCAGATGGGAGGGCCTGGGCCCTTCCTCGGCCAGGTGCATCATTTCGTGAAATTCAATCCGGGCAAGAGTGTCTATGCCGAGGAGCGTTACGCCAAGGAGGCTAAGCGGCTGTGGGATGTGCTCGACCGGCGGCTTGCCGATTCCGAGTATGTCGCGGGCGACTATTCCATCGCCGACATCGCCATCTGGCCATGGATTTCCCGCTTCGAATGGCAGACGGTGGACTTCGCCGACTACCCGAATGTGAAGCGCTGGTACCTCGCGATCGCGACGCGGCCGGCCGTGCAGAGGGGCTTTGACGTGCTCGCGCATGGGCGCGCCATCCCCATGCCGTGACGCGATGCCCCTGAGAGCTGGAGAAATGTGACAGTTCCCGCGGCGGCCGGGATGCGAAAACCGCTTTACAAGGGGTCCAGAATTCCATAGGGACCACGCGGCTCGTAGGCGGATTCCGCTCAAGGGCAGTGGTCTGAGACGACAGTCTCCCCTCCTGGAGTGAACATGGAATGGACGTTTTCACTTCTGCCGCGGAGCTTCTCCGTGATCGTCACCCCGAGCGGCCTGTCCTTGCATTAAGGCCTCACGCCGCGCAGCGCGCGGCGAGATGGTTCCTCGCCAATTTTCCCGGCCGGGTGCTCTACGCCGCCAAGGCGAACGACGCGCCGCAAGTGATCGAGGCCCTGGTCGAGGCGGGCATCACCGCCTTCGATGTCGCTTCGCTCGTGGAGATCGAGCGGGTCGCGCCCATCCAAGGCGCCGAGCTTTACTTCATGAATCCGATCAAGTCGCGCGGTGCCATCGTTCGCGCCTATCGCGATTTCGGCGTCAGGCATTTCGCCTTCGACAGCGAGGAGGAGCTCGAAAAGATCGTCGAAGAGACCGGCGGCGCCGCCGACCTCACGCTGTTTCTGCGCATCGCCTGTCCCAACACGCACAGTCTCATCCCGCTGGAAGGGAAGTTCGGCGTGCCGCCGGACGAGGCGCCGGCCCTGTTGCTGCGCGCGCGTCAGATCGCCCGCCGTCTCGGCATCACCTTCCATGTCGGCTCGCAAGCCGTGGTACCTGTTGCCTTCGGCGAAGCGCTGAAGCAGGTCGGGCAACTGATCGTGGAATCGGGCGTCCTGGTCGACGCCATCGATATCGGCGGCGGGTTCCCGAGCCGTTATCCGCATTCCAACCCGCCGGAGCTGGCGAGCTTCCTGGATGAAGTGGTGCGCGCGGCGGACGAGCTTGCCGTGCGGCATTCCTGTGAGCTGCTGTGCGAGCCTGGCCGCGCGCTGGTGGCCGAGGCTGAATCTGTCATCGTCCGCGTCGATGCAAGGCGGGGCAACGCCCTCTACATTAATGACGGCGCCTTCGGCACGCTGTTCGATGCCGCCTATTCGGGCTTCCGCTTCCCGGCGCGCCTTGTCACCGGTGCGCGGCGCAAGTCGAAGCCTCTGACGGAGTTCGCCCTATACGGTCCGACCTGCGACAGCTCGGATCATCTGCCTGGCCCCTTCCTGCTTCCCGATTCGATCCGCGAGGGCGACTATCTGGAGATCGGGCAGATCGGCGCCTATGGCCGTGTCCTGGCCAACCGTTTCAACGGCTTCGGCGAGTACGACGAGGTCATCCTGACCGATGAACCCATGCTCTCGATGTATATCGGCGTGGAGCAACAGACGCCCGTCCTGGCGTCGATGCCGGCCTAGTCCTCCACTTACCATCAGCAGGGCAGATCTCTGGGAAGCTTAGCGCCCGCATCGCTGCCGAGCTCTAGTTTTCCACGCAAACCTGCGTGAGGTCGCGCTGACTCTGCGTTCATTCGAGGCTAGACTTTGCCGGTTGGGCGCGAGAGGGAGGATGTCCATGAACACCCACACTTTAGAGACCGTCTGGGCACCGCACGTGCTCAGCATTCTGCGTATCGTTTCTGCACTGATCTTCATGGAACATGGCACGGCGAAGCTGCTGGGCTTCCCGCCGTCGGACTTCTCGCCACAGTTCCTGTCGCTGCCCTGGATCGCGGGCGTCTTAGAGATCGTCGGTGGTGCGCTTCTGATTGTTGGTCTGTTCACGCGTCCGGTTGCCTTCATCCTGTCCGGCCTCATGGCGTTTGCCTACTGGATCGCGCATGCGCCAAAGAGCATCTACCCGCTGCTCAACGGCGGCGATGCGGCGATCCTCTACTGCTTCATCTTCTTGTATCTGGTCTTTGCCGGGCCGGGTCCCTGGAGCGTCGATGCCTGGCGGGAGGGTCGGTCGCGTCCTTAAGCCATGCTGCTGCGATCTTGAGGTTACTTATCCCGCTTTCTGCTAAACTAGCCGTGCCAACTTCGATGATGAAGAGGAGGGCAACCGGCATGAAGATCGTTCCGATCATGAAGATCGTTCCGATAATGTATCTGGTTCTGGTTTTCGCGACGCCTGCAATTGCCGCCCCCCAATGGGTTGAGACAGCCTGTTGGAAGGCCGCCAATCGCGTTCTCCCGGCGCTCCGCGCCAGGGAAAAGGAAGCCTATATCGCCAATTGCATAGCCGACTGGACGGCCGGAACACCGCCGCCCCAGGGGCGTAGGAGTTATGACCGCAACAGGTATTGAAAATGATGGTGGGCGGTACTGGACTTGAACCAGTGACCCCTGCGATGTGAACACAGTGCTCTACCAGCTGAGCTAACCGCCCATTCAGGCCTAGGCGCGTGGTCTTACCGCAAAACCTGGCGCTGCGGGATCACGCTCTGGTCTCTCGGATTTAGCGATTGGCCCCCCGCGAAGTCAAGGAAGCGCATGGAAAATCTGGGAACGTGCCGGCTGCGCGCCTTGCCGGCGAAACGATAAGGACGGCACGATTCCCCCGCACCGTCCTGCCAGCCTGGCGTCAGTTGCCTTTGCCGACCATCTTATTGACGGCGGCGAGTTTCGCGCTGGCCTCGGCGCCATTGCCTTCGGTGCAGAGCGCGTCAGCCTCATCGAGCAGCAAATAAATCTTTTCAGCCTCTTCCTCGCTTAGCGCGTTGGCATCGATCTTGTCCTGCACGGCTTCCTGGGCCGAGGTGAGCTGCTGAGCGCACTCGCTGTTCTCAATTGCTTCCTCTTGCGCCATGCCATTGGTGTCATCTTGGGCATAAGCCGACACGCCCATGAGGCACACCACGGCAGCCCCGATCACGACACGTCTGAGCATCCCATCCCTCCTTGTCCAAATCCGTCCGTTCACGGCCCTTAAGGCTGCAACCTTACACCACACTGTGGCTCTTCATTAAGAACGGTCGGGTGGAGATAAGCTCGATCTGCGGCGGGAATTGGGCGTTTAGGGGCGTGCCGGGATGGGCGTCGTGCCGTTAACCAGCAACATTGCGGCATCTTCCAAGGCCTCGAAGGTCTCGATCACGGCATCCGGGACGAGGCCGGCGGGCGGCAGCGGCCCATAGCCGAAGCCAACGAGAATTGCCGGGATGGCGGCGGCTTTGGCGGTCTCAATATCGGTTACGCTGTCGCCGACCATGACGGCATTGGCAGGATCGCCGCCGGCGAGCCTGATAGCGCCGGTCAAATGGCCGGGGTCCGGTTTCGACATGGGGAAGGTGTCGCGCCCGGCAATCGCATGGAAAAACCTGTCGAGCTCAATGGCGTCCAACAGCTTGCGGCTCAGGCTTTCGCGCTTGTTGGTGCAGATCGCGAGACGCGCGCCTGAATCTTTGAAACGTTCAAGCGCGGCCTCGGCGCCGGGGTAGGGCCGGCTTTCGACGGCGATGTTCGCCTCGTAATAGACGAGGAAGGTGGCGAGCAAGCGGTCCACGTCGTCCTCGATCCCGGAGAGCGCCAGTGCCGCCTCGATCATGGCGCGGGCGCCGCGCCCGACCGTGGCGCGGATCGCGTCCAGCATGACCGGCGCATGCCCGCGCTCGGCAAGCGCGTGGTTCAGCGCATGGGTCAGGTCCGGCGCGGTATCGACGAGCGTGCCGTCGAGATCGAAGACGATGGTGGTGCCCGTAAGCATTCTCTCTAGTCACACGGCACCTTGCAGCCTGGCAAGCGGCGGCGTAGGAGTGCGACCATGCAGCTCAGCGATCCCTCGCTCCTGAAAGCGCCGCCTATTTCTACACGCGCGATCTGGCCCGGGCCTGGCGGGTGGCCGAGGCGCTGGAATACAGCATTGTCGGGGTCAATGAGGGGATCATTTCCTACGAGCTGGCGTTCGGTGGCATGAAGGAATCGGGACTTGGCCGCGAGGGCTCCCATCATGGTATCGAGGAGTTTATAGAGCTGAAATACGTGATAATGGGCGCTCTTGGCGACTGAGGGAAAAAGCGTTTGCCGAAAGTCGACGACCTGAAGCAGAAGGCGGCGCTCGCCGCGCTCGACCTCGTCGAGGAGGGCATGCGGCTTGGCCTCGGCACCGGCTCGACGGCCGCGCGTTTTGTCGATGCGCTGGGGCGGCGTGTCGCCTCGGGGCTGCACGTGTTGTGCGTACCGACCTCGGAAGCGACACGGACTCAGGCCGAAAGACTAGGCATTCCGCTCACCACACTCGACGAGACGCCTGAGCTCGATCTCACCGTGGACGGCGCCGACGAGATCGACCCCGAACTGCGCATGATCAAGGGCGGCGGCGGGGCGCTTCTGCGCGAGAAGATCGTGGCGACGGCGTCCTCACGCATGGTGGTGATCGCCGACGAAGGCAAATTGGTCAAAACACTTGGCAAGTTTCCGCTTCCCGTCGAGGTGGTGCGTTTCGGCCTGTTGGCGACGATCCGGCTGATCAAGGCGCTCGCAGCCCAGGCCGGGTGCGAAGGCGAAATCAAATTGCGTACCGCACAAGGCGACGCGCCCTTCATCACCGATCAAGGCAATCTCATCGTCGATTGCTCCTTCGGCGCCATCCCCGAGCCCGAAGTGCTCGCTTTTGCGCTGAACCGCGTGCCGGGCGTGGTCGAGCATGGCATGTTCCTCGGGCTCGCCGATTTGGCTATCGTGGCCGGTGGCGGCGGCGTGAAGTCGCTGCGCCGCCCTGGAGCCTGACACCAAGTGGCACAATACGACTACGATCTGTTCGTGATCGGCGCAGGCTCAGGCGGCGTGCGTGCGGCACGGCTTGCCGCCGAGCTTGGCGCTCATGTCGGCATCGCCGAGGACTATCGCATCGGCGGCACCTGCGTGATCCGCGGCTGCGTGCCGAAGAAGCTGCTGGTCTATGGCAGCCGCTATGCCGGCGAGTTCGAGGATGCGCGCGGCTTCGGCTGGACCTGCGAGGCCTTGCGGTTCGACTGGCCCACTCTGATTCATAATGTCAGGCGCGAGGTCGACCGGTTGAACGGCGCCTATACGCGCACGCTGGAGAAAGCGGGCGTCGACCGCTTTCTCACCCGCGCGAGCCTCCTCGATCGCCACACGGTCAAGCTCGCCGAACGCGACGAAACGATCTCAGCGAAAACCATTCTGATCGCCACCGGCTCGCATCCGTTCATCCCGGATGTGCCGGGCAAGGAATATTTCATCACCTCCAACGAGTGCTTCGAGCTTGAGGAATTGCCTAAAAGCATCGCCATTGTCGGCGCGGGCTATATCGGCATGGAGTTCGCCTCGATCTTCGCCGGCCTCGGCGTGACGGTGACGGTGCTGCATCGCGGCGACCAGATCCTGCGCGATTTCGACGACGATCTCCGTGACGGGCTGGCCGCGGCGCTGCGCAATCGCGGCGTCGGCCTGCGCATGAACGCCGATGTGGCCTCGATCGAGAAGGAGGGGGACGGAGTCCGGATCAATCTCAAGCAGGGCGATTGCGTGATCGCCGATCTGGTCATGGCCGCCACCGGACGGCTTCCCAGCACCATGGGGTTCGGCCTGCGGGAAGCGGGGGTGGAACTCGGCTGGAACGGGCATATCGTGGTCGATGAGAACTCGAAATCTTCCGTGGACAATATTTATGCCGTTGGCGATGTGACCGACCGCATGCAGCTCACGCCGGTTGCCATCAGCGAGGCGACCGCCTTGGCCGAGACGCTGTTCAATGACACGCCGACATCGGTGGATTACGGTTTCATACCCACGGCGGTGTTCTCGGAGCCCGAGATCGGCACGGTCGGTTTCACCGAGCAGAAGGCGCGCGACATGTGCCGCATGGTCGATATCTATAAAAACAGCTTCAAGCCGCTGCGCGCGACGGTGAGCGGCCGGGACGAAAAGATGCTGATGAAACTCGTCGTTGACGGCGAGACGGACAAGGTGCTCGGCTGCCACGTGCTCGGCCACGATGCGGCCGAGATCGTGCAGATGGCGGCCGTCGCGCTCAAGCTCGGCGCGACCAAGGCGCAGTTCGACGCCACCATGGCGCTGCATCCGACCGCCGCGGAGGAATTGGTGACCATGCGCCAGAGATGGGAACCGCCGGCGCCGATTGCGGGGTCCGATGCGGCGGCTTGAGGACAAGATCGCGCTGGTGACGGGGGCGGGCGCGGGCATCGGCTGGGCCATCGCCGAGACCTTCGCGCGCGAGGGCGCGCAAGTGGTGGTGGCCGATATCGACGGCGAGGCGGCGAAGGCCGCCGCCGATGCCATCGTCAAGGCGAACGGTGCGGCGAGCGCGCATGCGGTGGATGTGACCGACACGCCGCAAGTCCAGGCACTGATGAAAGCCATCGGTGAGGCGCATGGCCGCCTCGACGTGCTGGTCAACAATGCAGGTGTCGGCGAGCGGGCCGATTTCCGTCATCTCTCCGACGAGGCCTGGGACCGGGTGTGGAAGGTCAATCTCGACGGCACGGTGCGCTGCGCGCGCGAGGCGTTCGAGCTCCTGCGCATCTCGGGCAAAGCGTCGGTGATCAATCTCTCCTCGATCATGGCGGCCAAGCATACGCGGCAGATGGCGGTCTATTCCGCCACCAAGGGTGCGGTATCGGCGCTGTCGCGCAGTCTCGCGGTCGAATACGCGCCTTACGGCATCCGGGTAAATACGTTGCTGCCGGGCTATGTCGAGACGGCGCTGATCGGCCGCTATATCCAGAATCCGATGATCGCCAAGGGGCTGCTCGCGCAAACGCCGCTCAGGCGTTTCGGCACGCCGGAGGACATCGCCAATGCGGCGCTGTTCCTCGCCTCCGATGAAGCCGCGTACATCACCGGCGCCGCGCTCACCGTGGACGGCGGCATGTCCACCACACTTTAGGACGAGACGCGCGCTTTCGCCTTTTTCGGCTTCGCCGCGGGTTTCGCGCCAGATGGCGGCATGATGGTCTCCTCGACGATACCGTCGACCACCGACAGCAAGGCCGCCTGTTCACTGCCGCCGAGCTTCTTCACCGAGTCGTAACGGGCGAGCTGACGGTCGGCGCTCGTGCCGCGTTGGACGATGGTGCGCGCATGCGCGATCTCGGCGGTGCAGCCGAAAAAGGCGGCATCCTCGGCGACCAGGTCGATCAGTTCGTCGAGCAATGTGGAGAAAGGCACGACTTCGCCCTTGCCGAAATCGACCATGCCTTTTTCGATGCCGTAGCGCTGCGCGCGCCAGCGGTTTTCGCGCACCAGGAAGGGCGGATAATGCCGCCAGCGCTGGTTCTGCCGCCGCAGGCGATAGAGCATCCGCAGCACGCAGCGATAGAGCGCGGCGATGGCGATGCCATCCTCGACCAGAGGGCAGACGTCGGTGATGCGCATTTCGAGGGTCGGGAAGCGCGCCGATGGGCGCATGTCCCACCACAGCTTGCTCGCGTCCTCGATCAGCCCGGCATTGACCAGAAGATCGACGGTGCGCTGGTACTCGCTCCAACTGGAGAATTGGTGGGGAATGCCGGTGCGCGGCAATTCGTCGAACACGGCGAGCCGGTAGGATTTCAGTCCCGTCTGCGTGCCTTCCCAGAACGGCGACGATGTGGAGAGCGCGAGCAGATGCGGCAGGAAGTAGGGGGCTTGGCCAAGCAGGTCTATGCGCAGATCCTCGTCCTCGATGGCGACATGCACATGCATGCCGCAGATCACGAGACGACGGCCGACTTGCTGCAAATCCCTGGCGAGGAGATTGTAGCGCTCCTTGTCGGTGTGCTGCTGCTGTTGCCAATGCGCGAAGGGATGGGTCGATGAAGCGATGGGCGCCAAGCCAAACTCGCCAGCGAGGCGGCCCACCGTGGCGCGCAGATGCACTAATTCGTCACGCGCCTCCTGCACTGATTTGCACACGCGCGTACCGATCTCGATCTGAGAGCGCAGGAATTCCGGACTGACCTGGCCGCGCAGCGATTCCTCCAGCTTCTTGAAGAGAGCCGGCGGCTTCTCCTGGACGAGGTTGCGGGTATCCTGGTCGACGAGGAGATATTCCTCCTCGATGCCGATGGTGAAGCTTGGGTCCTTGACGGTCATGGACGCCATGGTGGCATAACTATCGAGGTTTGGGGTAGTGCCTAGGCAGTAAGCAATATCTTAGCCGAAGCTGGTCAGCCTCCCGCCGATCGCCTATATAGCGGTGACTTTTCAAGGAGCATTCGATGGCGTCCCGATGGAGCCCCGACAGCTGGCGCGCGAAGCCGATCGAGCAGGTCCCGGTCTATCCGGACCTCGCCGCGCTTGGCGACGTGGAGAAGCAGCTCGCCACCTTCCCGCCGCTCGTATTCGCGGGCGAGGCGCGCGAGTTGAAGGCGAAGCTTGCCCGCGTCGCGGCGGGCGAGGCCTTTCTGCTGCAAGGCGGCGACTGTGCCGAAAGCTTCGCCGAGCATCGCGCCGACTCGATCCGTGACTTCTTCCGCGTGTTCCTGCAAATGGCCGTGGTGCTCACCTATGCCGGCGGCTCGCCGGTGGTGAAGCTCGGCCGCATCGCCGGCCAGTTCGCCAAGCCGCGTTCGAGCGCGACGGAGACGCAGGACGGCAAAGAGTTGCCGAGCTACCGCGGCGACATCATCAACCGCATCGAGTTCGATGAGGCGGCGCGCGTGGCCGATCCGCAGCGCATGCTGATGGCGTACCGGCAGTCGGCCGCCACGCTCAATCTGCTGCGCGCGTTTGCGCAAGGCGGCTATGCCAATCTCGAGCACGTGCATCAGTGGAATCTCGGCTTCGTCAAGGACAGCCCGGCCGGCCACCGCTATCAGGAACTCGCCGGGCACATCGCCGAGACCTTGCGCTTCATGCGCGCGTGTGGGCTGAATGCCGACAACACGCCGCAACTGCGCACCACGAGTTTCTACACGAGCCACGAGGCGCTGCTGCTCGGCTACGAGCAGGCGCTGACGCGCGTCGATTCGACTTCCGGCGACTGGTACGCGACCTCGGGCCATTTCCTGTGGGCCGGCGACCGCACCCGCAACCTCGACAGCGCCCATATCGATTATCTGCGCGGTATCAAGAACCCGGTCGGCGTGAAGATCGGCCCTAGCCTCGACGCCGACGGCCTGCTCAAGCTGATCGATGCACTCTCCCCGCAGAACGAGCCGGGACGCCTGACGCTGATCTGCCGTTTCGGCGCCGACAAGGTTGGCAAGCATCTGCCGGCGCTGATCCGCGCGGTGACGCGTGAGGGCAAGTCGGTGGTTTGGGCGTGCGATCCCATGCATGGCAACACCATCAAGGCGGGTAGCAGCGGTTACAAGACGAGGCCCTTCGACCTGATCCTGTCGGAGGTCGAGCGCTTCTTCGACATCCATCGTGGCGAAGGGACGCATGCCGGGGGCATTCATGTGGAGATGACCGGGCAGAACGTGACCGAATGCGTCGGCGGCGCCAAGGCCGTCACCGAGACCGACCTGTCCGACCGCTACCACACCCATTGCGATCCGCGCCTCAATGCCGACCAATCGCTGGAACTTGCCTTCATCATCGCCGAGCGGCTGAAGCGCGAGCGCGAAGGCCGTCCCGAGCCGGAAATCTCCATCGTCGCCGGGGAATAGGTAACTTCCAAACCGTCGTCATACCGGCGGAAGCCGGTATCTAGGGCAGCAGGCGCATAGCCAGGTTCCTGGATTCCGCCTTCCGCCGGAATGACGCGTTAAATTCTTACACTTTCGTATTAAGTTCCTCTCATGACGCAGCCTATCAAAGACAGGTTCAAGCTTGCGCTCGCGCAACTCAACCCGGTCGTGGGCGACATCGCCGGCAATGTGCAAAAGGCGCGTGAAGCCCGCGCCCGCGTCGCGGTCACCGACACCGACCTGATCGCCTTCAGCGAGCTTTTCCTCACCGGCTATCCCCTCGAGGACCTGGTGCTGAAACCGGCCCTGCAGAGGGCGGCACACGAGGCCTGCGAGACGCTCGCCCGCGATACCGAGGACGGTGGTCCCGCCATTCTTGTAGGGCTGCCTTGGGGCGAGCCGCCGCTGGTCTATAACGCCATGGCGCTGCTCGACCGCGGCCGCATCGAGACGGTCCGTTACAAGTACAATCTGCCGAATTACGGCGTATTCGACGAGAAGCGCGTATTCGCGCCGGGCCCATTGCCAACGCCGATCGATTTCCGCGGGCTCAAACTCGGCGTGCCGGTCTGCGAGGATATCTGGAGCGAGGAAGCGTGCGGAGCGCTCGCCTATGCCGGCGCAGAGCTGCTCATCGTCCCCAACGGCTCGCCTTATTGGATCGGCAAGCAGGAGGTGCGCTACGGCGTGGCCGAGACACGCGTAGCCGAGACGCGTTTGCCGCTCGCTTATGTCAACCAGGTGGGCGGACAGGACGAGCTCGTATTCGACGGCGGGTCTTTCGTGCTCAACGCCGATGCCTCGCTTGCCGTGCAGATGCCGGCCTGGGAAGAGGCGCTCGGCGTCACCCAGTGGCAGCGCGAAAACGGGCGCTGGAAATGCCTGCCCGGCCTGATCGCCGAGATCGAGCTTGGAGAGGCGGCAAACTATCTCGCCTGCGTCACCGGGCTTCGCGACTACGTCAACAAGAATGGTTTTCCCGGCGTGGTGCTTGGGCTTTCCGGCGGCGTCGATTCCGCGCTCTGCGCAGCGATGGCTGTCGATGCGCTTGGCGCGTCCCGCGTTCATTGCGTGATGCTGCCCTTCACCTATACCAGCAACGAGAGTCTCGATGACGCGGCGGCATGCGCCGAGGCGCTCGGCGTGCGTTACGACATCCTGCCAATACACCAGGCCGTGGAAGGATTGACCGAGGGTTTGCGCAAAGTATTCGACGGCGCGGCGCCGGATGCGACGGAGGAGAATCTGCAGTCGCGCGCGCGCGGCACCATGCTGATGGCCATTTCCAACAAATTCAGTCCGATGGTCCTCACCACCGGTAACAAGTCGGAAGTGTCGGTGGGTTATGCGACGCTGTATGGCGACATGAACGGCGGGTTCAATCCGATCAAGGACCTGTACAAGACGCAAGTTTATGCGCTGGCGCGCTATCGCAACGCGGAGCGGCCCAAAAACTGTCTCGGGCCGAAAGGCATCGTCATCCCGGAGAATATCCTCACCAAGGCACCTACCGCCGAACTGAAGCACAATCAGCGCGATCAGGACATGCTGCCGCCTTACGACGTGCTCGACGACATCCTGAATTGCCTGGTCGAGGAGGAATTACCGCTAGCGGAGATCGTGGCGCGCGGGCATGAGCCCGATGTCGTGAAAAGCGTCGAACGCATGCTCTATCTCGCCGAATATAAGAGGCGGCAGGCGGCACCGGGGGTGAAGATCACCGCCAAGAATTTCGGCCGGGACCGCCGCTATCCCATCACCAACAAATTCCGCGAGAAACTGTAGATGGCCGTCACGGTCAGATTTGCGCCGAGTCCGACGGGCCGGCTCCATGCCGGCAATATCCGCACCGCGTTGTTCAACTATCTGTTCGCGCGTAAGGAGGGCGGTCGCCTCCTGTTGCGGCTTGACGACACCGACACCGAGCGCTCGACCGAGGAATTCGCGGCGGGCATCCGCGAAGATTTGGCCTGGCTCGGCCTCGAATGGGCCGATGAAGTGCGCCAGTCGGACCGCTTTGACCGCTATGCCGAAGCGGTCGAGAAACTGAAAGCGAGCGGGCGGCTCTACCCGGCTTACGAGACGCCCGAGGACCTTGAACTCAAGCGCAAGCGCCAGCTCGCACGTGGCAAGCCACCCGTATACGACCGCGCCGCGCTGAAGCTCACCGACGAGGATCGTGCGCTGCTCGAAAAAGAGGGACGAAGTCCCCATTGGCGTTTCAAGCTCGAAAGCCGTGATGTCGCCTGGGATGATCTCGTGCGCGGCCGCCAGCATGTCGATGCTGCCTCGCTGTCTGACCCTGTGCTGGTGCGTGAAGACGGTACCTATCTTTATACGCTGCCGAGCGTGGTGGACGATATCGAGCTTGGCATCACCCATGTCATTCGCGGCGAAGACCATGTCGCCAATACCGCGCCGCAGATCCAGCTGTTCGAGGCGCTTGGCGCCCGCCCGCCTGCTTTCGGCCATCATAATCTTCTGGTGAGCGCCGACGGCCAGGCCTTGTCGAAGCGCGACCGCGCCCTCTCCATCGCCGCGTTACGCGAAGAGGGCCTGGAGCCGATGGCTGTGGCGAGTTATGCCGCGATCATCGGCACGTCCGATCCGGTCACGCCACACGCTGATCTCGGCGAGCTGGTCGAAGGCTTCGACTTCGCCAAATTGTCGCGCGCGCCGGCGCGATTCGATGGCAACGAGCTTCGCCTGCTCAACGCCAAACTTCTGCACACGCTCGCCTACGAAGTCGTTGCCGACCGGCTTCGCGCCATGGGTGTCGCCGGCGGTAAGGCGTTCTGGGAAGCGGTGCGCGGCAATCTCACCGTGCTCGAAAATGCGAAATTGTGGTGGCAGGTGGTGGACGGACCGCTTGAGCCGGTCATCGAAGATCGCGATCTCTGTCAGACGGCGGCGAAACTCCTGCCGCCGGAACCTTGGGACGGCGAGACCTGGGCTCAATGGTCGTCGGCGGTGAAGGATGCGACGGGGGCCAAGGGCAGGGCGCTGTTTCAGCCGTTGCGTCTCGCGCTCACAGCCCATGAACAGGGACCGGAGCTCAAATACCTCTTGCCGCTGATGGGGCGCGCGCGCGTCGTCGCCAGACTCGAAGGCAAAAACTGCTGATAACGATTACTGCGCCGGAGGCGTTCTGCTCTTGGTCATGCTTGACTGGCCAGGACCAGGGGGCTCGGCTTGAGCTTGCGGCGGAGGCGCCACTGGCGGTTCGGTTGCCTGAGCCGCTGGCGCGGCTGGCGCCGGTGCTTCGCCCTGAGCCGGTGGTGCGGTAGGAGCCGGCGCGGCTGGTGTATCACCGCCGAGATCGAGATCGAGCTTCGGCATCGGGCCTGAGGGCACCGCCGCGGCGGGTGCAGCTTCCTCAGCCTTGACCGCGGCCTGCTTGTTCGCAGCCTGGATCTCGGCCGGATTGTATTCGTCCTTCTTGCAAGAGCAGCCTTTGACGAATTCCCTGCGGAACTTGAGCGCGACCGGCAGGTCCATATAGGCGGAGCCGCCTTGCGGCGAGAAGGCCTGTTCGATCTCCTGTCCCGGATTGCGGTAAACGTAGAGTTCCGCCGGTGCCGCGCAATTGGATTGGCACCGCTGCACGTCCTGGCCAACGCTATAGCCGGAGATGGAATAGCTGATCGGAAAATAGAAACCGTCGCACAGCCGGACGCACACGGTGCGGTAACGCCCGTTCGGATCGACATTGCGATAGATCGGCGCCTGAATCTGTGGCTCATCCGGTGCCGGTCCGCCGAAGAAATCGAACAACCCGCCCCGCCTCGCTGCCCCGCCGCAGCCGCTGCGCGACAATGCATCGCTCAGCTCGGCGACACGCCGCTTGTTCCTGCCGCCGCCGGCGAGCGCCTGGCGCTGCTGCTGAAGCTGGGTGAGCTGGCGCCGCGCTCCTTCCATGCGGGAGTTCATGCCGAGACATTTCGGGCTGCGCACCAGCGCCTTGCCGAAAATGAGAAAGCTCTCGAAACAGCCGGCGCCTTCCATGGCCGACCGGGTCCCCTGATAGGCGCGATCGGCTTGGGCGATCTGCTGGTCGATGCGGCCGATTTCAGCGCGGCCCGCGCCGCCGCCACCCTGCGCCGCGGCCAGTTCGGCCTGAAGCTGCATGCAGCGCGCCTGCTGCTCGTTCTGCGCCAGGGCAAGCCCGGCACCGCCCGCAACCGCCGCCACGGCGCCGATGCCGAGAACGGCCAGGCGCGGCAGGCTAAGCGATTGTATAGACGGCACGAATGCGCGACGGCGATCGCGGTTAGCGCTCACGATGATTCCAATCCCAAGGGCCCAGCGACGCAATTATCAGCCCATAAAGTCGGCGGTCAATGAGGCATCAATAAGGATGGGCAGGATGGCCAGTTGACGCTCCCGGCAATAGGCTCCATAAGCGGCCCCAAGATGATGCAAATGCAACCCATCCTTATCATTTTCCGCGGCATCATTACGGGCTAGCACATAGGCTTGCCCGGGTCGTTCCCCTTTACCTTCATTAACTCCGCCAAAACGAACGCTCGGGCCGGCCTGAAGCCAGAGGCTTGGTCAGTGGCGCTTACGCTTTACAACACGCTCACCCGCGAGAAGGAGCCCTTCCGGCCGCTCGATCGAAAGAACGTGCGCGTCTATGTGTGCGGGCCGACGGTCTACGACTTCGCCCATATCGGCAATGCGCGGCCCGTGATCGTGTTCGATGTGCTGTATCGGCTGCTGCGGCATGTCTACGGGCCTGAGCACGTCACCTATGTGCGCAACATCACCGACGTGGACGACAAGATCAATGCGCGCGCGGCCGAGGACTATCCCGGCCTTCCGCTGAACGAGGCGATCCGCAAGGTCACCGCGCAGACCGAGAAGCAGTTCCACGAAGACATGCGCGCGCTGGGTGTTTTACCGCCGACGGCCGAGCCGCGCGCCACCGAGCATATCGATCAGATGAAAGCGATGATCGAGCAATTGGTGATGAATGGCTGCGCCTATGTGGCTGAGGATCATGTGCTGTTCCATGTCGCGTCGATGCCCGATTACGGCAAATTGTCGGGGCGCTCGCTCGACGAGATGATCGCCGGCGCCCGCGTCGAGGTCGCGCCATACAAGAAAGACAAGATGGATTTCGTTCTATGGAAGCCGTCGAAGCCCGGCGAGCCGTCTTGGCCATCGCCCGCCGGCATTGGGGTCCCGGGGCGTCCGGGCTGGCATATCGAATGCTCGGCGATGTCGGCCGCGCATCTCGGCGAGACTTTCGACATTCACGGCGGCGGCATCGATCTCGTGTTTCCGCATCACGAGAACGAGATCGCGCAATCGCGCTGCGCTTTTCACACAAAGACCATGGCGCAGGTGTGGATGCATAACGGCTTCCTCCAGGTCGAGGGAGAGAAGATGGCGAAGTCTTTGGGCAACTTCGTCACCGTGCATGAGTTGCTGACGGATTGGCACGGCTATGCCTGGCCCGGCGAGGCGCTCCGCTTCAACATGCTCCGCACGCATTACCGCCAGCCGCTCGATTGGACTCTCGTCAGTCTCGATGAGGCGCATAAGACCTTGTGGGAGTGGTATGGCGATCTGGAAGGGAAGGAGGCTGCCCCCGGTGTTCCAGGCCCGGTCCTTGAGGCGCTCTCCGACGATCTGAACACGCCGAAAGTCATCACCGAGCTGCACAAGCTCCACAGCGCCGGCCATTGGGGCCATCTGCGCGCTGCGTTAAGCTTCCTCGGCTTTTCCGGCGAACGGAACCGGATCGAGCGGGTAAAGCTTGCTGAGACTAGGAGTGCCAGAGAGTCGGATGTGCGTGCCTTGATTGCAGCTCGCAATGCGGCACGGGCGGCGAAGAACTTCAAGGAAGCGGACCGCATCCGCGATGAGTTGGAAACCATGGGCATCATTTTGAAAGACGGGAAAGACCCCGAGACGGGCGAACTGGTCACCACCTGGGAGGTGTCGCGATGAAAAATCTCGTTGGCGATCTTTTGTTCAGGAACTCGCGCGGCGTCTATCTGGCGATCAAGCTCGCCGTGCTTTTCCTCGCCGTCCTGCTCGCGCTGCTTTTCCTGTTCGAATTGGTCTAGGTATGGAACGCGAACGCATCTCGCTCTACGACACGACGCTGCGCGACGGCGCGCAGACGCATGGCGTCGATTTCTCGGTCGAGGACAAATGGCTGATCGCGCAGCAGCTCGACGCGCTCGGCCTCGACTATATCGAAGCGGGCTATCCCGGCGCCAATCCCACCGACACGAGACTGTTCGCCGAATCCCGCCCGCTCGGGCAGGCACGGCTTACCGCTTTCGGCATGACCAAGCGGCCGGGCCGCTCGCTCTCCAACGACCCCGGCTTCCAGGCATTGCTCGCCGCCAAAGTCGATGCCATCTGCCTTGTCGCCAAGAGCTGGGACTTCCATGTCGAGGTCGCGCTCAAGACGAGTCTTGAAGAAAATCTCGATGCCATCCGGGAGTCGGTCAAGGCCGTGGTCGAAAATGGCTGCGAAGCGCTGCTCGATTGCGAGCATTTCTTCGACGGTTACAAGGCGAACCCCGATTACGCGCTGGCCTGCACCAAGGCGGGTTATGAGTCCGGCGCGCGCTGGGTCGTGTTGTGCGATACCAATGGCGGCACATTGCCCGAAGAGATCGAGACCATCGTGGGCGAGGTGGTCAAAGTCATTCCCGGCGGCCATGTCGGCATTCATGTGCACAACGATACCGGCAACGGCGTGGCCAATTCGCTGGCTGCGGTGCGCGCCGGCGCACGTCAGATCCAAGGCACTTTGAATGGCCTTGGCGAGCGTTGTGGTAACGCCAACCTCACTTCGATCATCCCGACACTGATGCTGAAGTCTGACTACGCCGAGCGGTACGAGACCGGCGTCACGCCGGAGAAGCTCCGCACGCTCACCCATGCCTCACGCATTCTCGACGAGGTGCTGAACCGCGCGCCCGACCGGCACGCGCCTTATGTCGGCGAAGCGGCTTTCGCGCATAAAGGCGGCATCCATGTCTCCGCCGTGCAAAAGGACCCGCGCACCTACGAGCACGTACCGCCCGATTCCGTCGGTAATCGGCGCAAGTTGCTCGTCTCCGACCAGGCCGGACGCTCCAACATCCTTGCCGAGCTCGATCGCATCGGCATCGCCGTGCCGAAGGACGATCCGCGCATCGCCCGCCTGCTCGACGAGGTGAAGAGCCGCGAGGCAGCGGGCTATGCCTATGAGGCGGCCGATGCCTCATTCGAATTGCTGGCCCGGCGCATGCTCGGCAACGTGCCGCAATTCTTCGAGGTCGACTCGTTCCGGGTGATGGTCGAGCGCCGGCACAATTCGCATGGCAATCTCGTCACCACCTCGGAGGCCACGGTCAAGGTGCGTATCGACGGCGAAACCATGCTGTCGGTCGGCGAGGGCAATGGTCCGGTCAACGCGCTGGACAACGCGCTGCGCAAGGATCTCGGACGCTATCAGAGCTTCATCGATGATCTCGAGCTCGTCGATTACAAGGTGCGCATCCTCACCGGCGGCACCGACGCCGTCACCCGGGTGCTGATCGAGAGCCGCGACGGGGCGGGCAATCGCTGGTTCACCATCGGTGTTTCGCCCAATATCGTCGATGCTTCATTCGAAGCGCTGCTCGATTCCATCAATTACAAGCTGATCCGCGACGGCGCGCTGGCGCCTTGATCCCATGAGCGAGCGCACGGCAAGCTGCCTCTGCGGCAATCTAAAAGCGACTGCCCGCGGCGAGCCGGAGGCTGTCTATTTATGCAGCTGCCTCGATTGCCAGCGCAAAAGCGGCAGCGCCTTCACTTATGCCGCGATTTATTCGGAGTCCGTGGTAACGACAAGCGGCGAACGGAACACCTTTCGTCGCAACGGCGATGCCGGCCGGTTCGTCGATACCCATTTCTGTCCGGCTTGCGGTGTGAGCGTGTTCTTCCACGCCGAAGGATTACCTGGGATGATCGGCATCGCCGCCGGGTGTTTCACTGATCCGGACTTCGCGCAACCGTCGCGCCTCTATTGGGCCTCACGCCATCACCACTGGCTCGACCTGCCCAAGATGGTTGCGCGTGAGGACACCCAATAATCGGCTAGAACTTCACGGAGACTTCAGCCTCGACCTGGTCCTCTTCACCGGGGTGCCGTCGTGGCAGTGCCTTGGCGATGGTCGGAATGATGTGTTCGACGCGATCGACCACGAGCACGTTAAGCTCGAGCCCCGGACGGATGAAGGACTCTTTCTGCATCCGTGCGAACAGAGCGAGTAGGGGGTCCCAATAGTTTTCGATATTGACCAGCACGATGGGTTTGGCGTGTTGCCCGAGCTGAGACCAGGTGAGCTGCTCGACAAGTTCCTCCAGCGTGCCGAGGCCGCCGGCCAGTGCCACGAAGGCGTCGGACTTCACGAACATCATGTGCTTGCGCTGATGCATGTCGTCCACCACGATCAACTCGTGCGCTTCCGTCAGCATGTGTTCCCGCCGGCTCAGGAAACCGGGGATGACGCCGGTGACATGGCCGCCATGGCCGATGACCGAGCGGGCGATCTCGCCCATGAGCCCGAGGCCGCCTCCGCCATAAACGAGCCCGATACCGGCCTCGGCCAAAGCACGGCCGAACGCGCGCGCCGCCTCGGCAAAGGCCGGGTTTTCGCCAATGCCCGAGCCGCAATAGACGCAGATGTTGCGAATGGCCGAGATGGGGGCGGGTTTGGCGTCCATGGGCCTCATGTGGCATCGGGCTTCGCCGGGCGTCAACTGCGCCACAGGCCTCAAGCGTCTGGCGGGAGATATGCCAATCCGCTAGGTTCGGCTTGGCTGGGAGAAGCAGATGAGGTCTAGAAGATGATTGGCAGTAAATCGATCGCCTCGGCTTTTGCCGTGGTGGCGTTGGTCGGTATTTATGCATTTTCGTTGAGCGAAGCGCGGGCCGAGGATGTGCCGCAGCCGAGCACGCCTCAGGCGGCGGAGCCAAATGCAAGCGAGGCCAAGCCTACGGCGCCCCGTTCGCCGATCCGCATCAAGGATGTCGATTACCAGGATACCAAGGAGGGCGTCGCCGGCAGGATCAAGCTTGCCGGTACCGCAGCGCCTGACAGCCTGGTGTATATTTATGTGGACGAGAATCCCTACGTCAAAGTCCTCGCCGACGCCGAGGGCAATTGGAGCGCGGAAGGCGAGTTGCAGCTCGACGGCGAGCGTCACATGCTGCGCGCCGAACAATACGACCAGGAGACGCGCATGCTGGCCGGCCGGGCCATGGTGACCATCACGCGCAACCCGAACGCCAACGTCGAGCCCTAAGACGTATTTTGGCCTTCGGCCTGAGATAGTATGGCCGCTAAGTCGGGGAGGAACGACGGAATGAAACGCCGGAACCTCATTACCAGCTTGGCCGTCGTGGCGCTGCTCTGCCTCGGCGCGGCCGCGGCATATTATCTGTTGCGGGAACCGTCGCCTGTGCCTTCGACTGCGCAGGCCCCAGAGACCATTGAGACCCCTGCGCCTTCCGACACGGTGCCGCCTTCCGCCGAAGACAAAGCCGCGGACGAAGGTACCTCCGAAGACGAGAAAGCCGCCACCCCGGTTCCCGCCGATGAGAAAGCCGCCGATAGTTCCACTCCGTCCGGAACGGAACCAGCCAAAACACCTGCTCCCGCTGAAGATGCAATGGAAGCTGCGCCTTCCACGGCGGAGGACGAGGCAACCGATACTGCGTCGCCCCAGCAATCTAAATCCGGAGATGAGCCCAGCTTCGATGTCGTGCGCATCGAACCGACCGGCGAAGGCGTGATTGCCGGCCGCGCCGCGCCCGGATGGAAAATCATCGTCGAAAGTCACGGCGTGAAGGTGGCGGAAGCAGCCGCCGACGATCAGGGCGAGTGGACGATCGTCCTGGACCGGCCATTGTCACCCGGCGGTCACACGCTTTCCCTGATGGCGCAGTCACCGGACGGTTCGCAGAAATCTTCCGCCAAGCAAACGGTATCGACGGACGTTGCCGCGCCGCGTCCTGTCGGTGCAGCGGGGCCCGGCGATGTCGTGCGGCCTACGTCCGATACGGTGGCCATGGCGACCAGGCCCGGAGAGCCTGCACCTTCTGCATCCGCGCCAGGCGTTCCTGCGCCGCAAGCCGCCAAGCCCCAAGCCGCAGCACCGGCAGGCGCAGTTGCCCCAAGCACATCAGCGCCGCCGCTGGCGCGAACCGCGGCGATCCAGGAAGACGAGGCCACACCGCCTTCGTCGCTATCGCCGCAAGACCGGCCCGGCACATACATAATTCTGCCAGGCGATACGCTATGGGACATCGCCCAGCGTTATCTCGGCGCGGGCTGGCGTTACAAGACGATCTTTCGCGACAACCGCAAGATCATCCGCAACCCGAATCTGATCTATCCCGAACAGAAAATGACGATTGCCGAGCCGCCCAACGAGCCGAATTGACAAGCGCGGACATGCTTGGCGCAAGACGCGGCGCGGACTATATCTGACACGGGGGAGGGGCAGCGGCAAAGCGCTGCCCTTTTTGCCGCGTAAAGTCCGCGCCGAAGATGAATGATCTTTAATGCAAGACCGGCTGCCGCAATCGAGAAGCGACGCCGTGCTGAAAGCGCGGACCGGGCATCTGTCCGTTTTGCGGGAGCTGCTTCCCTATGTCTGGCCGAAGGGGCGAGCGGATCTCCGCCTGCGTGTGGTACTCGCGCTCGCCGCACTCGTGATCGCCAAGATCGTCACGCTCGCCGCGCCGATCTTCTACAAGAACGTGGTCGATTGGCTGACCGGCGTCGCAGGCACGGGCCAAGATGACGGCGTTTCGTTTATCGGCCTTGCCATTGTCCCCGCCATGCTGATCGTCGCCTACGGCGTTGCGCGCATATTCATGGTGCTGTTCGCGCAGCTTCGCGACGTGTTGTTCACCAGCGTGTCGCAGAATGCGGTGCGCCAGCTTGCCAACCGCACCTTCCGCCATTTGCACGCTCTGTCTCTGCGTTTTCACCTCGAGCGCCGCACCGGCGGACTCAATCGAGTCATCGAGCGCGGCGTGTCGGGTGTCGACACCATCACCCGCATGGCGGTGCTGAATTCGATCCCCAGCGCCGTCGAATTGCTGATGATCAGCGGTCTCGTCGCCTGGTATTTCGGCTGGATCTACGTGGTGGTCGTGCTTATTACCGTCGTGCTCTATGTGCTGTTCACGTTCGTGGCGAGCGAGCGGCGCATCGCCATCCGCCGTGACATGAACGAGTCGGACACCGAGGCGCACTCGAAAGCGGTGGACAGCCTGCTCAATTACGAGACGGTCAAGTATTTCGGCAACGAGGCTTTCGAGGCGCGGCGCTTCGACGCTTCCATGTCCCGTTACGAGCGGGCCGCGATCCGGGCCTATACCTCGCTCGGCGTGCTCAATACCGGCCAGGCGGTCATCTTCACCATCGGCATGGTGATCTGCATGCTGCTGGCGGCGCGCGACGTGACCGCCGGTACGCTGACCGTGGGCGAGTTCGTGATGATCAACGCCATCCTCATCCAGCTCTACGTGCCGCTCAATTTCATGGGCATGGTGTATCGCGAGATCAAGCAGGGGCTGATCGATGTCGAAACCATGTTCGCGCTGCTCAACGAGAAGCCCGAGATCGTCGATCGCAAAGGTGCGAAGCCACTTAAGGTCGGCAAAGGCGCAATCGAATTCGAGAATGTGTCTTTCGCCTACGAGCCGGGCCGCCCGATCTTCAAGAATTTGAGTTTCACCGTGCCGGCCGGAAAGATGGTGGCGATCGTTGGCCCATCGGGCGCCGGCAAATCCACAATTTCCCGCATCCTGTTCCGCTTCTATGACATCTCAAGCGGACGCGTGACCATCGACGGACAAGATATCAGGGACGTGAAGCAAGAGTCGCTTCGCGCGGCCATCGGCATGGTGCCGCAGGATACCGTGCTGTTCAACGACACCATTGAGTACAATATCCGCTACGGCAAGCCCGATGCGACACACCAGGATGTGCGCGACGCGGCGCGGCTCGCCCAGATCCACGACTTTATAATGACACTCCCGCAGGGCTACGATGCACTGGTCGGCGAGCGTGGCCTCAAGCTGTCGGGCGGCGAAAAGCAGCGCATGGCCATTGCCCGCACCATTCTGAAGGAACCGCCCATTCTGATGCTCGACGAGGCCACTTCCGCGCTCGACAGCCATACCGAAAAAGAGATACAGGACGCCTTCGAACGTGTGGCGCGCGAGCGCACCAGCCTCGTCATCGCCCACCGGCTCTCCACCGTGACCCATGCCGACAACATCATCGTGCTCGACCAGGGCAAGATCGTCGAACAGGGCACGCATATGGAGTTGCTGGCCAAGGGCGGCCTCTATGCGAGCCTGTGGCAGCGGCAGCGCGAAGCCGACGAGGCGCGGGAGCGCCTTGCCAAGATGGGTGGCGAGGACGTGCCGCCGTCGCGTGCGGCCGAACGTCTCGAAGACGAGGCGCTGGCATCAACCTAAGAAGTCTTCATGAACGACAGACACGGCATTCTCGACAGCATCGCCAACGCGTTCGTGCCCATCAATCGTGACGGGTATAAATTCGTCGCGGGCGCGGCAATCGCCACGCTGTTTTTATTCCTGATCAGTGATGCGCTCGGCTGGCTAGGCGCCGTCGTCACCGTGTTCATGGCGTATTTCTTCCGCGATCCCGACCGTATCACGCCGTCGCGGGCGGGACTCGTGGTCAGCGCCGCCGATGGCAAGATCGCCGCCGTGGAGTCCGTGGTGCCGTCGCGGGAACTGGCGCTCGGACCTGAGATCCTCACGCGCCTCTCCGTGTTTCTTTCGGTTCTCGACGTGCATATCGTGCGCGCGCCCATCGGCGGCCGCATCGTCACCGATAACTATGTTCCGGGCGCATTTCTTAACGCCGAGCTGGACAAAGCGAGCGAGGAGAACGAACGCCGCACCCTTGTCATCGAGACCGAGACAGGCGAGAAGGTGGGCTTGGTACTGATCGCCGGCCTGATTGCCCGGCGGATCGTGACTTTTGTGGATGAGGGCGCTAGCGTGGCCCGTGGTGAGCGTATCGGTCTGATCCGTTTCGGCAGCCGTGTCGATATCTATCTGCCTTCGGGCAGCGAGGTGCTGGCCGAAAAAGGACAGACGGCAATCGGCGGCGAAACGGTCATCGCCGAATTTTCGCGCGACGAAGATACAAGCGCGGCAAGGGTCGCGGCTCGTTCCGGCCTGGAGGATTAGTTTCATGTTCCCTCCCTTCGATCCGGAGAGAGACGAACGAAAGAAGCGCAAGCTCTCATTCGCGCGCGGCCAGGTGCCGATCCGCGTGTTGATCCCCAATATCTTCACCTTGGTCGGGCTGTGCGCCGGGCTGACGGCCATCCGCATGGGCATCGAGCATCGCTGGGATCTGGCGGTGGCGGCGCTGGTGTTCGCGGCCTTTCTCGATGGGCTCGACGGCCATATTGCGCGCTGGCTCAAGGCCTCGTCGCGCTTCGGCGCGGAACTCGACAGCCTCGCCGACTTCGTCAATTTCGGCGTAGCGCCTGCCATCATCATGTTCAGCTGGGCGCTCGAAGATTTGCGCAGTTTCGGCTGGATCGCCGTGCTGGTGTTCGCGGTATGCTCGGCGCTACGGCTCGCACGCTTCAACGTGGCGCTCGACGATGACGACGTCCCTGCCTGGAAAAGCAATTTCTTCGTCGGCGTCCCGGCGCCGGCGGCGGCGATTATCCTGCTATTACCGATCTATGCCGCCGATCTCGGTCTGAATTGGCCGAGTCTGACGCCATTGGTGCTGCTCTACACCATCGCCATAGCGTTGCTGATGGTCAGCAAGGTGCCGACTTTCTCCATCAAGCTCATCGGGCAGAAAATTGCGCGTGAGCATGTGCCGCCGATCTTCGTGCTGGCGGCGCTGTTCATTGCCTTGATCATAACCTTTCCCTCGCTCACGCTGTTCATGGGCTCGGTAACCTATCTTGCGTTAATCCCGCTCAGCGCCTATCGCTATTTCCAGCTCGAGCGGGCGGACGAACGCCGGGCCAAGTCCCAGAACGGCAAGAGCGCGACCCCGCTCGCCATTGCCGAAAAAACCGCTTCCCCGGAGACGGATACGGAGTTGAGCGCCTAGACATGAAGAAGCGTCTTTCCACTTATCTCAAGGAGCTCGAGGACGAGAGCATCCACATCATGCGCGAAGTCGCCGCGGAGTTCCGGAATCCGGTGATGCTCTACTCCATCGGCAAGGATTCCTCGGTGATGCTTCATTTGGCGATGAAGGCGTTCTATCCCGCCAAACCGCCTTTCCCGCTGCTCCATGTCGACACCACCTGGAAGTTCCGCGAGATGATCGCTTTTCGCGACAGCGAGGCAAAACGGCTCGGCGTTGAGCTGCTGGTGCATATCAATGAGCAGGGGGTGCGCGACGGCATTTCGCCCATCACCCACGGCAGCGCGCTCTATACCGACATCATGAAGACGGAGTCGCTCAAGCAGACGCTTGCCGCCCATGGCTACGATGCGGCGTTCGGCGGCGCGCGCCGCGACGAGGAGAAATCCCGCGCCAAGGAGCGGGTATACTCCTTCCGCAACGCCGCGCAGAATTGGGATCCCAAGCGGCAACGGCCAGAACTCTGGCATCTCGCCAATACCGGGATTAAGCCCGGCGAAAGCATGCGCGTATTCCCGCTGTCCAATTGGACCGAGCTTGATGTGTGGACCTATATCTATTTGGAGAACATTCCCGTGGTGCCGCTCTATTTTGCGGCGGAACGGCCGGTGGTCGAGCGCAGCGGCATGCTCATCATGGTCGACGACGACCGGCTGCCGCTTGACCCTGGCGAAACGCCGCGGATGGAACGCGTGCGCTTCCGCACCCTCGGTTGCTATCCCTTGACCGGCGCGATCAAGTCCGACGCGGCCACTCTGCCCGAAATCATCGAGGAGCTGATCGCGACAAGGCACTCCGAGCGTCAGGGCCGTGTCATCGACCACGACCAGGCCGGCTCGATGGAGAAGAAAAAGCAGGAGGGCTATTTCTGATGGCGCGTCTCCGGGTGGTCGGCAGCGAGAAGGACAGTGCGGCCGAGCGGGTCGATGCCCGCATCGCCGCCGATGAAGACCGCGGCCTGTTGCGCTTCCTCACCTGCGGCAGCGTCGACGACGGCAAGAGCACGCTGATCGGCCGTCTGCTCTACGATTCGGCATTGGTCTATGAGGACCAGCTGAAAAGCGCCGAACGCGACTCCAAGCGCGCCAATGCCGGACGCAACGAGATCGATCTTTCCCTGCTGGTCGACGGCCTCCAGGCCGAGCGCGAGCAGGGCATCACCATCGACGTCGCCTATCGCTATTTCTCTACCCCGAGGCGCAAATTCATCGTCGCCGATACGCCTGGCCATGTTCAGTACACGCGCAACATGGCGACCGGCGCATCGAACTGCGAATTCGCCGTTCTGCTCATCGATGCGCGCCAAGGTGTGCTCAACCAGACGCGACGCCATGCCTGCATCCTGTCGCTGCTCGGCATCAAGAAGGTCGCGCTCGCCATCAACAAGATGGATCTCGTTGATTTCGATCAGGCGACTTTCGAGGAGATCGCCGAAGCGTTTAGTGAATTTGCCCAGCCGCTTGGCTTCGAGCTGATCACGGCAATTCCTGTCTCGGCGCTCAAAGGCGACAATGTCACGAGTCCTAGCGCCAATATGCATTGGTATCGCGGTCCCACGCTGCTTGGTCATCTTGAGACCGTGGATCTCAGCCATGATACGCAGGAGCGGCCGTTCCGTTTCCCGGTGCAATGGGTCAACCGGCCGGATCAAAATTTCCGCGGTTATGCCGGTACTGTAGCCAGCGGCACGGTGAGACCAGGCGATGAGGTGATCATCCATCCGTCGGGCCGGCGCGTCCATGTCGCGCGCATCGTCACCGCCGACGGCGATCTCGAAATTGCACGCCAAGGCGATGCGGTGACGATCACCTTCGCCGAGGAGGTCGATGCCAGTCGTGGCGACGTCATTTCAGGCATCGAGGAACAGCCGCAGGTTGCCGATCAAATCGCCGCGCGTCTCGTGTGGTTCGACGAGGAGCCCATGCTACCCGGCCGCAGCTACACCCTGAAATGCGGCGGCCAGACCACCACTGCCACCATCTCCGCGCTGAAATACAAAATCAACGTGGACAATCTCGACCACGTCGCCGGCAAAACGCTCGAGCTGAACGAGGCCGGCGAATGCAATCTCAGCACCGGCAAGCCCATCGTCTTCGATCCCTATGCCGAGAATACCGACACCGGCAGCATCATCCTGATCGACCGCTGCACCAATGCCACGGTTGCGGCCGGCATGATCGAATTCGGCCTGCGCCGCGCTACCAGCATTCAGTGGCAGGAGCTGTTCGTCGACAAGGGCGCCCGCGCCCAACTGAAGGGCCAGAAGCCTTGCGTGCTTTGGTTCACCGGCCTGTCCGGCTCGGGCAAATCGACGATCGCCAATACGCTCGAAAAGCGTCTGCATGCGCTCGGCCGCCACACCTACATGCTCGACGGCGACAATATCCGCCACGGGCTCAGCAAGGATCTCGGCTTCACCGACGCCGACCGGGTGGAGAATATTCGCCGCGTGGCGGAGGCCGCCAAACTGTTCGTCGATGCGGGACTGATTGTCATGGTTTCGTTCATCTCACCGTTCCGCTCCGAGCGGCGCATGGCGCGTGAGCTGTTCGGCGACGGCGAATTCATCGAGGTTTATGTCGATACGCCGCTGGAGGTGTGCGAAGCGCGCGACCCCAAGGGCCTCTATCGCAAGGCCCGCGCCGGGCTTATCAGCAATTTCACTGGCATCGATTCCGGCTACGAGCCACCTGAACGCGCGGAGCTTGACCTGAAAACGAGCGAGACGAGTCCGGACGCGTTGGCCGAGTCGGTACTCGCCGAGCTCAGACGCCGCCACGTCGTCTGATCGGCAAATTCACTCCTCTATGCCGGGGGAGGTGCATTTCCCTTCGGCGATCTGCGCGGCAAGCGCGAACTTTCTCTTATTGGCCCAGATTAGCGCCTTGCGCATATTGCCGAGTGTCAGCTTGAAGCCGCTTTCCTCCTGGCCTTTGAGCTGAAAAGCGATTTCGACCGCCGGGCTTTCACGCAGGAGAGGGGCCGTGGCGAGCGGCAGGACGACACTGAATTTGTCTTCCTCGATATTGTTGCAATTGCCGCAGAGCGGCGCATTGACCGCCTCCTTGCCATTCTCATCCCGCATGATCAGGCGGTTGGCGGGATCGACAAGGAAGTCCTTGCTGAATTGCACCTTGTCGAAATCGCCATACAGCACGAGTCTCGTGTCATAAGCGACCGACACTTGTATGTCGGCGCGCAGCGGGCTGGTCTTCGGATTGTTGAATGGTACGTCGTTATAGAGCGCGCCGCCCTGACGGTCGGAAGCTCTGCCGAGCCAGGGGCCGAAATTCTGCGTCTCGTAGCATTCCGGCGGACCTTCCTCTTCTTCGGCTTCATCCTGCGCGACGGCGTGATGCGCCAGGATAAAGCAGGCGCTGGCGAAGGCGAGGAAGAGGCTGAAACAGAGCGCCCAGCGGCGCGTGACTTTGAGCATGGAGCAGCCTGATCGAGCCTTTTCGGGAGTATTCGGCGGGGGACAGTAGCAAAGCCAGTACGGGAAGGGGAGATGAGCGTCAATCGCGGTAAAAAGCGGAATCGGCTAGATTTGGCCGGCAAGCTCGCGTGACTTTGGGGAGGGAGAATGGCGGGGCCGGGACCAGCGTCAGCCAGACATGGAGCCCTTGTCGCCACACTCGCTGCTTTGGCGTTTGCATCATGCACGCCCGTGCGCGCCCAAGACGCCGGAGCCGGAGGATTGGGCGGCGTCCCCGACTATCCCATACCGCCGTCGGCGCGTCAGGCCTACAGCCCGATCGGCGAGGGTTTCGAAAGTCCGCTGGATCCACGAGAAGACTTGCGGGGCCCAGCGCCCTATGTCGATGATCGTGAGCCGTGGCTGGAAGGGTTCAGCGAACGTTTGCAGGACCAGGGTCCATTCCTGCGCGACACCAGGCTCTGGCTGAACAGCCGCAGCTATTGGATGTCGGAGGACATTTTCGGTCTGCTCAAGCCCGAGGCGCTGACGACAGGCGGCGCGCTCGCTTATGAATCAGGCTACATCGCCGACTTTTTCCAATTGCGCGGCGCCCTTTACACGAGCCAGCCGCTTTATGCCTCGCAGGATGCGGGTGCCACGCTGAACCTCACCCCCGACGGCGATCAGATCACCACGCTCGGCCAAGCGAGCGCGCGACTGAAATACGCCGGACAGGAACTGACGGCCGGCCGGCAGCTCGTGCGCACCCCCTATATCAACCCCAATGATTTCCGCATGATCCCGCTGACGTTCGAGGGCGTCGTGCTCCTGCCTGAAGAAAGTAAGGAGCGGAACCTCGATTACATTGCCTCTTATCTCTGGCGCTTCAAGCCGCGTCACCTCGACGATTTTATCCCATTCTCCGAGGCGCTCGGCGTGGCGCAGGACGAAGGCGTGCTGATCACCGGTGCGAGCTATCGTGGGTCACAGTGGAATTACGGTCTGGTCAATTATTGGATCGCTGACACCATGAACACCGCCTATGGCGAGATCGACTACACATTGCCCTTCGGCGGTGACGACCGGGTGCCGGGTTTTCGCCTCAGCGTCAACAACGCCGACCAGAGGAGTGTAGGCGAGGACCTGATGCCGGATGCGCCGTTTCACACCTTCCAGGCGTCGGCACGTCTGATCGCCAGCTACCAAAACTTCGTGCTGACGGGGGCCGTGTCGCAGGTGGGTGACGAAGCACCCTTCGTTCACCCGTTCGGCATCAGCCCTGTGTTCACCGGTATGATGATCTCCTCGTTCCAGCGCGCCGGTGAGCTCGGTTATCTCCTGAGCCTATCCTACGATTTCGTGTCTTTCGGCATCGACGGCCTGAGAGTCATGGTGCGTTACGGCCGCGGTGTCGACGCCTTGGACGCGGCGACCGGTGCATCTTTACCCGACCGGGACGAGATCGATCTGCGGCTTGAATATGAGCCGCATGGCGGACCTCTCGAAGGCTTGAGGGTGGAGATCGACTACATCGATCAGCGGCTGATCGATGTGCCGCTGCCAGGCGACAATTTCACCCAGTTCCGGGCCGTGGTGAATTACGCCATCCCGCTGCTTTAGCGCGCAGCGATCGCCTCAACGGTTGGCAGAAGCCGCATTTGCGGTGCGTGCTTTTTGCGTGGGCTTCCCGCGCGAAGGTCTTTCCGGGCGCCGCGACTGGACGAGATCGGCAAGAGTGTGTTTCTCGAGCACGTTGATGAATGCTTCAAGTGCCTCGCCGAGCATCAGGTTGATCGGCGCGACCTGCTTGATGCTGCAGGCGAGTGATGCGCCACCGACGCATTCCGCCTCAACATGCGTGGTCTCGGTCACGCGGATCACATCGCCGAGATTGATGTCGGAAGCCGGCTTGGCGAGCTTGAGGCCGCCGGAGCGTCCCCGGCTCGTGGCGAGGAAGCCACCGCGCACCAGGAGCGGAACGATCTTGGCCACGTTGTATTCGGTGATGCCATCGAGCGAGGCGATGTCGCTCGCCTTGACGTAGCGTTCGCCGGCGTTCGCGCAATGGATCAGAATCCGGATCGCGTAGCTTGTCTGTTTGGTCAGGCGCATCGCTTCTCCCAGCACAACTATATCACAACGACCCACAGTGACCTTGTGACATACATAAAGAATGTTGACAAAAATAGTCATATTTGTCTCAATGTCACCAGAACGCACGTGAGGCACCCGGAAACCCAAACGGTTCTGGGCCCATACGAAGCGTCTAAAAGAGGTTTGGGGGGTTCTAAGAATGCGCTCTTTCGAACACGGCGGCCTTGCGTCCGCCGGCCGTCACCCGTACGCCGAAACATCTCCGGCGAGGGCAAGAAGGCCTGGGCGTCGATTCGCGACGATCGGTCATACGTCGTTATGGGGATTGATACTGGCCGCTCTGCCGTTCGACGAGCCGAAAGCGCAAGACTCGGTTAGTTACGAACTTCCAGCTGTCGAAGTGGTAGTGACTCCGCCGCCGCCCACCAAGTATCCGGCAACCACGGTCGCCAGGAAGCGGCCTGTGGGTGCGCCGACAACGGCCGCATCAGGCGCTGCAACGACTTCGGGTACAACGACGGCATCAGGCACGCAATTTGAAGGCCAAGGCGGGGAATTCCCGTCGGCAACCGCAATTCCCGGTATCGCCGTCGTCGGCGACATCATCCCACCAGGCCCACGGGGCACCTGGGAGCTTGACGGTTCGGGGCAGGTGGTCACACCCGAAGAGCTCTATACGAGCCACGTGCTCAACACCAACGAAGCCTTGCGTAAAGTCACCGGCGTCAATGTCCGTGACGAGGAAGGTTTCGGACTGCGTCCGAATATCGGCATTCGCGGCCTGAACCCGACACGCTCGACCAAGGTTCTCCTGCTCGAGGACGGACTGTTCCTCACTTACGCGCCCTATGGCGCCAACGAGAGCTACTTCCACCCGCTCATGGATCGTTACAACCGCGTCGAAGTGATCAAGGGCGCGGATATGCTGCTCTACGGTCCGCAGACGATCTCGGGCACCATCAACTATGTGACACCGAATCCGCCGGCCAAGCCGAGCGGCTTCGTCGCCGCGACCGGTGGCAACCGCGATTACTTCAACGGCCAGGCGTTCTACGGCGGCTGGTACAACAATCTCGGCGGCCTGGTCGATTATGTGCACAAAGAAGGCAAAGGCGCGCGCAACAATACCTTTCACAAGGTCGACGATGTCGGCGTGAAGGCCATCGCCTTGGCCAATCCCGACTCGGCGTTCATCGCCAAGTTCAGCTATTTCACCGAGGATTCCGAGGTGACCTATTCAGGCATCACCGATGCGGAACGGCGCAATTTCGGCATTCGCTACAACCCGTTCGACAACGACACCTTCAATACCGACCGGTATGGCGCCTCGCTCGTGAATGCTTACGATTTCAATCAGAACATCAATTTCAGATCGAGCCTCTATTACAATTCGTTCTCGCGCGATTGGTGGCGGCAATCGAGCCGCACCACGGACACGCAATGCGATCCGAGCTATCCGGGATTCAGAAATGACCGTCTCCACGGCATTCTCGTCGATCCCGACCGGTGCAATTCCATCCAGGGACGCTTGCGCGATTACTACCTCATCGGCTTCGAGGAAAGGATCACCGCCGAGTATGCCTTGACCGAAAACGTCGGCAATCAGCTGAAGACCGGCTTCCGCTTCCATCAGGAAGGACAGGAGCGGCGCCAGGAGAACGAGCTGTTCGTCACCGGCGGCACCACCCTGGTCGAGCTCAACGAGCGCGATGCTTTTGCAGCGTCCTTCTTCGTGCAGGATCGCGTCCAGTTCAACAAGTTCAGCATCACGCCGGCTTTCCGTTACGAAGACATTGAATATGAACGCACCAACAAGCTACCCGTCGGCGGTTGCGCCAGGCCGCCATGCGTCGGCCGGGAGAATGTTCATGCCTTTATTCCCGGCATCAGCTTGGGCTACGACCCCGCCAACTGGATCAGCCTCTTCGCCGGCGTGCATGAGGGCTTCGCTCCGCCGCGCGTCGAAGATTCCATCGCCAATGACGGCGGCTCCATCGATATCAATCCGGAAGAGTCGGTCAATCTGGAGGTTGGCTTCCGCAGTGAGCCGCGGCGCGGACTCTATCTCGACTCGACTTATTTCCGTAACGATTTCAGCAATCTGATCGCCGTGGGCTCCGTCGCCGGCGGAGATAATCCCTTGGCCGAGGGCGAAGCCTTGTTCGAGGGTTTGGAGGTGCTCACGCGTTTCGACTCGGGGCGCATGTACAACAAGCCCTGGAGCATTTACGGGCAGGTCGCCTTCACCTGGCTGCCGGTCGCCGAACAACTCACGCCCTTCATCTCAGTCACCACGGGGCTGCCGTTGCAGGGCGACACCGCCGGCAATCGCCAGCCCTACGCGCCGGAGTATCTCGTCACTCCGAGGATCGGCTATGCGACCAGCAACTGGGACATCAATATCGAGATGGTCTATGTCAGCAGCCAGTTCGGCGACTTCCTGAATTTGCGCAACGGGGCCCAGCATCCCAACGGGCCGAATAGTGTCGAAGCGCTTTCAGGCATGTTCGGTGAGATCCCGAGCTATGCGATCTTCAATTTCGCCACGACCTACACTATCGAAAAGACCAACACGGATATCTACTTCACCATCAAGAATCTGTTCGACGATGAATTTATCGTCGATCGCACGCGCGGTATCCTGCCGGGAGCGCCGCGTCTGGTGCAGTTGGGCTTGAAGCAGAACTTCTGACGCCGCAATCGCGGGCATGAAGAAGCCGGATCCTCGCGCGAGGACCCGGCTTTTTTCAATTCCGAAATGCGATTGGTATCGGCGGCTTGTTTACTAGCCGCGATATTTCACCAATCCTTTTTTGCAGGCCTTCCTGAACTCCCGCCTGGAGATTCTCCCGTCCTGGTCGGGACCGTCGGCAAGCGCGAAGTTGACGATGTATGGACCCGCGTCCGCCCTGTCGAGATACCGGCCTGAGGGAACCGCCGTCTTCCAGACAGACTTGCACTGCTGCTTGTTAAGAACGGCGGATGGCCGCCCCGACGTCATTGTCTGAGCGGACGCATAACCCTCGCCAAGCAGCATGGCCAAGCTCGCCAGAATAACCAACGTTCTCATTGCTCTACTCCTGTCGTTTCACAAGGCACAGGGGTCTTAACCCATCTTCGCGATTGGCGTTGCGCCTTTTTCGTAAATTCTTAATGCGCGGCGCCCGCCGGCAACGTTTTTCCGCACAATTCTGCTCATCCATCGGGAACCTTGAGGGGGCCTGGCCGTTTTGAGGCTTGCATGGATCGCAGCAAGGCAAATAGGGAACCGAGCCATGAGCAAGAGGGAACTCCTTTTCACGTTGAAAACAAAAAAATTCGACCAAATCTGCGCTCTCGTGGCGCACGAGCTTGGCTATGGCGAGTTCGCGGCAATGAACCGGGAGATGCGCGCGCAGGTCGAGATGGAGGCGCGCCACTACGTTAAGGAATGGGAAGAAACCACTGAATTGCGGGCGGTGATCCGGCCGATGACGCCGTTGCGGCGTCTTTTGAATCAGTACCAGGATATCTGCGACAGAATTCTGGACGAGAACGACATCGAATCCGGCCTGTGGGCTTACCGCATGGGGCTCAAGCGGCGTGCGCCTCTCCGACAGGCGCAATAGCCCCGGGTTCAACGATTTGAGGGAATCTCGTGTAACTACCACCGCCCCCGATCGGCGGCAACATATGGAATAGGTTTGAGAAATCTCCAAACCTGTGGCTTCCCAGCACTAGTCGCAGAAAACAGCCTTCCATAAGCTAGGCCTGACAAAAGCCACTTACGTCACGGGGGGTTGGGCGTGGGCCAACGGCAATTTCCGAAGGGGGCCGACTCTGTGTTTGCGCGGCCGCGGCAAAGTTTGGCGCGGTCCGATCGCTCCTTCCTGCTTACCGGAACGGCACTGGCTTCGACGCTGTTCCTCGCTTCGTCTTGGGGGTGGCGCCCGCGCAGGCGGTTACCGAGACCATCGACCGGGAACGCATCGTCCAAAACACCGACGCTGCCACGAATAATTCGAAGATCGTCACGACGCTCGGCGCCGGGATCGAGAACCTGCTAGTCACGGAAGGTTTGTACGACGCCATTGCGCTCGCCAACTTGGCGGTCATTGGCGGCACTTACGATCAGATCGGCAATATCTTCCTGAATACTGAAATCCAGAACACCGTCACCGTGATCAACAATGGCGACATCGATCCCGATATCGGCATGGAAGGGTTGATCAATAACCAGGGCGTTGGCGTCTACAACGCTTCAATAATCGGTCTTCTCACTGGTTTCAACATCCTTGGTGATCTCACGCAGGAAGCAAATCACGATCTCTCAGGGGGCCTTATCAACGTAGTCGATCTCAGAAATAACGGAAACGTCGAGGCCACCTATCTTGGTGTTTTCGGGCTGATCACCAACGAATTGATCACGATGGGAAATGGCGCCGTCAGCATTATTGCCACCGGCGCCGATATCATTGGAACAGTCACGCAAGCGTCGAACGCAAGTCTGTCGAACGAGTTGGTCAATGTAGTTGACATCGTCAATAGGGGCGATGTGGATGCCGGTATCGGCCTTGCCGGGGGGATTTTCAACGGCGATATCGAAATGGGCAACGGCCATGCCGCGTTCATAGTCCATGGCTTCGATCTCTTGGGCGAGCTCACCCAATCGGCAACCGCAACGCAGGCTAATACGGTCGGAAACCTTGTCGCCATCGAAAATCGCGGCAATGTGACCGCAGCATATACCGGAATTTCCGTCGAGATCGCCAACGTCCCGCTACTCGGTTCCGCGATGGGCAATGGCGCGTTCAGCGAGATTCTGAGCATCATCGATATCGCCGGGGATGTCACGCAGTCTGCGAGCGCCACTCAGGTCAACGAGGTCGAGAATACCGCTCTGATCCTCAATCGCGGCGATGTGGAGGCCGACCAAATCGGCATGTTTGCCGCGATTGTGAATTACGGCTGGGAACTCGGGAACGCCTCCGTCACGGAGATGGCGACGGCTTTTTCGGTCGGTGGCGAACATACGCAGTCACTGGCCGTCGAGCAGTTGAACGCGATCGAGAGCAACGTCCTGATCGACAATCGCGGGCGCGCCGAAGGCGGCGCGGTGGGCATTGCTGCCGAGATCGTCAACGTTAATCTCGAGCTCGGCAACACGGCAATCGGCGCGCTGGAATCGTCGGGGGGCACTCCCGCCGCGCAAACGATGACCGTCAATCAGACCAATATGCTCACGAACAACATCATCATCGAGAACAGCGGCGGGGTTGAAGGCGGCGAGATCGGCGTCCTGGCCGAGATTGTCACCACGGGAATCGTGTTCGCCAATGTCGCGGTCGTGGAAGGCGTCAACCCCGATGCCGGCGCCACACAGGCCGTGAACATCACGCAGCGAAACATCATCCAGAACACCATCGTAGTCGCGAACAGCGGCAGTATCCATGGCGGCGAGATCGGCGTTGCCGCCGGGATTTTTGAACCGACTTTCGTCGAAGCGAACGTTGCCTTCTTTAACCTCGATTCGCCGGTGCAAGACGTCGATGTAACGGAAAGCAACACGGTTCAAAACCGCATCGATATTTTCAACACCGGCAGCATCACGGCGGACAGCCTGTTCGCTATCGACACCTTTGGCGCCCGCACCACCATCGTCAACGAGGGTGGGGGCGTCATCACCGGCTTTGTCGACCTCACGGAATTCAACGACCGGTTCATTAACCGCGCGGGCGGCACGTTCGAGGCGCGCAAGGAAAGCGACTTCGGTGCCGGCTTCGACCGGTTCCTCAACGCGCGAGGCGGCACGGTTCATGCCATAGGCAAGACGTCCTTCGTCAATCTCGACGAGTTCACGAACCGCGGCGTGATTTCGATGGTGAACGGCAGGACCAACGACGTGTTCGAGATCTCCAACACGGTCGGCGACACCGACCTTCGATACAGGGCCGAGCGCGGATCGACTCTCGACATCGATGCCTTTCTCGGCGGCCCCGGCTCGAAGGCCGACAATTTCATCATCAACGGCGATGTGAGCGGACGTACGCTGCTCAGAGTCAACAATACCAATCAAGGACCGGGCGTTCTCAACCGCGAGGGCATCCCCGTCGTGTTCGCGGAATCGAAGGTTAGGAGTAACGCCTTCTTCCTGGACAAGCCGATCGATGTCGGTCTTTTCGAATACGATTTGCACTTCGTTCGGACCAATAGCGGTTTCTTCGAGTTGAGAAGCCACGCCGGCGGCGGCTCGCATGTACTGCCTCATTTCGCCACGGCCGCGCAGGATATCTTCTTCATCGGCAACGAGACCTGGTTCGATCGCTCCGCGGACCTGCGCGTTCTGCTCAATGGCGGTGCGCCGGGCGGTGCTCCCCCCAATGCGCAATACATCAATGGCGCTCAGTCCGTGCCCGGCATCACGCCGGCGGTGTGGGTAAAGGGATCTGGTACCTGGCTCGAGCAGGACGACAAGGCGCAGACGCAAGCTTTCGGCCGGACCTACCGCTACAATCTGGACCGCGATCTCGACGTGGCTCACTTCCAGACCGGCGTCGATTTCGGTGCCTTCGATGTGCTGTCGCCGGGCGACATGCTGATCTACGGTGTGCTGGGCGGCGCCATATTCGGCAACCTCGATTATGATCAGATCGCCCGCCAATTCGACATCAGCGGCGATGAGGTCGGCGCCTATGCCACCTATCTCAAAGGCGGCCTGTTTGTCGATACGCTGCTCAAGGCCGATTTCGTCGAGTTCGATCCGAACAACGCTCTCGGCTTCCCTGGATCGTTCAACAGCACGGCATGGGGCGTCAGGACCGACGCCGGCTACCGGTTCGGCTCCTTCCGGCGCGGCCTCTTCTTCGAGCCGCTGGCGACCATTGCCTTCAATTGGGTGGATGTCGAGGACTTCACCGTAGGTGGCAACAAAGCGGTTCTCCACGACGAATCCGTCGTCAGGGGGCGTCTCGGTCTCCGCCTCGGTACGAGCACCGAAGTGTGGACGGGAACGCTCATGGAGCCCTTCGTCATCGGCAGCGTGTGGGGCAATCTGGGCAGCGACACCAACCGCGCGACGCTAACCTCGAGCGGTACAACCTTCCATTTCCAGGACGACCTAGAAGATGTCTGGGGCGTGGTGTCGGCCGGCGTGAACTTCTTCAACGTCGCCGCCAATACCACCGTGTTCGCCAAGCTCGATGTGATCTTAGGCGACGAGACCGACGGCATCAGCGGTAAGGGCGGCCTGCGCGTCAGCTGGTAGCCCCAAGGACGCTAAGGCGCGGGCCGTTTGGCGCGATCTTCCTCTGCACAATTCTCGACATTAAGCTTGCCTGGGGTTGCCGAAAGGTCAGCCAATTGACAGTCCCGCCGTGGCCGCGTAGCTCCCCCGTATTGCGAGGGTCAACCAGGCCGCTTGAGGGAGATTGCCGGCAATGGCCGTTCTACTGTTCGTTATCGGCGCCCTGAGATGGGCGATCGTCTTGGTGATGCTGCTGTTCCTGCTGGGGCCTTTGGCGCTCGACTATCTCGGTGCGAAACGCGGAAACGCGGCGACCGACTTCATGTATTCGGGCCGCACCTATGTCAGGACCTTGGCGGCTCCGACGATCAACAGCTATGTGCCGGCTCAATATGGCGGAAAGGATCGTGCCGACTGGGTGATGCTTATCGGCCTCTTCATCCTGTTCTCGTTCCTGGGCGCGATCAAAGTGCGGCTCAAAAGAAATTTGTCCCGGCGCGAGGTGCGCAAGGCTACCGAGCAATGGAAGGACAAGATGCATGTGCCGGCGAAGTCGCGCATCGCCACCGATCTCGAGGCCAAGATCGACAAGCTGCAGAAGGGCAAAGGCGTCGATCATCAGGAACTGCTGAAGATATTCGCCGAGACCAAGCGCAAGCTCGATGCTCTCGCGCGCGACCTGTCCTTCCTCTCGGTCGATGTCGTCGGGTCGACGCAGATGAAGGAATCGGAGGAGCCGGCGGCAATTCAGCACGATTTCCATGCTTACCGGCAGCTGGTTGAGCGGGTGTTCAAGCAGCACAACGTATTGAAGGCGACCTGGACGCCGGATGGCGTCATGGCCTGTTTTAATGGCATCGACGATGCGGTTCAGGCGGGGAAGGACATCATCACCGAGCTCGTCTCTTTCAACAAGTCGGTGAAACTGATGCGAACCGATTTCTCGGTGCGGTGCGGGGTGAATTCCGGGCGGGTCTATTTCGACGAGGATATGCCGTTGGAGGCCATGAGCGAGCGCGCCATCGATGTCGCCGGCCATATGCAGAAATATGCCAAGCCGAATACCATCGCCATTTCGAAAACGATCGCTGAGCCGCTGAGCAATGTTGCGGGCTTTACGCCGACGGATACCGTCGTCGACGGGTACGAAGTCTACTCTTGGAATCCTGCTGCGCGTTGAACCTGTCAGCGTTTGCCTGGCGCGGCAACGGCTTCTGAAAAACTGTCCCACGCGGCAATGAACATGGCGGCGATGACCGGGCCAATGACAATGCCGTTCAGGCCAAGTGTTGCAATACCGCCAAGCGTGGAAATCAACACGACGTAATCGGGCATCTTGGTGTCCTTGCCCACCAGAATGGGTCGCAGGATGTTGTCCACGAGCCCGATAACAACCGCGCCGAACAGCAGCAAGACCAATCCCTCCCAGATCGAGCCGGTGACCAGCAAATAGATTGCGGCGGGTAGCCAAATCAGCGTGGCGCCGACCGCGGGCAGCAAGGCGAGCAATCCCATCACCACGCCCCAAAGCACTGGAGCGCCGATCCCGAGAATCGCAAATATAAGCCCACCCAGCGCGCCTTGCAGGGCCGCCACGAAAATGCTGCCTTTGATCGTGGCGCGGATGACGGTCGTGAACTTCTTGAACAGGTCGCGCTCCTGTTCCGGCGGGAGAGGGACGGCATCCTGGATGCGTTTTGCCAGCGCCGACCCATCGCGCAAGAAAAAGAACAGCAGATACAGCATGACGATGAGGCCCAACAGGAAATCGATGGCGCCTTGGCCGATGCTGAGGACTTGCGTGGCGAGGAATTGGCTGCCTCTTTTCAGCGCGTCGACGATCTTCACCTGCACGTCGTCGAGATTGGTCAATCCGTAGCGGTCGAGAAGGTTTGTGGCCCACAATGGCAGGGCTTCGCGCAGTTGCTGAAAGAACTTGTCGAGATCGAGCTGTCCCGACTGGATCTTGTCGTAGAGGGTGGTGGCCTCTTGCACCACGGCGGTCGCGGTCAGCGACACGGGCAAGATCACCAGCGTTACAATGATGAGGAGCGCGATCAGCGCCGCGGTGTTCGGGCGTGGTCCCATCTCCTTCAGCAATCGCCGGTAGAGCGGGGCAAACACGATGGCGAGCACCGTCGCCCATAAAATGGCGCTGAAGAACGGCCAGAGAATCCAGGCAAAAACCAGCGATACGAGGATGACCAGCAGCAAAAGGGTGCGGTCTTCAAGGCTGCGCAAGCGGCTCTCCTGGTCCCTTATCGGCCTCGGCGAAAGTAGGCTATCCGCAGTAACGCCGGTATCGGAAAAATCGCTCCACCCCTTACATGCCAATGCCCCATGAATGCGATAGACTCTCGCTATTGGACGGCCGGACCAGAGATCTCCAAGATTTACCGACTGGATGCTAAACTGGACCGGTAACTTGGGTGTGTTGCCGGGATGTGAGTTGGCACAAGGAGTTGTAAGAATGGCGGCGCCAACTCTGGCTGAAGCCCTGCACGATGCCTTCGTTGAATGTCGCGACATGGACGCGGCTTTAAGTGAGCGGCTTGGCAAATTCGCTGACGCGGTCAGACACCTTGACCCGCATTTCAGGATGCGGTCGATCGGCTGATCGCAGGCGCCCGCACGATCAGTGGCGGGCGCCTGATCTTTCATAAGGTTAGACTTTCGCTCGAGCTTTAGCCAAACACGCGATAAACCATGGCGCGGTAGACGGCGGCAGTCGTCGTGCGCGCGCCCAGCTTGCCACGCGCCGCGGCAAGCGTCTTTTCCCCCGAGCGCAGCGACACACCCATCTGCTCCGCCATCTCCGCCACGCTAAAGCCGCGCGCGGCAAATGCAAGCGCCTCGATCTGGCGTGCCGTTAGGCCGGGCACAGAGCGCAGCATGCGTTTGTCCTGCACCGTATCCCAGAACCGGCGTGACATGGATTGCAGGATATCCCGGACGGGGGAACCCCGATGCCGGATATCGCCGACCACCCGGGGATCGATGAAAAACGCGCAGACCATCGGTGCGCGCGTGAGATTGTCGCGTTCGGGCTTGTGGAACGAAAAACGCATACGGTTGTCGAGGAGAGCCTGGCCGAACTCGCCCACCGGTTTCGGCAAGTCGTTGCCGAAACTCCGTATCAAGTGCTGATTGTCGACCAGGACGGCGCGTGTTTGCATGACCGTATAGGGAACCGTGGGATCCATCCTCTCGCCACCCATATCGCGGTACATCTGCGGCATGGGATCGGGATGGGACATGGCGATGGCCCGCGCGCCGTTGGTGAGCTGGCCGGGAGGCTCGGCGCAAATCCCGCATGTCATGTGCGTCACACCATAGTGGGCGGCATACGCGTGCAGCACGTCCCAGGTTTCATCGAAGGTGTTGCAAGTCTCGAACGCGTTCTGGAGTTCATCCAAGACCGCTGAGCCTTTGGCATCTAGGCGCGGACTCGCTTCGTGAAGGGGCATGAGCAACAACGCCTCTATCGTGCGCGAAACGCCGAGCTTTGATCGCGCCGAGGCGAGGTGTTTGTTAAGTGTCGAGACCGATATGCCGAGGCTGGCGGCCGCTTGCGGTGTGCCCAGGCCGGTCTGTAACAGCCGCAGGCAATCGCGCTCGCGTGGGCTGAGCAAGTCGAGAACGGAAGCGCTGGCCATGCGCCGATCTCCGATCCGCTGCTAGGGCGCACCTCATGGCGACCCGTACGGTCATTCTATGCGGATTGCCGTACCGATCTACCCATTTCTTGCCATTGGCGGATTCTGCCCCGTGTCTACTCTTGTCGGTGATGCACGTGCGGCCAGACCCTTTCACGCGCCTCCCATAGACGCTCAGGGCTTGGCCTCCTGAGCGTGGAAGTAGGAGCGATGGCAACACTGATTGTCACGGCAACCACCAATTTCGGTCCGGTGGATTTTTTTCCCAATACAGCTCTGCAGGATGTCGACGAAATCGTGTTCGACAGTACGCAGGCTGGATTCGTGATCGCAAGCTTCGATGCCTCGCTATTCGACGATGTGCGGATTTCTCAAACTGTCCAAATTATCCCCGATCCCGACTTCGGTGTGACTTTCAGCGAGATCCACGTCACGAACATCAACGGGACATTCTCAGCGAGTGGTTGGACCTTCCCTGTCACGCCGGTCAATATCTTTCTGTTTGGCTCGGAGGGCGACGACACAATCACCGGCAATTCGCTCACGATGAATGCATTCCTCGGCGGGAAAGGTGCCGATACGCTAATCGGCGGCGATACGTTCCGTAACTCTTTCGTCTATGGCGACCCACTCGATCTAGCAGCGGGCGAAACGGTCACGGGCGGCGCCGGCTTGGACGTCCTGGAGGTTGCCGGCATGGGCGGCAACTTCAATTTCTCGGTGGCGACGCTGACGGATATCGACCGGATTACGTTCATACCTGGTCTTGATCCGACCCGAACGACCGTGACGGTTACCGGTGCTCAAATCGCGGCGGGCATCGAGAGTATACGTAATGACAGTGGCGGTCCCGTCACCTTGAATGTCATCGGCAGCGCGGTCGATCTCTCCGCACTGGCCTTCATCAGCTGGGATGCTTCATCCGATAGGGTGACGATCAATGGCACGGGCGGCGTCGACACCCTGATCGGTTCGAAACAACGCGATATCATCAAGGGCAACGGCGGCAACGACACCTTGCGGGGCGGCGTGGGCGATGACACGCTCATCGGCGGCAAGGGACGTGACATCATGTTCGGCGATGGCGGAGAAGATATCTTCGACTTCAACGCAATTGCCGAAAGCAAGACAGGCGCTCAGCGCGACAAGATCAATCACTTCCAGCGCGGTAAGGACCATATCGACCTCAAGGGCATTGACGCCAAGACCGGCATTCCCGGCAATCAGAAATTCACCTGGATCGGCAAGAAGGACTTCAGCGATACAAAAGGCGAGCTGCGCTACAAGGACCTCGGCTCCAAGGTCATCGTGCAAGGCGACGTCAACGGCGACGGCAAAGCCGACTTCGAGATCTTCGTCAAAGCCGGCAGCCTGTCGAAGGGCGACTTCTTTCTGTAGAGGCTAGCCTCGATCCTTAGCGACCGATCTGTGCGCGGCGGCGGTTGACTTCGGCCTGTGATACGGCGCCGGCCTGAATAAGGCCCTTGACGCATCGTTTGGTCAGATAATCGCCGTGCCTGCGCATGCAATTTTCCAGCCCGCGGGTGCCGATGCCCCATTGGCTGCAGAAGCGCCGGTAGTCTTCAGCGCATTTACGTTTGCCGGTGGCTTCGGCGATGCCGACCGAAATGGCAAGGATCGCAAGCGCGATTAACAGCGTGGCACGGTAATGTCTCACAGGCTCCTCCCGATGGGTAATTGGATCGTGGGCTCGCTCATGCCCTGCGGTGCAGCCACCTGTCAAGACGCGTTAAGCGGGAATGAATATAATTCCTCGAAAGAGAGCTCAACATCGGCTAGTATCACCAACTGCGGCATACCCCATGGTTTGCGACAATGAGGAGAAACGAATGTCAGCTATTGATCGGCGTGTAGTCCTTAAAGGTCTTGTGTGCGGTGCTGCGGTAACCACCGTCGGCTTAACCGCCATACCGAAGATCGCCAGAAGCTCTACCATTGGGGGCCTCGAAGGCAGGCGCCGCAAAGCCTCAGAGCCTGGTCGAAGACACGCAGGTCGTCATTATAGGCCCACGCCGCCGCCGCTACCGCCGCCGCTGGCGTTGCTGGTGGGAACGGGGAGTTCGCGTGTGTGGGTATCGCTGGTAGCCTTACCCTGACACGCTCGTAACGCGCCCCACGGCGTGGAACTGTAGAGCAGCAACGCGATCAGTTGGCTGGGGGACTTGGATTCGAACCAAGACTGGCGGAGTCAGAGTCCGCTGTCCTACCGTTAGACGATCCCCCACCAATGCCGCATGTGGCGCTCAAGGCGGGCGCTTGCAAGCGGTGAGCCTCGCTCTTCTAGCCGCTGCCGCGCCGGCCTGGCAAGGCTCAGCTAAGCTCGTGTGAGCCTAGCGGAAATCCATGCGTATGGTGTAGGAGGCGGCGCCCGATTTGAGGCCGGGCGGCGGCGGGAAGGGTCCCGCCTTCCGCACCGTGGCGAGCGCCATCTGATCGATCTTGGCATTGCCGCTCGACTTGGCGATGCGCGCGCCGCGCAGTGCGCCGTTCGCACCGATATTGAAGGCGACGGTAGCGCTGCCCCGCTGGCCCGCATGCGGCTTGGCGCGCGCCAGTGCCGACCAGACTTTGGAGCGATGCGCGGCGGTCGACATCGTGGGCCTTGTGTCTTTCGGCGCAGGGCTCGAAAGTTTCGGCGGTGCCGGTGTATCGGCGTCGGCCGGGGCGAGCGCCATCGGCCGCCAGCGCTGCGGTGCCGTATCATCGTTGCGCCGTTCGTCGCTTGAGGCGGGCGAGCGCGATGAAGTCTCTTGCGTCTCCTGTGGCACGATAATTTCGGCTGTCTTTATCGGTGCGGCGGGACGGCGCGAGGGCAGCGGCGGTGCGATATCGGGCGCGGTCTTTATGCTCGACGTCGAGTCGTCAATGCCGGCCGGTTCCTCCGGCACATTGATCTCCTCCGGCGTTTGCGCCGGCGCTTGTTGCGTCTCGTCGAGTTCGGCGACCTGCACCGGCTGCGCTTCGTGTTGCGTGTCTGGCGTGGCGTGTGTCTCGTCCAGTTCGGCGACGACAGTGTCTGCCGACGGGGGGTCGGCGGACGGCGCGGTTTCGGCGGTATAGGTCACGCTCGCGCCACTGCTCTCCGCGATGATCTCTTCCTCGAGCTCGGCGACCTGCACCTGTTCGTTGGCTCCATCAGCGGCGGCAAGCACGTCGAGGACCGGCCGGACCTCATGCAGATAGGCAACGTAGCCGTCCGCCGGTGCAAGCGGCACGGCTTGCGGCAACGCATCGGCTTCGACCGTGACAGTTGCCTCCCACCCTTTGCCGGCGATGGCGTATGGCGCGACCGGCGGCTCGGCATCGAGCCAGGACGTGTCCTGCTCGGCGGTTGCCCATACGAGCACCATGGGCCCGCAGATGACGAGCGCGCCTGTCAGCAGCATGGCGAAAGACAGGAGATAACGGCTCTCTGACATGGGCTCCCCGCTTCCATCTCGACGAACTGCCGATTACCGCGCTTGGATGGTTAACGGACGGTGAAAATCTCCAAAATTGTTAGGTTTATCTGGGGCTTGGGTGCGAAAAGACCGGCTTCACTGTGGCAATTTTGCCACCACGGCGGCCTCGAAACGTGCTTTGACTCCAAGAAGTTGCGTATGCGTAAGGGGGTTCAGTAATGCGTATGATCGCCATTGTCTTGGCGGTGCTCGCGCCGCTTGCGGCGCTCGGGGGCTGCTTCCATCATCAGCAGGTGGTGAGCGAACCGACGACTCTGCCGCCTCTGAAATAGGGGCTTTCGGAGAGGTCGAGCCTGCGCCTATGGTCTGCCGTCAAAGGCAGATGATTATCCATGCTTGAACCGGTCGTGAATTTCTTCACCCGTCTGTTCCAGGCGATCGGGCGGGGCATCGGCTATGCCGTCGGCATCGTTCTGTTGCCGTTTCTATGGCTCGGACGCTGGTATCGCGAGCGCGGCTGGATCCTTAGGGGCCTGCTCGGCGCGATCCTCATCGTGCTCGTCGGCCTCTATGCCTATTTCTTCTGGGTAACGCAGGTCTGGAACAATTTCGATCCGGACTATGCCGAGAATATCGGTCTTGGCCCGTCCGGCGATGCGGGAACGCCGCAAACCCCGCCGCAAGGCGGCATCGTCAGCGCGCCGGAGGAGGGGACGGCAACGCCCGGCGCGAGCGCGGCGCAAACCTGCAGGCGTTCGCTGATCGTCGACGTTACCGCCGATCTGGTCGACTTCAATGTCAACCAGAATGCCTGGATCTCCTCCATGCTGCTCTACAAGCTCGGCCTGTTCGGCATCCCGTGGGAGCATACGCCGTTCTTCGACAACAAGGCCGCCTTCCAGCGCGGCGTGAACCAGGCGATCCGGCGTACCTCGATCGAGCTGGTCGATACTTTGGGCCGCGTGCGCGGCACCTCGCAGATCGACGCCAATCTACAGAAGGCGCGCGGCAATCTGCAGTTCGACGAGTCGACCTGGTATTTCGGGCTGCATCCGTTCGGGCCGAAAACGCCGACGCCGAGCTTTTACCGCTCGGCCATCACCGATCTGAAGGAATTCAACGATCGCCTGATCAAATGCGAGGCGGTATTCGACGCGCGCGCCGACAACCTGCTGCAATTCATCGATCGCATCGCCAACGATATCGGCTCGACGTCGGCGATACTGCGGGAGCGGTCGGAACGCTATAATCTCGGCTGGTTCGACCCCCGCGCCGATGACCGCTTCTGGTTCGCCTATGGCCAGCTCTATGGCTATTACGGCATCCTCACCGCCGCGCGCGCCGACTTCAAGGACGTGATCGCGCAGCGCGGCCTCGGCCAGCTCTGGGACGAACTCGAGGATCAGCTGCGCGTTTCCCTCAACATCCAGCCGATCATTATTTCCAACGGCTCCGAATCCGGCATCCTGATGCCGTCGCATCTCGCCACCATGGGCTTCTACGTTTTGCGGGTGCGCTCCAACCTGGTCGAGATCAGGCTGGTGCTCGATCGCTAGCGGCCTGTGCGTCTGGGGGCGTCTCACATGAGCAAAGGCGGAACGATTGCAACGTCGCGCGACGCGCCGCTTTTTGCTTGGCTCGGGCCTATTGGGCGTTACGCCGCGTTCGGCACTGAAGATTACCCGCGTCAGGTCCGGCGGCGGCTGACCATCGTCAACGTAATGGCGTTCCTGATTGCCGTGTTCTCGGCGATCTACGCCATCATGTTCGCCTTTTACGGGGCGGATAAATATTTCTCGCTGATCGTTGCCAATCTTCTGCTGGTGGCGGTCGCGCTGCTCGCGCCGCTTGCCCATCGCTTCAACGACATCGCCGCGGCGCTGATCATCGCCGCCGCCGAATTCATCGCGCTGTTCTTTTTCGTCTGGGCCTTGGGGCGCGATTCCGGCATTCAGATCAACTACATCATCGCCGCGGCGGTGGCCTATGCCATTTATGGCCTCACCCATCTCCGCATCGTAGTCGCGGTGATCGCCATCGGCCTCGCGCTGCATGTCGCGGCGTGGTTCGCCTTTCCGCCGGAACGCGCGCTGATCGCCGCGGATCCCGGCTTGCTCGCCAATCTCTATGTGTCCTCGGCCGTCACCACCTTCTGCATCATCGCGTTGATCGTCGGCTATGCCTTCACCGTGGCCGACAAGGCCCGCGCCGAGGCCGATGCGTTGCTTGGCAACATCCTGCCGGAGCCCATCGCCGAACGGCTTAAGGACAAGCCGGGAGAGCGCGTTGCCGACAGCGTATCCGATGCCTCAATCCTGTTCAGCGATCTTGTCGGCTTCACCGAGCTTGCCCAGGAACTCGGCGCCGTGCGGACCGTCGACCTGCTCGACGAGATCGTCACTGAGTTCGACAAACTCGCGGCGGCGCATGGCGTGGAGAAGATCAAGACCATCGGCGACGGCTACATGGCGGTATGCGGCGTGAGCCGGGAGCAGCCCGATCATCTCCCGCGGCTCGCGCGCATGGCGCTGCGTCTCCCCGGCCTGGTGGAGCGGCTGTCGTCGACGCATGGCGTCGTTCTGAAGATCCGTATCGGCATCGCCGGAGGTCCGGTGATGGCCGGCGTGATCGGCGCCGACAAATTCTCCTACGATGTGTGGGGCGAGACGGTGAACCTCGCCTCGCGGCTGGAGTCACACGGGCTACCCGGCGAGATACAGGTCTCAGAGGCGGTGATGCGCGCGCTTCAGGACCGCTTCGTCTTCGAGCCGCGTGGACCGGTGAAAGTCAAGGGTATCGGCCAGATCGAGACCTGGCTGCTCAAAGCCGAACGGCAAGCCTAGGTGCGGCTAACGCTTCAGGCTCATTCCGAGCATAAGGGCGAAGAATTTCACCCGGGCTGGAACCGGGTGACGCACCGGCGGTTTATTGCCTGCGCAGACGAGGGAACTGTGCCATTCCGCCGCCGCTTTTGTCCTCAAGTGTTGCCGCACGCGACGGAAGGAATCGCCAGAAAAGGGCTGTGTCTGCGTTTCGTCTAGCCGGGCCTCGGAGTCTGCTCCGGGCCTAACGGGGGACCCGAAATGTCAGCATCAGCCCAACGTCACGACATCAGACTGCGACTCAATAATCTCGGGGTGCCAAACCCCGTCATTTCCCAGGCGCCGCGCCCCGGCGCGTTCGTCACGCCACCCGTGCAGCCGAGAATTGATCAGCGGCGCGATGCGCTCGCCGCCGCGATCGCCAAACAATTGGCGGGCGCGCGAGCGGCGCCAACCGCCCCCATCAGAGCCCCGGGTCTCACCCCACCCGCATCGGCACGGCGCATCTCGTTCAGCAAGCTGTTCGATGTTCCGACGCTGATCGTGAGTCTCGCCGCAATAGGTCTTCTGGTCGGCTCGGCGCTGGTGACGATGATGCTGTCGGGCGCAATCGACACGCCTGAGGCGGAACCGGTCTCGCCGCCGCCGGAAAAGCAAATGGTGCTGTCGGCCTCGACGGCGGGCGCGGCCATGCCCGTGCCCGTGCGGCAGAGTCCGCCTGCCGAGCAGCCGGCACAGATCGCTGCACTGTCACCGCAAGACTTAACTCCCCCCGCGGAGCCGGACATCTCGGCGCCCGAAAACGACGTCGGCCTGTTCGGCGATGTGAACGAGGTCTATCGCGGCGACGGACAAGAGGGCGTGCCGTTCGGGGCTCTTGCTCCGGGCGCCGCTGTAACCCCCAGCCAGCCGGTTGAGGCACGCGCGCAACCGGCTCCGGCGGCGGCGCCTGCGCAACCACAAACAAGTGAGGGTCAAACGGAAGCGAAATGGATCGAGCTTTCCGTCTCGGTCAATCTGCGGAAAGGTCCGTCCAGATCGTCGGGCGTGATCGGCGTGGTGGAGAGGGGCACCAAGCTCGAGGAACTCGAGCGCAAGGGCGGTTGGGTGAAGGTGACCGATCCGGAGACGAAAGAGACCGGCTGGCTCTATCCGAACAGCAAGCCAAGTCCGCGCCGCGCCGCCAAACAGCCGGCGAAGGAAAGCGAAACGGCCTCACCCGGCCCCTTCGCGAGACTGGAGGGTCTGCTGGGCAAGTCTGCCGCGCCTTCGCAGCCGCCGCCATTGCGGTAAATGGTGCGCCCGGCACGGCTCGAACGTGCAACCCCCAGATTCGAAGTCTGGTGCTCTATCCGTTGAGCTACGGCTGCCGGCGGAAAAGCCTACGTTTACCTTAGGCGTTGGAAAAGCTGTTTGTCCCCGGACGCGGCCTTGTTACAGTCATCGCATAGGACCAGTCCCCGGTCGCCGGTCTTAAGAGGCACGGCGGTCACGGGTTGAAAGGTTGGAACAACGTGAGTGGGCCGAGCGGCAATGCCCGCGCGGCTGCCACAGCTTTGCCGGGGGCCATCCCTGCGCAAAGCAAGACCGGCGATGGCGCAGGCAGCGATCCTGCGCGCATCGAGGCCCGGATGCGTTCCGATGTGCGCGCCGACGGGCAGGTGGCGGCCAGGGGCAAGAACGGGGCGGACGCGGTAGCGCGATCCGTCTCTCCGGGTATCTACGCCGCGCTCGATCTCGGCACCAATAATTGCCGCCTGCTGGTCGCCAAGCCTTCGCGTCGCGGTTTCCTCGTCATCGACGCCTTCTCCCGCATCATCCGCCTCGGCGAAGGCGTGCTTTCCTCGGGCCTCCTCTCCGAGGCGGCCATGACCCGCACCATCGCCGCCCTCAAGATCTGTTCCGACAAGATGATCCGCCGCGGCGTGACGCGCTCGCGCCTTATCGCCACCGAAGCCTGCCGCATCGCCGCCAATAGCGGCGTTTTTATCGACCGCGTGCGTGAGGTAACGGGCCTCGGCATCGAGATCGTGACCCAGGAGACGGAGGCGAAGCTTGCCGTGTCGGGCTGCGCGTCACTCATCGACCGCAACTGCGACTTTGCGCTGGTGTTCGACATCGGCGGCGGCAGCTCCGAATTGATCTGGCTCGATCTCCGGCGGCTCGAGCATCGCTCCCGCCGCACCCTCTACGACCGCCTCGACGTGCAGAATTGCATCGCCGCCTGGACCTCGTTGCCGATTGGCGTGGTCAATCTCGCCGAGCGGCACGGCGGGCGCAGCGTCACGCCCGAGAATTATGAGGCGATGGTGCGGGACGTGATGGAGGCCACAGGCGAGTTCGAAGCGGCGCACGGTTTTGGCAAGAAGATTGCCAATTCGCGCGCGCATTTCCTCGGCACGTCCGGCACGGTCACCACCATCTCGGGCATTCATCTCAAGCTCCCGGCCTATGACCGTTCGCGCGTCGACGGATGCTGGCTGAGCACCGAGGAGGCGCGCACCGTGTCCGGCGATCTGCTTGCCATGTCCTATGCCGAGCGCGTGGACCAGCCTTGCATCGGGCGTGAGCGCGCCGATCTCGTGCTGGCCGGCTGTGCCATCCTCGAGGCGTTGCTCAGGACGTGGCCCTGCCAGCGCTTACGCGTCGCCGACCGCGGCTTGCGTGAAGGCATCCTCACCAGCTTGATGGCCGAGGACGGCCGGTACCGGCGCGGCAATCGCCACGACCGCTCGTCCTAGCGCACAGGCTCTTCGATCTGCGGTGCCGACTCGGCGGCGGCGCCCACGGGCCGCGCCCGGGTCGAGAGGCTCGCGCCCGCGTCCTTGGGCAATAGCGCGAAAACGAGAGCCGAGCTTGCCGCAAGCAACGCCACGGTAATGAAGGCCGCGGGGAAGTCGCTCGCCACCACCTCATGCGTGTCGCGGCCGAGGCGCTCGATTTCGAGGATCAAGGCGCCGATCGCCACCCCGGCGGAAAGCGATAGCTGCTGCGCCACGCTGGCGAAGCTCGTAGCCCGGCTCATCGCCTTGTTGTCGATATCGGCATAGGCGATCGTGTTGATCGAGGTGAATTGCAGCGACTTGAAAAAGCCGCCCACGAGCAGCACAACGAGGATCAGGCTTTGCGGCGTGGCCGAGGTGAACAGGGCGGCGGCGGCGATGAACACGCTGCTCACCACCGCATTGACCACCAGAACGCGTTTGAAGCCGAAACGGCGGATGATCGGCGCGGCTGCGGTCTTCATGGCCACGGCGCCGACCGCGCTCGCGAAAGTAAGCAGCCCCGATTGCAGCGCGGTCATGCCGAAGCCGAGCTGGAAGAACAGCGGCAGGAGAAAGGGCATGGCGCCGATACCGATGCGGTAGATGAAGCCGCCGACCACGCTGGCGAAAAACGTATCGATCTTGAGCAGGCTGAGATCGATGAGCGGCGCCTTCGCCTTGCGCGCATGCAGCACATACAGCCAGCAGCCCACGATGCCAATCGCGAGCAGCGACACCACCACCGGCGTCGGGAACAGTCCCTGGCCGATGGTGGTGATGCCGAAGGCAACCCCGGCGAGCCCGAAGCCCGACAGGATGAAGCCTTTGATATCGAGCGGCGGCACGTCTTCCTCGCGGATATTGGCGATGTAGTGCGTGGCGAGGATCACTCCGAGAATGCCGACGGGGATGTTGATCCAAAAGATCCAGCGCCAGGAGAACACGGTGGTGATGAAGCCGCCGAGCGGCGGACCGATCACCGGGCCCATCAGCGCCGGGATGGTGAGCCAGGCAAGCGCCGAGATCAGCTCGGCCTTAGGTATGGTGCGCAGGAGGACGAGCCGTCCCACCGGCACCATCATGGCGCCGCCCATGCCCTGCAAGATGCGGAAGGCGATGAAATCGGGCAGCGATTGCGCGAAGCCGCAAGCCGCCGATCCCACCGTGAACACGACGATGGCGGCGCGGAACACGGTGCGCGCGCCGTATCGGTCGGCCATCCAGCCGCTGATGGGAATGAACACGGCGAGCGACAGCAGGTAGGACGTCAGCGCCAGCTTGAGAGCGATCGGGTCTTCGCCGAGATCGGAGGCGATCGCCGGCAGCGAGGTGGCGATCACCGTCGAATCCATGGTCTCCATGAACAAGGCCACGGCAACGATGAGGGTGACGAAGTAGCGGGGCATGTGGCAGGTGTTAGAAGGCGGACAAGGCGGAGATGGGGCGAACCGCCCGGAGGCGTCAAGGGTTCGGACAGATTGGTGTGATTAACTTATGGTGAAGTCGAGCAAAGGCAGTGGTACGCGCAAGCTGGCGGTGAAGGTCAAGACCGCCAAGGGGCGGAAGATTGCCTCGACCCGCTGGCTGCAGCGCCAGCTCAACGACCCTTATGTCGCCGCCGCCAAGCGCGAGGGCTACCGCAGCCGCGCCGCTTTCAAGCTCGCCGAGATCGACGATAAACACCGCCTGCTCAAGCCGGGCATGATCGTCGTGGATTTGGGCGCGGCGCCGGGAGGCTGGAGCCAGGTCGCGGCGGAGCGGGTGAAGGCCGCCGAAGGGAAGGGCAGGGTGATCGCCGCCGATCTCAGCGCCATTGAGCCGATCCCGGGCGTCGAGGCGCTGGCGCTCGATATCACCCACGCCGAGGCCGGCGAAACCATCAGGAAAGCGCTAGACAGTGAAATGGCCGGCGCCGTGCTGTCGGATATGGCGGCGCCGTCCATCGGTCATCGCCAGACCGATCATCTGCGCGTGGTGGCGCTGGCGGAGGCCGCGCTCGAGATCGCCGAAGACGTGCTGAAACCCGGCGGCGTCTATCTCGCCAAGGTGTTGCAAGGCGGTGCGAGCGGCGAACTTCTCGCCCGTCTCAAGCAGAGCTTCGCCAAAGTGCAGCACGTCAAGCCCAAATCATCGCGCGCCGACTCAGCGGAGGTCTATGTGCTTGCCACCGGCTTCCGCGGCGGCTCGCGCTAACGAAAAAAGCCCCGGTCCATGCCGGGGCTTCTCTCGATTCATTTTGGCTGCGATCAATAGGCGTAGACGCAGTCCTGGTAGCGGTTCCACCAATAGGCGCTTCCGGTCGCTTGCGCCTGACGATAGAGCCAGCCGCAATTGCTACCGTAATAACTATAAGCGCCGGAAAGGGCGAGGCCGCCCCAGAAATAGGGATAGCCACGGCGATAGTACCGATTCTTGTAAGCGTACTTGCCGTAATGGCCGTAGGACTTGCCACGATAGGCATATCGACCACCGCTATACGAGCCACCTCGGTAGCTTCTGCCGGCGTAGCTTCGGCCGCTATAGCCTTTGTATTTCCCGCCGCCATAGCCCTTGAAACTCCTGCCGGCATAGGAGCGGCCGCCATACGACCTGCCGCCCTTGAAGCTCTTGCCGCCGAAGCTCTTACCGCTGAACCCCTTACCGCCGAAACCTTTGCCGCCGCCTCCGCCGCCTTTGCGGACAAGATCGACCATGCCGGCTGGAGCCTGGACGCCACCCTGCAAGTTGATGGAAGGTGCTGCTTGCGCCGCGTGTGACGCGGCAAAGAGCAATGCACTCGCCGCGGCGGCCGTTATTACGATCCTCATGGAATCATTCCTTTCATATCGGCGCCTGCCGCCCCGCGGGCGCACCGTCTGATTGCTCAATGCTCCTGCTTATGGCCTAGTTCCAGCTTGTGGCGAGCACATGGCGCGCTAACCAAAATCGCTGGCTTTTTGCCGCCTTTCCTTTGCAATCCCACCAGAAGGTGATAAAGGAAGCCGCCAACCGGACGCGCGCTCTAGCGGCTCTACAAGAGAGGTTGGCAGATGCCCCCGCGGCAGCCCCCCGAGACCAGACATAATTTCTCCGAAGGCGCCATCGCGCTCACTTTCGATGACGTGCTCATCCGCCCGGGGGCCTCGAACGTGCTCCCCGGCGAGGTCGACGTTACTTCGCGCATCACGCGCTCGATCGCCCTCAACATCCCGGTGATCTCCTCGGCGATGGACACCGTAACCGAAGCGCGTCTCGCCATCGCCATGGCGCAGGCTGGCGGCCTCGGCGTGATCCATCGCAATCTCGATCCCGAGGCGCAGGCCGCCCAGGTGGCGCAGGTGAAGAAATTCGAATCGGGCATGGTGGTGAATCCTGTCACCATCCATCCGGAGGCGAGTCTCGCCGACGCGCTACAGCTGATGGCCGATCATCAGATTTCGGGAATCCCCGTGGTCGAGCCCGGCGTCAATGGCGGGCGTGAAGGGAAGCTCGTCGGCATTCTTACCAATCGCGACGTGCGCTTCGCCACCAATCCGAAACAGCGCGTGTCGGAGCTGATGACCAAGGAAGGGCTGATCACGGTCAAGGAGACCGTCGGCATGGAAGAGGCCAAGCGGCTTCTGCATCAGCACCGCATCGAGAAACTTCTCGTCGTGGATGACGAGTATCGCTGCATCGGCCTTATCACCGTGAAGGACATCGAAAAGGCGCGCGCCTATCCCTATGCCTGCAAGGACGAGCAGGGACGCTTGCGTGTCGCCGCGGCGACAAGCGTCGGCGATGCGGGGTTTGTCCGCGCCGAACGGCTGATCGATGCCGGTACCGACCTAATCGTGGTCGACACCGCGCACGGCCATTCCGAACTTGTGCTCGATGCCGTGCGCCGCATCAAGCGTCACTCCAATGCGGTGCAGGTCGTCGCCGGCAATGTGGCCACGGCGGATGGCACCAAGGCGCTGATCGATGCCGGCGCCGACGCGGTCAAGGTTGGCATCGGTCCTGGCTCGATCTGTACCACCCGCATCGTGGCCGGTGTCGGCGTACCGCAATTCACAGCACTCCTCGAAGCCGTTGAGGTGGCGAAGAAGAGTGATATTCCGGTGATCTCGGATGGCGGTACGCGATATTCCGGCGACCTCGCCAAGGCGCTCGCCGCCGGCGCCGATTGCGTGATGCTCGGCTCGCTGCTCGCCGGCACCGATGAAAGTCCGGGAGAGGTGTTTCTCTATCAGGGCCGCTCCTACAAGGCTTATCGTGGCATGGGCTCGATCGGCGCCATGTCGCGCGGCTCGGCCGACCGCTACTTCCAGCAGGACATCAAGGATGCGCTGAAGCTCGTGCCGGAGGGTGTCGAGGGACAGGTGCCCTATAAAGGCCCGGCGGCGAGTGTGCTGCATCAGCTGATCGGCGGCTTGCGCGCATCGATGGGCTATGCCGGCGCCGCGACCTTGGCGGATTTCCGTGCGCGCGCGGAGTTCGTCCGCATCTCGACGGCGAGCTTCCGCGAGAGCCACGTGCACGACGTGACCATCACCCGCGAATCCCCCAACTACCCGCGCGAAGGATAGGGGCGGCTATTTCACGCCGAGCTTCTTGATCTCGTCGAAGATGCCGGGCTCGAGCCGCTTGGCGAGCGCGAGGTCGCTCGCGCCGTCGGTGGGCTGGCCCTTGCGGCTCTTCACCACACCGCGTCCCACCAGCGCCGAGGCGTTGTTCTCCTGGAGCTTGAGCGCGTTGTCGAAATCGATTGCGGCATTGTCGAGATCGTCTTTGAGCACGTAGATCCAGCCGCGGTCGACATGGCCTTTGACATCGCGCGAATCGAGCTTGATCACCTCGGTATAGTCGGCGATGGCAAGATCGTATTCATTGCGCTGACGATAAATCTGGCCGCGGTGGCTATAGCCGCTGGTCGCCTCGGGATCGAGCTTCACCTTCTCGTTCAGATCGGCAAGCGCCTTATCGAAATCGCCCTTGTGGCTGTAGACCTCGCCGCGCAACAGATAATAATCGCCGTCCTTGTCGTTCATGCCGATGGCCGTGTCGAGATCGGCAAGCGCCTTGTCGTAGTCCTTCTTGGCATCGTAGCCGGCGGCGCGCATGAAATAGCTGTTGGCCCGCTCGGGATTGATCTCGACCGCCGCATTCATCTCGACGAGCGCCGCATCGAGATTGCCGGTGGCTGAAAAGGCCATGGCGCGGATGCTATGGGCGGTGACAAGCTTCTTCTTGTCGGTCGTTCCTGAGGCGATGAACGCGGCACAGCCATCGAGCACATCCTTGACCGTACCTTTTGCGTCGAAGCAGGGATCGGCTGGCTCGTCCGACTGCTCCGGCGTGACCGTCTCTCCAACGGTATTCGTTCGCTCGGCGAGCTTGGCCGTGACGTCGGTCTCGCGGTTGGCCCAGTACAAGGCCCCGACAACGGCGATCAGGGCCGCGATAAGAACGAGCAGGATTGCGCGAAGGCGCATGGAATTCCTCCTAGAAACGCTTAGGACTTTTGCGTTGGGGGCTAGCTTTAAAAGGCAGGAGTGGGCCGCGTCAATTGAACTTCCATCCATAATTTGGAAGGGGGATTTGCCTATTTTCCACCCCATCCGCTCTACAGTAGGTAATGGGCGAAGTATAAAGGCTGGCCGGAACGGACCGTTCAGGAACCAACATAGGGGGACGTCATGTCGATCGAGGCCATAATGCTACCGATGTTCACGCAGGTCGCGTTGACCCTCGTGCTGTTGTACTGGATGGGTTATCTCAGGATTCGGTCGATCAGGACCGGCAAGGTCAAGGCGGATCAAATCGCGCTGCGCGAGCCCAATTGGCCGCTCCGTGTCACCCAGATCGGCAACGCTTATCATAACCAGCTCGAACTGCCGGTGTTGTTCTACGTGGTGATGCTGCTCGCGCTCATCACCAATACGCTCGACGTCGTCATCTATATGCTCGCATGGATGTTCGTGCTGTCAAGAGTGCTGCATGCTTACATCCATGTGACGTCGAACCGGCTTGATCGCCGCGGTGGATTATTCATGGTCGGTGCCGTTGCGCTCACGCTCATGTGGGTGATCGTGATCGCACGGATTTATCTGTTTCCGTCTCTCTGATGACGCCGGGAGCACGCGTCAGCGCCGCCATCGATGTTCTTACCGAGATCTTCGAGCGCAATCGCCCCGCCGGGGAGGCGCTGAAAGATTGGGGCGTGACGCACAGATTCGCCGGCTCCGGTGATCGCGCGGCCATCGGCAATCTCGTATTCGATGCGCTGCGCAAACGCACCTCCGGCGCCTATGTCATGGACGGCGACAGCCCGCGCGCGATCGTACTGCGCACGCTCGTAACGGATTGGGGCATGAAGCCCGAGGACGTTTCCGCCCTTGCCGACGGCAGCCGGTTTGCGCCGGAACCTCTCACCGAATCCGAACGTGCCGGACTGTTGCGGGAGATTGCCGCCGATGCACCGGCGCATATACACGGTGATTACCCCGAATGGCTCGCGCCGGAGTTCGCACGCGCCTTCGGCGCACACGCTGGCGAGGAGGGTGCGGCCTTGGCCGCGCGCGCCCCGGTCGATCTCAGGGTCAACACGCTGAAGGCGGACCGCGACAAGGTGCTGAAGGCGCTGCGCCGTTTCACGCCCGAACCGACACCTCATTCGCCGTTCGGCATCCGTATCGTGCAGGCGCCGGGACCGTCGAGGAGCCCCCATATCGAAGCCGAGCCCGGTCATGGCAAAGGCTGGTTCGAGGTGCAGGACGAAGGCTCGCAGATGGCTTCCCTGCTTACTGGCGCCGCCGCCAAAGAACAGGTCATCGACCTCTGCGCCGGAGCGGGGGGCAAGACGCTGGCGCTCGCGGCGCTGATGCGGAATACCGGGCAGCTTTATGCCTACGATGCCGATCGCATGCGGCTTCGCCCGATCTTCGAGCGGCTGAAGCGGGCCGGCGTGCGCAACGCGCAAGTGCTGCAAGCGGGCGACACGCAGGCGCTCGCCGAACTCGATGGCAAGATGGACTGCGTGGTGATCGATGCGCCCTGCACCGGCTCGGGCGTGTGGCGCCGGCGGCCCGACGCCAAATGGCGTCTCAGCCCGCAAATGCTCGAGGCGCGACGGAAGGAGCAAGAGGTGGTGCTCGATGAGGACGCGGCGTTGGTCAAGCCCGGCGGTCGTCTCGCCTATATCACCTGCTCGGTGCTGCCGTCAGAGAACCGCGATCAGATCGATGCGTTTCTCGTCCGCCATCCGGACTTCAAACTCGTGCCGTGGCGCAGACTGTGGGAGGCGGCGTTGCCAGGCGTATCGCCTCCCGATTCAGCCGACGGTTCCGATGCGACGCTGCAGATGACACCGCTCAGTCACGGCACCGACGGTTTCTTCGTCGCCGTCCTGCAACGCTGATCGGTGAGTCCTATTCCTTCTGCGTGCAGTTGCCGAACACGGCGAAGGACGACGTGCCACTGGTGATGCCGCCTGCGAGCGCGCCAGTCTCCAGAATTATGGTGGCGTTCCAGGTTTCCTCGTCCTGCATGCCATGGATGTGGATATGCTTGTCGTCCGAGGTCATGCCTTCGATGTCTTCGGTGCGGTGCTCGTGGCCGATCGCGGCGCCGCTCAGCTGCTTCTTGTCGAGATCGAGGACGACGAATTCAGGCAGGTTGATGTCCTGCAAATGGCCCCGACTACACCCGGTTACGGTCTCGCATTCATAAACCTCGGAGAAGGCACAGATATACGAGCCAGTCGCCGCACTCGCCGCCACAGGCAGGAGGCAAGCAGACGCAAACACCAGCGCTTTAGAGATTGAGTTACGCATTGCCATCCCCCTTACTGCGAAACCTGATAGCCACGCGCCGTGAGACACAGTGCTCCGGCGTCGAGATATTTGGCATACAGCACCTCGATCTGCGCGAGCTGCGCCTTGTTCACCACACCGCCGATCACGCCGCCGGCCGGATCGGTCACCACGGTCTCGGATGGACCGGTCGGGGTGGCGATGACGAGCCCGGTAAACGCGCCGGGGCGCCTCGGCCGTACGACGATCGGAAGTCCGGATGGATCGTAGCCGCTCTGCTGTACGGCCCAAGTGTGACAAGCGGCGCGGTCCGCCTCTTGCTGCTGCGGGGTCTGGCCCTGCAGTGGATAGGCTAACAGCGCGCGGGCAAACGCTTCCGGCGCGAATGCGGCGATCGTGACCAAGACGGCCAAACCGCAAATAAGGTCCCTAATCCGTACCATTGAATAACCCCCCAACCATTGACGCTAAGCTGCTGACTTCCCCGACTCTACATACGTCGCCGCCGAACGGCAACGATGGTGTCTGCATCATATTCGGGATTGTTCTGCCTAAGGCTCGCCGCCGTACTGGTCTTCCAGGCGCTTCTCCAGATTTTCCTGCATTGACTGGCACAGAAGGAGGGGAACCTTGCTCAGCTTGAACAGCTTGTCGTCCTCGCCGGGTTCCAGGTGGATGGCCTCACTCTCGTCGCCGCAGCCCGGTGTCATGCGGATATAGGTGTAATCGGTATCGAGCCGGATGAGCAGCGTGTAGGGATCGCTTGTCTTCGGTTCGAGCTCGACGCCGCCGCCATCGCATTCGACGCTGCAGGCAATGGCTGTGGTCGAGCCGCATTCGCCGCTGGCATAGAGCGTCTCTGGTGTCCCCTTGACCTTGGCTGCCAACGTGTAGTCGTAGCGGAAATCCTGCGGATGCAGATCGCCGCTTGCGGTGACAGCCCGTTCGTCATCAGCGAGCATCGTGTAGCGGAGGAAGAACACTATCTCGGTGACCTTCTGCTTCGGATGCTTCTGTAGGTGCTTCGCGTCGTAGGTCCGGGCGAAGCAGATTTTCGCGTCCAGACCGGGCGGCAGGAATGATTTGATCTTGGCGTAAAGTGCATCGTCTGCCGCGGCCGGCAAGGAGAGACCGAAGGCAATTGCTGCCGGCAGAAGCGCGCCAATTTTCCTTAAGCTCATTTCAGCCCTCCCGCAATAAGCATAGTCAGTCCATCCCTGATCGGGGAGACTTTTGCTAGCGCCAGTCCGGCCTGCGTGAGCAGTGCCTTCATCTCGGCGAGCGTGCGGAGGCGGCCGCCAGTGATGACCATCATATGCAGGTCCAGCATGACCGTAGCTTCATCATCGACTGCATTCTCCGGCATCAGCCGCTCGATGATGAGAAGCTTTGCCGTATCCGGCATGGCCTTGCGGCAGTCGACGAGGGTAGCGCGAGCCGATTCGTCGTCCAAGGTCTGCAGCACGCGATTCATGACATAGAGTTCGGCGTCGGTTTGGATGGCGTTCTGGGCATCGACATTGGCGATGGATTTACCCTCCGACAGGTCCAGAGCCTCGGCGATCAAGTCCGATTGCCCCGGCCTCTCCCTCGCGAGATAAGAATCGAACAGTGCGCCTTGCTCGGCGTTTCTCTTTCTCCAATCGCGCACGCTCATGCCGAACACCTGATCGAAGGCCGGCTTTCCGGTCTTGAGGCATGACACGAGCGCGGCCCAGGGCTGCCAATATTGCCCGACCACGATCTGCACTTTCTCGTTAAGGCGCGTGCCTGAGCGCAGGGACTGTCCGCCTTGCGTCAGGGCGAAAGTCCGGTCGGGCCGCTCTTCGCAAACGCCGAGGTTCACCAGTCCGTGCAGGAAGCGATCGAGATGCGGCGTCGACAGGCCAAGATCCGCGGCCAGTTGCTCGGCCGTTCGCGCCTCTCCCGCAAGACGGTCGGGCAGGCCGAGCTTGACCGCGGCATAGAGCAGGGCGGACTCGTGATAGGCCGCGATCTGGCGGCTCATCCGCTCTTCCCACGCCTCGGTCTCAGTCATGAATTGCCCCCGAGAGCCTCCGCTTCGCATGGGTTAGCCTTGTGTACAAGATGGCAGCCCATTGCCGAACAGGGAGCGAACGTATAACCACCGGCCATGACGGACGACGCCCAGAACCCGGCCGATGCGCCGATGACGGCCTCCGCGCCGGACCGTGTCCTCATCGTCGATTTCGGCAGCCAGGTGACGCAGCTTATCGCCCGGCGGGTGCGCGAGGCCGGCGTCTATTCCGAGATCGTGCCCTGCGACAGGGCGGAAGAGGCGCTCGGACCCGTGCTACCCACGGCCATCATCCTGTCGGGCGGTCCGGCTTCCGTGCATGAAGAGGGTACGCCGCAAGTGCCGCATGCCATCTTCACCGCCGGCGTGCCGGTGCTCGGCATCTGCTATGGCGAGCAGGCCATGGTCGCTGCGCTCGGAGGCCAGGTCGAAAGCGGGCATAGCCGCGAGTTCGGCCGTGCTGAATTGCAGATCATCGACGAGACCCCGCTGTTCGACGGCGTATTTGACGAAGGTGAGCGCGCGCAAGTGTGGATGAGCCACGGCGACCGCGTCACGCGTCTGCCACCCGGCTTCCGCGCCGTCGGCATCTCGACCGGCGCGCCGTTCGCCGCCATCGCCGACGATGCGCGCCGGCTTTACGGCTTGCAGTTCCATCCCGAAGTGGTGCACACGCCGAAAGGCTCGGCGCTCATCGCCAATTTCGTGCGCAATATCGCCGGTGCGCCGGGCGACTGGAGCATGGCGCAGTTTCGCGAACGCGCCGTCAAGCGCATCCGCGAGCAGGTCGGCGCAGGCGAAGTGATCTGCGGTCTCTCTGGCGGCGTCGACTCCGCCGTCGCCGCGCTGCTGATCCATGAGGCGATTGGCGATCAGCTCACCTGCATCTTCGTGGATCATGGTCTGTTGCGCCAGGACGAGGCCGAGCAGGTCGTCGATCTGTTTCGCGGTCATTACAATATCCCGCTGGTCGTGGTCGATGCCGAGGCGCGTTTCCTGTCCGCGCTCGAATCGGTCACCGAGCCCGAAGCCAAGCGCAAGATCATCGGCCGCCTGTTCGTTGAGGTGTTCGAAGAGGAATCCGAGAAGCTCTTCAATGTCGAGTTCCTCGCGCAAGGGACGCTCTATCCCGACGTCATCGAGAGCGTGTCGGCGACCGGCGGTCCGTCAGCCACCATCAAGTCGCATCACAATGTCGGCGGACTCCCTGAGACCATGCGCTTCAAGCTGATCGAGCCCTTGCGTGAATTGTTCAAGGACGAGGTGCGCGCGCTCGGCCGCGAGCTCGGCCTGCCCGAGGCCTTCGTCACCCGCCATCCGTTCCCGGGTCCCGGGCTTGCCATCCGTATTCCAGGCGAGGTGACGGAAGAGAAACTCGCCATCCTGCGCCAGGCCGACGCCATTTATCTGGAGGAAATCCGCAAAGCCGGGCTTTACGACACGATCTGGCAGGCGTTTGCCGTGCTGCTCCCGGTGCGCACCGTAGGCGTGATGGGCGATGCGCGCACCTACGAATATGTCTGCGCGCTGCGTGCCGTCACCTCGACCGACGGCATGACCGCCGATTATTACAGCTTCTCCCACGACTTTCTGGGGCATGCGGCGCGGCGCATCATCAACGAGGTGCGCGGCATCAACCGCGTGGTCTACGACATCACCTCCAAGCCCCCCGGCACCATCGAGTGGGAGTAGGGGGCAGGCCCAATTCGTGCCGGAGAATCGCCATGAAGGCGCATTATTTAGGCAGGCAAATTTTAAGATAAAGGCAAGAAGGTCCGTTTATTCGAAGCGGACGGCCCGGTTCGGGCCGATTGCAAAAACTTCGACGGGGGGATGAATCCGTTGCGGTTGAGATCGCTCCTAGTAATTGCCGTTAGCGTCGTCGGCCTCGTCGGCTTGTCCGGCTGGCCGCGATCCTTTGCCGCCGAGGATCTGCCGTGGCTCATTTCGCCCGTCCCGGCGAACCCGGCAGCACCGGCCGCGCCGGCTGCACCAGTACCGGCTGTACCGCCGGCACCTGCCGTTCCGGATTGGCTGCAAGCTCATGTCGGCTTAGGCGACCGTCAGATCGCGCCCGTGGTTTTGCAGAGAGCGCGCGCGCTCTATCAGAAAAAAGTGAGCGAAGGGACGATCAACAATCCCTGCTACTTCGCCGTGGACGCGACCCGGCCCGCCGGGCTGGGGCGCCGGTTTTACGTGATCTGCGAAGCCAGCCAGACCTTTCGCGCCGTGCCGACCGGGCACGGCAACGGCCGCAAGCTGCCGCGCATTCCCGATTTCTCCAACGGCATCCGCTGCGCCAAGAATTTCAGCAATGCGGAGGATTCCAAGCTGACCACCGGCGGTCCTTATGTGACGGCCGAGATCAGAACGTCGTTCAAGGGCTATTACGTCTCGGGGGGCAAGAGAGTGCCCATGATGCGATCGTTCCTGCAGTTCGAGGGCGAGGGCGATACGGCGAACGCGAGACCCCGCGCCATCGGCGGCCATCCGGCCGTCATTGTCGCGGTTTCCTGCCGCATGAAAATACCGGGCAGTCCGCATGCGGACGACGAGGGCTACGTGCCGATCGGCAAGCTGATCGATTACAGCGCCGGCCGTAGCAACGGCTGCACAAGCTGGTCTCCGGCGGACGCCAAGGAGATCTTGGCCTTGGTGGAGAACAAGCCGACGACGCTCTACATCTACCCGGAATCGTCCGACATCGTCGCCGTCGCGCGCGAGGTGAAGGCGGGCCGCTCGCCGTCTAAGGCTGGATTGTACTGGAACGCATCCTGCCTGAAAGAAATCCGCGTGCCGAACTTTTGGCCGAGGGAAACCCTCGAACCGGTCCTCGCCAAATACAAGAAGGACAATCCGCCGCCGGAGCCGCGGCCTCTGCCGATCTGCCGGTAGTGAGTGACGCTGTCCCCGTTTCCGCGATTTTTTATTCCCTCCCCTTGATCGGCTTCCTCAAGGGCACGCCGGGGCCGAATCGCTTCGGACCGCCGGTCAGCGACTAGGGACAGCCGTCGAAATTAGACCCGTGGGGGGTGGGCCTGCCCAAAGTCCGCCCCGCTTGCCTGCGGCTATTTTTTGCACTGCACAAAGACCTATATACTGTGCTAAACCCCGTTTTTATGGCTAGGGGATATAAAAGTGTCGCAGGATTTCAGCGTTAGGCGCGTCACCGCGCCGGACATCAGGAAGCGCAAGGGCGGACCGCCGATCGTGGCGCTGACCGCCTATCACGCGCACACCGCGCGCATCATCGATCCGCATGTCGATTTTCTCCTGGTCGGCGATTCCCTCGGCATGGTGATGCACGGCTACGAGACCACCGTGCCGGTGCCGCTCGATCTCATGATCATGCATGCGCAAGCCGTGGTGCGCGGCTCGACGCGCGCGCTGGTCGTGGTGGACATGCCTTTCGGCTCTTATGAGGAAAGTCCCGCGGTCGCCTTCCGCAACGCCGCGCGCGTGATGAAGGAAACGGGCTGTGGCGCCGTCAAAATCGAAGGCGGCGTGCATATGGCGGAGACCGTGCGCTATCTTAGCGAGCGCGGCATCCCGGTGATGAGCCATATCGGGCTCACGCCCCAGGCGGTGAACACCATCGGCACGTTCCAGCCGCGCGGGCGTTATCGTTCCGAATGGGCGCCTTACGAGGAAGATGCCAAGGCCATTGCCGAGGCCGGCGCTTTCGCCGTCGTGCTCGAGGCGCTCGCCGAATTGCTCGCCGCGCGTATCACCAAGCAGATCGACATTCCGACCATCGGCATCGGCGCGTCGGCCGAATGCGATGGGCAGATCCTGGTGCTCGAGGACATGCTCGGCCTGTCGCCGCGCGTGCCGAAATTCGTCAAGGAATATGCCAAGATCGGCGCCGGCATCGAGGCGGCGGTCAAGGGCTTCGCCGCTGATGTGCGCACCCGCGCCTTCCCGTCCGCCGAATACACCTATCCGATGTTCGACGAGCCGGCGGCAGTCACGAAAAAGACCAAAATGACAGGCAGTTAGCCTGTCGCAAGCGCCGTGTCAGCCAGACCGGCAGAGGGTTCCTGGCCGCTTAACCTTGCGCGGGCAAGTGGCCTTCACTATACGGCGGGCAGGAGGGCTGACGGGCTCCTGTCAGGCCGTCCGCCCCGATCTGTCATGAGAGTCCGCTGCCCATGAGCGACCAGGGTGATACCTTTCTTCGCGAGGTGGAGGAGGCCGTCCGTCAGGAGCGTTACAAGGCGCTCTGGGACAAATACGGCGTCATCATTCTCGTCTTGGCGGTGCTCGTAGTCGCCGCCGTAGCCGGTCACACCGGCTGGACCTATTGGCAGGAGCGTAACGCCCAAGAGGCCGGCACACAATTCACCCAAGCGTTGATCCTGGAAGGTGGCGCCGATAAAGCCAAGGCGCAGGAGATGCTGACCGAACTGGCGCAGTCCGGCCCGCAAGGATATCGCGTGCTGTCGCGCTTCCAACTCGCCGCGGCGGAAGCGAAAGCCGGAAAGATCGACGAGGCGGTCAAGGCCTACGACGCTCTCGCTATCGATGCGAATGTCGATAGGATTCTGCAAAATCTTGCCACGCTGCAGGGCGCCGCGCTCCGACTAGACAGCGCCGACTATGCGGAAATGGAACGCCGCCTCAAAGGCCTCATTGATTCCAACGGCGCCTGGAGATTTACCGCGCGTGAGATGCTTGGCCTTTCGGCCTATCGGTTGAACGACATGCGCGAGGCCGAACAGCAGTTTACCGCGCTGCTTGGCGACCCGGGAACGCCACCGAATCTGCGGGAGCGCGCCGAGATGATGCTCGCTCTTATCCTGGGTGCGTCATCGGCGCCAAGCGCCAAGACAAACTAGCTTACCAAGCTCAAGGGTGGCTCGAATTGGGCCGGGGTCCGACACGGATACATGATTTAATTGGCGCGGGGATCGTGGTTGCGATCGCCGCCAATCTTGGTGGCTGTGGTGGTGGTAGCGGTCTTTCGTCTATCTCCGATAAATTGACCAATCCCTTTGCCGAGAAGAAAGAACCGCTTCCGGGTGAACGCATCGCCGTCATCACCGATCCCAATTCCGCCATCCAGTCCGGTGCGGTGCTCCGGCCGGTTTCACTGCCGGCGCCGCATGTTAATGCCGCCTGGGCGCAGCCGGGCGGTGTACCCACCAACAATCTCGGGCATCTCGCGCTCAGCGGTTCCCTGCGGAAAGTATGGTCCACCGATATAGGCACCGGGTCGTCGTCTCGTGGGCGCTTGAGCGCTGTGCCGCTCGTCGTCGGGGGCAAGGTCTTCACCCTCGATGCCGCTGGCAACGTTTCGGCCCATGCGGCCTCGAGTGGTGCCGAGGTCTGGTCGGTGAGCCTAACGCCTGACAACGAGCGCAGCAGCGAAGGTTTCGGCGGAGGTCTCGCTTTCGACGGCAGCCGCCTGATCGTCACGACCGGCTATGGAACGGTAGTGGCCCTCGATCCCGGCAATGGCGCGGTCCTATGGACCAAGACAGTGGGACATCCTATTCGCAATTCACCCACGGCCACGGGGGGTAAGGTCTTTTTCGTTTCCACGGACAATACGCTTTATGCGCTAAACGCCGCCGATGGTAACAATCTCTGGCGGGCGCGAGGCTTGCCGCAGACAGCCACCTTGCTCAGCAATGCAAGTCCCGCGGTCGGCAGTGGTATGGTGGTCGCGCCTTTCCCCGCCGGCGACATCGCCGCTTATCAAGCCGGCAGCGGCCAGGCGACTTGGCGTGAATCGTTAACCCGCACCACCGGAACCACAGCCGCGGGCATTCTCGGCGATCCCGCGCGTCCCGTCATCGACCGAGGCGTTGTGTTCGCGGTCAGCCATGGCGGCAGGATGATCGCCACCTCGGAATCCTCCGGCGCGCGCATCTGGACACGCAACGTCGCGAGCACGCAGATGCCATGGGTTGCGGGCGATAGCGTCTTTGTTGTCGACACGTCGGGTAAACTCATCGCGCTCTCCCGCAATGACGGGGAGGTGCGCTGGGCGAGCGAACTGCCGCAGAGCCCGCGCTGGAACGGTCCGGTGCTTGCCGGCGGCAAGCTGTGGCTCGTTTCCGGTGAAGGTTTACTGGTCGGCGTTGATGCCAGGAACGGTCAGGTTATCGACAATGTCGACCTAGATGAGGATGTTTTCGTAACGCCCGTTGTCGCCGGCGGCCGAATGTATATTTTGACCGATGACGCCGAATTGATCGGCCTCAACTAGCGGTTTGGGGGCCTGGCGCGCGACGTCCGTCGAACGCCGCATCTACCGGAATCGATGTCTTTTACAGTCGCCATCATCGGACGGCCGAATGTCGGCAAGTCGACGCTGTTCAACCGGCTGGTCGGCAAGCGCTTGGCGCTGGTCGACGATCAGCCGGGCCTGACGCGCGACCGGCGCGAAGCCGAGGCGGAACTTGAGGGTGCACCGGTCACCATCATCGACACGGCCGGACTTGAGCCGGGTGATAAGGGGCTCTCGGCACGCATGCGTAAGCAGACCGAGGCGGCCGTTAAGCTTGCCGATCTCGTGCTGTTTCTCATCGATGCGCGCGCGGGCGTTACCGGGGCCGACGAGATGTTCGCCGATCTTGTGCGCGCCTCCGGCAAGAAGGTGGTGCTCGCCGCGAACAAATCGGAGGGACGCACAGCAGAGGCAGGGCTCTACGAAGCCTATGCGCTCGGTCTCGGCGAACCTCTTGCAATCTCCGCCGAACATGGACTTGGCATTGGCGATCTGGCCGAGGCGATCGCACAGGCGCGCAGGGAGCTGCGCGGCGATGTGGACATGCCGGTCGAAGAAACAGAGGACATCGCTTCGCATCCGCTGCGTATTGCTGTCGTCGGGCGGCCGAATGTCGGTAAATCCACTCTGGTCAATGCGCTGCTCGGCGAGGAGCGCATGATCACCGGTCCAGAGGCCGGGATCACACGGGATGCGATTTCCGCAGAATTACAATGGGATAGCCGGATCCTGCGCTTGTTCGACACGGCCGGTCTCAGGCGAAAGATGCGGGTAGAGGGCCGCGCCGAGGAGCTCTCCGTGGGCGATGCGCTGAAGGCGATCCGCTTCGCCGAGGTGGTGGTATTGCTGCTCGACGCCGAGCGCCCGTTCGAGAAGCAGGATTTGCAGATCGCGGAGCTCATCGCCGAGGAGGGGCGCGCGCTCGTCATCGCTATCAACAAATGGGATTTGGTGCGCACCCCCGACAAACGTCTCAAGGAACTTCGCGAAACCTGCCAGAGGTTATTGCCGCAGATCAAAGGGGTGGCGTTGGTGCCGGTCTCCGCCAAGCGCGGCAGCGGTCTTGACACGCTGATGCAGTCAGTGTTCGCCGCTGATGCGTTGTGGAACCGAAGACTGCCGACCCATGCCCTCAATCAATGGCTGCAAGCCACGGTCGAAGCGCATTCGCCGCCCGCCGTGTCGGGACGGCGTATCAAATTGAGATATATCACCCAGGCCAATGCCCGGCCACCGACCTTCGTCCTGTTCTGCTCGCGTCCAAAAGCATTACCCGATTCCTATGTGCGCTACTTGGTCAATGCCTTGCGCGAGAGTTTCGACATGCCCGGCGTGCCGATCCGGATTAATCTCCGCAAAGGCGCCAATCCCTACGCCAAAGATTCCGGATAAGCAGCATGACCGAGATTTATTTTTACCATCTCGACCAGCGCTCCCTCGACGAGGTCTTGCCGAACTTGCTCGAGCGTTCGCTTGAGCGCGGCTGGCGCGCAACGGTCCAAGCGGCGAGCGAGGAACGGGTCGAGGCACTCAGCACAAGGCTGTGGACCTATCGCGAGGAGAGCTTCCTGCCACACGGCACGGTCCGCGACGGCATGCCCGAAGCGAACCCCGTTTATCTGACCACGGCCGAGGATAACCCCAATGCGGCGCAGGTCCGTTTTCTGGTGGATGGTGCGGAGATTGCTGACGCATCCACCTATATCCGCGTCGTCCATATGTTCAACGGCCGAGATGCCGATGAGGTGGCACGAGCCCGCGCGAGGTGGCAGGCGGCGAAAGAGCAGGGGTACGAGGTCAGCTATTGGCAGCAGGACGAGGCCGGCCGCTGGCAGAAAAAAGCCTAACGCTTACAATTCGATGCCGACGAAGTGTAAACCTTGGATCATGGCGAAATAGGCGGCGACGGTAAGGGCGATGGAGATGCCGAGACTGGCATAGAAATCGACGCCTGAGCGCAATAGAAGCGGCAAAATCACGAACAGTACGAGCGACGGCAACACCAGCCAGAAAATGCCGGTGGCGAGGTTTGCGATCTTCTCCACATCGCGCGTGTCGATATAGAGCCAGATCATAGCCAGCACTGAAACGAGGGGGATCGATGCAAGGATCGCCCCTAAGAGGCTACTGCGCTTAGCGGTTTCCGATACTGCGACCACGAGGACACTCGTCAGAAGGACTTTGAGAGTGGCATAGAGCATCGCTTCACCCCCCTATTGGCCTGAATCGCTATCGTTCTGGCATTCTCAGTTTAATTGAATCTTCACACGGCTCGCCTTGTAGCTGTCCCGCGCGGCCGCTATAAGCCCCGCAATATCAAAAAGACTAGAGGGTTTCTCATGGCTATCGAACGCACGCTGTCGATCATCAAACCAGACGCGACCGCACGAAACATCACCGGTCAGATCATATCGAGACTTGAGGCGGAAGGCTTGCGCGTGATCGCACAAAAGCGCGTTTGGTGGAAGAAGAAGGACGCCAAGGCGTTTTACGAAGTTCACAAGGGCCAGCCCTTCTTCAAGGACCTCATTACCTTCATGACGTCCGGCCCGATCGTCCTGCAGGTGCTCGAAGGTGAGGACGCCATCGCCAAGAATCGAGCGGTGATGGGAGCGACCAATCCGGTTGACGCCGAGCCGGGTACCATCCGCAAGGATTTCGCCGTCAATTTGCAACGCAATTCCGTGCACGGCTCCGACGGACCGGAAACCGCCAAGCGCGAGATCGCGCTCTGTTTCAAGAAAAGCGAAATCGTCGGCTAGAGCGAAAAAGGAACGGCAAGCTCACTTGCCGCGCCTCTTCGAGCATCACTGCGTCTCGACGATCACCTCGACGGGTAGCGAATTCGCGACGATGTCGTAGACCGGTGAGAATTTGGCAAGATTGGCCAATTGATCCGCCGGCGCATCGCTTGCCACATGCATTTTCACGCGCACATGGTGATAACCCTTGCGCACATCGGCCAAGCCAAGGAACCCTCGCAGATCGAGATCGCCTTCGAGTTCAGAGCTGATGGAACGAATCTCGATGCCGCGTGCGGCGGCATGATAGGCCAAGGTCGTGGTCAGGCAGGCCGCCAACGCATGAAGCACGAATTCGACTGGGTTTGCGCCGCGATCGTCACCGAGGAGTACAGGAGGTTCGTCGGCCTTGAAAGTGAAGGACGCCGCGCGGGCTCGCTCTTGGCCCGCTCCGAAGAAGCCCTGAATGGTCGAGTGGTTGAGGCCACCGCCAAGCCATGTGTTTCTGGCGCGGAACTGAAAGGCGCTTAAATTGGTCTCATGCTTGATCGCGTCGATGGTTTTCGTCAGGGCATCGACGTCGACGCCATTTATTGTGGTCTGTTTCGTCGTTGACATTTGCAGGGGCATGGGGATTTCCCTTTCGAGGTTTTGTGCTGCGGTAACGAGTGCAAAATCTATGAAAGAGAGGGCTCTAAGATAAGCGGCATAATTTCCAAAACCGGTTCATTTGTGCCATCATTGCGCTTGTCATGGGCAGACCGCTTAAAGGACCTCTAGAAACGGCAATCGTGGCCGTGCCGGAGACGGCAGGATCGGCACTTTACGGCATGTTCGACGTGCTGAGCGCCGCCGGTTCAATCTGGCAGACTTTGGTGCGAGACAGGCCGCCGCGCCAATTATTCACACCACGCATCGTTTCCACCACGGCGCGGTCCTTCCGCTGCGGCAATGGCATCCCGGTCACACCGCATCTATCGGTCAAAGACGATCCCAAACCCGCCATCGTCATCTTGCCGGAACTGTGGCTTGCACCCGACGAGGATATGAAGGGTCGCTATCCTGAGCTGATTGATTGGATCAAGCGATGTTATCGAGCCGGGGCAACGCTCTATTCGGCCTGCTCAGGCTCGATCATGTTGGCAGAGACCGGGTTGCTAAAAGGGCGCGCCGCGACTTCGCATTGGGCCTATCGAGATCTCTTCCGCCGAAACTTCCCAGAGATCGATTTCCGGCCGGAGCCTAACCTCGTCTTCGCCGATGCACGCGGGCGAATCGTTACGGCAGGCGGTACCACCTCGTGGCACGACCTGGCCATCCACATTATCGCGCGCCATGCCAGCCCCGGCGAGGCGATGCGCATCGCCAAGGTGTATCTGCTGAAGTGGCACGGCGAGGGGCAACTGCCCTATGCAAGTCTGATCAGGGGCGATCCGCATGCCGACTCTGCAGTTCGCACATGCCAGAACTGGCTCGCGCAGCATTTCCGCGAGCCGGATGTCGTCACCGGCGTCGAGCGAGTTGCCAATCTTCCGCCGCGCACGCTGAAACGGAGGTTCAAGGTCGCAACGGGTTTGACCCTGATCGAATATGTGCAGAATATTCGCGTGGAGGAGGCCAAGCGGCGCCTCGAAAGCGGCGATAAGCCTGTTGACGAAATCAGTGCCGTTGTTGGTTATGAGGACCCTGCGTTCTTTCGCCGACTGTTTAAGAGGCGCACAGGGCTTACACCAAGTGGATACCGGCGCATGTTTCAACCCATGGCCCGCGCGGTAGAATAATGGCTTCAGTTATGCAATCGGAACCCCGAGCATGAGTGTCCTCGAGACCCGCGGTCATCAACTCTTTCCGGTATTTGATGCGGCCCAGATGGAGTCGGCCAAGCGATTTGCCAGTGGGGCGGCGCGCGACTTCGCTCCGGGTGAGATCGTGTTCGACGTAGGCGAACGCAACGTTCCGGTCTGGCTCGTGCTCAAGGGTTCGATCGATATCGTGCGCCGCGATGCCCTAAACCCGGACGTTCCGATCACCACGCTTCAGGCCGGTCAGTTTTCCGGCGAGGTGAGCCAGCTTGCCGGCGGGAAAACGCTCGCTTGCGGCCGCGCCGGTGCGGGAGGCTGCATGACGCTGCCATTCGATTCGGCGCATGTGCGCGCCTTGTTGATCGGCTCGGCGGATATCGGCGAGATCATGATGCGCGCCTTCATCCTCCGCCGGGTCGGATTGATCGAGGCGGGCGGTGCAGGGTCGGTACTGATCGGCACACCCGGCACACCGGACCTCGTCAGGCTGGAAGGTTTTCTCCGCCGCAACGGCTATCCTTACACAGTCCTCGATTCCGCAAGCGATACGGATGCACGCGCCATGATCGAGCGCCTCGGCGTCGCGCCGGAGGATTTGCCGCTGATGCTTTGCCCCGATGGGACGGTGTTGAAACGGCCGAGCGACATCGAGGCCGGTATCTGTGTCGGTATTACGCCCGAACTCGACCCAAAGATTATCTACGATGTCGCCATCGTCGGCGCGGGGCCAGCGGGCCTTGCCACCGCCGTTTATGCCGGCTCGGAAGGGTTGTCGGCGATCGTTCTCGACCAGCGCGCCTTCGGGGGGCAGGCGGGTGCTTCGGCGCGCATCGAGAACTATCTCGGATTTCCCACCGGCATCTCGGGCATGGGGCTCGCCGGACGCGCTTTCAACCAGGCGCTCAAATTCGGCGTGCAGATTGCCATTCCGCTCGAGGCCGCTCGGCTCGATTGCAGTTCCGCCAAGAAGGAAGGCGATCCTCTGCGGATCGAATTGACCGATGGCCGAGTTGTCAAAGCGCGCACTATCGTCGTCGCCTCCGGTGCGCGCTATCACAAACCCGACGTGAAGGAGCTCTCGAAATTTGAAGGGGCCGGCGTCTCCTACTGGGCTACACCGGTCGAAGCAAAGCTTTGCGAGGCTGCAGAAGTGACCCTGGTTGGCGGCGGCAATTCAGCGGGCCAGGCGGTCGTCTTCCTTGCGCCGAAGGTGAAGCAGCTCCATCTCGTCGTGCGGCGGGATGGACTCGAAGCCACAATGTCGCGCTACCTGATTGACCGCATCAAAGCGTTACCGAATGTCGAACTGCATACCAACACCGAGCTCGTTGGCCTCGAAGGCGATGAGTCGACGGGGCTTACTGGTGCCGTGTTCCGCGACAAGCTGACGGGCGAGACGCATGCATGCTCTTCGAAGCATCTCTTCCTGTTCTGCGGGGCCGATCCGAATGCGAACTGGCTCGACGGTTGCGTTTCACTTGACGGCAAAGGCTTTATCGTGACCGGAGCGAAATGCCCGGACGGCAAATGCATCAACCAGCGTGCGGCGTTGCCGCTTGAAACCAGCCAGCCTGGCGTCTTTGCTATCGGTGATGTGCGCGCAGGGTCGATCAAGCGAGTCGCGGCAGCCGTCGGCGAGGGAGCCACCGTCGTGGCGCAGATTCACAGCGTGCTCGCCGAAGATCAGGCGCCTGCCTGAGTGATGTTTCCATTTCCTCAAGCTTCAAGACTTGTTGTGGCCGCCTTGGCCGCGCAGCTCACCTACATCACGGTTGCATCCGGCGCCGAAGACGCGACACCTGCACCATGCACCGAAGATGCCATGCTCGTATTCGATGCGTCGGGATCGATGGCAGGCAACGGTTGGGGCTATGGCAGCGAAAACCCGACCGCGATCAGCCGGTTGGATAGAGTGCAACGGGCGCTCTCCAAGATCTTGCCGACAATCACCCGCTACCGCCGCGTGGGGCTAATCACCTACGGCACGGGGGCGTACAACCAATGTAACGTCCAGCTACAATTTCCTCCGGTGGAGAACGCGGCAGATCGTGTCCTGGCGACAGTCAGAGCCCTTGTTCCTACGGGACGCACACCGCTAAGCACGGCCGTGGAACAGGCGGCGGAGGTGCTCGATTTCCGGCAGAAGCCGGGCATCGTCGTGCTACTCACGGACGGCGAAGAGACTTGCGGTGGCTTCCCTTGTGATCTCGGGCAGCGGCTTCATGACGAAGCCGATCAACTCACAGTCCATGTCATCGGCTTGCGCGTCGAAGGCTATACCTGGATGGGCGAGCAGAGCCTTCTCGACGTCAAATGCCTGGCCGAGAAAAATGGCGGCCTCTATCTCGCGGTCGAGACCGAAGAGGAGCTGATCAATGCGCTCGAGCGGACGCTCGGCTGCCCCATGGTGACCCTGCGATAGGCTAGCTCAGAGCGCGAATGCGGAAGGGTAGCCCGCCTTTGGGGCAAAGCGTCACGGTCGCGTGGATCTTGGCCGGCACCGGTCCCGCATATTCCGGCGTGAAACGACGGAGCAGCTGCACGAGCGCGAGCGTGTTTTCGATCTGCGACAATGCCCCGCCGATGCAGGAGCGCTTGCCGGCGGAGAAGGGCAGGTAGCTGTACTTCACGCGCTTCTTGGCGCGTTCGGGCGAGAACCGTTCGGGATCGAACTTCTCCGGCTCTTCCCAATATTTCGGGCTGTGATGCATCACATAGGCGAGCATCACCACTTTGTCTCCGGCCTTGATCTTATGGCCTCCGATTTCGTCCTCGCCGGCGGCGATGCGGATCAGTGCCCAGATCGGTGGGAATAGCCGCATCGTCTCCTGAATCACCATTCGCGTGTAGGAGAGCTGCTGTACCTCGTTCCACACCGGGTCGCGCTCGCCGCAGACGGCGCGCGCTTCGGCGCGGATACGCTCCAACGCTTCCGGATGCTGCGACAAGAGATAGAGCGACCAGGCAAGGGTAAGCGCCGTAGTCTCCGTGCCGGCCCAGAGATATTGTTTCATCTCGTCGATCACCTGCTGGCGATCGAATTCGGGGAAGTTAGGGTCGGCTTCGGCGCCATCCAGCATTTTGAGTAGCGTTTTCTCGCGATATTCGAGCACATTCGCGCCGATCACCGTGTCGGGGATCGAGCCCCAGATCTCCATGGCCTTCGCCGTATCCTCCTCACCGATCTCTTCGAGCTGGCCGCGCACGCTCTTCAAGCGGATCGATTTGTGGTTCATCACATCGGTATAGGTTTTCACTTGCTTGAAGATGAAATGCGGGTTGAACGGCATTTCGCGGTCGAACAGCGCCTTGCACACCATCTCGGCGGCGAGCGTCCAGGTTTCCTCCACCATCTCGATGGTCTCGCCGGTCGCAGCGAACTTCGCCCAGCGGGCCATCTTCGAATCGATGGCCGACATCAGATAGGGAAAATAGTCCTCGAACATTTGAGGATGGAAAGCGGGCTGCTGTGGCGCGCGAATCTTCTGCCATAGCGCGCCGTCCACAGTGATCATGCTCTTGCCGAAGATCGGGCGAAGTCCGTCGAAATATTTCGTGTAGTTGTCGACGTTATCGACCAGAACACGCTGCGCATGCGCCGGCTCGGCGAGAAGCACGATGCGGTGATTCTTGAGGTTGATGGGGATGACGCCGTTATATTTGTCGCAGAGCGCCATGAGAACCTGCATGGGGTTCTCCTGGTTCAAGAGCGGTGTCAGCTTGAACCAGATGCTCTGCTCTTCGCCGAGCCCATGGGTTGGAGAATAGGCGACCGTCATATCCGCCATTGAACCGTGCTTTCTCCTACGCCCCTTGCCGTAGTGGCGATCGGCATGCTCCCAGATGCACGCCAAGAGCGAGTACCCGCGCTGCATCGACCGTATCGCTCCGAACGGTGAGCCGGCGCAGGGATTGTCTCGAATGGCCAAGTCTCTAGCATCGAGCCCCCTGGTATGTCCATCTTCGGCATGGCCTGCATCTTGTGGTGCGACATGCCGTCCTTCCACGTAAATCGATGTTACGGCGGATCAACGCTCAAACAAAGCTGCCTGGAAGCGGCGGCAAAATGAGGGCGATATCAGTTCTTAAAGCGCCGTTCCGACCACGGCTTCGCCCTCGACGTGCACCGCGCCGGAGGCCACGAGCCTCAGCGCATGGGGATAAAGACGGTGTTCGGCCTCGAGTACGCGAGTGGCAAGGGTCTCTGGTGTGTCGCCTGGGAGAACGGGCACCTCGGCCTGAGCAACGATTGGCCCGGTGTCCATCTCAGGGCGGACGAAATGTACGGTACAGCCGGTGATCTTTTCGCCTGCTTCCAGCACGCGCGCATGCGTGTCGAGGCCTTTGAAGTCAGGCAGAAGGGAAGGGTGGATGTTGAGGTGGCGGTTCCACCAATGCCGCACGAAGCTTTCACTATGCAGGCGCATGAAGCCTGCATTGCAAAGGAGTTCCGCGCCTGCATCTTCCAAGGCTTCGGTAATCGCGGTATCGAAAGATTCGCGCGATGAGTAGTCCTTATGACTGATGGTGAGGGTGGGAATGCCAGCCGCATCGGCGCGGGCCAAACCTTGCGCACCGGCAACATTGGATATCACCAGGACGATCTTCGCCGGATAGTCGGGATCCTCGGCCGCATCGATCAGGGCCTGCAGATTCGAACCGCGGCCCGAGATGAGGACGCCGATACGCTTCTTAGTCATGACGTAGATCGGGAACCACCGAGGCTCCCTTCGAGCCGGATTGCTTGGTCAGCTTCACGGGGGATGATCGCGCCCAGTAGGAAGGCTTCGTCGCCAAGTGTCTTTAGCACCCCATCGACCTCATCTGCGTTGACGATCACCACCATGCCAACGCCGCAATTGAAGGTGCGGAGCATCTCATCATCTGCCAAGCCGGTTTTTTGCTGCAACCAGTGAAAGACCGGCGGCGGGTCGATCGCCGCACCATCGATCGTCGCCGCAAGGTGATCGGGAATCACGCGCGGAACATTGTCGATCAATCCGCCGCCGGTGATATGCGCGAGCGCTTTCACGGCCTTCGTTTTGCGGATTGTCTCCAGGATCTGGCGGACATAGATGCGTGTCGGCGTGAGTAGGGCTTCGCCGAGTGTCATGCCAGACGCAAATGGCGCCGGGTCGCTCCAGCGCAATCCGGATTTTTCCACCACGCGGCGCACGAGCGAGAAGCCATTGGCGTGAACCCCTGAAGAGGGAAGACCAATGAGTACATCGCCAATGGCGATGTCCTTTCGCGGCAGCAAAGCCTCTCTCTCGACCGCGCCGACGGCGAAGCCGGCAAGGTCGTAGTCGCCAGGCGCATAGACACCCGGCATTTCGGCGGTCTCCCCCCCGATCAGGGCGCAGCCCGCTTCCTCGCATCCCTTAGCGATGCTGCCGATGACGGTCTCGGCCACGCCGAGATCGAGCTCGCCGCAGGCGAAGTAGTCGAGAAAGAAGAGAGGCTCCGCCCCCTGGACAACGATATCGTTCACGTTCATGGCGACGAGATCGATGCCGATCCCGTCATGCCGGCCCGTCTCTATGGCGAGTTTGAGTTTGGTGCCCACCCCGTCCGTGGCGGCGACCAGAATCGGGTCTGCGAACCCGCATGCTTTGAGATCGAACAAGCCGCCGAAGCCGCCGATTCCGCTCATCACGCCCTTGCGGCGCGTCTTGGCCGCAAGCGGCCCGATGGCCTTCACGAGCGCGTTGCCGACGTCGATATCGACGCCCGCGTCGCGATAAGTCAGCCGAGCCTCATCTTTGGATATCGGGGGCACCGAGCCACTCGGAGTGCAAGTTCAGACGGTTTGGCATAACAATCGTGCCGCGGGAGTGCCGTCAAGGCGGAAAGGCCGCGGGTCCGCCACATTCACGGCGTTTACCCATGCCGTGTAAAAGCCTTAAAAGACCGCTGGGAGGAGCGTTTCGTGAATATCCCCAACAGCCTTACCCTCGGGCGGATCGTGCTGGTTCCGCTGGTGGTGTGGCTGATCATCACCGATGAGATGCTGGCGGCCTTCTTCGTGTTTCTGCTCGCTGGCGCATCCGATGCCGCCGACGGGTTCCTCGCCAAGCGCTATGGCTGGCGCACGGAGCTTGGCGCCTATCTCGATCCGATCGCCGATAAGGCGCTGCTCGGCAGTATCTACGTTACCCTGGGGCTCGCCGGATATCTCCCCGCCTGGCTCGTTATCGCCGTGGTCAGCCGTGACATTCTCATTGTCGGCGCTGTGGTGCTGTCGTGGATGCTATCCCGTCCGCTCAACATGCAGCCGTTACTCATTAGCAAGATCAATACGTTCTCCCAGATTCTGCTGGCCGGTCTGGTGTTGGCCGAACTCGGGCTTGGACTTGGGCTCAATCGATTGGTCGAAGTCCTGATCCTGGTCACAGGGACGCTCACCATCGTTTCGGCTGCGGCCTATTTCTGGACCTGGCTAAAACTCATGGCGTCTTATGAACCGGCTCCCGAGCCGCCGCCGCGCCGAAGGAAATCGGTGAACCATGGCGCGCCACGTACGCGGGTCAGGGCCTCGTGAGCCTCGATCAGCTCACTTTGGACTTGCCGCATCGCGCCGCGCTCGGCGCGGAGGATTTTCTGGTCAGCGACTGCAATCTCGCCGCGGTCAGGCTGATCGATTCATGGCCGGAATGGCCGGATCGCGTTCAGCTTCTGCTCGGGCCGGCGGCCAGCGGCAAGACCCATCTGGTGCGTGTTTGGCAAGCATTATCAAGCGCCTACGGGCTCGACCCGGCAACACTGGACATTGCTTCGATCGATGCCTTGGGCGAGGGGACGGCGCTCGTGGTGGAGGATGCCGACCGCGTCCAATATGACGATAAAGCTTTGTTCCACTTATTGAATTTGGCGCGGGAGAAGCGGCTGTTCGTGCTCGTCACGGCGCGTGTCAGCCCGGCGCGCTGGAACATCTCGCTGCCGGACCTGACATCCCGGCTAAGTGCTTTGCCGGTCACGGAAATAGGCGCCGCCGACGAGGCCTTGCTCAGGACCGTGATGCTCAAACACTTCGCCGACCGGCAGCTCGACATCGACCCTAAGGTCTTGGAATTCATGGCGCTTCATGTCGACCGCTCGCTCCAGGCGGCAGCCGCGGCGGTCGAGGCGGTGGACAAGGCGGCGCTGGCGAAAGGGCGGAAAATCAGCCGTCAGCTCGTTAACGAGGTTCTGGCAAAGACCGCACCCGACTAGGTCCCGCCTGGATTTCCGTTACTTAGGCGATACAATAAACGGGTAATTTTTACCGGGATTGGTCTTTTTTGCTAGGAAACCGTCTGTGAGCTTGCCCGAAAAGATCGAAACCCCGGAAGCCACCGCCCGCATCGCCGCGTTTGGGCCCTCCCGCTACTTCAACCGTGAGTTGTCCTGGCTCGACTTCAATCGCCGGGTGCTGGAGGAGGCGGAGAACGCACGCCACCCGCTGCTCGAGCGCCTGCGCTTCCTCTCCATCTCAGCCTCGAACCTCGATGAGTTCTACATGGTGCGCGTCGCCGGCCTCAGAGGCCAGGTGCTCGCCGGCATCGAGACGCCGAGCCAGGACGGGCTGACGCCCGCCGAGCAGCTCGACCGCATCAACCGAGCGGTCGCCGAACTCACCGCCGAGCAGCAGGAGAACTGGGTCAAGCTCGAAGCCCTGCTCGCCGAGGCCGGCGTCCATGTGCTGCACGCCGATCAGCTGACCGACAAGGAACGCGATTGGCTCGAAAAGCATTTCCTCGCGCATATCTTCCCGGTGCTGACGCCGATCGCCGTCGACCCGGCGCATCCTTTTCCCTTCATTCCCAATTTCGGCTTCACGCTGGGGCTCGAACTCGTGCGCGAAGGATCGCTCAAGGCCATGCACGCGCTGATGCCGCTCCCCTCGCAGCTCAACCGCTTCATCCGCCTGCCGACCGAAGAGGGCGCCGAAAACCAGATCCGCTTCATCCGGCTCGAAACCGTGGTCGGCATCTTCGTGTCGCGCCTGTTTCCCGGCTATCGGGTCAGAAGCCAGGGCGCGTTCCGGGTGCTGCGCGACAGTGACATCGAGGTGCAGGAAGAAGCGGAAGATCTGGTGCAGCTCTTCGAATCGGCGTTGAAGCGGCGCCGCCGCGGCTCGGTCATCAGGCTCGAAATCGAAGCGACCATGCCGTCTAGGCTGCAGCGCTTCGTCATGCAGGAACTCAAGGTCACCGAGAACGAGAGCTTCGTGCAGAAGGGCCTGATCGGTCTCACCGACACCAACCAGTTGATCGTCTCCGACCGGCCCGATCTGAAATTCCAGCCCTTCGTGAGCCGCTTCCCGGAACGCATCCGCGAGCATCAGGGCGATTGCTTCGCCGCCATTCGCCAGAAGGACATCGTGGTCCACCACCCCTACGAATCCTTCGATGTCGTGCTGCAATTCCTGAAGCAGGCGACGGCCGATCCCGACGTCGTGGCGATCAAATGGACTCTCTACCGCACGAGCAAGAGCTCACCCATCATCCAGGCGCTGAAGGACGCGGCGGAAGCGGGCAAGTCGGTGACCGCCGTGGTCGAATTGAAGGCCCGTTTCGACGAAGAGGCCAATATCAAATGGGCGCGCGATCTGGAAAGCGCGGGCGTCCAGGTGGTTTACGGCTTCATCGAGCTCAAAACCCACGCCAAGCTCAGCCTGATCGTGCGGCGCGAGCACGGCGAACTCGTCACCTATTGCCATGTCGGCACCGGCAACTACCATCCGGTCACCGCCAAGATCTATACCGACCTGTCCTTCTTCACCGCCGACAGCACCATCGGTCACGACGTGTCGCGCATCTTCAACTACGTTACCGGCTACGCGGAACCGGCGGAACTCGAGGTCATGGCGGTATCACCGCACGGCATCAAGGCGCGCATACTCGACCATATCCGCGAGGAGATCTATCACGCCAAGGCCGGACGACCGGCGGCGATCTGGATGAAGATGAACTCGCTGGTCGATCCGGAGATCATCGATGCGCTCTACGAGGCGAGTCAGGCGGGCGTGGAGATCGACCTCGTGGTACGCGGCATTTGCTGCCTGCGCCCCGGTGTCCCGGGACTCTCCGAGAACATCAATGTCAAAAGCATTGTGGGGCGTTTCCTCGAACATTCCCGCATCTATTGCTTTGGCGCCGGTCATGGGTTACCGCATCGCAAGGCGGTGGTTTATATCAGCTCGGCGGATATGATGCCCCGCAACCTGGACCGGCGCGTGGAGGCCATGGTGCCGATCAAGAACCCGACGGTGCATGAGCAGATCCTTGATCAGATCATGGTGGCGAATCTCAAGGACAATCTGCAAAGTTGGCTGGTGCTGCCCGAAGGCAACTCCGAGCGTATCCATCTGAGTGGGGACGAGGAGCCGTTTAGTGCCCAGGATTACTTCATGACCAATCCGAGCCTGTCCGGCCGCGGCACGTCTCCAACCGAGAACATGCCGCCGCGCTTCGCGCGCCTGGTCGAGACGGGCTGACGCCGATCGGGCTCAGCCGATGAGCATGAGGAACGATCTGAGCCCAGTCGCAGTGGTCGACATCGGCTCGAACTCGGTCCGTCTCGTCGTCTATGAGGGCGCCGCGCGCGCGCCGACCCCGGTTTTCAACGAAAAAGTCTTATGCGGTCTCGGTCGCTCGCTCGCCACCACGGGGCGGCTTGCGCCGGAGGCCATCAAACGCGCCACACGCGCTCTGCGGCGTTTCCGTTCCCTGATCGATCAGCTCAATGTCGAGCATGTCGAGGTGATTGCCACAGCCGCGGCACGCGAGGCCAGCAATGGTGCGGCGTTCATCGCCGAGGCAGAGCGCATTTTGCGCTATCACGTCACCGTGCTCTCCGGCACAGCGGAGGCTGAGCTTGCCGCGCTCGGTGTCATCTCGGGCATTTATGCCGCCGACGGATTCGCCGGCGATCTCGGGGGCGGCAGTCTCGAGCTCGTCGATGTGCGCGGCGGCACGCTGTCAAATGCCGCCACCTTGCCGCTCGGCGGCCTATGGCTCATCGATGCCTCCGGCGTCAGTCTCAAGAAGGCACGCGAGATCGTCGATGCCGAGCTTGCCAAGATTGATTGGCTGGACAAGGGGAGGGGCCGTGACTTCTATGTCATCGGCGGCACCTGGCGGGCGCTTGCGCGGCTGCACATGACGCAGATGAACTATCCTCTAAGCGTGATGCACAATTACCGCATCAATGCCGACGAAGCGCTTAAATTCGCCTCGCTCCTCGATCATCAATCGCAAAGCTCGATGGCCGGCATCCGCGACATTTCCAGCGCCCGCCGCGAGACCATCCCCTATGGCGCTTTGGTGCTGGAAAGGTTGATCAAGCAGATGAAGCCACGCGCCATCGTGGTGTCCGTGCTCGGCATTCGCGAAGGGCTGCTTTACAGCCTGCTAGACGACGAGGAGAAGGCCAAGGATCCCTTGCTCGAAGCTTGTGAGGAAATCGCGCGGCGGAAATCACGGTCCGTGATCAACGCCTGGGAACTCTGCGCCTGGACCGATGAACTGTTTCGGGCGCCGGGTCCGGTGGAGACGCCCGAGCAGAAACGATTGCGGCATGCCGCATGCCTCTTGTCGGATATCGGCTGGCGCGCGCATCCCGATTACCGGGGCATACAGAGCCTGAATCTGGTGGCGCATGGCGATTTCGTCGGCATCGACCATCCTGGCCGCGCCTTCCTTGCCCTCACGGTCTATTATCGCAACGAAGGTGTAGTTAAAGACGAACTGGGTCAGAAGCTGATCGAGCTTGTCGACAAGGACGCGCTCAGGCGCGCGCGCATCCTCGGTGCCGCCTTCCGGGCGGCGCATAGTCTGTCCGCGGCCATGCCGGGGGTGCTGCCCAACACGCCGCTCTCCTATGAAACCAACCGGCTGATCTGGACCGTGCCTGAGCCTTATTCCAGTCTCGAAGGCGAGCGCGTAGAGCGCCGCTTCAAGGAACTGACAGGGCTTCTCGACCGCGAGGGGGAGATCCGCGTCGGCCCGGCCTTGCAACTTGCCGCCGGGTAAGCAAGAGAAGGACCATGCCGAAGTCCTGGGATCGCATCGGTAGAGACGGACGCCAATGAGAATCATAATCCTGATCGCTGTGATCGCCATGGTGCTGCTCGAGGTGAGCGACGCGCTGCCTAAGTCGAGCGTGGGCGGCCCGATGACCGCGATGATGATTGTCTTTCTCGCCGTGCTGGTCCTTGGGCTCTACGAAGCTTGGTCGCAAAAGCGCGGCGCGATGGGCTGGATCGTGAGCATCGTTGCCGCGGTCGTCGGTGGGTTCATCGGAAGTGTAGTAGCCAGCATGATCCTCGGAATGGTGCTGTCGTACCTTAGTCTGGGCGTCCCCCTCGTAGAAACGCAGCACCCTGTGCGCTACATCGCGTCAGCTGGCATGATGCTCCTCGTGATGCTGGGATCGTGGAGCGCGTTGCAGATCGTGAACCGTTATCGATGAGTACTCGGGCGTGACTTAGCCAATGGCAGAAGACCTCTATTCAGTTCTCGGCGTGGCGAAGACCGCGAGCGCGGCCGACATCACCAAGGCCTACCGCAAGCTGGCCAAGAAGCTGCACCCGGACCTCAATCCCGGTGACAAGACCGCCGAGGAGAGATTCAAGAAGATCGCCGCCGCCTATGGCATCATCGGCGATGAGGACAAACGCAAACGCTACGACGCCGGCGAGATCGACGCCTCGGGCCAGGAAACTCCGCAGCAGCGCTATTACCGCGAATATGCCGGCGGCGAGGACGGCGCGCGTTACCGCTCGGCGCGCGGCTACGAGGATATCGGCGAATTCAGCGATCTGTTCGGTGACCTGTTCGGCCGCGGCGGTGCAGGCCGGGGCGGCGGTGCGCGTTTCTCCATGCGCGGACAGGATGCGCAATACCGGCTCGAGGTCGAGTTCCTCGACGCGGTGAATGGCACCAAGACGCGCATCACGCTGCCGGACGGCGAAACGCTCGACGTGACCATCCCGCCCGGCGTGAGCGACGGCCAGGTTCTGCGCCTCAAGGGCAAAGGCATGAAGGGCATGGGCGAAGGCGGGCCGGGCGATGCGCTGGTCGAGATCGGCGTCAGGCCGCATCCCGTGTTCAAGCGGGAGGGGAACGACATCGTCGTCGAGTTGCCCATCACCCTCGATGAGGCGGTGCTTGGCGGCAAGGTCGAAGTGCCGACCATTAGCGGACGCGTGTCGGCGACGGTGCCGCAAGGCGCCAATACCGGACAGATTCTTCGGCTGAAAGGCCGCGGGATCAAGACCAGAAGCGGGACGGGCGACCAGCTGGTCAAACTCAGCGTCATGATGCCCGAGAAGATCGACGATGACCTGAAAAGCTTCGCGGAGACCTGGCGCCAGGGCCACGCCTACGATCCGCGGCGCAAGCTCAAGGAGCAGGCGTGATGCTGACCGAGAAAGAACTTCTGGCGCGCGTCGGCACCCTCACCGTCACGCGGCTCAGAGTGTGGGTTCAACAAGGTTGGATCAAGCCGGCCGATTTGGCGGCGCCGAGTTATTCGGAGGCCGACCTGGCGCGGGCGGCGCTCATCTGCAATCTCGAGGACGAGCTTGGCTTCTCCGAGGAGGACGTGCCGGTGCTGCTCAATCTGATCGACCAGATTCACGGCTTGCGCGCCGAGCTGCGCGGGCTGCTGGCGGCGCTCGACGAGCTGCCGGAGGATGTGCGCGGCGTGATCCGCCTGCGGATTACCGAGACGATAGAGCGCGGGCGGCGATGAGTTGCGGGCTCGGAGCGGGCGCGTGAGAGCATGGTCAAGCGCATCGTCGTCGTGAACGACAAGATGCAGAAGGGCTATCGCTATCGTCTGAGCGCACCCACCGGCCGCAATTTCGATCCCGAGTTCAGACCCGAATTGACGCCGCAGGAGATGCTGGCGCTCGGCATATTCTGCGGCAAGTACATGACGGACACGCGCAAGGAGTTTCCCGCAAGCTGGTTCGCCAAAGCGAAGCTCGCGCCAAGCAAGCCCGACTGCTCACTCAATTATTTCGGCGTCTCGGCCAGCCAGCCGCTTTCGGTGTGGCGCGAGAAGGGATGGATCCACCCCGACGATCCGCGTGGCTGGTTCCAGTGGTATTGCCGCTACTATATGGGCCGGCGGATGGAGGAGGAGGACCGGCGGCAGATCAAGCGCTGGAAGGCCATACGCCGCCATGTGCGGCAGATCGAGCGGAACTGCGAGCCGGGAGACTTCACCTGCCGCCGCAGGCAGCGTCAGGCTCTGCTGCATTGGGCGTATGACAGCCGCAGGATTTGATCGGGCTATTCCGCGCCTGATTTCGCCGGCCGCACCGAGACCTCGCCGCGGTCGATGACCAGCGCAAGCTCGCCGCGCTTCAGTGCCAGCGCGTCGTCGCCGAACAATTTCTTGCGCCAGCCGCGCAAGGCCGCGGCGTCGGCGTCGTCCGAGCGGGCGATCTGCTCGAGTTCTTCGCTCGTGGCGATCAGCTTCGGCGCCACGCCATGACGGCCGGCGGTGGCCTTCAGCAGCACGCGCAACAGATCGACCACGGCCTGCGCCTCCGGCGGCATCGGCTCGCCGCGCTCGATCGGCGGGATCGTGCCCGGATCGCGCTCGAGCCCCCGCCCCACCGCTTCGAGCACGGAGCGGCCGCGCATGGAGCGGGCGAAGCCGTTATGCAGCGAGCGCAGTGAGCCGAGATCCTCGATGGTGCGCGGCGCCTGGCTGGCGATATCGTAGAGCGCCTCGTCTTTCAGGATGCGGGCGCGCGGCACGTCCTGGCTCTGCGCTTCGCGCTCGCGCCAGGCGGCAAGCTCCATCAGCACGGCGAGCGATTTCGGCGTCTTGGTGCGCATCTTGAGCCGCTTCCAGGCCTGTTCCGGGTGCAGTTGATAAGTGGCCGGATCGGTCAGCACGCCCATTTCCTCGTTGAGCCAGCTCGCCCGCTCGGACTGGTCGAGCTGCGCCCTTAGCTTCGGGTAGAGGTCGCGCAGATGCGTGACGTCGCCGAGCGCGTAGGTCAGCTGCCGGTCCGATAGGGGACGGCGGCTCCAGTCGGTGAAGCGCGAGGTCTTGTCGAGATTGCGCCCGAGGAGCCGCTTCACCAGCATGGTGTAGCTCACCGCCTCGCCGAAGCCGCACACCATAGCCGCGACCTGCGTGTCGAAGATCGGATGCGGGATGACGCTCGCCAGATGATGCACGATCTCGATGTCCTGGCGCGCGGAGTGGAACACCTTGAGCACGTCCTCGTCGATCATGAGGTCGAAGAACGGCTTGAGGTCGAGACCGGGGGCGAGCCCGTCGACCAGGACCTCGGTATCGCCCGAGGCGATCTGGATCAGGCAGAGCCGCGGCCAGAAGGTCTGCTCGCGCATGAACTCGGTATCGACGGCGATGTAAGGCGCCGCGGCCAATCGCGCGCATGCCCCGGCCAGGTCTTCGTTGGTTTTGATGAGATCCATGGGGGCCGGGTATAGCCCAGACCGTGGCATGCGGCCAAGGGCATCACCGCCGCACCGCAACGGCCCGAACTGCCTGCACCTATCGCGGAATGCCGATTATCAGTGGATCACCGAGGCGGCGATGGCGCTCTTGCCGCAAGACCTGTCAGGCTGACAGATTTGCGATGGCGCGAGGCTGGCCGCATCCGTCCGCCTGGATTGATGCTCTTGCAGCACCGTGGAAATCAACGAGGATAGCGTGACGAGACCGGCAAGAACCCACGCCGTTACGGGTAAGCGGGTTCTGACCGAAAGGGTATAGCCCATCTTGCACATGGTGTTTTTCCCTCTTCGTTTGCCCCTTCCGACGAGTAAAACGCGGCACCCGCCATTTAGTTCCTTTCATGTGGAATTAACGCGGACGATCCATCGTTCCCCTTGCTTGACAAGGCGGGGCGTCCCATGCGGTGTTCCGCGCAAACTTAACCGCCGAGAAAGTCTGTCCCTTAGCCCATGCACGCCTACCGCACCCACACTTGCGGCGCGCTCCGCAAAGATGATGTCGGGAAACCCGCGCGTCTCTCGGGCTGGGTGCATCGCGTGCGCGATCATGGCGGGCTGCTGTTCATCGACCTCCGCGACCATTACGGCCTGACGCAGATCGTCGCCGATCCGCAATCGCCCGTGTTCGCGCGCGCCGAGAAGCTGAAGCCGGAATGGGTGGTGCGGATCGACGGCGAAGTGGTGGCTCGCTCGGCTGACACCGTCAATCCGAACCTGCCCACGGGGGAGGTCGAGGTCAGGGTTAAGGACCTGGAAGTCCTGTCGGAAGCCGCCGAGCTGCCGCTGCCGGTGTTCGGCGAGCCAGACTATCCGGAGGAGACACGCCTCAAATACCGCTTCCTCGATCTCCGGCGCGACACCATGCACGACAACATCATGCAGCGGGAGGCGATCATTGCCTCCTTGCGCCGCCGCATGCGCGAGGCTGGCTTTTTCGAGTTCCAGACGCCGATACTTACCGCCTCAAGCCCTGAGGGCGCGCGCGACTATCTCGTGCCGTCACGCGTGCATCCGGGCAAGTTCTACGCGCTGCCGCAGGCGCCACAGCAATTCAAGCAGCTCATCATGATCGCGGGCTTCGACCGCTATTTCCAGATCGCGCCATGCTTCCGTGACGAGGATGCCCGTGCCGACCGTTCGCCCGGTGAGTTCTATCAACTCGATCTGGAAATGAGCTTCGTGACGCAGGACGACGTGTTCGATGCGGTCGAGCCGATCCTGCGCGGCCTGTTTGAGGAATTCGGCGGCGGCAAGCCGGTCACCCAGAAATTCCCCCGCATCCCTTATGCCGAGGCCATGCGCAAATACGGCACCGACAAGCCCGATCTTCGCAACCCGATCGAGATGCAGGACGTCACCGAGCATTTCAAGGGTTCGGGCTTCAAGCTGTTCGCCGGCATGATCGACATGGACGTCAACACGCGCATCTGGGCCGTCCCGGCCAAGAGCGGCGGCTCACGCGCCTTTTGCGACCGCATGAACGCCTGGGCGCAAGGTGAAGGCCAGCCGGGGCTCGGCTATATCTTCTTCCGCGAGGGTGAAGGCGCCGGGCCGATTGCCAAGAATCTCGGACCGGAGCGCACCGAGGCGCTCCGCGCGCAGCTCGGCCTCGCTGACGGCGATGCCGTGTTCTTCGTAGCGGGCCTGCCGGGCGAATTCGCGCCCTTCGCCGCGCAGGCGCGGGTGAAGATCGGCGATGAGCTGAACTTGACCGCGAAGGACCGTTTCGACTTCTGCTGGGTGGTCGATTTCCCCATGTTCGAATGGAACGAGAACGAGAACAAGATCGACTTCTCGCACAATCCGTTCTCCATGCCACAAGGCGGGATCGAAGCGCTGGAAAGCAAAGACCCGCTCGACATCCTCGCGTTCCAATACGACGTGGTGTGCAACGGCGTGGAGCTATCATCGGGGGCCATCCGCAATCACAAGCCGGAGATCATGGAGAAAGCCTTCGCCATCGCCGGCTATCCGAAAGAGGAACTCGAGAAGCGCTTCGGCGGCATGCTGCGCGCGCTGCAATTCGGCGCGCCGCCGCATGGCGGCATCGCGCCGGGCATCGACCGCATGGTGATGCTGCTTTGCGGCGAGGAGAATCTGCGTCAGGTGGTGATGTTCCCCATGAACCAGCAGGCAGAGGATCTGCTCATGGGAGCGCCGTCCGAGGTCTCACCCAAGCAATTGAAAGATTTGCATATTCGGGTCGTGCTCCCACCCAAGACCTGATCGTGCCTGACCACCGGGTCATTGCCTTATTGTTGGCTCAACCGCCGGCACAAAATGATAAGATCGCGGCGGGAGGGAACTCGCATGCCTAAGTCAACCACGCGCCTCGCCGCGCTCAGTGTCTTCGCCGTGCTTTGCTTTGGCGCAGCTGACACCAAGGCACAAGATCTCGACACCGTTGCTTTCGTCGTGGCTTGCACCAAGGACCCGGTGGTTACCGAAGACCCCGGCCTCGATGAGGCCAAGGTCACGCCGCAGACTTTTTGCGAATGCGTCGCCGGCAAGCTCACGGAAGCCAAGGTGCCGCAAACCGATGTCGACATGCTGGTGAAGATGCACAACGAAGATATCACCGATGCCGACGCGGAGGCCTTTCCCAATCTCGATGAGCTTCTCGTCGCCAATGAAGAACATGAAGACGAGTGCCGGCAGAGCCTCGGCATCGCTATCGAGGATCTCGATAATGGCGAGTTCCCGATGGAAGAGGAGATTCCCGAGGAGGGCATGACCGACGAGGACATGCCCGATGAGGCAGAATAATACGAGGTCAACGCCCGACCGATGAGCTTCGGCGAGCGCGTCTTCATCTATTGCGAACGCGGCAGCGACGGAGCGCTATGGGCCGAGCCCATCAACGCGCTGACCAATGGCGCCTTTCTGCTTGCCGCGCTGGCCGGGCTTTGGCTTGTTCTGCGCCAACCCGCCGCCGAACGCAGCGCCGACCACTATCTTCTCGTGGCGCTGGTGTTCGTGATCGGGCTCGGCAGTTTTGCCTTTCACCTCTTCGCCGACGCGGGAACGGCATTCGCCGACATCGTGCCCATCGGCCTGTTCATGCTGGTCTATCTCGGTTTCGCCCTCAATCGTTTCCTTGGCGTGCCGCCGGGCTGGACGGTTTTGCTTGCGGTCGGTTTCGCCGCGGTCGTGGCAGGCGCCATGCAGGTGCAATGCTGGGATGGGGGCTTCGGCTTCCCTGGCGCGGATGTCGAGGGGGCAGGGCCGTGCCTGAACGGCAGCGTCGGCTATTTGCCGGCGCTCATCGCCCTGATCGCGGTTGGGTTGCTGCTTGCGAGACGGGGGCATGCGGCGGCGCCCTGGATATTGTCGGCGGCGGCCGTGTTCACCATTTCCATAACATTGCGATCGCTGGACATGGCGCTGTGCGAGGAGATGGTCTTGGCCGGGCGCAAGATCGGCACGCATTTCGCCTGGCATATCCTGAACGCGCTGACCTTGTTCCTGTTGCTTAGGGCAAGTTTATGCGTCAGTCCTCCGGCGCACCGGGCCTAAGGCCTTTCCCTGGCTAGTGCCGGGAGCGGCGCCTTCGGCTAGCATGGCCGCAAGCGGACGTGGTGGAACTGGTAGACACACAGGACTTAAAATCCTGAGGGGGAAACCCCGTCCGGGTTCGACTCCCGGCGTCCGCACCACTTTAAAGCAGAGGATCCGCCTGACCGTTCGGGCCGGCTTCTGATAGAATTCGCGTGTATGGGAGGGGAGAAGATACAATGACCCTGAAGTTGTTTTGCAAAGTCGCGCCTGCGGCGGTTCTAATTTTGGTCAGTGGCACGGCCAATGCCGGTCAGACTATCAACGAAACGGGAGCTATCGTCTGCGTGACGGACAAGTGGGAAGAGAAAGAACCCGAGAAAGGACACAAGCTGGCCGATTATGCCGCCCGCTGTGTCAACATACCCGATGGCGATGAACCCAAGTCCACGGGGGAGTGCGTCGGAAAGTATGAGTACATGCCTGATGGCAGGTGGAAGAGCTCCGGTACTTGCACGAACACATTTAAGATGGCATTACCACAGTGAGACATGAACCTGACGCTCGACCGGAATGGCCGTTCAGGCGTTCTAGCCTACTCAATAGCGCAAGGGGCCCGCAGATGCACCACGGGCCCTATCAATTGCGCGTTATGGCGTCGGCCTGCCGGGCCCATGCTTCTCCATGTTCTCCTGACGCATTTTCTGCATCTGCGGCAGCAGGTCATAGACCGGCGGGTTGTTGGATATGAATCCGATCTTGAATTGCGGCGGATATTTGATCAGGTCCTTCATATACGCCGCCGAGGCCGCTATGATCGGCACCCCCATCGGAATGTGGCGGATGCCGATGCTCACATCCTCTTGCGGATTGGTATAGAGGTTGAAGGTGATGCCGCCGCCGGTATCGGTGAAAATACCGCCACTGAATCCGCCCCAATTACCCCTCTGCACCACAGAGTTCTCGATCTCCATGGTTATCACGCCTTTGAACTCGTCGATGCGCGTGGCGGCGAAATATTGGTTCAGGGTGTAGATGCGACTGCGGCGCGCCGAGAGACCATCGTCGGCGACGATGAAGCCCGACTGGTCGACGCCGTCGATATAGGTGGTGTCCGGAAACAGCTCGGCGAGCTTAGCGCCGGGATAGCCGGCCAGCGCCAGCGCTGTCGGCAACAGATCGGCGAGGTCGAACAGCTGATTGGATTTGCGCGGCGCGATCACGCCCTTCCAATAGACGAAGGTCGGCACCCTAACGCCACCCTCCCAGCTCGAGCCTTTGCAGCCGCGGAACGGCGTACGGCCGTGCGGCGGGATTTCACATTCAGGCCCGTTGTCGGAGGTGAAGAAGATCAGCGTGTTCTCCAACTCGCCGATCTCCTGAAGCTTATCCACCAGCTCGCCGAGTAAATAGTCCATCTCCACCATGCAGTCGGAGAACACGGTGCGCGCCATCGACTTGCCCGCCCAATCGTCGGACGGGTAATTGTCGAAATGGCAGCCCCGCGTGGCGTGATAGAGATAGAACGGCTTGTCGCTGCCCTTCATCTTGTCGAGGAAGGCGAGGCTCACTTCCAGCCAGTGCTTGTCGAGCTCCTTGATGTAGTCGAGTTCGATCAGCTTGCCGTTCTCGCACTTCTCGGTGTCGGCCGGCGTGCAATGTATCTCGTAATGGTTGAACTCGTCCTGCTCAAGCATCTTGAAACGCTCGGGCGACAGCGCGACCTCGGGATTGAAATAGATGTCGCGCCACTCGGTATACATGTCCGACACGCCGAGGAAACCAACATAGTCGTCATAGCCGACATTCTGCGGCAGCGAACCCTTGTTCTCGCCCATATGCCATTTGCCGACGCCTTGCGTGATGTAGCCGTGGTCCTTGAGCAGCTTCGGCATAGTGATGGCGCCGTCGAGCCCGCCGGCCTCGCCATACATCGGCGGGCGCAGAATGCCGTGATGCAGTGGGTTCTGCCCGGTATGGATCGTGGCGCGCGTCGGCGAACATGACGGCGTGGAATAGGCGGAGGTGAGGATCAGACCCTCATGGGCGAGCCGGTCCATCACCGGGGTCGCATTGCCCACCGCGACGCCGCCGCCATTGAAGCCGGGATCGGACCAGCCAACATCGTCGAGCAGGAAGATCAGAATGTTCGGCTTCTTACCGGTCTTCGCTTGCAGCGCGGCAAGCTTGGCGGCAGCGGCTTTGTCCTGCTCGAGATGCTGAACCACCGGATACATGTTGTCCGCCGGCTTCACGTCCTGGACATGCATATATTGCTCGGGATGGCTGAAGCCCGGCGCCTTGGTCGGGCCCGTTGCCGCGCCGCGGATATTTTCCGCAACTGCCGGTCCGACAGCGGCTAGCGAAAGCAGCGCCCCGGCGAAGACCGCGATTGGATAGTCCTTGTACATTGGGCTCAACTCTCTAGATCCGATAACAGGCACCGTCCTCAGCCATCGAGACGACGCCGTCGAAATGCTCTGTTCTTAACCGACATTCCCCCGATGAACTCTGGAACGGCGTAGACGGTAGCAGACGGCGGGGTTCACGGTAAGCCCCAGGGCAGGCTGCGCGGTGTTTGGCGGCGTTTCCGTCATGCTCGGCGTCTCCAACGA
>VGDX01000004.1 GCA_016869535.1 Alphaproteobacteria bacterium | reverse complement strand
TTCGTGCCTGCCCTGGCAGCGTGGCCGTCTGCGCGCACTCAAACCGCTCCGACGGCCACGATCCCGCTGGCGCCCAGGACGCCGCTAAACTAACATTGCAACTGGACCACTCGATGGGGGCAGGTCATGCCCTTGCTCTAAGCCACTGACATAGCTTCGGTCTACACCCATGCGCGCCGCAAGCTCCGCCTGACTAAGCCCCGCAGTGACTCGGAGCCGCCTAACGTTTTCGCCCACCATCCGTCGCACGTCCTCTGGCATGAGGATAATGCGACAGGGTGTGCAATTTAATGCGACGCACTATAATGCAACACAGCCTGATCGAGGCTAAGGCCATCGGGGGATGTCTTCGTGCGCCAGACTGCTGACAAACACCTGAATCTCACTGATCTTTAGGAGGTTTGGGTATGACTGTTGCCCTTTGTGCAAAGTGCGGCGCGAAGAAATTTGGTTCCTTCACCCGGTGCCCGGAGTGTGGCTTCGTTCCCCAAACCGAAGATGACTTCGTTTACTCCCTTGCGCTTTCGGATCACTACTTTTCCACAGATACGCTGGGCGAGATAGCAGCCAGTATTAAGGCTTCTGGGCGCGCCCCCCTTTTACCGCGTGATCAAGAGGATAAGTTTCGAGAGGCTATCCGACAGGATGAGGCGATACTGGCTCTCCTCGCCAAGCAAAGGCCCGTCATTGAGTGTCCTAAGTGTGGCCAGAAACTGAGGCTCCCCGCCACAGGAAGAGGAACGGTCATTTGCCCAGGATGCAAAGCCAAGATTGCCGCGGGTGCTAGTGGTCCCATCGGCAAAGTCGACGAGCCGGCACAGGAGGAGGGTAGGGCACGAATCGAAATAATGCCTCCAGGAACCGCGGTCACCGACTATGCGGCTGCCACACAACTTCAAAATCTCGCACCTAAGTCGTTTCGGAAGGCGCAGGATGTCCTCGTCGCAGCATCGAAGTATGCCAAAGGCTCCGGCTGGTTTTCTAGCGAGCGATCTCGGCTGCAAAGGTTTCAGAGCGAAGCCTACGAACTCGCCAAAGCGCTGGACTACGATGGATATGGGCGCGCCGGTGAAAAGCTCCCCGACAAGGTTTTCCGGTTCATGAATGAGTTCTCAAGAATCTTTCCGAACTGGCAAGAGGAATACAAACTTTTGAATCGTTTCTTTCCTCAATTCTGGTGATGCGGCTCCGCGTTGCACCAACTCAGGCTGGTTTCCCCAGATGATCCTCTGCCTCGCTCATAACGGCGTGTTCTACACTCTCTCCGATAGGGAAGGGTTTGTCCGTGGCAGAGTCATGGAGGAGAAGTTCGGCGACCGCTCAATTTGGTCTTGGTCGTACTTGGAACCTGACGGACCTTTCCTTTCGAAGCTCATCACCAGGGGTGGGGTCGAAAGCTTTGAAGATGCCCTGTGCTCCGTTCTCAACCAATATGCGGAAGAGGCTTATCGCATGGGAAGCGGAGGCTAGAGATGCTTTTCAGCGCAGAGCAGCAGGCACGGATAGCGGTGAGGCTGAGGGAGATAGCGGCCGATCCGAATTTGAGTCTGCGAGAAAGGAGGCGCCTTTTGCAGAGTGCCGAAAGGTTCGAGAGGCTGAGTGCGCGGGGACGCGCAAACGAGCTGACAAAGGAGGCACAAAAGGCGCAAGAGCATCGTGGGAGGGGAGGGCCGGCGGGAGACGGGAACCGTATTGCAAAGTCATACGTCGATCTCGCGGAAGAGGCCGCCAAGGGAATAGGCGAGACCAAGCCCAAGATGCGGGCGTTCCTGGCCGCGATGGAAGGCGGTGCCAGGGACTACGGATGCCACGAGGCTGCTAAACAATACGCCAGCCTAAGCGCCCTCCTGGCAAAGAGCCAAAGTATGAGGGGTTTTCTGGAGGAAGCGAAGAAATCCGTGGCCTGTGATAGCGACGAGGTGGGTGACAACAAGCCGAGCCTGCCTCCGGAGAAATTCATGCCTTATCAAAACCACGGCGACCACTGGGGGTGCTTATCGGAAAACGTAGAGGAATTCGTGCAGCGGTTGTCGCCACTCATGCTGACGCATGGCCGTTGCATCGATCCTCACCCCTCTGACAGAAGGTCCGGCAGCGACGGAATCCTAGCCGCCGGCGAATCAATTGGGCTTGTGTGGCCCGAGTCGCCGCTTTGCGGGCTCTCAGTAATTTCTGGTCTGGAAGAGAGTGGGGCGGTCAGTCAAGTTCTGATGTCCAGCTATCCCTTTGTCATCACGGGCGCCCGATACACGCTAACGGTCATGGAAATCATCCCCTGGTCCAATGGCGTCGAGGCCTGGATCAAAGCATGTCCGCCTAACAGCGAAGGGCCCTTGCTGACATTTTTCGACACCCGGTACTACGCGTATCGCGATCGTTTGCGCATCGGTCAGCAGGCTGAATTCGCCCTGGCCGGACTCGTATACGCTGCTGAAGTCGTCCATCCCGAACCGATTTTGATCACCGACCCAGATGCTATCCGCAAGCTCAGAGTGGAAACATCCGAGTTGGACGAAATCACTCCAATGGAGTTGCAAACAGAGGGGGCCGCGATTCTGCTTCCAGGCGATGAGGAGGAGGCCCCGGACGATTATCAATTCCAAGGGCCGGTCAAGGCGGTCGAGACTGTTACTGTTTTCGACCAATCAATCACCAGGTTCACGGCAACGGTGGCAAGACTGCCGAAGCCCGGTGATGCTGACATCGACCTAGACATCGAACTGTACGTCGCCAACCATGCATGGCGGACCGAAGAACGACCGGTGTGGGGAAGTGACGTGCGCGGCTACGTGTGGCTGCAAGGCTGTTTGGTAGATGCGGCTTTGGGGCGGTCCTGATTACCAAAGAGTGTGCAGGTTGGCGGCTAAGTCGGATCGGTCTTCGGGGCGTGGTTCTGCAGGCCCGTTCTCGATGGAGGGTAACGTGCTGATATCAGAATATGGATGCTATTGGGGCCGCATACCGGCTTTGGGGGAACTGCTCGGCAACGAGCGTATTCCTGATCACTATTACGGACCCAGTTCAATCTCCGACAATGTCTTCAGGAAGGTTCGACGCCTAATGGAAATCCATATTCTCATTCATGAAAACCAAGATCGGATCAGGAGCGTCATGAAGCGGGGCGACGTGGCCAGCCGGCAGCTTCGGAAGGAATTAGAGTGGGTGTCAAAGGCTCTCGCACAAACCGCTCAGATGTTTGCTAACGAAAGTGAACAGGTTGAGCAGATTGCGGGACAATAGCTAGCACCGCTGCACCCCTCCGACACAAGCTCGCAAGGAACGGATAGTGGTTTCAAATGTAATCGCACAGGCCACGTCGGCAACCAAGGCACAGTCTTGAGCGTCTCCTCGTTTCCTCACTCTATGCACTCCTGATACAACGGACCTGCGTTAAGCTGATTATCCAGTCCTAAGTAATGGCCCCCAGTTTGCTTGAGCCCAGCCCACGAAGCCTTAGCGGATTGAGGCCATGGGCATGGCTAATAGAGCGAATAGAACAGCAGGCCGGGAAGGGCCTCGATGAGCTCGTCCAGGGCGTTTTGATTCATTTAGCCCGGGACTTACAGTTCTTGGCGCCGAACATTCAGGGCCGGTACGTGCGCGCCGAATGCGACACCGATCGCCTCATTGAAGTCCTTAGGGCTGCGCTCATGGTAGGCAGGGTCACGGCGTTTGCTACGGAGCCAATCGGCGGCAAGGCATTTGAAATAAGGAAATACGCTTGGGGACCGGTGCCGCTGGAACATCACGATGCCGAAAGGTCAATTGGGGATGGCATTTTCGCCGTCAGAGCAGGGTCGTTTCGGGATGGAAGCCTGGACCGCTGGTTGGCAAATGCGCCACTGTTCGTCGGAGAAAAGCAGGTCAATGAATGGTTCAAGTTGCGGGCACCGAGTTCGGCGGCCTTGCGCGCAACCGCGGTGCAGGTAATGGCCGGTCACAATCAAGCCTCCCCAGGCCAACCAATGCGCCGACAGGATTTTCTCGGCGCTGTCAGAGCTAAGCACGCGACCGTGTCGGATCGGCAGCTTAAGGCTCTGTGGAAGGAAACGGCCCCTGAGGAGTGGAAGCGTCCCGGAACCAAAGGCGGGTCCAGGTCGGGAAGAGATCGCCAATCGGATCGGTAATTGGAGCGCCGTTTTCGGCGCTCCGATTTCCATATTTGCCGCCAAGCGTAAGATGGATGCTCAGATGGTGAGAACGAAGGGCAGGCTTCCCCTCCCTGTTTAAAGCATTAGTGAGCTAGCCGACCAATGTCACGCACGTCCAGCCCGTTCCGCCAAAGTGATGTGACTAAGGCTCTCAAAGGCGTGCGCGCGGCTGGACACGAACCGAAAGCAATCAAGATCACCCCGGAGTCGATCACGATTGAGATTGGCATTGCAGAGGACCAGGAGCCGGAGAGTCTAACCGCGCTAGAAGAGTGGAGGCGGCAGCAACGTGCGCATCAGGCTCAAGCTTAAGGGTATCAATTGGGTCAAGGCTACCCTTGGTGATGGCACGATCAAGGAATACGCCTACCTCGGACGCGGCCGCGGCGCCATCAGGCTTGAAGGCGGGCACGAGAGCCCTGAAGCCGTCGAGCTTCTCATCGCCTCGTATAATCAGGCGAAGGCGGAGCGGCGCGGCAGGGCCAATCCGAACACGTTCAAGGCGATCATAACCGCTTTCATGCAGGCGCCTGCGTTCACCAAGCTTAGGGAACGCACGCGCGCTGACTACCAGAAGATCATCCGCAAGATCGAGGACAAGTTCGGCGACCTTCCCATCGCCGCTCTTAACGACCCTCGCGTGACCAAGGACTTCCTCGATTGGCGCGACAGCATGGCATCAAGTGCACGCCAAGCTGATTACGCTTGGACGGTGCTCATGCGGATTATCGCCTGGGCGCGGGATAGGGCGATGACGACCTACCGACCGCCAGAGCGGATCGAGCGGCTTTACTACGGCGACCGTGCCGATCTGATTTGGGAGGATCACCATATCGCCGCGTTTAACGCGACCGCGGCGGAGCATCTTCAATCGGCGCTTACGCTGGCGGCGGAGACGGGCTTGCGCCAAGGCGACATCGTGGCCCTGACGTGGAAGGCTTACGACCCGACGCCTACGCCACTTTCGCCCTTGGGCTGGATACGCTGGACGCCTTCAAAGAGCATCACGAGGTGTTGCCCGAAGGGGCGTCCGGTGTCTATCCCGGTTACACGACGGCTTGCTGCGCTTCTCGAAACGTTGCCGCGTATAAGTCCGATCATCCTGACCAGACCCAACGGGCAGCCTTGGGATACGGCGAACGATCTCGGCTCCCGTTTCAGCGAGGCGAAGATCGAGGCTGGCATTGCGGATCGGACCTTCAACGATCTTCGTGGCACGGCCGTCACGCGCCTCTCCGAGGCGGGCTGCACGCCGCAAGAGATCAGACCGATCACCGGCCACACCATCGAGTCGATCCATCGCATCATCGAGCGCTATTGCGCACGCACGGATGCGCTCGCAGGCGCGGCGATCCTCAAGCTAGAGAAGCACAGAGGATGAACGGATTTTGCAAAACGGCATGCAAAACGGAGAGCCCGATGCGAGCTAAGTATTGGAGGCCACGACCGGAATCGAACCGGTGTGCACGGATTTGCAGTCCGCTGCGTAACCACTCCGCCACGTGGCCTTATGTCTAACTAGGTGATCCACCCCCTCTTATGTCAATACGTTAGACAAGGCCAGTCCGGGCTGCATTGAGGGGTTCACGGGAAACCGCTAGGTCTAGCCTGTACGGAAGAGGGGTTTCATGGCGGATTTTGAGCGCCAGCGCGAGAGCATGGTGGAGTCGCAGCTCCGCCCGAACGAGGTCACCGATCCGCGCCTTATCTCCATCATGCGGACGCTGCCGCGCGAACGTTTCGTGCCGCAGGCCTGGCGCGGGCTAGCTTATATCGACGAGCCGATCGAAGTCTTTCCGTCCATCGACGGGGCGCCGGCGCGATTCCTGCTCGCGCCCATGGTGCTCGCGCGGCTGATCCAGCTTGCTGCGGTCGAGCCGCAGGACAAAGTCCTCGATGTCGGCTGCGCCACCGGCTATTCGACCGCGGTGCTGGCGCAGCTTAGCCGTTACGTAACGGGGTTGGAACCAGAGTCCGAATTAGAAACCATTGCCCGCCGGACTTTGCGCGAGCTTGGACTGTCCAATTGCGATTGGGTCGAAGGCGTTCTATCGCAAGGCCACGAGCGCGGCGCGCCGTACGACGTCATCTTCCTCAACGGCAGCGTTCAATATGTGCCGGAGACTTTCGTCTCGCAGCTGAGAGAGGGCGGACGGCTCGTCGCCGTGCTAACGCGCGGTCCTAATATGCGCCAAGGAAAGGCCTATTGCTTCGTGAAGGTAAGGGGAGAAGCGAGCGGTGTGCCGCATTTCGATGCGGGCGCGCCTCCGCTTCCGGGCTTCGCGCCCGCGCCGAGTTTCACCTTCTAGCCTTGTCCCCAGGGGTGCTTTGTCACAACCCTATGAGTGCTTGGCGTTTTTCCTGTCCATGCTTAAGCTGTTCAAGTGATTCTTGCCTCAGTGGGGCGCGGTGGCTCCATTGACAGCGGGGGGAGTGCGAGTGCTCGAGGTCGTCGACAGGCGCGGGGGGTCCTGCGCAACATTGTCATGGCGGCTGGGAGGCAGGGCTGCGCTCTTCGTGACCCTCCTTGCGGTTGCTGTACCTTGCCGTCCGGTTGCCGCCGAGACGCTCGAACAGGCTATGTCTGCCGCTTACCTGATCAATCCTGTTCTCAATGCCGAACGGGCGAGGCTCAGGGCGATCGACGAGGAAGTGTCCGTCGCCAAATCGGGCTTGAGGCCGTTCATAGGCGGCACTGCCGACTACAGCTACGTCCATCAGAATAGTGAGCGGGCAACCGGCAGACGAGGCGGCGGCGGCGCCATCGATTTCGGGCCGGCCGGCCTCACCACCGATGGCACGACGCATCCCCACGGCTATGCCTTCCAGCTTTCGCAGCCGCTATTCGAGGGCTTCCAGAATCTCAATGCCATCCGCCAGGCCAAGTCGATCGTGCAGTCGGCGCGCGAGAGCCTACGCATTGTCGAGCAAACCATCCTGCTCGACGCCTCCACCGCCTATGTCAATGTCGTGCGCGATCAGGCCGTGGTGCGCCTGCGCGAGAACGACGTTAAGGTGCTGACCGAACAGTTGAAGGCGACCCGCGACCGCTTCGATGTCGGTGAAGTGACGCGGACCGACGTTGCTCAGGCGGAAGCCCGCCGCTCCGAGGCGCTTGCAACCCTCGCCGGCGCTCAGGCCAACCTCAAGACGAGCCGCGCCGCCTACGAGCAGATCGTCGGTCATCCCCCGGAGAATCTGGTGGCGCCCCCGTCGATCCTGAATCTGCTGCCGAGAGGCCTCGACGAGGCCATGACGCTCGGCGACGGCGAGAACCCGATCATCCTCGCCTCCGTATATCAGGAAGAGGCCTCGCTCTATGCCGTCGAGCAGATTATGGGCGAGCTACTGCCGAACGTGTCTCTGGAAGCGCAATACGAGAAGCGTTTCGACCAGAGCACGTCGCTGCCCGAGATCGAGACCACATCGGTGACGGGACGCGTCAATGTGCCGTTCTACCAAGGTGGCGGTGTGTCGGCCCGAATACGCCAGGCCAAGGAAACCAACAACCAGCTCAAGAAGCAGGTCGAAGATGCGCGGCTGCGCGTGCATGCCGACATCATCGCCAATTGGGGCATCCTGCAATCCTCGGGTCCGGCTATTACCTCGGCCGAGGCCGCGGTTGCCGCCAATAAGATCGCGCTGACCGGCGTGCGCGAGGAAGAGAAAGTCGGGCAGCGCACCACACTCGATGTGCTCGACGCGCAACGCGAGTTGTTGAACTCGCAAATCGGTCTCGTCTCGGCGCTACGCGACCGGGTCGTTGCCGAATATTCCCTCTATGCCGCCATCGGCCGGATGGACGCCCAAACGCTCGGCCTGTCCGTGCCTTATTACGACCCCATCGAGCATTATGATATCGTCAAGAACAAATGGCTGGGTTTGCGGCCGCCCGTGCCTCCGGCTGTTGACGAGTGAGCGGCGCTGCCGGGCATTAACCAAGGGTCCCGCCTGGCCAACCAAATCGAGACTTGAGCGTTAACGGTGTGTTAAACTAGACATACGCGGTCCCAGGGGTTCGTCCGTTGGGTGGCGGCAAGAGGTTAAGTTATGAGCAGTAGCGAGCGCGCTCCCGAGCCGACCATGGAGGAGATACTCGCCTCCATCCGCCGGATCATCTCGGAGGATGAGCAGAGCGCCGCGGAACCGCGTCCTTCACCCCGGAGCCAACCCGTCGTCGAGGCTCTGGAGGAAGTTGAAGGCGAGGCCGACAATCAGATCATCACCGATATTGCACGCGTCCTGAGCGGTGGCCAATCGGCGCCTGTTTCCGTGATCGTCGAAGAGGAAGAGATCCTCGATTTGACGGCCGAGCTTGGCGGGTTGGAGTTTATCGATGAAGAACCGCAGATCTTAGCCGACGAAGAGCCGCTCGATCTCGGTGCCGAAGAGGCGGCGTTCTACGAAGCCGCACCTGAGCCGACCCTGGAAATTCTCGACCTGGACATGGTGGCACTCGAACCACAAGCACCGTCAACGCAATCGTTCATTCCCATACCGGTCGCGGAAGTCGCTCCCGCGCCAGCGATGCCAGAGCTTCTGAAACGCTCTGCCAGTGAGGAAGCCGCCTCCGCGTTGGAGCGGGCCATCGCCGCCTTGCGGGCGGGTCAGGTGCCAACCTCGTTGAGCGAACTCGAGACCCCGGCAACAAGCCAACCGGAGCCAGAAATGCAGGCGCAGACCGAGCCCGAACCTGAGCCTGTCCCGGAACCAGAGCCGGTTCCTGAGCCCGAGCCAATCCCTGAGCCCGAGCCGATCCCTGAACCTGAACCTATCCCTGAACTGGAGACCGAGGCCGAGCCGGAACTCGTGCTGGCCGATGTCGAAACGATCATCATCGAGGAGGAGACGGTTTACGCCGAGGCCGAGGAACCAGAGGCTGCGGCAACTTGGATGCCCGAACCCCAGCCGGAACCCGAGCCGGAACCGGAACCGGTGCTTGCGGCCCGGTCGTCCAATGGATCGGGAGCCGACCATGAATCACCCAAGACACTCGAGGACAGCGTCAAGGACATGCTTCGCCCGATGCTGCGCCAGTGGCTCGACGAGAACATGTCGCGTGTGGTGACCGCGGTGCTTCAGGACGAGATCAAGAACGACCCGGCGCGGTTCCAACGCGACTGAGGGCGCTCTTAGGTTGACATCACAAAAGGCAAGAGCGTAGGACGCGCGGACCTCCGTTCATTTCCGCTCCCATGCTCGACAAAACCTATCAGCCGCAAACCATCGAAGGTGAAATCTATCGCCACTGGGAGAGCGCGGATGCGTTCGCCGCGGGGCGTGCCGATCGCCTCCAGGCGCGGCCCTTTGCCATCGTCATTCCGCCGCCGAACGTCACCGGCTCGCTCCATATGGGGCACGCCCTCAACAACACGCTGCAAGATGTGCTGGTGCGTTTCGAACGCATGCGCGGCCGTGACGTGCTGTGGCAGCCCGGCACCGATCATGCCGGCATCGCCACGCAGATGGTTGTCGAACGCCAGTTGATGGAGCGGCAGGAGCCGAACCGCCGCGCGCTCGGCCGCGACAAGTTCATCAAGCGCGTCTGGCAATGGAAGGAGGAGTCGGGCAACACCATTGTCGGCCAGCTCAAGCGGCTCGGCTGTTCCTGCGACTGGTCACGCCTGCGCTTCACCATGGACGACGGACTGTCCCGAGCGGTGCGCAAGGTGTTCGTCGATCTCCACCGTGAAGGGCTGATCTATAAAGACAAGCGCCTGGTCAACTGGGACCCCGAACTGCATACCGCCATCTCTGATCTCGAAGTCGAGCAGATCGAGAGCAAAGGGCATCTCTGGCATCTGCGCTACCCGATCGAGGGAACCAAGTTCGATCCCGCCGACCCATCGACCTATATCGTCGTCGCCACCACGCGGCCCGAGACCATGCTCGGCGACACCGCCGTTGCGGTTCACCCGGACGATGAGCGCTACAAGCATCTTGTGGGCAAGCACGTGATCCTGCCGCTGGTCGGCCGCCGCATTCCTATCATCGCCGACGAATATTCCGACCCGGAGAAGGGCTCTGGCGCGGTGAAGATCACCCCGGCGCACGACTTCAACGATTTCGAGGTCGGCAAGCGGCACGGCCTGCCCATGATCAACGTGCTCGGTCCGGATGCCCGGCTCGTGCTCGACGGCAATGCGGACTTCACCAAAAATATCGAGCAGACGCCGCAGCTGACTCATACGATTCAGGAATTGCACGGCGTGTTCCGTTTCGCCGCGCGCAAGCTGATCGTGCATCAGCTCGAGGCGCAGGGGCTGATGGAGAAGATCGAGCCGCACGTCCATCCCGTGCCGCATGGCGACCGCTCGAATGCGGTGATCGAACCCTTCCTTACCGACCAGTGGTATGTCGATGCCGCCACCCTCGCCAAGCCCGCCATCGACGCGGTGAAACGCGGGCGCACCACCTTCGTGCCCAAGAACTGGGAGACCACCTATTTCCACTGGATGGAGAACATCCAGCCCTGGTGCATTTCGCGCCAGCTGTGGTGGGGTCATCAGATCCCGGCCTGGTATGGGCCCGACGGCAAGGTGTTCGTCGCCGAGGACGAGGCGGCTGCGCGTACGCAAGCCAAGGGGCATTACGGCAAGGACGTCACGCTGAAGCGCGACGAGGATGTGCTCGACACCTGGTTCTCCTCGGCGCTGTGGCCGTTCTCTACGCTTGGCTGGCCGGACAAGACGCCGGAGCTCGCCCGCTATTATCCCACCGACGTGCTCATCACCGGCTTCGACATCATCTTCTTCTGGATCGCGCGCATGATGATGCTGGGCCTGCATTTCATGGAGGAGGTACCGTTCCGCGACGTCTATATCCATGCGCTGGTCCGCGACGAGAAGGGCCAGAAAATGTCGAAGTCGAAGGGGAACGTCATCGATCCCCTTGACCTGATCGGCACATACGGCGCCGATGCGTTGCGCTTCACGCTTACCGCCATGGCGTCGCAGGGGCGCGACATCAAGCTAAGCACGGCGCGCGTCGAGGGCTATCGCAACTTCGCCACTAAGCTGTGGAACGCGGCGCGCTTCACCGAGATTCATGAATGTGCACCGGTCGAGGGCTTCGACCCGGCCGGGGCGCGCGTCACCGTCAATCGCTGGATCGCCAGCGAAACCGAACGCACGCTCGCTTCCGTCACCGAGGGTTTGCAAGCCTTCCGTTTCAATGAGGCGGCATCCGCCATCTACCATTTCATCTGGCATATTTACTGCGACTGGTATCTCGAGCTGATCAAGCCGATCCTCACCGGCGACGACAAGGACGCGGCGGCCGAGACCCGCGCCATGGCTGCCTTTGTGATCGACGAGGCGCTCAAGATGCTGCACCCGTTCATGCCTTTCGTCACCGAGGAGCTGTGGGCGAAGCGCGCACCGAAGGGGAAGGGACGCACGAGCCTCCTGATGCTCACCGCCTGGCCCGAGCCGCGCCACCTGCAAAATCCGGAAGCCGACGCCGAGATCGGCTGGCTGATCCGGCTCATCACCGAGGTGCGCTCGGTGCGCGCCGAGATGAATGTGCCGGCCGGCGCCAAGGTGCCGCTGGTCATTGCCTTCGCCAACGAGGGGACCAAGGCGCGTGTCGCCCGCCACGAGCAGACCATCAAGGGGCTCGCCCGGATCGACACGCTGGAATTGGGTAGGCCGCAAGCCGGCGCCGTGCAGATCGTGCTCGACGAAGCGACGCTGGCCCTGCCGCTTGCCGGCATCATCGACATCGACGTGGAGTCGAAACGATTGAAGCGAGAGATCGATAAGGTCGGCTCGGAGATCGCGCAGCTCGATGCCAAGCTCGCCAACGAAAAATTCGTCTCGCGCGCGCCTGAGCACGTGGTCGAGGAGCAGCGCGAGCGTAAGAGCGAAGCCGAAGCCACCGCCGCCAAGCTCGAACAGGCGCTGAAACGCCTCGAAGCCGCGCTCTAACGCTCTTCCGCCTCGAGTTCGGCGATGCGGCGGGCGAACACGATCATGTAGAACAGCAGGAACAGATACATGAACGTCTCGACGCTCTCGCTCGGGCGATGCACCAGGGCGATGCCATAGTCCTTGTTCAATTGGCTCACGCTTCGGAACAGGAGCCAGCCGAGCGCGGTCGGCACCAGTGCCGCGGCGGGCAGGAACAGCGACCAGCGATTGCGCCGCACGATGGGGAAAAACCATGCGGCCAGCGGCACCAACAGGCCGCCGACGAAAATCCCGGCCTGTATCACCGCGCGGGGCTGATGATTGAACCACTCATGCACGTTATGCAGGTTGGTTTCTGCCTGCCGGTTGACCTCGGCCCAATATTCCGGGGTGTTCCAATAGAAGAAATGCTGTCCCCAGCTGTGCTCCTCGCCGGCTATGTAGAGGCACCCTAGTCCGGCGAGCAGCAGGAAGGCGAAGGTGAGGGGCCGCGCGCGCACGAACGGCTTGAACAGGAGCCTGAAGGCGATGATCGCCGCCGCAAGCGGTATGAAGAAATGGCCGAACTCCAGAAAGCCGTAGCCCTCCGGCAATATCCATTTCATGTAGAAGTCCGGCGTGAGCTGCGCCGTCACGAGGATGAAAATCGCCATGACGAGGGGAACGCCGAGCCACCACCACGCTTCGTCCCAGCCTGGGTCCGAGGCGAAAGGCCGGTAGGGGCCTTGCACCCGTTTGGGATCCGGAAGATGCGGCGCGCGCGCGTCCTGGGTACTGTCCATCCTTGCCATCGTCTGATGTTAGCTCTGCGCGCCGGCTCGGTCGGTCTCGAGTTCGGTGATACGGCGCTCGAATACGATCAGATAGGCCAGGATAAAAAAGTAAAGATAGAATTCAACTGCCTCACTCGGCCGTCCCGCCAACTGAACGGTATTGGTCTTGCCCAGATATTCGACCAGCTTGAATAGAACCATGCCGAGCGCTCCCGGCACGAGAATAGCGCTTGGCAGAAACAAAGCGAGCCGGCTTGCGCGCAGACGCGGCACGACCGCGCACAATGCCGGTACCAACAAGCCGCCTACGACCACGCCGATTTGCAGTATGGCACGGGGCACCTTTTCGAAGCTCTCATAGGCGTTGTGGACGCCGAACTCGCCGCTTTTGTTCACACCGGTGATGGTTCCGCCGGTTTCCCAGTAGAAAATGTGCTGGCCCCAGCCCACCTCCTCACCGGCGATATAGAGGCAGCTCAGGGCAGCGAGCGCTGTGACGAACAACACGAGTGGGCGACGGCGCACGAACGGATCAAACAGAAGCTGTATAGCGATAGCGAGCCCGATCACCATCATGGTGAACTGGGAAAGCTCCAGGAAACCGATGCCTAATCGGGTGACCCAGAGATCGTACCAGACGGTGCTCACGCGGTAGCTCACGAAGGTGAAGATCGCCACCAGCACGGGGATGCCGAGCCACCACCAGGCCTCGTCCCAGCCGGGATCGGACGTGAATGGGCGATAGGGGCCTTTGATCTTCGGATCGGGAAGAGGGAGGGGGCGCCCGACTTTACGGCGTTTGGCCGGGGGTGCCGATTAGGGTTCTTCGTGCGCGGTGATCGTTCCATGCGGCCCTCCCTGCCGCCTGGCTGCGGCCACCGCATATGACAGTATTATGACGGGAAGGCCAAGCTAGCGGACTGCCGAATTGCCGCGCGGGATAGGGCTAGGGGAACTAAGAACAGGGCTCCACAAGTTCATCCAAAATCTTGGCGCTTGTATCTAAAATACAACAGAGTGAGGTATTTACGCCTCGTTTGCGCCATAAAACTTTGGGACATCGGCCTTTATTCGAGGGTCGACGGCCGGAAGACAACTCGCATGAGTCAAGCGAGGGGGGCGGGCCAGGGAGCGACCGGCTGAGGCGATAAGTTGCGGTGGCGAGCGCGCCGCCGTTTTCTTGCAAAGCTCAGCCGGACATTTTGCCGATGGACGCTAAGACGTTCGATAAATCCCGCTTGCCCAGTCGGCATGTGACCGAGGGGCCGTCTCGCGCGCCTCATCGTTCCTATTATTACGCCATGGGTCTGTCGCGCGAGCAGATCCACCAGCCTTTCGTCGGTGTCGCCACCTGCTGGAACGAAGCCGCCCCCTGCAACATCGCCTTGATGCGCCAGGCGCAAGCCGTGAAGCAGGGCGTCGCCGCCGCCAATGGCACGCCGCGCGAGTTCTGCACCATCACCGTCACCGATGGCATCGCCATGGGCCACCAGGGCATGAAGTCCTCGCTGCCCTCGCGCGAGGTCATCGCCGATAGCGTCGAGCTCACCATGCGCGGCCATTGCTACGACGCACTGGTGGGTATGGCCGGCTGCGACAAGTCTCTGCCCGGCATGATGATGGCCATGTGCCGTCTGAACGTGCCGTCGATCTTCATCTATGGCGGTTCGATCCTGCCGGGATCGTTCAAGGGCCGGCCGGTAACCGTCCAGGATTTGTTCGAGGCTGTTGGCCAGATCTCAGTCGGTAAGATGTCGAGCAAAGACCTCGATGAGCTCGAGCAGGTGGCTTGCCCATCGGCCGGCGCATGCGGCGCGCAGTTCACGGCCAACACCATGGCCTGCGTTTCGGAGGCCATCGGGCTTGCGCTGCCTTATTCGGCCGGAGCGCCGGCGCCCTATGAGATCAGGGACCGCTTCTGCACCGCGGCCGGCGAGAAGATCATGGACCTGCTCGCCCGAAACATCCGCCCGCGCGACATCGTCACCCGCAAGGCGCTTGAGAATGCTGCGGCCGTCGTCGCCGCCACCGGCGGCTCAACCAATGCCGTCTTGCATCTTCCGGCGATCGCCCATGAATGCGGCATCGACTTCGATCTTTTCGCCGTGGCTGAAGTACTTAAGCGCACGCCTTACATCGCCGACTTAAAGCCCAGCGGACGTTACGTTGCCAAGGACCTTTTCGAGGCCGGCGGCGTTCCACTCATTCTGAAGACTCTGCTCGATCACGGTTACTTGCACGGGGATTGTCTGACCGTGACCGGGCGGACCATGAGGGACAATTTGGCCAAGGTGCAGTGGAACCCTGACCAGGACGTCGTGCGCCCTGCCGACAAGCCTTTATCGCCGACTGGCGGCGTGGTCGGCTTGCGAGGGACACTCGCCCCCGATGGGGCCATCGTCAAAGTCGCCGGCATGAAGGGTCTGAAATTCCGCGGCCCGGCGCGTTGCTTCGACAGTGAGGAACAGGCTTTCGCCGCCGTCAGCGCCAAGAACTACAAGGAAGGCGAGGTGATCGTCATCCGCTACGAGGGCCCTAAGGGCGGCCCCGGCATGCGCGAGATGCTTTCGACCACCGCAGCGATCTATGGCCAGGGCATGGGCGACAAGGTGGCGCTCATCACCGATGGGCGTTTCTCCGGCGCGACGCGCGGCTTCTGTGTCGGCCATGTCGGACCGGAGGCGGCGATCGGCGGTCCGATCGGGCTTCTGCGCGACGGCGACATGATCGTGCTCGATGCCGAAAAAGGTATTTTAGATGTGGAGCTTAGCGAGGCGGAGTTAAAGTCGCGCGCGAAGACTTGGAAGGCGCCCCCGACGCCTTTCGAGAGCGGGTATTTGTGGAAATACGCAAACGAGGTGGGGCCGGCCCGCACGGGCGCCGTCACCCACCCGGGCGCTAGCAGGGAAGTGGCGTGTTATGCAGATGTGTAAGCGTACAATGACCGGCGCTTTTGCGGCGCTCTTGATCTTTTCTCCCGCGGCTGTCGCCGAGGACCAAGCGACGCCCTATGCCTCGGCCACCGAGGCCTATCGCCAGGGCAACGAGGCGCTCAAGAACTCGCGTTTGGATGTCGCGCTTCCGGCGCTGGAATATGCGGCGACGCATGACGTGCTCGGTGCGCAACTCAAACTCGCGCGCCTCTATGCCTCCGGCCGCGAGGTGCCCAAGGACGACGCCAAGGCTTTCTACTATTACCGGCAGATCGCCAGTCAGCAGGCTGAGATCAATCCGTCGAGCCCCGTAGCGAAATATGTGGGTGAGGCCTTCGTGTCGCTCGGCCAATATTATCTCGACGGCATTAAGGCCATGCCGCTCGCCTCGGACCCGGCCTATGCCGCGAGCCTATTGCGCCACGCCGCCAGCTATTTCGGCAATGTCGAGGCGCAATATTTGCTCGCCAGCCTTTACCTCGAAGGCAAAGGCGTGGAGAAGAATCCGACCCTCGCCATCAATTGGCTGGCCATCTCCGCCAAGAAACAGCATGCGGCCTCGCAGGCGATCCTTGGTGAGCTGCTGTGGCGAGGCGAGGAGGTCCGTGTCAATCGGGCGCGGGGGCTCGCGCTGCTGATGCTCGCGCAAGAAAATGCCAAAGGCGGCCGCGACCAGGCCTGGATCACGGAACTCTGTGAGCAGACATTTGCCGGTGCGGACAACGCTGTCCGCGTCAAGGCCGAGGCTCTCTTGCCGCGTCTCGGCGGCGACAAGCGGGCTGCCGCCATCGCCAAGGCCAAGACCGAAGAAACTCTGGCCACGCCGGTCACAAGCCAAGCGGAAACATTGCCAAGCCCCGCACCTGCTCTGGTCCCGAACGACTCGATCCCGCTCGGTACGGGCACCCCGCCGCCGGCGCCGGGAGCTCCGCTGTCAGTCGGCTTCGGCGCCTCTGCGGCCGAGAACTAGACCGAAAGCTCGATCCAGATCGGCACGTGATCGGAAGGCTTTTCCCAGCCGCGCGGCGCGGGATCGATCTCGCAGGCCTGAAGCCGGTCGGCTGCTTGCGGCGACAGCAGTAGGTGGTCGATGCGCAGGCCCTGGTTCTTCTGCCAGGCGCCTGCCTGATAATCCCAGAAGGTGAAGCGGTGCGGCTCGTCGTGGCAGGCGCGGAAGGCGTCGGTCAGGCCGAGATTGACCAGCGCCTGAAAATGGGCCCGCGACTCCGGGCGAAACAGCGCATCGTCCATCCACGCGCTCGGATTGTAAACGTCTTCAGGGGCGGGGATGACGTTAAAGTCGCCGGCGATCACCATGGGCTCTTCCAGCGCGAGCAAGCCCTTCACCCGTTCTCTGAGCCGGGACATCCAGGCAAGCTTGTAAGCGAATTTTTCCGTGCCGAACGGATTGCCGTTGGGCAGATAGATATTGATCAGGCGGAGCACGCCTGACGGCACCGAGATCACGGCTTCCAGGTAGCGCGCCTGCACGTCGTCCGGATCGCCGGCGAGCTTGGGCCTAACCTCGTCGAAGGGGAGTTTGGACAGCAGGGCGACGCCGTTGAAGCCTTTCTGGCCATGAATGGCGACGTTGTAGCCGAGATCCTCGAACACATGCGCCGGGAAGGCTTCGTCCTGGCATTTGGTCTCCTGGAAGCAGGCGATGTCGGGATTGGCCTGCTTGAGCCAGGTGGTGGCCGCGTCGATCCGCGCCTTGATGCCGTTGATGTTCCAGGTGGCGATCTTCATGGATGCGTTATGTCACCGCCCGGCTTTGCCAGGCAATCCAGTAAACACCGCCGTTTGCGAATGGAACTGGAAGTCAGACGGAGAAGCTGGTGCCGCAGCCACAGGCCGCCGTCACGTTCGGATTGTTGATCTTGAACTGCGCGCCGATCAAATCGTCGACGAAGTCGATTTCGGCTCCTTGCACGAAGCCGAGCGATATCGGGTCGATGACCACGCGCGCCCCGTCGCGCTCGACGATGAGATCGTCAGGGGCGCGCTCCTTGACCAGGTCGAAGCGGTATTGAAAGCCCGAGCAGCCGCCGCCTTCGACGCTGACGCGGAAGAGTGCCGCCACCGCCTCAGTCTTGAGGATCTCGGCGATGCGGGCCGCGGCGCGCGGGCTGATGGTGATGGACGGTTCGCTCATCTTGGGTGTAGCCATCTTCATATGGAACATAGGATGGCAAACGGCCTTGTCAATTGACCCGAAGCCTAAGCCCGAGCGGATTTTTCCCGTAAATCCAGGCTTGAGAGGCGCGGGCCTGGCGCCCTATGCGGTCGATCCGCGGGCTAGCCGCGGCCGGCTCGTGCCCGAGCCGCCATGCCCCACGCGTTCGCTCTATGCCCGCGACCGTGACCGCATCCTGCATTCGGCGGCGTTCCGGCGGCTCAATTACAAGACCCAGGTCTTCGTCTATCACGAGGGCGATCATTACCGCTCGAGGCTGACGCACAGCCTGGAAGTGGCGCAGATCGCCCGCGCGCTCGCCCACACCCTGCGTGTCGATGCCGATCTGACAGAAGCCTTGGCGCTGGCGCACGATCTCGGCCATCCGCCGTTCGGCCATGCCGGAGAACGGGCGCTCGATGCGGCGATGTCAGGGGCTGGAGGCTTCGATCACAATGCGCAGTCGTTGCGCGTTGTTACTGATCTTGAACGGAAATATGCCGGCTTCGACGGCCTCAACCTCACCTGGGAGACGCTCGAGGGCCTGGTCAAGCATAACGGACCGCTGCTCGGCCCCAGGTCCAAGGAAAAGCCGGTTCCTGAACCGATCCTCGCCTATTGCGCCAAGCAGGACCTCGAGCTTGCCACCTTCGCCTCGGTCGAGGCGCAGATCGCCGCCCTCGCCGACGACATCGCCTACAATAATCACGACATCGACGACGGCTACCGCGCCGGGCTGTTCACTTTTGACGACCTTGCCGCCGTGCCGCTTGTAGCCCGCGTTCTGGAAGAGGTGAGGGCGGTCCATCCCGGCATTTCCGGGCCCCGGCTGCTCTATGAAACCATCCGCCGCCTCATCTCGACGATGATCGCCGACGTCGCCGCCGAAAGCACGCGCCGGCTCGAGGCTTTGGCCCCGCGATCCGCTGACGATGTGCGCCGAGCCAGTCAGCCGGTCGTGGCTTTCTCTGATGCCATGCGCCAGGAGATTGATGAACTACGCGCCTTCCTGTTTTCGCGCGTGTACCGGGAGGGGCGGGTGGTGCGCATCATGGACGCCGCCGAAGGTGTGGTGGGGGACCTCTTCCGCCGTTACCTCGACGATCCGGCTACGCTGCCGCCGGAATGGCAGGACCAGGCGCCTGACACCGGAACCCCCGCTCATGCCCGCCACGTGGCGGATTTCATCGCCGGCATGACCGACCGCTATGCGCTCGCCGAACATGCCCACCTGTTTGACGCCACGCCCGATTTGCGTTAGTCGCGCCACAGCATGATCCGGAAAGGTGGGAACCGGTTTTCCGATAAGATCATGCGCAAAAAGTCTTCCCCGGGGGCTCAATGGACGTCTTCGCAGGGTTCCACGGTCGAGTCCTTGCCGCGGTCCAGCAGCTCAAGCATGACGGCGTGGTGCCGCACGAGGCAAGTCTCGACGGTATCACGCTAGAACCGCCGAAAGATGCCTTCCACGGCGACCTCGCCACTAACGCCGCCATGGTGCTGGCCAAGGCTGCCGGCGTGCCTCCGCGCCAACTCGCCGAACGCATCGTGCCGCTGCTCGCCTCCGACCCGCATATCGACAAGGTGGAGATAGCTGGCCCGGGCTTCATCAATCTGTCACTTGCGCCTGCTTTCTGGCCGAGCGTCTTGCGCATGGTGCTCGAACAGGGCGACGCCTATGGCCGAAGTGCCTTTGGGGAGGGCGAAGCGGTGAATGTCGAGTATGTGTCCGCCAATCCCACCGGCCCGATGCATGTCGGCCATTGCCGCGGTGCGGTGTTCGGCGATGCTCTTGCCAATCTGCTTGCCTTCGTGGGTTACGCCGTGACGCGCGAATATTACGTCAACGACGCCGGCGCTCAGGTCGATGCGCTCGCCCGTTCAGTATTCCTGCGTTACCGCGAGGCGCTTGGCGAGGACATCGGCGAGATCCCCGAAGGGCTCTATCCTGGCGACTATCTCAAGCCTGTCGGTGAGACGCTTGCCGCTAATCACGGCCGGGCACTGCTTGATGCGCCGGAGAGCGAATGGCTGCCTATTACGCGCAGCGCCGCGCTGAAGGCGATGCTGGTCATGATCGAGGACGATCTCGATCAACTCGGCATACATCTTGACGTGTTTTTTTCCGAACGCGCGCTGATCGATGGCGCGCATGACGAGGTGGCCGAGACCATTGCCGAACTCAAGGCAAAGGGGCTGATTTACCAAGGCCGGTTGCCCCCGCCCAAAGGCAAGATCGATGAGGAGTGGGAGGACCGCGAGCAACTCCTGTTCCGCTCGACCGAGTTCGGCGACGATCAGGACCGGCCGCTCGTCAAGCCGGACGGCGGCTATACCTATTTCGCCTCCGACATTGCTTATCACCGCGACAAGTTCCGGCGCGGCTTCCGCTCGATGATCGATGTGTGGGGCGCCGACCATAGCGGCCACATCAAGCGCATGCAGGCGGCGCTTGCCGCCTTGACCGAAGGCAAAGCCCATCTCGACATCAAGATTTGTCAGCTGGTGCGCTTGTTCCGGGCGGGCGAGCCTGTGAAAATGTCCAAGCGCGCCGGCACGTTCGTAACGCTACGTGAACTGGTGGATGAAGTCGGCGCCGGACCCGTCCGCTTCATGATGCTCTACCGTAAGAATGACGCACCGCTCGATTTCGATTTCACCAAGGTCACAGAGCAGTCACGCGACAACCCTGTCTTCTATGTTCAGTATGCCCATGCGAGGGCGAGCTCCGTTCTGCGACAGGTCGGCGAGACCTTCCCGGATCTCGGGACGGAGAGTACTGAATTGATACGAGCCGACCTGGACCGCCTGAACGATCCGGCCGAAATCGCCGTGATCCGCCGTCTAGCCCAGTTTCCCCGGGTCGTGGAAGCCGCCGCGCAAACCCATGAGCCCCATCGCATAAGCTTCTATCTTTTTGATCTTGCAGCAGACTTTCATGGCCTCTGGAACCGAGGCAAAGACTTGCCACAATTACGATTTATTTACGAGGACGACCGAGAGTTAACGCGTGCTCGTGTAGCCCTTGTGGCCGCCACTAGGCGTGTCTTGGCATTGGGTCTAGGGATCCTGGGTGTACATGCCTTGCACGAGCTACACTGACCGAACCTGATGTGGGGGCACGGGGTGGTCGAGGGAAAGTACCATGTCAATGCACGATAACGGATACGGCCGTAAGGCCGATCCGTCTCATGAGTTGCAGTCCGATTTCTCCAATAGCGAGAGACAGGACGGATCATCCTGGGGCGTCGGCGCGCCGCAGCAGAGCGAGGGACACTTCATGGCTCAAGGAGCTGGCCGTCCGGCACAGCCGATCTTCGGACAGAACTCGATTTTCGGCGGAGGAGGTCCTGGCTTTACGCAGATGCCGACCTACACGCCGGTAACGCGAGCACCCGTACCACCTGCGCAACCTACACAACCTCATCCCTCCCAACCCCAACCCCAAACCCAGGCCCAACCACAACCCTCTTACCCGTCCTTTACTCCCCAGCCGCCCGCTCCAACTGCGGCGCCGCGACCTCATCAGCCGATTCCTCAGGGTCCGACACCGCACTATCCCAGCCATCAGCCTAGCGCTGCACCGTCCTATCAGCCTGCCGATCTGCAGCCGCCGCAGGCTTATCGTCCCGCACCCCAGACCTATCCGGCGCCAGGCTATCCGCCGATGCCGGAGACAGCCTATCAGCCGCAAAACTTTCCCGGCGCGAGCCCCAGTTTCCCCGACAGGATTTTCCCGGATCCGTCTCAGCCAAACGCGGGCATGCAGGATGCGAGCTTCCCCGAGCCGAGCCTAACCGATCCTGGTTTTGCGCCTCAGAACTACGCTGATGCGAGTTTTCCGGAGCCGAGTTTCGATGCGAGCTTTCCCGAGCAGGGATATGTGCCCACTCCGCCTTTTGCTCCGGACGCTCAGTCAGGCCACGATCCTCGTGGCTACGCGCCGGGCTTCGAGCCATATCCCCATGAGCCCGCGCCGGATTACGGTCGTGCACATGACCAGGTGCCGCCAAGTGATCCACGCCGGCAATTGGCAGCGTTCGAGGCGATCTACGATCAGCCGCCACAGATCAATCTTGGCGGGACCGAAATGCCGCGTCCCGCTCCCGCGCCGCAGAATTTTTACGAAACCGAACGTGCCGATGCCGATTTCATGGATGAAGGCCATGTGCCGGCTGTCGTAGCCGGCTCGAAATTTTCCAAATTCGCTTTCATGAAGGGCAAGAGCGCCTTCATGGTGGGCAGTGCGCTGCTAGGTGCCATCGCGCTCGGCGGGGCGCTCGCTTTCGCTTACAAGCAAAGCGGCGGCAGTATCGGCGAGACCCCGGTGGTGCAAGCCGATAGCCGTCCGGTCAAGGAAATGCCTGCCGATGCGGGCGGAAAAGAATTTCCTCATAAGAACAAGCTAATATACGACCGTCTTAGCAACGAGAATCAAGCCGAAACCGAGAATCTCGTGCCTCGCCAAGAGGATGTCGCGGTGCCTGCGCTGCCGCCGTCGACGGCGACGGGTGGTCTACCGGCCCCGGTCGCGAACACTGATTTCATGACGCCGCCGACCACGCAGGCGGTCGCCGCCCTACCGAATGCAGTACCGATGGAAGAGACAGGCGCCGATGGTGGCCCACGCAAGGTGAAGACCATGGTGGTACGCCCCGATGGCTCGGTGATGCCGCCTCCGGCTGATGCCGCTCCAGCCGAGGCCGCGGCCCAACCTCCCGCAACACCCGCTGACATGACCGCCGCCGCAGGCGCCGCACCAGCGGCCATGCCGGTCCCCAATGCGGCTATGCCGGCTGATGCCGCCGCCGCTCCCGCTGCTCCTGCACCGGCCACGCCAGAGGCCGCCGCGCCGCAACAAGTCGCCGCCGCCGCACCGGCTGCGGCGCCGGCCAAATACGCGGTGCAACTTAGCGCGCGGAAGAGCCAGACAGAGGCCCTGGCCGCCTTCGCCGACATTCAGCAGAAGCATCCAACCCTTCTTGCCAATTACCGGCCCATGGTCAGCAAGGACACGCTCGGCACCCAGGGGACCTTGTATAAGCTCCGTATCGGCCCGATCGACGGCAAGACCGCGGCCGACAAGCTTTGCGGCGAGCTGAAGGGGCAAGGCACCGACTGTTTCGTGGTGGCCCAATAGGCGCGACCGGCCGAACAGCCTTGACCTTGTACCACGGCGCGCGTTACCCCGCGCCGTGACCTTCAAAGCCTTTATCTCCGGTTGCGCCGGCGCGTCGTTGAGCGATGCCGAGCGTCAATTCTTCGGGCGCGAACGGCCCTGCGGGCTGATCCTGTTTGCCCGGAACTGCCAGACACCTGAACAGATTTCGGCGCTCGTGACCTCGTTCAAGGATGCGGTCGAGAGCGAGGAGGCGCTTGTCCTGATCGACCAGGAGGGCGGCAGGGTGCAGCGCCTGCGGCCGCCGCATTGGCGCAGCATGCCTCCGGCGCGCTGTTACGGCGTGTTGTATGAGACCGCACCCGAGGTGGCGAAGAAGGCGGCTTTCTCCGGCGCGAGATTGATCGCCGAGGAACTGCGTGGTGTCGGCATCAACGTCAACTGCACGCCATGTATCGATGTGCCGGAAGAAGGCGCACATGACGTCATCGGCGACCGTGCCTTCAGCACCGATTCCGATGTGGTGATTGCGCTCGGCCGCGCGGTCATGGATGGAACCCTGGCCGGTGGTGCGTTGCCGGTGATCAAGCATGTGCCGGGGCATGGCCGCGCCAGGGCTGACAGTCATTTATCGCTGCCGCGAATCGACGCCACGAGAGCCGAACTAGAAGCGCGGGATTTCCGCCCCTTTGAGGCGCTCCGGGATTCGCCCCTGGCCATGACCGCTCATGTGCTCCTTCCGGCCTACGACGAACGGCGACCGGCAACCACTTCGCCCGTTATAATGCGGGAGGTGATTCGGGATTTGATCGGACTGAATGGCCTGGTGATGAGCGACGATATCGGCATGCAGGCCCTTGGAGGTTCATTCGCGGAGCGCACGCGCGGGGTGATCGATGCTGGCTGCGATGTGGTCTTGCAATGCAGTGGCGTGCTCTCCGAGATGCTGGATACAGGCAGTGCCGCACCATTGCTCGACGGCCTTGCCGCCGAGCGTTTTGCCCGTGCCCGCGCCGCGCTTCACGATCCGCGTCCCTTCGACGTGGCTGAGGCATTGGCGCTGGTGCACGAAGCCGACGGCACGCGCGTGGCGGGCGTGGGTGCCGATCCGACGGTGCGGGCATGAGCGGCAACGAAACTCCGGTTAACGATCCGCCCATGGGCGATAACGCCGCCGATTGGGGTGCCGACGAGCGCATCGAAATCGGCGCCGGCGACCGGCTCCTGGTCGATGTGGAAGGCTTCGAAGGACCGCTCGATCTGCTGCTTGCGCTTGCCCGTACGCAGAAGGTCGATCTGGCGAAGATCTCGGTGCTGGCGCTCGCCCAGCAATATCTCGATTTCATTTCCGAGGCACGCCGCCTGCGTCTGGAGATTGCCGCCGACTATCTGGTGATGGCGGCGTGGCTCGCCTTCCTCAAATCGAAACTGCTGCTGCCGGCGGAGAAAGACGAAGAAGGCGAACCGACCGGTGAGGAACTTGCCGCGCTGCTCGCCTTCAGGCTGAAGCGGCTCGACGCCATGCGCAATGCCGCGGCACAGCTCATGACACGCAAGCGTCTGGGGCGCGATATCTTTGCGCGCGGCGAACCCGAGCCGGTCCGTGTCCTGCGCAAGAGCGTTTACGACGCCAATGTCTACGATCTGCTCAAGGCCTATTCGCAGCAGCGCCAGCGCAGCACCGAGCGTTCCTGGCAGGTCAAGCCGCGCACGGTGTGGTCGCTGAAGGAAGCGAGAGACGAGCTTGAGCGCCTACTCGGCATCAATGTCGACTGGGCGCCGCTCGACGCGCTGCTCTCCGAGTTCCTGGTCGAGCCGGAGCTCAGGCGCACGGCCTTGGCATCGGGTTTCACCGCGGCTTTGGAAATGACACGGGAGGGGGGACTTGAGATCAGTCAGTCGAAGTCGTTCGGACCGCTTCTCGTCCGCCGCCGCCACAGAGCGGCATAATGAACGCTTGCGCCTAGGGAGGAAGAGGCTGCAATGACAGCGAAACAAGTGAGCAGGGTAACGGTCATGACGGAAGACGAGACGGAGCGCGAGCGCAGCGGGCCGCGACTCTCCTTACCGCTACCCCCCAATGTGATCGCGCTTCAGGAAACCGACCGGCGCGAGAAATTGCGCATCGTGGAGGCACTGCTGTTCGCCGCCTCAGAGCCGCTCGACGAAGCGACGCTCGGCCGGCATTTCGTCGATGGCGAGGACATGAAGACGCTGCTCGAGGAGCTGCAGAGTCTCTATGCCGGGCGCGGCGTCAATCTCGTACGGGTCGCCGGTAAATGGGCGTTCCGCACGTCGGAGGATCTGTCCTTCCTGCTCGAACGCGAGGCAGTCGCGCAACGGCGCCTGTCGCGCGCGGCGCTCGAAACGCTCGCCATCATCGCCTATCACCAGCCGGTCACCCGCGCCGAGGTCGAGGAGATCAGAGGCGTGACCATGTCACGCGGCACGATCGACGTTCTGCTCGAAACGGGGTGGATCAAAATGCGCGGGCGGCGCCGCGGGCCGGGACGTCCGGTGACCTACGGCACCACCGAAGCCTTCCTCGAACATTTCGGCTTCGACTCCATCCAAGACCTGCCGGGCCTGAACGAACTGAAAGGCGCGGGACTTTTGGATTCCAACCTGCCCCCCGGCTTCTCCATGCCGAGCCCCGACGATGCACCGGATCTCCGCGAAGACGAGGATCCGCTCGAGGACGAGCCTCTCGGCATGGACGATGACGAGGACGAAGATCGCGACGAGCCGACCTGATCAGTGGTTGCGCGAAGACGCCGCAAGCGCCTAGATGGGCGCCATGCTCGAATTCCTCAAAGGACGCGGGCCCGCGACCGCCAATAACCGGCGGGATCAGTCGCACCGCAAGGCCGCGGTCACCTTCGCCGCGCGGCTGACTTTCGACGATGTGTCCCGCCGTTACGATCACACAACGGCGCTCGACCATGTCAGCCTCGAGGTCGAACCGGGAGAGATTCTCTGTCTGCTCGGACCGTCGGGTTGCGGCAAGACCACGCTGCTCAGGATTGCCGCCGGCGTCGAGCGTCCGTCTTCGGGACGCGTGCTGCTCGACGATCAGGAAGTCGCGGGACCCGGCTGCTTCGTGCCGCCGGAGAAGCGCGGCGTCGGACTCATGTTCCAGGACTTCGCGCTGTTTCCCCATCTCACGCTGCTCGACAATGTCGCTTATGGCTTGAGATCGCTGACCCGCGCCGAGGCGAAAGCGGAAGCGCTCGCCGCGCTCGAGCGCGTGGGGCTCGCGCGCTACGCGCGCGATTATCCGCATATTCTGTCCGGCGGCGAACAGCAGCGTGTGGCGCTCGCCCGCGCCATCGCCCCGCGGCCGAGCGTGCTGCTCATGGACGAGCCGTTCTCCGGACTGGATTCACGTCTCAGGGAAAGCATGCGCGAGGAAACGCTCGCCATCCTGCACGAGACCCGCGCCACCTCGATTGTCGTCACCCATGACGCGGAAGAAGCCATGCGCATGGGCGACCGTGTGGCGCTGATGAATGCCGGCCGCATCGTGCAGACCGGCAAGGCGCTCGATCTCTACCGTGCCCCCAAGGATATACTCACCGCGCGCACTTTCTCCGATTTGAATGAGATGCAGGCCAGCATCGACAAAGGTGAGGCGGTGACGCCGCTCGGCTGTTTCCCCGCCAACGGCCTGGTGGATGGCAGCGCGGCCATCGTCAGCGTGCGCCAGCGCGGTGTGCTTCTTGTTGCCGCAGGCGAGGGGGTACCGGGACGCGTGCTCGATGCCCGCTTTCTCGGCGATGTCGCCCTGGTTGAGCTCGCGGTGCAGGGGCTCGACGCGCCGTTGCTGGCAAGGGTGCGAGAGAGCGAGGTGCCACCGCAAGGTGCGGAGATTGGCGTCAAGGTCGATTCCGCCGCGGTCCTGGTTTTTCCGGCGGATAATGGCGGAACACCGGCTTCATAATAATGGGAAGCCCGGCTTGCGACGGTCAGGCCTTTGCTGCCATAGTACCGGTGAATAAGCTTCGCGAGATCGCGAGTTGGAGGCGTAAATGGGTCCGAGTTGGTGGCAAATCCTGATCGTGCTGGTGCTGTTCGTGCTTCTGTTCGGGCGCGGTAAGATCTCCGACCTGATGGGCGACGTCGCCAAGGGCATCAAGAGCTTCAAGGCGGGCATGAGCGATGACGCGGCGGACGAGCCGAAGGTCCTCGAGCATGAACGGACGCACAGCACGAGCAAGCGCAGCAAGGCCCCGCGCAAGAAATCGAGCTGAGCTGGCGCGGCCTGACGAAAGCGGACCGCAATCCCGCGGCGAAAACGCGGTCCTGAACCACAGCCATGTTTGACATCGGTTGGTCGGAGCTTCTGGTCATCGTCATCGTGGCGATCGTCGTGGTGGGACCGAAGGAGCTGCCGAGGCTCATGCGCACTTTCGGCCATTACGCCGGCAAGCTGCGGCGCGCGGCCTCGGACTTCCAGCATCAGTTCGAGGCGGCGATGGCCGAGAGCGAGGCCGACTCCGTGCGCAAGAACATCGAGAACATTCGCGAAGGCCTCGACAAGCCGGTCATGCTGCCGAAGAAGGAGGGCGCAAGTCCGCCTGCCGCCATGGGGCCGCCGTCCATGGTGGCAGCGCCGGTCGCGGCGCCGCCACCCAAGCGCGCCCCGGCCAAAGCTACGGCGAAAAAGAAACCCGCCGCCAAGCGCCGCAAGGCCAAATCATGAGCGATGAGTCCGACATCGAGGCGACCAAGGCGCCGCTGATGGAGCACCTGATCGAGCTCAGGCGCCGTCTGATGTGGGCGCTGATCGCGGTGTTCTTCGCCTTCATCGTCTGCTTCTGGTTCGCCAAGCCGATCTACAATCTGCTGCTCTGGCCTTATAGCTGGGCGGTCGGCACGGACGCGCCGATCGAGCTGATCTACACCGCGCCGCAGGAATTCTTCTTCACGCAGGTGAAGCTGGCGTTGTTCGGCGCCCTCTTCATCGCCTTTCCGGTGATCGCTGCGCAAATCTACATGTTCGTGGCGCCGGGACTCTATCGCAGCGAACGCCAGGCTTTCCTGCCGTTCCTGATCGCCACGCCGATCCTGTTTCTGCTCGGCGCGGCGCTGGTTTATTTCGCGGCCATGCCACTCGCCATGACCTTCTTCCTGTCGATGCAGCAGACCGGCGACAGTCAGGTGCAGATTCACCTCACGGCGAAAGTCAGCGAATATCTGTCGCTGATCATGACCCTGATCATCGGCTTCGGCATCTGCTTCCAGCTGCCGGTGCTGCTGACCCTGCTCGGCCGCGCCGGGCTGGTCACCTCCGAGGGCCTGAAGAAATACCGCCGCCACGCCATTCTCGGCGTGTTCCTCGCCGCCGCCATCCTGACGCCGCCCGACCCGGTCAGCCAGATCGCGCTCGCCGTGCCCACGCTGCTGCTCTACGAGCTGTCGATTTATGCGGTGCGACTTGCCGAGAAGAGGCACGTCGCATCGCAGGCCGCCAATTCCGCGGCCAAGCCCGCCGGCAAACCGGCCTAACGCGGTTAGCGGTGCTCCTTATCCCCGCCCCCCAAACCTCGCTTACAATGCGCGTGCCCCGTCCAGTTGAAGGGCGTTTCTCGAGGCGATCTTGAGGCGGGACGAGGTGCGGCGCCTGCGGGTCCGGTTTCGCAGACCGGGCGCTCGGGCGGCATCGGGGCTCCCTCCGGACCCAATACGAGGTCCTGCTAGGAGCTAGCTGAACGTCGTGCGGCGGTTTCGATCCGACCCTCGGCCGAAGCAGGGCCCGGTGCCGTAGTGAGAACGCCGCAAATAGCATGCGCTACCGCTTCGCTGCTTGAGCGCATGTGGCGCGCCGGAAGGCGTTCGCGTGCCGAAAGGCACGAACCAAATTACGGACCGCGTCTTTCGGCGCGCCGTCCCCCTTCGTTTATCCGAAGGGCGAAGAGCAAACCCCGGATGCGCCAACCCGCATCGCGGTGACGATGTTGCATGTCTCTTTACCTGAGAATGACAATTAAGGGGTAGGGCCCTATACGAAGGGAAGAATCGCACCAACCGGCAGGATCAGACCGTTGCTCGACATCAAATGGATACGCGAGAACAGGGAGGCCTTCGTCAAAGGCCTGACCGATCGCGGCTTCGATGATCCCGACGGCACCCTAGACGAAATCCTGAAGCTGGACGCGCAACGCCGCGAAACAATTCAGAAATTGCAGGAGCTGCAAGCGCGCCGCAACGCCGTCTCCAAGGAGATCGGCCAGGCCAAGGCGGGCGGCAACGAAGAGTGGGCCGATAGCCTCAAAGAAGAGGTGGCGCAGCTCAAGACCGCCATTCAGGAGGGCGAGGACAGAGAGCGCGAGAACGAGACAGCGTTCCGTGACCTGCTCGCAGCCATTCCCAACATTCCCGCGTCAGACGTGCCGGTCGGTCCCGATGCGGACTCCAATGAAATCCTGCGCGAGGTCGGCACCAAGCCGGACTTCTCCTTCGAACCGAAGCAGCATTTCGAGCTTGGCGAAGCACTCGGCCTGATGGATTTCGAGACGGCCGCGAAACTGTCAGGGGCGCGCTTCGTGGTGCTGAAAGGCGCGCTGGCGCGGCTCGAACGTGCGCTCGCCCAGTTCATGCTCGACCTTCACACCACCGAGCACGGCTACACCGAGATCAATCCGCCGCTGCTGGTGCGCGATGACGCCATGTTCGGTACGGCTCAGTTGCCGAAATTTGCCGAGGACCAATTTCCCGCCAATGACCTCTGGCTCATTCCGACCGCCGAGGTGCCGCTGACCAATCTCGTGCGCGAAGAGATCACGGATGAGGCCGAGCTTCCCATCCGTGTCACCGCGTGGACGCCGTGCTTCCGCGCCGAAGCCGGCGCGGCGGGAAAAGACACGCGCGGCATGATCCGCCAGCATCAATTCTCCAAGGTCGAGCTTGTCTCCATCACCACGCCGGAGCAGTCGGCCAAGGAGCATGAGCGCATGACCGCCGCCGCCGAGGAGGTGCTGAAAAGACTCGAGATTCCCTATCGCGTGGTGACGCTCGCGACCGGCGACATGGGTTTCGCCGCGCAGAAGACCTACGATATTGAAGTGTGGCTGCCGGGGCAGGGAGAGTATCGCGAGATCTCGTCCTGCTCCAATTGCGGCGACTTCCAGGCGAGGCGCATGGACGCGCGCTCCCGGCCGAAAGGCGCCAAGCAGCCGCGGCTCGTGCATACGCTGAACGGCTCGGGCGTGGCGGTCGGCCGCGCGCTGATCGCGGTGCTCGAAAACTACCAGGAGGCGGACGGCTCGATCCGCATCCCGGCCGCGCTCGTCCCCTCTATGGGCGGCCTCACCAAGATCGAGATGCCGAAGTAAAAAGTGACGAGCGCCTAACACAGGTGCCGAGAATCGGCGGATAGTAGCGGTTATGGCCTCCGCGCAAGACCAGATCGGTCTCATCATGCAGCTTAGGCGCCGCGGCATCCGCGACACCAAGGTGCTGCGAGCTATCGAGCGCGTGCCGCGTGACCTGTTCGTGGACGAGAGCTTCGCCGAGCATGCCTACCAGGACATCGCGCTGCCGATCGAATGCGGGCAGACCATCTCGCAGCCTTACGTCGTGGCGCTGATGACCGAGAAGCTCGAACTCGACGACCGCCACAAGGTCTTGGAGATCGGTACGGGTTCCGGTTACCAGGCGGCGGTGCTGTCGCATCTTTGCCGCCGAGTCTATACGGTCGAGCGCTGGCGCGAGTTGCAGAAGGCGGCCGAGCGGCGCTTCGCCAGCCTTGGTATTACCAACGTCACCACCGTCATCGGCGACGGCTGGCTCGGCTGGCCGCCGCAAGCGCCCTTCGATCGCATCATCGTTACCGCAGCCGCGCCCGAGGCGCCGCAGGCCCTGATCGACCAACTCAAAGTCGGCGGCCGCATGATCATCCCCCTCGGTTCCTCCCGCGATGCTCAGCAGCTCGTGCAGATCGACAAGACGGAGGAGGGGCTGGTCGAGACGCCGCTCCTGCCGGTGCGCTTCGTGCCGCTGGTGCACGGAAGGGTGAAGCGTGACTAGGGTAGTGGATCGCGAATTTCGTCGGATTTCGGGTGCTAAGGCCTTGTTAACTCCTGACGCGCTTTACTCGCCTTTCGAGTTTCGAGGGGCGTACGAGTATGCGGCAGGCCGCGCGTTTGAAGTATGGCCGAGGCGCTTTGGGGGTTCTGGCGGTGGCGGGCTTCGCCTTCGCCGCTTCGGGCTGCTCGAATTCGTCGCGTTTCGACATGCCGGCCTTCGGTCTGACCGGTAGCAATGCCACCAATGCCGATCTGACCACCACCGCATCGGTGCCGGTGCCGTCCGAAACGGTCTATAGCTCCAGCTCAGACCGCTATCACTATTACGGCGCGAAGCCACAGGCGCCGGGGGTGCAGGTTGCGCGCAACACGTTGCCGCCGCCGGCCTCCGCACCGCGCGTCACGCCGGCTGCCTACACACCGGCGCAAGCCACACCACCCCGGCCGCAGACCTATGGTGAGACGAAAGCGCCGCTGCCCGAGCCGCCAGTGGCGCGCGCGGCGATGCCACAAGGGGCGGGCTTCCGCGTCACCGTAGCCCAGGGCGATACCCTGGCCAGTCTGTCGCAGCGTTACGCCGTGCCGATCGACGCCATTATCAGTGCCAATGATCTGCCTGATGCCCGTCTTAATCCTGGGCAGCAATTGTTCATACCCACGAGCGCAAAAGCCGCGGCGCAGCCGGCGACCCAAGCGGCGAAACCGCAGGTCATCACCGCCGTGCCGGGCGAGAACACCTACAAGGTCGAGACGGGCGACACGCTCAATTCCATTTCCGCGAAGCTCGGTGTCAGCCCCAAAGCGATCACCGACCGCAACAATATCCGGCCGCACCAGCTTCAGGTCGGGCAGGTGCTCGTGATCCCGATGGCTGGCAGCACAGCGCAAGCCGGAGACCAGCCTTCGGTACGCTCAGTCAAGACCACCACCATTCAGGCGCCGGGTGCGGCATCGCCGGCAACCTCAGAGCCGAGCCAACTCGCCCGCGTCGATCAATTGCCGTCGCCAGATCCGATGTCCGGCAACAGCTTCCGCTGGCCGGTGAAGGGCCGCGTCATCTCGCCGTTCGGCACAAGACCCGACGGCAGCCACAATGACGGCATCAATGTCTCAGTACCGCAGGGGACTTCGGTCATGGCGGCGGAGAACGGCGTGGTCGCCTATTCCGGCAGCGAATTGAAAGGTTACGGCAATCTCGTGCTGGTGCGCCATGCCAACAACTGGGTCTCGGCCTATGCGCATAACGATACGCTACTGGTCAAGCGTGGCGACAAGGTGCGCCGCGGTCAGGTGATCGCCAAGGCTGGCGCCACCGGCTCGGTCAGCCAGCCGCAAGTGCATTTCGAGTTGCGTAAAGGCTCGCGCCCCGTCGATCCGACCAAATATATGGGCGAAGCCACAGCCTCGGGCGACTAGCTGCATTTAGCTAGAGCGTCTTGCCGAGGCGTCCCGCGAGATCCTGAATATATTGCCACGCGACGCGGCCAGAGCGGCTGCCGCGGCCGCGCGCCCATTCGAGTGCCTCTCGGCCAAGCTGATCCTCCGAGGCATCGAGGTGGTAATGCTTCGCGTAACTGCGCACCATGGCGAGATACTCGTCCTGGCTGCAATTGTGGAAACCGATCCATAGGCCGAAACGGTCAGACAGTGAGAGCTTTTCCTCGACTGCCTCCGATGGATTGATGGCGGTCGAGCGCTCGTTCTCCACCATCTCGCGCGGCATCAAATGCCGGCGGTTCGATGTCGCATAGAACAGAACGTGGGACGGGCGTCCTTCGATGCCACCTTCGAGCACGGCCTTTAGCGACTTGTAAGAGGTGTCGCGCGCTTCGAAGGAAAGGTCGTCGCAGAACAGGATGAAACGATGCTTGGACGCGTCACGGAGATGCGCCAGGAGGCGCGGCAGAGAGGAAATATCCTCCGCGGTGGATCTCGACCAGCTTCAGGCCGCTCACCTCGCCATGCACGGCCTTGACCAAGGAACTCTTGCCCATGCCGCGCGCGCCCCATAGCAGCGCGTTATTGGCCGGCAAACCGCGCGCGAAACGCTTCGTATTGTGCAGCAAAGTGTCGCGCTGCCGGTCGATGCCTTTGAGCAGGTCAAGTGGCAGGCGGTTGATATCGCGCACGGGAAGAAAAGCCTCGCTGTCGGCCTGCCACACAAAGGCATCCCCCGCCCCGAAATCCGGAGCATCGATAGGTTGCGGGCCGAGGCGCTCGAGGGCGCGGGCAATTCGCTCGATAAGGCCTGAAATTGGCTCGTAAAAGTTCATGTTGGGCCGGTTGCAAAGGCCACGGGGGCGGCTATAGTCGCGGCGCCTTCGCGCATATTTGCCTTGTCGCCTGACGATGCAGGGCCGCATGGACCGAAGGTGGCCATCCTTAAGCCAAGCAAAGGACAGGAGCAATGAACGGTTTCGCCTACGCTCAAGCCGCCCCAGGCGCCGTTGACATGTTCAGCAGCCTGCTTGTCCCCACCATTCTCATCATCGGCATCATGTATTTCCTGATGATACGCCCGCAGCAGAAACGGCTGAAGGATCACCGGGACATGGTGGCGGCGATCCGCAAGGGCGATACCGTGGTGACCGCCGGGGGTATCGTTGGCAAAGTGACCAAGGTCGATGACCATGAGCTGCAGGTCGAAATTGCCGACAATGTGAGGATCAAGGTGCTGCGTTCGACCATCTCTGAAGTGCGCGGCAAGGGGGAGGGGGCCCCGGCCTCCAAGGCGGCTTCCTGATGAGGCCATTACCGTCTATTTTCCCGGCCCGTTAGCCGACGCGGAGTCCTGAAGCGGCATGCTGCATTTCCAAAGATGGAAGCTCATTTTGGTGGCCACCGTCGTCACGTTGGGCCTCCTCTATGCACTTCCCAATCTCTTCCCCTCTTCGGCTCTGCAAGGGGTCCCAACATGGCTGCCTCACAAGCAGGTCAATCTCGGCCTCGATCTGCAAGGCGGCGCGCATCTCCTCTATCAGCTCGACGAGAAGGATTTGGTCGAGGGTTGGCTGAATACAATTCGCGGCGATGTGCGTGAGACGCTGCGCCGGGGGCGCATCGGCTATACCGATCTCGCACAGAATACCGCCACGCGCAGCGTGTCCGTGAAGATCCGCGAGCCTGGCGACATGGACAAGGCGTTCGAAGAGCTGAAAAAGCTCGCGGTCCCCGTCGGCGCCGACGTGTTCGGCGGTTTCGCCGGGAACGACATCGAGGTTGAACGCCAAGGCGCCGACAGCATCAGGCTCACGATCACCGATCCGGGACTTACGCATCGCATGACCTCCGCCATCCAGGCGTCGATCGAGACCATCAGGCGGCGCGTCGATGCCATGGGTACCACCGAGCCCAGCATTCAGCGCGAGGGCCGCGACCGCGTGCTGGTCCAGGTGCCTGGCGTGTCGGACGTCGAGCGCTTGAAGAATCTGATTGGCGAGACCGGCAAACTTGAATTCAAGCTGGTCGATCCGGCGGCCGACGCTTTGCAAGTCGCGGAAACCAAACAAGTGCCTCCAGGTGACGAACTGGTCTACTCCACCGACGACCCACCCCTTCCCTATGTCCTCAAGGACCAGGTGCTGGTGAGCGGGCAAAATCTGGACGATGCCCAGCCGGGCTTCGATGGGCAGACCGGCGAACCGGTTGTGACCTTCCGCTTTGATGCCGCCGGCGCCAAGCGCTTCGCCAAGGTGACGCAAGAGAATGTCGGGCTCCCCTTCGCCATCGTCCTCGATAACAAGGTCATATCTGCACCGGTCATTCGCGAGCCGATCCTCGGCGGCACCGGCCAGATCAGCGGGAAGTTTTCCGTGCAGGAGGCAAATGATCTCTCCGTGCTCCTACGCTCCGGTGCGCTCCCGGCCAAGCTCAGTGTAATCGAGGAACGTACCGTCGGCGCGAGCCTTGGCGCCGATTCGATCGAGTCCGGCAAGATGGCAGCCTATTGGGGCATGGCGCTGGTGGTGATCTTCATGTTCGTGGCTTATGGACTGTTCGGCCTCTTCGCCAACATCGCCATGCTCATCAATGTCGCAATCATTTTTGCCGTGCTTTCGCTCATGGGCGCGACGCTCACCCTTCCCGGCATTGCCGGCATCGTGCTCGTCATAGGTATGGCGGTCGATGCCAACGTGCTGATCAATGAACGCATTCGCGAGGAGATCAGGACTGGCAAGTCGCCCTTCGCGGCGGTCGAGGCGGGTTATAAGCGAGCACTCACCACCATTATCGATTCCAACGTCACGACGCTGATTGGAGTGCTCGTCCTGTTCTGGATGGGATCAGGGCCCGTGCGCGGATTTGCCACTACACTTACCATCGGCATCCTGGCTTCCCTGTTCACAGCCGTGACCGTAACGCGGCTGATGGTCGCCTATTGGCTGCGCTGGAAGCGACCTCAAGAAATCCCAATCTAGGAAAAGCACAATGTTTCGCGGCATCCAGTTTGTTCCTCCGGACACGAAAATCGATTTCGTCGGTTTTCGGACGATCACCTGGATTGTGTCCGCCCTGCTCACCGTTGGACCGCTTCTGCTCGTCTGGACCATCGGTCTCAACATGGGCATCGACTTCCAAGGGGGAACTCTAATCGAGATTCAGACCAAGCAAAGTCCGGCCGATCTCGGTGGAATCCGCAGCAAGGTCAGCAATCTCGGTCTCGGCGAAGTGCAGATCCAGGAATTCGGTGCGCCGAACGCGGTGCTTATCCGCATCGCCTCCCAGCCGACCGAGCAAGAGCAGCAGCAATCGATCGCCAAGGTGAAGGAAGCACTCGGCGAGGACGTGGAGTATCGCCGTGTGGAAATTGTCGGACCGACTATTTCCGGCGAATTGATCGCCAGCGGCACGCTTGCCGTAGTCGTGGCCATGATCGGTATTCTGATCTACGTGTGGTTCCGCTTCGAATGGCAGTTTGGGGTAGCGGCGGTCGCATCGCTAGTTCACGACGTCACTGCCACCATTGGCCTCTATTCCATTCTTCAGCTCGAGTTCAATGTGTCGAGCATCGCCGCCATCCTCACCATCATCGGTTACTCACTGAACGACAAAGTTGTGATCTTCGACCGGGTTCGGGAGAATTTGCGAAAATATAAGCGCATGCCAATGGTCGAGCTGCTCGATCTGTCCATCAATGAAACGCTCTCGCGCACGGTGTTGACTCATGTAACGACCTTCCTCGCCCTATTGCCCTTCCTGTTCTTCGGTGGCGAGGCGATTTATGGTTTTGCGCTCGCCATGGTCTTTGGCATCGTTCTCACCTGTTATTCATCGATCTTCGTGGCCTCGCCGCTTCAGTTGATCCTTGGCATGAGGCGCGATGCGTTCAGCGCGGCGCCGGCGTCATCCAAGGAGAGGGGAACTGCCGCGGCACGCGCTTAAAGCGGAAGGGTCAGGCTTTTGGATGTGGCCGAGCGAGGTAATGCCGTCCGGCGCATCGCCCGCGAAGGCGATCCAGACCGTAGCCTCGCCGTTCTGTTCGCGCCATCAACCGTGCGCGACGATCTCTACGCCCTCTATGCTTTCAATGTCGAGTTGGCCCGCATCGCCGAGCAGGTGAGCGAACCTGATCTCGGCGCCATACGCCTGCAATGGTGGCGCGAAGCGATCGCAGAAGTAGCCAGTGGGCATCCTGTTGCTGATGCATTCAATGAAACGCTGCGCCGCCATGCGCTCTCGCCTTCACGGATCGAGGCGTTGTTCGAGGCGCGCCGTTTCGATGTCACGGAAAAAATCATGCCGGATTGGCCGGCATTCATTACCTATCTCCGCAACACCGCCGGAAACCTTTTCGCCTTGACGTCGGTGATCATGAGTGGGCGAAGTGATGCGCCTCTCTGCGAGGCGGCGGGCCGGGCATTCGGTCTCACCGGATTGATGCGTGCATTGCCAGTCCATGCCGCCAAGGGGCGTGTATACCTTCCTGCCGATATGCTTCACCGTCACGGCACGTCGCCTGAGCGTATCCTTGCCGGCGTGGCGGACGAGGGTCTTGGACCAGCGCTCGCAGAACTGCGCGGGAAAGCGCAAGAAGCCTTGGATGAAACCAGGCGACTTCTTGCAGGACAGGACGCGAAAACCCGCGCGGCTTTCCGGCCTCTTGGTCTGGTCGAGCCCTATCTAAGCAGGCTCGCCAAGAGGGGGCAAAATCCGTTGCGTGATATTGCCGACATCAATCCGCTCTATCGCCTGTGGCGTCTGGCGCGATGGGAATAGGAGCTATTCGGCCGCCATCGACACCGAACCTGAGAGCCAACGGTCGAGGTCGGCAAGCGCGCGTGCCGATAGCGCGCGTTTCTTCTGGAAGGCCTTGCTATTCCGCGCACCTTTGCTGTGCGGCATGGAAGATGTGGCAATCGGGGGAAAAAGACCGAAATTAATGTTCATTGGCTGGAAACTGCGCGCTGCCCCTTCGTCGGTCGCGGCCATGTGTCCGCCGGTAATATGATGCAGCAGAGCGCCCAGTGCGGTGGTGCGTGGTGGCGGTGACAACGCCAGCCCAAGCCGCTCAGCGGCAGCGAAGCCGCCGGCGATGAGACCGATTGCTGCCGATTCCACATATCCCTCAACGCCTGTGATCTGGCCGGCGAAACGCAATCGCGGATCGGCTTTGAGACGAAGATGCGCGTCGAGTAGCTTCGGGCTGTTCAGGAAGGTGTTGCGGTGCAGGCCGCCAAGCCGCGCGAAATCGGCCTCCTCAAGTCCTGGGATGGTGCGGAAGACACGCACCTGCTCGCTATGTTTGAGCTTGGTCTGGAAGCCGACCATGTTCCATAACGTGCCGAGCGCGTTGTCTTGGCGGAGTTGCACGACGGCATAGGGTTTTTCCTGAGGCTTATGCGCGTTGGTGAGGCCGACGGGCTTCATCGGTCCATAGCGAAGCGTATCGCGTCCGCGCTCGGCCATGACCTCGATGGGCAGGCATCCCTCGAAATAGGGCGTGTTCGTTTCGAAATCCTTGAAAGCGGACTTTTCCGCGACAAGCAGGGTGTCGATGAAGGTCTCGTATTGCTGCTTGTCGAGCGGGCAATTGATGTAATCGGCCCCGTCGCCGTCTAAGCTCTCTCTGTCGTAGCGGGACTGGCACCAGCAGACATCCATGTTAAGCGAGTCCAGATAGACAATGGGCGCAATGGCATCGAAAAAGGCAAGCTCGGTTTCGCCGGTGACGTATTGAATCGCGTGGGCGAGATCCGGCGAGGTGAGGGGACCGGTCGCCACGATAACATTGTCCCAATGAGGTGGCGGCAGGCCGCTCACCTCGTCGCGTATGATCATGATCAGGGGATGGCTCTCGATCTGCTGCGTTACCTCGTCGGCAAATTTGTCGCGATCGACGGCGAGCGCACCCCCTGCCGGTAAGCTATGCAAATCGGCGGCCTGCATGATCAGCGATCCGGCTCGGCGCATTTCCTCATGCAGCAGGCCGACCGCATTGGTCTCACTATCGTCTGAGCGGAAGGAGTTTGAGCAGACGAGCTCGGCCAAGGCCCTCGTCTGATGGACTTCGGTCTGGCGCTTCGGGCGCATTTCATGCAGCAGGACCGGCACGCCGGCCTGGGCGATCTGCCACGCCGCCTCGCTGCCCGCGAGACCCCCGCCGATCACATGAATCTTCTCGGTCATGCGCGTTACTAGGCCCACAATGAACAAGCGTTTCAAGCCGGTAGCCGAAACTATGAACCGGCGCGATAGGGAAGAATAGCTGTCTAGAGAATGGGCAAAACCCTGAATCTCTGTTCAGGTTTTAGGCATTTTCCACTATTCTCTCACATCGGAAGCCGAATCGTTTTCGCGAAAAAATAGGCTTCTGCTCATCGAGCCGGTGGACCGCCGGCACTAACGGCGCATCCGCCCGCTCTCGCAATAAGGGGGGGTGAGATGTCTTCTAACACAGCACTTGCTATCAGTGTTGGCGTACTCGGCGCGATTGCCACATGGCTCTTCCTCGGCCCGCTCGGCGGAGCACTAGCCATTTGGGCTGCCTTCATCGCTTGGGGGTGTTTCTTCCATTGCGGGGGCAAGGAGACAGGTCTGCAAACGGCCATCCTGAACAACGCCGCGGGCGCCATCATCGCCGGTATCACCCTATGGGTGGCAACCCAAACGGGCATCGATCTCGGCCCGGCGGTTTGGCCCGCGATCTGCGTCGGCGTCGGCGTGGCGGCAATGGTGCTGCTCGCCAACATCCCGGTTTTTTCCAACATTCCAGCCCAGGTCTATGGTTTCGCTTCTGTCGCGGCCTATGTGCTGTTGAAGGGCGGCGCGGATCAACTGACGTCGGCCTCAATGCAGAACCCTGAAGTCGTCATCATCCTGTCGATGATCATCGGCGCCGTGTTCGGCTATGTGTCGGAGAAGGTTGCCGGTCTCTTGACCGGGGAAAACCGCGCTCACGCCAAGGCCTGAGCGGCGGCAACGATCGTTGGCCCGCGGGGCACCGGCCCCGCGGCCCTACCTTTCATCGCGGCGTGACCGCCGACGGTGGGGTTTGCCATTTTTCCGGCTACATTGCTGGTGCTCGCCCAAAGACTTTGCGCAGCTCGACCTTGGCCTGCTCAAGCCGTAAGCGGTCGTCATCGGACAGGTTCTTGCCGGCGCGGTTAATATAGAACGTCAGCATCGACATCGCTGAGCGATAGGGATCGGATTTTCGTGTGGTGCTGGTTTCCGCCGAGCGCTTGAGCGAAGCCGCGATCTGCTTTGGATCCTTGAAGTTGAACACGCCTTTCTCCAGGCGCAGGGCAGTGGAATGCTCGGTGACATCTTTCGACCAACGCTTCGCGGATTTTCCTGACTTTCCTACCATGAACACCTCATGTCGCTGATGAGCGCCTAACATGCCGCGCACAGAAGCAACCTGTGGTAAGACCTGGCCATAGAACGTGGTCTAAGAGAAGGGAGTAACGATATGGATTGGGCATCGTTAGGTAAAGTCTCGGTCGTGGAGTCAAACAAACTCAAGCGCACCGAAGTTTGGGGAGAAACCGATCCGGCCGTCCACTGGGCCGGTGCGTTCGCCGTTTATGGTGGCAGCGGAACCACCGCGTCCTCGACCATTGTCTACGAGGTGGAGCCAGGCAAGCGGCTCGGCTGGCACACTGACGCCACCGAGGAGACGCAATATATCGTTGCCGGCACTGGCAAGCTTTATCTGGAAGATGGCACGACGCATGAGGTGGGACCTGGCAGTGTATTCGTGCTGCCGACGCCGATGCGGCACATCTGCTGAACCTGATGAACGGCGAGCAGTACGAACCAGGCTACCGAGCCATCAATCCGATGAGCAAAGTGCCGGCCCTCAAGCATGGAGATGTGGTGGTGACGGAGGCGGCGGCTATTTGCACTTATCTCGCCGATGCCTTTCCGCAGGCAGGACTAAACGTGCCGATCGACGATCCGCGGCGCGGTGTTTATCTGAAGTGGCTGTTCTTTGGTCCAAGCTGCATCGAGCCGGCCATCACCGATCACGCCTTCCCGCGCAAGGAAGAACCACGGCGCGGCATGCTCGGTTACGGTGATTTCGATAGAGTGATGGATGTTGTAGCCAAAGCCGTCGAGCCCGGTCCCTATCTTTTGGGCGAGCAATTCACCGCCGCCGATGTGATCATCGGCTCGAATTTGCGTTGGGGCATGATGTTCGATCTGATTCCGAAACGGTCTGAATTCGTGGCTTATGTCGGGCGGCTCGAGAAACGACCGGCACTGCAGAGAGCCGTCGCCAAGGATCAGGAACTGGCGGCAGCCTAGCTTGATGATGACCATCGTGTCGGGCGGACAGACTGGCGTCGATCGCGCCGCACTCGATGCCGCCATCGAGATGGGCATTCGCTATAGAGGCTGGTGCCCGAAAGGATTCTGGGCAGAGGATCAGCTCCAATCGCCGGGGGTGCTTGTCCGTTATGAAAACCTGCGGGAAACTCCTGCTGCCGATCCTCTGCAACGCACCGAATGGAACATACGCGACAGCGATCTACTCTTGGTCCTGGTCGATCATGCTGGCCTGAGCGTGTCGCAAGGGACTGAAGCAGCGATTGGTGCAGCATCAAGTCTGGGGAAGCCACATATCGTAATAAATCTCGATGCGGGGGATCGTGTTGAGAAAGCGCTTGCGTGGTTCAAGCCTGCTTCGGCGGATATGACGATCTGCATCGCAGGACCACGTGAGAGCGAAGCTCCTGGCATCTACCTCAGCGCCAAGGCTTTTCTGAAAGTTCTCTTCAGTCGTATGGCATAAAAAATTGCGCACGGCCTGGACCGTGCGCAATGCAATACAGATGAAAGTCGGCCGTGAAGTTTACGGGCAGACCAGCTTCCAGCGGCCGAAGACGCCTTGCTTCCAGAAGCAGCTCGGCCGGACCGGCGGCCCCCAGGCCACGGCATAATCCGGCTCGACGACGTCGTAAGTCACCCAGGTGCACTGGTTGGCACTGCACAGCCAATCGGCCTTAGCAGGCTGATTCACAAAGAGAAAAGCGGCAGCCACGAATAGCCCCGCTAGGATCGTTTTCACGCTAGACCCTCCCGCATAAACGTTGCACAGGCTCGATTTAGCCCCCTGAAGCCCCCAAAGTCCAGTGCTTCGGAATAGCGGATTTACACCGGGATTGGGTGTTTTTGTACGGAAACCGGGGGATAAACGAGCCGTCCCGCAGCGAAACCCCCGGCAATCCATGTATAGGAGGGAAACGCAACGAGCCTAAGGGGGGAATGATGCTGGAAGCGCTACTCATTGCATTGGTCGTCGGAGGCATCGCGGGCTGGCTCGCCGGCCTCGTGGTACAGGGCACGGGTTTCGGCCTGGTCGGCGATATCGTCATCGGCATTTTGGGGGCGTTGCTCGCGGGCTTTCTATTCCCGGCGCTCGGCCTGTCGCTGATGGTCGGAGGTGGCCTGATTGGGGCAATTATCCTCGCCTTTATCGGCGCGGTCATCCTGCTGCTCATCGTCAAGGTGTTCAAGCAGATCACCGCTTAGAAACGATTAGCCAAATCCCGATTTCCCCTCTCCCGACCCGGGAGAGGGGACTTGTAACTTGCAATAGGCACCATATCTCTAGGGGCAAGCCTGCCTTAGAGGGAGTATGGGCCGTGAAGCCGTTTCCCATCCTGTTGCTGCCGATTGCATTGGCAGGTTGCGCTGTTCCCATCGGGCAGTTGCAGATGCCGATGACCCTCGGCCCGAGCGACACCACCTGCCTCACTTATGAAGGCGCGCCAGCCTATGGCGATTGCCAGAAGGCGGGCTCCGTCTCCATTTCGCCGAACGCCCACTAGACGCCAATCAGCGCCCGGACCCAGGAGACAATGCTTCGCTTCGGTCTCCTGAGCCTTCTTGCCTTCGCATCCTGTTTCGGCGCCGCGCACGCGCAGTCGCCGAACGGCGTCAGGACACTCGAGTCCCTCGGTGCGATTCAGTCGAAAGGCACCTGGAGCCTCGGCGTCAGGGCCGGTGACTTCATCTTCGTGGCCGGACTGCAGGGAGTCGATCCGGTTACCCACAAACTGGTGGAAGATCCGGAAGCGCGCATCCGCCAAGCCTTCCAGAACATCAAACAGATTGCCGCCTCGGAGGGCGCGAGCCTTCAGGATTGCGTGCGGCTCACAGTCTATCTCAGCGACCTGGCGCGTTACGGCCCCATGGTCGAGAAGGCGCAAGCCGAATTTTGGGGCGGACCGCCTTATCCGCCGCGCACCATGATCGAGGTGAAGCGCCTGTTCGACGACGACATCGTCGAGATCGAAAGCACCTTCTATGCCCCGGTGAAGCGATAAAGGTTCCGGGACCGGCATGATCTTCTGATGGCTTATTGGCTTGGATGGAGTGTCTACGCGGCCAGTCTGCTTCTGGCTATCGCCTACATCGTCCTGTTCATTCTGGTCTGCATTGTCGTCGCCGGCATCGACCCGTTCGCGACGATGGGCAGCGTGGCAAGCCTGCTCGTCCCGGCGCTCGTGGTGAGCGGTCTCGGCCGCGACGTGCTCTTTCTGCTTGCGGGGAAATAAAAATCCTCATGCTGAGGAGCGCCCGCAGGGCGTGTCTCGAAGCATGAAGCCACCCACCTCGCATGAGACTCACCCTTCGGGACGCTCCCCCGGACGAAGTCCGGGGTCGCTCCTCAGGGTGAGGTTTTTATTTAGCCTTTGGCCAGCAGCGCGGCGCGTTCGGCGAGCAACGCCTCGAGCTTCGCCTCCTGATCGGCGATGCGCGCGGCATTGCGTTCCTCGTCGGCCGCGCCGGAATAGGCCGCGGCCTGCTCCTGCAGCTGACGCAGATTGTCCTCGACGATCTGGATGCGCCGTTCGATTTCCGCGAGCGCCGCTTTATCGGCTGCGTCGCTAGCCATCGGCCTGCGTCACACGGCGTCTTTGGCCGCCTTCACCGGACGAACCTTGAGCACCTTGCGCGCCGGCTTCGCCTTGAACACGGTCGGTTCCTTGGTGAAGGGGTTGATGCCCTTGCGCTCGGGCGTGGCCGGCTTCTTGACCACGGTGAACTTGGCGAAGCCCGGCAACTGGAACACGCCGATCTTCTTCAGCTCCTTGTGCCCCACGTCCATCAGCTTCTCGAGGACGGCCTTCACATCCTTCTTCGCCATTGAAGTCTCGTCGGCGATTTTCTGGATGAGCTCGGTTTTCGATATCATGTGCTTGCTCCCGTTATTTTTCCCGAAACTGACGCGCTACCGCTGCTTCGAGGGCAACCCGAAACCTCTATGCCCCGATGAATGGGCGATTCTTAAGTCTTTGTCTGCAAAGAAGCCATCGACCCTGGCCATTTTTGGGGGTCGGAGGGGGGCTTTTTCCCCTGAAAAACCGGCATAACCACGGCTCCGGCTGTCATAAATGAGGGAAAAGCGTCCACGAGGCTCCCCGGGCCTAACCCCGAATCGCGTCCGGGGAGGGGTAAACGGGCCTGCGAATCGTGCGCGGCGAGCGCTCTTGCCGACGGTTCGAAGCAAGTGGGACTGCGGCGCGAAGACAATTTTTTCCAGGATTATTCTCCGCTAAAGTTTCGACTCTTCGACGAGTCGCCCCGTCGCTGAAACGCTCATGACGACGGGCATGAACAACGCAAACGATGAGGATATTCATGATCGGCACTCGCATCTGCGCCTTCGCTCTTGTCGCCGCCTTGGCGTCCATCTCTACCGCCGTGCCCGCTACGGCCGCCCCCTTTGACGGAAGCTGGCAAATGGTGATGATGACGACCAACGGCCATTGCGGGCAGATCAGGGTCGGCCTTGCCATCAGCGGTGGGCGGATCACCTCGACGAGCGGCAAATTCGTGATGCGCCCGATCCACATCGCTGGCCATGTGTCCGGCTCAGGCCAGGTCCGGATGAATGGCGTGGCCGGCCCGCGCAAGGCAGAAGGTACGGGACATTTCAACCGGTCAAAAGGCTACGGCGAATGGAACGGCACCGGACCCTCGGGCGTTTGCTCCGGCATCTGGACCGCCGTCCGCGCCTGACACACATTCCTACATAGCGTAGCGATCCTGCATCACGTGTGCTCTCCGGCGGCGCTGGGCGTATAGTTCACGTCTTGTGACGATTAGGAGAGAGCTATGACACGCAAATTGCATGAAAGCGCACTGACGGCGCTGTTCGCGCTGGCAGTGCTCATGGCTGCCGGACCCGCCCTTGCCCTGGGTGATTGGCCCGGCACCGAAACCGACAATTGCGCCAATCAGGATGGCGCGCTCAACGATGCCGCCTTCGTGTTCACCACCAGCCCGCGCGTGGGCGATCGCGTGGCGAGCGGGTTCGAAGTCAAAGGCTGCTCGCGCACGTTCGAGAGCACGGTGAACTGGAAGCTTGTCGGCCGTAACGGCAGCGAACTCGCCAGTGGCCACACCCAAGGCGGCGGCGTCGACGGACATGGCCCGTTCTCCTTTACCGTGAATTACAGCGTGCCGGCGCAGGAGATCGGCCATCTCGAAGTGTTCGAGGAGGACGCCTCCGACGGCGAAGGCAATCCGCCCGGCCGTAACGTCCTGTCACTGGTGCTGAAGTAGCGGTGCTGAAGCCTTAGGGGGGCGCGGTATCACATGGCGCGCTTATTGGGTCCTTATCGGATCATTGCGTTGTAGTCGGCGTGCGATCCGATCCAGAACCAATGAAATCCGTCCTCCCCCTCAATTGCCAATGCACGATAGCCTAGCCCAACGCGTACCGACCAATAGCGCCCGACCGGTTTGAAATTCAAGGGAGGGATGTTGCGGATCGCTCTTCAGTAACGCAAAACTCTTGTTGGCACGCTTGCGAACTTTCTCCGGCAGCCCTTCATACGCGCTCCAGAAGCGCGGGCTGGTGAAGTGTCTCATAGTTCGTGGCTACGGCCTTCCCGATGTGTACGCAGTGCCTCTTCGGCAAGCCCATCAAGCTTGCCGGCTTTGGCGTCCCGTTCGATCTGCTCGTCGAACGCTTGCTCCTGATACTCCTCGAACCAAGCGCGGAATTTGGTGAGCTGCTCAGGCGTGAGCTTGGCCACGGCCTTTTCGATCTCTTCGAGTGTTGTCATGAGTTCCTCACACCTCTTCGCTGCACGCGTCGCTACTTCTGCCGTGTGAGACGCACGCGGTAAACGTTGGCTGAGCCGGCTTCGAGATAAATGAGCTCGAGCGTGTCTGGCGCAACGAGGGTGCCGCGATAGAGGCCGTTGTCGTCCTGCTCGGCGAAAAAGACGCTTTTGCCGTCGAAATCGACGACGCCGACCATCGGCTCGGTGGCCTTCTCGGTATCCTTGCCGCCGACATTGCCGGGCTTGCCCGGGGTCTCCCAGAATTTCTCGGCTTTGAGCGACGATCCTTCCTGCTCGATCACGTTCAGTGTGAGCACGCCATCGGCGCGCCCGTTCCAGCGTTGCGCCGTGAACGGGCCGGTCCATGTGCCTTTGAGACCGGGTGCCGGTGCATCTTCCGCCAGAACAGGGTTAGGACCGAGCGAAAGGCCAATGGCCAGAGCGAAGAGAGCGAGCAGGCTTTTCATGACTGTCTCCTTTGGCGGCGGCGGATCATATTCCTTCGCACGGGCAAAGCGAAGCGGGTTCCCGTCACTCCGGCTTGGCGATGAGGGCCTTGAGCGCGGCGCGCGCCTCTTGGGTTAGAGCCTGCCCGCCTTTACAGGATTTATCGAGCAGTGCGCGGGCCAACGCCTTGGCATAGCCGTCTTGCAAACTCTCCTTGTCAACCTCAGTGGCGCGCATAGCCATGCGATTGGCGATCGTGCCCTCGCTGTCGTTACAGGCCAAGGTCGCATGAAAGCTGGCAATAACGCGGGGCGAGGGCGCTTTCGCCGTGCCGGTGAACACCGTCCAGTCGTTGGCATCGTCCCAGTTTGGCGGCTCGTCGCGCAGGAGGCCGTCGAGGCGTGACAACACCACCGTCAGCACGGTGGGGTCGCTTATGCCGGCATTGAGGTCCTGCTTCAGTTGCGCCCTTGCTTCCAGGGGCAGAGGCGTCATGCCGAGATCGGTGAGCCCGAGTGGCGGAGGCGACTGCTCGGCAAGGTCGGGCGGGAATTTAACGAGCCAGATCTCGGCTCCCGTCAAGTCAGCGCCCTGAAGCTTGGCGCCGGCGAAATTGGCGCCCTGTAACTGCGCTTCGCGCAAATTGGCGCCCTGAAGATTGGCGCCGCTCAGATCGGCGCCTTGCAGTTTGGCGCCTCGGAGATCGGCGCCGCGCAGATTGGCGTAGTTCAATTCCGCGCCCTGCAGCTTCGCGCCGGAAAGATCGGCGCCCAGAAGCTTGGCCGCTTGCATCTGCGCGCCTTGGAGCTGCGCCTCTTTCAGAAACGCGCCTTGCAGCTGGGCATCCTTGAGTTTGCCTTTGGCCAGGGACTTCCACATTTGCGTGGCGCGGAGATCGGCCCAGGTCAGATCGGCGCGATGAAGATCGGAGCGGTTGAGCAGGGCAAAGCGGAAATTGCGCTCGCGCAGCACCGCGCCCGCCTCGCCCCCCGTGCTGAGATCGGTGTCCTCGACGATCAGCACGCGATAGGCCAGGAGCCAGCGCCGCCACCACGTCCGGTTATCGCCGTTGGTCACGTTATCGTAGATGACGCGGCGCACGATAGGGTTCAGGAGCTTTGCCTCTTCCTGCGCGCCCACGCCGACACTTGCCGGCGCGACAAAGCCGAGGCGCCGGTCGATCCATTCGTTCGGCACGGTAGTGATCAGCCAGCTGAAGAAGAGGACGAGCGGCAGAAGGGTCAGCACCAGGATCACCTGCGTGCCCGACGCCTCCCAGGCTTCGGCCTGTGGTCCCATCTTGATGTTCCACCGCCGCACCGCGCGCTTGTTCTGCATCAGCGGCGTGAGCAGGATCAGCATGACGAAGCCGAGGATCACGGCGATCCTGTGCCAATAGGTGACCGACACGTCGTGATAGGGCAGGAACTTGACCTGGAAAAACAGCAGCGTGACGATCGGCAGGATGCTGAAGGTCACATAGACGATCAGCTGCATCATGAACTTGGTGATGCGGTTGGGCCTGGGCCCGGCTGTGATCTGCGAGAACACGTAGGAATGCACCCGCTCGCGCGCCGGGTGCTCGCTGCCCGTCTCCAGCTCGTAAGGCGCGACGGCGTCGGTGAACTTGCGGTACTTCCGCGCCAGGATGACGTGCTGAATGAGAAGCGACAGATAGACGAGCAGCAAAAGCAGAGGCGCGTATTGGAAGAAGCCGACGATGGGGATGTCGGCATTGATGATGGGCAGCTTGACCGGGCTGTTGAGCAGGAGCGCCGTGTGGCTGACGCTCGCGAGCGTCACGATCACGTAAGTCAGCAGCAGGAGAAAGGCGAGCCAGCTCGACCACGCCGCATCGCTCGCCCCGTTGGCCACCTCCAGATAGTCCTTGGGATCCTCGTAGGGAGCATGATGCGAGAGCGCGGGACTGGGCGGCGATGGATCAGGCGGCGGGGGCGTGGTCATTCAGGGGGCTCTGGCTGATTGGTGCATGCGCGTTACACAATAGAGTCCGCCATGGGTCAATCGCGGACTGCTGGACGCGCCGCGGCAGATTACCAGCCGGTCCTGTATTGTCTTGTACCAGGCGCAAACGTAAGGTCCCTTAAGCCCTACGACGGGGGTAGTGATTGCATGGAAATGGTTGTTCTCGCGGCGCTGCTCGGGCTGGCGACCACGTCCTCGTCGATGCTCGGGGTGGCACTCGGCCTCTATGTCCCGCTCTCCAAACGGCTGCTCGGTTGCATCCTCGGCTTTGCCGCGGGTGGTCTGATCAGCGCGCTGGCGATCGAGCTCGCCTTCAACGGCGCCCGCGAGCTGTTCCAACTCGATTTCGGCGTCGGCGCCGCCTGGCTTCTGGTCGGCAGCGGCTTCGCCATCGGCGCCACCGTCTACAGCGTGTTCTCCCGCTATCTCGATCACATGGGCGCCGCCGTCCGCTCGCCGACGCGCTTTCGCGAATTCGCGCAAGAGCGTCACGCGCGCGATATCAAGGAATTGATCGAGCTCCTGTCGCGCTGCGACCTGCTGCGCCATCTCCCGCCGCAAAAGATCGAGGCGCTGCTGCCCGTCGTGCACACCCGCCGGCTCGCGCCGGGCGAGATCCTGTTCAGCGCCGGCGATCCGGGCGATGCGCTCTATATCGTCGCCGCCGGCCATGTCGAAATCCTGGAGGGCGACCGGCCGCTGGCCACCTTGAGCGAGGGCGATGCGTTCGGCGAGATGGCGCTGCTCAGCGGCGGCCCGCGCACCGCGACGGTCCGCGCGGCCGGCGAGGTCGAATTGCTGGAACTCGGCCGCGACGATTTCGAGCACCTGGTCGGTAGCGATCCGGTGCTGGCGCGGGCGGTCGAGCGCTTGAGCCACGACCGGGCGCTGACCAATCTGAGCGCCGGCACGCCGGGCGCGGCCAACTGGGCGATGATCGCCTCGAGCAGCATGGAACGCCTGACCCAGCGCGAGACCAACAAGATCCTGGCCGAAGGCGGTCACGGCGCGGGCCTCCCCATCGTGCTCGGCAACGTGCTCGACACCATCCCCGGCTGCCTCGTCATCGGCTCGACCTTTCACGGCTGGCGGACCATGTCGCTGACGCTGATGCTCGGCATGTTCATCGGCGGCATTCCGGAGGCGGCGGCCTCCGCCGCATCGCTGCGCAAGGCCGGCTTCAAGGTGCCGGCGATCTTCGGCCTGTGGTCGATCGTGCTGGTGGCCGGCATGGCGGCGGCGGCGCTCGGCCACGGCGTGATCGGCGGCGCGCACCCGATCGTCACCGTGTTCGCCGAGGCGGTCGCCGGCGGCGCCGTGCTCGCCGTGGTGACGCACGCCATGATCCCCGAGGCGATCGAGGAGGCCGGCTCGCTGATCGTGCTGCCGACCACGGCAGGCTTCCTCGCCGCGCTTTACCTCGCGCTGGTCGAGCATGCCGTCCGTTAACGGTCTTAAGCACGCTACCGGCCTCTGGCCTACTTGAGCGTTGAGCTTTTCCCCTGCCGAATGGGACTTGGCCGAAGGGGGCTTGGCGAACGCGATTTCTTGAGTCATGCTTGGCGCAAGTGCCCAAACCGGGGGGTTTGCGTAAGGCCTGCCGGTAGGGGTGGAACCGTCACCGAAGGAGCGCCCGGGTGTACAGCCTGAGCGGCGCGGCAGGAGGAGATGACATGGGCAGCGTGAACCCACCCAAGAAGCGGGATTACGGCCACAAGACCCGCATCGACCTGAAGCAATCCTATCAGGTCGCTTACTGGAAAGAGCGGCTCGGCGTCTCCGAGGCGGAGCTGAGCGAAGCGGTGCTGGCTACCGGCGCGCTCGCGCGCAAAGTGGAAGAATACCTCAAGGCCAAAGAAGACCGCTAAGCCCGCGCCGTTTAGGAACTGACACTTCTGACGCCTGCGCGTGACGCGGGCTCTCCCCGCTTACCCCTCACCCTGCTCGGTCCTTTCCGGACCTCGCTTCCCTCTCCCGCAAGCGGGAGAGGGTGGTTCGAGCGTGTAGCGAGAACCGGGTGAGGGCGGGGATAAGTAAAGCGCTGATTTCCGCTTCATCCCCTCACCCTGCTCGGTCCTTCCCGGACCTCGCTTCCCTCTCCCGCAAGCGGGAGAGGGTGGTTCGAGCGTGTAGCGAGAACCGGGTGAGGGCGGGATAGATTTCGGCGTGTGACGCCGCGCAAAGCGTGCGTGTGCCATCGCATGGCCGAATTTGCCTGATAGGCAAGGCCCAGGCATCAACAAGAAAAGGACACATATGGACAAATGAACGACATCGACGCCGCTGGAAGCGGCCACAACACACACTGGTTCCTCATCGAAGCCTCGGGCTTCATCGGCGCCACGGGGCGCCGCGACAGGCTCATCGGCCGGATCGCCCAGCGCATGCGGCGCAAAGTGCGCCCCGAGCAGCTCATCTCCAACTCCATCTTCGGCCTGGCCCGCCACGCGGCGATGGCGGCGCTCTATATCGGCCTCGCCTATGGACTTCGAAGCTAAATTAAATTCAGCCAAGGCCACAGGATCGCCGCTCGCTTTTACGAGAGCATGAGCTCGGCCTATCCAAATCAAATGTTCCGTTGTCAGGTGATCAAAGCCCGAGAAATCCGGTGCTGTCTCAATTAAACGGCCAAGTTGCTTGTATAGCGTCTCAGGGTTCATGCATGCTCCTGGTACGAATCACTCCGCCGCCTGCGCCGCGCGCTTCGCGGCGGGGCGGCGTTTCAGGAGCTGCTTGAGATATTGGCCGGTGTAGCTCGCAGGGTTGGCGGCGATCTCCTCGGGCGTGCCGATGGCGACGACATGGCCGCCTTGGTCGCCGCCTTCCGGGCCGAGGTCGATGATCCAGTCGGCGGTCTTGATGACTTCGAGATTGTGCTCGATCACCACCACGGTGTTGCCCTGGTCGACCAGCTCGTGCAGCACGTCGAGCAGCTTGGCGACATCATGGAAGTGGAGACCCGTCGTGGGCTCATCCAGAATATACAAAGTGCGGCCGGTGGCGCGCTTCGACAGCTCCTTAGACAGCTTGATGCGCTGCGCCTCGCCGCCCGACAGCGTGGTCGCCTGCTGGCCGACATGGATATAGCCGAGGCCGACGCGGGCGAGCGTCTCGAGCTTGTCGCGGATCGACGGCACCGCCTTGAACAATTCCGCCGCCTCCTCGACCGTCATGTCGAGAATGTCGGCGATCGATCTGTCCTTGAACTTTACTTCGAGGGTTTCGCGGTTATAGCGCTTGCCCTTACACACGTCGCAGGTGACGTAGATGTCGGGCAGGAAATGCATCTCGATCTTGATCACGCCGTCGCCCTGGCAGGCCTCGCAGCGCCCGCCCTTGACGTTGAAGGAGAAGCGCCCGGGCTTGTAGCCGCGCGTCTTGGCCTCGGGCAACTCGGCGAACCATTCGCGGATGGGGGTGAAGGCGCCGGTGTAGGTCGCGGGGTTGGAGCGCGGCGTGCGGCCGATCGGCGACTGGTCGATGTCGATGACCTTGTCGAGCAGCTCGATGCCTTCGATCGCGTCGTGCTCGCCGGGGAGCTCGCGGGCGCCATTCAGCTTGCGGGCGACGGCGCGGTAGAGCGTCTCGATGAGGAAGGTCGATTTGCCGCCGCCGGAGACGCCGGTGACGCATGTGAACAGGCCGAGCGGAATATCGATGGTGATGTCCTTGAGATTGTTGGCGCGCGCGCCCTTCACCGTGAGGCGGCGGCCTTTGGTGGGCTTGCGGCGCGCCTTGGGCGAAGGGATCTGCTTGAAGCCGGTGAGATATTGCCCGGTGAGGCTGGCAGGCGCGGCCATCACCTGTTCGGGCGTGCCTTGCGCCACCGCTTCACCGCCGTGGATGCCGGCGCCGGGGCCCATGTCCACCACATGATCGGCGGTGAGGATGGCCTCCTCGTCATGCTCGACCACCAGCACCGAGTTGCCCATGTCGCGCAGCGATTTCAGCGTGGTGAGGAGCCGCGCGTTGTCGCGCTGATGCAGACCGATCGACGGCTCGTCGAGAACATAGAGCACGCCGGTGAGGCCTGAGCCGATCTGCGAGGCGAGGCGGATGCGCTGGCTCTCGCCGCCCGACAGCGAGCCTGAGGCGCGCGACAGCGTGAGATAATCGAGGCCGACATCGTTGAGGAAGTTCAGCCGCTCGCGGATCTCCTTGAGGATGCGGGCGGCGATCTCGTTCTGCTTCGGCGTGAGCTGCGCGGGCAGGGTGTCGAACCACGCGCCAGCCTCGCGGATCGACATCTCGGTGACCTGGCCGATATGCAGTCCCGCGATCTTCACGGCAAGCGCCTGGGGCTTCAGGCGATAGCCCTTGCAGTCCTCGCAATATTGCTCGGACTGGTAGCGCGACAGTTCCTCGGCCACCCAGTTCGATTCCGTCTCGCGCCAGCGCCGCTCGATATTGTTGATCACGCCTTCGAACGGCTTGGTGGTGGAATAGCGCCGCACGCTGTCGTCATAGGTGAATTTGATGTCCTCCTCGCCGGAGCCGTACAGGATCGCATCGCGGAATTTCTTGGGCAGCGACTTCCACGGCCTGGTCATTGGCTGCTTGTAGTGCTTGGCCAGCGCCTCGAGCGTCTGCTGGTAATAGGGGGAGGTGGCTGAGGTGCGCGCCCAAGGGGCGATGGCGCCGCGCGCGAGGCTGAGCTCCTCGTCGGGAACCACGAGCTCAGGCTCGAAGAACAATTCGGTGCCGAGACCGTCGCAAGCCGGGCAGGCGCCATAGGGGTTGTTGAAGGAGAACAGCCGCGGCTCGATCTCCTCGATGGTGAAGCCCGACACGGGGCAGGCGAACTTGGCCGAGAAGATGATGCGCTCGTCCTTCTTGTCGGCATACTCGGCGACGGCGATGCCGTCGTCCGATAGGGCGAGCGCCGTTTCCAACGAGTCGGCGAGCCGCGCGGCCATGTCGGCGCGCACCACCACGCGATCAACCACCACATCGATGTCGTGCTTGATCTTCTTGTCGAGGGCAGGCACCTCGGGGATCTCGTAGAAGGAGCCGTCCACCTTGACGCGCTGGAAGCCCTTCTTCTGCAGTTCCGCCAGGTCCTTCTTGTATTCGCCCTTGCGCCCGCGGGCGATCGGCGCGAGCAGATAAAGGCGCGTGCCTTCGGGCAACGCCAGCACCCGGTCGACCATCTGGCTCACGGTCTGGCTCTCGATCGGCAGTCCGGTGGCGGGGGAATAGGGCACGCCGACCCGCGCCCAGAGCAGCCGCATATAGTCGTAGATCTCGGTGACGGTGCCGACCGTTGAGCGGGGGTTGCGCGAGGTGGTCTTCTGCTCGATGGAGATCGCCGGCGACAGGCCCTCGATATGGTCCACGTCCGGCTTCTGCATCATGTCGAGGAACTGGCGCGCGTAAGCCGACAGCGATTCGACATAGCGGCGCTGGCCCTCGGCATAGATGGTGTCGAAGGCGAGCGAACTCTTGCCCGAGCCCGACAGCCCGGTAATCACCACGAGCTTCTCGCGCGGCAGGTCGAGCGAGAGGTCCTTGAGATTGTGCTCCCGGGCCCCGCGGATGGAGATGAATTTGGAGGTCATTCTGTCAGGCAATGTCGGGGCAGGACGCCCCTCCCGCAAGCCTTAGCCCGCAAGGACTTGACCGGCAAGGGGTGGGCGCCAAGGCCTGGATCAGGACTTGTAGCGGTTGGGCCCGTTTCAATCTAAGATTGCCGGGAGGGAATCACTGGGAGGAGAACGTGCGGGGGGCGCGTGGTCTCGTTTTGGCGGCGGCTATTTTTGCGACGCCGGCGTCTGCCTTGGCCGCCGAGGGCCCGACCATTGCCGGGCCGATTGGTGGTACTGATATTCGCCAGGCGCTGTTGCCCCCTCCCGGCCTCTATGGAGGCACCTTTGTGTTGGGGCGACACCATGTTCGGTGGCACCGGCAATAACCGCTTCGACTTCAACTCCATCAAGGAGAGCAAGACGGGCGGTCAGCGCGACAAGATCATGGACTTCAAACGCGGCCAGAACGACCGGATCGACCTGGAGGACATCGACGCCAAGACCGGAATCCCCGGCAATCAGAAGTTCACTTTCATCGGCAAGAGCAAGTTCCACGATGTGAAGGGCGAACTGCGTTACGAGGACAAAGGCGCGACCGTGATCGTCCAGGGCGACGTGAACGGCGACGGTAAGGCCGACTTCGAGATTTTCGTCAAAGTCGGCAGCCTCGCCAAGGGCGACTTCTTTCTTTAAGAAAGCGCAGACGGAAGCGTGACGGCGCGGGCGCTGCGTGATAGATGCGCGGGCCCATGGTTGTCACTCGCGCCCATATCGCCGCCGCCGTCTTCGGACTGATCGCCGCCCAGGCAATCATGCTTTACCTGATGGGCCAACCGCTCATCTGCAAGTGCGGCTATGTCAGCCTGTGGCATTTCGAGGTGATGAGCGCTGAGAATTCGCAGCATCTCATCGACTGGTACTCCCCGTCCCATATCATTCACGGCTTCATCTTCTATTGGCTGCTGTGGCTTCTGTCGCGTTGGATCCCGATGTCCTTCGGTCTCCGGCTTATCCTGGCGGTGGTGTTGGAAGCTTCGTGGGAAATTCTCGAGAACACGGATTTCGCCATCAATCGCTACCGCGAGGGCACCATCGCTCTCGATTATTATGGCGACAGCGTCATCAACTCGGTGATGGACACGCTGTTCATGGTCGGGGGCTTCCTCATCGCCGCAAGGCTGCCGGTGTGGCTTACCGTGACTATCGCCGTGGCGCTCGAGCTATTCGTCGGCGCCATGATCAGGGACAATCTGACGCTCAACGTCATCATGTTCCTGTGGCCTCTCGACGCGATTCTCGAATGGCAGAAGGGACGTTAACTGTCAGAGCTGCACGCGGATGCCGAACACCATGTAGAGCATCAGCCAGAGATAGACCGCGACCATCGGATAAAAGGTCAGGCCAAAGCCGAAGGCGCGCACATACGGGTTGTAGTGGTAGCCGACCCAGAACAGCAGGCGCCCCATCACGAACAGCATGGTGAGGATGATCAGCGTGCGCGCTTCCTCGAGCGGGCAATAGAGTGCCAGCGCGGCCATGCCGATGAAGAACAGGATGAACTGCTCGAAGGTGTTGAGGATGAACCGGTTGTTGATGTCGACCGCCGAATTCGGCTTGGGCATGCGGCCGACGAACATCGATGGATCGAGACGCTGAGCGGCGACGATGCAAATGGCGAGAACTGCCGGCAGGATGGCAAACACCGCGACCTTGATGACGAGAGCGATGCGGTCGCCGACCGTCCAGTCTTGCGGCTGCCAATCCCACAACAGTTTGGCCAGCCCATAAAAGACAGCGGCGAATACCCAGTTCCCGACTAGGACGAAGATGAAGGGCCATTGCCGGGCATTGAAACCCAGAGTTCGTGTACGCGGGTCACGCCGCGGGCTGACCCGGCGCTTCGGCATATGCCGCTGCTCGACAGTTCGTTGCATCCTGTCCCCATGCCCCAGTTCCAGGCGGGCAACGTCCTGAATGCTGGATGCGCTGCAAAAATTTTCGCTACGTCTTCTTTAAGCCAGCGAGCCGTAACCGAAAACCCCTCTAAAGTGAAGGGGCTGGACTTATGAGAACAAAACGTGTACAGATGGTCATACCCCTTGGTTCTGTGGACAAGGGGAGAGCCCTGTGGACAACCAGGCCCAGGCCCGGGGGCAATGCGCCGCTCGGCGCTAGAGTGGCTGCCTCGGGCGGACAGTCAGCCCCGCGGGGGAGATCAGGACATGGCAGGGTCGGTCAATAAAGTCATTCTCATCGGCAATCTCGGCGCCGATCCTGAAGTCCGGCATACCCAGGATGGACGTCCCATCGCCAATCTCAGGGTCGCCACGTCCGACAGCTGGCGGGACAAGGCAACGGGCGAGCGGCGCGAGCGCACCGAATGGCACCGGGTCGTCATCTTCAACGAAGGACTCGCCAAGATCGCCGAGCAGTATCTGCGCAAGGGGTCCAAGGTCTACCTCGAAGGGTCGATCCAGACGCGCAAATGGGAGGACCAATCGGGGCAAGAACGTTACACGACCGAAATCGTGCTGCAGGGTTTCAACGCTCAACTCACCATGCTGGACGGCAAACCGCGCGATGGGGCGGGCGACAGCGCGCCAGGCGGCGGCGATTTCGGCCGTTCCAAGCCGCTCGGCAGTGGAGGCGGCAGCACCTTCAACAAGGAACTCGACGACGAGATTCCCTTCTAGCCTAACCCCAATAAGCCAATAGCCCGACCCACCTTTCGAGGCGGGCCGGGCTCAACGCAAATACGATTACGCGTGACTTGAGGCGGAATTACTGTCCGCTGTTCTCACGGTCGCCGCTCGAGCCAACCGTGACCTTCTGCTCCTCGAGCGTCTTGTAGTCAGGTGCCGAAGCAAGCGTGTCTTGGGCGAGGTTCGCCATCACCGTGATGTTGTTATCCTCATCACGTGAGAATTTGACGTCCTCGAAACGCAACGCCACATCCTTACCGCCGATACCGAGAAAGTCGCCGGAGCGGATCAGCACAGCCAAGACCTTGCCGTTCTCATCGGTCACGAGATCGCTCACTTTGCCGATGGATTCATTATTGGCATTCACCACGGACAGGCCGATCAGATTGCTGGCAAGCAGGTCGTCACTTTCCTGCTTGGTCAGGAATTGCGGACTGGCCGTGAGTTCCAACGACGGCCGATCCGGGCTGATCGATTTGGGAGCCTCGGTCGAAAGGGACGGAGGCGAGGCCGGATCGGGCTGTGCCGCGCGCGGCGCCATTATATCCGAGCCGTCGCGGATCGGATCGCCCGGATCGGACGGTTCGATCGGAAGGTTCTCGGAAGGCTGCGCCGGTTCCTGCATGGCCGGGGGTGTCTTGGACTCATCCACAGGAGGCTCGCTTTGAGCCATGGCAGGTGTGAGCCCGATAAAGAGACCCACAGCCGTGCACGTAAGAAGTCGCTTCATGGTTGCGCTCCTTCGTGGTTTGCTGATGGAAGTTGACGGCACGTGCGCGCCAACCAAGCGGGCGACAGGGCCCTTCGCCGCCGTTAGACAAACAACGTCTCGACGACTCGTTCGTTCCCCGAATCTCTGTTTTAGGGTGCTCGACAAGGGTTGCTTGCGCGGCCGGAAATCGAGCTTTTTCTGGTGCCATAACATATTGATATATTTAGGAGAAATAGGCGGTATAAGGCCCTCAGGATTGGTTGCGAAACGCCCGCCAAATCAGTATAGAAAAACGTCCCAGCAAGCGCGTTCGCACTTGCGCGGGAGGCGTTGTTCCTCTCGCGGCAGGCGGCGTTTGCGGACGGTGCCGACCCTCTTAGAACAGGCTTCCACTTTCCTTGGCTGACAACGACCAGACAGAAGTCGAGGGCCAGCAGCCCTCCGACATCAGGCCCATCTCCCTCATCGATGAGATGAAGCGGTCTTATCTCGATTACGCCATGAGCGTGATCGTGGCCCGCGCGCTGCCCGATGTGCGCGACGGGTTGAAGCCCGTGCATCGGCGCATCCTCTACTCGATGCACGAAAGCGGCTACGAGTGGAACAAGCCGTATCGCAAATCGGCCCGTGTGGTCGGCGATGTCATCGGTAAATATCATCCGCACGGCGACCAGGCGGTTTATGACGCACTGGTGCGCATGGCGCAGCCTTTCTCCATGCGCCTGACGTTGATCGACGGGCAGGGAAATTTCGGTTCGGTCGATAACGATCCGCCGGCGGCCATGCGCTATACCGAAGTGCGCCTCGCCAAGGTCGCGCACAGCCTGCTCGAGGACATCGACAAGGAGACAGTCGATTTCCAGGAGAATTACGACAATTCCGAAAGCGAGCCGGTGGTTCTGCCGGCGCGCTTTCCCAATCTTCTGGTCAATGGCGCGGGCGGTATCGCCGTCGGCATGGCCACCAATATCCCGCCGCATAATCTCGGCGAAGTGATCGACGCCTGCATCGCCTATCTCGACAATCCGGGCATCACCATCGACGAGTTGATCGAGCTGGTGCCTGGTCCGGACTTCCCGACCGGCGGACTCATTCAGGGCCGCGGCGGCATCCGCTCCGCCTATCATAAAGGCCGCGGTTCGATCTTGATGCGCGGACAAGTCAAGATGGAAACGGTGCGCAAGGAGCGCGAGGCGCTGGTCGTTACCGAGATTCCCTATCAGGTGAACAAGGCGGCGATGGTCGAGAAGATCGCCGAGCTCGTGCGCGAGAAAAGGATCGAGGGTATTGCCGATATCCGCGACGAGTCCGACCGCGACGGTATGCGCGTGGTGGTCGAATTGAAGCGCGACGCCATGCCCGACGTGGTGCTGAACCAGCTTTATCGCTTCTCGCCGCTACAATCCTCTTTCGGCTGCAACATCGTGGCGCTCACCGGCGGCAAGCCCGAGCAGCTCAATCTCAAGGACATGGTCCGCGCCTTCACCGAGTTCCGCGAGGAGGTGATTGGCCGGCGAACCAAATTCCTGCTCAAGAAAGCGCGCGAGCGAGCCCATGTCTTGGTCGGCCTCGCCATCGCCGTCTCCAATATCGATGAGATCATCGCGCTGATCCGCAAGGCGCCCGATCCGACCACGGCCCGCGAGCAGTTGATGGCGCGCGACTGGCCGGCCAAGGACGTGGTGGCGCTGGTCGAGCTGATCGCCGATCCCCGCCACAAGGTCTCCGCCAAGGGTACCTACCGGCTCTCGGAAGAACAGGCCCGCGCCATTCTCGAACTGCGTCTGCAACGCCTGACCGCGCTGGGGCGTGACGAGATCGGCGACGAGCTCAAGACGCTCGGCGAGCAGATCGGCGATTATCTCGACATTCTGCGCTCACGCGCGCGGATCGTCTCGATCATCAAGGACGAGCTCTCCGCCATCAAGAACGAGTTCGGCACGCCGCGCCGCACCGAGATTCTGGAAATGGTCGGCGAAGTCGAGGACGAGGACCTGATCCAGCGCGAGGACATGGTCGTTACCGTCAGCCACAAGGGCTATATCAAGCGCGTGCCTCTTTCCACCTATCGCGCCCAACGCCGCGGCGGTAAGGGCCGTGCCGGCATGGCGACCCGCGAGGAGGATTTCGTCACCCGCGTCATCATCGCCAATACTCATACGCCGGTGTTGTTCTTCTCCTCGCGCGGCATGGTGTACAAGATGACCGTCTGGCGGCTGCCGCTCGCGGCTCCGCAAGCACGCGGCAAGGCCCTGGTCAATCTGCTGCCGCTCGGCAAGGACGAAACCATCACCACCATCCTGCCGCTGCCCGAGGACGAAGCGTCCTGGGCCAAGCTCGATGTGATGTTCGCCACGAATTACGGCAGCGTCCGCCGCAACAAGCTCTCGGACTTCATCGAGGTGCGGCAGAACGGCAAGATTGCCATGCGGCTCGATCCGGGCGACCGCATCGTCGGCGTCGAGATTTGCACCGAACAGGACGACGTGCTGCTGACCTCCGCCGACGGGCAGGCGATACGTTTTCCAACGACCGACGTGCGCGTGTTCAAGGGCCGCGAGTCACCCGGCGTGCGCGGCATCAAGCTGCAGAAGCGCGATCAGGTCATTTCCATGGCGATCCTCAGTCACATCGAAGCTTCGCCGGCGGAACGAACCGCCTATGTGCGCCAGGCCAACGCCATCAGGCGAGGCAGTGCTGTCGTCGAACTTGAGTCAGAGGTCGAGGTCGAGGAGGGCGCCGACGAGTCGGTTGTATTGACGCCTGAGCGTTATGCCGAACTCAGCGCGCACGAGGAGTTCGTGCTCACCGTGTCGGAAAACGGCTACGGCAAGCGCACCAGCGCCTATGAATACCGCATCTCCGGGCGTGGTGGCAAAGGCATCATCGCCATGGTCGTAAACGAACGGAACGGCAAGCTCGTCGCCTCCTTCCCCGTGGAGGAGAGCGATCAGATCATGCTCGTGACCGATGGCGGCCAGCTGATCCGCGTGCCGGTGCAGGATATTTCCATTGTGGGACGATCGACCCAGGGCGTGATCGTGTTCAATACGGCCGAGGGCGAGCGCGTGGTCTCGGTCGAGCACATTCCCGATGAAAATGGCGAGAACGGCGAGAACGGCGGCGAGGAGGGAGGTAACGGCCTCGACCCGGACGAGATCAATATCGAAGACGGCGAAGAGGGCGACGACGGGGATGAGGTGGAGTCCTGATGCGCGTCGGCCTCTATCCGGGGAGTTTCGATCCCGTCACTTTGGGCCATGTCGATATCGTGCGCCGCGCCGCCCATTTCGTCGACCGGCTGGTCATTGCGGTCGGTGCCCATCACGACAAGCATCCGCTGTTCTCGGTCAAGGAGCGGCTCGATCTCGCCGCGCAAGTGCTCGAGCCCGTGGCAAAGAAAGTGGGTCTTGGCCTCAAGGTGTCGGCCTACGACAATTTAACCGTCGACGCAGCGCGTGCAGCGAAAGCCTCGGTCATCATCAGGGGACTGCGCGACGCCGGCGATTTCGACTACGAGATGCAGATGGCCGGCATGAATGCCGTGCTGGCGCCTGAGATCGAGACCGTATTCCTGGCCTCATCACCCGATACGCGTCATATCGCGGCAAGCCTCGTACGCCAGATCGCCGCAATGGGCGGCGATATTTCGACCTTCGTTCCGCCCATCGTGGCCAAAGCCCTGAAAAGGAAATTCGCGAAATGAAACTTCTTATGTCGGCGCTTGCTTCTGCTTTGCTCGTGGCCTTCGCGGTTATTTCACCTGCCACGGCGCAGGCTACGCTCGATGACGTTCTGTTGCTTGATCTCAAGGACGGGCGCGTAACGATCCTGCTCAGGCCCGACCTCGCGCCACAGCATGTAGCGCGGATCAAGCAGCTCACACGCGACGGTTTCTACAACGGCGTCGTGTTCCATCGCGTCATCGACGGCTTCATGGCCCAGACGGGAGATCCGACCGGCACCGGTACTGGCGGTTCCAATTATCCCGATCTTCCCGCCGAGTTCACCAACAAGGCGAAGTTCGTGCGCGGCTCGGTGGGTGCGGCGCGCGCTCAAGATCAGAACAGCGCCAATAGCCAATTCTTCATCATGTTCGCGCCGGGACCGTTTCTCGACGGGCAATACACGATCTGGGGTCAGGTGGTCGGAGGTATGGACGCCGTAGATAAGATCAAACGCGGCGAGCCGCCGGCCAATCCCGACAAGATCGTCAAGGCGCAGATCGCCGCCGACGCGGACCAGGCGTCGCAAGATGCGGCCGCCGCGGCACTACAGAAAGCACAATAGGGAGAGCATCATGGCGGCCAAGCCCGAAGACACGCTGATCATCGATACGAGCAAAGGCCAGGTGGTGGTGGCAATGCGGCCCGACCTCGCGCCGAACCATGTCGCGCGCATCAAGGAACTGGCCCGCCAGGGCTTCTATGACGGTGTGCCGTTCCACCGGGTGATCGAGGGGTTCATGGCCCAAACAGGCGATCCGACCGGCACAGGAACCGGAGGCTCCGGCAAAAAGCTCGCCGCCGAGTTCAACGCCGAACCGCATACGCGCGGCGCCGTGTCCATGGCTCGCGCGCAGTCGCCGGACTCAGCCGATAGCCAGTTCTTCATCTGCTTCGATGATGCGACCTTTCTCGACAAGAAATACACCGTGTGGGGTCGCGTGACCGAGGGCATGGAGAATGTCGACAAGATCGCGCGCGGCGAGCCGCCGGCTAATCCCGACAAGATTTTAAGCGTGCGGGTCGCCGCCGACGCGGCATAATCTCACTGCCGTGCGGGTCGATGCGTTCGACTATCATCTGCCGGAGGAGCTGATTGCGCTGCGCCCGGCGGTGCCGCGCGATGCCGCGCGGTTGCTGGTGGTCAACCCCGGGGGTGCGTTGCCTCTCGCCGACAAGACGGTGTTGGACCTGCCGGATTTGCTCCAGCCCGGTGATGCGATTGTCTTCAACGATACCAAAGTGCTTCCGGCCGAGCTTCATGGCACGCGCACGAGAAATGGCGTCTCGGCGCAGGTTTCGGTGACCCTGACCGAACGGGTTGACGACAGGCATTGGCAGTCCTTGGCGCGTCCCGCCAAGCGGTTGAAGGATGGCGACCGCGTCGTATTTGGTGAAGGGAGCAATGTCTGCCTGGTGGGCGCATTAGAGGCGACAATTGAGGCAAGGGGCGCGGAGGGCGAGGTGACGCTAGCCTTCGATCTCTCCGGTTCCGCGCTCGATGAAGCCATTCATGCTCTGGGGGCCATGCCGTTGCCGCCTTATATCGCCTCGCGGCGCAAAGCCGACGCACGCGACCGCACCGACTACCAGACAATGTTCGCCGATGAGGAGGGTGCTGTCGCGGCGCCGACCGCAGGCCTGCATTTTACCGACCGGCTCATGCAGGCGCTCGAGAAGCGCGGCGTGTCGCGCCAGTTCGTGACCTTGCATGTCGGACCGGGCACGTTCCTGCCGGTCAGGGCCGAGGATACGAGCCGCCATGTCATGCACAAGGAGCACGGGAGCGTCAGCCCCGAGACGGCCAAGGCTCTAAATGACGTTAAGGCGCGGGGAGGGGCTATCCTCGCGGTCGGCACCACCTCGTTGCGCCTTCTGGAAAGCGCGACCAGAGATAATGGACAGCTTGAGCCCTTTTCCGGCGCCACCGATCTCTTTATTACCCCCGGTTATCGTTTCCTCTTTGTGGACCGGCTCTTGACCAATTTCCATCTGCCGCGCTCGACTCTGTTCATGCTGGTCGCCGCTTTCTCCGGGCTCGACACTATGAAACGCGCCTACGCCCATGCGATCGCTGCGCGCTACCGTTTCTATTCCTATGGCGACGCTTGCCTGCTCAGCCCGGCGACCAGTCCATGACCGAGCGCTTGCCATTCTCGATCACGGCGCGGGATGGCGCGGCGCGCACCGGCGCCATCACCTCATCGCGGGGGGTCGTGCGGACGCCGGCCTTCATGCCGGTTGGCACCGGCGCCACGGTGAAGGCGATGTTCCCCGAGGACGTGAAGGCGACCGGCGCCGACATCATCCTCGCCAACACCTATCACCTCATGCTGCGGCCGGGCGCCGAGCGTATCGCCAGTCTCGGTGGGTTGCACAAATTCATGCATTGGGATGGGCCGATCCTCACGGATTCCGGCGGCTATCAGGTGATGTCGCTTGCCAAGCTCCGCCGCATCTCCGAGGCGGGTGTGACCTTCCAATCGCATCTCGACGGCGCCACCATTGAGCTCACCCCGGAACGCGCCATCGAGGTGCAGTGCCTTCTTGGCGCCGACATCCAGATGGTGCTCGACGAATGCACGCCGTTTCCGGCCACCTACGAGGAAGCAAAGAAATCATGGGACTTGTCGCTGCGCTGGGCGGAGCGTTCTAAGCAAGCCTTTGCGGTGCAAGCCTCGCCGGAGCAGGCCTTGTTCGGCATCGTGCAGGGCAGCGTCTACCCCGATCTGCGCGAGATCAGCGCGCGCGCTCTGATCGACATCGGCTTCGACGGCTATGCCATTGGCGGTCTTGCCGTCGGTGAAGGGCAGGACGCCATGCTTGATATGGTTGAAGTGACGAACGCCGTTCTGCCGCAAGACAGACCGCGTTATTTGATGGGGGTCGGCACGCCGGAAGATCTGCTGGCGGCGATCGCGCGCGGCATCGACATGTTCGATTGCGTCATGCCGACGCGCTCAGGGCGCCACTGCCAGGCCTTCACCTGGAACGGCCGCCTCAATCTACGGAATGCCCGCTATGCCGACGATGCGGCGCCGCTCGATGCGGAAAGTGCGTGTCCAGCGGCACACTATGAGCGGGCCTATCTGCATCATCTGGTGAAGTCCGGCGAGACGCTTGGATCCATGCTGTTGTCTTATGCCAATGTGCAGTTCTATCAGGAGCTTATGACCCGCGCGCGCGATGCCATCGCGCAAGGCCGCTTCGCGGCCTTCGTCGAAGACGTGAAACGCCGTTACCGCATGAGCAACGATACAGACGAAGATTGAGGACCTATTGGGTGGCGATGTCGGAGGCGGGACCGGCTTTGGCAGTGCCTAGCGCCTTCCGCTCGCGCGCGAACAGATAGAGGCCTGAGAGGATGACGATGGTGGCGCCCGAGAGCGTCCACAGCGTCGGCACATCGCCGAACACGAAATAGCCGGCAACCGACATCCAGATCAGGCCGAGATAGATATAAGGCGCGAGCACGCCGGCCGGCGCGATGCGATGCGCGAGGATCAAGAGCCAATGCCCAAGACCACCCCACAGGCCGAGCGTGGCGAATAAAATCCAGAGGCTCATATCTTGCGGCCATTGCCAGCCGGCAATCGCGAATGGCGCGAATGCCAGGACGCCGACAAGTGGCGTATAGGTTTGCGTCACTTCCGGCGGGTCGTAGGCTGCGAGATAGCGCGTGGCGATGTTGTAGAGTGCGTAGGCTATGGTTGCCACGAGCGACAAATGCATGGCCCAGTGCAACGTGCCGATGCCGGGATGCATCACCACGAGCACGCCGATGAAGCCGGCGACAATGGCGAGCACGCGATGCCAGCCGACCCATTCACCGAGCAGCGGACCTGCCAGCACGGCGATGAGCAGCGGCGCGAGAAAGAAAATGCTGACGGTCTGATCGAGCTGGAGATATTGCAGCGAGATGAAATTCAGCGCCGTGGTCAGCAGCATGAGCCCGGACCGCACGATCTGGATCCAGGGCTTTGCCGAGCGCAACGATGGCCTGAAGGCGAAGGGCCAAAGAAAGACCGCGCTGAACACCACATGTCCAAGAAAGCGTAGCCACGTCACCTGCTCGACGGGGACGGAGGCCAGGGTCACAAGATATTTGCCCGTGGCGTCAAGCGCCGCGAAGCAGACCGTGGCAAGAGCCATCAGCCCGATGGCTTTCATTCTTTGGCGAGGATCGGCCCCGGCGACAGGTTTCCGGCGAGGCGTCACGGGTCCACGTCCCCGCGCAGACCTCTTTGCCAATGCACCGCAGCCCGGTAAGGTCGCGGGCCGCGAGGACACGATGAGGAGATTGACGTGGCTGACGTTCGCGCCATGTGCGCCATAGGTCTAAGGGGTCAGTTGGGACTGAAAGGGAGACTACCTTGGGAAGGCAACAAGGGACGGGAATATGTTGCCGATGTGGCGCGTTTCTTTGAAATCACCCGCGGTCACGTCATCATAGCGGGTCCTGCGACCGTCGCGTCGATCCCGGCTTTCGTTTACGAGGACCGGACGATCTGCGAAATCCGCTCGGTGAATCACCCGGAAGAGGTGCTGGCCTGGTTTCCGGACCGGGTAGTCTTTGTCGGCGGCGGGCCGCCGGTGTGGGAGACTTATGCTCCCTATATCCGCCATTGGGACATCACGCGGCTGCCTTATGACGGCGAGGCGGACCGCTGGTTCGATCCCGCGTGGCTGACAGCATCGGAGACGTCAGGGGAGGATTGAATGCCGAGAAAAGACGCATTTCAGGGAGAGTTTGCCTGAATTTTGCTATTTCGCCGTGTCACACCGGGAGATAAAATTTGCACCGCTTCTCTAGGGGCGGTGTGCCTTAGTCGTCACCAAGAAACCCGAATCCTCCTAAAAACTCACCGAGATGGCCCAGGCCGAGCACAGGAAAAAAAGCGCCACTGCCGATGACGTGCTGACCGCCGAACAGCTCGGCTGGCGCTTCGGGCTCGGCACCGTTCTCATCGTCGGCAGCTACGCGGCTTGGCCGTTGATCCCAGTGGTGATCGCGAGCGACCTTGCGCCAAGCGTCAAGGCGGCGCTGTCGGGTCTGTTCGGGGCGACACCGTTTCTTGGCAAGATCGCCGCCGTCGCACTGATGGGGCGTCCGGCCTATCAATTTCTGAAGAAAACCGTCTTCCAGAAGCTGCGCGGAAAATCGAGAGCTCCGGCGAAGTAGCCGCCGCGGCTCAGAAGGGAGCCGCGGCGTTCTGCAAACAAGCGTCGACTAGTGCGCCTTGTCCCAGGCGGCCTGTGCTTCAGCCTCCATGGCGGTGAAGCTGCCGTCAGTTGTGAGTTCTGTGATTGCTTGGCTGAAACCGTCCATCAAAGAGAGGCATGGCGACTTCTTGGAAAAGGCGACGAACATCTCTTCGCTGAGCAGCGCCTGATCGAGCACCTCGACCTTATCCTCAATTCCTTGCTTGATCGCTTCGGCTTGACCAGGATGGTAACCGGCAATCAGAAAGTCGGCCTTTCCATCCAGCAGATCCTTGAAAGCCGCGTCGAGACCGTCAGTACGCGAGACATTGAGCTTCTTCTCCATGAAAGCGTCGAAGCTGTCGCCATAGCTTTCGCCTTCGTTAGTGACGCCCTTCTTGCCAATCAGATCTTTTTTGTTCTTGAAGGGGAAGTCCTTACCCTTGGGTACGAAAATGGCAACATCGTCAAACATGAAGGCAGGCTCAATGTAATCGAGATATTTGGCGCGCCCCTTCGTGTGATAGAGGCCGAAGATGATATCGACCTCGCCCTCACGTGCCGCTGCCTGGGCCTTCGCCCAACTGCCCATATACTTGGACTCGATCGGGACGTTCAGTTTCTTGGCGATGGTTTCCACCAGTGTCGCCGCGGCGCCCACGATCTGGTCGCCGCTCTTGAAAGCGAGTATCGGATAATCGGGATGGCCAGTCGCCGTGAGCTTGGTGCATTCATCGGCGGCGTAGGTCGCAGTGCCCGCAAACGTCAGGGCTACGAACGCGCTCATGCAGAGGAAACGTTTCATAATATGAGGTCCTTCCTAGTCGGCAAGGGTAAAGGGAAAGGGTGTCACGACGCTGCTCAGCGCCCCATCTGCGCTTTGATCTTGTCCACATCGGCTTGCGAAACCTTTCCAGCGGCAACGAGCGCCTTCACGCAGGCTGGAGACAGACTCGGCCCAGCCTTCTTCATGCAAAGGTTCAGAGCAGCGGTTTGGAGCCCATAATCGCCGCAGAACTTTTTATAGTCATTGGCGCAGTTGTTCTGCATGCCCGCAGTGATAGTTCCTGCCTGCGCAAAAGCGAGTGTCGGAGTGAAACAGGTGAGAACGACGAAAGCGGTCGCGAGTCTTGCGCGATGACAGTTCATTCGGGGATCCCCCTTTGAAGAAAGAGCAGGTTTTTAGCACGCTTCTCATGCGGCAGCCAACGACTGGCTCGCATGGTCTGGTGGCGGGAAAATCGAGCCTTTGTTGTCGCCAAGGACTAAGGCGACACTGCGGCAAATGGTGAGCCCGGTGGGACTCGAACCCACGACCCCTTGATTAAAAGTCAAGTGCTCTACCGGCTGAGCTACGGGCTCTCTGATCGACCATATGGGCCGCTTGACGGCGAGGTCAACATGCGGCCGGCCGTTTCCCCCTTGCGGTTTTGAGATCACCGGTTCGCCGGGGGACGTGTCTTGAGTTTTGGATCAGGCGCGCAAATCCTCACTCTGCCACCGGGCGCTGTTCCTGCGTGGCAATTTGCCCAGAAAGTGAGGAATTAGGAAGGCGGAGTTGTTCAACCAGACGGGCCGTGCCGTAAGGGGAAAGATGGACATGATCAGAGAAGAGGCTAAGCGCGCCAAATGGCGTCTTGGTCCTATCTGCCTCCGCCATGGCTAGGTCGCCGATATCCATATACCGGAACCCGGCTTCACCCGCTAATAGTGCCAAAGCCGCGCGTTGCTGTGCCGACGTTGAGAAATCACCTGCATGGAAGCGGAATCGCGTGGATTGCGGCACGACGTTGTAGATGAAGGGCGCATAAATAACGGTCACTTTGGCGATGCCTTGGGTGTCGGCAAAGTCCTTAAGCCACGCGACGACCGCCTCGGGTGTGCCGTAAGGCACGCTCGTGTCAAAGTCATTCTCGCAATAGACGTAGATCAACTCGTCGATCTGATGCGGGTAGCGTTCGGCGGCTTTCTTAAGCGCACATATGATGTCGGGCGCGTCCGCGCCGGCAATGCCCAGATTGATATATTGCCGTTCCGGATCGAAGGCTTGTAGTTGGGAAGAGATGGTTTCGGAATCATCGATTCCTGTCCCATTGGCGACGGAATCACCCGCGATCAAGACTTTGCGGTTTGAGCCGACTGCCGGCACCGTAATGCGCTCGCCATACTCATTCGTGGTGTAAGCAACCAGCCTCACACCGTAGGTATCGATCAGCTTCCTTATCTTCGGTGGGAGATCGGCTCTCCTGTCATAGAACAGGTTCGGTGGATCGAACGGTTTGAACGCGTGGGTGCGTAGAAAGGTCATGACCTTGTCCACATGTGGCTTCTGCGTCAGGCAGTCCCCATCGTCCATGTTGATCGCGTCGTCAGCACTCATAAGCTCTGAGTACGGGACATTGCCTATGGCGACGCCCGCTTCTTTGAGTTCTGGCAAGAGATCCTCGATATCGTCAGCCTGTAGCACCCGTGTGTAGGGCGGCCCTTCATTCGCCGCCGGGTCGCTCGCCTCACGCAACTTCAAGCCTTTGATGATTTGCTCTCTGACGAGGATGTAAGTTTTGTGGGTGATGCTGGTGTCGGACTGACCCCTTTGAGCAATGGCATAGAGGCCTTCGCTGATCAGCCATGTCGCCGCACATACCGCTCCTACCGCGAGGATGCCGAGCAGCACTGGCTTTCGGGTCCATCCCTGGAACATTTAATGCCGCTTGCCCATCAAGTCATTTCATGTGGTGAGCCCGCCGGGATGCGAACCCAGGACCCCTTCATTCAAAAATAAAGTGTTCTACCGGCTGAGTTACGGGCTCTTTGATCGACCATATGGGCCGCGTGACAGCGAGGTCAACTGCAAGAGACGCCGTTTCCCCCTTGCGCCATGACGGGAAATGCGGCATCGCGCTCTGACTGCGCTGGCAGCCGCCGCGGCTCTTGCCAAGCGGCGGGGAGGGGGATCGCATGGCTATAAGTAAAAGTACGAAAACCGGTTGGCGCCGCTACTGGCCTAGGCTCTTTCTCCTCATCCCGTTCGGCGCGATCGTCTGGGTGCCGTTTTACAATCGGATCGAGCCCGAGTTTGGCGGCATACCCTTCTTTTATTGGTACCAGCTCGCCTGGATTCTCCTCGGTGCATTGGTGGTTTTCGGGATCTATCTCATCGAGACCCGAATCACCGGCGTGACCAAGCGCACGGAACCCGGCTTTGAGATCACCGGTTCGCCGGGAGACGTGCTTTGAGTTTGGATCCCGTCGCCACTTCCGTCTTCGTCGTCCTGTTCTTGTTCGTCACCTGGATCGGCTTCGCCGCGGCGCGGTGGCGGAAGGCCGACCTCAATGTTCTGAATGAATGGGGGCTCGGTGGACGCCGCTTCGGTACGGTCGTCACCTGGTTCCTGCTCGGCGGCGATCTCTACACCGCGTATACCTTCATCGCTGTTCCGGCACTCGTGTTCGGTGCAGGCGCTATCGGTTTCTTCGCCATTCCCTACACGATTATCATCTATCCGATTTTGTTTCTCGTCTTTCCCAGGCTGTGGGCCATCGCGCATAAACAAGGCCACGTCACTGCCGCGGATTTCGTCCGCGAGCGCTTCAGCAACCGGTATCTCGCGCTGGCCGTGGCTCTCACCGGCATCGTCGCTACCATGCCCTATATCGCGCTCCAGCTTGTCGGCATGGAGGTGGTAATCGGTGCGCTCGGCTTTCCAACGACGGGTTTCGTGGGGCATCTGCCATTGATCATCGCCTTTATCGTTCTTGCTTGCTTCACGTATACCAGCGGCCTACGGGCGCCCGCCCTGATCGCCGTGGTGAAAGACACGCTCATCTTCGTCACGGTGTTCGCGGCGGTGGTGATCATCCCGGCTCAGCTTGGTGGCTATGGCGCAATCTTCTCGAGCGTGCCGGAAGAGAAACTTTTGCTGCCGACGCCGGATGCGGGGAGTCTCGGTACGTACAGCGCCTATGTCACGCTTGCACTCGGCTCGGCGCTGGCCCTGTTTCTCTACCCGCATGCCATGACGGGCATTTTAAGTGCATCGAGTGGCAACGTCATACGGAGGAATGCCGCTCTGCTCTCGGCCTACTCCTTCATTCTCGGATTAATCGCGTTACTCGGCTTTATGGCGATCGCAGCGGGTGTGGACAAGGACCCCGCTTTTGCCGGCGGTTTCAGTCTCTATGGCGCGAACTTCGCCGTACCTGCACTGTTCCTCGCCTCGTTTCCCTCTTGGTTTGTTGGTGTGGCCTTCGCCGCCATTGCCATTGGGGCGCTGGTACCGGCGGCGATCATGTCGATTGCCTGCGCCAATCTCTTCACCCGTAATCTCTACAAGGAGTTTTGGCGCCCCGATTGTACCGAGGCGGAGGAGGCGCGCATGGCAAAGATCGTGTCGTTGATAGTGAAGGTGGGTGCGGTGGTGTTCATCCTCGCCATCCCTCAGGCCTATGCCATCCAACTCCAATTGCTCGGGGGCATCTGGATCATCCAGCTGCTTCCCGCGATCTTGCTGGGGCTTTACTCGCGTGCGTTCAACGGCCCATCTTTACTCGCCGGATGGGCGGCGGGCACTTTGGTCGGCACTTACATGGCTGGAACGCAAGGCTTCACCTCGTCGATCTTTCCGCTGGCCGTGTTCGGTTTGAGCGTGCCGGGCTATGCCGCGCTCTATTCGGTTGTGATCAATTTTGCCGTGGCCATTCTGCTCGCGCCCTTGTTCGACTACATGGCGAAACGCGGCGCTCAATCGGCGGCATCATAACGCGGCGGAGCGCCCTTCGCCTGCGTGGCTATTCCTTGATAGTTGGGGTAGTTACGGTACGGTGCGATCGGCGCACGAGGGGGGAGGGCTCTTATGGCCAATGACAATCAGGGCAGCAGGACATTCCTGGCGATCGTACTCGGCGGCATCGTGCTTGCCCTCGTGATCGCCGCTTATTTCATGTACGGGAATAAGGGTGACAGCAATGTCAGGATAGAGAAGCCTGCGGTCGAACAGGTTCCTGAGACAGCTGCGCCACCCGCCGAGGCACCTCCGGCCGAGGAAGCACCTACGGAAAGCGCCCCCGAACCGACGCCGAACTGATCGCGCCCATTTGGCCCGTTCATGTGCGGTTCAGGTGAGCCGTCTAGTCTCCATGCTGCCGAAATGGTGGTAAATTGTAATGTCTGACCCCGGGGGACGGCAGCAATCATGGCGTGGAATCACCCCAGAAAAGGTGCCAGAGGCTGCCTTTTGGCCGCGGGCATTGCCTTGGTCTGTTCCACAGCTCTGGCGCAAGATTCAGAAGACAAAGTCGTCAAGGTCGAGGCCGCCAAGGTCCTGGCCGCCCCTCTAAGCGAGCAGGTGACGGCGATCGGCACCTTGCTTTCCGATGAGGCGGTGACGGTCAGCTCCGAAATCTCTGGACGGTTGGAGGAGATCCACTTCGAGGAAGGCAAGCCTGTGGAGAAAGGCGCGCCGCTCTTCACCCTCGACGATTCGGTCTATCGCGCCCAGCTTGCCGACGCCGAGGCTAAGCTCAAGCTCTCAGAGCAGACCCACCAGCGGACGACCCAGCTCTTCAGCAACAAATATGCCACGGCACAGTCGGCCGACGAGGCCGCATCTAATCTCGCCGTCAATACCGCCGCTGTCGATCTTGCCCGCGTGCAGTTGGAAAAGACCCGCATCGTAGCGCCGTTTTCCGGCATCATGGGGCTGCGCCGCGTCAGTGTTGGCGAATACATCACCGCCGGCCAGCCGCTGGTGAATATCGAAGCGATCGATCCGGTCAAAGTCGATTTTAGAGTGCCCGAGAGGTTTCTTCCGGCCATCAAGGTCGGGCAGATTATTCGCATCGCGATCGATGCCTTCCCTGGTGAGACGTTTGAAGGCAAGGTTTATGCAATCGATCCGCGCCTCGACGTTGCCGGGCGCAGCCTCCTGGTCCGCGCCATCGTCTCTAACAAGGATCAACAACTGCGCCCCGGATTGTTTGCCCGGGTTACTGTTCTGCTTCAACTCAAGGAAGACGCGTTAAGCGTGCCGGAACAGGCGATTGTGCCTCAGGGCGACAGCCAGTACGTTTTCAAGATCGTCGACGGCAAGGTGCAATTGACCAAGGTCGTGACCGGTACGCGACGTGAAGGCCGTGTCGAGATCGTCGAGGGGCTTGATGCCGGCGATGAGGTGGTGACCGCGGGCCAACTCAAGATCCGCGACGGTAGCGCCGTCAGCGTCGTCAACGGCGTCGGGGCCTGAGCCAGTGACGCTCCCAGAACTATCCATTAAGCGGCCCGTCTTCGCCACGGTCATGAGTCTCGTGCTCGTGCTGGTCGGTCTCGTCTGCTACCAGCGGCTAAGCGTGCGGGAATACCCCGCCATCGATCCCCCGGTGGTCACGGTGGATACCACCTATCGCGGTGCGAGTGCCGCCATCGTCGAAACGCAAGTCACCAAGGTCCTCGAGGACGCTCTATCGGGCATCGAGGGTATCGACTTCATCACCTCGATCAGCCGCGAGGAATCAAGCCAGATCAGCGTGAATTTCCTTCTCGACCGCGACCCGGATTATGCCGCGGCGGATGTGCGCGATCGCGTTGGACGCGTGCGCGGCCGATTGCCGGATGAAATCGAAGAGCCGATCATCCAGAAGCGAGAGGCGGATGCTCGCCCAATTCTGTATCTCGCTTTCTTTAGCAATCGGCACTCTGCGCTCGAGATTTCCGATTATGCCGACCGCTATGTCAAGGATCAGCTCCAAACCGTTACCGGCGTGGCTGAGGTGCGCCTGTTTGGCGAACGAAGATACTCGATGCGCATCTGGCTCGATCCCGAGCGTCTTGCCGCCTTTCAGTTGACCCCACAAGACGTCGAGGAGGCACTCAGGCGGCAGAACGTCGAGGTGCCGTCCGGACGCGTGGAAAGTCTCCAGCGCGAATTTACCGTGCTGGCCGAGACGGATTTGCGCACGCCCGAGCAATTCAATGATCTAATCGTCAAGGAAGCGACCGGCTACCTCGTTCGTCTTTCCGATGTCGGTAAAGCCGAAATCGGACCGTTCGACGAGCGCCTGGTGGTTCGTTTCAACGGCCAGCCGGCGATTGCACTCGGTGTGATCAAACAGGCGACGGCCAATCCTCTGGAAGTAGCAGAGGGAATCCGCAAACTTCTGCCGAGCATCAGCGAATCCTTGCCCGAAGGCATGGAGATGAGGATCGCCAACGACAGATCGGTGTTCATCGCCGAGTCCATCAAGAACGTCTATCAGACTATCGGCGAGGCGATTCTGCTCGTTACGTTCATCATCTTTTTGTTCTTGCGCTCCATTCGGGCGACCCTCATTCCACTGGTCACGATCCCCGTATCCCTGATCGGCGCTTTTATTCTCATGTATGCGCTGGGGTTTTCCATCAACACATTGACTCTGCTGGCGCTTGTGCTCGCCATCGGTCTTGTCGTCGACGACGCCATTGTCGTGCTGGAGAATATCTATCGTCACGTCGAAAACGGCATGCCGCCGGTCAAGGCGGCTATGGTCGGCAGCCGCGAGATCAGCTTCGCCGTGATCGCCATGACGATCACGCTCGCCGCCGTCTATGCGCCGATCGGCTTCATGACCGGTATTACCGGACGCCTATTCACCGAGTTCGCCTGGACCTTGGCGGGTGCGGTGATCGTGTCGGGCTTCGTGGCGCTGACTTTGTCGCCGATGATGTGCTCCAAGTTTCTCAAACATCAAACCAAGCACAACATTTTCTATCGCATCATCGAAAGCGCTCTGAACGGGCTGACCTCCACCTATCGCGGATTCTTGAAAGGAGCACTGGCCGTCCGTCCTCTCGTACTGCTTATCGGCCTTGCCGTAGCCGGCGGCAGTTATTTCCTTTTCACCACGCTGAAGGCCGAGCTCGCACCGGTCGAAGATCAGGGCAATATTTTCGTGGTTTTCCGGGCGCCTGAGGGTGCCACCATCGATTACACCGATACCTACGCCAAGCAGCTCGAGGAGCTCGCTCTTAAAGTCCCCGAAGCGGACCGCGTCTTTATGGTGGCCGGCAACCCGACCGTCTCGCAAGGCCGGGTGATCCTGCGCCTGGTTCCATGGGATGAGCGAGCACGCTCGCAGCAGGAGATCGGTGATGCGATCACACCGGAAGTCACCGCTATTCCCGGAGTTGTTGCCTTCCCCGGTCATCCCCCACCCCTCGGGCAAGGCGCGCGCGAGAAGCCGATCAATATCGTTGTTCAGACCGCGCGGCCTTATGCGGAGTTACAAAATATGGTCGATGCGTTGCTGGAAAAGGCAGAAGTTTATCCAGGCCTCGTCGATATCGATACCGATTTGAAGCTGAACTCGCCGCAACTCGATGTGAGCGTCGACCGCGACAAGGCCGCAGCCGTTGGTGTCGAGATCGACACGCTCGGTCGCACACTTGAGACCATGCTTGGGGGCCGGCAGGTGACGCGGTTCAAGCGCGACGGCGAGCAATACGACGTGTTGGTCAAGATCGCCGACATCGATCGGGAAAATCCCGATGATCTGCGCCGCATTTATGTGCGCGGCAAAGACGACGCCATGATTCCGTTGTCCAACCTCATCACCATCAAGGAGACGGTCGCACCGAAAGAGCTTAACCACTTCAATCAGCTTCGCGCCGCGACCATCACCGCACGATTAGCGCCAGGGTATTCCTTGAGTGACGGTCTCACCTTCCTGGAGGAAGCCGCTAGGGAGATACTGCCAGGGACGGCCTATCTCGATTACGCGGGCCAGACGCGCGAGTTCCGTGAAGCCAGCGCCAGCATGTACATCACATTCTTGCTGGCGCTCGCTTTCATCTATCTCGTGCTCGCGGCACAGTTCGAGAGCTTCACGGATCCCTTCATCATCATGCTGACGGTGCCTCTGTCGGTAACGGGTGCATTGCTGGCGTTATGGTGGAGCGGGGGCACACTGAACATCTATAGCCAGGTAGGCCTGGTTACGCTGATCGGACTGATCACCAAGCACGGCATCCTCATCGTGGAGTTCGCCAATCAGCTCCGCAGCAGGGGACTACCGATGCGTGAGGCAGTGATCGAGGCGGCGACGCTGCGCCTGCGGCCCATCCTGATGACGACCGGCGCCATGGTGCTTGGTGCTGTGCCGTTGGCAATCGCAACCGGTGCCGGGGCCGAGAGCCGGCAAGATATCGGCTGGGTAATCGTCGGCGGCCTGCTTGTCGGCACGCTGTTCACTCTATTCGTGATTCCGGTGGTCTATACCTATCTCACCAGGCGGGTGTTCATCGAGGTGGATGAAGAGGCCGTGCCGGATACCGTTCCACCGCCGGTCGAGCGCAAAAAGCACGCGCCGGCACCTGCCGAATAACTACTTAGCACTTCATGCCGTAGTACAGCGATCACTCGATCGGGGTGAGAATTTCTTCTCCCACGCCGTCCTGGTCAGCGATTGTCCATGTGCCTACCAGGGAGCCATCCGGTTTCATTTCGTAAACCACAAGACCGACCGACTCGCCAAGGACATAGCCTGCGGCAAAGCTCTTACCGCTTCGCATGCAGATGCCTTCTGAGGTGGTGCTGCCGGTTTGCCAAGTAATCCGGCACGTGACCTCAGTCGTGGCGACGATCTCCGCGGTTCCGGAATAAGGCGACCCGTCCAGATTCTTGCCTTCGACCTCATATTTGCCGGGCAGGTTTTGGGCGGCTGCGCTGGCGACGCTTGTAAGTAAAAGGCAGGTGGCAATCGAAATGGCCATCTTCATGGAATTCTCCCCCGTGTTAGTGAAGGCGCTCTCGCGAGCGAAAGACAATGGGAGCGAGGATACGCGCTAGTTTGTGGCTTGGCCAGGAAGGGCGAGCGGACACATGTCGCACAAAAGAAGAGCCCCGGCGCGGGGAGTGCCGAGGCTCGTACGCATTACACAGAACGCACTACCTGCCCGGGACTCAGTACAACCGAGCTTGCCTAGAATGACGTGGGCCTGTGGCAGATTTTTGACGCTTCCTTATCAGTATTTTTAATAGTCACAACGATTTGCGCGGATACTCTCAGATTCCATGGTGCATAAGGATTCCAAGGCTCCAAAACATGGTGCGCCACCGCTCCAAAATCGCCAAGGAAGCCCTGGCCGCAAGGCTTGTGCCGGGGCGTAGCGCGTGCAAGATGGCCGAATTCTAGCAATTTTCTAGGGCGACGGTCGTGCGCTGGCGAGGGCAAAGAGAGAGCGAAAATGTCGAAGACCGGCGCGGCCAGGGCGGCGGATTCGGCTTTCCGTTTCCCGGCAGGGGCGGCATGCGTTTTCCGGGCGGGAGCCCGGGCGGCCGGGGCGGCGGTGGCATTGGCATAATCGGTATTTTGATCATTCTCGGTTTGATGCTGTTCTTCGGCGTCGACCCGCGGGTGATCCTGGAAGGCCCATCGGGAAGCGGAACCACATTCCCCGATATTCAGCTGCCGCAGCAGCGGCCTGACGCCACCAATTTCCCCTTCCCTGGCGGGCAAAGCGTGCCGCGGATCGATCGTCCCCAAACCACAGGCGAGGACGACCTCAAGAAATTCGTCTCCGTGGTGTTGGCAACGACCGAGGATGTTTGGGAAGATATTCTGGCGCGCTACGGCAAGAGCTATCGTGATCCGACTCTGGTGCTGTTCTCTGGCTCGACACGTTCGGCATGCGGCATGGGGCTCGCGCAGATGGGTCCATTCTACTGCCCCCTCGACGGCAAGGTTTATATCGACCTCGATTTTTATCGGGAACTGCGCGATCGTTTCCGCGCGCCTGGCGATATGGCCCAGGCTTATGTGATCGCGCACGAGATCGGGCACCACGTGCAGACCCTGTTGGGCATCACGCGACAGGTTGAGCAGGCAAAATCTCAGATGCGCGAGAGACAAGCCAATGCGCTCCAGGTCCGCATGGAGTTGCAAGCCGATTGCTTCGCCGGCGTTTGGGCCAATCACGCCGACAAGACCAAGAACCTCATCGAGCCCGGCGATATCGACGATGCGCTCCGCGCAGCGAGCGCCATCGGCGACGACCGTATCCAAAAACAGACGCAAGGCTATGTCGTGCCGGATTCGTTTACCCACGGCTCATCCGAGCAGCGCGTGACATGGTTCCGCCGTGGCTATGACAGCGGCAAGCTCGAAGCTTGCGACACCTTCAACGCCGACCAGCTTTAGCCGCGACTTCGAAGATTAGGCACGCGCGTTATCCGTCTGCCTTGGCGTCGCAATCCTCCTTATTGCAGGCAGGGTCGAGGCCGGGGATGAGATCGTGCTGGGAGCCGCGGTTTCTCTCACCGGTAAATATGCGCAGAACGGACTGAACACCAAGAACGGCTACGACCTTGCCATCAAGAAGATCAACGACAAGGGCGGGGTCAAGATCGGCGACAAGACCTATAGCCTTGCGATCCGCTATTACGATGACGAATCGACGCCGGCGCGGGGCACCGAACTCGCCGAGCGGCTCATCAAGCAGGACGGCATCAAATTCATTCTCGGTCCTTACAGCTCGGGTTTGACCAAGGCCATTTTACCGATCGTCGAGAAGCACAAGGTACCGATGGTCGAGGGCAATGGCGCCGCGCGTGAGTTGTTCACCAAGGGGTACCGCTACATATTCGCCGTGCTGTCGACCTCTGACCAGTATCTCACGCCGGCCATCGATCTCGCCGCCGAGCACGCCGAGAAGCTCGGCAAAACACCCGACACACTAAAAGTGGCGCTTGCCATGGAGAACGATCCGTTCGCTCAGGACGTCCGGGCCGGTGTGCTCGACGACGCCAAACGCCACGGCATGCAGGTGGTGATTGACGACCAATTGCCGCCCGAGTTGAACGACATGTCGGCGACTTTGACCAAGGTAAAGGCTCTGAAGCCCGACGTACTCGTGGTCTCGGGTCATGAGAAGGGGGCGCTGACTGCCGTCAGCCAGATCAATGCACTGAAAGTCAACGTGCCGATCGTCGCCATGACACATTGCGATTCCGGCCAGGTCGCCGAGAGACTGGGCGAGGCGGCGGAGTACGTTTTCTGTGCGAAGCAATGGCATTCCTCCCTGTCCTACAAGGATGATCTGTTCGGCACGGCGGCGGATTTCGCTAAGGAATTTCAAAATAGCTATGGCTATGAAACACCCTACCAGGCCGCTCAATCGGCCGCCGCGGTGGAGGTGTTTGCCGATGCGCTCGAAAGGGCCGGGAGTCTTGATCTGGAGAACGTTCGCGAGGCGCTGGCCTCGACCGAGATGGAGACCTTCTACGGACCGATCAAATTCGACGCTGCGGGACGGAATATCGCCAAACCCATGGTGCTAAGCCAGGTACTGGGTGGCGAATATGTCGTCGTCTCGCCTGCCAAATGGGCGACTGGTCAGCCGGTCATACCCCGGCCTTCGCTTTAATCGTCCACGGCGCAAGATGATCGCCAATCTGCAGATACTGCTCGATGCGCCGGCGCTCAGCCTCCAGCTTTTGATCGACGGCATCCTCATTGGCGCGGTATTCGCGCTTGCCGCCTATGGACTCGCACTCGTATGGGGCGTGACCAACGTCATCAACGTAGCCCAGGGTGAGTTCGTCATGCTTGGCGGTTTCATCACCGTGCTGTGTGCCGATTACGGTCTGTCACCGCTTATCGGCATGCCGATTGCCGCCGCTTCTCTCTATGTACTCGGCTGGGTACTGTTCCAGCTTGTCATCGTGCATCTCGTCGGCCGCGACATGTTCAACTCGGTGCTGGCCACGTTCGGCATAGCCATCGTGTTGCAGCAGCTCATGGCGCATGTCTTCGGTGGTGCGGACCGGATCGTCGAGAGCGGGCTTGGCAGCTGGTTCTTCCTTGATGGGCTGATCGGCATCGCCAAGGTGAAGGTGCTGGTCTTTGTCGCCTGTATCGCCCTCGGCATTGCGCTTGCAATCTTTCTCGCGCGCTCCCGTCAGGGGCAGGCGATCCGCGCCACGGCGCAGGAGCCGCGCGCGGCGAGCGTGCTCGGCATCGAAACCCGCCGGGTCTATGCCCTCACGTTTGCTTTGAATGCCGCGATCTGCGGCGCGGCCGGTGCGCTTGCCGCCATGGCCTATACCATCCATGCCTATGGCGGGCTCGCCTACACCATCCGGTCTTTCATGATCGTGGTGATGGCGGGCATCGGCAATCTCGCCGGGATCATCTGGGCCGCGTTAAGCCTGGGAGTGGCCGAGAACTTCGCCGGGTTCATTCTGGGCGTGCAATATCAGATCGCCTTTGTCTTCGGTCTTCTGGTCGTCGTGCTGGTATTACGAAATTGGCGGCTGAAGCGGAAACGCCTTTACCTTCGCTAGGAGACGATGCCGGATACTCTTGCTCTCACGCCGACGCGTCTCATTCTGATCGCCGCCTTCCTGCTATGCGGTGTGGTCGCGCCATTGCTGGCGCCGGCCTATCAGACGCAACTCACCGAGCTGCTCCTGTTTATCGTCTTCGCGTTGGCCTGGGACCTGGTCGGCGGGCAGATGGGCTACAACTCATTCGGCAATGTCTTGTTCGTCGGCGTCGGCATGTATGTCTGCGTTATCGTCCAAGTGGGTCTTTTCTATAATGTTGGGCTGTACACCGAGGCGCGCGGCGGCGGCACGGAGTTCATCTTCGACGAAGCGCAATTCCTGACCGGTCTCGCAGTCGGAATACCTGCGGCCATGCTGGCATGCATCCTGCTCGCCTGGGCGCTCGGCTCGCTGGTACTCACCATGCGCGGACACTATTTCGCCATCTGCACGCTTGGGCTCGGCATTGCCGCCGGACAGATTGCCGCCGGCATTCCGTGGATCGGCGCCGGTTCCGGTATGCTCACACCCAATCCACCCGATGCACTCGGTGACGTGGGTCTGCTCCTTTATTACCTATCGCTCGGTTTGGCCGTTGTTTGCGCCCTGACTTTCGCCTGGCTGCTCTCCACCCGGTTTGGTTTGGCGCTTAACGCCATAAGGGACGATGAGGACAAGGCCGAAGCCATGGGCCTCAACACCCACGCGGTTAAGGTGACGGCTTGGGTGGTCGCTGCTGCCTTTCTCGGCATGGCCGGCGCGCTTTACGGCAATCTCGTCCGCTTCATCGATCCGCTGCAAACCGCCTTCGCCGGAGCGACGATCGGTGTTTGGATGATCCTGATGGCCTTGCTCGGGGGCAGGGGCACTCTGCTTGGGCCCATCGTCGGCGCCATCATCTTTCAAATTACCAAGGAGTTGTTCTGGACGTACATGCTTGGCTGGCAGCGCGTGGCGCTCGGCATACTCATCGTCGTCGTGGCCGTGTTCTTCCCTTACGGTATCGTCGGCTTTTTCCGCGAACGTTCCAAACAGAAGTCCAGAATAGCCGAGGAGCGGACATGACCAGTCTGCTCGAACTCACCGATGTCACCAAGACCTATGGCGGCGTCGTCGCCAATGACGCCATCAGCCTCAATGTGCAGCAAGGTTCGATCGTCGGCCTGATCGGGCCGAACGGCTCGGGCAAGACCACGTTATTCAATGCCATCACCGGGACCATTCCGATCGATTCAGGCTCGATCCGCTTCAAGGGGCAAGAAATCTCGCACTGCCTCACCGGCGATATCGCCCGCTCCGGCATTATCCGCACCTTCCAGCAACCGCGCATCTATAAGGCCATGAGTGCGCGGGACAATATGTTGCTTTCCGCTTCGGTCAGGACCGAGCCTTTCGCTCACCTGTTTGGCCGCTCCAATCGTGAGGCTCATGATCGCATGGGAGAATTGCTCGACTTTGTCGGACTTGCCGACAAGCAGGACGAACTTGCCGGCGATCTCTCCTTTGGGCAGCAGAAGCTTCTCGAACTGGCCATGGCGCTTATCAACGATCCTGAGATGCTTCTGCTCGACGAGCCGACAGCCGGAATCAATCCGGGGCTGGTCGGAGGTCTGATCGACCGTCTCAAGACCGCCAACAAGATGCGCGGCCTCACTCTGCTCGTCATCGAGCACAACATGCCAGTGATCATGGATCTCGCCGAACATATTTACTGTCTAGCTCATGGCCGGCTTCTGGCCCATGGCGCGCCGGATAACGTCAGACAGGATGCGCGCGTGCTTGACGCCTATCTCGGGGCGGCCTGATGGCGGATGCCATGACTGTCGCCGAACTCGACCGCCTTGCCGGCGGGCCTTCGGTGATGACCATCGATCATCTTCATTCAGGCTACGGACGCATGGAGATATTGCACGATTTCTCTTTGCGCCTGCCGAAGGCTAAGGCGCTCTGCCTGGTCGGGCCGAATGGGGCAGGCAAGTCCACTGTGCTCAACGCCATCTACGGTTTCGCCAACCTCTTCTCCGGCTCCATCGCCGTCAATGGCAGCGACATCACCAAGCTTCCTTCCAGCGCCATGCTGAAGACCATGCGGCTTGCCTATGTGCTGCAACGTGATTCCGTGTTTCCCGACATGACCGTCGAGGAGAATTTGTACATGGGCGGCTATCTGCTCGACCGTCCGGCGGAAGCTAGACAGGCAGCGGAAGGCGTGCTTGACCGCTATCCGGCTTTGAAGGCGAGAAGACACGAACGGGCGCGGGTGCTTTCCGGCGGTGAGCGGCGGTTATTGGAAATTTCGCGCGCACTGATCATGGATCCCGACATGCTCCTGATCGACGAACCGTCGATCGGGCTCGAGCCGCGCGCCATCGACATGATCTTCGCCTCTTTGCGGGAATTGCGCGATGTTCACGGCAAAACCCTCATTCTAGTCGAGCAGAACGCGCGTAAAGGTCTGGAGTTTGCCGATATCGGCTATGTGCTGGTGGCTGGGCGGTTGGTGAAAGCAGGCGATGGCAAGGTTCTGCTCGCCGATCCCGACATGGGGCGTCTGTTTCTCGGTGGCTAGAGCGAGTCGCCGGCGTAGACGGTAGCAGCACAGGGCCGCTCGGCTTTCTTGAACAAGGAGCACGCGGCCTCGGCCTCTTGCGCATTGGCGAACGGACCAGCGATCAGGCGCCATTTCTTGTCGTTCGCCAGCACACGGCGCGGCTGAAGTCCGGCAACCAGCGCCGCATGATTGGTGAGGTACTCGCGCCATAGCGGCCGCAAGCCGTCACGCTTGTCAACGACACCGATCTCGATGCCGTAGCGCGTGGTGCCGTCATTGGCGGCCGGCGGTAGAGTTACGGGATCGAGCGCCGCGGTCTCCATGCCCTCGGGGGGTGGCGCAGGAGCTGGTTCTTCGGCTGCCGGTGCGGGTTCGGGCTCGGCGGTCGCTGTTTCGGCCGGTGCAGCCGAAGCATCGGCGGCATTATCCTCTTCGGCAACCGGTGCGGCGGGTTGCGCTTCTGCCGTCTCGGCGGGCTCCGGCTCCTCGGTTGCCGGCTCAGGCGCGGCAGCCGGTTCCGGAGCGGGATCCTCAGCCGGCTCAGGAGCAGCAACGGGGGCAGGGGCAGGCTCAGGTTCGGGCGCGGGTTCCGCCGCAGGTTCGGGCGTCGCTTCCGCCACAGGCGCAGGTGGCGGCGCTGCCGGTTCCGCTTCAGCCGTGGGTGCTGTCCTCGGTGCACGGTCGGGTGTCGGCGGGACAGGGTCCGATTCCGGCGTCGCCGCTTGTTCTGGCGTTGGTGCGGGTGTTGGTTCTACAGGCGGCGGCGCCGATTGTGCCTCGGGCGTTACCGGAGGCGGAGGCCCAGGCGGCGAGGTGGTCACCGATGTTGCCCTTGGCAAGGCGGCGACGGGCCCAACGAATTGTTCGATCGGCTGCAGGCGGGTGTTAAGCTCCGCGATCTGATCCGACATAGCCTGCACGGAAGACTTGATTTCCCCGAGTTCGCTCTCCTGAGCCTTATCGGCCTGATGGAGCGCCGCCGCCTGATCGGGGGTCATGGCTGGGCTTCCAGCAGAGGCCGCCGGTATCTCTTCCTCTTTCGGCTCAGGGCTTGCCAGTGTGGCCTGACCACCAAGGGCCGCCGGATCGGTAAACAGGGTAAACAGATAGAAGCCTGAGAACCCGGCCAGCAAAATCCAAAAGCCGGCGAACAAAGTCCGCATCCAGTTTCGCGATCCGCCTCGACGACCCATTTCCGCCATGGATGACGTGCCCCTAAACTCCCCGAAATTCAGGCTTAAAAGCGACCTCAATATGGCTCGCCGCCAGACTGCAGGGGGTACTTTCGAGATTACCCGCCCCGAGCGCCCCGTCAATTGGAAGGGTTATGGCCCTCGCCGAAGCTTTAGACTAGACAGATCGCCTCCGACAAGCGCCAAGACCCTGGGATTCGTTGTCTTTGAGCCATGACTGAAGTCCCCGCACTTGCCATCATCCTTGCCGCTGGCAAGGGCACACGCATGAAATCGGCGCTGCCCAAAGTCATGCACAGGCTGGCCGGCGCGAGCCTCATCGCCCATGTCCTCGGTGCAAGCAAGGCGGCCGGGATCGAGCGCATCTGCATTGTGGTGGCGCCCGGGATGGACGAGGTCGGCAGTTCCGCCTCCGCCGTCCAACCGAAACTCGATGTCTTCGTGCAAGAGAAGCAATTGGGGACGGCCGATGCGGTCAAAGCCGCGCAACAGGCCTTGGAGAATTTCCAGGGACATGTCCTCGTGCTTTACGGCGATACACCGCTGCTTCGCGCCGAGACGATTGAAGCGGCGCGTAACGAGCTTCATGCAGGCGCGGATCTCGTCGTGCTCGGTTTCGAGACGGACACGCCCGCCGGCTATGGCCGTTTGCTGCTCGACGAGCGCGGATGTCTCACCGGCATCCGTGAGGAGAAAGACGCGAGTGAGGCGGAGCGGGCGATCACACTTTGCAATTCCGGCATCATGGGTTTCCGCGCCGCCGGTACGCTGCTCGATCTCCTCGGGCGTATCGGCAAGAACAACGCCAAGGGGGAGTTCTACCTCACCGATGCGGTGGCGCTCGCGCGCGGCGACAGACTTGAGGCGCGCATGATCAAGGCGAATGCTGAAGAAGTGCTTGGCGTGAACTCGCGCGCGGAGCTTGCCGCCGCGGAAGAGGCGATGCAACGCCGCCTTCGCCTGGCCTTCATGGACGCGGGCGTGACCATGACCGCGCCGGACACCGTTTACTTCAGCCACGACACACGTATCGGCAAGGACGTGGTGATTGAGCCGCATGTGATCTTTGGGCCCAAGGTGGTCATCGAAGACGGCGCGACCATCCGTGCTTTCTCCCATATCGAAGGCGCGCATATCGGCAAAGATGCGGTGGTGGGACCGTTCGCACGCCTCAGGCCGGGCGCCGATCTTGCCAGGGAAGCGCATGTCGGCAATTTCGTCGAGATCAAGCAGGCTGAAATCGGCGAAGGTGCCAAGGTCAATCACCTGACCTATATCGGCGACGCGAGCATCGGCGCGCGCGCCAATATCGGGGCCGGTACCATCACTTGCAACTATGACGGCTTCGCCAAGCATAAAACCGAGATCGGCGAGGGCGCCTTCATCGGCTCCAACACCTCGCTCGTCGCGCCGGTCAAGATCGGGGAAGGGGCCTATATCGGTTCGGGCAGTGTCATCACCAAGGATGTCGCGCCCGATGCTCTGGCCCTGACCCGAACCCCGCAGGAAGAGCGCCAAGGCTGGGCCGCCAAGCTCCGCCGGAGACTGACCCGGGGCGGAAATAAAAAGACATAGCTCGTGACTTGCGACACAAATTTGCGCCGATTAGCTATTAGCAAGCCTGCGAGGGAGTAGACGGCATGTGCGGCATCGTTGGCGTTCTCGGCAAGGGACCGGTCGCGGGACAATTGGTCGACGCGCTGAAGCGCCTCGAATATCGCGGCTACGATTCGGCCGGCATCGCCACCCTCGAAAACGGCCATCTCGGCCGCCTTCGCGCCGAAGGCAAATTGCGCAATCTGGAAGAGCGGCTGAGGTCGGCGCCGCTACTCGGTGAGACGGGCATCGGCCATACCCGCTGGGCGACGCACGGCAGGCCGACCGAAACCAACGCGCATCCGCATATGACCGATGACGTATCGCTCGTGCATAACGGCATCATTGAGAATTTCCGTGAGCTGAAGACGGAGCTCATGGCGGAAGGTGCGGTGTTCACCAGCGACACCGACACCGAGGTCATCGCCCATCTCATTACCCGTGAGCTGAAGGCTGGCAATGATCCGGTGCGCGCCGTCTATCATACCCTCGCTCGCCTCGAAGGCGCGTTCGCTCTCGCGATGATCTTTCGCGGCTACAACGATCTGATGATCGTGGCGCGTCAGGGTAGTCCGCTCGCTATCGGCTATGGCAACGGTGAGATGTTCGCCGGCTCGGATGCCATCGCGCTTGCGCCTTTCACCGACGCCATCGCCTATCTCGAGGACGGCGATTGGGCGGTGCTAACCCGTACCGGCATCGCCATACGCGACCGCGAGGGCAAGGCCGTCGAGCGTCCGATCACCCGCTCGCTTGCCAGTGGCCTGCTCGTCGACAAGGGCAATTATCGGCACTTCATGGCCAAGGAGATCCACGAGCAGCCGGAAGTGGTCGTCCATACGCTGGCCTCTTGCGTCGATCTCGCCACGAGTCGTATCGACATGGCGGCGCTGCCTTTCGACTTCGCGAAGATCCGCCGCTTATCGCTCTCGGCCTGCGGCACCGCCTTCTATGCCTGCATGGTGGCGAAATACTGGTTCGAACGTTGGGCGAGACTGCCCGTCGATGCCGATATCGCGTCGGAGTTCCGCTATCGCGAGAGCGCCCTCGATCCTGACGGCGCCGCATTATTCGTATCGCAATCGGGTGAGACCGCCGACACGCTGGCGACGTTGCGCTATTGCCGTTCCCAGTCGCAGCACATTCTCTCGGTGGTGAATGTGCATGAATCCTCGATCGCACGCGAGTCCGATGCCGTGTTGCCGACCTTGGCCGGACCTGAAATCGGCGTCGCTTCGACCAAGGCCTTTACCTGCCAGCTGACTGCGCTTGCGTGTCTGGCCATTGCCGCCGGCAAGGCTCGCGGCACGATCGGGCCCGAATTGGAAATGGAACTGGTGCAGGCGCTCACCGAAGTACCGCGTCACATGGCCAAGATCCTGCGCGACGAAAGCACCTATGAGACACTAGCGTCTTCCCTGTCGAAGGCGCGTGACGTGCTCTATCTCGGGCGTGGCTCGAGTTATCCGATCGCCATGGAAGGCGCACTCAAGCTCAAGGAAATCTCCTACATCCATGCCGAGGGCTATGCCGCCGGTGAGCTGAAGCATGGGCCGATCGCCCTGATCGACGAGAACATGCCGGTCATCGTGATCGCCCCTCGCGACGACCTCTATGAGAAAACCGTGTCCAACATGCAGGAAGTGTCGGCGCGCGGCGGGCAAATCGTGCTGGTCAGCGATGCCGATCCGGCCACGACCGGCTGCGCCATCGCCACGCATCTGGCGGTGCCCCCGGTGCACCGCTTCGTGGCGCCCCTTGTCTATGCGCTGCCGGTTCAGCTCATCGCCTATCATACGGCAGTATTCATGGGCACTGACGTGGACCAGCCGCGAAACCTCGCCAAATCGGTGACAGTGGAATAAACTAGCCTCCGATTTGCCTGATTTCTTTGCTTGAGCAATGACATGGCGGATCATCGGCACCCCTTCTCGCCGCGCCTTGCTCTTTGGGTGGCGCTGGTCCTGCTTGGCGCCATGGCTTCCGCCAAAGCGCAGGAAGCCGGGCTGAAAAGCGGGGCCGCTGCGCTCAACGCCGGCAATTACGACAACGCCGTGCGGTTATTGACCTCCACTGTCAATTCCGAGGGCGCCTCTCCCGCGGTAGCCGCTAAAGCGCTTTTTCTGCGTGGGATCGCCTATCGCAAGATTGGTCAGCCTTCGCGTGCCATTGCCGATCTCGGCGCTGCCATCTGGCTCGGTCTGTCGAGTTCCGACAAGGTCAGGGCGCAGGTCAATCGCGGTCTTGCTTACCGCTCAGCGGGGATTGGCGAGCAGGGGGAAGCGGATTTCGCCGCCGCGCGTCGGGCAAGCAGCAGCAGCGAAGTGGAGAAGATCATCGCCCAGGACGGTGCCGGCACGGCGGTCGCGTCGGTCGACGCGGAAGTCAGGTCGGATGAAGGCAGCAGCCTGACCGATCGGGTCATAAACGCGATTCCGTCTTTCGGCGCCACCACGGAAACCCGCACGGCCAGCCCGGCGCCTGCAGCCAAACCGGAAGCGCCTGGCGCGTGGAGCACTTCCGTTTCGTCAGAGTCTGCACCCGCGGAGGGGGGCAGCCGCGCCTCGCGCTTGTGGGGGTCGGTGACCGACGTGTTCAGTTCTTCGGAGACACCGGCAAGTCAACCCACAGCGGCACCAGCACCAGCACCAGCTGCCGCCCCGTCAGCGGCACCGACAAGGACTGCGGCAGCACCGGCCGCAACCCAGGCAGCGGCGCCGTCGAGTTGGTCCACGCAAGTGCAAGATGAAGATGCCGGGGGTGAGGGAGGCACGCGTCTCGGGCGTTGGATTTCCCGAAATACCGGGGGTGAATCGGAAACCGCACCGGCACCCACGCAAACCGCCGCGGTCAGCGGCCGAGGCTATAGTCTCCAGCTCGCCAATAGCCGGTCGGAGTCCGAAGCCAAGGCGCTTTGGCAGCAGGCCGCCAGCAAGGCTCCGCAACTCGCATCGGCACGCCCGCAAATCGAGAAGGTCGATATCGGCAATTTCGGCACGTTCTACAGCCTCAAAGCCGGACCCTTCGACCGGGCCCAAGGCCAGAGCCTGTGCAACTCGCTGAAGCGCGGCGGGGTCGATTGCTCCGTGGTCTCACCAGACGGCCCGTGACCGTCATCCGGCGCGCATAAGTTTGATCGCATCGTCGCGCTCAAAGAGATACAGCAATAACCTTAGCGGCTCGGCATTCTTCCCTTTCAATTCGGGATCGCGTGCCAGGATTAGCCGTGCTGTGTCGCGGGCCGTCTGGAGGAGAGTCTGGTCTTCGGGCAGACGGGCAATCCGGAAGGCTGGCATCCCGCTCTGACGCGTGCCGAGCACTTCACCGCCGCCGCGCAACCGCAGATCCTCCTCGGCAATAACGAAACCATCCTCGGTACGACGCAATACGTTCAATCTCTCTCGCGCCGTGTCGGATAGCGGCTGACGATAGAGGAGAACACAGGACGATTCCTTCGCGCCGCGTCCGACCCGGCCGCGCAATTGGTGCAGCTGAGCCAGTCCAAAACGCTCGGCATGCTCGATGATCATAATCGAGGCGTTTGGTATATCGACGCCGACTTCGATCACCGTGGTCGACACCAACACGGCAATATCGCCGGCGGCGAAGGCTGCCATCACCCGGTCCTTCTCCTTGGCCGCCAGCCTGCCGTGCACCAGCCCGACCTTGGCGCCGAAATGCTTTTTCAACGCGGCGTAACGTTCTTCCGCCGCCGCCAGGTCGAGCATCTCCGATTCGGCTACCAGCGGGCACACCCAATAGACCTGACTGCCTTGGCTTACGGCCCGCGTGATGCCGGCAACCACCTCGTCGAGCCGATCGAGGGGGACGGTACGCGTGGCGACGGGTTTGCGTCCTGGCGGTTTTTCGTCGAGACGGGAGGCGTCCATGTCGCCATAGCCCGTGAGCAAGAGGGTGCGGGGGATGGGTGTTGCGGTCATCACCAAAAGCTCGGCGCCGGAGCCAGTACCCTTGGCTTGCAATGCGAGCCGCTGATGCACGCCAAAGCGGTGCTGTTCGTCTATGACGACAAGGCCAAGGTCGCGAAAGGCGATGGCCTCCTGGAACAGCGCATGCGTGCCGATGAGGATGTCGATCTTGCCGTCCTGCAGCGCGGTCAGGATCTCCTCGCGTTCACGCCCACGCTCGCGCCCGGTAAGTATGGCCACGCGTAATCCGGCAGATTCGGCGAGCGGCGAGATCGTTTGCAGATGCTGCCGCGCCAATAGCTCGGTCGGCGCCATGAGCGCTGTTTGCACGCCGGCTTCTACAGCATTGACCATGGCGAGCAGCGCCACCACTGTCTTGCCGCTACCCACGTCGCCTTGCAGCAGCCGTAACATGCGGTGCGGAGTCTTGAGGTCAGCGTCGATCTCGGCAAGCGACCGCATCTGCGCACCGGTCAGCTCGAAGGGAAGGTTCGCCAGTATCGCTTTGCGGAATTTGCCCGACGCCACTAGGCTTCGACCTGCGCGTTTTGTCAGTCGCTGGCGTATGACGGCCAACGCGAGTTGGTTGGCGAGCAATTCGTCGTAAGCAAGGCGTAGACGCGCTGGCGAGGTCAGCGACAGATCGGCATCGGACTTCGGTTCATGCAGCCGGGTTATTGCCTCGCCAAATGTGGGCCAAGCATGTTTGGCAAGAAATTCGGCATCATTCCATTCCGGTAACGCTGGCAGCTGCGGAAGGGCCTCGCCGATCGCCTTGCGCAATACGGTATTGGAGAGTCCTGTGGTTAATGGATAGGTCGGTTCGAGCAGAGGTAGATTGCCGGCACCGTCCACTGCGACGACATGATCGGGATGCGGCATTTGCAGCCAGCCGTCATACGCTTCGAGCTGGCCTGAGACGAGACGGCGCGAGCCGACAGGAAGCAGGCGCTTGAGGTAATTCGGGTCAGCGTTGAAATAAACGAGATCGAAAGCGCCGCCGGAATCGTCCTCGACCAGCACCTTGTACGGCGCCCGGCCGCCGCGCCGGCCACCGCCCGGTCGATGCTCGGCCACCGTCACTTCGAGCGTTGCGATCTCGCCGACTTTCGCCGTGGCAATGTTGGGCGTCAGGGCACGGTCGATAAGCCCGGTGGGCAGATGCCACAGAAGGTCTATGACCCGCGCATGCGCGTTCTGATGGCCAGGCGCCACTAGCTTGGTCAACAGACCTTCGACCTTCGGTCCCACGCCCTTCAAGGCGCGGACCGTGGCGAACAGGGGATTTAGACGTGGCGGCCTCATGGTCTCATATGCTTGACAGGCGAAATCCGGTCGCTCTAACCCATCGCGTGCCGCCGTGGAAAGCAAGCATGATGTCAGAAACCGATATTGGCACGCGCCGGCGCCGCGCGCTGTGGCGGGCGACCCATCGGGGCTACAAGGAGATGGATTTCCTTCTCGGCAGGTTTGCTACGGAAACGCTGGACAAGATGGACGCCGTCGAAATCGGCGTGTTCGAGAGACTGATCGACACGCCCGATCCCCAGATTGAAATATCCCTGCTCCGCGGGGAATCGCTCGGCGCGCCGGACCTCGACGAACTCATGGCGCGGCTTCGCCGTTTTCATGGCATGAACGAAGCCGGCTAGACTGGAACCCGATGTCCCCCGCGTCAAAACCTCTCTCCTTGCCGATCGCACCGTTGCTCAAAACCAGGCACGCCATCACCTCTGGCGTGCCCGAAGGACTCGATGCGCTGCTGCTTGGCGAATTGGCGCGAAGTGGGAACGGCCCGATCCTGCATATCGCACGCGACGGCAACCGTCTGACCACGTTGGAGGACGCGCTTCAATTCTTTGCGCCGGACGTGACAATGCTGAGCTTTCCCGCCTGGGACAGCGTTCCGTACGACCGCGTGGCGCCGAATGCCGAGATCGTAGCCCAACGTATCGCCACGCTCGCTGCGCTTGCCGAACGTCACGCCGGCGACCAGAAGCCGCTGATCGTGTTGACAGCCGTGAATGCTGCCTTGCAACGCATGCCGCCGCGCGAATTTCTTACCAGTACCACGATCCGGCTTCAGTCCGGCAATGCCGTGAGCATGCATGACCTGGTCGCGCGACTTGAGACCTCGGGTTATGCGCGGGCCGGGACGGTGACAGATCCCGGTCAATACGCGGTGCGGGGCGGCATACTCGATCTTTACCCGCCTGGCGACCAACCGCTGCGCCTCGATTTCTTCGGCGACACGCTTGAATCGATCCGCGCTTTCGATCCGGAGACGCAACGCAGTGCGGCTCGCCTCGAGAGGCTCGAGTTCCTGCCTATGAGCGAGGTTACGCTCACGCCGGACGTTCGCCGCGCCTTCCGCCAGCGCTATATCGAGTTGTTCGGACCCGTAACGGGCGACGATCCGCTTTACGAGTCGATCTCGGCGGGCCGGCAGCATCAGGGCATGGAGCATTGGCTGCCGCTGTTCCACGACAAGCTCGCCACCCTGTTCGACTATCTGCCCGAGGCGAGCGTCACCCTCGATCCGCTGACCGACGACGCACGCGCTAAGCGGCTCGAACAGATCGCCGACCACTACGATGCGCGCGCACAGGCGCTTGAGCGCAAGGCCTTCGGCGCACCGCCATATCACCCGGTGACGCCTGAGAGCATGTTTCTCAGCGAGAGCGATTGGGAGACAGCGCTCAAAGACCGTCAAACCATTGCGCTCGATCCATTCGAGCGCCCGGAAGCACCGGGCGCTGACATCGTTTCGCTCGGCGGCCGGCAAGGGCGCTCCTTTGCAATGGAACGGCAGACCGAAGGCGCGAACGTGTTTGATGCCGTCGTCGACCACGCCAAAAAGCTTAAAGGCGAAGGCAAGCAGGTCATCGTCGCTTGCTGGAGCAACGGTACGCGCGAGCGCCTGGCCGCCTTATTGGCCGAACATGGCGTGGGTGAGACCCAGAAGGTGGAAAGCTTTGCCGAGGCGGTGACGTTGCCGCTCGAGAGTGTCGCCGTGGCGGTGCTGCCCATCGAGACCGGCTTCGAGGCGCCGGGCGTCGCGATCATAGGCGAGCAGGACATTCTCGGCGATCGTCTGGTACGCAAAGCGCGGCACAAGCGCGGCGCCGACGTGCTTACTGAAGTATCGAGCCTCGCGGTTGGCGACCTCGTGGTGCATGCCGATCATGGCATCGGCCGTTTCGTTGGTCTCGCCACCATACAGGCCGTGGGTCAGCCGCATGATTGCCTCGAAGTCCATTATGCCGGTGGCGACAAGCTCTATCTGCCGGTGGAGAATATCGATCTGCTCAGTCGCTACGGCTCGGACGAGGCGGGGGCGCAGCTGGACCGGCTGGGCGGCGTGGCATGGCAGTCGCGGAAAGCGCGGCTCAAGCAGCGCATTCGCGACATGGCCGAGAAACTCATCAAGGTTGCCGCTTTGCGCGCGCTGCGCCAAGCGCCGGTCCTCAATCCGCCCGAAGGCGTCTATGACGAGTTCTCCGCACGCTTTCCTTACGAAGAGACCGAGGACCAGGTTACCAGTATCGGAGCGGTACTTGACGACCTTGCGAGCGGCCGGCCGATGGACCGGCTGATCTGTGGCGATGTCGGCTTTGGCAAAACCGAAGTGGCGCTCCGCGCAAGCCTTATCAGCGTCCTCGCCGGCAAGCAGGTTGCCGTGGTGGTGCCGACCACGCTGCTCGCGCGCCAGCATTTTCACACTTTCACCGAACGCTTCCGCGGACTTCCGGTGAAGATCGCGCAAGCCTCACGTCTGGTCGGAGGGAAAGAGCTAACGGAGGTCAAGAAGAAGCTGAAGAGCGGCGATATCGATATCGTCATCGGCACGCATGCCCTGCTCGGCAAGTCGATTGAATTTGCCGATCTCGGCCTTTTGATCGTCGATGAAGAGCAGCATTTCGGCGTGCAGCATAAAGAGCGGCTGAAGCAGCTCCGCGATGACGTGCATGTGCTGACGCTCACCGCGACGCCCATTCCGCGAACCTTGCAGCTGGCGCTGTCCGGCGTGCGCGAGATGTCGTTGATCTCCACACCGCCGGTCGACCGCCTCGCTGTCCGTACCTATGTGACCCCCTTCGATCCGATGATTCTGCGGGAAGCGCTGCTGCGCGAGCGTTTCCGCGGCGGTCAGACCTTCTATGTGGTACCGCGCATCTCCGACCTCGACGACGCGGCTTCCTTCCTTGCCGAGCATGTGCCAGAGCTGAAGGTCGGCCGCGCGCACGGCCAGATGGGATCCAAGGAACTCGACGCAGTGATGAATGCCTTTTACGACCGGCAATACGACGTTCTGCTCTCGACCTCGATCGTGGAGTCGGGCCTCGATATCCCCACCGCCAATACGCTGATCGTGCATCGCGCCGATATGTTCGGCCTGGCTCAGCTCTATCAGCTGCGCGGACGGGTCGGGCGTTCCAAAATCAGGGCCTATGCCTATTTCACCATACCCGCCGACATGCGGCTGACGCCTGCAGCCGAGAAGCGGCTTAAGGTGCTGCAATCTCTGGACACGCTCGGTGCGGGCTTTGTGCTGGCGAGCCACGATCTCGACATCAGGGGCGCCGGCAATCTGCTCGGCGAGGAGCAGTCCGGTCATATCAGGGAAGTCGGCTTCGAACTTTACCAGTCGATGCTCGAGGAGGCGGTGGCGGCGTTGAAGGGCGGCGAGGGCGCGGTGATCGAGGATCAATGGTCGCCACGCATCAATCTCGGCACATCGGTCCTGATCCCCGAGGAATATGTGCCCGATCTGCAAGTACGGCTCGGTCTCTATCGACGTCTGGTCGCGGTCGAGAGTCACGAGGCCATCGAAGCTTTCGCCGCGGAGTTGATCGACCGGTTCGGCCAATTGCCATCCGAGGTACGGCATCTGCTCGATGTGGTTGAAATCAAGGGATTATGCCGCCAGGCTGGAATTGAGCAGATCGACGCCGGGCCTAAGGGCGCGGTGATTGCCTTCCGCAACAAGAGTTTCGCCAACCCCGATGGGCTGATCGCCTTCATCCGCGAGCAGGGAACGCGCGTGAAGCTCCAGCCCGACCACCGTCTTATTTATTACGCCAATTGGCAGACGCCCGAGGCACGGCTCGCCGGTACCCGCGATCTCCTGCAGCACCTCGCCAAGATCGCCGCTGAAGTGAAGCAGGCCGCCTAAAGCTGAAGCCACCAGGTATCGATCTGGTAGCCGTAAAGCGGGGTCTCCTCGGGCCGTTTCAGGTCGCTCCAATGGGCGACCCACTGCCGCGGCAGATAGAACAAGGGAATGACATAGTCGCCCGACAGCAAGGCGCGGTCGAGCGCGCGCACCGCCGAAACAAAGTCCTCGCGGCTTTCGGCCTTGAGCAGCGCCTCGATCATGGCATCGACGGCTTCGCTCCTGACCCCGGCAAAATTGAACGTGCCTTCAATATCCGCTTCGCTACTGCCCCAGCGGAAGTTCTGCTCATTGCCGGGCGACAGCGATGACGGCCACACATACTGGATCATGTCGAAATCGTAGGTAATCTTGCGCCGCTGATATTGCGCGGAGTCCACCTGGCGGATCCGAGCGTCGATGCCGACCTCCTTCAAGGCGCGGGCATAGGTGAGCAGCAGACGTTCCTGCGCGCGGGTCGCGGCGAGAATCTCGAACTCAAAAGGCTCGCCGGTCTTATCGTTGATCAACTTGCCGTCCTTGAGCCGCCACCCCGCCTCTTCAAGCAGTTTAAGCGCCTCGATGCGGCCTTCGCGGTTCTCGCCGCTGCCGTCGGTCGTGGGAAAGGCGAAGGTCCCGTCCATGATCTCTGGTTTCAACTGATCGGCGTAAGGCGCGAGCAGCTTACGTTCGGTGGCATCTGCGGGATGCCCGTGCGAGGAAAGTTCCGAGCGGGCGAAATAGCTTTCCGTGCGCGCATATTGCCCGTGATAAAGATTGCGGTTGATCCATTCGAAATCGAACAGACGGATCAGTGCCTGGCGCACACGCGGATCGGCGAAGAGCGGCCGCCGGGTGTTGAACACGAGCGCGGCCATGCCTGCCGGCGTCTCGATCGGCAGCGCCTCCTTGACGACGCGGCCGTCTTTCAAGGCTGGAAAATTGTAGCCTTCGGTCCAACGTGTCGGGTCGTCTTCGTTGCGCAACCGTATGAGTCCCGACTTGAAGGCCTCGAACAGAGCGCCGGCGTCGCGATAGTAGTCGTAGCGGATCTCATCGAAATTATAGAGACCGCGATTGACCGGGAGATCGCGTCCCCAATAATTCGGATCGCGCCTATAGGTGATGCTCTTGCCGGGATCGACCTTGTCGATGAGATAAGGTCCGCTGCCGATCGGCGGCTTGAGCGTGGTCTTGTCGAAGCTCTCGGCGGTGAGCAGATGGCTCGGCAGCACCGGCATCAACCCGATGATCAGCGGCATCTCGCGATCGCCACTCTGATCGAAGGTGAAGCGGACCTTGCGCTCACCGGTCTGCTCGACCTTGGCGACCTTCTTATAATAAGAGCGGTGATTGGGACGTCCATGATCGCGCAGCACCGCGTGCGAAAAGATGACGTCCTTCACGGTGATCGGCGTGCCGTCTGAGAATTTGGCATCGGGATGCAGCGTGAACTCGACAAAGCTCCGTTCGGGCGGGGTTTCCACGCTCTCGGCAATGAGGCCGTAAAGGGTAAATGGCTCATCGAGAGCGCGTGCGAGCAGGCTCTCATAGAGATAGTCGCGCAGGCCGTCGGCAGGCGCCCCTTTGACGATCAGGGGGTTGAGGCTGTCATAGGAGCCCTGTACGCCGAAGGTTACCCGCCCGCCTTTGGGCGCTTCCGGGTTGGCGTAAGGAAAGTGTGTAAAACCAGCAGGTTCACGCGGGCTGCCATGCATGGCGATGCCGGCAACAGGCTCAGCCCGCCCGGAACAGGGGAGCACGAGAAGGCCCACTAGGAGCAATGAAATAGGGACTTTCACCGGCGCGCGCGCATGGTTATAGATGGCAACCGCAATACGGCATGGGAGTTAAGGTTTCACCGCTTGCAACGCAAATCGGGCGTGGCAACGGCAGGCTGGCGAAAGGGTCGGAAATTCGCGAGGCCGAGGCGCAGATAGTCCGCTGGGTCATTGCAAGCAGCCACGTCTACGCCTCAATTCGGGTATTGACCCTGTTACTAGGGACAAATGGAAGGGGTCGTTAGGCCAGAAACCTGACCTTCCACGTAGCAAGAAAGGTCGTTTGATGTTCTCGTCCAAGGATCGTTGGAACAGGCTTAGCAGCGCAAGCCGTGGGCTTTTTTGCGCAAGTTTGAGTGCTTTGATTTTGGGGGCAGCCGCCCCGCTCGTGCTGGCGCAGGAGATGCAGGTCACTCCACCGCCGGCCCAACCCCAGACAACGCAGGCGCCGAAAGCCACACCGGGCGCTCCCACCGCAGGCGCTCCAGCTGCCGGTGCTCCCGGAGCAACGGCTCAGATCCCGGAAGATGCCTGGGTCAAGCTTTGCATGAGGAACGAGCAAACCGCCAACAAGGAAATCTGCCTTGTCAATCATGAGGGTCTCGAACCCAACACGGGTATGGTGCTGATCGCCGCCGCCGTGCGCAAGGCCGAGGGCGAGGAGAAGCAGCAGCTTCTCATCAGAGTACCGACCGCCTATGCGCTGGTGATGCCCGCCGGAGTGCAACTCAAAATCGACGAGGGCCAGCCCATCTCGCTGCAATACTCGATCTGTTTCCCGACGAGCTGCCAGGTGCAGATGGAGATGACGCCTGAATTGTTCGATCAGATGCGCAAGGGCACCCAGATGGTCGTGGCAGCCATGAACATTCAACAGAAAACCATGGGCTTTCCCGTCCCCTTGAGCGGCTTCTCCAAAGCTTATGACGGACCGCCGGTCGACAACGTGAAATACGAAGAATCGCGGCGCCAGCTGATGGAGATGTTCCGCAAGCGTCAGGCCGAGCTCGCCGCCAAGGCGGCTGAGGCCGAGCAGAAGAAGGGCGCGGCGCAGCCCGGCCAACCGGGTCAGGCTCCGGCAGCGCAGGTTCCGGGGCAAGCTCCGGCCAATGCCACCGCGCAACAGAAGCAGCCCGCGCCGGCAGCACCGACCACGCCGTAAAGTTCTGCCAAGACAGGAATCGACAAAGGCCGTTCCGGAATTCCGGGACGGCCTTCGCTTTTGGGTTTCCTAGTGTTCCTGGAGAAAGCGAAAGCGGAACACGCCGTCCTTCAGGTCCTCGAACAGTTCAGGCACCTGCGGATGACGCAGCGGCTCGTCGGATGCATCCGGCACGAGATTCTGCTCCGAGACATAAGCGATGTACTCGGTGTCGGCGTTCTCGGCGAGCAGATGATAGAACGGCTGATCCTTGTTGGGCCGGACTTCCTGCGGAATGGAACGGTACCACTCCTCGGTATTGGAGAAGGACGGATCCACGTCGAAGATCACGCCGCGGAATGGATAAAGCCGGTGGCGCACGACCTGGCCGATTTGGTACCTGGCGTTTCGGATATTCGACATTCCGACACCCGTCCCCGAAGTCTTTCCCCGGATAAGACCGGAGCTTCCCGATACTGTCAACTTAACACTCAGAGCTTATGACCAGCGCCGATTCGACCACATGAACTGCTCCGGCGTCTCGCGAATCCAGGTCTCGAAGTGGCGTTGAATGTCGGCGGTAATGGCGCGGATATCCTCGGCCTGATTGCTGGTGCGCGGGATCCGGAGTTCGTTGACATTGACATCGAAGCACGACCGGTTGCCGATGCGAATGCATCGACCGATCCAGATGCGGGCGCCGACACGGCGGGCAATCATGGCAGCGATCGGCATGCTCTTGGCGGGATAGCCGAAGAACGGCACTTCGATTCCTTGAGCATCGTAAAGATCGGAGATGAAGCCGAGGCGGCCTCCCTGGCGCACAAAATCCATGATCAGGCGCGCGGTCTTTTGTGTTTCATCGTTGGTGGGAGCGCGGCCTCGGCCGAATAAGCCACCGGGATAGAGGCTCTCGCGTTGCCGGCGAAGATAACGATCGACATAAGGGTTCTTCACTTGCCGGTAGACACCTGCTGGGTTGACGCCGGCGAGCATCACCGGCCACATGCCGAACTCCCAATTGCCCATATGCATAGTGACGATCAGCGCCGGTCCCATCTTGTCCTTGTAGCGGCTGATCCAATGGCCGTTGGTGACATGCAGCCGGTCCGGCTCTTTCAAAATGCGATCGATGTTCATGGTCTCGACCATGACGCGGCCGAGATTCTCCCATGCGGCGCGGGCGATCCGTTCGCGTTCTTCCGGTGTCTTTTCCGGAAAGGCGCGTTCGAGGTTGGCGAGCGCGCGTTTATGCCGACGATTGAATGGGGCAATCCAACGCCACATCTTGGCGGAGATGGCGCTGGCGATGTCCAGGGGAAGCAGGCGCACGATACCGATCAGAAAACGCAGGCCGACATATTCGAGGCGATAGCGCAGATCGCGCACGAACGATATTCCCTGATTTCTGGCCACGCGACCGCTCCCGTCCCTTGTCCTTACCGGATTAGCGCCCAAGCTCGTGGCAAAAGCAGGGAAAGGCGTCAAGCGGGCGAAATAGCCCTAATTCACGGCCGGCCGCATTAAGGAGGGAAGCTCAGTCGGAGGGGTCAGGCCAAGACGCATGACCATGCGGCGCAATGGGGGCAGTGCGTTCAACCCATGCAGAACGAGGCCGCGCGCCGCCTGGATCGGAACGAAACTTGAAAGCAGCGAACGGCTGAGGAGATCGACTCCGACGGTTCTTGTGAGCACGTCGAGGTGCCGCGTGGCTCTATAGGCGGCAAGCACCTCTTCGCTGCCCGGATCATCGTGGCGACGCAGTGCGGCAGCGACGCAATCGGCAAGCGATGCGGCGTCGCGAAGGCCCAAATTCAATCCCTGGGCGCCGATCGGCGGCAGAATATGCGCCGCTTCACCAATCAAGGCTGTGCGATTGGTTGCAAGGGTTGCCGCGGTCAGGCCGGCGATGAGGAAATTCGCGCGCGCGCCTGTCTCTGAAATGCGTCCTAGCAGGCCGCCAAGCCGCTCTTGCAGCGATTCCCTGAACGTTTCTGCGTCTTGACGCATAAGGGTAGCGATTTCCGCCGTAGGTCCGACCCAGATCAGGCTCGAGGCATGCGGATCGGGCAGGGGGACGGTAGTCACGGAACCCGCCTCTCTATGGAGCTCGATAGAGATATCGTCATGGGGGAATACGTGACAGAAATCGGTGGCGAGAGCGCTCTGCTCATAGCGCCATTTGCTCGTCGAGATGCCGGCTGCCTCCCGGCAGAGCGACTGGCGCCCATCGGCTCCAACCACAAGTCGTGCGGCAACCGGCGACCCTTCGCTCAATTCGAGCGTTGCCAATTGCTCGCCAATGGCAAGATTTCTGACATTGGTCGCGACGACGGCGCTCAACGCCTCTTTTGCGCGGGCATAGAGCGTATCGACCAGAATGGTGTTGGGAATGTTGTACCCAAAAGCCTCGAGCCCGAGCTCGGTTGCCTCGAAGGTCGTGTCTGGACCCTTTAGAAGACTCTGAGAGGCATCGACAATGCGAATCGCCCTAAGAGGCGCGGCATGCTCGGCCAGCCTGGACCAGGCACCGATTGCCTTCAGCATGTCGATAGAGCCGGCGAGCAGGGCCGCTGACCTGGTGTCTCGCCGTTCTGGCGGCGGACCGATTAGAACAACATCAGCCCCGACATAGTTCAGGGCGAGGGCTGCGGCTAATCCGGTAGGACCGGCGCCGACCACGGCGGCATCGTAGAGGTGCACTTCTTCGTCTTTAGCGCGACTCATCGGCGGTTTCACCGACTAAGAGCAATCACTTCCCCCATTGCCGCGCAAGCCTGAATTCAGACGCATGCACCGTGACCTGAAAGCAACAGACTTCCTCTGTCATTCCACTGTCACGCAACTGTCGCACGCGCGTCATGGCCCGGGAAATACGGTCGGCATTGTTGATCTGCGCGGGGACACTGGGAGCACGCCTTCAAACAGGGACGCGGCGGACTCTCTTGGCACGCAGATCGGGGGCAGAAAACCGTCATTCAATGGAATGGAGAGGGGTCATGATTGGGGGACTCATTAGGGACAGAGGACGATTCTTACTTGCTGGCGCCAGCGTCATTGCCGTTCTGGCAGTCAGCGCACCGGCAAGTGCACAGGATAACGCGGCGATCCAGGCGCAAATCAAGGCTTTGCAGGATCAAATCAACACCCTGCAAAGGCAGGTTCAGCAAGCTCAAACAGCCGCCGCCTCGGCGCCAAAGAGCGGTAGCGGCGACCTCGACTTGAAGGTCAAGTGGAAGGGCGCACCGGAATTCTCGAGCCTCGACGGCAAGTTCAAGATGAAGGTCCGTGGCCGCTTGATGGTCGACTACAACGGCATCAATCAAGACCGGAGGATTACGGGCGAAGAGGACGTCCACGCGGTTGAGCTGCGTAGGGCACGTCTCGGCGTTGAAGGCGTGGTGTTCTACAATTGGGTGTACAAGTTCGAGGTCGACTTCGCCGGCGACGCATCCGAGATCAAGGATGCCTATGTCGGCTACGTAGGTTGGGGTCCTGAGTCCTGGGAAACCTCGGAAATTCTGGTGGGTAACTTCAAGGTACCGAACTCCTTGGAAGAGCTGACCAGCTCCCGGTTCATCACTTTCATGGAACGCGCGGCCTTCACCGATGCGTTCGTCCTCGACCGCCAGATTGGTACCGGCGTCAATGTCGGTGCCAATCACTGGTCGGTGCGGGGCGGATGGTTCGGAGCCGAAGCCGGCACGCAGGAGACGTTCTTTCAAGACGCCACAGCGGCTGCGATCCGTGGCACCTTGGCGCCCATCAACAACGACACCATGGTCACTCACTTAGGCGCCAGCTACCGTCATCGTAATGCTGGTACCTCAAGAGACACTGGATTCGTCGATCTGTTCGATTACCGCACGAGAGGCGCCGATCTGCATCTGGCTGATCGGTTCATCGACACGCCATTTATCGGCGACCGGGATGAATTGTTCGTTCTCGAAGGCGCGCTGGTGTGGAAGTCGCTCTCATTTCAAGGCGAGTACGCCCAGCTTAAAGTCGACATTCCCGCGACGGTGGCGAATGTGAGCCCGACCTACGACGGCTATTACATCGACGCCAGCTGGTTTATCACCGGAGAAATGCGCAATTACGAGGGTGACGTCGGCGAGTTCGGCCGAACCAAGGTCAAGAACCCCGTATACGGAGGCAGCGGCGGATGGGGCGCCTGGCAACTCGCCGGACGTTATGACGTCCTCGATCTGGGTGACAAGGCTGCCGCCATTACCGCCTTCGGTGTCGTCAACTGCGCCGAATGTGGCGAGCAAAAGACCTGGATCGTCGCGCTGAACTGGTGGTTGACCGATTACACCGCGCTCAAGTTCCAATACAGCGAGTCGGAGATCAAGGGCGGTGTCAACAACGGCGCGGAGATCAAGGGCTTCGGCGCACGCGCCCAGGTCGACTGGTAAGACGGAAAAACGGAAGCGAAGGAAAGCGATCAGTCCCCCTCGCTTCACTGCCGCCGCCCCTTGTCCCGGGCGGCGGTTTTTTATTGACGCCCTCCCGGCAAAAAAAGACTCATCGGGGCTGTTCGCCTCGATGAGTCTGAGCATTTGCAGCAGGAAGAAATCGTCTTTTTTACTGAGCCTGAGCGGAGGTTGACACTTCGGTCGTCTTGAATTTGTCGAGACCGGTCTTGAGCATGTCGACCGCGGCGTTGACGCCGTCGAAACCCTTCATCTCGACGACTTTGCGGCCGTCGGGGAGCTTCTTGTACACGGCGAAGAACTGCTCGATCCGTGCGCGCTCGATCGCGGGCAGGTCGTCAATCGTCTTGATTTCATCGTAGGTCGGATCGAGTTTGGAGATCGGCACGGCGACGATCTTGTCATCCACGTCGCCACCGTCGATCATCTTCATGATGCCGATCGGCCGCACGCGAATAAGCGCACCGGGATAGATCGGCTGACGGGTGATCACCAGCGCATCGAGCGGATCGCCATCCGGACCGACCGTGCTCGGAATGGATCCATAGTTGGTGGGATAGACAACCGGCATCGATTGAAAGCGGTCGACGAAGATAAGGCCGGTCTTGGCGTCGAGTTCGTATTTGGTGAAGGAGCCGGCAGGGATCTCGATCACGACCTGGACGTCCGTCGGATCGCCCGACTGCGGGAAGTCTATCGGATTCAGATACTCCGCGAAGCTCGAGCTTGAGGAAAGCAGGGCAATGGTAAAAGCGGTAGCGAGAGCGCGTCTTTTCATCTTGTACGTCCCCGTTGGATGCAAATCCTGAAGGCGGAGACGCTAAAGAGGGTCGATGACGGGACGATAACACCGCGAGGGGACTCACCCCGCGCGATTCACTGTGGCAGCGCCGCCACAGGGGCTGGAGCACGGGTCATATAGTCATTATATTTCATGATGTTAGTGCAGTTATGCACAGGCTTGCATCCTGACCGCCGCAAAGCGATGCTAGCTCCGGAGAAACGTAAGATGTGGAAGCGTCGTACCATTGCGGGGCTACTGACCGGGTTTTTGCTCGGGGTCACACCTGCGTTCGCCTTTCAGGAAACGCCGCTGCCGCGTACGTCCGATAGCGAGCCAAGTGCCCAAATCACAACGCCGGCGATGAAGCTCGGCACGCCTGACAGTCCGGCTGATCCCAAAAGTGATCACAAGGGTCTCAAGCTGTTCGGCTACAAGGTCTTCCCGAAGCTCAATTTCGGTCTCGACGTGCTCTATGGCGAGGAAACGGAGCAATCGGAGCAGCAACCGAGCGCGCCCACGATCGAGGAGAAGGACGACGTGTCGGTGCTTGGCAAGATCAAGCGCCTCTTCTGATCGGTAAAACTATCGACCATTATCCTAAGGCATGAACGGTCGTCTTGCCGCCGCTGCGGTGCATCTCTTGACGGCAAGCGGTGCAGCGCTGGCGCTGCTTGCGCTTCTCGCCGCCTCCGACGGCGATTGGCAGATGATGTTCGTGTGGCTCGGCATAGCGCTCGTGGTTGATGCCGTCGACGGGCCGCTCGCGCGCCACTTCAACGTCCAGTCGGTGCTTCCCGGCTTCAGCGGCGAACGGCTCGACCTGATCATCGATTATCTTACCTATGTGGCGATCCCGGCCTTCGCGCTGACCAAGGCCGATCTGTTACCGCAAGAGTTCAGCCTGCCGGCAGCGATCGCCATCCTTCTCTCCAGCCTGTTCCACGTCGCCAGTGTGCACAGCAAAACGGAGGAGGGCTATTTCGTCGGCTTTCCCGCGATCTGGAACATCGTCCTGCTCTATTTGTTCGCGCTCGGGCTACCCCCTTATGCCTCACTCGCTGTCGTGGTGTTTTTCGTCCTGCTCACATTCGTGCCGATCCTGAGCGTGCATCCCTTCCGGGTGGAGCGGCTCCGCACCGTCACAATCCTGGTCACGGTTGCGTGGACAGCCGCCGCGGCGGCTGCCGTCGCCAAACCGTTTCCCTCGCCACTATGGGTGCAGATCCTGTTGCTCGGCACCGCCGCCTATCTCGTGGGCGTTGGTGCAGCCCGCACTCTCCACGATGAGTACCGTCGATAAGTTAGGTTGCCCATGGACCTTGATTTGCGCCTAAGCTATTAGCTCTTTCCTACAAGTCCACTCGTACCAACCACCCCTCGATTTCGCATTCATGCTCGAACTCCTGACAGATCCGCATGTCTGGGCAAGCTTCCTCGCCCTGAGCGCGATGGAAATCGTGCTCGGCATCGATAACGTCGTTTTCATCTCCGTCATCGTGTCGCGCATGCCGCCGAAGGATCGGCTATGGGCGCGCCGCATCGGCCTGTCGCTGGCGCTGATCTTCCGCATCATCATGCTTGCCGGCATCGTCTGGTTCATCCATCTGACCACGCCGATCTTCAGCCTATGGGACTACGATTTCTCGTGGCGCGACCTCGTTCTTCTGGCCGGCGGCCTGTTCCTGCTGGTCAAGGGCACGCGCGAGATTCATCACAATATCGAAAGCGACGAAGAAGAGCTGACGGCAGGCAAGGCCGCCTCGAATTCGATGGCATCTGCCATCTTTCAAATCGCGCTGATCGATCTCGTCTTCTCCGTCGATTCGATCATTACGGCCGTGGGCATGGCCGATCATATCGAAGTGATGATCGCCGCCGTGGTCGTCGCCATCATCGTCATGTATCTGGCCTCGGAACCGGTAGCCAGATTCATCGAGCGCTATCCGACGACCAAGATGCTGGCGCTTTCCTTCCTTCTGCTCATCGGCGCCGCCTTGGTCGCCGACGCTTTTCATTTCCACATCCCGCGCGGTTACATTTACTTCGCCATGGCTTTTTCCGGCACGGTCGAAATCGTCAATGTGCTGATGATGCGGAACCGGCGCCGTGCCGCCGCCGAACGCGCCTCCGCGAAACATCGCAGAAAGGGCTGAAACAAGGTTAATTTCTTAACTTTGTCACGTAATCCCCCCAGCTTAGTCAAAAATTGACCAAATTTGAGCGACGCTCTCAGCGTATTCTCGTGACAGTTTCAGGACAAAGGGGAAGCGATGAAGATTGGAACAATGATGCTTGCGGCTTCGCTGGCCATGCCCGCCACGGCGGCTCTCGCCGCTGACGGTGCTTTAGAGGGCGATGCGTTGCGCAAAGCGATCAGCGGCAAGACCGTCTTTCTCAAGATTTCGGGCTTCGAGCTGCCCATCCGTTATGCCGCCAATGGCCGCATGTCCGGCAAGATGAGCACTGTCGCTGCGAGCTTGGCGCGTGGCGATGGTTCGTCCGACACCGGCAAATGGTGGGTCTCGGACGGCCAGCTCTGCCAGCAATGGAACAGCTGGATGAACGGCAAGTCCTATTGCTACAGGCTCACACAGAAGGGCCAGAGTGTGCAGTGGGTCCGCAATGACGGACGTTCCGGCACGGCGCGGATCGGCAGCTAGGCCCACCGCCTAATCACGAATAAAGGGATCTAAAATGAGCCGCCCCTGGGCGGCTCATTTTACGTTGCCACTGACACGATGATCCTGGCGCGTGGGATGGCGGAGGGGGAGGGATTCGAACCCTCGAGACGCTCGCGCGTCTGCCGGTTTTCAAGACCGGTGCCTTCAACCACTCGGCCACCCCTCCCAGACAAATCAGATGGCTAGCGTCATCCGATTTGCCAACCAAGCATGAATGAGATTCAGATCGAGCCTCAGGCCCGGTTTTATCCCTAAAAATAATTTTCTACACCGTAGGAATTGCTGACCCGCCGATGGTCTTGATTAGCTTGCATTATTTTCCTCATGTTCAAAATTGTTTCTTAGGAAGCCATAAAATGACGTATTTGATCAACTATGTGTCGTATTTCGTCATGTTTCCCCGCTCAAGGGGACTATTCCCTCCCGCAAAATCATCGAGCCGAAACGGTCCAAGGCCCCCTGGGGTGACGGACCGGACCGGCAACAGGACTGCAAAGACGCAGCCGGGAGGAACAAGCCTATGGGCATTCAAATCGGTCCTTCGAATATCCAGGACATCGACGGAATTTTATGGGGCTGGTGCTGGCAGTGGAATAACGGTGACCACGCCGTCCTCACATACAGCTTTCCCACCTCGCGTCAGGTCTATCTCGATCAGGGATATGCCGACGTGCAAGGCTTCCAAGCGTTCAATGCCAAGCAAAAGGCGGCCGCCGAAAAGGTCCTCGCCAACTACGATGCCGTCTGCAATCTCGACTTCGTCTTCACGGCCGATCCCTATCAAGGCAACATCCGCTTCGCCGAAGCGAGCTACTTCGACGACGGCAACGGCTTTCAGAACGTCAACGATACGGCGTTTGGCTTTGCGCCGGACAACGCGATCATCGCGCCCTGGACGCAAGGCGACACCTGGTACAACAATCCCGATGCCGCCCCCGGCGAAAATTACAACTCACCCATCCCCGGCAACCACGCTTACACCGCCGGCTTGTTGCACGAGGTCGGGCACGCGGTCGGCCTGAAGCACGGCCACGAGGGCCAGCCTGTCTTCAACCTTGACCTCTCCGTCGCCTACACCAACCCGGCGCTCCCTGCGAACCACGACTCGCAGGAATATTCGGTCATGACCTATCGCGCCTATCCCGGCGCGGCCCTTGCCATCACTCCTGAAGAATATCCTTCGACCTTGATGCAGGACGACATCCTCGCCCTGCAATATCTCTACGGCGCCAACTACGACCACAATGACGGCAATACGACCTACAAGTGGAATCCCAAAACCGGTGCGATGTCCATCAATGGTCAGAGCCAAGGCGAGACCTATCACGGCAAAATATTCCTGACGGTGTGGGACGGCGGGGGCGTCGATACCTACGATTTCTCCAACTACGATACCAACGCGACCATCCGTTTGGATCCCGGCGCCTGGTCGACGCCGTCCAATGCACAGCGCGCCGATCTCCACTTGGGCGCCCAGGAGCATCTTGCCCGTGGTTGCATCGCCAACGCGAGGTACTGGGAAGGCGACTTACGTCCCTTGATCGAGAATGCAATCGGCGGCAGCGGTAACGACAAGATCACTGGCAACCAGGTCGACAACAAGCTTACCGGAGGCCGCGGTTCGGACACGCTGACGGGGAAAAGCGGCAATGACCGCTTCGATTTCAATTCGATCAAGGACAGCGCGGTCGGCGGCAAACGCGACGTCATCACCGATTTCAAGCGCGGGCAGGACTTGATCGACCTCAAGGGCATCGACGCCAAGACGGGAAGCAACGATCAGAAGTTCACGTGGATCGGCAAGCAGGGCTTCCACGACGAAAAGGGCGAGTTGCGCCTCATCGACAAGGGCGCGAGCTGCATCGTGCAAGGCGACGTGGACGGCGATGGCAAAGCCGACTTCGAAATCCTGGTCAAGGTCGGCTTGCTCGGTGCAAGCGACTTTCTGCTATGAAGCCACTCGCCCTATCGTTTCTTTGCATTGCCGACATCGACTTGGTGAAGCACGGTCACCGTTCAGAGGTTGAGCTCGAGAGGTTCTCCAAAGTAGTCGAGGCGGTCTATGACTGCACGCTCGATCCTGCGCTAATGCCTATTTGGGACCGACTGTGGCGTGCAGGTCACAGCCACTCTCAACCGCGAAGGCTATAGTCCAGGTAGCCGAGCGGGTAAGGTCTCATGCGTAGGAAGCATCTTGCGAGTGTATTGGCCGTCCTTGCGTTGACGACCGGCGCAGCACATGCGGAACCGGCCAGCTGGACAGGATTTTATGTCGGCGGCAATCTCGGCGGGGCCTGGGCCGATACCGGGTTCGATCTGTTCTAGCCCGCCTGCTGTCACGAGCCGTTGAGTTTCAGTCCCGGCAGCGTCGCCGGCGGCGCCCAGGTCGGATGGCAATACCAGTGGTCCAACTGGGTCACTGGCGTCGAACTGTCCTATATGGCGGCAGACCTCGACGAAACGGTCACCAGCAGGATCATTCCCAACCGCACCCGGTCCATGGAGGTCAGCGACATTTTTCTTGCCGGGGTCCGGCTGGGCTATGCGCTGGATCGCTCGCTCATCTATGTGAAGGGGGGCTATGCCAGCGCGGATGTGGACTTATCGAGCCATGTCGCCAGCACGGGCCAGTTGACCGGCCGCAGCAGTGGCAGCGAGGATGGATGGAATATCGGCGGGGGATTTGAGCGCGCCTTCGGGCGGAACATCGTCTTGGGCGTGCAATACGACTACATCGATCTCGGTGAAACCAATCGTTCCGACATCAGCGTCCCGCCTTTCGGCCTCGCCTATCATCTCGACATCGACGCCGAAATTCATGCGGTCACGGCACGGCTGAGCTACAAGCTGTCACCGTTCAGCCGGGAGCCCCAGGAACTGAAGTAATCTTCCGGAGTCTTCTCGCCCACGAGACTTTGGACTTGTCTTGAAGGCTCCGGACACCTCTTCATAAGGGTATGAGTCCGAAGCCCGACCCTTATGGCCGCGACGCCGTGCACCCGCTGCACATCCCGCTCAAGGGCTGGTGGCAGGTGATGCAACGGGTCTGGACCGAGAGCGGCCGCGACAATCTCTCGGTGATCGCGGCGGGCTGCGCCTTCTACGCGCTGTTCGCCATCTTCCCGGCGCTGTCGGCGCTGATCGCATTCTATGGGCTGACCGCCGACCCGGCGGCGGTCGAAGCGCAATTCAATATCCTCGAATTGGTTCTACCGCCCGATGCATTCAAAATGGTGGTCGAGCAGACCACGAGGATCGCAGATGCCTCTGGCCATGCGCTAGGCTGGGGCCTCTTCGTCAGTATAGGCTTGGCGCTATGGAGCGTCACGCTGCTGATCCAGTCAATATTCTCGGCCCTGAACGTCGCCTACGAGGAGCCTGAGCGGCGCAGTTTCTTCCGCTTCTATTTCAGCACCTTTCTCTTCGCTTTTGCCGGCATTGTCGGTGGCGTAGTCACATTGATGACCATTGTCTATGTGCCCATCGTCTTCGCCTTTGCCGGCTATAGGACGGATTACAGCAGCTTCATCGGCATCGTGCGTTGGCCGGTGCTGGCGCTCATGGTGCTGTTCCTGCTGGCCTGTCTCTATCGCTACGGCCCGAGCCGGCGCAACGCGCAATGGCGCTGGGTCACGCCGGGTTCGTTGTTCGCCACCGTCATGTGGTTGATCGCCTCGGTGGGCTTTTCGATCTACGTGGCGAACTTCGCCAATTACGACAAGTTCTACGGATCGCTCGGCGCGGTGATCGTGCTGATGTTCTGGCTCTATATCACTTTCTACATCGTGCTGCTCGGCGCCGAGATCAATGCCGAACTCGAGCTGCAAACGGCGCAAGACACCACGTACGGTGAGCCGAAGCCGATCGGCAAGCGTGGCGCTTTCGTCGCCGACCATGTGGCGGGAGGGCCGGAGGGTCATCAGCGGCCGGTAAGTCCCGTGACCGCCGACCCGGCGGTGGCAAAGCGCGGCAAACGCGTAAGGAGTCGGCCCGCGAAGAGGGGCTAAGCGCGCGACAGCTAAGCTTCGTCAGGCGCGCGTCGTAACCATCGCCGTCGCAAAAGTCCTACGGCCACCACGAACAGCGCACCGACCGCGGCCGCTCCCATCCAGACTGTGTGCGCCGTTGCGGGGTCGAGGCGGCCTGCGATCAATGGATCCTTGGCGATAATCTCGCCGGCGATCCAGCCGAGCAGCGCGGCGCCGGCCCAGACCACGATGGGAAATCGCTCGGTCAAACCGATGACGAGCGCCGCGCCGATCATGATCAGGGGAATACTGACGGCAAGACCGAAGATGAGCAGGATAATATTGGTAGGCGCCTCAAATCTTTCCGCCACCGCTGCGATGGCAAGCACATTGTCCAGACTCATGACCGCATCGGCGATGGCGATGATCTTGATGGCATGCCAGAGATTGTTGACAGGCTGGATCTCTCCACGGCCGTTACCACCACCGCCTTCTTCCTCTGGCGTAAGTAGCTTGATGGTGATCCACAGGAGCAGCACGCCACCAACCAGCTTCACATAAGGCACGGTCATCAGCGTGGTAATCGCGCCGGCGAAGATCACGCGCAAGCCAATGGCCACGCCCGTTCCGAGCACGATGCCCCATTTGCGCTGTTGCGGCGGGAGCTTGCGGCAGGCAAGGGCAATGACGACGGCATTGTCGCCTGACAACAACAGGTCGATCCAGATGATCTGCAGGACAGCGAGCCAAAAGCTCGGATCATCGACAATCATGCCGGTATTTGCCCCCTCTGCCGCGATCTCCGGCTGGCTCGTTCAAGCCAGGCCAGGTATCCCTTGCCTCGAAAAGCGGCAAGTCCAAGACGGATATATGTTTTCTGAAAACAAGATTGAAGGAGGGTGAGACATATTAGTTTTTAGTTCTGTGCTCAAGTTTCCACCGGCTCTTTTCTGACAACGACAAGACCTTGTGGATGTTTTATCCTCAAGCATTGCTCACAAGTCGAATCGGGCCGTCTGGCCCAAACTGACGGGAGGGAACGAAGTCACATGGATCCGGTCCTACTCAATCCACTAATCGCTTTGGTCGCCGGAATTCTCATTCTGCTCGTACCGCGCCTACTCAATTACGTGGTGGCGATCTATCTGATCGTTATCGGTATCATCGGTCTTGCCCATCATCTCCAATAGGCCTGCGCATTGCGTAATTTCCTTTTTGGCAGTGGTATTTTCACCTGCTGTGTTGTTGTCCTAGAATAGAGTTTGATGATGGCTTATAGTTGCTCTTCCATACGCATGACCTCGGAGGCATCTGCCGCCCGCGGAATCGATACTGGTGAGCATACGGCGTCCGGGCCTTGAGGAATTGGGCCTCGCAGAACAGACATTCGCTCTGACGAAATTTGTGGCGAAACAGAGGTATCGTAGGTTTGGAAAACAAGCACAACCAAGCCGGATGGTGCCGCGTTGAAGTGGACAAGAATTCCGCAACGGGATTCAAGTCCTGGGTCTTGCTGCTCTGCCTGATCGCCTTGCTCGTGCCGGTCGCCGCCCACGGAGTGCAAGCCGAGGAGGCCAAGCCGGTTGCCCCCTCGAGGGAAGCGCGCCCTCCGGCGTTTGTGTGGTCGGCAACGCGCATCGAGTCTGGACTGCTCCTCCGGGGCTCGGTTCCATCGGAGGAAGACCGCCGCACCGTGCTCGGCATGGTCAAGGCGCATTTCCCCGACCTGCAGGTTGAAGACCGTCTCAAGATCGCCGAGGGTTCGCCACCGCAAGAGCAATGGCTCGGTGCGGTGAGTTTCAGTCTGAAACAGCTCTCTTATCTCAAGCGTGGGTCCGTACGGCTGCTCAATGTCAGTCTGAAGATCGATGGCGAGGCGCGTACGGCCAACGATTATGCCGAGGCGAAGAAGTCATTAGCCGGACTTTTGCCGACAGGACTCACCATCAACGGCGAAAGCATCCGTCCGCCGGTCGCCAATCCATTCGTGTTCGTGGCCGATCTCGGCACGAATGCGCTGAGCCTATCGGGAAGCGTGCCAAGCGAGGGATCGCGCAAGCATTTGCGTGAGCTGTCGCGGCAGTTGTTCGAACGTCCTGGGCTGGACGACCGGCTCGAAGTCGCCTCAGGCGCTCCGAAGGACTGGGACGAGGCGGTAACGGCCGCGCTCAAGGCGCTAAGCCGGCTCGAGTCCGGTAAGATCGCCATGTCCGGTGTCGCCGTGACCATAGAGGGTGTGGCGCCCGACCAGGGAACCGCGGTGGCGGTGTCCTATCAGCTTAAGCGGGATTTGCCGGCGTTGTTCTCCACCTCGGAAAGCATCAGCTGGAAAGAAGCCGCCGCACCGTCCGCCTCGAGCGAATTCGCCGCAACGGTTATCCCGCGCATCAAGGCGCTCGCCCGCACCGCGGGTAAATTGCCCATAGACGCACTACCGCCACTATTATCTTCGCCCTGATAGCGAGGGCAGTCGCCTAATCGTTGGCCGATAGGAATGCGCCGATCGCCTCGACCGTCTGAGGCTCCTTGAGCGCCGGTGCGTGACCTTGACCGGGCACGGTCATGGCGCGCAGATTGGGGTGACGCCCGACCATCGCCTTCAATGTCTCAGCGCTGAGGACATCGGAATTGGCGCCACGGATGACGAAGGCCGGTATCTGTCTGAGAGCGGTGAATTGCGGCCATAGATTCGGGATGGCTTGGCTCAGGTCGATGGTGCCGAAGGCGCGGGCGAGCCTCCGGTCATAGGCCAGGGTAGGACGACCCTTACGCTCGTCGAACAGCGCCTGCGCCATTTCCTCCCATTGCGCTTCGTCGAAATCAGGAAACGCTGCTTCGTTCATCTCGCGCAGCATCAGGGCCGCCTCGGGCCAAGTCTTCGGCACCGGCATGCGCCCGACATAGCTCACGATCCGCGCGAGCCCACGCGTCTCGATCACCGGTCCGATATCGTTGAGGACAACGGCGCCCATCGCCGTGGGACGCAGCGTCGCCATCAGCATGGCGATGAGGCCACCACGCGAAGTACCGATCACCGCGACCCGGTTCAATCCCTTGATAGCCATGAAGTCGAGTGTGTCGAGCAGTTCGACATAGGGAACATAGTTCCGCCAGTTGCGATCATATTGCGACCGTCCCCGTCCCCGGTAATCAAGGCAATAAACGTTGCGCGGCTTTTCCGGATGTTGCGACAGGTAGCTCGCAAGCGTGTGGAAGTCGCGCACGTTGCGGGTCAGGCCAGGAAGGCAAATGACGCCGCGCAGTTTTTCGTCAGGCGCCGGGTAATGACGCGCGTAGAGTTTGAGATCGTCGAACGACGTGAAGAAGATGTCTCGCCACAGCTCACCGTCAAGCTCGGACATCTTGTGCGTAACCTTGGAAGCGCGCTTTGAGGGCTAATGGCGGACCGGGTGAACCGGTGTCCCCAGTGTTCAGCAAAGTGGGTGAGGGGGCAAGACTTACGAAGAGGTCAGGCTGAGTGCGATACGGGCCGCCTCATTCCGCCGTCACCTGAACCACTGAAGCTGGCGCCTCAGGTGGCGTTTTCAGGCCGCGATTGAGATCCTGCCAGAGCTGCAAGGCTTGATCCGGTCCCGACAGTCTCGACCGATAAAGCTGCAGCGATTCCATGATTTTGAACACATACTCGCGGGTCTCGGTGAAGGGAATGCGCTCGATCCAGTCGATCGGGTCGATCTCGCCGTTACGCGGATCGCCATAGGCTTTGACCCACTCGGCGACGCGGCCGCCGCCGGCGTTATAAGCGGCGAGGGACATGAAATAAGAGCCGCCGTAATCCGCGATGAGATCGTTGAGGAAGGCCTCGCCAAGCTGCTGATTGTAGACGGGATTGGTAAGCTGCGCCGGGGAGTGCGGCACCTTGTACTGCCTGGCGACCATCCGAGCCGTAGCCGGCATCAATTGCATCAATCCGGCGGCGCCGACCGGGCTCTTGGCGCCGGCGTTGAATTCACTTTCCTGACGCGCCAGAGCATGCAGCAAAGCCGGGTCGATGCGCTCGGGAAGCAGGCTCTTGAAGGCCGGCATCACGCCGATGGGTAACGCATAGTCGCCAAGTGGCAGGTCGCGATTGAAGGCGATTCGCGACAATCTGAGAGCGAGCTGCTTTTTGTCGGTCGCTTTGGCCAGTTCGGCGGTCAGGACAACTTCGGCCGGATTTTCCAGCTTGCGTGCCAGTGTCAAAAAGAATTGCGGGGTAACCCAATCATTGCCCATTGCCCGCGCCACGCCGATGGCCCGCACCGCATCCTGGGCCAGGAAACTATTAATGTCGGCTTCGGTCGGCATCGGGCTTAGCGTCACGTCGAGATGCGCGGGGCGCGTATCGAGCGACTGACGCGCGAGTTGTCCGTAGAAATATTGCGGGTACTTTGCCGCGCCATGGAAATGGATGAAGGCCGAGTTCTTGTCGCCAAGGGCAAGCGCGGTGCGGCCAAGCCAATACTCGCCGAGCGTAATGCTCTTGGAACTGGTGGCGGCGCGGCGCAGAGACAGGAAGTGCCGCAAGGCGGTGTGTGGATCGTTCAGGAAGCGCAGCGCGATCCAGCCAGCCAAAAACTCGCCTTCGATATAACCATCACCCGAAGTTAGCCCATGCTTGGCTGCGATCTCATAGGCAGCCTTCGTGTTCCCGTCATTGAGGGCGCCGCGGCAACTGATGCGCCGCTCGGTCCACCAATTGTTGAGGTCGAGCAGTAAATTCGGTTCGCTGGGTGCATCGATGAGAAGTTTCCAGGCCTGTTCGCGCTGCTCCTTGTCCTTGGTACGGCGCAGCCACTGGATGTGATTGAATCTCAGGCCGACATCGGCCTCTACGGCGTTCGACGGCAAGGCCTTGAGAAGTGTTCCGGCGTTGCCGCCGCGTTCGACCACGGCGATCCGCGCCGTAACCTTTTTCTGTTCCGCCGCCGAGAGCAGTTTCGATATGCGCCGCGCCGCCTCAACCGAGCTCTTATCGTCGGGATAAAGCAGCATGTCGATACGTGCGCGGTGATGTTCCGGCGTGAGCATGGAGCTAAAACGATCGAGAATTTTCTTTTCGACCGCGGCGTTGAGACGATGGTCGGTCCAGGCTGAAACCACGAGTTCACGCGCCGAGGCTTCATTGCCTTCCTTGAGGTGCACGGCGGCGAGCGCCGCTTTACCGGCGCCGGTTTGTGGCGGCGAAGCTGCAAAGAAAATTTTGACCTTGTCGGTATCGGTTTCATTGAGCAGCAGCGCGATTTCGGCCCGCTCGCGCATCTCATCCTGGCCGGGCCAGATGGGATGGGTAATGCGGAATTGCTCGATCGCCTCGCCGGATCCGCCGACGCCATTGCGGTATTTGTACCAAAGGGCGAACGCCCGGGCGGCAGGGTCATTGATCTTGGCGGCAAGCTCCTCGGCGTCGCCTTTGCTCTGCATCACCGCCTGGACATTGATCTTATCGGCGGTGCTGAGATCGTAGTTGAGGAGCGGCTTCAGGATGGCGGCGTAATCCAGTTTCGGTTTCGGCGCAGGGACACCCGGCACCAGCGTGCCTTGCAGGGTGGAGAGCATGGCCTCGTCGGCGCGATTTGGATTGATTTCGGGGAGTGGTATGTCGGCGGCGATCTGCTCGACCGGTTCAGACGGAAGTTTCGGTTCGGCCGGCGTTTCCGGTGACGGCAAGGATGCTGAAGGCGGAGCAAGCAATGAGGGCGCTGGGAGCGTAGGATTGCGTGACGGCATCGGCGCGATGGTCGTGGCTTGCGCCAGGTTGGCCGTCGGCTTCACCTCCTGGGGCGCCGGGCCGGATTCCTCTGTGCTTACCCCTTCGGACTGGACGCCTCCGGTCGTTGCCTCAGACGGCGAAACTTCCGGTACGGCTTGCGCTGTGATGGGGCGGCTCGGATTACGGTCGGGGAGCGGAACGAGCGATTGCTCTGCTTGAGCCGTGGCGGAACCCGCCGACAGGGCGAGCAAAAGCAATATGTGCGCGCAAATGCGGTTCATCTCGTCGATCGGTACCGGTTACGTTCCTGTTAGGCGCCAGGAGTCCCCCGAGCCGGGGAGCCGCGACGAAAAGAGACTATCGTCTCTAAATTGAACAATGTCTGAAAAAATTCGGCGGAAAAATGGCTCTTTGCCTCACTTCCCGAGCAAACCTATTGTGTTAAGTACCAAGGGTAACATAATGGTACCTATGCATTATTCGGAATGATCAAAACTGCCGACTGACGTTGATTGGGATGCCTGTTCCGTGGAACTTCGCGGATTTCCACCCCTTCTTGCCGCTTCCACCCCCACACCCTATTGTCCCCGCGATAATTTTCCGATCTTTCTTGATCACGCTCCCCGGAGACCGTTCCCCGTGCCCAGACCGCTTTTCCAAGGGTCTATCACCGCCCTGATCACACCGTTCAAGGACGGCAAGGTTGACGACAAGGCCTTCCAGAAGCTGGTCGAGTGGCAGATCGATCAGGGCACGCATGGGCTCGTGCCCTGTGGCACGACAGGCGAATCGCCGACGCTTTCCCATGACGAGCACAAGCATGTCGTCGAGCTTTGTATCGAAGCGGCTGCGGGTCGCGTGCCGGTCATCGCCGGAACCGGTTCGAATTCGACCGAGGAAGCGATCGAGCTCACGCTTCACGCCAAGGACGCGGGGGCCGACGCGGCGCTGGTCGTGACGCCTTACTACAACAAGCCGACACAGGAAGGTCTCTATCTCCATTTCAAGGCGATCAATGACGCCGCCGATATTCCCGTCGTGATCTACAACATCCCTGGACGCAGCGTGATCGACATGACGGTCGAGACCATGGCGCGCCTGTCCAAGCTCAAGAATATGGTCGGTGTGAAGGACGCGACCGCCAGTATGGCGCGGGTGAGCCAGCAGCGCGCCGCCTTGGGCAAGGATTTCATCCAGCTCTCGGGCGAGGACGCCACGGCGCTCGGCTTCATGGCCCATGGCGGGCACGGTTGTATCTCGGTCAGCGCCAATATCGCCCCGGCCCTTTGCGCCGAATTCCAGCTCGCTTGCCTTGCCGGTAATTTCAAGCTCGCGCTGCAACTCCAGGACCGGCTGATGCCGCTGCACGATTCACTGTTCGTCGAATCGAATCCAGGCCCGGTGAAATACGCTGCCGAGCGGCTCGGCCTGTGCCGCAGCGACACGCGTCTCCCGCTCGCGCCGCTTTCGCCTGCGTCCCGGAAGAAGGTCGACGAGGCGCTCGACGCGGTCGGTCTCGTCCACGCTTAAGCTCAAGGTGATGTCATGGCGCCCAAGAGCGAGAGCGGCAAGCTCATCGCCGAGAACCGGAAGGCGCGCTTCAATTACGACATAGAGGAAAAACTCGAAGCCGGCATCGTGCTGACCGGTTCCGAGGTGAAGTCGCTGCGCGCCGGACGCGCCACGATCGCTGAAGCCTATGCCGTTGATGAGCGTGGCGAGCTATATTTGATCAACGCGCATATTTCCGAATATGCGGGGGCGGCGCGTGACGGGCACGTGCCGACCAGGCCGCGCAAGCTTCTGCTGCATAAGCGTGAGATGGCGCGTCTGCTCGGCGCCATTCAGCGCCAGGGCATGACGCTCGTGCCGCTCAGGATGTATTTCAATGCGCGCGGTATCGCCAAGGTCCAGCTGGGCCTGGCCAAAGGCAAGAAGCTGCACGACAAGCGCGAGACGGAGAAGAAGCGCGATTGGGACCGTCAGAAGGGTCGTCTGATGCGCGAAAAGGGGTAGGACTACTCTTCCTCGACGTCCTCGATCGAATAGCCGAGACGGTCGAGCCCTTCTTCCAGGTAATCGGGCAGGAGCGGCATACCGAGGAGATAGTCCTCGGTCTTGTTGACGCGTTCTGACCGGGCTGTCGCGAGCGCCTCGTCAAGCTCCTCGGGCGCGAAAGAGCCCCTGCCGATCCAGGCCAGGGCGACAAGGCTCACCTGCTCGTCCTCATTGAGGTCGCGGATGAACTCCTTGAGTTCTTGCTGGGTGGCATCGTCCGAGAAATCTTCGAGGATCGACTCCGCATCGTGGTCGGAGGTGCCGCTATCGTCCCAGGCGGCAACCTTGGCGGCCATCTCGCGCGACTTCTGGATCACGAAGCCGATCTTGTCCGTGGAAATTTCCAGACTGGCCATGACTACGACCCCAGGAATGACCGCGCCAAGCATGCCCGACTTGCCGCTCGGCAGCAAGGCGCGTCAGGTGCGGATTGTCCCGGCGACGTCCCGCATGACCTTTTCGAACATGCCGGCAGTCAGGCGCCCCGTGTTGGTGTTCTGCCGGGAGCAATGGTAGCTGTCGAACAGGACGAGGCCGTGGGGAAGATCATGCCGGATGCCGTGGCCGAAGGCGAAATCGCGCCTTTTCAGGCCTAGTGCATCGAGCGCGCTGTCGTGGGCGATGCGGCCAAGAGCAAGCAAGGTTTGGAGACGGGGCAGGGAGAAGATGCGGCCGACAAGGAACTGCCTGCACGTGGCGATCTCAAGCGGTGTCGGCTTGTTGGCCGGTGGCACGCAGCGCACCGCGTTGGTGATCATGCAATCTGTCAGTTCGAGATCGTCGGGAGCGGCGAGATCGTGCCGGCCTTTGGCCAAGCCGACTTTCAGGAGCGTGCGGTAAAGCAACTCGCCCGCATGGTCGCCCAGGAAGGGCCGCCCGGTGCGGTTAGCGCCTTTGAGCCCCGGCGCTAGCCCGACGATCAAGATGCGCGCGTCCGCGGGCCCGAAAGACGGGACGGCACCGTTGAACCATTCCTGGTGCGCGGCCTTGTTGTCTTGCCGGAACGTGACGAGGCGTGGGCATAACGGACAATGCTTGGCCGGTTCCGGCGGACTTGTTTCCTTGATCGCAAGGAGCGTCATGCGTCTATGCGTAGCGCAAACACCATGAGCAGGCCCGGCCGAAATGACGAGCATCCACTTTTTCTTGTCAAACTCAGGTCTCGATCAGGTCGCCGCGTTCGAATTCATCGAGCGGTTCAGGCTCCGTCCGTCGCCGCGGCTCGCGTTGTGTCCGCTCGGCGGGATCGCGTCCGATCTCGTCCTGCATGTTGGCGAGATCGATGAACTGGTCGGCTTGCCGGCGCAGTTCATCGGCGACCATCGGCGGATTGGTGGTAAGGGTCGATACGACGCTCACCCGCTTGCCCTTATGCTGCAGCGCCTCGACCAGCGAACGGAAATCACCGTCGCCGGAGAACAGCACGACATGATCGAGATGCTCCGACAGTTCCATGGCATCGACCGCGAGTTCGATATCCATATTGCCCTTGATCTTGCGCCGGCCCGCCGCATCGACGAATTCCTTGGTGGGCTTCGTCACCATGGTGTAGCCGTTATAATCAAGCCAATCGATCAGAGGCCTGATCGATGAATATTCCTGATCCTCGACGAGCGCGGTGTAATAAAGTGCCCGCACGAGCTGCCCCTGACTGCGGAAGAGTTCGAGCAGCCGCTTATAGTCGATGTCGAAGGCGAGAGATTTGGCGGTGGCGTATAGATTGGCGCCGTCGATGAAGAGCGCGATACGCTCGGTCGGATAGAAATTCATTTTGGCTCCTTATCACTGCAATATGCGAAAAAGTGAGGAAGCAGCCCTGCACAATCAAATCCAGAGGACTGCTTCAACCAACATAGGTACGACACAAGGACGGCGCAATTGCGGGTGCATGGGAAAATACTGGTAGGTTTGGGTGCCAATCATCCTGGGCCATGGGGAGAGCCCGCGGCGACGATCAAACGCGCTCTCGGCGAAATGGAAAATACCGGTATCGACGTCGAGGCGATTTCACCGCTCTACGAGACCGCCGCCATCGGCCGCGCCCGCCAGCCGGCTTACGTCAACGCCGTTGTCATGATCGATTCGAATCTGTCACCGGAAGCGCTTCTCAGGCGCCTCAAGACCATCGAGCGGCGCGCCGGGCGGCGCGGCGGCAGGCCTTGGGGCCCGCGTTCCCTCGATATCGACATCATCGACCATAAGGGGCTGGTGCGGCATTGGCGCACACGCCAGGCGGACTTTTCCCGCGCGGGGACGCGACCCCTGATTTTGCCGCATCCTCTGATGCATGAGCGGCCTTTCGTGCTCAAACCGCTGCTCGATATCGCGCCGGATTGGCGTCATCCCGTGCTGCGGAGGAGCGCCCGTGCGCTCTGGCGCGACGCCGTGGGCAAGCGGCAAGGTCAGGTCCTTAAGCCGCTCTAAGCCGCTTCTGCTTGCCAGGCGTGTGCGAACTGCCTAAATAGACAGTCAAATCAGCCAATTTTCGTAGAGGATGACCTGATGGCTCGCGTCACCGTCGAGGACTGCATCGACAAGGTACCAAACCGCTTCGAGCTTGTGCTGCTCGCCGGCCACCGCGCCCGCACGATTTCTGCCGGCGCCCAGATCGCCGTTCAACGCGATAATGACAAGAACCCGGTGGTGGCGCTGCGCGAAATCGCCGAGAAGAAGGTCCCCGTCGACGATCTTCGCGAGGATTTCATCCACTCGATGCAGAAATATGTCGAGGTGGACGAACCCGAGGCGGAGGCCGTGCCCATGATCTCGGCCGACACCAGAATGCCGGTCCTCGGCCAGGACGACCAGTCGAGCGACAGCACGATCGACAAGATGACCGAGGAGGAACTCCTACGCAGGATGGCGAGCCAGGCTCCTTCGGACGGCTCCAATGCGGGACCGCGCGCACGCTGAGACTGCCGAATTTATAGGCGAAGCCTGTTTCGTACCGGCTCGCCCATTCGTCATTCCGGCAAAATCCGGAATCCAGAAACCAATTCCATGCATAATTGACTGGATCCCGGCTTTCGCCGGGATGACGACGCGTGGAGAGGCGCCATGACGACCCGGCAATACGAGCTGGTCGAACGCGTGCTGAGCTATCAGCCGAACGCCGACGAGGCGCTGCTCAACCGCGCCTATGTCTATGCCATGAAGGCCCACGGCAATCAGAAGCGGGCCTCTGGCGCGCCGTTCTTCTCTCATCCGCTGGAGGTAGCCGCCATCCTCGCCGAGATGCGGCTCGACGACGCCACCATCGCCACGGCGCTCCTGCACGACACGATCGAAGATACCGAAGTCACCCGTGGCGAGATCGACACCATGTTCGGGCGCGAGATCGGCACGCTCGTCGACGGCCTGACCAAGATCAAGAAACTCGACCTCGTCACCAAGAAGGCGGAGCAGGCGGAGAATTTCCGCAAGCTCTTGCTGGCCATCTCCAGCGACATTCGCGTGCTTCTGGTCAAGCTCGCCGACCGCCTGCACAACATGCGCACGCTGGAGCACATGAAACCAGCCAAGCGCCGGATCGTCGCCGAGGAGACCATGGATATCTATGCGCCGCTCGCCGGACGCATGGGCATGCAATGGCTGCGCGAGGAGCTCGAAGACCGTGCCTTCCGCTGGCTCAACCCCGAGGCCTATGCCGCGGTGGTGGACCGGCTGAAGATGCTGCGCGAGCAGACTCAGGGCCTGATCGACGAGATCGAGCACGCGCTCACCAGCAAACTCGAAGAGGCCAAGTTGCAGGCCGTGGTCTCGCGCCGGGAAAAGAAGCCTTACGCCATTTGGAACAAGATGGAGCGGAAGCAGATCTCGCTCGAGCAGCTCTCCGACATCTATGGTTTCCGCATCGTGGTCCCCGAGGTCGGCGATTGCTATCGCGCGATTGCCGTGATCCACACCACCTGGCACGCGGTGCCGGGCCGCTTCAAGGACTACATCTCGAACCCGAAGCAGAACGACTATCAGTCGATCCACACCACCATCGTCGGCCCGCGCCACCAGCGCGTCGAACTGCAGATCCGCACCGAGCGCATGCATGACGTGGCCGAATACGGCGTCGCCGCGCACGCACTCTACAAGGACATTAATGGCGCGAACGGCAGCATGGTGCCTTCGCAGGATTCGAACGCCTATCGCTGGCTCCGCCATCTGGTCGGCATGCTTCTCGACGGCGACAACCCCGAGGAGTTTCTCGAGCACACCAAGCTCGAACTGTTCCAGGACCAGGTGTTCTGCTTCACGCCGAAGGGGCGCCTGATCGCCCTGCCGCGCGGCGCCAACCCGATCGACTTCGCCTATGCGGTGCACACCGATATCGGCAATACCTGCGTCGGCACCAAGATCAACGGCCGGCCGATGCCGCTCGTGACCGAGCTTCGCAACGGTGACGAGGTCGAAATCATTACCTCGGAAGCGCAAATACCGCCCTCAGCCTGGCAAAGCCTCGCGATCACCGGCAAAGCCCGCTCGGCGATCCGGCGCGCCACGCGCGATGCCGTGCGCGCCCAATACGGCAAACTCGGGCGCGAAATCCTGGTGCGCGGCTTTCAGCGCCGCGGCAAAACCTTCAGCGAGGACAATCTCAATCTGGCGCTGAAACGCCTGTCGCAGAAAACGGTCGAGGACGTGCTGGCGGCGGTCGGCCGCGGCGAACTCGGCTCCGCCGAAGTCGTGCGCGCCGTCTACCCCGAAGAGGCGCAAGCCGAACCGCCCAAGCGCCGGCGCAAGATCAAACGCAGCGACGAAGGCTGGTTCGGCCTCGGCAAGGTGATGGGGCTCAAGTTCCGTTGGCCGGGATCGAGCGGTCGCGCCAAGAAAGATGCGAAAGACGCTTTCAGCGGCATCCCCATCAGGGGTTTGGGCGGCGATTTACCAGTCAGCTTCGCCGACGGCGGCGCCGTCCCCGGCGACCGCATCGTCGGCATCCTCACACCGGGGCAGGGCATTACCATCTATCCAATCCACGCCGAGGCGCTCAAGGCATTCGACGAGGAGCCCGAGCGCTGGATCGACGTCACCTGGGATATTGACGAGGACAATCCGCAACGCTTCCCCGCCAAGCTTGCGGTCACGGTACTGAACGAGCCAGGCAGCCTCGCGCAAGTCGCTTCCGTCATCGGCGAGGCTGACGGCAATATCCAGAACATCAAAATGACCAACCGGGTCGCCGACTACACCGAGATCCTCATCGATCTCGAGGTCTGGGACCTAAAGCACCTGAACGACATCGTGGCCGGGTTAAAGGGCAAAGACATGGTCTCCAGCGCCGCGCGCGCGCTGATTTGACCGCCGGCGCTACCCTTGGTGTCTCGCGGAACATTCACCAAGTATATTGGGTTCGTTTGCCAAAGAGCGGACAACATCCGGTAGTAAGGCGGCGCAGATTTTGAGGGTGTGATGCTGTTCAAGCGTCGTGATTCTGAGAGCATGGCGGAACGCGTGCGGGTGCATTTATGGCCCCGGCGCAGTTGGGGGCGCTCGAGCCGCTATGTCGCTTATCGCCTGCGCCGGCTGAAGGCTACGCCGCACGCGATCGCGCTCGGTTTTGCCGTTGGGGCCTTCTGGGCGGTGACGCCATTTTTCGGCGTGCATGTGGCGCTCGCCGTCGCGATCGCCTGGTTCCTCGGCGGCAGCATGGTCGCCGCCGTCTTCGGCACCTTCATGGGCAATCCGCTGACCTACCCGTTATTCTGGTACACGACCTACGAGATGGGCACATTGATGCTGGGCAGCGAAGCCGAGCGGCCCGTTGACTTGCCGGCGGCATTCACCGAGGGTTCACTCGCGCAGCTCTGGCCCATCATCATACCGATGTCGTTAGGGGCCATCCCCATCGGCCTCGCGGTTGCTGCGCTTTGTTATGTCGTCGTCAAGCCAATCGTCGAAGCCTATCAGGATCGTCGCCGGCGCGAGCGCGAGATTCGCGAACGTGAGGTGCTCGGAACACAATGACGTCACGGTCTGCTGTGCCGCCGATCCGCCTCGGCATCAACATCGATCACATCGCCACGTTGCGCAACGCGCGCGGCGGCCGTAACCCCGACCCGTTACGGGCGGCGAAGACGGTGGTCGGCGCCGGCGCCGACAACATCACCGCCCATCTCAGGGAGGATCGCCGTCATATTCGCGACGATGACATCGTCCGGCTTGCGGCTGCAAGGCTGGCGCCGCTCAATATGGAAATGGCCGTGACGCCGGAAATGCTGACCATCGCCCTCAAGGTCCGTCCCCATGCGACGTGCCTCGTGCCCGAGCGGCGCGAGGAATTGACCACCGAGGGAGGTCTCGACGTCGCGAGCCAGATTGACACGCTCAAGCCTTTCATCGCCGAACTCCGGCGTGCCGGTATTCACGTCTCTCTGTTCATCGACCCGGTGATCGAACAGATCCGCGCCTCGCGCGAAGTCGGCGCCGATGCGATCGAATTGCATACCGGCACTTACTGCAATGCCGTTACCACCGGAGATACGGCGACCGCCTCGCGCGAGCTCAAGCGTCACCAGGACGCCGCACGTCAGGCCGCCGCTCTTGGGCTCGAGGTCCACGCGGGTCACGGGCTCGATTACGACAATGTCGGGCCGATCGCGGCCATTCCCGAGATCGTTGAACTGAATATTGGACATTATCTCGTGGGCGAAGCGCTCTTTGTCGGGCTTGCCGAAAGCGTGCGGCGCATGCGCACGATTATGGACGAGGCGCGCAAAGACCTGCGTCACGAAGCAAAGCAAGTCAGCACCGCCGGAACGTGAGCATGATCCTCGGACTCGGTAACGACATCATCGACATCAGGCGCGTCGAACGGACCATCGAGCGTTACGGCGAACGTTTCCTTGACCGCATTTTCACGGAGATCGAACGGCGGAAGTCCGACGGCAGGGCGGCGCGCGCCGCCTCTTATGCCAAGCGCTTCGCCGCCAAGGAGGCTTGTGCCAAGGCGCTCGGCACCGGCTTCAGGCAGGGCGTGTTCTGGCGCGACATGGGGGTGGTCAATCTGCCCTCCGGGCGCCCGACCATGGAGCTGACAGGAGGCGCCGCGCTGGCTCTTGCCCGCATCGTGCCCGATGGCCACGACGTGCGTATCGATCTCACGATTACCGACGATTTTCCCACGGCTCAGGCTATAGTCATCATTTCAGCCCTGAAAATCCCCACGCGAGACTGACCAATTTGCCTCATCATCGGGGAGAGGCTATAGGGGCGCCTGCCCTGTGGTGAATTCCACTTAAAAACATGCAGGAGAGAGCTTCCGCGATGAGCGTAGAGGCCCAAAAAACGGAAGCGAAAGGCGGGATGCGGGACACCATCCGTGTCGTTATCCACGCCCTGATCCTCGCGCTCATCGTACGCGTGTTCCTGTTCCAGCCGTTCAACATCCCATCGGGGTCGATGATCCCGACGCTGCTGATCGGCGACTATCTCTTCGTGTCGAAATACAGCTATGGCTACAGCCGCTATTCCTTTCCATTCGGTTTGAACCTGTTCCCCGGGCGCATCTGGGCGTCTGAACCCGAACGCGGGGATGTCGTGGTGTTCAAGCTGCCGCGCGACAATGAGACGGACTATATCAAGCGCGTCATCGGCCTGCCTGGCGACGAGATCCAGATGATCGACGGTGTCTTGCACATCAACGGTCAAGCCGTGCCGAAGGAAAAGATCCAGGATTACGTGGTGACGGAGCCCTCGGGACGCTTGCGCCAATTAGCGCAGTTCCGGGAAACGCTGCCGAACGGGGTGAGCTATCCGGTTCTCGACATCGTGAAGTCGAGCTTCGGCGACAATACCGAAATCTACCGTGTGCCCGAGGATCATTTCTTCATGATGGGCGATAACCGCGACAACTCCACCGACAGCCGGTTTCTATCCGAGGTCGGTTTCGTTCCCTTCGAGAATCTGGTGGGCAAGGCGCAGGTGATTTTCTTTTCTATCGACGAGAGGTCGAGCTTCTGGGAATTCTGGAAATGGCCGACCAGTGTACGCTGGTCGCGCCTCTTCGACGTGGTGAATTGATCTTGCCGAAACGGCGGGACACGGCGCTCAACGAACTTGTGGCACGACTCGGCCACGCCTTCGCCGATCAAGACCTGCTCACGCTTGCCCTGACCCATGCGAGCGCGCGGGCCGGCTTACAGCCCAATGAAGATAATGAGCGGCTCGAATTCTTGGGCGATCGCGTCCTTGGCCTTGCCATCGCCGAGCTTCTGATCGAGCGCTTTCCCGAGGCACCAGAAGGCGATTTGGCGCGCTGGTTCAATCATCTGGTGCGGGCGGAAACCTGCGCCGAAGTGGCAAGCGACTGGGACCTCGGCCGCTACATCCTGATGAGTGGCGGCGAGGCTGGCAGTGGCGGCCGCTACAAGAAGACCATCCTCGCCAATGGCTGCGAGGCGGTGCTTGGTGCCATTTTCGCCGATGGCGGTTATGCGGCGGCAGCCACGATCGTGTGGAAATTTTGGGAGCCTTATCTCGGCGAGCTTGAGGAAGCCGCGCCGGATCCCAAATCGGTATTGCAGGAATGGGCGCAAGGCAGGCGCCTGCCTCTGCCGCGCTATCTGGAAATCGCCCGCGAGGGGCCCGATCACGCGCCGCGCTTCACCGCCGAGGTGCAGATCGAAGGCGTGCCGCCCGAGCGCGGGCAGGGGACCAACAAACGCGCGGCCGAGCAGGCGGCGGCTCTTGCCATGCTGCTGCGCGAAGGCGTGTGGCGAGCGCCTCAAGATGGCTGACGCAGAGGCCACGGGTTGCGGTTTCGTGGCGCTGATCGGCGCGCCGAACAGCGGCAAATCCACCCTGACGAACGCGTTGGTCGGCGCCAAGGTGTCCATCGTCACCCATAAGGCTCAGACGACGCGCGGGCCGGTGCGAGGCATCGCCTTGATCGGCACGTCGCAAGTGATCCTGATCGACACGCCCGGCATCTTTCCGCCCAAACGGCGGCTCGACCGCGCCATGTCGCAAGCCGCCTGGGATCGGGCGGGGGAAGCCGATATCGTCGCCTTGGTGATCGACGCCACTCACGGCATCGACACGCGGCTCGATCCACTGCTCGAACATCTGCCGCAGGTGAAGCGGCCGACCATCGCCATCCTCAACAAGATCGATCTGGTGGCGAAGCCCGATTTGCTGCACCTCACCGGAGAGCTTTCAGCCTTGAAAGCCTTCGACCGCGTGTTCATGGTCTCGGCCCTAACCGGCGACGGCATGGACGATCTCAGAGCCTATCTCGGTGAAGCCGTGCCGCCGGGGCCGTGGCTCTTCCCCGATGATCAACTCACCGACGCATCGCTGCGTCAAACCGCGGCGGAGATCACGCGGGAAAAGCTGTTTGTCAGGCTGCACGACGAGTTGCCCTACAAGCTGACAGTCGAGACCATGGACTGGAAGGAACTGAAGGACGGCAGCGTGCGCGTCGAGCAAACCATTTATGTCGAGCGCGAGAGTCAGCGGAAGATCGTGCTCGGCGCCAAGGGCGCGACCATCAAGGAAATTTCCATGGCGGCGCGCAAGGAGATCGGTGAGATGGCGGGGGTGCTCGTGCATCTTTTTCTGTTTGTCAAAGTGCGCGAGCGCTGGGGTGAGGACCCCGAGCGCTACCGCGAGATGGGCCTGGACTTTCCCCGCGATAAGGTCTGAAGCTAGACGATGGACTGGAGCGACGAGGGCATCTTCCTTTCCGCCAAGCTGCTTGGCGAAGCGAATGCGGTGGCCGAATTCTTCACCCGCGCGCATGGGCGTCATCTCGGGCTGGTACGCGGCGGACGCTCGCGGCGCATCCGGCCTTTGCTCCAGCCCGGCAATCTCATTCGCGTCACCTGGCGCGCCCGGCTGTCGGAGCATCTCGGCGGCATCAATGTCGAATTGATCGAGGCGAATGCCGCGCGTGTCCTCGACGACGCTTCGGCGCTCGCCGCCATTAGCACTCTAGCCGGGCTCGCGCGGCTTCTGCCCGAACGCGACCCGCATCCGGAGCTATATGACGCGACGCTCGATGTACTGCATGCTTTCGACGATGCGAGGCTCTGGCCGAAGCTCCTGGTGCGCTGGGAGCTGCAACTGTTGCAGGAGCTTGGCTTCGGCCTCGATCTTGCCGCTTGTGCGGCGACCGGCGCCGAGGCTGAGCTTGTTTATGTGTCGCCGCGCTCGGGCCGCGCCGTGTCGCGCGACGCCGGGGAACCGTATGGCGACAGGCTGCTCAGACTGCCGGCCTTCCTGCTCGACGCGACGGCCCCGGCGAATGAAGCCGATATCGTGGCGGGCTTCATCTTGACCGGCCATTTTCTGGCGCGCGACGTGCTCGATCCGCATGGGCTCACCATGCCGCAGTCCCGCGAACGTCTTGTCGACCTGCTGGCGCGATCGCCGAAAGCGGCGCTTTCCGCATAATTTCTAGGCAGAGCCTCTCTTGAGCGGTAAAATCGCGCGTACCGGAGGCAAGCGCATGCCGGCCCGCAAGCAGGGCATCATTTCCCTCGCTTTGATGATGACGGCGCTCGGCACCTGCGCGCCCGCTCTAGCACAACAATTCGATGTGTCCGGCGCCAGGGGATCGATCATCGCCGCGACCAACTCCTATCGGGCCGAGAGGGGGTTACCCCCTTTGCGCGAGCACGCCGGCGCCAACCGCGTGGCGCAGGCTTATGCCTATTATCTCGCGCGCACCGACAAGACCGGACATCGCGCCGACGGCCGCAGCCCCTCGCAGCGTCTGCGCGAGGGCGGCGTCAAATACTGCAAGTTCCAGGGCGAGAATTGGCACCGCTCCTGGACGAGACCCAACAGGGCATCGCTCGGTACGGCGGTCGGCAAGGCCATGAACTTCTGGAAGAACTCGCCCGGCCATGACCGCGCGCTCAGATCGCGGTCTACCGATATCGGTGTCGGCGCTGTCGGCTGGAAGCATGGCGGGCGCTGGATTTATACCGAGGTGCAGCTCTTCATCGACACGACCTGCCGCGGCGGCCAAATCGCGCCTGAAGCGTCAAGCGCCGCGCAAGGTCCGGGTCTGCCGGACCGCAATCCGCAACGCGTCCCTTGAGCGTGCCCAATTCATGCGCTAAGCGCGGGTCATGGGAAAAAGAATCCCGCCCCCTGATTCGCAAGGGCCGATCGAGCCGGTGAATCTGCGCGAGGCGCTGGAAGAGCGCTATCTCGCTTATGCGCTTTCCACCATCATGCACCGCGCGCTGCCCGATGTGCGCGATGGGCTCAAGCCCGTGCACCGGCGCCTGCTTTATGCCATGCGCCAGCTCAAGCTCGACCCGGAAGGCGGGTTCAAGAAATGCGCGCGCGTGGTCGGCGACGTCATCGGCAAATATCACCCGCATGGCGACCGCGCCGTCTATGACGCGCTGGTGCGTCTCGCGCAGGATTTCGCCGTGCGCTATCCGCTGGTGGACGGGCAGGGTAATTTCGGCAATGTCGACGGCGATAACGCCGCGGCCATGCGCTACACCGAGGCGCGGCTTACGCCGATCGCCGCGGTCCTCCTCGACGGCATCGACGAGGATTCGATCGACTTCCGCGCCACCTATGACGGCGAGGAGGCGGAGCCGGTCGTCTTGCCGGCTAATTTCCCCAACCTGCTCGCCAACGGCTCATCCGGCATCGCCGTGGGCATGGCCACATCGATCCCGCCGCATAATGCCGGCGAATTGTGCGATGCGGCGTTGCATCTCATCAAGTTTCCCAATGCCACCGCCGACAAGCTGACCGAACTGGTACCGGGTCCCGATCTCCCCACCGGCGGGGTGATCGTCGAGCCGCGCGAGGCGATCGTCGAGGCTTACAAGACCGGGCGGGGCAGCTTCCGTTTGCGCGCGCGCTGGAAGGAAGAGGACACCGGGCGCGGCACCTATCAGATCGTCGTCACCGAGATTCCCTACCAGGTGCAGAAGGCGCGACTGGTCGAGCGCATCGCCGAACTCCTGCAGCAGAAGAAACTGCCGCTGCTCGCCGACGTGCGCGACGAGTCGACGGAAGAGGTCCGGCTGGTGCTCGAGCCGAAGAGCCGTACTGTCGATCCGGTGCTGCTCATGGAGCAGCTGTTCAAGTTGACCGAGCTGGAAGCGCGCCTGCCGCTCAATATGAACGTGCTGAGCCGCGGGCTTGTGCCGAATGTGATCGGCTTGCGGCAAGTGCTGCGCGAGTGGCTCGATCACCGTCAGGTGGTGCTGGTGCGGCGCTCGAAGCACCGTCTCGCCAAGATCGACCACCGGCTCGAGGTGCTCGACGGCTATCTCATCGTCTATCTCAATCTCGACAAGGTCATCAAAATTATCCGCGAGAAGGACGAGCCGAAACCCGCGCTGATGAAGGCATTCAAGCTCACGGACGTACAGACCGAAGCCATCCTCAACATGCGGCTGCGGGCCTTGCGCAAGCTCGAGGAGATGGAGATCAAGCGCGAGCACGACAGCCTGACCAAGGAACGCAAGGAACTGAAATCGCTGCTTGCCTCCAAGGACAGACAGTGGAAACGCATTGCCGACGAGATCAAGTCGCTGAAGGATCAGTTCGGGCAGAAGACCGCGCTTGGGCGCCGCCGCACGAGCTTCGCCGAGGCGCCTGAGGGAGTCGAGACCGAGCTTGCCGAGGCGATGATCGAGAAAGAGCCGGTGACGGTCGTGCTCTCCGAGAAAGGCTGGATCCGCGCCATCAAGGGCCATCAGACCGAGCCAGACAGTCTCGCCTTCAAGGAAGGCGACAAGCTCAAGCGCTTCGTCAAGGCGCAGACCACCGACACGCTGCTGCTGTTCGCCACCAACGGCCGCTTCTATTCGCTTGGCGCCGACAAGCTGCCCGGGGGCAGGGGGCATGGCGAACCGTTCCGCCTGATGATCGATATCGAGGAAGCGTCGGATGCGGTCGAGCTTTTCGTCCATGAAGAGGGGCGCAAATTGCTGGTCGCCTCGACCAGCGGCCATGGCTTCATCGTGCCCGAGGACGAGGTCCTGGCGCAGACGCGCAAGGGCAAGCAGGTGCTGAATGTAAGTGCGGAAACAGAAGGCGTGGTCTGCGCACCGGTGGAAGGCGACAGCATCGCCGTGATCGGCGAGAACCGGAAGCTTCTGCTGTTCCCCTTGAAGGAATTGCCGGAGATGCCGCGCGGCAAGGGCGTGCGGCTGCAGCGTTACAAGGATGGCGGCCTCGCCGACGCCAAGGTGTTCGACAAGAAAGAAGGGCTGACATACGAGGACGCAGCCGGGCGCAACTTTACGCTTCCTTCAGCGGAGCTCAGGGATTGGTGGGGCGCCCGCGCCCAGGCCGGCCGCTTGCCGCCCAAAGGCTTTCCCAAATCCGGGAAGTTCGGCCCGCGCTTCTAGTCGCGCACCCAGCCCTTCGAGGTGAGGCGCTCTTGCGGCTGGAAGCGGTTCTTGTAGTTCATCTTGCGCGAGCCCTCGATCCAATAGCCGAGATAGACGAACGGGTGGCCTTGGCTCCGCGCGAATTCGACATGGTCGAGGATCATGTAAGTGCCGAGACTGCGCGCGTGCTGATCCGGATCGTAGAAGCTGTACACCATGGACACGCCGTCGCTTAAGCGGTCGCAGAGCGATACGGCAATGAGCGGCGAGGTTCCGTCGCCTTCGGGGTCGGGTTTCACCCGATATTCGGTGACGAAGGTCTCGACCACGCTGTCTTCGACCATCAGCGAGTAATCGAGCACCGACATCTCGGCCATGCCGCCATCGGCGTGACGCGCATCGATGTAACTGCGGAACAGCGAATATTGCTCGGCGCTCGGCGCCGGCTGCATGCGCTTCGTCACCAGATCGGCATTGGCGCGGGCGATGCGCTTGAGCGAGCGGCTCATTTCGAACGCATCGACCAGAATGCGCACCGGCACGCAGGAAGAGCACGCGTCGCAATAGGGCATATAGGCGATGTTCTGGCTGCGCCGGAAACCACCCTTCAGCAAATTGTCGATGAGGAAGCGCGGCTTGTCGCGCGTGAGGTGGGTGAACAGCTTCCGCTCGAGCCGGCCGGGCAAATAGGGACAAGGCTGCGGCGCCGTAATGTAGAACTCGGGGAAGTTGCTCTTATGCTCTGTCACGTGTGCCCGACCTGAAGCGAATCCAAGCCAATTGCCGGCAAGCTTAGTTGATCAGGCAGGTTCCGCGCAATGCGTTAGACCCACGCCTGTCATATTTGGAATGAGTCAAATTACGCGCGGTTGATCACCACGACACCCGCCAGAATGTCGTGCAGGCAGCGTTTGCGGGCGTCGAAAAAACACCACAGCAGGATGGGGACGAAGATCACCAGAGACAGCCAGAACAGCAACGCGTGGAATGCGGCGATCAGCGGCGTGACCCTGCCGCCATACCACATGCGTACCTTAAGCCCCATCATGCGTTGCCCGATGGTGGCGGAGTTTGGTCCGCCGATCGTGAAGGCATTGTAGCCGAGGCCGACCACGGGGAACACGAGACCGAGCAGGAGCCAGGCGAGGCCGAGGGTAATGACGCCGAGTATTCCGACCACGACATAGGCGAGGACCGTCAAGATGGTGATGATGATGGCATCGACGATGAAGGCGAAGAAACGCTTACGGATCACCGCCTGGAAGAGTTGGGGCTGCGTCACCGGATCGTAGGCATGCGGCTGGTCCACGAAATCCGTGCGGGCAGGCTGCTTGCGGGTCTCAAGCTCGTTCATCGCTCTCTCCATTTCGGGCGGTTACCGGCCCTTCGCGCGCTAGATGGTGACGGCCCAGTCTGCAAACAAGCTGGGGAACTTCAATATGCCGTGCGGCGTCGTAATGACAACGCCGGTGTGGCCCTCAGGTTGCCGAGGCATGAGCGAGGGTTTAAGGAGTTTCATCATGGGATCGGGACGAGGCCACGCATCAATGGGGATCGCCTTGATTTTCAGGCTGCTGTTTTTGCTGGCAGTCTCGTCGCTGTTTTCGGGCGCGGCGGTTGACGCAGTACTGGCCTGCCAGGGGAAAGAGGTGATCTTCGAGGATCGGTTCGGCAATGACAGCGGCGGCTGGTCGGTCAAGGAGAGCGTCGAGGTCGAGGACGGCGCGTTCACCATCACGCTTGAGCCCGACGACATGCAATCCAATCTCAACGTCACCTACACCGTCGAGGATGCCGATATTTGCACCGACGCGGTTTGGCCGGAGGGCGAACAGCCGGTGCTCGGCGCGGGGCTTCTGTTCTGGGGCGAGGACAACCGCACCTATTTCCAGTTCGGCGTGCTCAATAATGGCCGCTACTGGATCGCGCGCAAGCAGGACGGGGAATGGCTCGGCACCATCGCCGCCAATGTCGATTCACCGGCGATCCACACATCGCCGGGGGCCGCCAACACTCTGCGCGTGAAGACCGATGGCGACAGCGCCAGCTTCTTCATCAATGGCACCAAGGTCCGCGAGCTGCGCGGCCAGGCGCCGAAAGGGGCCTGGCGGTTCGGCCTTTCCGGCGACAATTTCGACAAGCAGAAGGATGCGCGGGTCATCTTCCGGACCATGAAGGTCACGGACTAATCGTCATCCTGAGGTGCGAGCGAAGCGAGCCTCGAAGGATGAAGTCTCGAAGTTTGATTAGGCCTTCAGCCGCTTGGCCACGTCGCGCGCAAAATAGGTGAATATCGCGTCGGCGCCGGCGCGCTTGCAGGCGATCAGGCTCTCCATGATCACCCGGTCTTTGTCGAGCCAGCCGCGTTCGGCGGCGGCCATGATCATCGAATATTCGCCCGAGACTTGATAGACGAAGGTCGGCAGCCTGAAGGCTTCCTTCACCCGCCATACAACGTCGAGATAAGCGAGCCCCGGCTTGACCATCACCATGTCGGCGCCCTCGGCGATGTCGAGCGCCACTTCACGCAAAGCCTCCGAACCGTTGGCGGGGTCCATCTGATAGCTCAGCTTGTCGCCGCTGAGCCGCGCACCGGAACCGACGGCGTCGCGGAAGGGCCCATAAAAGGCCGAGGCGTATTTCGCCGCGTAGCTCAAGATCTGCGTCGAGGTGAAGCCATTCTCCTCGAGCGCCATCCTGATCGCGCCGATGCGGCCATCCATCATGTCTGACGGCGCGAGGATGTCGCAACCGGCTTCGGCCTGCACCAGCGCCTGCGCGATGAGCATCTCGATGGTGCGGTCGTTGTCGATCTCGCCATCGGTCATGAGCCCGTCATGGCCGTGGCTGGTGTACGGATCCAGCGCCACGTCGCAGATGATGCCGATCTGCGGCACTTCCTTCTTGATGGCGCGGACCGCGCGGCACACGAGGTTGCCGGGATTGATCGCCTCGCTCGCCTGTTCGTCGCGGAGTGCGGAATCGGTATTGGGAAAGAGGGCGATGGCCGGAAGCCCGAGTTCGGCCGCTTCCTCCGCCGCCTTGACCGCGAGATCGATGGAAAGGCGATCGACGCCCGGCATGGAAGCGACGGGTAATCTGGTCCGTTCGCCCTCGACGATGAAGAGCGGCCAGATCAGATCGTCGATGGTGAGTTGCGTGCCGCGTATCAGGCGGCGCGACCAGTCGGTGCGCCGATTGCGCCTGAGCCTGGTTGCCGGATAGCCGGGACGTGCGCTGCCGGTCTTGCCGGCGCGCTTGACGCGTTCGGTCCGTAAGGAAACCGGTTTGCCCTTAGGAAACGCCATGATCCGCTATGTTTTCCGTTATCCTGGCGGGCAAGCTACCACCTGGCTTACGCCCATGCCAACACATGCGGGGAATATGGTTTTTGCCCGTGTCTAACGGCAATAGCCGGCGCGGCGATATTTCATGTCGAAATGAAAATGGTTGCGATGCGCGGCGTCGGCGCTCGGACCGAGCGTCGTGCCGAAATTCTTGCAGGCTTCCGCGTAAATGCTCCTGACGAATTCACTCTTATACTCCGGCCGCAACTTGCGTGGCGGCGGGTCCGCCGGAGCAAGCAGGGACGGTGTGGCCAGCACGGGCGGCGGCGCGGGTGTCGCTACAACGAAAGGATTGACCCGGACCTTGGTCACCTCAGTCGTATTACCGATCAAAACTTTGACATGTGAGACCGGTGAGAGGCGTGGCTTCTGCGGCAGTACATAGCTTGCTGCGAGTACCGGCAGCTTGCGCTCAGCGGCTGCGGCGAGACGCACCGGGTTCGGCTCCGGCAGCGGCGGCACGGCCGCAACATGGACGCGCGGCCAGCTATCGAGCACGGTAACCAGCACACCCGTTTCAAGCGTGAACTCGGAAATGTCGAGCGCATTGGCCTTCGCATGCTCGCTCAACCTGCCGTTGGGATTGCTGTTGCGATTGCGGCAGGCATAAGAGGCGGCGTTACGCAGCCTCACCACCGGCTGATTGAAGATCTTCCTGGCTTCCGGCTGCACCTTCTCCCTCAGCCAATCGTTGAGAGCAACGGCGAGCTTGCAGTTCATGATGGCCGGCGGCGAGATCGCCACCTGCGGATTGCTGCCGATCGCCTTGACGCGGATCGGCGCCGGCGTGCCGCAAATGCCGCGCCTGATCGGCGGCAGCGCCTCGTACTCGATGGCCATCTCGGCGAGCAGCTTGTCGCATTCGGCTCGCGCCTCCACGACCTCGCTGGTCAACCACGGAAGGGTTGGTTCGGCGCCCGATTCGCTCGTGCGTTGCGGATTGCGCTCAGGCAACGGCACAGTGGCGGTCTGGGCAAGAGCCAGCGCGGGCAGGGCGAGTGCCGCGGCAACGACCAGCGAAGCGAAGGGATAGAGCTTCATGCCAAGCCTCACGGCCTCCCTGGCAATGCTTGTGATTTCACCAATTGGGTGCTAGCTGCGCCCCAGCCTTTCCGGGCTGATTTTGGAGCGATTTCGACCAGGGGGCAACCTTTTGTTTGAGGCGATTGTGTCCGGGACACTAGGCGTCACATTCGAGGAAACCGGCCGTGCGGGCGTCATTACGCTGAACCGTCCGGCCCGCCTCAACGCGCTTTCCCGCGAAATGTTCGAGGCCTTGAGCGCGCAGTACCGGATCTGGGCGCCGGCGCCGCAGATTTACGGCGTGGCGATGCAATCGGCCCACCCGACCGTGTTCTCGAGCGGGGGCGACCTCAAAATCCTGCACGAGCTCAGCCAGCAGGGCGCGATCGAGGCGATTCGCGAATTCTACCGCGCCGCCTACACCCATGTCTTCGTCCTGGAAAAATTCATCAGGCCGAATGTGCCGCTGATCAACGGGCTCGTGTTCGGCGGCGGCATCGGCATCACGCTGTTCGGCACGCATTGCGTGGCGGGCGAGAACTATCGTTTCGCCATGCCGCAAGTCGGCATCGGCTTCTTACCGGATATTGGCGGCACCTATTTCCTGCCGCGCCTGTTCGGCTGGACCGGCATGTATCTGGCGCTGACCGGCGGCGCCATCGGACCCGCCGACGCCTATCGCCTGAAACTCGTCAGTCATTGCATTCCGTCGGCGCATTTCGGCGTGATCAAGGATGCACTCGCCGACAATCATCCGATCGACCGGCTTCTCGACGGTCTGCATCGCGATCCCGGCGAAGGCGAACTCGTGCACTTTACGCCGGTGATCAACCGCACCTTCTCGGCATCATCGGTGCAAGAAATCCTTGCGCGGCTCGATGCCGAACGCGGTGAATACGCCAAATGGGCGCGAGACACCGCGGCGACGCTGCGCGAGAAATCGCCGACCTCGCTGAAGATCGCCTTTGCGCAGATGCAACGCGGCACGTCTCTCGATCTCGCCGCGGCGCTGCGTCTCGAATTTCGTCTCGCCTCGCATCTTGTCGCGCGCCACGATTATGGCGAAGGTATCGCCGCACGCATCGCCGGCAAGGGCCGCGCGCCCCAATGGAACCCCGCCACGCTCGATGCCGTCGACGACAACGACATCGCGCGCCTGTTCGACACACCAGTCGAGAATGAACTCGTGCTGGACGAGACGGCGCGCAATAACCTGCAATAAACCATCATCGCAAGACTTGGCCTTCAGCCAATCTTAAGCGTGTCGCTTAAGCGGATTTTAGGTCGCCGCGCCTATAGTCACGATCAAAGTCGGGATTAATAAAAACTAACGGGGGTTGGCGATGAGTGCAGTTCTGCGTATCGAGACGAATGCGTGCCGGGAAGAGTCGGAAGACCTCAAGGACCGCTATCTCTCATCCTTGAAATTCATCGAGCGTTTGCACCGGCTGCTGCTGGACGTGGTTAAGGACGAGTTCGATCGTCTTGGCCGCGATGATGTGAACTCTGTGCAGGCTTTGCTTCTCTATCATGTCGGCGATGACGAGCTGACCGCTGGTGACTTGACCAGAAACGGCTGCTATCTCGGCTCGAACGTCTCCTACAATCTCAAGAAGCTGGTCGAGGCCGGTTATATCGATCATCAGCGCTCGGCCACCGACCGCCGCTCCGTGCGCGTCAAGCTCACCGACAAGGGGCGCGAAGTGTGCAAGGTGGTTGACGAATTGTTTCAGCGCCAGCTCTGCTCGCTGCCGCATGTCGCCGATATCGGCGGGAGCGAGCTTGACGCCATGAACAAAGCCATGGGCCGGATCGAGCGCTTCTGGACCGATCAGATCCGCTTTCAGCTCTAATTCAATTACCCCGTGAGCCTCGTGTCCCGGCGGTCTTCGGATCGCCGGGACATCGATTCCTGCGCGCGGCGCAGCCCAAAATCGCCCCAATCCCTGCCTAATCTCGCGATGATGTAGCGGGAAGGCCTGGGCCGCGATTCGTATGGGAAAGTATTTGTTAAATCGTTCGCGGCGTAACTCTTGGCGGGAATGTCTTGGCCGTTGACCGAATTGTGACGGATAAGGCCGTTTCCAAGCGCGAATACCGGTAGAGCGGCTAAGCTAAAGCGCCTATAGTCATTTTAGGGATTATGGCCGCAGCAGACGGGAGCGGCAAATGTCGGCACTGTCTTACGGATTGAGGAGCGGGGCCATTCTCGCCACGGCGGGATTGGTCATGGCTATCCTCATGACCAGCGCCGTGCCGGTGGAGGCCGGGCCCTTCTCGTGGCTGACGGGCAGAAATAACGACAATCAGGGTTCAGGCGGCGGCTTCTTCGGCGGCGGCAATCGTGGCTTGAACGACCCGACCAACAAGCCGGGTGCCTCTGAACTGCCGGCGAACGATCCCGAAGCCTACATGATCACCAATCCGGCGCTTGGCACGCCGACGCTGTCCTCGCGGAACATCGCCGCGACCAAGGCCGCGATCGAGCAATACAAGTCCATCGTCGCGCAGGGCGGCTGGCCCATGATCCCGCCAAAGCCCCTGAAACCCGGCATGCGCAACCAGGACGTCGCCACCCTACAGCGGCGGCTGGAGATCAGCGGCGACCTCCGTGGCAGAAGTATTCCCGGCGAGTACGACGCCGGAGTCGTTGCCGCGGTGAAGAAATTCCAGTCACGCCACGGCCTGCCGCCGACAGGCGTCATCGACTCCAAGGCCATGGTGGAAGCGATAAACACGCCGGCGAGCTTCCGGCTCGCGCAGCTACAGACCAATTTGAAGCGGCTACAGCGTCTCTCCGCCAACCCGGGCAGCCGCTACGTGGTGGTCAACATTCCGGCCGCGCAGGTCGAGGCTGTCGACAGCGGCCAGGTGGTGATGCGCAATGCCGTTGTGGTCGGCAAAATGGACCGCCCGACGCCGGAACTCTCCAGCCGCATCGTGGAGATCAATTTCAATCCTTACTGGAACGTGCCGAAGAGCATCGTGCAGAAGGACCTGGTTACCAAGGGCCGGCTGTTCGCCAGCCAGGGCAAGGACATGCTCGCCGCCTATCGGATGCAGGCCTTCGATCGCGCCGGCAATCAGGTTCACCCGCAGTCGATCGATTGGAACAACCCTGAGGTCTACAATTACAGTTTCCGGCAGCTTCCGTGGGAGGAAAATTCCCTCGGCTTCGTGAAGATCAATTTCCCGAACAAGGACGCTGTGTATCTCCACGATACGCCGCTCAAGGGTCTGTTCGGATCGGCTGTGCGTTTCGAGAGCTCTGGCTGCGTGCGCGTGCATAACGTCGAGCGGCTCGTCGCCTGGATCCTGCGTAGCAATCCCGGCTGGGACATCAATCGCATCCACCACATGAAACAGAGCAAGGAGCAGCTCGACGTGAAGGTGGCATCACCGGTGCCGGTCCATCTGACCTATGTCACCGCCTGGGGAACGCCGGATGGGCAGGTGCAATTCCGGCCCGATATTTACGGCCATGACAGCGGGGCCGTCGCCGCCTCGACCATCGTCCAGAACTGACGTTTCTCCCTAACTAGGCTGCGCAAAATACCCGCTCATTCCCGCGCAAGCGGGAATCCAGAGCCACTTGCGCCGTCCTCAGTTGCAGCCCTGGGTCCCCGCTTGCGCGGGGACGAGCGGATACTGGCATGGCGGTGAAGCAGGCCCATGGCTTGGGTGTTGCTGGCGCGGTCGCGCGACATGTGGTAGAGCGGGCCGCATGGTTGAGGTGCGCCCCAGGACAGGAGGCGCAGGCAAGGTGACGCCATATCGGGTCAGTCACTCGGTTTGAGGAGCAGTGAGCATGACGGCGAGCGATGCGAGGCGGGCCGAGACGCGCCCAGACGATTTCTTCACCAAGCACCTGGAAGACGCCGACCCGGAAGTCTGGGAGGCGATCGAGGGCGAGCTTGATCGTCAGCAATATGAGATCGAGCTGATCGCTTCGGAAAATATCGTCTCCAAGGCGGTGCTCGACGCTGCCGGCACCTTCCTCACCAACAAATATGCCGAAGGCTATCCGGGCCGGCGCTATTACGGCGGCTGTCAGCATGTCGACGTGGTCGAGCAGTTGGCAATCGACCGCGCCAAGCGGCTGTTCAACTGCAGTTTCGTCAACGTCCAGCCGCACTCGGGAAGCCAGGCCAATCAATCGGTGATGCTGGCGCTGATCAAGCCGGGCGACACGATTCTCGGCATGTCACTCGCGCATGGCGGCCATCTCACCCACGGCGCGCCGCCAAATCTGTCGGGTAAATGGTTCAACGCCGTGCAATATGGCGTGCGCAAGGACGACAACCGCATCGACTATGAAGAGGTCGAGCGTCTCGCCAAGGAGCACAAGCCTGCGATGATTATCGCCGGCGGTTCGGCCTATCCGCGCATCATCGACTTTCCGCGCTTCCGTAAGATCGCCGACGAGGTCGGTGCCTATCTGATGGTGGACATGGCGCATTTCGCCGGGCTCGTTGCCGCGGGTTTGCATCCAAGCCCGCTGCCGCATGCGCATGTGGTCACCACCACGACGCACAAGACGCTGCGCGGTCCGCGCGCCGGCATGGTGCTCTCCAACGACGAGGACATCGGCAAGAAGATCAACTCGGCGCTGTTCCCCGGCCTTCAGGGCGGACCGTTGATGCACATCATCGCCGCCAAGGCGGTCGCCTTCGGCGAGGCGCTCAAGCCCGACTTCAAGATCTACGCCAAGAACGTGATCGACAACGCCAAGGCGCTCGGCGAGACTTTGGTCAAGGGCGGCGCGGCACTCGTCTCGGGCGGCACCGACACGCATCTGATGCTGGTCGATCTGAGGCCCAAGAAGCTCACCGGCAAAGCCGCCGAAATCGCGCTCGGGCGCGCCAACATCACCTGCAACAAGAACGGTGTGCCCTTCGACCCCGAAAAGCCGGCGGTCACCTCCGGCATCCGGCTCGGCTCGCCTGCCGGAACCACACGCGGCTTCGGCATCGCCGAGTTCCAAGACATCGGCGTCATGATCACCGAGGTGCTCGACGGCCTCGCCGCCAAAGGCGATGAAGGCAATCGCGGCGTGGAAGAGAGCGTCAAGAAGCGGGCGATCGCCCTTTGCGAGCGCTTTCCCATCTACCGGTGATGTAGGCGCGTGGCGATGAGGAAGGGGAGGGCGGTCGCACATGCGATGCCCCTATTGCGGCAGCACCAACACGCAAGTTAAGGACTCGCGTCCCAGCGAGGACCACACCACGATCAGGCGCCGCCGCGTCTGTTCCGATTGCGGCGGCCGATTCACCACCTTCGAGCGCGTGCAGCTGCGCGAACTGACCGTGGTCAAGCGGTCCGGCCGCCGAACGCCTTTCGACCGTGACAAGCTGATGCGCTCGGTGCAGATCGCGCTGCGCAAGCGCCCGGTGGATCCGGAGCGCATCGAGCGCATGGTGAGCGGTATCGTGCGCCGGCTGGAAAACATGGGCGAGAACGACATCGATTCCGAGACGATCGGCCGGTTGGTGATGGAGGCCCTTAAAAATCTCGACGATGTCGCCTATGTGCGCTTTGCCTCCGTGTACAAGAATTTCCGCGAGGCCAAGGATTTCGAGGTGCTGCTCGACGAACTTGCCGGTGGCGAGACCCCGGACGATGCGCCCAAGAAGGCGCAAGCAGCCGCCGAAGATTAGTCGAAAGTTGAAAGTCCGCCGATGAGCGCACGCGACAAGGAGCATATGGCGCAGGCGCTCGCTCTCGCCCGCCGCGGGCTTGGTCTCACCTGGCCGAACCCTGCCGTGGGCTGCGTGGTGGTGACCGGGGCTGGCGAAATCGCCGGGCGCGGCTGGACGGCGCCGGGCGGGCGTCCCCATGCCGAGGCCATCGCCCTGGAACACGCCGGCGACCGGGCTGAAGGCTCGACCATCTATGTCACGCTCGAGCCTTGCGCGCATGCGGGTCGCGACCGGTCTTGCACCGACGCCATTGTCGCGGCGCGGCCGAAACGCGTGGTGATCGGCTTGCGCGACCCTGACCCGCGCACGGCGGGGCGGGGGATCGAACGCCTCAAGGACGCCGGCATCGACGTCGAGGAGGGGGTGCTCACCGCTGACGCCGCCGAGATTGCGCTCGGTCATTTGCTGCGGGTGACGCAAGGGCGTCCTGCGGTGACGCTCAAGCTCGCGGTCGGTTCCGACGGGCTGATGCCCAAGGGCGACGGCGCGCCGGTGTGGATCACCGGACCCGACGCCCGCGCGCATGGTCATCTCTTACGCGCACGCAGTGACGCGATCCTGGTCGGCCGCGGCACCATCCTCGCTGACAATCCGAATCTCACCTGCCGTCTGCCCGGCATGTCCTGCCGCTCGCCGGTGCGCGTGGTGCTCGACCGGCGCTTGCGCACGCCGCCCGAAGCGCAAGTGTTCGACGATGTCATGGTGCCGGTATGGCTCGTCTGCGCCGCCGGCGATACCTATCCCGCTGCCGGTCCGTTGCAGGAGCGCGGCGCCGAGATCGTTCCGGTCTCGGTCGATGAAGACGGCATGCTCGCCGTGCAGGACGTCATGGAGACGCTCGCCGATCGTGGCATCACCCGCGTGCTCGTGGAAGGCGGACCGTCGGTCGCGCGCGCTCTTCTCGACGCCGATCTCATCGACGAAGCGGTGGTTTATCAAGGCGAGACCCTCGCGGGCGAGGGGGGATTGCTGCCCTTCGTCACCGATGGGCTCGACCGGCTCACCTCAACCGGCCAATTCACGCAAATCCGCGCCCGCGCCTTCGGGCCCGACCGGATGACGTGGTGGCGGCGGATGCGTTCATGTTCACTGGCCTTGTCAGCAGCGTAGGCACGCTTCAGGAGCGCGACGGCGCGCGGTTCACCATCGCCGCGCCGTTCAAGCGCAAGACCCTGGAAGCGGGCGACTCCGTCGCTTGCGACGGCTGCTGCCTCACCCTCATCGATGTGGGCAAGGCGAAAGGCGGCGTCGTGTTTACCGTCGAGGCCTCAAACGAGACGCTCGACCGCACCACGCTTCGTGACTGGCAGGCGGGCCGCCGCATCAATCTCGAACGGGCGCTGGCGCTCGGCGATGTCCTTGGCGGCCACCTCGTCACCGGCCATATCGACGGCCGCGCCAGGATCTTCTCCTCGGCGCAAGACGGCGACAGCGTCAGGTTCGTGCTGGAAGCGCCAGACGGCCTGGCGGCCTTTATCGCGCCGAAAGGCGCCGTTGCGCTCGACGGCGTCTCGCTCACCGTTAACGCTGTCGAGGGAGACCGCTTCGGCGTGAATATTATCCCTTACACTCTGTCGCACACGACATGGGGAGACCTTAAGCCCGGCGATCTGGTAAACCTTGAAGTCGATATCCTGGCGCGCTACGTCGCACGTCTTGAGCAATATGAAGGCCGCATCACGTGACCGCCCTGAGCAAACCAGACGCCGAGAGCCGGCACCATCAGTTCCTCTCGCCCATCGAGGAGGTGATCGAGGACGCGCGCAACGGCCGCATGTTCATCCTGGTCGACGCCGAGGAGCGCGAGAACGAAGGCGACCTCATCATCCCGGCGCAAATGGCCACGCCCGACGCCATCAATTTCATGGCCAAGAACGGCCGCGGCCTGATCTGCCTCGCGCTGACGCCTGACCGCGCCAAGCAGCTCCATCTCGAATTGATGTCGCGCTCGAACCGCGCGCGCCATTCCACCGCCTTCACCGTGTCGATCGAGGCGCGCGAAGGCGTCTCGACCGGCATCTCGGCGCATGACCGCGCGCACACGATCTCGGTCGCCATCGACCCGACCAAGGACTTTCGCGACATCATGACGCCGGGCCATGTGTTCCCGCTCGTCGCCAAGGACGGCGGCGTCCTGGTGCGCGCCGGCCATACCGAGGCGGCGGTCGATCTCGCGCGTCTCGCCGGTCTCTACCCGGCGGCAGTGATCTGCGAGATCATGAACGACGACGGCACCATGGCGCGGCTGCCCGACCTGATCGCCTTCGCGCAACGGCACGGACTGAAGATCGGCGCCATCGCCGACCTGATCGCCTACCGCCTGCGCTACGACCATCTGGTCAAGGTGGTGGCCGAGACCAGGCTCGACAGCCCCTATGGCGGCAATTTCGAGGTCAAGGTCTATGCCACTACAGTCGATCCGGCCGAGCATGTGGCGCTCGTCAAAGGCGACGTCGCCGCCGGCGGACCGGTGCTCGTGCGCGTGCATGCCATGAATACGCTCGATGACGTGTTCGCGTCCGGCGGCCATCGCGAGACCCTGGTGCACAAGGCCATGGAGATCATCGGCGCCGAGGGGCGCGGCGTCATCGTTCTCATCCGCGAATCGCGGTCCGACGCCATCTCCGCCCGGCTCGAGGCGGAAGCGGGCGGCCAGCAGCGGCTGATCGAATACGGCATCGGCGCGCAGATCCTGCTCGATCTCGGCGTGCGCGAGATGGTGCTGCTCTCCAATTCCCCGGCGCGCAAGATCGTCGGCCTGGAAGGTTATGGACTGAAGGTGGCAGGCCACCGGAGCTTGGAGTAGGGCATGGCCCGCAAAGGCCCAAACTCGGTCCTGATCATCGAGGCGCGTTTTTACGAGGACATCGCCGACGAGCTCGCCCGTGGCGCCATCGCCGAGCTCGACTCCCATCAAGTCGCCTATGAACGTCTCGCCGTGCCCGGCTCGCTGGAAATCGCGCCGGCGCTCAGTCTCGCGCTTGCCAACGGCTTTGTCGGCCGCGCCGGACGGCATCGCGGCTGCATCGCGCTCGGCTGCGTGATCCGCGGGCAGACCACCCATTACGACATCGTGGCCCGGGAATCGTCGGCAGGTCTGCATCAGCTTGCCGTGCAGCATGCCGTGCCGATCGGCTTCGGCATTCTGACCTGCGACAGCTTCGAGCAGGCCTGGGAGCGGGCGAGCGTCGACGGCCGCAATAAAGGCGGCGACGCCGCGCGCGCCTGCCTCACGCTGATGCGTCTCGAACAGCATTTCTCCTCGGCGAGCCGGCGCTAGCGACATGGCCGATCCGGTAAAATCCCAAAATCGCGCCGCCTCGCGCAGCGCCGCGCGGATTGCCGCGGTGCAGGCGCTTTATCAGATGGACATGACCGGCATCGATCTTACCGACGTGATCGCCGAGTTCGAGGCGCATCGCCTCGGCAAGGAGATCGAGGATTGCCAATATGGCGAGGCCGAGAGTGCTTTCTTCCGCGATCTGGTCACGGGCGTGGTGCGCGAGCAGCTCGAAATCGATCCCCTGATCGACCAACAGCTCGCCGAGGGTTGGCGTTTACCGCGCGTGGATTCAATCCTGCGCGCGATCCTTCGGGCCGGCGTTTATGAACTTATGTTCCGCGACGACGTTCCAGCCCGTGTGGTCATCACCGAATATGTCGATATCGCCCATGCCTTCTTCGCCGGTGACGAGCCGAAAGTGGTGAACGGCCTGCTCGACAAGCTTGGACATAAGACGAGGCCGGATAAATTTGCGGCGCAAGGGTCTGAAGATGGCTGACGATGTGGACCGTACCGGGGGTGGGACGCTCGGTGAGTTCGACATCATCGCGCGCTATTTCGCGCCGATCGCCACCGACAAAGCGGCACTTGGCTTGCGCGACGACGCCGCAATCCTGCTCATCTCCGAAGGGTACGAGTTGATCGCCACTTGCGACACGCTGGTCGAAGGCGTGCATTTTCTTGCTAACGATCCGCCCGTCACCGTCGGCTACAAGGCGCTGGCGGTCAATCTCTCCGATCTCACCGCCAAAGGGGCGCGGGGTTACGCTTATCTCTTGTCACTGGCGGTGCCGCATGACACCCCGGAATCCTGGTTCGAAGGTTTCGCCTCGGGCCTGCGTGATCTGCAGGTGGAAAGCGGCATCTGTCTTGTTGGCGGCGATACCACGGCTTCGCCTGGTCCCAAGACCATTACCATCGCCGCGCTCGGTCTCGTGACGCACGGTCATGCCGTGCTGCGGCACGGCGCGAAGGCCAATGACCGGCTTTACGTCAGCGGCACGATCGGTGACGCCTATCTCGGCCTCCGCCTGCTCGAGGATGCGTCTCTGGCAAAGTCCTGGGATTTGTCGGAAGCCGACACGAATTATCTTACCGGCCGGTACCGGCGTCCCGAGACACGCGCCGGCCTTGTGATCGCGTTGCGCAATTTCGCGCAAGCCGCCATCGATGTCTCGGACGGTCTGGTCCTCGATACCGAGAAGCTGGCCACGGTCTCACATGCCGGCGCGGTCATCGAGACGGCACGCGTGCCATTCTCACCGGCGGCACAAAAGGCGCTTCACCGTGCGCCCGAGCTGCTCGAAGCCATGATTGCCGGCGGTGACGATTATGAGATCGTGGCGGCGGTGCCCGAAACCAACGCCGCTGCCTTCGAGGCAGAGGTTCGCGCCAAGGGCGCTCCTGTCACCTTGATCGGCCGTATCGAAGGAGGGCGGGAGGGGGTCCGTGTGATCGGTCCCGACGGCGCCCCTCTTAAGCTCGCCCGCAAAGGCTTCTCCCATTTCTAAGGGGATTTTGCCGCACCACGATCGTTGGATTTGAGCGGCGGGCATCTGTTGCGTCCCGCCCATAACTTTGGCATTTTCCGCCCGACTCAAAGCCTGGGGGTCTAGGCCGCGGACGCTTCACGTGTCACGCTTTTCGCGGCCTGCATTCCCCCAAAATTCCCAACCGAGACGACCGGAGACAGTCCGACATGACCTGGGTTCTCTATCTCATCATCGCTTGCGGGGCGCTCTCGATCGCCTATGGCGTCGCGACCACCAGAGCCGTCCTCGCCTCAGACCCCGGCACGCCGCGCATGCAGGAGATCGCCTCGGCCATTCAGGAGGGGGCGCAGGCCTATCTCATGCGCCAATACACCACCATCGCCATCGCCGGCGTGGTGATCTTCCTGATCATCGCTTATCTGCTCGGCATTCCGCAGGCGATCGGCTTCGCCCTCGGCGCGGTGCTGTCTGGCGCCGCCGGCTTCATCGGCATGCATATCTCGGTGCGCGCCAATGTCCGGACGGCGCAGGCCTCGACCAAGGGGCTCGCCGAAGGTTTGAGCCTCGCCTTCCGCGCCGGCGCCATCACCGGCATGCTCGTTGCCGGTCTCGCCCTGCTCGGCGTCGCCATCTATTTCCTCATCCTCACCGAATTCGCCGGCTATAGCCCCACCTCGCGCGTGGTCATCGACGCTCTGGTGTCGCTCGGCTTCGGCGCCTCGCTTATTTCCATCTTCGCTCGTCTCGGCGGCGGCATCTTCACCAAAGGCGCCGATGTCGGCGGCGATCTCGTCGGCAAGGTCGAGGCCGGAATCCCTGAGGACGATCCGCGCAACCCGGCCACCATTGCCGACAATGTCGGTGACAATGTCGGCGATTGCGCCGGCATGGCCGCCGATTTGTTCGAGACCTACGTGGTGACCGTCGTCGCCACCATGGTGCTCGCCTCGATCTATTTCATCGGCGTAAGCGAAGACCGGGCGTTGCTGATGATGATGTATCCGCTTGCCATAGGCGCGGTCTGCGTCATCACCTCGATTATCGGCACGTATTTCGTGCGGCTTGGAACGACCCAATCGATCATGGGCGCGCTGTACAAGGGGGTAATCGCCACCGGCGTGCTGTCGCTCATCGCGCTATGGCCCGTAACCGCCTGGCTCGTCGGCATGGACACGGTCATGACGGTGGGCGATTTGAGCTTCACCGGCTGGTCGCTTTATTTGTGCGGCGTGGTCGGCCTCATCGTCACGGCACTGATCGTCATCATCACCGAGTATTACACCGGCACCAACTACCGCCCGGTGCATTCCATCGCCAAGGCATCGGTCACGGGCCATGGCACCAATGTCATCCAGGGTCTCGCCGTGTCGATGGAAGCGACAGCACTTCCGGCGCTCGTGATCATGGCCGGCATCATCGTCACCTATATGCTGGCCGGCCTGTTCGGCATCGCCATCGCCGTCACCACCATGCTGGCGCTCGCCGGCATGATCGTGGCGCTCGATGCCTTCGGCCCCGTCACCGACAACGCCGGCGGCATCGCCGAGATGGCCGGTCTGCCGCAAGACACGCGCAAGACGACCGACGCGCTCGACGCGGTGGGCAACACTACCAAGGCGGTGACTAAGGGCTATGCCATCGGCTCGGCCGGTCTCGGCGCGCTGGTGCTGTTCGCGGCCTATACCGAGGATCTCAAATTCTTCGCCGCCAACGCGGGCGAGTTCCCGTATTTCGCCGGCGTCGATCCGACTTTCTCTCTGTCCAACCCTTACGTGGTGGTCGGCCTCTTCCTGGGCGGGCTTCTGCCTTACCTCTTCGGCGGCATCGCCATGACCGCGGTCGGCCGCGCCGCTTCCTCCATCGTCGAGGAGGTGCGGCGTCAGTTCAAGGAGAAGCCCGGCATCATGAAGGGCACCGAGCGTCCCGATTATGGGCGCGCCGTCGATCTGCTGACACGCGCGGCGATCAAGGAGATGATCATCCCGTCAATGCTGCCGGTGCTGTCGCCGATCGTGTTCTTCTTCATCATCAATGCCATCGCCGGCAAGAGCGCCGCCTTCTCGGCGCTCGGCGCCATGCTGCTCGGCGTCATCATCACCGGCCTGTTCGTCGCCATTTCCATGACGGCAGGCGGCGGCGCCTGGGACAATGCCAAGAAATATATCGAGGACGGCCATTACGGCGGCAAAGGCTCGGAGGCGCATAAGGCGGCCGTGACCGGCGATACGGTCGGCGATCCTTACAAGGACACGGCCGGACCTGCGGTGAATCCGATGATCAAGATCACCAATATCGTGGCGCTGTTGCTGCTCGCGGTGCTCGCCCACCAATAGACCAAAACAAACCTCATGCTGAGGAGCGGCCGAAGGCCGCGTCTCGAAGCATGGCCACCCTTCGAGACGGCTGCGTTCCGCAGCCTCCTCAGGGTGAGGCTTACAGAAAGCTTAGATGCCGGGGATACCGCTCGCCCCCGGCGCGCCTTTCTGGTCCTTGAACATCTTGCGCTGGGAGAGATTGCCGAAGATCTGCTCGAGCAGCGTGATATCCTTGCCGCGGGCAGGGGTCTCGCCCCGGTAATAGTTGACCACGATGCCGTCCTTCAATCCGTAATGCGCAACATCGGATACGCTCTCTCCGGCGAAATAGACCGCGACCACCTGCCGGTCGATCTCGCGCGGCTTGAGGAAGGCGATCGTCTTCTGCGTGGTCGAGATATAGTAATAGGCGTCGCCGCCGATGGCGCTCGTCGTGTCGGGCGAGCCGAGCACGGTCTGCACCTCCTCCTTGGACATGCCGGGCCGGATCTGATCGAGGTCCACGTCCATGAACACATGCCCGTGCCGGTCGATCTGCGCGCCGCAGGACGAGAGCGCGGCAGCGCCTAAAATCAGCGCCGCGGCGAGGGGCAAAATCGCCCGGAAAGATGCCGGTTCCCGTTCCCGCAATTTAACGACCCCGTAGATCCCCTGTTTCCGTACAAAAGAGATCAATAACGGCATAAAAACTAACGAAATGGACCGCCCTTTGCACCTATTCGCCGGCTGGCAACAATGGCGCCGTAAGGCCACAGGCGCACAAAAGCTCTATGGCGCGATTGTGGCGCAGACGCGGCTTCCCGTGTTTTATCAGGCATTTGGCGTTCCCGATACACTGGACGGACGCTTTGTGGTGTTGTCGCTGCATCTGTTCGCCGTGCTGCATCGCCTGCGCCGTGAAGGTGCTTCGCAAGCCGTTGATCTGTCGCAACAACTCGTCGACCTCTTCGCCCAGGATATCGAGACGGTGCTGCGCGAGACCGGTGTCGGCGATCTTTCCGTGCCGAAAAAAATGCGGGCGCTCGCCGCCAAAAGCGCAAATCTTCTGCAGAGTTACGAGGTAAGCTTCACGGCAGGTGATACGGCCTTCGTCGCGGTCCTGGCCGGCGTGCTGCCACTCGACGGCGAAGCGGCTGAAGATGCAGGCAAAAGCCTGGCTTCCTATGTAAAATATGTGATGGAACAACTGGATGCGCAGCGTGTGCCGATCCTGTCTGCCGGCAAGGTCGAATTCCCAGTTATTTCAGAAGAGTCCGTCATACTGTTGAGAGATCGGTACGATGACTAAGGACGCCAATACGATGCCTCTGTCGCGGATCCTGCGGACCGACGACATCAACGACGAAGACGGCGAGATTTCCGCTACAGAGGCTGAAAAAGGAGCAATTGCTGCCCTCCTCGATCTCAAGGCGCTCGATCATCTCACCTTCACCTACCATCTGCGTCAGGGCGGTAGCGGGCGCCTGCACCTTGGCGGCCGGCTGAAAGCGCGCGTAGTGCAGACCTGCGTAGTCACGCTCGATCCGGTTCAGGCCGATCTCGATATTCCGGTCGAAGCAGAATTCTGGCCGCAAGAGCTGATCGACGGCCTGGAAAAAAGTACAGAGACTCATGACGGTGCGTTCGACTGGCCCGAACCCATCAAAGACGGCAAGATCGACCTGGGCCCGCTCATCTACGAGACCCTGGCGATGTCACTGGATCCTTATCCCAAGCGTGAGGGCGCCAGCTTCGATTGGTCGCAAGGGGCGGAAGGAGCCCCTGCCGGGATCAGCCCTTTTGCCACCCTCGAAGCGCTCAGACGGCGCTGACAATGCCAAAAACAGGCCAAAACAAGTTGTCACTCACGGTAATTTGCGTCTATTCGGGTCTCATTCGGGGGCGGCCTCGGCCTAATGGGTGCCAAGGCGGCGTCTTTCCAGATCGGCACGGAGAATGGCTCCAATCACCATAGCGCTCGACGCCATGGGCGGGGACCACGGCCCTAGCGTGGTTGTTCCCGCCGCAGCGCTCGCGCTGATACGCCATCCAGACATGCGATTCATCCTGGTCGGCGACCAGTCCCGCATCGAGCCAGAACTCGGTACGCACCCGGCACTCGCCGCGAAATCCGAGATCGTTCACACGGACGTGGCTGTGGCCATGGATGCAAAACCGAGCCAGGCGCTCCGTCGTGGGCGCTGGAAATCCAGCATGTGGCTTGCGCTCGAGGCGGTGCGCGATAAGCGTGCTGCCGCTGTGGTTTCGGCCGGCAATACCGGCGCACTCATGGCCATGGCTAAATTCTGCCTGAAGACCATCATAGGCGTGGACCGTCCAGCAATCGCCGTCATATGGCCGACCGTAGAGGCGGAATGCATCGTGCTCGACGTGGGCGCCAATGTCGGAGCCGACTCGCGTCAACTCGTGGAGTTTGCGCTGATGGGGGCATCGCTCGCGCGCGCGCTGTTCGGTATGGAGAAGCCGACGGTTGGCCTTCTCAATATTGGCGTTGAGGAGGTCAAAGGTGTCGAACAGATCAAGGAGGCGGCCGCCGTGTTGAAAGAAGCGCCTCTTCCCATCCGCTTTCACGGTTTCGTGGAAGGGGACGTTATCGGTCATGGGATCGCCGACGTCGTGGTCACCGACGGCTTCACCGGAAATATCGCATTGAAGACGGCCGAAGGTACTGCCAGGCAGATCGCCGCCTATTTGCGCGCGGCGATGAGGCGATCCTTGCTCGCTCGCGTCGGTGCCGTCCTTGCGCAAGGCGCCTTTGGGGCGCTGAAAGAGAAGATGGATCCACGTCAACTGAATGGCGGCATATTCTTGGGATTAAACGGCATTGTGGTAAAAAGCCACGGTGGCACCGATGCCACGGGCTTTGCATGCGCCATCGATCTCGCCTACGACATGGCCTCGAACGGTGTGGTCGAGCGCCTTGCCAGCGATGTTGCCGGCTTCCATGCCAAATTGGAGCTCGAAGGTGCGGCTTAGGCTTGGGAGTAGGCCGAATTGAGTGCAATCCGGACAGTGATCAAAGGGTGCGGGGGCTATCTACCCGAGCGGATCGTGACCAATGACGATCTTGCCAAGGTCGTCGATACCTCCGACAGCTGGATCACCGCGCGTACGGGTATCAAGGAACGCCGCATCGCCGCTGAGGGTGAGTTGACCTCGACGATGGGGGCGATAGCGGCACGCTCAGCGCTCGACGATGCGGGGCTTGCGCCCGAGGATATCGACCTCATCATCCTGGCCACTTCGACCCCCGACCAGACTTTTCCCGCCAGCGCCGTGACGATTCAGGCGGATCTTGGCATCACGCATGGGGCGGCCTTCGACATGCAGGCGGTCTGTTCGGGCTTCGTTTTCGCGCTCGCCACCGCGGATAATTACCTGAAAAGCGGCCAGTTTAAGCGAGCCCTGGTCATCGGTGCCGAGGCCTTTTCCCGCATTCTCGACTGGGAGGACCGTTCGACCTGCGTTCTTTTCGGGGATGGTGCCGGTGCCGTAGTGGTCGAGGCGCAGAAGCTGAACGGAGCTCTGACCGATAGAGGCATCCTCGCGACCTGCCTCAGATCGGATGGGCGCTACCGCGACAAGCTTTATGTCGACGGCGGGCCATCCTCGACAGGCACTGTGGGCCATGTCCGCATGGATGGACCTGAGGTATTTCGCCACGCCGTGACCAAGATTAGCGAAGTTATCGACACTACGCTTAAGCAGGCCGGCTATCAGGCTACAGATATAGACTGGTTCGTTCCCCATCAGGCTAACAAGCGTATCTTGGATGGTGCAGCCCGTAAACTTGGGCTAGATCCTAACCGTATTATCGTTACTGTCGACAAACATGCGAATACCTCTGCGGCATCGATACCGTTGGCCCTGAGCACAGGGGTGGCCGATGGCCGTATCAAGCCGGGCGACCTCGTGCTCATGGAAGCTATGGGTGGCGGATTCACGTGGGGAGCACTTCTGCTCAGGTGGTAACCCGAAAGCCACACCTGGACAAAATATGACGCAAAATCAGGAATTTGATTGCGTGAGAGATTGACCCTTTCGCGCCCGCTCGATTAGCATCTTGATTAGTCCCGCGACTGGGGGAGCGTACGCACAATGAGCGGGAAGACACTGACACGCGCCGACCTGGCGGAGGCCGTGTTTCAGAAGGTTGGTCTGCCGCGGAACGAATCCGCTGAGATCGTCGAGCTCGTCTTGCGCGAGATCGTGGCGAGCCTTGAGCGCGGGGATACTGTGAAGCTGTCCTCGTTCGGCTCTTTCGGCATTCGCGATAAAGGCCAGCGCATCGGCCGCAACCCGAAGACGGGGGAAGAAGTTCCGATTACGCCCCGGCGCGTCCTCGTGTTCCGCGCCAGCAATATCATGAAGCAGCGCATCAACGATGCACTGTCGCGGCGTAAAGCAGCGGAATAGTTCCTGCGTTACTAACGCCGAGGAGAGAGAGCGTTGGACAAGGCGCCAGAGGCGTTTCGCACCATTAGCGAAGTGGCTGACGAGCTCGAAGTGCCGAAGCACGTGTTGCGCTTTTGGGAAGCCAAGTTCATTCACCTGAAACCGATGAAGCGCGGCGGAGGTCGGCGGTATTACCGCCCGGAGGACGTGGCCCTGCTTCGTGGCATTCGTGTGTTGCTTTATAATGAGGGCTACACGATCAGGGGCGTACAGAAAATTCTCAAGCAGCATGGGCCACGCTACGTCATGGATTACCGTCGCGCTTCAGACGATGGTGCTGACGGAACCATGTCGCGGCCGCCTGCCATTCCGGATATCGCCGCCGAGACGGCGCAAAGCGGTAGCAAATCTGCGCGAAATGTCGGGCATGAGACTCCAGCAAAGTTCGACAAGGGAGCGCTTGTTGCGCTACTCGATGAGATCGAGATCTGCCGCGAGATCCTCGACGCGGCACGGGAATAGGCGCTTGGCGTCGAGACCGGCTTGTTTCACTGGCCCGAGCGTGTATATGCAAGCCTTCTTGCGATCGGACGGAGCGTAGCGCAGCCCGGTTAGCGCACCGGTCTGGGGGACCGGGGGTCGGGAGTTCAAATCTCCCCGCTCCGACCATTTCCCCCAACATTCTGAACGCTCACGCGCCGCGACCGCACCGCTGCCGCTCCGCAATATCGGAACGGAAGGGACACAAAAGTCCCGAGACGGCGCAAAAAGTCCCGAGATAATCCCGAGCGATGTTGCTAAGTCGTTCGCGCGCCTTCCCATACGGAGGGCGCGGCCATGAGCTATCATTTTGACGCTAGCTCAAAAATGATACGCGCCCGCCGAGGCCGCGAGCGCGGCATGGCGCAAGCGTCGCTCGACCTGATCGAGGCGATGCATGATATCGCGGAGGCGGCGCAGCCGATCACCGGGCGAGGCGTCGGCTACAAACTGTTCGCGCGTGGGCTGATCCCCTCTATGGCGCGGCGGGAGATGAACCGCGTCTATCGCCTTCTTAAAGAGGCCCGCGAGCGCGGAATGATCGCGTGGGAATGGATCGTCGATGAGACCCGCGACCTAGAGCAGGCGCCGACGTGGAGCAACCCCGATGATTACGTCAAAGCAGTCAGCCGCTCCTATCGCCGCGATTTCTGGCAGCACCAGCCTGTTCGCGTCGAGGTTTGGTCTGAGAAAGGGACCGTGCGCGGCGTGCTGGCGCCGGTGCTCGATCACTACGGCGTGGGCTTCCGGGTCATGCATGGTTTCAGCGGCGCCACGCCGCTGCACGACATCGCGCAAAGTGACGATAGCCGCTGGCTGATCGCGATTTACGTCGGCGACTTCGATCCTTCGGGCATGTGCATGAGCGAGCACGACCTGCCAAATCGCATCGGGAAATATGGCGGCGATCATGTCCAAATCACGCGCATCGCTCTCGACGAGCTCGACCTCGACAGGGTGGAAACCTTCCCGGCGTCCGACAAGAAAGGCGACAGTCGACACAAATGGTTCGTGCAGAATTTCGGTGAAGTCTGCGCCGAGCTTGACGCGCTCGACCCGAATGATCTTCGCGATCGTGTCGAGGAAGCGATTCGGGGCGAGATTGAGCCCGAAGCATGGGCGCGGTGCGTCAAGTGCCAAGAGGCTGAGCAGGCATCGCTGCAACATGTGCTCGACAAATGGGTGCAACGATGAGCGCCCCAAAGGCAACCGCCGCCCACAAGAAGCGACGGCGCAATCTCTTCTCGCAACGATGGCTATGAACAACCGCCCGCCACTTACCCGGCGACCGAGCGGCATAGCCGTCTGCGCGATCAAGGGGATGGTCGGGTTAGAGCTTGACCCACCCCTCGCCCATTCGCAGGCGCCGCTGAAGCTCTATCGGATACCGGTCCGGACAATAAAACCGGATGTGCACGGCGGGAACTTCGCCTCTGATGTCAGGGGACTTCCGACCGCTCGAAAGCGCGGCGCGCGCTGAGAGAAAACGACGGCAGACTATCCCCGCTCGCGGAATAGCCGTGAGCAAAGACCGGGTCCGAGCCCCGGCGGGGGTCCGGCTGGCCACCGATAAAAGGCACCGTCGCTATACCGTGCTTGAAGTGCCACCCCCGAGCCCGCATCCCGGGCTCTCTATCACGGGCTCCCTGCCAGTGGGCAGGCCCTTAAATAGAGAGTTACGGGGGGGTCTAGCGGAAGGGAGAACTGTGTCCAGACTTGGGGCAGATGGCGCCGAAGAGATAGGTTGATGACGTGCGCTGGTCGTTTGGCGCGCGGGGGCGGGTGCCGCGCCTGGCCCATCGGCGGGTGATCTTGTTCTTCTGGCCGATGCGGGCCTCGTCCTGGAACCACCTCTATCTTGGCGCCCGCGGCCTGCCGGCTTTCGATCTGCGCCAGCAGGTTGGGGAAGTTTTTTTAAAAGCCTCGGCGGCATGCTGGTTGTGGGCGCGATGGCGCGGCCTGGCCGAGAGCTTGCGGAACCCCATCGCCCGCAACTGCCGGCTCAAGGTCTGCTTTGCCACCCTGGTGCGGTGCTCCTCCCATAGCCACTGCGCCAGGTCGATCAGCCGCCAGCGCACCACCCCATGGACGGCCGGAATCGGGCCGCTCTCGATCATGCGGGCCAGCGCCTCGCGCTGGGCGTCGTTGAGCTTGGACGCCCGCCCCGGCGCCTTGCCATCGATGAGACCGTCCGGCCCCCTGACATTGAACCGCAGCACCCAATCGCGGATCGTCTGCAGCCCGACCCCGCCGATCCGGGCCGCATCGCCACGCGAGTTGCCGTCATAGATCTCGGCAAGTGCCAACAGGCGTCGCATCTGGGTCGCGTCGCGCGTCTTCTTCGCCAGCCCCGCAACGCCGACCCGTCAAAATCCTCTCGTAAGGCAATCGGAGCCGCCATGGCAAACCTCCCTCCGTTTGCCATGTTGAATCAGATCGCCGCCGATTCGTGAATCACCCTCGTGAGTCAGACACTCAGGGATTTGGTATAAGGCCTTATCTCAGATCAGCCCTAGGCCGCGGAAGCTCGCGTGCCCCTGCTTGCCGACGATGATGTGGTCATGCACGAGCACGCCCAGCGGCTTGGCGGCGTCCGGCAAGAGGGGTGGTGCCGCAACGAGCTAAGGCCTACGGTCGTGCCCGTTGCTACGGAAATGAATCTTGCCGAAAGCCAACTAGTCGGCTTTGATCTCTTCATACCATTGACGAGAACAAGTGGGCGGTGGCCTTGCTCAGGTCGCGGTCCGATTTTTTTGCGGCAATCTTCTTCTTGCGCATAGCTAGGACTTGATGATGAACGCGCCGTGGAATTTGAATCCGCTGTTCATCTTTGAAGCGCCTCCAACGATATGCACTGTGTCGCCGTGCACATCGAAATCCCCTTGCGGCACCACTTCAAAGCTACGGAAGCAGTTTGTGGGACTGCCTTGTGAGATTACTGGCTTCGTCTCCGCCGCTATGGGGTCATTGGAGGAGCAGCCTCACCCGGCCGAGCACGCCCGCGTTCCATGCGTCAGGGTTGTTGTCCGCGTCGTCCTGGTAATAAAGGTTAACGCCGAGCGACAACTTTGAGTTCAACGCCGCGCGATAGCCGAGATCGACGTCGGTCTGGGTGCCTTCAGGCATCATCGAGATGACGTTCTTCTTGTAAATCACGTCCCCGTCGATTGTACGCCCGATTGGTGTTTCGAGCACCGCATCGCCAGCATGCACCTGCAATGGCCTGCTGACACTGATACCGAACTGGTCGCTCTGGCCGAAAATGCCAGTGTGGATCAAAGACAGGCCGTAGGAGTGGCTTTGCAAGGAATCCACGCCACGGAACAGACTGCCCGAAGCAGCGTCCGTCTCGGTGACGCTCTCCGTGAAATGCAAGCGTGCCGTGGTCGACGGCAGGATGTCGATTGACACGACCGCGCCTGAGGCGAAGGTCGACGCGCCTGAACCGAGCGCGAGAGCCCCGAGCGATAAGCTGCCCAGCACCGTGTCATCCTCGCTCAAATAGGATTGGGTGAGTTGCAGGCCAAGCCAGGACAGCGGCTTATAGTCGGCTTGCATGAGATAGGCGCTACCCGTGCCGGGCACATTGAGCATACCTGTCTCGAGCGACGTCTCGGCAAAGCCCATGGCGATGCCGAACTCCTTGGTTACGGCGTAGCGGCCGTAAGCGAAGAGATTCTGTTCGCCCATTTTCATCAACGGCTGCGCCGCCACTTCCGAATCAAACAGGTAGAGATGGTTGGGGCTCCCGAACGAGATGTCCCGCGCTAGCCCAGTCCGCTGTCCGAAGCTAAAGCTGAACGAATTGAGCTCGCCATCAAGTTGCCAAACGTCGTGATCGTCCTGCAGATAGTCCATATAGGCGGCCATCGACGACCTTTGCGCGTCCCTCTGCAACAGCGCGAGCTCTCCGCTCCCCTCGTCCGGTCTGTCGGGCACAACGCCGACAAAGCTCAAGCCATCACCTGCTTGCATGCTGACGAGGGCGCCCCGGTCAGCCATTCTGAAGCGGTTCTTGAAATGATTGGTAAGCGAATAGGTGCTCTTTGCCGAATGCACGAAGGCGCCCGGGTCCGACAGCTTGAAATCGCGATCGAACTTGTCGAACACCACCAAGCCTTCGAGCGCGTTCTTCAATGCGGTGCTATTGCCAAGGCCGGCGGGCAAGGCCATGCTCGCCTCGCTCGCGACCGGTCCGTCCACTGTCTGCCCTACGGCGAGCTTGGTCTGGCCTTGCGCCCTCATGGCGCGGTCAATGCGCAAGAGGCCCCGGCCGTAGACCTTGTCGACGCCCTTCGCGCCAAGGTCCTGTGCGGTCGAAAGCAGAATGTTGGCGGTCCTCCTCGGATCGGTCTTTAGGAACGGCCAACGCGACTGGAGCAGCGCCGCTGCGCCGGCCACCATGGGCGCCGCCATCGACGTGCCGGAAAGGTTCACGTAACCGCCATCGGCATCTGTGGAGAGAATGCCCACACCCGGCGCGACGAGGAAGCGATACATGTATTTGTCTGACTTGCTCACATTGCGGCAAGGGTCACCCGACGCTCGCCTAAAGCAGCCGGTGCCGGGACGATTCGAGAAGAAGGCGATCCTCTTGTTCAAGTCTACGGCCCCGACGATGATCAAGTTGGACGGCGTCCTTGGGGTCACCTTGCTTATTAGATTGACCCCATCATTCCCGGCGGCATACGAGATGAAGAGCTTTTCCCTGTGGGCCACTATGCCATCAATATCGTCAGCATCCCATATATCCCCATTGGGATATCCGTAACTCGCATTGGCAATGCTTGCCCCTTCGTCGTAAGACCGTGCCAAGGCGCCCGACGTGGTCGCTCCCGCTCCGCCGGCCCATCCACCATCGTCAAAAACCGCGACACTGACCAGGTCCACGCGCGGGGCGACGCCCCTCATGCCGATGCCGTCACGGGCCGCGCCGATGATCCCAGCGACGTGAGTTCCATGAAAGTCGCCATTTACATTATAGTTGGACCAATCACCTGGTCCTGTGGGGTAACCCATCGCAGCGAGGCGAGCCTCAAACTCGGGATGGATGAAGGTGATGTCACCACCGGCGTTCACCCCAAACGCCGCGCCGTCGAGCACGCCGACTGTTACGCCAAGACCGTCCCCAACCCCGCCCCTGGCCCCGATCATTACGTGCCACCACTGCTGCTCCTGGGCAATTGTCTGCTGCGGCAGAACCGAACCACACAGAAGAAAAGCTAGTGCGAACCTGAAAAAGGGATTGATTGTGTCACCCCCCCGACCGTGCAGTGACACGGTTGCAGTCCAGTACTTCAGCATCTTCAGAAAGTTTAGCCTTTTTAGCGAATTATGTCGGCAATAATCGGAGGCTTAGCGACCTTTTGCCAATCACTGTAACCTTTATACCGCATTACCCCGATGAACCACTGAGTTGCTGCTCGCCTTGGCCGATTCAGATATAAGATTCAGCAACTTATATCATTGGATCGAGGGCAATCATGGCGCACCCAACGGGTGAATCGGAATCGGACGCCTTACGGTTCAATTTCGACCGCCGACTGAAGCTGGAGTTCCACGGCTCCAGCGTCACCTCCGATGCAGGATTGTTGGCCTATCG
>VGDX01000003.1 GCA_016869535.1 Alphaproteobacteria bacterium | reverse complement strand
TTCGTGCCTGCCCTGGCAGCGTGGCCGTCTGCGCGCACTCAAACCGCTCCGACGGCCACGATCCCGCTGGCGCCCAGGACGCCGCTAAACTAACATTGCAACTGGACCACTCGATGGGGGCAGGTCAGTACGATGCATGCTTGTCCAAGAGACAAGTCCGGCTTCTTCGATTAAAGCCATGTACTCAAATTTCCCAGTGATCATATTTATTTAGGTCACCAATTAGGGGTCGCTCGCGGGGTTAAGAAGGGGTTAACGACTCACGCGCCCATAGTAGCCTGTGCGGGGGCGAGACAAGGGGCGCGACTTGGCGGAAAAAGCCAAAGCACCGGGATATATGGGGTCTCGGCTGGTGCGCGAGGCGGTCGAGGACTGGCTCGCCTATATCGGCACGGAGCGGCAACTCGCGGCCAAGACCGCGGAGGCTTACGGCCGCGATATCCGCCAATTCCTCGCCTTTCTCGCCGGTCATTTCGGCCGCGCGCCGGACATGAAGCAGCTACTGGGATTGAGCGCGCGCGACGTGCGCGCCTTCCTCGCCGCGCGGCGGGCCAGGAAGGTGGAAAGCCGGTCGCTTGCCCGCACGCTGTCGGCCTTGCGCATGTTCTATCGCTTCCTGGAACGGCGCGGCTACGGCAAGAACGACGCCATCCGCGCCGTGGCCCTGCCCAAGCTGCCGCATGGGGTGCCGAAACCGCTGACCGCGCCCAAAGCCACCGCGCTGGTGGAAAGCCCGGACCTCGATGGCGAGGACGTGGCGGAATGGATCGCGGCGCGCGACACCGCCGTGCTGGCGCTGCTTTACGGCTCGGGCCTGCGCATCTCCGAAGCTTTGTCGCTGAAACGCAAGGACGCGCCGGTCAAGGGCCGCGACATGCTGCGTGTCACCGGCAAGGGCAGCAAGACCCGCGTGGTGCCGGTGCTCCCCATCGTGCGGCAGGCGGTGAAACGCTATCTCGCGCTTTGCCCGATCAAGATGGGCGCCGACGATCCGCTATTCGTCGGCACGCGCGGCAAGCAGCTCAGCCCGCGTTTGATTCAGCTGCGCGTGGCGCGGGCGCGTACCGCTTTAGGATTGCCGGAGACGGCGACGCCGCATGCGCTGCGGCACTCTTTCGCAACGCATCTGCTGGGAGCCGGCGCCGATCTCCGCGCCATCCAGGAATTGCTCGGCCACGCGAGCCTGTCGACCACGCAAGGCTACACGGAAGTCGACCGCGCTCATCTGCTGAAGACTTACACCGCCGCCCATCCACGGGCTTGAAAAATCAACCTCACCCTGAGGAGGGCCGAAGGCCCGTCTCGAAGGGTGAGGACAAGACCTGGGTCTCATGGTTCGAGACGCGCCCTGCGGGCGCTCCTCACCATGAGGGTTGAAGGTTTCCCCTCTGAGGGCGGTCACATATGGATGGGGCGTTTGTCGACGGCGAGCGCGGCTTCCTTGACCGCCTCGTTCAGGGTCGGATGCGCGTGGCAGGTGCGCGCGAGGTCTTCCGCGCTGCCGCCGAACTCCATCAGCACAGCGGCCTCGGCGATCATGGTGCCGGCATCGGCGCCGACGATATGCACGCCGAGCACGCGGTCGGTATGGGCGTCGGCCAGCACCTTGACGAAGCCCTCGGTGGTGCGGTTGACCCTGGCGCGGCCGTTGGCGGTGAAGGGGAACTTGCCGATCTTGTATTCGACGCCTGCTTCCTTCAATTCCTCCTCGCTCTTACCCACCGAGGCAACTTCCGGCGCGGTATAGATCACGCTCGGGATCGCATCGTAATTCACATGCCCCGCTTGGCCCGCCAAGAGTTCGGCGACGGCGACGCCTTCTTCCTCGGCCTTGTGCGCCAGCATCGGGCCTGAGATCACGTCGCCGATGGCGTAGACGCCGGGCACGCTCGTCTCGTAGCGCCGGTCCACCTGGATGCGGCCGCGCTCGTCGGTTTTGATGCCGGCTTTGGCGAGGCCAAGACCTTCGGTGTTGGGCACGCGGCCCACCGCCACCAGCAGCACGTCGGTGTCGAGTGTCTCGCTCTTGCCGCCGGCGGCCGGCTCGAGCGTCAGCTTCAGGCTCTTGCCTTTGGCATCGACGCCCGTGACTTTGGTTCCGAGCTTGAAGGCGATGCCCTGCTTCTCCAGCACGCGCTGCAGATGTCTGGCGACTTCCGCGTCGAGCCCTGGCGTGATGCGGTCGAGCATCTCGACCACCGTCACTTGCGAGCCGAGCCGCGACCACACCGAACCGAGCTCGAGCCCGATATAGCCCGCGCCGATCACCGCCATGCGCTTCGGCACATGCGGCAAAGACAGCGCGCCGGTCGAGGACACGACACGCTTCTCGTCGATTGCGATACCCGGGAGCTTCACGACCTCTGAGCCGGTGGCGATGACGATGGCTTTCGCCGCCTCGATCTCCTGCTTCTCGCCGTTGATGAAAGTGACCTCGACCTTGCCGGGGCCGAGAATGCGGCCTGAGCCGTGGAAATGATCGATCTTGTTCTTCTTGAGCAGAAAGGCGACGCCGTCGACATTGCCTTTGACGCCGTCATCCTTGAAGGCGAGCATGGCGGCGAGATCGAGTTCCGGCTTCACCTTGATGCCCATGAAGCCTAAGGCGTGGCCGGCTTCCGCATAGGCCTCGCTCGCATGCAGCAGCGCCTTGGACGGGATGCAGCCGACATTGAGGCAGGTGCCGCCATGGGTGGCGCGCTTCTCCACCACGGCGACCTTCATGCCGAGTTGCGCGGCGCGGATGGCGCACACATAGCCGCCGGGGCCGGTGCCGATGACGATCAGATCGTGACTCATGCGCTGTGCGGAAGCCTCATTCCTCGGGCGTCAGGGTTTCCTCGCCATACCCGCCGTCCCAGAGCCCGGTCAGGCTGCCGTCGTCGGCGAGGGCGTAGACGACCGGAGTGGCGGCGCCCCAATCAACGGTGAGGAGATTGCCGGCAAGAGTGCCGGTGCCTTCATAGGCCTGGTCGCCGACCTCCCAGCTCAGACGATAGCGCTTGCCCTTCTTGGCGATCTCGACGGTGCCTTCGTAGGCCTTGCCGTCGGCATTCTTGCCCTCGACGCTGTAAGTGCCTTCGGCCAGCTCGACCTCGTCCGCCGCGGCGTTGGCGATAAGGGTCAGCGTTTCCGTCGCCGAGCCGTCGGCCCATTCGCCGTCGAGTTCGCCGTCCTCGCCGAGACTGTAGATGACAGGCGTCTTGTCGCCCCAATCGACCACCAGCATCTTGCCGGCGAAATGTCCGGGACCGGTGAACGTATCCTTGCCGATCCACCAGGTGAACTCGAACTCATCGTCGTTCTGGGCGAGCGCGACCATGCCGCGATATTTGTTGCCGCTCGGATTGGTGCCCTCGACACGATAGACGCCGGCGAGATCGAGGCTTTCCGGCGCGTCCTCGGACTGGGCCGTATCCTCTTCCTCCTCTTCCTGTTCAGCCGCCGCGCCGCCCGTCGGCCGGAACACGAAATTGCCGAAGAAGGTCGACGAGATCCACGGCGTCTGCTTGCCCTCGGTCTCCACATACACGCCCTTCAAGGTGCGCTTGAACGTATCCTCGATGTCGAGATTGGGCTCGTCGATCGATTGATAGAGATATTTGGCGTAAGGGCTGTTGTTGCCGGTGCCGTCGAGGGCGGTGAGCCCGGGCGAGGTGGCGTAGGACACGAACAGGCGCGCGCTCGAATCGATGCGCGACAGGCCCTTGGCGCCCTTCGGATCGATCGGATTGTTGCGGCAGGCATCGAGGATGAAAATATTGAGATCGCCATGCGATTGCGCCATGGCGTCGACGATGGCGAGCGCGGTGACCGAGCCGTCCTTGACCTCGTCGAAATTGGCGTACTCGCCGCCGACCGGGATCAGATAATTCTCGCCGTCGATCTGCATGCCGTGGCCGGAGAAATAGAACAGGCCGACGCCGCCCTGCTGCTTCAGCGCCTTGCCGAAGGCGCGCACCGCCGCCACCATCTTGGCCTGGTTGGCATTCGTTTCGATGATGACGTTGAAGCCCGCGTTCTTGAGGGCCTCAGCCATGGCCCCGGCGTCGTTGACCGGGTTCCGGAGCGGGGCCCAGGAATAATCCACATTGCCGATGACGAGCGCCGTCCGCGCCGGCGCCTCGGCCCGGGCAATGAGGCCGGTGGCGAGCAATAAAGTCAAGCAAATCAGTAACTTAATCTGGCGCATGGCAGGATGACCTCTCGGCGCGATGACGGCAGAAATTAGCAGCGGCTCAGCCCCCGTTCCAGTTCGGCGTATTCCAAGCCGTGCGAGTAAAAAAACAAATAGCCACTGGTACGCTGACGATGAAATCGTATACCGCAACCACGCGCCCTCAAGAGCTGTCTCGCTTGGGTATAGCATCTGACGAATCTGTAGAATCGCCATCAGTACCTACTGAGAGCGAGACAGCATATGGGAGGAACTGAGGGCTTACGCTCATTACCTCTTTGATCTGGGTATCGAACAGGTCCAAGTTGGCCTTCTTAGCGGCTGTCCTGAGCAGCGAAACCAGATTTGCATCCGACTGTTCAGCCTTGAACGTGTCGTAACTTCTCATCAGTTCCTTGTCGTTCGCGAAATATACAGTGAACAGTGAAAGCGCCGTGTTGAACACGAAAACATCGCGTTCAGTTGGGTGATAGCGGCTTCCCAATATGTATCATGAGCCGAGAAGTTGATAGATTATATCAACTCTTTTCCGTCTGAGTTCGTCGGACTCCAAATTTGCGGACTGAGAACGGTGAATACGCCAGGCAACGTAGGAGGTTAGAGCACCCGATAAAATGCCCCCTAAGAATCCCAATGTCGCTGCCAACACATGCTGATCCATGTCTGGCTCTATCTTACGGCTGAGACGGACTTACGGACGATGGCGTCAATGCCCTCGATCGTCTTTACGATATTGCCAAGCATCTCGCTGTCGTCCAGTGGGACACGCTCATCAAGGTGTTGCATGAATTCTTTTGAACCAGTCCAATTCGGGCCCCTCTTGTTCAGGATCGGCTCTACGACACTGATCAGAACAGCCTCCGTTTCGTGGAGCGCATCCCGTCGATTGCGCATTCTGATTGCACTAGTCGGCTTTTGATGTTTCGAAAGTCGCTTGTTATTTTCATTGTGACGACGCAATCCAAACCAAGAGAAGTACTGCCATCGGTCGCTCAAATGGTCAGAGCGGTGTTTCTTTAGTCGCTGAAAGAGTCTGGCATTCCCGATGCCCGCTTGGCCTACATAAAGGGGACGCCTGTTTGCATCGAACAGGACGTAGATGCCGATCTGGTCGCGGAAATCGACCTCGATGCTTTTGTTTCTCTTAAGCTCACCCTTTAGGTGGCCCTTATTCTTTCCTCGCCCCCAGTAGACCTTATCCCGCCTCCAGAAGCGACCGTAGTTCTCAATAGCGAGCATTCCGCCCTCCCCTCGCAGTGAATAGCGGCTTGGGATGCAAGATAATGCTCTTCGTGTAACAGTTGTAGGGGATTTACAGGTCCAGCACGAGGCGTTTGGGGTCCTCGATGGACTCCTTGACGTTGATGAGGAAGGTCACGGCGTCTTTGCCGTCGACCAGGCGGTGGTCGTAGGACAGCGCCAGATACATCATCGGCCGCGCCACGATCTCGCCATCGCGCACCACGGCGCGCTCTTCGATGCGGTGCATGCCGAGAATGCCGGATTGCGGCGCGTTCAGAATGGGGGTCGAGAGCAGCGAGCCGTAAATGCCGCCATTGGAAATGGTGAAGGTGCCGCATTGCATCTCCTCGAGCGCGAGCTTGCCGGCACGGGCGCGGGCGCCGAAATCGGCGATCGCCGTCTCGATATCGGCGAGGCTCATGCGGTCGGCGTCGCGCAGCACCGGCACGACCAGACCGCGCTCGGTGCCCACGGCGACGCCAATGTGATAATAATTCTTGTAGACGATGTCCTCGCCGTCGATCTCGGCGTTCACCGCCGGGACGTCCCTCAGCGCCTGCACGCACGCTTTGACGAAGAAGCCCATCAGCCCGAGCTTGACGCCGTGCTTTTTCTCGAAAGCATCCTTGTAGTCGCGGCGAAGCTGCATCACGGCGCTCATGTCCACGTCGTTGAACGTGGTGAGCATGGCGGCGTTGTCTTGTGCTTCCTTCAGGCGCCTGGCAATGGTTTGACGCAGCCGCGTCATGCGCACGCGCTCTTCGCGTGACTCATCATCGGCGGCTACGGGCGCGCGCGGCGCAGGGGCAGGCTTCGGCTTCCGCTCGCGCGCTAGCAGCGATTCCGCGGCACGCGCCGGCACATCGTGCTTCAGGATTTGCCCGCGGCGGCCTGAGCCTTTGACGTCTTTCGCCTCGAGCCCAGCCTCGGCAAGCTGCTTGCGGGCGGCGGGCGAGGGCGGCATGTCGTCGTCGGAAATTTCCTCGCGGGGGCTTGGCTCGCGCTCGAGTTTCTTCGGCTCGACCGGCACCTCCGGCTGCGGCGCGGGCTCGCTCACGGCGACGGCCTCGACGGGCGCTGCTTTAACCGCCTTGGCCTTGGCGGGCTTGGCCTTGCCGTCACCGTCGCTGATGGCGCCGAGCAGCGCGCCGACCGCCACTGTATCGCCTGACTTCACCACGATCTCGGAAAGCACGCCGGAGGCCGGCGCCGGCACCTCGACCGTCACCTTGTCGGTCTCGAGCTCGACCAGAGGCTCGTCGGCCGAGACTTGATCGCCCGCCTGCTTGAACCATTGGCCGACTGTCGCCTCGACCACGGATTCGCCCAGGCTCGGCACTCTGATCTCTTTCGGCATGACTTAAGCGTCTCTCCTAGCTCAGGGCCTCATCCAGAAACGCCGTCAGCTCGCGCACATGCTTGCTCATCAGGCCCGTTGCGGTCGAAGCCGAGGACGGCCTGCCGGCATAACGCGGGCGCCTGTCCTTCGCTTCGATATGGTCGAGCACCCAGGCGATGTTCGGCTCGATGAAGCTCCACGCGCCCATGTTTTTCGGTTCTTCCTGGCACCACATCATCTCGGCGTTCTTGAACCGGGAAAGCTCCTGAATCAATGCCCGCGCCGGGAAAGGATAAAGTTGCTCCAGGCGCAACAGGTAGACGTCGTCGACCCCGCGCTTCTCGCGCGCCTCGTAGAGATCGTAATAGACCTTGCCGGAGCAAAGCACCACGCGCCTGATCTTGTCGTCCGGCACGAGCTTGATGCCCGCGGCGGACGAGGCCTGTGCATCGTCCCACAACAGGCGATGGAAGGTCGAGCCGGGTCCGAACGCCTCAATGGTCGATACCACGCGCTTATGACGCAGCAGCGACTTCGGCGTCATCAGCACCAGCGGCTTGCGGAACTGCCGGTGCAACTGGCGGCGCAAAATGTGGAAATAATTGGCGGGCGTGGTGCAATTGGCGATCTGCCAATTATCTTCGGCGCAGAGCTGGAGATACCGCTCGAGCCTGGCCGATGAGTGTTCCGGCCCCTGGCCTTCATAGCCGTGCGGCAGAAGCAGGACGAGGCCCGACATGCGCAGCCATTTGCGCTCGCCCGAGGAAATGAACTGGTCGATCACCACCTGCGCGCCGTTGGCGAAATCGCCGAACTGGGCTTCCCACAGCACGAGCGCATTGGGCTCCGCCAGGCTGTAGCCGTATTCGAAGCCGAGCACCGCCTCCTCTGACAGCATGGAGTTGATCACTTCGAACGGCCCCTGCTCCTTGGAGATGTGCTTGAGCGGCGTGTATTTCTTCTCGCTCTCCTGATCCATCAGCACCGAATGACGCTGCGAGAACGTGCCGCGTTCCGAATCCTGGCCGGACAGCCTGACGCGATAGCCTTCGACCAGCAGCGTACCGAAGGCGAGCGACTCGGCCGTGGCCCAATCGATGCCGTGCCCTTCTTCGATCATCTTGCGCCGGTTGGCGATGATGCGCGCCACGGTCTTGTGCGGCATGAAGCTCTTGGGAAAATGCGTGACCTTGCGCCCGACTTCCCTGAGCACGTCGAGATCGACGCCGGTAACACCGCGCCGCGCGCCTTCGTCGGCATGGCCGATGCCAGACCATTTGCCGTCGAGCCAGTCGGCCCGGTTCGGCCGATAGGAATCGCTTGCCGCGAATTCCTCTTCGAGATTGGCCCGGAAGGCAGCCTGCATGCCGTCGACTTGCGCGCGGGTCAGCAGCCCTTCCTCGATCAGCTTGTTGGAATAGACCTCGACCACGCTCGGATGCTCGCGGATGCGGGCATACATCAAAGGCTGGGTGAAGGCCGGCTCGTCCGCCTCGTTATGGCCGTGGCGGCGGTAGCAGAACATGTCGATGACCACGGGCTTGCCGAAACGCTGGCGGAACTCGGTGGCGATCTTGGTGACATGCACCACCGCTTCCGGGTCGTCGCCGTTCACGTGGAAGATCGGCGCATCGATCATCTTGGCGACATCGGACGGATAGGGCGAGGAACGCGCGTGGCGTGGCGCCGTGGTGAAGCCGATCTGATTGTTGACGATGAAATGCAGCGTTCCGCCGGTGCGGTGACCGCGCAAGCCCGACAGGCCGAAACATTCCGCCACCACGCCCTGGCCGGCGAAAGCCGCATCGCCGTGCAGCAGAAGCGGCAACACTTCCTTGCGCTCCCGGTCACGGCGCTGATCCTGCTTCGCCCTGACCTTGCCGAGCACCACGGGATCGACGATCTCGAGATGCGAGGGATTGGCGGTCAGCGACAGGTGCACGCGGTTGTCGTCGAACTCGCGATCGGACGATGCGCCGAGATGGTACTTCACGTCGCCCGAACCCTCGACTTCGTCCGGATGGGCCGAGCCGCCCTTGAACTCGTTGAAGATCGCCCGGAACGGCTTGGCCATGACATTGGCCAGAACATTGAGGCGGCCGCGATGCGGCATGCCGATGACGATCTCGTTGAGGCCAAGCTGACCACCACGCTTGACGACCTGCTCGAGCGCCGGCACCAGGGACTCCCCGCCATCGAGGCCGAAGCGTTTGGTGCCGGTATATTTGACGTCGAGAAAGCGCTCGAAAGTCTCCGCCTCGATAAGCTTCTTCAGGATGGCAATCTTGCCTTCCGGCGTGAAGCTCACCTCATGACCTTCGATACGATCCTGAATCCAGTTGCGCTGCTCGGGATCGGAGATGTGCATGTACTCGAAGCCGATATGGCGGCAATAGGTGCGCTTGAGGATCTTGAGGACCTCGCGGAGTGTGCCGAATTCGAGGCCAAAGGATCCGCCAATATAGATGAGCCGGTCGGAGTCCGCCTTCTTAGTGAAACCGTAAGTTCTCGGCTTGAGCTCGGGATGCTGGCGGCGCGTGACGAGATCGAGCGGATCGAGCTTGGCGATGAGATGGCCGCGTGTCCGATAGGCGCGAATGAGCATGCGGAGCCCGATGGAATCGCGCGCCGCGGCAAGAGCCTGTTGCTCGGTGAATGATCCGGTCGGAAGGGCCGGCAGCAAGGCGGCGCCGTCGGTGCGCGCCCAGGACGGACCGCGGGCTTCGGCGAGGACAGATTCGGGATTGTCGTCGAGGCTCGCGAAGAAACTCTGCCATTCGGGGCCGACCGAGGCGGGGTTTTCCTTGTAGCGGGCGTGCAGATCGGCGAGGTAGGTGGCGTTAGCGCCGTGCAGGAACGACGTGTTGGCAAACACATCGTTCAGTTCGTGTCGCGTCATCGGTCAACCCTGCCGGCCGTTTACGGCCACCGGCGTGCCGGGCAAAAAAGGCGAGCATTGGGCGCTCGCCTCACCCTTCATGTAATATGCGTGCAAGGGTTGTTCCAAGGGTTGCCGGCGAATTGGCCACGACAATTCCTGCCGCCCGCATTGCCTCAATTTTAGACTTTGCGTCCCCTTTGCCGCCCGAGATGACGGCACCGGCATGGCCCATGCGGCGCCCTGGCGGGGCGGTCGAGCCGGCGACGAAACCCACTACCGGCTTGGTATTGCCGGCGGCTTTAAGGAATTCGGCCGCTTCCTCCTCGGCGCTGCCGCCGATCTCGCCGATCATGATGATGGCTTCGGTCTCGTCGTCTTCGAGGAACAAAGCGAGCGCGTCGACGAAGCTCGTGCCGTTTACGGGATCGCCGCCAATGCCGATGCAGGTCGATTGACCGATGCCGGCCGCGGTCGTCTGGGCCACCGCTTCATAGGTGAGGGTGCCGGAACGCGACACGATGCCGACCTTGCCGGGCCTATGGATGTGGCCGGGCATGATGCCGATCTTGCATTGGCCGGGGGTGATGATGCCGGGACAATTCGGGCCGATCAGGCGGGTGGTCGAGCCGCAAAGCGCCCGTTTCACCTTGACCATATCGAGCACCGGCACGCCTTCGGTGATGCACACCACGAGCGGCACGCCGGCGTCGATGGCTTCGAGCATGGCGTCCGCGGCGAAAGCCGGCGGCACGTAGACGGCACTCGCATCGGCGCCGGTCGCCGTGACCGCCTCGCTCACCGTATCGAAAACCGGCAGACCGAGATGGGTGGCGCCGCCTTTGCCGGGCGTCACGCCGCCAACCATGCGCGTGCCGTAGGCGATGGCCTGCTCGGAATGAAACGTGCCCTGGGCGCCGGTGAAGCCCTGGCAAATGACGCGTGTAGTCTTATCGACGAGAACCGACATTAAGCGGCTGCCTTCACGGCGGCGACGGCTTTCTTGGCGGCATCGTCGAGATCGTCGGCGGGAATGATGGCGAGGCCGGATTGACGCAACAATTCCTTGCCGCGCTCGACATTGGTGCCTTCGAGCCGCACCACGAGCGGCACGGCGATCTTGGTCTCGCGCGCCGCTTCGATGATGCCCTCGGCGATGATGTCGCAACGCATGATGCCGCCGAAGATATTGACCAGCACGCCTTTTACGTGGGGATCGGAGAGGATGATCTTGAAGGCCTCGGTCACCCGCTCCTTGGTGGCGCCGCCGCCGACATCGAGGAAATTGGCCGGCTCGCCGCCATAAAGCTTGATGATGTCCATGGTGGCCATGGCGAGACCTGCGCCGTTCACCATGCAGCCGATCGAGCCGTCGAGCTTGACGTAGCTAAGTTCATGCTTCGAGGCTTCGACCTCCGCCGGGTCTTCTTCATGAATGTCGCGCAGCGCGGCGATGTCCTTGTGGCGGAACAGCGCGTTGTCGTCGAAGGCCATCTTGGCATCGAGGCACAGCAGCTTGTTCTCCTTGGTCACCACCAGCGGATTGATCTCGATGAGGCTCGCATCCTTGTCGAGAAAGATCTGGTAGAGCGAGCGCACCAAAGCGGCGCATTGCTTGGCGAGATCGCCTTCGAGCTTGAACGCAGCGGCGATCTCCCGGCCATGAAAGGCGCTGATGCCTGTCACGGGATCGACGGTCAGCGTGAGGATTTTTTCCGGCTCCTTGGCCGCCACCGCCTCGATATCGACGCCGCCCTCGGTCGAGGCGACAAAGGCGACGCGGCCGGAAACGCGGTCCACCAGCAATGAGAGATAAAGCTCGCGCGCGATCTCCGTGTCCTTGACCACATAGACGCGCCGCACCAGCCGTCCCTTCGGTCCGGTTTGCGGCGTGATGAGCTCCTTGCCGAGCATGCGGTTCGCTTCGGCGTGCAGCTCCTGCAGCGTCTTGACCAGCTTGATGCCGCCGCCTTTGCCCCTGCCGCCGGCATGGATCTGGGCCTTGACCACCAACGTGCCGCCACCGAGCGCATCGTGATGGGCGACGGCCTCCTCTACCGTCTCGGCGACGCGGCCTTCGGCGACCGGCGCGCCATAGTCGGCCAGCAGCACCTTGGCCTGATATTCATGAATATTCATGTCGTTCCGGGACTACGCCGTAGCAAGGGTCGGCGCGATCCTCTGGCAAATCTCGACCAGGGCCTTGACCGATTCGACGGAGTGCAGGAAGGCGCTTTTCTCCGCCGAGGACAGATCGAGCTCGATGACGCGCTCGACGCCTTTGGCGCTGATGATCACCGGCACGCCGGCATAGATGCCCTTCACGCCATATTCGCCGTTGAGATAGGCGGCGGCGGGCAGCACGCGCTTCTTGTCCTTGAGAAAGGACTCGGCCATGTCGAGCGCCGCCGCGGCCGGCGCGTAATAGGCCGAGCCGGTTTTGAGCAGGCCGACGATCTCGGCGCCGCCGTCGCGTGTCCTCTGCACAATCTCATCGAGCCGCTTCTGGGTGATCCAGCGCATCTTGACGAGGTCGGCGAGCGGAATGCCGGCGACGGACGAATAGCGGATCAGCGGCACCATGGTATCGCCATGGCCGCCGAGCACCATGGTGTGAATATCGGCGGGGCTCACGTCGAACTCGGCGGAGAGGAAGTAGCGGAAGCGCGCCGCGTCGAGCACGCCGGCCATGCCCACCACCTTGTTGCGCGGCAGGCCGCTCGTCTTCTGCAACGCCCATACCATGGCGTCGAGCGGATTGGTGACGCAGATGACGAAGGCTTCGGGCGCGTATTTGCGCAAGCCCGCACCCACCTGTTCCATGACCTTGAGATTGATCTCGAGCAGATCGTCGCGGCTCATGCCGGGCTTGCGCGGCACGCCGGCGGTGACGATGACCACGTCGGCATCCTTGATCTCGGCATATTCGTTGACGCCCTTGAATTTCGGCGCGAAGCCCTCGACCGGAGCCGACTGCGACAGGTCGAGCGACTTGCCTTGCGGGATGCCGTCGACCACGTCGAACAGGATGACTTCGCCGAGTTCCCTGATACCGGCAAGATGGGCGATCGTGCCGCCGATCTGACCCGCCCCGACCAAGGCAATACGATTACGCGCCATGAATTCCCCCTACATTTTCCGGCTATCCGGCCTGCTCCTGCCGCCAGTATCCACGCGAAGGGTGGGTAAAGGCAATCCTCTCACTGCGCAAGGCGGGAAGGGGGTTACTCCGCCGGGGGCGCGACTTCCTGGGTCAAAGGCTGGGTTTTGGGTTTGATCCGCACCACGAAAATCTTCGCCGGCAAGCTGCCTCTATTCATGCCGCGATGCACGCGATTGGGTGCGAGGTAGAAGCTTTCGCCGGTGCTGTATGTTTTCGGCTCTTCGCCCGCCACCTCCATGGTGAAATCGCCGTCGAGGATGTAGACGACCTCATGGGCGTCGGGATGGATGTGCCAGGGCAGCACCGCGCCGGCCGGAAAGGCGTAAACATGCGTGACGGCTTCCTTGTCAGGCTCGCCGGCAAGCTCCGTGGCGATCAGCTCTTGCGTATCGACGATGGAAGGCGGCGGGGGCGCATCTTCGCGTGCGTGCAGGCTGCCCGCGGCGATAGCTGCCGCGAGCAGAACTGCACCGATGCGTATCAGCATGTGAAGCGCTCCATGGTCCGATCCTAACGTCTCGAATCCGCGTAAGATAGAGAGGCTGGCTAAAGGATGGACGATGGACTACGGCAGGCTAGTAGATGCCGATGCCGAAGCTGATGCCGGGCGCTCCATAATACCCTCGCCGTCCTGAATAATAGCGGGGTCCGTAATAGCCCGAAGGCCCGTAATACGCGTAACGGCCGGGGTAATAGCCGTGTTTGCGTTCGAACCGCCGCACATGCCGGTTATCCTGCGGGCCGATCGGTGCCCAAGTTCCGCCGAAATATCCATCCCTTTGGATGGAACCGGCTGAGGCAGGCGCGGAAACGAGGGCCGCGCCGGCGGCGAGAGCGAATGCGAGAGCCCCGTTACGGAATGCGCGTCTCATGGAGATGCTCCTTTCATTGGCTTTTTCTTCGCATAATGGTCTTAGGAGCAACGGTTTGGGCTATCTATGTGTTCCCCTCGCACGGCCATTTTCGGCGGGCATAATAGGCATAATAGGGGTCGGTAAAACGCGATGCGCCGTCTGATCGTCATCCTGGCCATAGAAGTTTGCCTGCCGCTCGCTTTGATGTCCTGCGGCGGCATGGGCCCGCAATCGACGTTGCAAAGCATCGCCTATGGCGATCCGGCCAAGCCCTATCTCGGCATGAGCAAAGCCGAGATCGTCTCCTGCGCCGGCCAGCCCCATTCGCGCTACGGCAGCGGCGAGGGCAGCGAAACGCTGACCTATCGCTATAGCGGCGCGGGACCGGTGCCGGGCGCCGCACCCAAATCAACCGACAAGAAAAAACCCTTCGGCGGTGGCTCGAGCTCCGACAGCAAGGATTGGACCTGCTCGGCAAGCCTCGTCTTCGAAAATGACCGGCTCACGCGCGTAAGCTTTGCCCATAGAGAGGTGCGCAGCCCCTATGCCTGGCAAGCCGAGAAGGACCCGGAAAAACAGGAAGAGATGCGCAAAGCGGAATTGCCAACCTGCACCTTCTCGCTGCCGCGCTGCCGCCGCTAAATTTCCGCCTCAGGACGGCGCGTGGCAGACAGCCTCGACATTGTTGCCGTCGGGATCGAAGACGAAGGCAGCGTAATAATTGAGGTGATAATGCGGGCGAAGTCCGGGGGCCCCGTTATCCTTGCCGCCGGCGGCAAGGGCTGCCTGATAGAAAGCATCGACCGCGGCGCGCGAAGGCGCGACGAAAGCGACATGCATCGGCCCTGACGCGGCGCTTGCCTCGCCGATCCAGAAGGACGGCTTGCCGCTCTGAATGTCCTCGGGGTCGCCGCCGGGCACGCCGAAGCCGATTGCCGCGCCATGCCCGGTCTGCTCCGCCGATATCTCCATGACGATACCGTAGCCGAGCGGGGCGAGTGCCTTCAGGTAAAATTCGGTCGAACGGGCGATGCCGGCGACGGAAATCCCGAGATGGTCGATCATAAACGGCCTCCTATTCGGCGCGTTCGACCATCTTGCGCTTGATGGAGGCGATCGCCGCCGCCGGGTTTAGGCCCTTGGGGCAGGCCTTGGTGCAGTTGAGGATGGTGTGGCAGCGATAGAGCCGGAAGGGATCCTCAAGATCGTCGAGCCGTTCACCGGTGTGCTCGTCGCGGCTGTCCTCGATCCAGCGATCGGCTTGCAGCAGAATGGCCGGACCGAGATAGCGGTCGCTGTTCCACCAATAAGAAGGACAGGCCGTCGAGCAGCAGGCGCAGAGAATGCACTCGTAGAGTCCGTCGAGCTTCTGGCGCTCATCGTGACTCTGCCGCCACTCTTTTTGCGGTGTCGGCGTATCGGTCTTGAGCCATGGCTGGATGAAGCGGAGCTGGGCGAAGAAATTCGTCATGTCTGGCACCAGGTCCTTGATCACCTTCATATGCGGCAGGGGATAGATGGGGATAGCGCCCTTGGCGTCGTCGGCATGCATGGTGCAGGCGAGCGTATTGGTGCCGGCGATGTTCATGGAACATGAGCCGCACACGCCTTCGCGGCAGGACCTGCGGAAGGTGAGCGTCGGATCGATGGTGTTCTTGATCCAGATGAGCGCGTCGAGGACCATTGGCCCGCATTCGTTCATGTCAACCCAATAGGTGTCGACGCGCGGGTTCTCTCCCGTCTCGGGATCGAAGCGGTAGATGCGGTATTCGCGCCAGCGGCCCTTCTCAGCGCCGGCAGGCGGCGGATTCCACGCTCTGCCCTTCTTCACCTTTGAGTTCTTGGGAAGCGTGAACTGGACCATGGCTCAACCTCTAGGGAGCCATTGGTAACGGGGCGCGGCGAGAGGGGCAAGCGCGCTTCATGTCACGGCATCGAGCAATTCACGGGCTTTGCGGGCCAGATCCTGCTGGGTATAGGGCTTGGTGAGGAGGTGAATATGGGGGTCGAGCCGCCCCTGATGGACGATGGCGTTGCGGGTATAGCCGGTGGTGTAGAGCACCGGCACATGCGGATAGATCTGCTTGATGCGGTTAGCGAGCTCGCGGCCGGAAGCCCCCGGTAGCACCACGTCAGTGAACAGGAGGTCGATCCGGGGTTTCTTCGCCACCGCCCGCAAGGCCTCCTCGGCGCTTGACGCCTCGATCACCCAATAGTTGATCTCCTCGAGAATCTCCTTGGCGTAGCGGCGGACGCCTTCATTGTCCTCGACCAGCAGGACGACCTCGTTGGGCTTGGCACGAGGCAAGGGTACGAATTCGTTCTCGGATCTGCCGGCGGGAACGGCGCGTTCTTCGGCCGCCGCAGCCGCGCGCGGCAGATAAATCTTCACCGTGGTGCCCTGGCCCGCCTCGCTATAGATGCGCACATGTCCGCCCGACTGCTTGACGAACCCGTGCACCATGGCAAGCCCGAGCCCCGAGCCTTCGCCTTGCGACTTGGTGGTAAAGAAAGGCTCGAAGACCTGATCGAGAATTTCCTCCGATATGCCCTGGCCGGTGTCGGTGACGCAGAGCACGGCATATTGCCCGGCGTCTATGTCGCCGAAACGGCGGACATAGGCGTCGTCGAGGTAAGTGTTGGCCGTCTCGATGGTAAGGCAGCCGCCATCCGGCATGGCGTCCTTGGCGTTCAGCGCAAGATTCAGAAGGACGTTCTCGAGCTGATGCGGGTCGGCCTCGACCGGCCAAAGCCCCGCGGCGAACACGGTTTCGATGCTGATGCCCTCGTCGAGAGTTCGCCGCAACAGATCGAGCATGCCGGTGATGAGGCGGTTTAGGTCGACACGCTTTGGCTCGAGCGGCTGCCGGCGGGCGAAGGCGAGCAGACGCTGGGTGAGTTGCGCTGCGTTGCGCGCGCCCTGCATGGCCGCATCGAGCGGCTTGGTGATCGTGCCGACCAGAGTTTGCACATCGCCCGGGTTGGCGGCTGCGGCAATCTTCCGGTGAATGGTGTCGAGATTGCCCATGATGATGGTGAGCAAATTGTTGAAGTCGTGGGCGATGCCGCCGGTAAGCTGACCGACCGCTTCCATCTTATGGGCCTGGCGAAGCGTGTCCTCCGCTTCCAGTCTGAGCTTCGACTCGGCTTCGAGCTCCTTGGTTCGCGCGACGAGTCCAGTCACAGCCTGAAGGGTAGAGCCGGCAAGAATGACCGCGAGCAAAGTGGCGAAGAACAGCGCCAGGGAAACCAGAATGGCGAGAAGATAACGATCCCACCTGGCCGAGGCCTGGCGCTCCGCCAGCAAAGCGCGCTCCTTGTCGAGAATCACGCCGACGCTATCGCGTATGTCACCGATCAGTTGCCGGCTTTGCGTTGTATTGAGGATGGCAAGCGCGGCATCGCGTTGACCGTCCTTGGCGAGCGCCAAAGTCTCGCGCAATTCCGCAAGCTTGGCGTCGATATGCTTGCTGAGCCCTCTTACGTCCTCCTGCCGTCCCGGATTGTCGCTGACGAGATCGCGGAGCTTGACAAGCAAGGCAGGAATTGTCTGTAGCGCGGCAGCGGCGCTTTCGAGATAGTCCGAATCGCCGGTGAGGAGATAACTGCGTTTGTTGGTCTCCGCGTCGCGCACATTGATGAGCACGGCCTGAGCCGCCTGCTGCACCTCGAAAGTGTGCACCACCATTTCGTCCGCTGCTCGCGAGCGGATCAGCCCGAGTATGACGGCTATGACCGCGGCCAGCACGAGCAGAAAACCCACCGGTATGATGATCCTGGCGTTTTTCAGCAGGCGTTCTGTTTGGCGGGTGCGCGTCGGCAAGTCAGGCGACCCCTGGGAAAATCAAGTGATGGCGCAATCAGCGCCATGCCGATAGACTTGCCCTGAACCTGCACCCAGGCAAGCAGTTTGTGAGGCGTCCAAAGTGCCCCGCATCCTCGTCGTCGACGACGAACCGCTCATCTCCATGCTCGTGGAAGGATGGCTGAAGGAACTCGGCTGCGAGGTCGTGGGACCGGCGCGTTCGCTGCAAGACGGGCTCAATCTTGCGGACCGCGCCGCGCTCGATGCGGCGATTCTCGACGTCAATCTGGCGGGAGAGAGTTCGTTGCCTCTCGCCAATGCCTTGAAACAGAAGGGCATCCCGGTCGCATTTGCCACCGGAGACAGCGGCATCGAGGAAGGTCAAGGTTTCGACGACCCGATCCTCTTGAACAAGCCGTTCGTGTTTGAGGACGTAAGAGTGGTCGTCGGCAAGCTGCTCGCTCCGGCCGCCTAATACACCCGCTCCTTCGGCTGGATGTAGGCGATCTCGTTCGAGAGCGTGAAGGAATGTACCGGCCGGTAGTCGAGCCGCACGGTGTGCTTGCCGTAATCGGCATAAGACAGCGTGTGCTTCATCCATTTCTTGTCGTCACGCTTGGGGAAGTCTTCACGCGCATGCGCGCCGCGCGATTCCTCCCGCGCCAAGGCGCCCGCCACGGTGACGGCGGATTGCGAAATCAGATTGTCGAATTCGAGCGTCTCGATCAGGTCGGTGTTCCAGATCAGCGAGCGGTCGGTGACGCTTATATCGGCGGCATCGTCCCACACGGCGCGGATGGCGTTGACGCCTTCCTGCAACACCTCCTTGGTGCGGAACACGGCGCAGTCGCGCTGCATGGTCTTCTGCATGCGGAGCCTGAGCTCAGCGGTGGGCGCCGAACCTGAAGCGTAACGGAACTTGTCGAGCCGCTCGATCGCCTGCTCGCCCGCGCCTTTCGGCAATTCGGGAATGGTGCTGTCCTTTTTGACGATCTCGGCGCAGCGCAACGCGGCGGCGCGGCCGAACACCACGAGATCGATCAGCGAGTTCGAGCCGAGACGGTTCGCGCCATGCACCGAGACGCAGGCCGCCTCGCCGAGCGCCATCAGCCCCGGCACGACGGCATCGGGATCATCGTCCTTCGGCGAGATCACCTCGCCATGCATGTTGGTGGGGATACCGCCCATATTGTAGTGGCAGGTCGGGATGACGGGGATCGGCTCCTTGCGAACATCGACCCCACCGAAGATGCGCGCCAAGTCGGTGATGCCGGGCAGGCGCTCATGGATCAAATTATGCGGCAGATGGTCGAGATGCAGATGCATGTAGTCCTTGTCGGGACCGTGGCCGCGGCCCTCCCTAATCTCGATGGTGATGGCACGTGAGACCACGTCGCGCGAAGCGAGGTCCTTGGCCGACGGCGCATAGCGCTCCATGAATTTCTCGCCCTCGGAATTGCGCAGGAAACCGCCTTCGCCGCGCGCGCCCTCGGTGATGAGCACGCCCGCGCCATAGACGCCGGTCGGGTGAAACTGCACGAACTCCATGTCCTGAAGCGGCAGGCCTGCACGCAGCACCATGGCGTTGCCGTCGCCGGTGCAGATATGCGCCGAGGTGCAGGAGAAATAGGCGCGGCCATAACCGCCGGTGGCGAGAATGGTCTGATGGGCGCGGAAGCGGTGCAGCGTGCCGTCCTCCATGTTGAGAGCGATCACGCCGCGGCATCTGCCCTCGTCGTCCATGATGAGATCGATGGCGAAATACTCGATGAAGAACTCGGCGGAGTGGCGCAGCGCCTGGCCGTACATGGTGTGCAGCATGGCGTGCCCGGTGCGATCGGCGGCGGCGCAGGTGCGTTTCGCCTGGCCCTTGCCGAAATCGGTGGTCATGCCGCCGAAGGCGCGCTGCAGGATCTTGCCCTCGTCGGTGCGCGAGAAGGGCACGCCCCAATGCTCGAGCTCGTATACGGCCTGCGGGGCGTTGCGGCAGAGATATTCGATGGCGTCCTGGTCGCCGAGCCAGTCGGAGCCCTTGACGGTGTCATACATGTGCCAGCGCCAGTCGTCGGGCCCCATATTGCCCAGCGCCGCGGCGATGCCGCCTTGCGCCGCCACGGTATGCGAGCGGGTGGGAAACACTTTGCTGATGCAGGCGGTCCGCAAACCGGCCTCGCTGCAGCCGACCACGGCGCGCAAGCCCGAGCCGCCGGCGCCGACCACGAGCACGTCATAGGCGTGGTCGGTGACAGGGTAGGCGCGCCCGTTTACCGCAACGGCATTATGGGGCGTGGAATCATTCGGCGTGGCGTCCTGGGGCATGAACCGTCAGCTCCCGAGACTGATCTTCACGATGGCATAGATCGAGGCGAGAGCAATGCCCGCCGCGTAGATGGTCGCCAGCACGATGGCGGCGATTTTGGCGCCTTCGCCATGCACGTAGTCCTCGATGATCTCCTTCAGGCCGATGCGCATGTGGAGGGCGGCGGAGAGGATGAGCGCGAGCAGCGCGATCGCCACCGCAGGATTGGCGATGAAGCTGCGCATCTCATGATAGCTGGCGCCGAGATGGGTGACGATGGCGAGGACGAGAAAAATGGTGAGCGGAATATTGACGATGGCCGTCAGGCGCTGGCGCCAGAAATTCTCGGTGCCCTTATGGGCCGATCCGAGTCCGCGCACGCGTGCGAGCGGCGTCGCCATCTAGAACGCCCCCATGAGCCAATAGCCCGCGAACCACAACAGGACTGTGAGCGCGATCGAGCCGATGATAGTCGCCCAGGCGAACACTTCGATGCTCGTCTTGTCGAGGCCATAGCCCGTATCCCAGATCAGGTGGCGGATGCCGCCAAGCATGTGGTGGATCAGCGCCCAGCTGAACAGGAAGAGCAGCGTGCGCCCGGCGATGCTGCCGAAAAATTGGCTGACGGTGGCGTAAGCCTCGGGCCCCGAGGCGATGGCCACCAGCCACCAGGTGAGCAGCAGGAAACCGACCGCGTTCGCCGCACCCGAGATGCGATGAGCGATCGACATCATCATGGTGAGCATCGGCCGGTAAATCTGCAAATGCGGCGAGAGCGGCCGCTCCGCCTGTGATCTGCCGTGGCTCATCGTCTTCTATGCAGCTATTTGCCCAGGCCCTTGTCATAACGCACCGAAAGGCCAGGAGCAATCGAGGCGCCTGCTACCTTTTGGACTTGGGCTTGGCAGGCCGGCTGAGGACCAGCGTTATTTGGTGATGGCGGCGCAGGCGAGGCGGTTGCCGGCATGGCCGGCCGGGTCCGACACGTAGTCGTCGGCGCCCTCATGGATGACGATGGCCGAGCCGTCGTCGTCGAGCAGGGCGTTGGTGCCGGTCAAGCTGACCATCTGGTTCAAAACCTCGATCTTGAGCTTGCCGTTCTTGGGCACGTGGATATTGGGCATGTCGCCGGCATGCGGTCCCTTGGGGTTCTTGAGCCCATGCTCCTTGTTCTCGGGATTGAAATGCGGCCCCGCGGATTCGAATTTCGGCCCTTCGCATTTGCCGACGGCGTGGATATGCAGCGCATGATCGCCGGCAGGATAATCTTTGAGATCGACGGTCAGCAGCACACCGGTCGGGACTTCGGTCACGGTCACCTGGCCGACCTCCTTGCCGTCAGGATCCTTGAGGGCGGTGCTTGCCTCGTCCGCGGCGAAAGCCGGCGCGGCGAAAAAAAGCGTGGCTATTAGCAAGGTTGCGAAACCGGTTCTTTGACGCATCATGAATTCTTCCTATCCGTTGCCGCCCAAGCATTAACGCAGAGACTAAGATCTAGGTTGCGTAACGAAGTTCACCGAGCGTCAGCGTGGCAGGGCGACCCAGTAATCCATGTCGAGGACCACGCCATCCTCGTGACTGACGTCGGCTTTTAGTCCGGGGAAGTCGCTGCAGGCACGGTCCTTGACGGCGAAGGTGCGTAGCCGCAACGCGCCCATGTCCTTCCGCCCCGGAAGCTCGGCTTTGTCCAGCACCTCGCTCCAGGCATAGATGGTGTCGCCGGCGAAAGAGGGCGCCACATGCCGCGCGCCGTTCAGCCCGAGAATATGGAAGGCGTTGGCGAGCCCGTTGAAGCTCAAGGCGCGCGCGATCGAGATGATATGGCCGCCATAGACGAGGCGCCGGCCGAAGCGTCCCTTGCCTTCAACATGCTGATTGAAATGCACGCGCGCCGTGTTCTGGAACAGCCGCGTGGCGAGCTGATGCTCGGCCTCCTCGATGGTCTGGCCGTCGACATGGTCGATCTTGTCGCCGACTTTGTAGTCGCCCCACTTCCGCGGCGAACCGGCTAAAGCATAATCATAAAAGCCAAGATTAAGAGGCGGCAGCGCCGCGCCAAGCGAAGCGGGATCGACGCTCGCAGCAAGTTCCGGCACCACGGACTCGGGGGCAGGTGCCTCGAGATCGCGCTTGTTGACCATTACCCAACGCGCATAGGAGAGCACGGGCTCACCCCGCTGATTGCGCCCGGTCGAGCGCACATAGACCGTGCCGCTCTTCTTGTTGGAGTTCTCCTTGACCCCGATCACCTCCGAGGTCGAGGCGAGCGTGTCGCCGGGATAAACCGGCGCCAAAAAGCGAAACTCGGCATAGCCGAGATTGGCGATGGCGTTCCGCGAAATGTCGGGCACCGTCTTGCCGATGACGATGTGGAAAGTGAGCAGGTCGTCGATCGGCGAGCGCGGATAGCCGATGGCTTGGGCAAATGCATCCGACGACTGCACGGCGAAGCGCGGGCCGTAGAGCGCGGTGAACAGGCTCACATCGCCCACCGTCACGGTGCGCGGCGTCGCGTGCACGATCTCCTGACCGAGCTTGAAGTCCTCGAAATAATTGCCGGTAACGGTCCGGTCGATTTTTTCCGTTCTGCTGTCGTTCATCAGGGCTTCGCGAGCTTACTTGGTTGCGAATTTCAGGCCGACGATGGAGCCGATCAGGGTCACGATGAAGAACAGTCTCAGCGCCGTCGCGGGCTCCTTATAGACGAGGATGCCGAGCAGTGCAGTCCCCGCGGCGCCAATGCCGGTCCACACGGCGTAGGCGGTGCCGAGGGGGATTTCCTTCAGCGATCTTTCGAGAAAGACGAAACTCAGAATGACGCAGGCGGTGAAGGCCAGGGAGGGCCAGAGCTTGGTGAAGTTTTCGGTCTCCTTGAGCGTCGCGGCGAAACCGATCTCAAAAAAACCCGCGAGCACCAGATAAGTCCACGCCATAGGATCGCACCTTTCGTTGCCCCGCTCTTTTCAGCGGCGCTTCGCATTGACGGCGCGACCATAATCGGGCGCAAACAAAATGGCGATTCCTGCTTTCGCAGGAACCGCCATTGTTAGCGAAAACTTGCTAAGATCGTGCGCTAATTAAGCGCGGTCGAGCTCGGCCGGGAGGTAGCTGGTAACTTCCATGCCAGCCTCGGACTCGGTGATCTCGGGTTTCAGCCACTCTTTCATGGTCGTCTCCTTCGGTGAACCTACAGGACAAGATAATGGGGGAAGGGCATGAGAGCCGCATGACGCGTCCATGAAAACCCCCTGAATGCCACATTAACAAATTCTGACAAAATCCCGGTAAAGCGCGGAAAACCGGGCTTTTTAGGGGCTATTCGAATAAGACGAGCGCCTTCTCCAGGGTGATCCATACGCCCCAGGCGAGCGGAACACAGACCGCGGCCCAGGCCAGAAGCGTGGTCAAATTGAACTTCCCTGAGCCGATGCCGAATGACCCCGTCTTGACACGCGCCGCCGCGGCGCGGTCGGCGGCTTGCAAGGCTTCCACCTCTTCTTGCTTCATGAACCACTTCTTGGGGAGAGGCCTGATCAGCATGTTGGCGATGAAGCCGGCGACCAATAGTCCCGCAAGTACGTAGAAAATCGGCTGGTAAATCTGGTCCGCCGGGATTCCCTCAGCCACGCGACTATCGTGCATGTAGTTGACGATCACCGGGCCGACGATGCCGGCAGTCGACCAGGCGGTGAGCAGCCGCCCATGGATGGCGCCGACAAATTGCGTGCCGAATACGTCGGCGAGATAAGCGGGGATGGTGGCGAAACCGCCGCCATACATTGAAGCGATCAGGCAGAAAGCTGCTGCGAACAATGCAAGCCAACCCAGCGTCGCCAAGGTCGGCGCCGCGGCGTAGCAAATGAAGCCGAGCGCGAAGAAGGTATAATAGGTGAGCTTTCGACCGATCTTGTCCGATAGCGAGGCCCAGAAGAAGCGCCCGGCGATGTTGAACAGCGAGAACAGGCCGACAAAGCCAGCGCCAACCAGCGCCGCTTGCGCCTTCTGAGTATCGGTGAATTGGGCAAAGCCGACGGACGGATCGCTGAACAGCATGCCGCCGAAGGTCTCCTGTAACATTGGCGAAGCGGCGCCGATGATGCCGATGCCGGCTGACACGTTGAGACAAAGCACCGCCCAGATCAGCCAGAACTGCGCGGTCTTATGTGCGTCCTTCAGTTGCACGTGACCGTCGGTGATCATGGCATGCGAGTTCTGCGGCGGCGTCCAGCCTTCGGGCTTCCAGCCGGGCGGCGGCAGGCGATAGCCGAAGGCGCCGCCAAGCATGAACACAAAATAGATGAGCCCCATGGCGACGAAGGTTTCCCACACGCCGACGGATGTGGGCGTTGCGAAATGGTTCATGAGCATCGTCGCGAGGGGGCTGCCGATCAGCGCACCGCCGCCGAAACCCGCGATTGCCATGCCGGTCGCCATGCCGCGGCGGTCGGGGAACCATTTGATCAAGGTGGAAACTGGGGAGATATAGCCGAGCCCGAGGCCAATACCGCCGATGAAGCCTGAGCCGAGCCACAGCATCCAAAGCTGGTGGACATAGACGCCGACCGCCGAAATCATCAAGCCACCGCACCAACAGAGAGCCGCGACGACGCCCGCCTTGCGCGGGCCGACCCGCTCGAGCCAACCGCCCCACAGCGCTGCCGATACGCCGAGCAGGACGAAGAACAGGGTGAACATCCAACCGAGGTCGAACTGGGTCCAGTCGCAACTCGTGGCAAATAGGGCTTTGGCGGTTATGGCGAGCTTGCCAAAAAAAGTTGTTGCATCGCCGGGGCAAGGAATGGGGTGGTCGATTCCTTGCGAGACCCCGACGGCGCGGCCGAGCGGGACCCAGAACACGCTGAAGCCGTAAGCCATGCCGATGCAGAGATGGATGGCGAGCGCGGCGGGGGGGACGAGCCAGCGATTATACCCGGACGGCGCGATAATGCGGGCTTTTTCGAGCAAACCGATGCGGTCGCTTGCGGCCACAGTCCCTCCGGTGCTCGTCATCCTTTGGTCTCCCCCAAGCTATCTTTTTGTTTGAGGCAGACACTAGGCTGCGCCTTGCTGCCATCGCAAGGGTTTAGGCTCCTGTGAGCGTGATTTTTTGCAATGCTATCATAAGACACCGCCGCCCCGGCCCGTGAAGGACCAAGACGGCGGTGCGTATTTCGCGCTGAAGGTTCGCGCTATGCGTTAGCGGCCTTCTTATATTTGGCGGCTTCCTCCGAACCCTTGGTGGCATCGCCCGCGGTGTAGGAATGCGCGCCGACGCCGGCGAGCTTGCCCTTGTCCACCACCAGATATTCGGTGCGGATGGGTTTGCCGGCGAAATAGTTCTCGAGGATCTCGCACACGCCGGCCGCATAGCGCGTCTGCGCCGACAGCGAGCTACCCGAGATATGCGGCGTCATGCCGTGATGCGGCATGGTGCGCCAAGGGTGATCCTTGGGCGCGGGTTGTGGGAACCAGACGTCGCCGGCATAGCCCGCTAGCTGGCCGCTTTCCAACGCGCGCACGATGGCGTCACGGTCGGCGATCTTGCCGCGCGCCGTGTTCACGATGTAGCTGCCGCGCTTCATCTTCGAGATCAGCTCGTCGTTGAACATGTGCTCGGTCTCCGGATGCAGCGGCGCGTTGATGGTCACCACGTCGCAGACCTTGACCAGAGATTCCACGTTGGGATGGAAGGTGAGGTCAAGCTCCTCCTCGACTTCCTTCGGCAGGCGGTGCTTGTCGGTGTAGTGCAGCTTGACGCCGAACGGCTTGAGGCGGCGCAGCGCGGCGAGACCGATGCGGCCCGCGGCCACTGTGCCGATATTCATGCCTTCGAGGTCGTAGGAGCGCTCCACGCAGTCGGCGATGTTCCAGCCGCCCTTCACCACCCAGCCATAGGACGGGATGTAGTTGCGCACCAGCGCGAGGATCATCATCACGATGTGCTCGGCGACACTGATCGAGTTGCAATAGGTGACCTCGGCGACGGTGACACCCTTGTCCATCGCCGCCTGCAAGTCGGTGTGATCGGAACCGATGCCGGCGGTGACAATCATCTTCAACTTCTTCGCCTTGTCGAACCGCTCCTTGGTCATGTAGGCGGGCCAGAAGGGCTGCGAGATGACGATCTCCGCATCCGGCAATTCCTTCTCGAACACGGAATTGGGTCCGTCCTTGTCGGACGTCACCACCAGCGTGTGGCCGGCCTTTTCGAGGAATTTGCGCAGACCGAGCTCGCCGGAGACCGAGCCCAAAAGATCGCCGGGCTTGAAGTCGATGGCGCTCGGCGTCGGCGCCGTCTGGCCGTCGGGATATTTGGTGATCTTTGGAATGTTGTCGCGCGCGTATTTTGGGGGATATCCGTCAACCGGATCGTCGTAAAGCACACACAATACCTTCGCCATGATGGCACTCCTTTTATGTCATGGTCGGCATGGGCAAGAATGCTCGCTGCCTCCACGCGAGCGCGCAGAGAGCCCAGCAACGACCTGTTGCCATGTCGCTGTGAAGTAGGGGACCAAGGCCAGGCGTGGGGGACGCTCGCCTCATCCTCGGCTTTCCTCATGCCGGCCCGGCACGATTGATCGCGCTTCTTGGGGAAGACCGGCGGGTTGCAGCTTCAAACGATACGCATTCCTGATCAAGTAGGCGTACGCAAACGGCCGATAGGGGGCCCCTATCGACGGCTGCGACTTTACAAACGCGCGACCGGCTGGAATTGTTGCGTAGCTTGGGGGTTCACGTGCCTTTACCGAAAAGTCTGATTGACGGCCATTGGCGCTTCCGCCGCGAAATTCACGCGGCCGATCGCAGGCGTTACCAGCAACTTGCCGAGCTTGGCCAGACGCCGTCGGCCATGGTCATTGCCTGTTGCGATGCGCGGGTCGACGTGTCGGCGATTTTCGACGCGAAGCCCGGCGATCTATTTATCTTGCGAAACGTGGCCAATCTCGTGCCGCCGTTCGAGCCGTCGGGCAAATATCACGGCACGAGCGCAGCCATCGAGTTCGCCGTGCTCGGTTTGAAGGTGCCCAATCTGATCGTGCTCGGCCATTCCCATTGCGGTGGGGTAGCGGCCTACCGGCAGAAGGTGCGCGACAACGTGGCGAAGGCAGGCTTCATCGGCCGCTGGCTAACTCTGCTCGACGATCTCAAGCCGGAAGAGGCCGATATCTTCGCCCATGGCGACGAGACGGCCTTCGAGCTCGCCGCGATCCGCTCTTCGATTGCCAATCTGCGGAGCTTCCCCTTCGTCGTGGAGTGCGAAAGGGACGGCTTGCTCGCCCTGCATGGTCTGCATTTCGACATCGGCAGTGGCGAGTTGCTCGGACTCCACCCCGCCACGAGGCGCTTCGAACCGCTGGCTGAAGAGTGAAAAACGGGAACTAACCGGTATGACTGAGCTCGAGGTGAGAGCAGCCACACAGGATGAGATCGATCAGTGCATCGCGACCATCGTGCTCGCCTTTTCAAGCGATCCAGCCGCGCGCTGGGGCTTCGCCGACCCGAAGACCTATTTCGAGATTTTTCCGCGCTTCGTTAGAGCCTTCGGGGGAAGGGCCTTCGACCATGGCTCGGCTCACCTCATTGAGGGATGCGCCACGGCGCTCTGGCTACCGCCAGGCGTCGAGCCGGACGGGGAGACGATGCTGGCGCTGGCCGAGAGCGCGACCGCCGAGGGCGACCGGGAGGCGATGTCCGGCCTATTCGAGCAGATGGACGCCTTCCATCCGAAGGAGCCGCACTGGTATCTGCCCTTGATCGGCACTGATCCGGCAAAGCAGGGCCACGGCTATGGCTCGGCGTTGCTTGGGTATGCGCTCGCCATCTGTGACCGAGACAAGATGCCCGCCTATCTGGAGGCCAGCAGTCCGCGCAACGTGCCGCTCTATCGGCGGAGCGGCTTCGAGGTTCTTGGCGAGATCCAGTCAGGAGACTCGCCGGTCATCACGCCGATGGTGCGTAAGCCGCGCTAGGCGGCCCGGTCGAGCAGCTTGCGGTTGATGATGGTCTCGGCGATCTGCACCGTATTGAGCGCGGCCCCTTTGCGCAAATTGTCCGACACGACCCAGAAGGACAGGCCATTGTCGAGCGTCTGATCCTCGCGGATGCGGCTGACATAGGTGGCGTAATCGCCAACACATTCGATCGGCGTCACATAGCCGCCGGGTTCGCGCTTATCCACCACGAGCACGCCGGGCGCTTCGCGCAGGATGTTGCGCGCTTGCTCGGCGTCAAGCGGCCGCTCGAACTCGACATTGACCGCCTCCGAATGGCCGACGAACACCGGCACGCGCACGCAGGTGGCGGTCACCTTGATCTTGGGATCGAGAATCTTCTTGGTCTCCGCCGCCATCTTCCATTCTTCCTTGGTCGAGCCGTCGTCGAGGAAGACGTCGATATGCGGGATGACGTTGAAGGCAATCTGCTTGGTGAATTTCTTTGGCGCGGGAGCGGCAGTCGAGAAGATGCCCTTGGTCTGGTCCCACAATTCGTCCATGGCTTCCTTGCCGGCGCCCGAGACGGATTGATAGGTCGCAACCACCACGCGCTTGATCTTGGCCGCATCGTGCAGCGGCTTCAGCACCACGACGAGCTGCGCGGTCGAGCAATTCGGATTGGCGACGATGTTCTTCTTGGCGAAGCCTTCCACCGCGTCGGCATTGACCTCGGGCACCACGAGCGGCACGTCCGGGTCGTAACGCCAGCAGGAGGAATTATCGATCACCACGCAGCCTTGAGCGCCGATCTTGGGTGCCCATTCCTTGGCGACGGCGGATCCCGCCGACATCAGGGCAAAATCGACGCCGCGAAAGTCGAAATTCTCGAGATCGCGGCATTTCAGCCGCTCATCGCCGAAGGAGACCTCGACGCCCATGGAGCGGCGCGAGGCGAGCGCGAATACCTCGTCGGCGGGAAACTCCCGTTCCGACAGGATATTGAGCATCTCGCGACCGACATTGCCGGTGGCGCCGATCACGGCGACTTTGTAACCCATGGTGTTCTCCAAGCCGATGCGCGGGAATTGCTCGCGCGGATTTGCGGCCGATGTATGGGAAGCCCCGCCGAAAGTAAAGCTGCTGCACTCAGGCGAGCGAAAACAGCAGAAGAAGCGCCCTGATCAGACCGGTAATGACAGCCGCGACCACGATCAGGGCCGCTACGGCAACCCCCAGTCCGGCCAGCACGGCAACCCCGTCCTTTTCCACCATGGCGAGTCCGATGATCGACATGGAAAGCGCCGGCAGCCAATTGCCGAATGGTATCGGTAGCGCGAGGATGACAGCAAGGACGAGAATGAGAGCGCCGATGAGGCGCTCGGGCGTCCAGGACAGCATGAAGGTGAGGCGCGGGCGGAACATCTTCTCGCAGCGCTCGAGATAAGGCAGCGCGCGGTTCATGAAGGCGGTGAATTTTTCTCGCGGGAAGGTCTGGGAGGTCAGCCAGCGAGGGAACCACGGCTTGTGCCGTCCATAAGTGAGTTGCGCCGCAAGCAGCACGAGCGGGAAGCCGAGGACCGATGATGCCAGCGGAATGTTCGCTGCGATCATATTGGGAAATGCGAAGATAAAGATCAGCACACCGAAGCCGCGATCGTCGAGCGCATCGCGCAGATCGCCGAATTTCACCCGCTGACCGGTTTGTGTGGCCAGGAACTCGCGCAGAAGCACGGAGGTGCGCCGGCTTTTCTCTTCTCCCTGGTGCGAGTGACGCGACTCTCCTTGCGGCGCAATATGCTCCGCCAGTTGAGGAGGTTCATCCTCGAGAATTGGGGTGATTTGCGTCGATGGCGTTTGCAAAAACCTGTCCTGGCGGCGTCGATTCGGCCGGACTCAACCCCCACACGTATTAGACCGGCAATGTGACGATGATTCAACAACAGTGTCATTAAATTTATACGTCTTTGTCCCCGACTTCGCGGGGACGAGTGGACAGAGGCTAGTGAACCGCGCCGTTGGGCAGGGCGGCCTTCACGAGAGGGCACTTCTTGGTGGTGAATTCGTTCACCACCCGCACCAATTCGGGGCCAAGCACGTTGGTGGAATTGTCGAGAGCGGTCCCGGCATAGATCAGCGGATAGATCGCCACCGGCGCCGAGGCCTTCCCCCAATTCACCTGACCCGCGATGGCCTTGCCGTTCTCGAACTTCAACCTGGGCGCCACTGAGATTTCGAACACGTAGGGATCGCCGCCCTCTTTCTGGTCGAGCGCGCAGCGTGCCGTCTGGGTCGGCAAGGTCATCTCATAAGCCGGTTCGCTCATCGCCTTGGCGAGCGCCGCCCGTTCGAGCGCGATCTTCGATTGGCACATGGCGCCGCCCCAGGGCCAGTTGATCCGGCCGCCAACCGCCTTGACGAGCTCCTCCTCGCGCCAGGTCTTGACGATGTCGCAGGAAACGTCCTCGCCGCTCGGGTCCCTGGTGGCGACGATATCACAGATCTTGGCCTCGCAGGCCCGCCGCGCTTCCTTCTCGGCCTGCTCCTCCGGCGCTTGGGCCACGGCGGTCTGGCTCAAGGCAAGGAGGGCGACAAGTCCGGCACACGGAGCGATCTTCATGACGTCGAGACTACCTCTGACTACGCCTTGCGGTCGAGCGCGGCGAGGATGGCATCGCCCATCTCGCGCGTGCCGACGGTCTTGCAGCCGTCCTGGCTGATATCGGCGGTGCGCAAGCCCTGGTCGAGCACGTGCGCGATGGCGCGCTCGATGTTGTCTGCCACCTCGCCGAGATCGAAAGAATAGCGCAGACACATGGCGAAGCTCGCGATGGTGGCGATGGGATTGGCGATGCCGCGGCCGGCGATGTCGGGCGCCGAGCCATGCACCGGCTCGTAGAGTGCACGCCGCTTGCCGCGCGCGTCCGCCTCGCCGAGCGAGGCCGAGGGCAGCATGCCGAGCGAGCCCGTGGCCATCGCCGCCTCGTCCGACAGCATGTCGCCGAACAGATTGTCGGTGACGATCACGTCGAACTGCTTCGGCCGGCGCACGAGCTGCATGGCGCAATTGTCGGCGAGGATGTGCTGCAAGGTGACGTCGGGGTAGTGCTCCTTGTGCACGCGCGTCACCACTTCGTTCCACAGCACGCCGGTCTTCATCACGTTGCGCTTCTCGGCCGAGTGGACCAGGTTGCTTCGCTTGCGCGCGAGCTCGAAGGCGACCGTGGCGATGCGCTCGATCTCGTTAGTCTCGTAGACTTGCGTATCGACGGCGCGCTTCTGGCCTTTGCCGAGATCGACGATCTCCTTCGGCTCGCCGAAATAGACGCCGCCGGTCAGCTCGCGCACGATCATGATGTCGAGACCGTCGACCAGCTCGCGCTTCAGCGAGGACGCATCGGCAAGCGCCGGGTAGCAGATGGCCGGGCGCAGATTGGCGAACAGTTCTAGATCCTTGCGCAGCCGCAGCAACCCCGCCTCCGGCCGCTGGTCGTAAGGCACGCCGTCCCATTTCGGACCGCCCACCGCGCCGAGCATCACCGCGTTCGCCGCCAACGCGCGCATCATGGCGGCCTCGGAAATCGCCTCGCCATGGGCGTCATAGGCGCAGCCGCCGACCAGGTCGGTCTCGGTCTCGATCTTGGCGAGGCCTTGCGCATCGGCCCAGGCGATCAGGCGCTCGACTTCGGCCATGACTTCGGGTCCGATGCCGTCGCCGGGGAGGAGCAAAAGCTTATAAGAGGTCATGAAGCGGCCAATCCTGTGCTACATCCTGGCCGCTTGCCTAAAGGGAGTAGGAAATGCTGACAAGGGTGCTCTTGGTTCTGGTGTTTTTGGGCGGAACGCTTGCCTGGCCTCATGCCACGCGAGCCGAGACGAAACTTCTGGCGCTCGGCACGGCGGATCATCCGGTGACCGAGGAGGAATTGGTCGATGGGAAATCGCCCGCCATACCCCGTTTCAACACGCCTGGCGTGGCCTATGCCTTGATCGGCGAAGCCAAGAAGGGAGATACCGTCGAGGTCAAACTCAGCCTCGATGGCAAGTCTTTGCAGCACAACGTTGAGACCCTCGATGCGGACAAGCCGTCATTCTTGCTGCAAGCCGGCAAATCAGGCGTGCCGGCGGGGGGCTGGCCGGAAGGCGCTTACCAGGCCGAGGTCAAGGTCACGCGCGAGGGCAAGACCCTGATCGAGGAGAAGAGCGCGCCAGTAGCTTTCGAGTGAGGTGCGAGCCGGCCATATGCTGATAAGAGCTTTCGGTGTTCTGGTTTTGACGGCGGGGCCCGCTCTGGCCATCGAGCTCGACTTGCCGGTTGCCTGCACGCCCGGCCAAGATTGCTTCATTCAGCAATATGTCGATCGAGACGCCGGCCCCGGCGTGCGCGACTATAGTTGTGGGGCCGAGACCTATGACGGGCACGACGGCACCGATATCCGCCTACGCACCACAGAAGATGTGAAGAAGGGTGTCGCCGTGCTCGCGGTGGCGCCCGGCAAGGTGCTTGGCTTGCGTGACGGCGAGCCCGACCGTCTCATCCGCAGCGAGGAGGATCGCGCCAAGGTCGCCGACCGCGAATGCGGCAATGGCGTCAGGATCGATCACGGCGATGGCTGGGTCACGCAATATTGCCATCTGCGCCAGGGTTCCGTGACGGCGAAGGAAGGCGAAACAGTCGAGGCCGGCGCCAAGCTCGGCGAGATCGGCTATTCGGGCGAGGCGGCCTTCCCGCATGTTCACCTCGCGGTCAGCAAGGACGATGAGACCGTCGATCCCTTCCTCACCGAGCCCGATCCCGCTTGCGGCAAGGAAGGTCAGTCCCTGTGGTCAGCCAAGGCCAAGGCGGCGCTGCCCTATCAGGCGGGAACGTTACTCGGACTTGGCATGAGCGACCAGCCGATCGAGCTTGAGGCGCTCGAAACCGGAGCGCCGCTTGCGCAACCTACACCCGACACGCCGGTGGTGACTTATATGTGGGCGATCAACCTGCAAAAGGATGACGTCATCGCCCTCAAGCTCATGCGCGGCGACGAGGTCCTGGTCGACAATTCCGAGACGCTCGACCGCAACAAGGCACAGATGATGCTGTTCGCCGGTAAGAAGGCGCCGCAAGGCGGCTGGCCCAAGGGATCCTATACCGGCACGGTCATGGTCACGCGCGGCGGCAAGCCGGTCATCAGCGAAACCACACCGCCGCTCGTGTTCGATTAGCGTCTACAGCCAGGGGCGTTGCGCCCGGGATTGCGTCTCGTAGGCGGCAATCTCGTCGGACTTCTCCATCGTCAGGCCGATATCGTCGAGCCCTTCCATCAGGCAGCGCTTGCGGAAGGGGTCGATATCGAAATGGATGGCGCCGCCGTCCGGCCCCCTGATCTCCTGAGCGCCGAGATCAACCGTCAGCACGGCGTTATGACCCCGCGCCGCGTCGTCGATCAGCTTGTCGATTTCCGTCTGTGGCAAGGTGATGGGCAGAATGCCGTTCTTGAAGCAGTTGTTGTAGAAAATGTCGGCGAAGGACGGCGCGATGATGCAAGAGATGCCGAAATCGAGCAGCGCCCAAGGCGCGTGCTCGCGCGACGAGCCGCAGCCGAAATTCTCGCCGGTGATGAGGATCACGGCCTTGTCGTAGGGCGGCTTGTGCAAAATGAAATCGGGCAGCGGCTTGTCCGCCTCGTCGTAGCGCAACTCGGCGAACAGGCCCGTGCCGAGCCCGGTACGCTTGATGGTCTTGAGGTACTGCTTGGGGATGATCATGTCGGTGTCGACATTGATCATCGGCAGATGAGCGGCGATGCCGGTGAGCGTGGTGAATTTCTGCATGACGTTTCGAACGAGACTCTCGCGATGTTTCCAGGCGCTCGACTATCGCGTCGGGCCGAGCGTGTGCGCGCCTGAGTCCACCGGCGAGGATGTGGTCTGCGTGCCGTTCTCGATCAACTTCTGGTAATATTTGCGCATGGTCTCGCAGCGCTTGGGTCCCGGCGGATGTACCGAGTCGCCTTTGAGCTTGGAGATAAAGACGCAGATGTCCTCCATGCCTTGCGCATCGAGCCAGCCCCATCGCACCCCGCGTCGGATGGCGAAGAGATCGGCCTGGATTTCGTCGGCGCCGACGAACTGATGTCCGCATTCATGCGAATAGATGTAGAGCTTCACCTGCGTGGTCAGTCCGCTGATCTTGTTGGTGTTGAGGATGAGGAAGCCAGGGAAGGCTCCGCCCCAACTGTCGAACGCAGGGTTCAGTACCGTCGGCCGTTTGCCGCAATTGACCGATTTGCCGTCGATTTGCAGCGAGCCATGCGGGACGATGGATGCTTCGGGGCCGACCTGATTCACATAGGCGTCGATGCTCGGGCCAGGATTGCCTGGGCCGCCACGAAAGACCCATTCCTGGGCATGCGCGCCAAAGGGCAGGGCGATCCCCAGCGCGAACGCCAAGGCGCCGACCCGCGTTGCACGATGAATGGTCCAGCTTTCAAGCATGATGAATCGCAGTTTACGGCGCGTTCAAACAGGGCGCAATTGCTCCTATATAGGCCAGTTAAGGCGCTGATGGGGCACCTACAGGCACTCCCTCTAAGCCTCAAGCGCGGCTTCGATGCGCTCCATGTCGCTGTCAGAGAAGCCGAAATGGTGACCGATCTCATGCAACAGCACATGAGCGACAATGGCGCCGAGCGTATCCTCATGCTCGGCCCAATAGTCGAGGATCGGCCGGCGATACAGGAACACCATGTCCGGCATCGGACTCACATCCATCACGCTTTTGCGGGATAGATCGACGCCGGAATAGAGGCCGAGCAGACCAAACGGCGATTCTATGCCGAGTGAGTCGAGAACCTCGTCGGTGGGAAAATCCTCGATGCGGATTACGAGATCGCCGGTGAGCGCGCGGAACCGCTCAGGCAGCCGCCGATAAACGGACCAGGCAAGCGTCTCGAACTCGGCGAGAGACGGCGCTTGCCGCTTGTTCCAACGAATATCGCTCATCCGGTCGTTCACCGTAGGGCGCCTGCCTGAACAATCTGAACCCTGCATGAATGTAGCGATCAGATCGCGTTCAGGCCATGCGCGTCATATTCGGCCAGAAGCTCGGCCGCACTCCCGCGGCCGGCAAATTGATGAGGTTGAACATGATGCGGAAGAGTCTAATCGCTGGTTTGGGCTTTTTGGGCCTGGTTGCCGCCGGCACCATGGGCGGTTCTACCCAAGCGTCAGCCTATGGCTGCGGCTACTGGAACAATTGGTGCAGGCCCGCCTGCGGCTATTGGAACGGCTGGTGTGCGGGGATCTATGCCGCACCGGGTTTCAGTTGGGGCTATAGCCGTCCTTACTGGGGCAATTCTTATGGCTACAGAAGCTGGGGAGGCTCCAGGTATAGAGGCCATCACGCCCATAGAGGCGGTGGCCATAAGCATTCCTATAAGCGCTCAAACAGACGGTATCACCGCTAGTCGGGAGCGGCTCTCGCGGGCAAGGGCGCGTCATCCTTGAGGCATCGGCGATGCATCAGGGTGACGCGTCCTGCGTCTAATGGAAGTCGCGGATGTCGACGAAGCGGCCGGTGATCGCCGCGGCAGCCGCCATAACCGGCGAGACGAGATGGGTGCGGCCGAGCCGCCCCTGACGTCCTTCGAAATTGCGGTTCGAAGTCGAGGCACAACGCTCTCGCGGTGACAGCTGGTCGGGATTCATGCCGAGGCACATGGAGCAGCCGGGCTCCCGCCATTCGAAACCTGCCGCCTTGAAAATCGTGTCGAGACCTTCAGCTTCGGCTTGCGCCTTAACCAAGCCCGAGCCCGGCACGATCATGGCTCGGATATGGTCATTGACCTTGCGGCCTTCGACGATCTTGGCGACGGCGCGCAAATCTTCGATGCGCCCATTGGTGCAAGAGCCGATGAACACGCGATCGAGCGCGATGTCGGTGATCTTCTCGCCGCCCTTCAAGCCCATATAGTCGAGCGCGCGCTCGGCGGCGCGGCGCTTGGTATCATCGGTGATCTCGGACGGTACCGGCACGCGGCCGGTCACCGCCACGACCTGCTCGGGGCTCGTGCCCCAGGAGACGATCGGCGGCAATCTTTCCGCATGCAGAACGACCTCGTGGTCGAAATCGGCATCGTCATCCGAATAGAGCGTGTCCCAATAGGCTTTCGCGAGTTCGAAGGCGCCGGCCTTAGGCGCGCGCGGACGCCCCTTGATATAGTCGAAGGTCTTTTCATCTGGCGCGATCAGGCCGGCGCGGGCGCCGCCTTCGATCGACATGTTGCAGATGGTCATGCGGCCTTCCATGGACAGCGCGCGGACCGCTTCACCGGCATATTCGATGACATGGCCGGTGCCGCCGGCGGTGCCGATCTCGCCGATGATGGCAAGGATGATGTCCTTGGCGGTGACGCCTTCGGGCAGTCTGCCCTCGACGCGCACGCGCATGTTCTTGGCTTTCTGCTGGATCAGGGTCTGAGTGGCCAGCACATGCTCGACCTCGCTCGTGCCGATGCCGTGCGCCAGCGCGCCGAACGCGCCGTGAGTCGATGTGTGGCTGTCACCGCAGACGATGGTCGTGCCGGGCAGGGTGAAGCCTTGCTCGGGCCCGACCACATGTACGATGCCCTGGCGGCGGTCGAGCTCGTTGTAATACTCGATGCCGAACTCGCGGGCATTGTCGGCGAGCGTCGCCACCTGCAGCGCCGATTCCGGATCGTCGATGCCCTTCGAGCGGTCGGTGGTCGGCACATTGTGGTCGACCACGGCAAGCGTCTTCTCCGGCGCGCGCACTTTGCGGCCCGCCATGCGCAGGCCCTCGAAAGCTTGCGGGCTCGTCACCTCATGCACGAGATGGCGGTCGATATAGATCAGGCAGGTGCCGTCATCCGCCGCGTGGATGAGGTGCTCGTCCCAGATCTTGTCGTAAAGGGTGCGGGGCCTTGTCATCGTCAGTTACGGCGCGTTTCCGGGGCTTGTTAGGCATGAGATAGCGCCTCAAGCCCCGGTTTACAAACCCCCAAAACATCACATACCGAGGAAGTCCCGCTTGCCAAGCTCGACGCCGTTGTGGCGCAGGATGAGATAGGCAGCGATCACGTGGAAATACAGGTTCGGCAGCACGAAATACCGCAGATAGTCTTGCCCTTTGAAGTTCAAATCCTGGTCGCCCACTTTGATGCTGATCTGCCGTTCCTCGCTGCCGTCGATCTCCGGGGCAGTTATCCCGTCGAGAAAGCGGAGCGTCTTGGCGATGCGCTCCTTGAGTTCAGGGAAGCTGGCCTCCGTGTCGGGATTGTTGGGAAAACTGGCGCCGGCGAGACGCGCCGCCCCCCGCATGACCATGTCGCTCGCAATCTGCACCTGCCGAGACAGCGGGAGCATGTCGGGGGCAAGGCGGGCGTTGACGAGCACGGCGGGATCGATCTTGCGCGCTTCGGCAAAGGCCGCGCCCTTGTCCAGGACCTTGGACAAGACCCCGAGCATGCGCACAAACACGGGAATCGAAGCCTGATACATCGTGAGCGACATGAAGGCATCTCCAGTCGAGGTCGTGATGCGTGAAAAGAGGCCCTGCGCTAACCCTTTCTGGGCTTCTTGGCGTCTTTGGCCTTAGCTGGTTTTTCGGCCTTGGCCTTGGGCTTGGCTGCCTCGGCATCAGCAGCATCTTCTTCCTCTTCCACGACGGGGACCTCGTCGGCGGTGGTCTCGGCCATCAGTTCGACGGCTTTGGCCGACCAATTATCGTGCTCGATAACGCCGCCGAGCTTGAGCTCCTCGTCGAGCCAGGCAATCTCGTCGTCCGAGAGGTTGGCGATCTGCTCGAACTTGATCAGGCCGGCCTTGTTGAGTTTCTTTTCGAGCTCCGGCGTGACACCCGGAATGAGCTTCAGATCATCGGGCGTGCCCTTGGGCTTGGTGAAACCCTTGAAGGCTTCCGCCTTCTTGCCCTTTGTCTCCTGCCGCTCGACGATGCGCGCCGCCTTGCCGCGCCGCCCGCGCAGATAATAGAGCTTGGCGCGGCGCACGCGACCGCGTCTCACCACCTCGATCGAGTCGATCATCGGCGAATGCACCGGGAAGACGCGCTCGACGCCTTCGCCGTAGGAAATCTTGCGCACGGTGAAATTCTCGTTGATGCCGCCGCCCGAGCGGCCAATGCACACGCCCTCATAAGCCTGCACGCGGCTGCGCTCGCCTTCGACCACCTTGACGTTGACGCGCAGCGTATCGCCGGGGGCGAATTCGGGGACTTTCCGCTTTTTGGCGAGTTCCGCGGCCTGCTCTTTTTCGAGCTGCTCGATGATATTCATGACTTTCACCTTTCCGGGCGCCTGCCATGGCCTTGCGGCCTTCAGCGAACGCCATTCTTTTTGATTGATCCTGATGGTGCACGCGATATGCGCGCGGGGGTTTCCTAGCCCAGCGGGGCGGCCTTGTCGATGGCTTTGGCGCCTAGCGACGCTTGGATTTCTCCCATAAATCGAGCCGGCGCGACTTGGTAAGCTCTTCCGCCTGTTCGCGACGCCACTTGGCGATGGCCTTGTGGTCGCCGGACAGCAGCACCTCGGGGATGGCCCGGCCTTCCCATTCGCGCGGCCGCGTATAATGCGGATATTCCAGCAGGCCCTCGGCGAAGCTTTCCTCGGCCAGCGAGGTTTCGTTTCCGGCCACGCCTGGAAGCAGCCTGACGCAAGCGTCGATCAGCACCATGGCAGCAAGCTCACCACCGGATAATACGTAATCGCCGATCGATACCTCCTCGATATTGCAGGCTTCCAGCACGCGCTCATCGATGCCTTCGAAGCGGCCGCAGAGCAGGATGGCGCCGGGCCCCTTTGCCAATTCGCGAACACGGTCTTGCGTCAGCGGTTGGCCGCGCGGGGAAAGATAAAGAAGGGGGGTCTCGGGTGCCGCCCTGTGTCGGGCCATGTCGATGGCGGCAGCGGCGATGTCGGCGCGCATGACCATGCCCGCGCCTCCGCCCGCCGGCGTGTCGTCGACCGAGCGATGCTTGTCGGTGGCGAAGTCGCGGATGTCGATGAGGTCGAGTGCCCATTTGCCTTCAGCCAAAGCCTTGCCGGCGAGACTTGCGCCGAGGGGGCCGGGAAACATCTCGGGCAGGATGGTGAGGAGCGTGGCGCGCCAGGTCATTCGATTTCCTCCGGCGGCACGAGGGTCAGCCGTCTGCCTTCGATATCCACCTCCGGCACCGTGTCCGATGTAAACGGCACGAGCAGATTGGCGTCGCCGCTAACAGGCGCGATCTCGAGAATATCGCCGGCGCCAAAATTATGCAGGGCGGCGACCGTACCGATCATCACTCCGGTGTTATCGACGACGGCAAGCCCGATCAGATCGGCGTAGTACCATTCCTCCGCATCGCTCTCCGGCAAACGCGCGCGTGGCAGGTAGAGCTTGGTATGGGTGAGCGCCTCGGCCGCTTCGCGTGTGGTCACGCCTTTGATGCGGGCGATCAGCGCTTTCGGCGTGACACGCACCGTCTCGATCTCGATGACGTGCCCCTTATCGTCTTCGAGCGCGCCATAGGCGGCAATGCCCGCAGGCTCCTGCGTGTAAGAACGGAGGCGCACCTCGCCCTTGAGACCCTGCGCCGCGCCGATCTCTCCCATCAGCACGCGATCGCCCTCCGCGCTCAAGACGATTCGGCTGGTTGCTCGGCTTCGGCGGGAGCCGTCTCGGCAGGAGCGGCTTCAGCTTCAGGCGCCGCTTCCTCGGCGGTCGCTTCGGCTGCGGGAGTTTCTTCCGCCGGAGCCTCGGCAGCCGGCTCCTCGGGAGCAGGCGGCGGGGCGGCAGCAGCTTCGGCCGCGGCCTTGGCTTTCTCTTCAACGGCCTTCAGTTTGGCCTCCTCGCGATCGAGGCGCTTCTGACGCGGCTTGCCCTTTTCCGGGTTCACTCTTGCTTCGCGCTTCTTGAGGCCGGCCGTGTCGAGGAAGCGCAGCACGCGGTCGGTCGGCTGCGCGCCGACGCCGAGCCAATGCTTCACGCGATCTTCCGAGAACTTGATGCGTTCCGGCGAGCCCTTTGGCAGCTGCGGATCGTAGGTGCCGAGCTTCTCGATATAGCGGCCGTCGCGCGGGCTGCGCGAATCGGCGACGACGATGCGGTAGAAAGGTCGCTTCTTGGCGCCGGCCCGCGCCAGTCTGATCTTCAAGGACATTGCTTAGTTACTCCTATTTGCTTGATTTTCATCGCTTTTTCGCTTTGGGCAGGCCGGGCAGACCACGCGGCAGACCGCCGGGAAGTCCAGGCAGTCCGGGCGGTAGTCCACTCAGCCCAGGGAATCCGCCAGGCGGCATGGGCGGTAAGCCCCCGGAAGGCAGCTCCGCCGGCATCTCAGGCGCTGGACCGCCGCCGAACAGGCTGCTGAACATGCCGCGCTTCTTGCCCATGGATTTCATCATGTCGGCCATCTGCCGGTGCATCTTCACGAGCTTGTTGATGTCTTGAACGGATGTGCCGGAACCCGACGCCACCCGCTTCTTGCGCGAAGCGTTCAGCAATTTCGGGTTCTTGCGTTCGGCGCGGGTCAGCGAGCCGATGATCGCCTGCTGGCGTTTCAGGATGCGGTCGTCGAGGTTGGCGGCGTCGAGCTGCTTCTTCACCTTGCCGATGCCGGGCAGCATGTTGAGCACACCGCCCATGCCCCCGAGCTTCTGCATCTGCTTGAGCTGTTCGGCGAGGTCTTCGAGATCGAAGGCGCCTTTCTTGACCTTGGCGGCGATTTTCTGCGCCTTGTCGATCTCGACCGTTTCGATCGCCTTCTCGACCAGGCCGACCACGTCGCCCATGCCGAGAATGCGTCCGGCAATGCGCTCGGGGTGAAACTCCTCGAGCGCGTCGAGCTTTTCACCGACGCCAATCAGCTTGATGGGCTTGCCGGTGACGGCGCGCATGGAGAGTGCCGCGCCGCCGCGCCCATCGCCGTCCACGCGGGTCAGCACGATGCCGGTCAGCGCCACGCGCTCATCGAAATTCCTGGCGAGATTGACCGCGTCCTGTCCGGTCAGCGCGTCGGCAACGAGCAGAGTCTCGTGCGGCTGCGCGATCGTCTCGACCGCGGCGACCTCCGCCATCAACTCTTCATCGATATGCGTGCGGCCGGCGGTATCGAGCAGCAGCACATCGTAGCCGCCGGTCTTCGCCGCCTTGATGGCGCGCTCGGTGATTTGTGCCGGGTTTTCGCCGGCGATAATCGGCAGCGTGGCGACGCCGGTCTGCTCGCCGAGCACGCGCAGTTGTTCCTGCGCCGCGGGACGCCGCGTGTCGAGCGAGGCCATCAGCACTTTCTGCTTGTCGCGGGCCTTGAGCCGCTTGGCGAGTTTCGCCGTGGTGGTGGTCTTGCCCGAGCCTTGCAGACCGACCAGCATCATGGTGACCGGCGGCGTGGCGGCAAGATCGATGCCTTGCGCGTCCGAACCGAGCGTGCGCACGAGCTCGTCATGCACGATCTTGATGACCATTTGGCCGGGCGCGATCGCGCGCACCACGTCCTGCCCGACGGCTTTTTCCTTCACCCGCTCGGTAAAGTCGCGCACGACGTCGAGCGCCACATCGGCCTCGAGCAGAGCGCGGCGTACCTCGCGCATGGCTTCGGCGACGTCGGCCTCGCTCAGCGCGCCGCGCCGAGTCAGCTTGTCGAGAATGCCCGACAGGCGTTCCGATAAGGTCTCGAACATCAGTCCTTCTCAGTCTCCAACCACTATGCGCTCAAGTAGGCCAGAGGCCGGTAGCGCAAACGAAAATGCACCCGAGGGCGCGACGCGCTGTCGGGTGTTAACCCCCCTGCCTCCTCGTTATTTGTCGCACTCAAGTAGGCCAGAGGCCGATAGCGCGACAAATCAACAATGTGCAGGGCGGCGGCTCTCGAACCGAGCTGCCTTGAATTTCGGCCGGAATGTCGGCGAGGCAGCCCCGGAAGTCAAGGGAAGCCACGGATTTCTCTTGCCGTATCGAGCCCTGTCCTGCCAACAAATGGGGGCAAGCGAGGGAGATTTCGGCCGATGCTGCTCAGAATCCTGGTCCTGGCACTCCTGCTGGCGATCGTCTCCGAGCCTGCCCACGCCAATGTCATCTGGCCGGCGGCTATCCTTGCCGGGCGGCTGCTCGCCTGGTGGATCATCGCCGTTTCGATTGTCATCGAGTTCTTTTTCGTGCAGCGCGCCTTCCGGCTCGGCGCGCTCGATGCGCTGTGGGCGACGATTGGCGCCAATGCGGTCACCGCCGTGCTTGGACTGTATGCATTGCCCTATGCCGGATTGTTCATGGAGCTCGGACTCCGCACATCAGGCCTCGGCGCGGGAATCGGTTGGGCCACCTTCAGCCTGACAGCTTGGCTTCTCACTTTCATCATTGCGGTTGCCATCAATCTCGCGGTGGAACTCGCGGTCTACAGATACGGATACAGACTTAAGATCGATCGGCGGGCGTTCCGGCTGATCGCTGCCGCCAATGTCATCACCGCCGCCATAGCTTTTATCAGCCTTGAGTTCGTCCGCGACACGGACTACGGCGAGATAACGCCGGGGCTGCTCCCGCGCTAAACCTTCAGAAGCGGCATGAGTCTGACGGCGAGGTCGAGCAACGCCTCGTCGCCGCCCGGCCAGGCGATGAATGACAATCCGGCCGGACAGCCCGCCGCCACGCCCGCAGGAATAGAGATTTGCGGCAGGCCGGCATGACCGGCAAGGCAGGTTTGGCCGAGAGTGAGGCTGCGGAATTCGAAGAAGGATACACCGTCAGGGATGTCGCGCTCGGGCGGCAGAGTTGGTGTCGTGGGCAGCACGATCAGTGTGCCCGGCATCACCATCGCGCGAAGAGACTCGGTGATTTCATCCCGCTTGCGGCGCGCCGCTTCGGCTTCGGCTTGCGTGATCTTTGCAGCCGTCTCGAAACGCTCGGCAATGGCGGGAGCAAGACCGACCTCGTCGGCATGAGTCTCGACGAACGGGAGCAGGGTGGACTGGATCTCGAAGCCCTGGATGATGCGGAAGGCGTTGCGCCACTCCTCAATATCCTCACCCGCAATGACTTTGTGTTCAGGCTTAGGCAGCGCGCTGCCAATCCTGTCGAGCGCCGCCCACAACACCTGATCCGAGCTTGCCTCGGAATGAATGAAGAAGTCGTGCGCGAGTATTACGCGTTCGACCGGCGCCTCGTTACGTTCGCCTTCGAGTAGCACATGGCCGATTTTGCGGAACAGCGCCGCGTCACGCGCGAGGAAGCCGACCGTATCGTAGCTCGGCGCCATGGGCGTGACGCCGGAGAGCGAAATCCGTCCGTGCGTGGGGCGTAAGCCATAAAGCCCGCAGAAGGAGGCCGGCACGCGGATCGAGCCGCCGGTATCGGAGCCAAGCGCGAAGTCGCACATCGATGCCGCGACCGAAGCCGCCGAGCCGCAAGAGGAACCCCCGGTGACGTGCTCCGGCGCGCGAGGATTGACCGGCTGGCCGTAATGCACATTGCTGCCGAGCAGGCTGTAAAAGAACTCGTCACAAATGGTGATGCCGGTGAGCGTTGCTCCCGCATCGATCAGGCGCGTGATCGCGGAAGCGGTTTCCACTGCCGGCTCGGCGTGCCGGTAAAAGCACGGATTGCCGTTGCTGACCTTATGGCCGCGAATGGCGAGCAGGTCCTTGACCATGAAGGTAAGTCCGGCCAATGGCCCGCTACCGCTTCCGCGCAAAGGCTCCTGCAGCGTATGCGGGACCAGGGCCTGGACCGGATCTTCGGGTGGAAATGGGGGCATGGCGCAGCGCTGGTCTATTGAGGCGGAAACGCCATATAACGGGCGAAACCTCACTTCGCCAAATGCTCATGACCGGCACCATAGGCTTTCGCAAGATGAACGGGCTCGGCAACGACTTTGTCGTGCTGGATGCGCGCACGCGCGAGCTCGCGCTCAGCCTTGAGGCGGTGCAGGCCATCGCCGACCGCAAAGAGGGCATCGGCTGCGATCAGCTCATCGCGCTCGAGCCGTCCGCGCAGGCCGATGTGTTCATGCGCATCTGGAACGCCGATGGCGGCGAGGTCGGCGCTTGCGGCAATGCCGCGCGCTGTGTTGCGGCTTTGGTTGCCGGCGAGAAGAACCGTTCGCAGGTCAGCATCGAGACGGAAAGCGGCGTGCTCAGCGCGGTCGTCAACCAGGACGGCAGCGTCACCATCGACATGGGCGCGCCGCGTTTCGCCTGGGATGAAATCCCGCTCGCCGCACCGGTCCCAGACACGCAACAGGTCGAGATAGACGGCATTGCGGATTTGCCGCCAGCCGCCATGGTCAATGTCGGCAATCCTAATGCCGTATTCCTTGTCGATGATGTCGAGGCATACGACCTCGCCCGTTTCGGACCCACGCTCGAGCATCACAAACTGTTCCCCGAGCGCGCCAACATTTCGCTGGTCGAGATCGCCGGCCCAGATCATCTGAAGGTGCGCACCTGGGAGCGCGGCGCCGGGCTCACGCGCGCCTGCGGCACGGCGGCTTGCGCTGCGGCGGTCGCGGCCGCGCGGCGCGATCTCGTAGGCCGCAATGTAAAGGTAACGCTGCCCGGCGGCGATCTTCTGATCGAATGGCGGGAGGGCGACGGCCATATCCTGATGACCGGCCCCTACGCGCTCGACTATGAGGGCACCCTGCCGGCTGATTTATTGCAGCCCGCCAAAGTCTGACTCGGCCACAGTTTCATGTTAGAAGCCGCCAATGACGGATAAGCGAAATATCGACATCATCACCTTCGGTTGCAGGCTGAACGCCTACGAATCCGAAGTCATGCGCGCGCATGCGAGCGAAGCGGGGCTGACCAACGCGGTGATCGTCAACACCTGCGCGGTGACGGCGGAAGCTGTGCGCCAGGCGCGGCAAGCGATCCGCAAAGCACGCCGTGAGCGTCCCGGCGCCAGGATCGTGGTCACCGGCTGCGCCGCGCAGATCGACCCCGCACACTTCGCCGCCATGGACGAGGTCGATCACGTCATCGGCAATCAGGAGAAGCTCGAAGCGCGCACTTTTGCCGGGCTCGGCATCGACGGCACCGAGCGCGTAAAGGTCAACGACATCATGTCGGTCAAGGAAACCGCAGGGCATATGATCGAAGGCTTCGGCAACCGCGCCCGCGCCTATGTGCAGATCCAGAACGGCTGCGACCATCGCTGCACCTTCTGCATCATCCCTTTCGGCCGTGGGCCGTCGCGCTCTGTGCCGGCAGGCGAAGTTGTCAAGCAGGTGCGGCGCCTTGTCGAGAACGGTTATGCCGAGATCGTGCTGACCGGCGTCGACATCACCGCCTATGGCGCCGACCTTCCCGGCAGCATGACGCTCGGCAGACTGGTGCGCAGCGTGCTCAAGCTCGTGCCGGAATTACCGCGCCTCAGGCTGTCCTCCATCGACTCGGTCGAGGCCGACCCGGCGCTGCTCGCGGCCATCGCCGAGGAGGAACGGCTGATGCCGCATCTGCATCTCTCGCTGCAATCGGGTGACGATCTCACCTTGAAGCGCATGAAGCGGCGGCATGAACGCGCCGATTCTGTGCGCTTCTGCGAGGAGATGCGGCGCGTGCGCCCCGACATGGTGTTCGGCGCCGACCTGATCGCGGGCTTCCCGACCGAGACCGAATCCATGTTCAAGAACTCGCTGTCCCTGGTCGACGATTGCGGGCTGACCTTCCTGCATGTCTTTCCGTTCTCGGCGCGCGAGGGCACGCCTGCTGCGCGCATGCCGCAAGTCGATGGTGCCGTGATAAGCCGCCGCGCGGGCGAATTGCGCGCGAAGGGTTTGGCCGCGCTTCAGGCGCATCTGGGTAATGCCAATGGGCGCCATATCCAGGTGCTGATGGAGAACGCCCGCCAAGGCCGTTCTCCCGACTTCACCCCGGTGCGGCTTGACGGCGCCGGAGACGCCGGGGCGCTGGTCGAGGCCATCGTCGCCGGGCATGATGAGACCGCGCTGCTCGCGGTGGCGGCATGACGGATAATAAGACGAAGTCTTCGCCGGAACCGAAGCAGGGCTGGTTCACGCAGCTTCGCCAGAGTCTGTCACGCACCTCGTCCACGCTCTCCGACAACGTCGCGAGCGTGCTCATCAAGCACAAGCTCAACGAGGAAACGCTCGACGAGTTGGAAGAGGTGCTGATCAAGGCCGATCTTGGTGTAGCCATGGCGGGCCGTATCCGCGAGACTCTCGCCATGAGCCGCTTTGATAAGGGACTGACGACAGAAGCTTTAGGCGACGTGTTGGCGGCGGAGATCGCCCAGGTCCTGCGCCCCGTTGCCAAGCCACTGGCGCTTGCGCCGGACGCCAAGCCTCATGTCGTGCTGGTCGTCGGCGTGAACGGCACCGGCAAGACCACCACTATCGGCAAGCTCTCCCATCTCTTCGCGCGGCAGGGACATAGAGTGATGCTTGCCGCCGCCGATACGTTCCGCGCCGCGGCTATCGATCAGCTCAAGGTCTGGGGCGAGTGCGCCGGCGCGGAGGTGATTGCCAAGGATGTCGGTTCGGATCCGGCCGGTGTCGCCTTCGAGGCGCTGGAGCGCGCGCGCGAAACAGGAACCGATGTGCTTCTGATCGACACCGCCGGCCGCCTGCAGAACAAGTCCGACCTCATGGGCGAGCTCGCCAAGATCGTGCGCGTGCTGAAGAAGCTCGACGACAGCGCGCCGCACAGCGTGATGCTGGTGCTGGATGCCACCACCGGTCAGAACGCGCTCAACCAGGTGCAGATCTTCCAGGAGATCGCCGGCGTCACCGGTCTTGTCGTCACCAAGCTCGACGGCACGGCACGGGGCGGCATCCTCGTGGCGATCGCCGAGCGCTTCAAGCTGCCCATCCATGCCATCGGTATCGGCGAGGGCATCGACGATCTCAAACCTTTCGACGCCGACGATTTCGCCGCAGCGCTAGCTGGAGTTACGCGCGAGAATGAAGCCGCAGCCTGAGACCTCGGCGCGCGCCGCCGAGCCGCCCCTCCTCATCAAGCTCGCCATCGATCTCGGGCCGCTCCTCGTTTTCTTCGGCACCAACGCCGTTTACGGCATCTATGCCGGCACGGCCGCTTTCATGGCGGCGACCGTCGTCTCGCTTGGCGTCGCCTGGCTGCGCTTTCACAAGCTGCCGGTGATGCCGTTGGTCAGCGCCGTGGTGGTGATGGCGTTCGGCGCGCTCACGCTCTATCTGCAGGATGATACCTTCATCAAGCTCAAGCCGACCATCGTTTATACGATGTTCGCGTTGCTGCTCGCGGCGGGGCTGTTGCTCAAGAAACCGCTGCTCGAATTGCTGTTCGGCCCGGTGTTCAATCTCACCGAGGAAGGCTGGCGCAAGCTCACGCTGCGCTGGGCGCTGTTCTTCCTCGTCATGGCGGTGCTGAACGAAATCGTTTGGCGCAATTTTTCGACCGATTTCTGGGTGAACTTCAAGGTATTCGGCTTCCTGCCGCTGACCTTCCTGTTCGCCATGCTTCAAGTGCCGCTGATGCAACGCTATGCCGTGACCGAGGCCAAGGAAGAAAACCGCGCCTAGGGTTGCAGCAGAGGCAGAAGTTTTTCCCGAACTGCGGTCTCGGTCAGCGGGCCGACATGACGGAAGGCGATTTTGCCGTCGCCGTCGATCACATAAGTCTCAGGCACGCCATAGATGCCGAAATCGATGGCCGCGCGGCCTGTGCGGTCGGTGCCGACCCGTGTGTAGGGGTTGCCGTGACGGCCGAGAAAGCGGCGCGCAGAGGCAGGATCGTCCTTGTAATTGATGCCGTAAAGGCGAACGGAAGGCTCCTTGGCGAGCGCCATGAGCAGCGGATGCTCTTCGAGGCATGGCACGCACCAGGACGCGAACACATTGACCACGGTGGGCACGCCGGTCTTGAGATCGGCGGCATTGAAGCTCGGCACAGCTTCGCCTTCCGCGGTGAGTCCTTCGAGTGGCGATAAGGTGAAATCGGGCACCGTCTTGCCGATCAGCGCCGAGGGAAGGCGCGAGGGGTCGCCGGAATAGAGCGCGTACCAGAACAGAAGTGCGAGCGCGGCGAACACGAGCAGTGGCAGCACGACGCCGATACGGCGCATGCCGGGCCGGGCAGGCTCGCTCATGAACGCTTGGTCCGCTTCATCTTCCCGGCGGATCGGCGCCTGATGCCTCTCGCCTCGAGTTCGGCAAGCGTGCGACGCTGCTTGCGGTCATCCTCGACGATCATGAAGGCGAGAACACCAAGCGCCACGAAGGTGACGGCATAGGCGGCTAGGATGTAGATCGCGTGCGGGCCGAGATCTGGCATGATTTACGCCTCGGCTTCGGCGAGCGCCGCATGCGCCACGTGCGTCTGCTGCAATGCCCGCACGCGCCGGCGCAGAATCTCGGCGCGCATGGCGATGAGATGCAAGGTCGCGAAGAGCAGGGCGAACGCAATCGCCATGACGAAGAGCGGCGTGAGCAAAGACGGATCGATGGTCGGTCCGCCCGCGCGCAGCACGCTCGCCGGTTGATGCAGCGTGTTCCACCAATCGACCGAGAATTTGATGATCGGCAGATTGACGGCGCCGACCAGCGCCAGGATTGCGGCGGCGCGCCCCGCTCGCCCCGGCTCCTCGATTGCCTGCCATAGCGCGATCAGGCCGAGATAGAGCAGGAACAGCACGAGCACCGAAGTGAGCCGCGCGTCCCACACCCAATAGGTGCCCCACATCGGCTTGCCCCATAGCGAGCCGGTGACAAGAGCGATGAAAGTGAAGGTGGCGCCGATAGGGGCTGCGGCCTTGGCGGCGACGTCGGCGAGCGGATGCCGCCAGATCAGCGTGCCGAGCGAAGCGATGGCGATCAGCGCGTAGCCGCCCATGGCGAGCCAGGCGGCCGGCACATGCACGAACATGATGCGTACCGTCTCGCCCTGCTGGTAGTCGGGCGGCGCCACGAACAGCGCGAGATAAAGTCCGACGGCGAGCATGATGATGGTCGTGCCGGCAAGCCACGGCACCAGGCGCTCGACCAGAGCGAGAAAACGCGTCGGATTGGCGAGGCCGATCATGGGCTTGACCTAGTGGGTTTTACCGGTGCGCGCAACGTCTCACCTCAGCGCATTGCGGACCGCGGCGGCGGCGGCGAAAGGGGCGAGCACGATTGCCGCAAGGCTCAGCGCGGCGAGCATGAGGAGCGGCGCCCATAGAGAACGGGGCCCGGTGACGTAAGGCGTGACCGCGGCGACGCCGAAGATCAGCACCGGCACGTAAAGCGGCAACACGAGCAGCGCGATGAGAAGACCGCTCCGCCGCAAACCCAGCGTGAGACTTGCGCCGATGCCGGCGATGAAGCTCACGGCCGGCGTGCCGGCGAGCATCGCCAGGACGAGCGACAGGCTCGTGCCGATGGGGAGATTGAGGAGAAGCCCGAGGAAAGGTCCGAGCAGCACGAGCGGTATGCCGGTGGTGAGCCAATGCGCCAAGCATTTCGTCGCGGCGACGGCCGGAAGCGGCAAAGGCCCGGTAGTCAGCACATCGAGTGAGCCATCCTCGTAGTCGTTGGCGAAGATGCGGCCTGCCGAGAGCAGTGCGGCGAGCAGCAGTGCCACCCACAAGATGCCGGGAGCGATGCGCGACAAGAGATTGAGATCGGGCCCGAGCCCGAGTGGCATCATGGCAATGACCACGAGATAGAAGCCGAGCGCCACGCCGATAGCGCCGCCCTCGCGCCACGCGAGCTTGATGTCACGGCGGAGTAGAACGAGAGCCGCCTTCATGTCGCACGCTTCCCGCCAAGCTTGATCTTTTTCGCAAACTTGGCCTTTGGCGCGATATGACTTGCCACCACGGCGATGCCGCCGCTTTTGAGATGAGCGCTGATCACCTTGTCGAGCCGCTTCACGGAAGCTGTGTCGAGCGACACTGACGGTTCGTCGAGCAGCCAGATCGGCCGCGGCGCGGCAAACAGACGGGACAGCGCCAGCTTGCGCTTCTGCCCTGCCGACAGCAATCCGGCAGGGATGCCGGCGATCTCGCCAAGCCGGAAAACGTCAAGCGCATTACCGGGATCGCCGCCGCCTCCCAAATACTCGGCATAGAACGACAGGTTCTCACGCACACTGAGCGCGCTCTTGATCCCGTTGGCATGGCCGACATAATGGCAGAGCTCCGGTCGCTCGGCGTCAGGCGCCGTTCCGGACAGACTGAAGCTTCCGGCCTCCAGAGGCAAAAGTCCGGCGATCAATCTGAGCAGGCTGGTCTTGCCGGCGCCGTTAGGACCGGTCACCAGCAGCGCATCGCCTGGCGAAAGCGCGAAGTTCAGCCCTTCGAACAGCAGCCTGCCGCCGCGCCGGCAGCTAAGGTCATGGGCAGCGAGGCCGATTCTGTAAGACATTTGCCCGGAAATTGGTCAGGTATCAGGGGTGTCACATATCAGGTGTCAGATGCCAGGCGCTAGGCTCAGTTATTAGGTACCGGATTTGCATGTAATGCCTGACACCTGATACCTCACAGTCGGATATGACTTCACCCCACGAAACCTCGCTCGACAGTTTCAAATGCCGCCGCAGCCTCAAAGTCGGCAAGCGGGTTTACGACTATTTCGACCTAAAGGAGGCGGAGGCCAACGGTCTCGAAGGTATCGGGAGCCTGCCGTTCTCGCTCAAGGTGTTGCTGGAAAATCTGCTGCGGCACGAGGATGGGCGAAGCGTCACCGCCGATGATATCCGCGCCATGGCGGACTGGCTCAAAACGCGCAAGAGCGACCGCGAGATCGCCTTCCGGCCGGCGCGCGTCTTGATGCAGGACTTCACCGGCGTGCCGGCGGTGGTCGATCTTGCCGCCATGCGCGATGCCATGGCCCATCTTGGCGGTGACCCGCAAAAGATCAATCCGCTGGCGCCGGTCGATCTCGTCATCGACCACTCGGTGATGGTCGACGCTTTCGGTTCGGATCGCGCCTTCCAGTTCAACGTCGACAAGGAATACGAGCGGAACCTCGAGCGTTACGCGTTCTTGCGCTGGGGCGCCGGCGCCTTCGACAATTTCCGCGTAGTGCCGCCCGGCACCGGCATCTGCCACCAGGTCAATCTCGAATATTTGGCGCAGACCGTATGGACCAAGGAAGCAAACGGCGCCGGCACGCTGGCTTATCCCGATACGTTGGTCGGCACTGACAGCCACACGACCATGGTCAACGGGCTGGCGGTGCTCGGCTGGGGGGTCGGCGGCATCGAGGCGGAAGCCGCCATGCTCGGCCAGCCGATCTCCATGCTCATACCGGAAGTGGTGGGCTTCCGGCTCACGGGGAAGCTCCGTGAAGGCGTCACCGCCACCGACCTCGTGCTGACCGTGACGGAGATGCTGCGGCGGAAGGGCGTGGTTGGCAAGTTCGTGGAATTTTTCGGGACGGGCCTCGACCATCTGCCGCTGGAAGATCGCGCGACCATCGCCAATATGGCGCCTGAATATGGCGCGACATGCGGCTTCTTTCCCGTCGACCGGGAGACGCTCGCTTATCTCGAAGCGACCGGCCGCAAGGACAAGCGCATCGCTCTCGTCGAGGCTTACGCGCGGGCGCAAGGCCTGTACCGCGAGGACGATACGCCCGATCCCGTATTCTCCAGCAGCCTGGAACTCGATCTCGGAGACGTCGAGCCCTCGATTGCCGGGCCGAAACGGCCGCAGGACCGCGTGCCACTCGCCAACGCCGCGCATGCCTTCGCCGAGACGCTCGACAAGGAATACGGCAAAAGCCAAGAGGCCGGCTTGCGCGTGCCGGTCGAGAGCAAGAATTTCGATCTCGGCCACGGCGATGTGGTCATCGCCGCCATCACCTCCTGCACCAACACGTCAAACCCTTTCGTCATGGTTGGCGCGGGCCTGCTCGCCCGCAACGCCGTTAAGCGGGGCTTGAGCGTAAAGCCATGGGTCAAGACCTCGCTGGCGCCGGGCTCGCAGGTGGTAACGGATTATCTGGAGGAAGCCGGGCTGCAGAAGGAACTCGACAGGCTCGGTTTCAATCTCGTCGGCTATGGCTGCACCACCTGTATCGGTAATTCCGGACCCTTGCCCGAGGAAATCTCGCATACCATCCACAAGCATCACCTCGCCGTCGCCTCCGTTCTGTCGGGCAATCGTAATTTCGAGGGCCGGGTCAATCACGACGTGCGCGCCAACTATCTCGCCTCGCCGCCGCTGGTGGTGGCCTATGCGCTTGCGGGCTCGGTCATGGTCGATCTTGCCACCGAGCCGCTCGGCACAGGCGCGGACGGCAAGCCGGTTTATCTCAAGGACATCTGGCCTTCGTCCAAGGAGATCGCCAAGCTCGTGCGCAAGGCGGTGAAGAAATCGATGTTCAAACAACGTTACGGCGATGTGTTTCGCGGTGATCCGGAATGGCGCGAGATCAAGGTGAAGCAAGGGCTCACCTACGATTGGGACACGCATTCGACCTATGTGCAGAATCCGCCGTATTTCGCCGGCATGTCACACACCCCGTCGCCAGTCACGGATATCGAGGGCGCGCGCATAATCGGCCTGTTCCTCGATTCCATCACCACCGACCATATCTCGCCCGCCGGCGGCATCCGCAAGGACAGCCCGGCCGGCCATTACCTCACCGCGCACGGCGTCGAGACGCACGACTTCAATTCCTATGGCTCGCGGCGTGGCAATCATGAGGTGATGATGCGCGGCACGTTCGCCAACACCCGCATCAAGAATCAGATGGTGCCGGGAGTCGAGGGCGGCATCACGGTCCACTACCCCTCGGGCGAGAGGCTGGCGATCTACGACGCCGCCATGCGCTATGCCGAAGACGGCGTGCCGCTCGTCATCTTTGCCGGCCGCGAGTACGGCACCGGCTCCTCGCGTGACTGGGCCGCCAAAGGTCCGCGGCTCCTCGGCGTGCGCGCCGTGATCGCCGAAAGCTTCGAGCGCATACACCGCTCCAATCTGATCGGCATGGGTGTGCTGCCGCTCGTATTCGCCGAAGGGATGAACTGGCAGTCGCTGAATCTAAGGGGCGATGAGACGGTAAGCCTACGCGGCCTGGCCGAGATCAAACCGGGCCAGTGGCTCGAAGCCGATATCGCCTATGCCGACGGCACTTTGCGGGCCGTACCCTTGCGCGCGGCGATCGATACGTTCGACGAGCTCGATTATTTCCGCAACGGCGGCATTTTGCATTACGTTCTGCGCGAGTTGGCCAGGGTCGCGGCGTAATCTGGTCACTCTATTGTGACTGCCCGTTGAGATATTTTTCCCGGAAATTTCCGTCCATTTCGGGCATGCTGGCGTGTCATGAAGTTCTTTCTTCCCCTTGGCGCGGGAGCCCTCGCCGTCGCTTTTGCCCTGGCCCTGGCGGGCCCCGGCAAGGCTGTCCCGCCAACGGAGCGGCCCAACACGGCGCTCGAGCTGTTCACCAGCCAGGGCTGCTCGTCGTGTCCCCCCGCTGACGCACTCCTTGTCGAATTGAGCAAGAAGCCCGGCATCGTGGCCCTGTCCTTCTCGGTCGATTATTGGAACTATCTCGGCTGGGAAGACACGCTATCGAGCCCCGCTTACAGCGAACGTCAACGCCAATATGCCCGCGCGCGCGGTGACGGAAAAGTCTACACGCCGCAAGTCGTCATCGATGGGCTCACCCATGTCAACGGCAGCAATGAAGCGGCGATCGAGATGGCGATGCGGAACGCAACGGAAAAACTCAAAAACGTGAGAGTGCCGCTCAGCCTGCATGACGAAAACGATACGCTGGTGATCGATATCGGCGCCGCACCTGACGCTTCGGACAAGCGTGATGCTACCGTGTGGCTCGTCATCGCCAAGAAGCTGGAGACGGTGTCGATCACGCGCGGCGAAAATCAGGGGAGAACGCTCAGCTATCACCATCCTGTGCGGGAACTCATGCCGGTCGGCATGTGGAAAGGCGAGGCGATGACGATCAAGCTTCCGCTCAAGGAGCTGAAGACGCGGGGCGGCGACGCTCTTATCGCTTTTTTACAGGTGGAAAATCTCGGGCCGATCCTCGGTATCGCCGAATATCAGCGCGGCATGTAGCCCGACCCTTCGTCTTGCAACGATGGTCCCCAAAACAAAACGGGTCGGCTAACCGACCCGTTTGCAGCCTCGCGTTCTACTCAACGCAACGGATAAGGAACTGGCCCGGTCCGAGAGAAGACCCCGGGGGGGCTGGGGGGCTGAGATCCGAAGCCTCTCTATTGGACCGGGCCGAGAGGCAACACGCATGATCATAGGGCTCTTTGGGGCGTGGCAAGGGCTGAACTTAGGCGGAACTGTGATTCATATTTCGTAATGTTACAGTTCGTGTTGAGCACTTGCGCGGCTTGAATTTCCATCTGCCTCACGTCATCATGACGCTTCCATTACAGGAGGCGCCGATTTGAGCGAAACGGAGCCCATAATCTTGCCGCTGGCCCGCAAGGCCGGCGGCGATACCAACCAGATTGAACTTGCCCGGCGCGGCGGCATCGCCTTTGACCGCCGGGAACTCAGCCAAATCCTCGATGTCTATGAACGCAAGGTCGCCAGCGGCGAATGGCGCGACTACGCCATCGACACGCTGCGCGAAAAGGCGGTGTTCTCCGTGTTCCGTCGGAGCTCGGAATGCCCGCTCTATCGTATCGAAAAGTCGCCGAAGCTCGCGCGAAGACAAGGCGTTTACAGTGTAATCGCGGCGACAGGGCTGATCATCAAGCGCGGGCACGACCTCGCCCGCGTGCTCCGCGCCTTCGATCGCGGCTTGCGCCTGGTCGAAGCCTGATCCGCACTCGTTTCTGAGCAAACTAAAAGGCCCCGGCGGAGTGCCGGGGCCTTGATCTGTGACGCTCTGCTTACCGTTTAGCGGCGGTCGCCGAACAGCTGGAGCAGAAGCAGGAACAGGTTGATGAAGTCGAGATAGAGCCTCAAAGCTCCCATCACCGCCTTGCGGCCGGTGACCGTGCCGTCGTCGCCGGCGTAATACATCTCCTTGATCTGCTGCGTGTCGTAGGCGGTAAGCCCCGCGAACACCAGCACGCCGATCACCGAAATGGCGAATTGCAGCGCGGTCGAGCCGATGAACAGGTTTACGATCATGGCGATGATCACGCCGATCAGGCCCATGAACAGGAACGAGCCCCAGCCGGTCAGATCCTTGGTCGTGGTATAGCCCCAAAGACTCAGTGCGCCGAACGCGGCCGCAGTGATGAAGAACATCCGCGCGATGCTTTCACCGGCATAGACCGCGAAGACCGAGGCGAGTGAAGCGCCCATCAACGCCGCGAACACCCAGAACACGGTCTGCGCCGTGCCTACGCTCATCGATGAGATGCGCGCCGAGATGAAGAACACCAAGGCGAGCGGTGCGAAGATCACCACCCACATGAAGGCGCTGCCGAACAGGAACTGACCAAGCGAAGTGAGCTGCAAGCCGGCATCGGTCTGGACGAAGGAGAGCGAGTAGACGAGATAAGCGACCACGCCGGTAATCGCCACGCCCGAAGCCATGTAGTTGTAGACGCGGATCATATAGGCGCGCAGGCCCTGGTCGATGACACCGGCCTCGGTGCGCCCGACGGGCGTGCTTTGCGCGTAACGTCTGTCGAGTTCCGCCATTGGTATGTGGGTCCTTTCCCCTAATTGGTTACGAGATGCGAACAGGCGATCTGCCCGCGAATATGGGGGTTTCAGCCTGCCCGCGCAAGATGAAGCGAGTGTGGCGGTGTACGCTAACCGACCTACTCGGCGCGCAGATAGGGCGCGGCTTTGGCCGAAAGCACCCGCCAGCTGACGACGGCCCCGACACCAAGAACGAGCAGAAGCGCCAGTAGCACCGTCTCGGCCGCCGCCAAGGGTGAGAATGCGAATTTCACATCGAAGGCGAAGCGGCACAAAGCCCAGGCAACGATCGTGGCAAGCGCCACCGCCAGCAGCGCCGTGGCGAGCCCCAGCAGACCGAATTCCAGAAGCTCGGCGCGCAGGATGCGTCCGCGCGTGGCGCCGAGGGTCTTATAGAGAACCGCAAGATATTTGCGTTGCTGCTGGCCGGCGGCGACGGCGCCGGCGAGCACCGCGACGCCGATCAACAAGGTGACGGCGGCGGTCACGCTGATGGCGGCCATGACCTTGCCGAGCAGGTCCTTGGCCGCGGCGACGACATCGCCGATCTTGATGGCGGTGACGAGCGGAAAGCGCTCGGCGAGCGCCTGAATGACTTTCCCCTCGAGTGCCGGGTCGGTTCCTTTCGGCAGCTCTAGCGTGGTCACCGCGCGGTGCGGCGCGCCGACCAACGTGTTCGGCGAGAATACCATGACGAAATTGATGGCGAGCGATTCCCACTCGATCTTGCGCAAGGAGGCGATCTTGGCGTCGATGTTGCGGCCGAGAACGTTGACGGTGATGGTATCGCCAAGCTTGATCCCGAGCCCCTTGGCGAGTTCCGCATCGAAGGACACAAGCGGCGGACCTGAATACCCTGTCTTCCACCATTCACCTTCGACGACCTCGGAAGCGCCGGGAACCGTGTCGGTATAGGTGAGGCCGCGGTCGCCGGAGAGCACCCAACGGGAATCGGGAGAGGCTTCGATCTTGTCGGCAGGCACGCCGTTCAGCGCCACGATGCGTCCGCGCAGCATGGGAGCATCGTCGAGCTTCGCCGCCGGCACCACGCTCTTCACGGCGTCGCGAAAGACGGGCAGATCGGATTCCTCGACATCGAGGAAATAGTAGGCCGGCGCATCCACCTCGATATTGCTGCCAATCTCGCTCACCAGCGATTGATGAATGAGAGCCACGGCGACGAGCAGGCCAAGCCCCAGACCGAGCGAAACGGCGATGGAGCGGGCAAGAGAGCCGGGCCCGGCGATGCTGGCAAGCGCCAATGACACGGAAGGCGGCTTGGTGCAGCGGAACCTGGCCGCGAGACGCTGCACAAGAAATCCGAAACCGAGGAACAGCAGAAAAGCCACGACAATGCCCAGGGAGATGGCGGCGGTGACGGCGCGCTCCTCTGACGCCGCGATGGCCAGGGCAAAAAGCGCCGCGCCGGCCGCTGCGGCGCCGATGGCAAACGGCCATGACGAACGCTCGCGCTCGTCGGTGAGATGCGCACGCATGAGCACGGCGGGCGAGATACGGCTCGCGCGGCCGAGCGGCCACAGGACGAACAGCACCATGGTCAAAAGCCCGGCCAGCGCCGCCACCAGTAGCGGCATGAGCTTCGGCTCGGCGGCGATGTCGATGGGCAGAACGTCCGCATAGAAGGTGGCGAGCGCCACCGGGGTAAGCGCACCGATCCCTAGGCCGATGAGGATACCGAGCCCCGTGAGCAGCAGCGCCTGGATCATATAGACGGAAAGCACGAGGCGGCTGGTCGCCCCGAGGCATTTGAAGGTGGCGATGATCTCGCGCTTCTTGCCCATATAGCTTCTGATGGCATTGCCGACGCCGATGCCGCCGAGAAGCAGCGCGGTGAGACCGACGAAATTGATGAACTGGGTGAAGCGCTCGGCGTCGCGGCGGAGGGATGGGACTGGGTCGGTCCAATCGCGAATGGCGAACCCCCCTTGCGGAAATTTCGTTTCGATCGCGCCGCGCGCTTGCGCCAGCGCCTCCCTGTCTGCGCCTTGTGCCTCGGGAAGTTTCACCCGATAGGTCCAGCGGATCAGGCTGCCGGGCTGTACCAGGCCGGTGCGGTCGAGCGTGTCGCGCGACATGAGCATTTTCGGCCCATAGGAGAGGCGGTCGGCAAGACGGTCTGGCTGCTCGCCCAGCAGGCCTCCGACCGTAACGGTAGCCTCGCCGATCTTGAATTTATCGCCCAATTCGAGACCGAGCCGCTCGAGCAGAGCGGGTTCCGCGAGGATCTGGTCGTTTGAGCGCCACACCGGTCCAGCATCGACTGGGCGTATTACCGCGACGTGGCCGAACAGCGGATAGGCAGCGTCGACCGCTTTGACTTCGGCAAGCGCAGTCTTGCCGTCCGCACTGCGCGCCATGGCGCGGAAACTCGCCGACGAGCTGACCTCGCCGAGAGCGTCGAGCGCCGCGCGTTCCTCGGGCGAGGCTTGGCGGTGAACCAGCTCGTATGAGAGGTCGCCGCCGATGATCAGGCGTCCCTGCCGGGCCAGCGATTCGTTGAAGGCGGAGGCGAGTGAACCGATGGCAGCGACCGCGGCGACGCCAAGAGCGATACAAAATACGAAGATGCTCAAGCCGCCGACGCCGGAACGCAGCTCACGCATGGCTATGGCGAACGGGAGCCTCAGCTTGAAACCAGACGCAGCGGAGGGTGCCGCGGTTGCGCTTGCGGTGGTCACGGCGCGGCCACGCGTCGTTTGGCGCCGGCGCTCACGATACGCCCGTCGGCGAGGCTAACGATCCGGTCGCAACGCTTGGCGAGCGAACGGTCGTGGGTGATGAGCAGCAACGTGGCGCCGGTGCGCTCTTTCAGGGCGAAGAGGAGATCCATCACCTGCGCACCGGTCGCAAGGTCGAGATTGCCGGTCGGCTCGTCGGCGAGGATCAGGGCGGGGTTCGGCGCCAGCGCTCGTGCCATGGCCACGCGCTGCTGCTCACCGCCGGAGAGCTGTCCCGGGAAATGTGCCTCGCGATGCGAGAGCCCGACCTCGGCAAGGGCGGCGCGGGCGGCGGCAAACGCATTATCATGATCGAGAAATTCGAGCGGCAGCGCCACGTTCTCGAGCGCCGTCATGGTCGGCACCAGATGGAAGGATTGAAACACGATGCCGATATTGGCGGCGCGAAGCCGCGCCAAGCCGTCCTCATCGAGGCCCCCGAGCTCCGTGCCGACCACCTCGACGCGGCCTTCGGTCGCTCGTTCGAGGCCGGCTATCACCATGAGCAGTGTCGACTTGCCCGAACCGCTTGGCCCGACGATGGCCACGGCCTCGCCGGCCGGCACTTTGAGATCGATGCCGCGCAAAATGGCCACGGGCCCGGCGCGCGAGGGCAGCGTGACATGCACGTCCTCGAGCAGAATTGCAGGAGCGCGGCGCTGTTTCAGGGGCTGATCCATATGCGGCAGATTACCTGGGGTGACAGATGACACGGGCCACGGCAATAGAGAAGGGCAAAGAGGTCGAAATGATGAAACGCGCCGTCATGCGAGTTTTCACCACGATTACCGCCTGCCTTGCATTGGCTGCCACGTCTTTGCCTGCATTTTCGGCAGAGCCGCGTCCGCTTGTCATCGTGGCGCTTGGCGACAGCCTCACAGCCGGGCTCGGCTTGCCGCAAGAGGCGTCTTTCCCGGCGCAACTCGAATCCGCGTTGAAGGCGCGCGGACAGGACGTCACTGTCGTCGATGCTGGTGTATCGGGCGACACATCCGTCGCCGCCTTGAAACGGCTCGATTGGGCATTGCCCGAAAATGCCGATGCGGTGATCGTCGAGCTTGGCGGCAACGACGCGCTGCAAGGCTTGCCGCCTGCAGAGACCAAGGCGGTACTTGCCAAGATCATCGAGAAACTTCAGTCCAAGGGGCTGCCCGTGCTGCTCGCCGGCATGGAGGCGCCGCGCAACATGGGCAAGGAATATGTGGACGACTTCGCCGCGATCTTCCCCGCGCTTGCGACTCGCTACGATATTCTCCTCTATCCGTTCTTTCTCGACGGGGTCGCGCTCGACGACGGGCTTATGCAGGCTGATGGCATTCACCCCAACGGCAAAGGCGTGGCGCGCATCGTCGAGGGCATCCTGCCCAAGGTCGAGGCACTGATCGCAGAGGTCGAGGCGAAGGAATGAGCCCGTGGCGACCATTTACGACCTGAAGCCGCGGTTTCAGGCGCTGCTAAGGCCCGTTGCCGCGAGCCTCGCGCGCGCCGGCGTGAGCGCCAATGCCGTCACGGTCGCGGCGCTGATCATGAGTATGGCGCAAGGCGCGTGGATCGCGCTCATGCCGGCGTCGTCCTGGCCGCTCCTGTTCCTGCCGGTGACGCTGTTCTTGCGCATGGCGCTGAACGCCATCGACGGCATCATGGCCAAGGAGCACGGACAGGCGAGCGCTTCCGGCGCCGTGCTGAACGAGCTGTCAGACGTGGTGGCCGATGCCGCGCTCTATCTGCCTTTGGCGCTGATCGCAGGAATAAACGCGCCGCTCATTGTCGGTGTGGTGGTCTTGAGCATCATCGCCGAAATGACCGGCGCACTCGGCCCCATGCTCGGCATGCAGCGCTGCTATCTCGGCCCGCTCGGCAAAAGCGACCGCGCGCTCGCTTTCGGCCTGCTGGCTCTCCTGATCGGCGTGGGGGTCACGCCGGGCGTCTGGAGCACGCTCTTCCTTCTCGCCCTCGCTGGGCTCGCCACGCTCACCATTATCAATCGCGCGCGCCGCATCGTTGCCGAGGCGAAAACGCCATGACGCTGATCCACGGCATACCGGCGAACGTGGTCTATGTGACGGCCGGCATCTACGCCCTGTTGCTGATCGCCACGGTTATCGTGGCGCTGCTGCGTTGGCGCCATCCCGGCGAACGCTACGCAGAGCTCACCCGCCGCACCAGCTCCTGGTGGTGGATGATCGGCGCCTTCACCCTATGCGTCCTGTTCAATCAGACGGTCGCCATCGTCTTCCTCGCTTTCATCTCCTATCTCGCGCTCAAGGAATATCTGTCGTTGATTCCGACGCGCCGGATCGACCGTGAGCTGCTGCTGTTCGCCTATCTGGCCATCCCCCTGCAATATTACTGGGCCGCGTCGGACTGGTACGGCATGTTCATCGTGTTCGTTCCGGTGTGGATGTTTCTGTTCTTCCCGGCGCTGATGGCGCTCAGAGGCGAGACACAGAATTTCCTGCGCGCGGTCGGCACCATCTCCTGGGGACTGATGCTCACGGTATTCGCGCTCAGCCACATGGCCATGCTGCTCGTTTCGGGCGAGGTGCCGAATCCGGTCGCGGGCGGTGTCGGCTTGCTGCTCTTCCTCGTGCTGCTCGCCCAGTTCAACGACGTGGCGCAATATTGCTGGGGCAAGCTTCTCGGCCGGCACAACGTCACGCCGCAAGTGAGCCCCAACAAGACCTGGGAGGGCCTGATCGGCGGCGTCGCCACCACCGTCCTGCTCGCCGCGCTGATCGGCCCTTATCTCACCCCGATGGATTGGCTCTGGTCGGCGCTGGCCGGCGCCGTCATCGGCGTTGCAGGCTTTCTCGGTGACATCACCATCTCGGCGGTCAAGCGCGATCTCGGCGTCAAGGATACCGGCGGTCTGCTGCCGGGGCATGGCGGCATCCTCGATCGTGTCGACAGCCTGACCTACGCGGCGCCCGCCTTCTTCCACTTCTTCCGCTATTTCTTCTACCCATGAACAAGAATCCGTTGACCCGATTGCTGCGCTTCCTGTTCTTCGCGGTCGTCGTGCGCGGGGTCATCCTCGTCGTGATGGGGCTGACCGTGCGCAACCGGCAACGCCTGCCTGACGACGGTCCGGCCGTGCTCGCCGGCAATCACAATTCCAATCTCGACGCGCTCGCCATCATGTCGCTGATGCCGCTCAGGCTGTTGCCGAAGCTTCGGCCGGTCGCGGCCATGGATTATTTCTATACGAGCAGCTTTCGCGGCTGGTTTGCCAACAACATCGTCGGCATCATTCCCGTCAAGCGGGGCAGCGGCAAGGAAGGCGGCAACCCGCTCCAGCTTGCCGAGGAAGCGCTCGACCGCGGCGAAATCCTGGTCATTTTCCCTGAAGGGACGCGGGGCGAGCCGGAAACGCTGCAAGCCTTCAAGAAGGGTATTGGCCATCTCGCGCGCGCCAGGCCCAAGGTGCCGATCATCCCCGTGTTCATGCATGGTCTTGGCAAGACATTGCCGCGGGGCTCGATGCTGTTCGTGCCGTTCAACTGCATCGTCAGCGTCGGCGAGAAGCTCTACGGCAAGGAATCTTACGACGCCTTCGTGGCCGAACTCGAAGGCTCGATGACGGCGCTTGCCGAGCAAGAGCGCCTGCCTGTCTGGGAATGAGTTTTCGCTGCACTTAAGCTGCTTGACGGACCAGCGCCATGATGAGGCAGGCTGCGGCGGCGAGTGCGGTCGCCACGCGCACATGGTTCCACCATGACCATGCGGGGAGATAGTCCTTCCACACTTTGGCGCCGGTTTCGCCATCGGGCTTCACATGGGCGAGTCTGTTGTTGAGCGGCATGTTGCGCAGAAGCGTGACACCGAACGGACCGTTGAGATAGAGCAGGCTGCCGGCGAGCAGGTAGAGCGCATCAGGCTCGGCCCATCTGAACGGCGCAGCGATGCCGAGCAGCACCGCCAGCAGTGCCGTGACGAAAAACACGAGCACGAACGGGCCGCGCTTGATCGTCACGAGGATCGACTGCATAGCGGCAATACCCGAAGCCGGCGCCAGCCGGGACAGGGCGGGGATCAAAATAGCGGAGAAAGCGAAGAATATGCCGGCGATAAGCGCCGAGCCCAGCGCCGCCAAGAATGTCACCACGCACAAGAATCCATCCATAAATTTTCCCTCCGCCGCTATTGTCCCCAGGAGATATTGGTGCAGCGGACGCCCTTTGTCTTGGCCTCGGCAATCTCGCCGGTCTCGATCGAGATCTCCCAGGCGCGCTTGACGTCGGTCCACCATTCCTTGTCTTCCTTGCTTGCCTCGCCCATGAATCTCAACGTCTCATCCTCGCCTTGCACGCAAGCGATGGTGAAGTCCACACCCTCTTTCGGCGGCGGTACGACCAAGGCATCGGCCACGATGTAGGAAGCAGGATTGTTGCTCGTCGGCGGCACGACCTCGCGGCTCGTCAGCACGAGAAAGGTGCCATCTTCGCGTTGGTATTGCCGGACATAAACGGGAGGCAGAACGAGTCCGCCGCCGAGATCGTCCCAACCTTCGATCTCGAGGTCGCCCTGATAGGTCTTGCCGCGGAAGCTCTCGGCGAATTGTTTGTCGGCTTCGGCGGAAGTCTCTTCCTTGGCTTCTCCCTCTTGAGCCTCCTTGGGTTGCTTTGCAGGCTCCTCAATGGCGGGTTTCTCGGCCGGCTGCTCCTCGATCTGCTCCTCTATGATGTCTTCTTGGGCCGGATCGTCCTGCGCCAAAGCCGTCATGGTCATAGGCGCTACGGCAAGGATCGCGCAGCCAAGCAGTTGCGACCAGGATTGAGCGGCACGGCGCATGAAAACCCCCCGACGAATGGGCGCCAAGTTTATTCACATTCGTGACAAAATCAGCCCCTCGTTTACGCCTTTTCCGGGGCCATAATGTCAGAGCATCGTCTGTTAACCTCGGACAGGCTAAGCCTTTAACCTGACATGCGGTTCCACATGCGTCCATTCGACCGTCATCTCGTGTATCTGCTGGCCGCCGCACTCCTGTTGATCGGCACGGCCTTGCCGCTTGCCGCGCTCACCTCGCAGGATAGCGACGCGGACCGGATCGACCGCATGATCGGGCAGATGATCCTGGTCGGCTTCCCCGGCCTCACACCGAGCGACCCGAATGTCGCCGCCATCCATGAGCAGGTGGCAAAAGGCGTGATCGGCGGCGTGGTGCTTTACCCTGAGAACATCTGTTCGCCGGAGCAGCTCAAATCGCTCACCGCCTATCTGCGGGATGCGTGCGCTAGTCCAGTGCCGTTCATCGCCGTCGATCAGGAAGGCGGCAAAGTGCAGCGGCTCGCGCCATGGAACGGACATGGCGACTTTCCCTCGGCGCAGAGCGTGGGGAAAAATCCGAGCTTCAGTACGCAGGAGGCGGCGCGGAAACTCTATGCCGAGATGGCCAAGGAGTTGGCGGAAGCCGGCTTCAATCTCAACCTAGGTCCTGTGGTCGATCTGGATATCAATCCGGACAATCCGGTGATTGGCGATCGGGAACGGAGCTTCGGCGCCGATCCGGGTAGCGTGACGGCACTCGCGCGCGCCTTCATCGCCGCGCATCGCGACGCCAATATCGCCGCCGTGGCCAAGCATTTCCCGGGCCACGGCTCGAGTCATGTCGACAGTCATGTTGCGCTTGCCGATATCTCGGAAACCTGGCGAGAGATTGAACTCGAGCCGTATCGGCGATTGGCCAAGGACGGCCAACTCGACGCGGTGATGACCGGGCATCTTTATCACCCGCGCTTCAGCGATGGCGCCAAGCTGCCCGCATCGCTGTCGGGTAAGGCGATCCGCACGCTCCGCGATGAAGGCGATATCGGCTTCCAAGGCGTGGTCATCAGCGACGATCTGGAGATGGGAGGGGTCAGCGACGATTATTCGCTCGAGGAGCGCATCATCAAGGCGATCAACGCCGGCACCGACATCATTATCGTCTCCAATGTCGAGTCACAGGATCCCAAGCTCGGCATGAAGGTCCATGCCATCATCGCCGATGCGGTACGCGACGGGCGCATCCTGCGCCCGCGCATCGAGCAGGCCTATGACCGGATCATGCTTCTCAAGCGCCGTCTCGCCGAGAAGAACCTCGCCGGAGTGAGCGGGCGTCAGTGATAGACGTCGTGCTCGGTGGCATTCCACAGCGCGTAATAGGAATAGGCGGTGTAGCCGAGGATGATCGGCAGGATCGGGATCGTGCCGTAGAGCATGAAGAGCTGCGAATCCGGCGCGGCGGCGGCCTGCCAGATGGTGATGTCGGGCGGGATGATATAGGGGAAAAGGCTAACCGCGAGCCCGGTGTAGCAGAGCATGAAGATCACCACGCCGAGCAGGAAGGGCGTGTAGCGGCGCTTCTTGCCGAGCGACCACCACAGCCCCGCTATCGCCGCCACGGTGATGAGCGGCACGGGGCTCAGCATCACCATATTGGCGGGGGCGAACCACCGTGCCGCGATCTCGGGATGGAGGAGCGGCGTCCATAGGCTGAAGATGAGGATGGTGCCTGCGACTGCGATCAGCGCATAGCGGGCGATGCCATAGGCCCAGTCCCGTAAAGGCTCGTCGGCCTTCATGATCAGCCACCCCGCCGACAGCAGCACATAACCGGAAACGAGCGCTATCGCGGTGACCACTGAGAACGGCGTCAACCAGTCGAAGGGCCCGCCGGCATATTGGTTGTTCTCAACCACGAAGCCCTGCACGAAAGCGCCGATGACCACGCCCTGCATGAGCGCGGCAAGGGTCGAGCCGCCGGCGAAGGCGATATCCCAGAGATAGCGGTACTTACTCGACTTGAAGCGGAATTCGAAGGCCACGCCGCGGAGGATCAGACCGATCAGCATCAAGATGATGGGCATATAGAGCGCCGGCAGCATGACCGAATAGGCTAGCGGAAAAGCCGCCAGCAGCCCGCCGCCGCCCAGCACGAGCCAGGTCTCGTTGCCGTCCCAGAACGGTGCGACCGATGCCATCATGGCGTCGCGATCCTTGTGCGAGGGCGCGAAGGGAAAGAGCGCGCCAAGGCCGAGGTCGTAACCTCCGAGCAGCACGTAAAGGAACACGGCAAGCGCCAGGATCGCGGCCCACACCAACGGCAGGATGACGGGCAGGAACTCGGTCATGGCGCACCTGCCGCGGCCAATGGGCGCCGGGACGGATCGGCTTCGCCTTCCTCAGGAATTGGTGGCACCTCTTGCGGCCCGCGCTGCACCAGCTTGGCGATGTAGTAAAGCCCCGCGCCGAATATGATGCCATAAACCAGCACGAACAGGATCAGCGAGGTCAGCACCTTGCCTCCGGCCACCGGCGACACCGAGTCGGCGGTGCGCAATATGCCGTAGACCGTCCAGGGCTGACGCCCGACCTCGGTCACGAACCATCCGGCAAGTACCGCGATGAAACCGAGCGGCCATGACCAATACATGGCGCGCAAATACAAGCGTGTGGTGTAGAGCCGGCCCATCAGCCACAGCAGCGCGCCACCGAGCCCGAGCGCGATCATGATGATGCCGATGCCCACCATGAGGCGGAAGGCGAAGAAGGGGATGATCGGATTAGGGCGCTCGTCTGCCGGGAAGGATTTCAACCCGCGCACTTCTCCCTCCCAGTCATGGGTGAGAACCCAACTGCCGAGCTTGGGAATGGCAATCTCGTAGCGATTGCTTTCGGTCTCGACGTCGGGGAGGGCGAACAGGATTAGCGGCGCGCCGCGCTGCGTCTCCCAATGCGCCTCGACCGCGGCGATCTTGGCTGGCTGATGCTCGCGGCTGTTGAGCCCATGCATATCGCCGATCACGAGCTGAAGCGGTGCCAGCCACACCAGGATGCAGAGCGCCATGCCGAGCATGACGCGTCCATGTGGCACGAATTTCTCGCGCAGAATGTACCAGGCGCCCATGCCGCCGACGCACAGCGCCGTGGTGAGATAGCAGGCTGCCACCATATGGGCGAAACGGTAGGGGAAGGACGGATTGAAGATCACCTCCCACCAGCTCGCCACATAGAGCACGCCGTCGTCGCCGATGCGGAAGCCGGCCGGCGTCTGCATGAAGCTATTGGCAGAGAGGATCCAGAAGGCAGAGATCAGCGTGCCGAGCGCCACCATGGCCGTGGCGAAAAGATGCACGCCGCGTGGAACGCGTTCGCGGCCGAACAGCATAATGCCGAGGAAGCCCGCCTCCAGAAAGAAGGCGGTCAGTACCTCGTAGGACATTAAGGGACCGATGATATTGCCGCCGCGGCGCGAGAACTCGCTCCAATTGGTGCCGAACTCGTAGGACAGCACCACGCCCGAGACCACGCCCATGCCGAACGACACGGCGAAGATCTTGGTCCATTGCCGCGAAAGCTCCGTGTAGACCCGCTTTCCGGTCTTGATCCACATCAGCTCGAGCACGAGCAGCCAGGCGGCAAGCCCGATGGTGAAAGACGGAAACATGATGTGGAAAGAGACGGTGAAGGCGAACTGGATACGCGATAGGAGGAGCGGATCCAAATCTGACATGCTTAGGCCCAGCCTTGTCGAGTCTTGGAATGCCGCAAGCGGCCGGCGACTCAAGCCCTGAAGGCCAAGCTTAGACCTAACGGCAGCCGGTGCAAACGCCCGTTAAGCCGCAGCATGGGCGGGCGGTGTGCGTCGTGCCTTGACGCAGGTCAAAGCCTGCCAGCGCTGCCCCTACCGTAGCCGGCTACAGGATGAAGTCGCCGCCTGAGAGCTTGTTGACGTCGACACGGATCTCGAAATCGGCCTTTCCGTCGCCGTTCACGTCGCCTTGCACGATCTTGTTGTCGAAGCGAAGCTCGCCTGGTTTATTGCTAAACTTCTTGCCGCCGATGAAATTGAACTGTTGATCGCCGCTCTTCTTGGTGTTGGTATCTATATTGGAGAGATCGATCTCGTCATCGCCACGCTTGAGATCTTTGATCTGATCTCGGTCCGACGAGCCTGATTTGCTCTCCGAGATCGCATTGAAATCGAATCGATCTTTGCCGGAGCCGCCCCATGAAACGTCACGGCCTGCGCCACCGGACAGAACATCATTGCCGTCTTCGCCAATGAGCAGGTCGTTCCCCTTACCGCCTTTGATCGTATCGTTGCCCGCGCCGGCCCAAAGCTCGTTCGCTACGTCATTGCCGGTCAGCTTGTCGTTACCACCACCGGTCAGTGCGTTCTCGATGGAAATGAGTGTCTCTTTAGCTGAGGTGTTGCCGGGAAAGGCGGTTTTTCCCGTGTCAAGATTGACCTCCGTGACACCGTTATAGAAGCGGTAATCGACGGTATCGGTGCCCGCAGCGCCATCGAGGCGATCGGTACCGAAACCGCCGTCGAGAAAATCATCCCCACCCCGGCCAAAAAGCTTGTCATCGCCATTTCCACCGAGCAGCCAGTTCGCGAGATCATTGCCCGTGATCTTGTCGTTTCCACTGCCGCCCCTCGCATTCTCGATCATGGAGCGGGTGTCGGCCTGATAGAGAAGGGCATTGGCGATGTTGCCGCGTGCGATAAGCGCAGAATTCGTGCTTGAATGATGGAGATCGGCGAGTTGAGCCTGTGAGGTCGTGGTCCAATGACCGGGCCTCAAATCGATCTCCACGTTGTTGGTATAATTAAAAAGATCGTAGGTATCGACGCCGCCGCCGTCCCAAATGGTCATGAAGATCTTGTTCCCGCCCGGTGCGCCTTGACCCACGCCGTTGATGTACATCTCGCCCGTATGATTGTTCCACGTGTACTGCGAATTGCCGCTATTAGTTGTGAAGTCGGCACCGTACATGTGTTGGAGCGCGGCGATGTCGAGCATCATGAAGGTTTGGGGATAGCCCCACGTCTCGTTGACAAGGCCAGTCGTAGATGCACCCACATACGACCGGTAGCTCATCACGGTGAATTCAACGGAATCGAATTGGCTGGCGAGAACGGGGAAGCCGTTATCGGTCTCGTGCGGATGTTTCAGGCCGAGCGTGTGACCGATCTCATGCAGAAAACCTGCGGCGTAAGCAAAGTTACCGCGAAACGGGAAATCGTAAGTGCCGCCGCTGTTCCGGTACCAGGCATCGCCGCCACTTTGGTGCGGATCCGGGTAATAACCGGAGGCGGTCGCGGGGACGTCCGACATGGCATGGCGAAGGTCGCCATTCGCAGTTTCGCTGAAGCTGAGCGCCGTGTAAGAAGCGATCATGGCGTAAGCTTGCCAAACAGCGCTTTTCTGATAGGCGTTCAGTGCTTCGAAATTGTTTGATGGTTCGCCCGTGCTATACCCTGCATAGGCGGTGCTGCTCGATGGAAAGCTGTAAGTCAGGGCGGCCGTCGCCCATTTGACGCCGCGGAGAATTCCGTCGAGGTCCGAGTTGGTTTTACCGAAGGTGGTCGTGGAGGGCATGCCAGCCTACCCCGCCTCGAAGTTCTTGTTCGCAACCTATTTTATCATAGTCAGGAAGCTTCACCAGAATAGCGGCAGACCATCGTCCAATTGGACTAGATTTGCGGTCTGACTAATCCGCCGGTCATGCGCAGAGTTCTTGCCGGATGCAAGCAATCCGAGCGAGATTTGGCCTTGAAATCTGATAAGCTTGCCGAAGAGCCAGCCATAAGGCGAAGCGTGGATGGCCAGGTCGAAAACGCACTTCAAGGACGTGGCCCAGCAGATCCATCAGGCCGGGGCAGGCGTACTGGCATGGCCGGTGGCGATGAAAGCGGCAGCCGACTTCGTCGGAGGCGCGGGCGCCGTCTGTTTCGGCCTCAATCGCAAGACGGGCCAGTTCAGTCAGTTCCACACACACGGTGTGGAACCGGGTGTCGGCGAATATGTCGAGCACATGAACCGCATCAATCCGCGCATGCGGTACTCGTTGCGTCAGGCCGGGCCACACGTCGTATGCGACTGGGATGTGCTGCCGGATGCCGCGATACAGCGGCACGAATTCTACAACTGGATGGAACGCACCAACGGCACCCGCTATTTCGTCGGTTCGCGCGTACAGGACTCCGGCGACCACTCACTCTTCGCATCGATAGAGTTCACGCCAACCCAGGGGCATCCTCAGAAGAGTCAGATTGCCGCTTTTACAACCCTGCTTCCCATTCTGAAGGAGGCTTGGTCCCTTCTCGAACTGCGCACGATTGCGGGGGCGGTGACGGCCATGTCGACAGTTCTGCATGAGGCGTGTCCATGGGGTGTCATTGTCCTGAATTGCCACGGTGACATCATCAGTATGAATTCCCGCGCCAAAAAGATTTTGGCGACGGGAGAAAGCATCCGGGATGTGGAAGGAAGACTCCACGCGCTAAGGGGAGCCGACGACCGGGCGCTGCAAGCCATCATCGCTGACAAACTCGCCCTGCACTCATCCGGTGTTGGAGGAGAACGCTCCCTTCTATCGATTGCCCGGTTAGGCGCAAAATTGCCGCTCGTTCTTCGTATCGCGGCTTTGCCACAAGACAAATCGATCGTACTGCCAAGCGCGCCTGCCTTGCTGGTATTTCTGAGCGATATTGGCGAGGGGCCGCTCCTCACGGAAGCGGAGCTCGAACAACTGTTTGGACTTTCGAGGCGTGAAGCGGCCTTGGCCATGCATCTGGCGGAAGGTGTCACCTTGCCTGAAGCCATCCGGCGCATGGGCATCAGTCACAATACGGGGCGGGCGCACTTGCGCGAAATTTTCAGCAAGACCGGAGCGCACAGCCAGCTGCAATTGGTGTGGCTTCTCAATAAAGTTCCGACCTTATAAGCGGACCGCAGACCTCCCACGAAGGCTGTTCCTGGCGAAAGAACCGATCAGGGGCCTTGAGCGCCGCGGGGCTGTTATGTTATATCATCGCCATGACCGCCACACACCATCATCATCACCCATCCAAGCTGTCGCGTAATCAGAGCGAGATCCTGGCCTGTCTGCGCAAAGCCAAGGAGCCCATGAGCGCCTATGCCATCCTCGACCGGGTGCGCAAATCCGGCATCTCCCATCCGCCGACCGTCTATCGCGCGCTGAACGATCTGATGGAGAAGGGCATGGTGCATCGGCTCCAGTCACGTTCGGCCTTCATCGCCTGCGGTCACGGTGCCTGCGACGGCAAGTTTGCCTTCGCCATCTGCCGCGACTGCGGCAAGGTGGTGGAGATTTCGCTCTCCGATGATGACCAGACGGCGTTGCTCGCGCTCGCGCCGGAAGAGATCGCGCCGGAACAGGTGACGCTCGAAATCGCCGGTCTCTGCGCAGCCTGCACGCCAGCGCGCGCCTGACAACATAAGGATCGATCGGGGTGGAGTCGCACGCAGCCAGAGAGCCGCATGTTCATGTCGCGCCGGCTAAGATGAGTCGGGCGATGGCGCACCCATCGCGCAATAATTCGCTGCTGCTGCTCTCTGTGCCGGTCCGGCTGTTGATGGCGGCGATGGCCGCGGCCCTGGTATGGGGCGTGGTGCTGTGGGCCTTGCGCTGACCATGTCGCCGCGGCCCGAACCAGCTATCGTCTTTTGCGATCTGACCCTCGGTTACGACCGTCATCCTGCCGTGCATCATATCGACGGCACGATAAAGCGTGGTGCGTTGATTGCCGTGATCGGCCCGAACGGCGCCGGCAAATCGACACTCCTCAAGGGCATCATGGGGGAGCTTTCGCCGCTCGATGGCAGCCTCTCCCTGCCTGGACTCGGCAAGAGTGCGATCGCCTACCTCCCCCAAGTGATCGATATCGATCGCAGCTTTCCGATCTCGGTGTTCGATTGCGTGGCCATGGGGCTGTGGCATGAGATCGGCGCCTGGGGTGGGATTGATGCACGCCGGCAAGAGGCCGTGACGCGCTCGCTCGCTGAGGTGGGTCTCGTCGATCTCGCCGCCCGTCCCATCGGCACATTATCCGGCGGCCAGTTCCAGCGCGTGCTGTTCGCGCGGCTGCTGCTGCAAGACGCTTCCCTCATCCTGCTCGACGAGCCGTTCCGCGCCGTCGACACCAAGACGGTCGCCGACTTGATCGCTCTGATCCTCCGCTGGCATGAAGAAGGGCGCACCGTGCTCGCCGCGTTGCACGACATCGAGCAGGTGCGCGCCTATTTTCCGGAAACTTTGCTGCTGGCGCGTGAGGTCGTGGCGTTCGGTGATACCGGCAAGGTCCTGACCCCGCAAAATCTCGCGAGGTCGCGACAGCTGGTCGAGGCCTTCGATGCGCATGCCGAAATTTGCGCGCGCGACGAAGAGATCAGGGAGCGCGAGCCGGCATGATCGACGCTCTCGTCAGTCCCTTCGCCGAATTCGCTTTCATGCGCCGCGCGCTGATCGGCTGCTTGGCGCTATCGCTATCGGCGCCCCCAATTGGGGTTTTTCTCGTGCTTCGCCGCATGAGCCTGATGGGTGACGTCATGGGGCACGCCATCCTGCCTGGCGCGGCGATCGGATTCCTGCTTGCCGGCATGTCGCTGTTCGCCATGAGCCTCGGCGCGTTTGCCTCCGGGCTCGCCGTGGCGCTGGCCGCGGGACTCGTCGCGCGCACCACCATCCTGCGCGAGGATGCGAGCCTTGCCGGCTTTTATCTCGTTTCGCTCGCGCTTGGCGTGCTGATCGTGTCGATGCGGGGCAGCAATGTCGATCTGCTGCATGTGCTGTTCGGCACCGTGCTCGCGCTCGACGATGCCGCGATTCTGCTGCTTGCGGCCATCGCCACGGTCTCGCTTGCGGCGCTCGCGGTGATCTACCGGCCGCTGGTTCTCGAGTGTTTCGACCCGCAATATTTGCGCTCAGTGAGCAAACTGAGCTCGCCCACGCATCTCGTCTTCCTGATCCTGGTGGTGCTCAATCTGGTGGCCGGCTTTCAGGCGCTCGGTACCTTGATGGCGGTCGGCATCATGCTGCTGCCGGCGGTCGCCGCGCGCTTCTGGTCAAACGACGTGTCGGGTATGATCCTGGTCGCCATGGCCATGGCGTTTGCCGCGAGCGTGGCCGGCTTGCTGATCTCCTATTACGCCAATCTGCCGACCGGCCCCACGATCATTCTCATCTGTGGCGTTTTCTATCTCCTGTCGGTGCTGGTGGGCGTGAAAGGCGGCCTCATCTGGGGGTTCATGCCGCGCAAGCACCTGGAGGCCTGACATTCAAGGAGTCGTCCCATGAAACATCGTGTTCTAGCGCAAGCGTGCCTCGCTCTCGCAGTGCTGCTCGGTCTCGCCGGAAATGCCGGCGCAGCCGACAAGATCAAGACTGTGGCCTCGTTCAGCATTCTCGGCGACATGGTCAGAGAAGTGGGCGGCGACCGCGTCGAGGTCGTGACCCTGGTGGGCCCCGATGGCGATGCGCATGTGTTCACGCCGACGCCGGCCGATGCCAAGATGCTCGCTTCCGCCGATGTCTTCTTCGTCAACGGCCTAGGCTTCGAGGGCTGGCTCGACCGGCTGACCGAGGCGTCGGGCTTCAAGGGCCGACTCGTGACGGCGAGCGACGGGGTCAAACCGATCGTCATGGAGGAGGGCCATCACCATCACGGCGAGGAGCACGCCGATCATGCGGACCACGCCAAGACTCACAATGACGACGATGAAGAAGAAGACGAGGAGGAAGAAAATGAGATCCCCGATCCTCATGCCTGGCAGAATCTCAAAAACGGCAAGATTTACGTCGCCAATATCCGCGACGCCCTGATTGCCGCCGACCCGGACGGGAAATCAGTCTACGAGGCCAACGCCACGAAATATCTCGATGCCATCGCTGAGGAAGACGCGGCGGTGAGGACGGCGCTTTCTGCACTGCCGGAAGCGCGGCGCAAGATCATCACCAGCCATGACGCTTTCGGCTATTTCGGCAAGGCTTACGGGCTCGAGATCGTCGCGCCGGAAGGCGTGAGCACCGAGAGCGAGGCGTCGGCGCAGGACGTGGCCAAGATCATCCGCCAGATCAAGGAAGAGCGTATCCCGGCGGTGTTTCTCGAGAACATCACCGACCGCCGCCTGCTCGATCAGATCGCGCGAGAGACCGGCGCCAAGATCGGCGGCACGCTCTATTCCGATGCGTTGTCGAAGGCGGATGGTCCAGCGCCGACCTATCTCGACATGTTCCGCTACAATGTCGGGGTGCTGACCTCGGCGCTGTCGAGTTGAGCGGATCGCGATGGTTCGCGCTCGCGGGGGCGGTGCTCGTCTTGGGCATCGCCTACGCCGCGCTCTCCCCCGTCGACTGGCAGGTCCGCACGGGACTGCACTGGCTGATCGAGCATTTTCTGATCTTCTTCACGGCAACGACTCTGTTCTGCATCGCCTATCCCAAGCCGATGACGGTCGCGGCAGTAATGCTGCCCTTCGCCATCATCATCGAAACGGCGCAAGGACTGACGCTTGACCGCACGGCCGACCCGGCGACGGCGCTGATGGCGGCGGCGGGCGTGGCGTCTGCCGCGCTCCTCGCCGATAGGGTGCTCGTCATCCGGAAAAGAGCCGGAAAGACTGCCAAATCAGGGGTCTAAGGCTGGGCTGCTGGCGCGGGCCTGGCAAATATGTTGTATCCTCACGCCATGAGCCTTTCCGCGCGGAAGCCAACAATTGCGGTCAAGGTCGGCAACGTCGTCATCGGCGGCGATGCACCCATCGTCGTGCAGTCAATGACCAATACCGACACCGCCGATGTGGAAGCGACCGTCGCCCAGGTCGCGGCCTTGGCCCGCGCCGGGTCTGAGATCGTGCGCATCACCGTGGATCGCGCCGAGGCCGCCGCCGCCGTTCCGCATATTCGTGAGCGGCTCGACAATCAGGGCGTCGCGACGCCGCTGATCGGCGATTTCCATTATAACGGCCACACGCTTCTCGCCGCGTATCCGGCCTGCGCTGAGGCGCTCGCCAAATATCGCATCAATCCCGGTAATGTCGGCTTCAAGGACAAGCGCGACAAGCATTTCGCTGAGATCATCGACATCGCTCTGAAGAACGGCAAGGCGATCCGCATCGGCGTGAACTGGGGCAGCCTCGACCAGGATTTGCTGACGCGGCTGATGGATGAGAATGCGCGCCTGCCCGAACCCAGGGATGCGCGCCAGGTAATGCATGAGGCGATCGTGCAATCGGCTTTGCTCAGCGCCGCACGCGCCATGGAACTCGGGCTGGGAGCCGACCGCATCATCCTCTCGGCCAAGGTCAGCGCCGTGCAGGATCTGATCGCGGTCTACCAGATGCTTGCCGCCCGTTCCGAGCTTGCGCTGCATCTCGGTCTGACCGAAGCCGGCATGGGGTCCAAGGGTATCGTCGCCTCGTCCGCCGCGCTCGGCGTGCTGCTACAGCAGGGTATCGGCGATACCGTCCGCATCTCGCTGACGCCCGAGCCTCAGGGCGACCGCACGCTCGAAGTGAAGGTGGCGCAGGAACTGCTGCAAAGCATGGGCTTCCGCAATTTCGTGCCGCTGGTCGCCGCCTGTCCCGGCTGCGGGCGTACCACCTCCACCACCTTCCAGGAGCTTGCCCGCGACATCCAGGATTTCATCCGCGCCGAGATGCCGGAGTGGAAGCGCCGTTATCCGGGCGTTGAGAATCTCACCGTCGCGGTGATGGGTTGTATCGTCAATGGGCCTGGCGAATCGAAGCACGCCGATATCGGCATCTCCCTGCCCGGCACGGGCGAAGCGCCGGCGGCGCCGGTGTTCATCGACGGCAAGAAGACGGCGACCTTGCGCGGCCCCGGTGCCGCGGCCGAATTCAAGCAGATGGTGCTCGACTATATCGAGCGCCGCTATGGCAAGGGCACGATCGGCCGCACCGCCGCGGAGTAGCGCAAACCTAGTTCGTCTTGACGGCGTCAGCGGCGATGCTGACGGTCAGCGCGATCAACGTCACGTTGAAGATGAAGGACACGGCGCCGTGGGCCCATACCGTCTTGCGGATGGTCCTCGATGTCACCTGCACATCGGACACCGCCGACGCCGTGCCGATACTGAAGGCCAAATAGAGAAAATCCCAGTAATCGGGATGTTTGCATCCGGGAAAGCGTAACCCGCCGCCTTCACCGCGATGTTCGGCGTAGAACTCATGCGCGTAACGCAGCGCGAAGATGACGTGGATGAAAATCCATGACAGCACCGTGGTGCCGAACAGCAAAGCGAGGATTGACGGCTGATCGGCTTGCGCTTCGCTTGCCGTGCGCAGCCAGAACACGATGGCGCCAAGGCTCGCCATCGCGGCGATCACGGTCAGCACCGGCACGGCATAACTCCCTTCGTCCTCCAGCGCGGCGTGACGGCGTATATGCCTCGTATCGGAGCGGGCGATCATGATGAAGGCCAGGGTGAGATAGAGAGCCACGCCGACGTCCCAGCCGATAAGGAGTCGCGATACCGGCCGGTAGTCATCCGGAAGCAGGATCACGATCAGGACGCAGAGCAGAGCGGAGATGAAGAGCCGCCAATGCGCCTGCAACGGACGCGGTAACCGCGAGAAAAAGTGGGGAGTTCGGTTGCGCGGTTTAGCCATGCTGTGTCCTCAGATGCGCCGTTCGGCGATGAAGCGGGCAGTTTCGATGAGTGTTGACGCCTTGGGACCGAAAGGCGCGAGCGCATTTTCCGCCTCGGCCACCAAAGCGGCAAGCCGGGCTTTCGCGCCTTCCACGCCAAGCAGTCCAACCAGTGTTGCCTTGCCCTGATCCGCATCCTTGGCCACGGCCTTGCCGATAGCCTCGGCGTCGCCCTGCGCATCGAGGAGATCGTCGGCGAGCTGGAAGGCCTGCCCGAGCGCCATGGCATAGGCCCGCAGCTTTTCGCGGTCCGAAGCTTTCGCCCGGCCCAGAATGGCGCCGGCTTCACACGCAAAACAGAACAGAGCGCCGGTCTTGAGCGCCTGCATCCTCGCCACGCCCTCTTCATGCAAATCCTGACGCTCGGCGTCGAGATCGATGGCCTGGCCGAGCGCCATGCCGCGCCAGCCGGCAGACTTGGCGAGATTGAACACCAACTCGGCGCGAATACCCGGATCCTCATGCGTTGCCGGCGAACTCAAAATTTCGAAAGCGAGCGTGAGTAGGGCATCGCCCGCCAGAATGGCCGTCGCCTCATCGTAGGCGATATGCAAAGCCGGGCGTCCACGCCGCACATCATCGTCGTCCATGGCGGGCAGGTCGTCATGCACCAGCGAATAGCAATGCACGCATTCAAGTGCGCAAGCCGCGTCGAGGGAGTGTCTTTCATCGACATCGAACAACCGCCCCGACTCTATGAGCAGGAACGGCCGGATGCGCTTGCCGCCGCCGAGCACGGCATAGCGCATGGCCTCATCGAGACTGGTCGGCGTACCGGCGCTGCTGGCGAGCAGGGTCTCGAGCCGCCGCTCGACGATTAAGGCCACGCGTTCGAGTTCTTTGGCAAAATTCATGAGAGAACAAGGACAGAGGGACGGATCTGCCACGAAACGGGCGGTAAGCATCAGCCTAATACGGCGTTGCTCGATGCGGCAACCGGGAGGTACAAAGCCGATTCATGGCAAATCAAGCGGTTTTCAGCATGCGCCGGGGCGTCAAAGGTTCCCGTAAACGAACGCCTTGGCTTCGGTGGCTCGTCTTTATCGTGCTTATCGCTGCCGCTTCAGTGCTCCTTTCCATCGTCGTCTTCCGCTACGTCAATCCCCCGATCACCAGCGTCATCGCCATCAACAAATTGCGTGGCGCCAGTGTGCAGCAGCAATGGGTGCCGCTCCAAGACATATCGCGCAATCTTCCTCTGGCGGTGATCGCCGCGGAGGATGGCCGCTTCTGCCTGCATTGGGGCGTCGACTGGAGCGCGGTGAAAGAGGCGATCGACGAAGGCGGCGGCTTGGCCGGGTTTCGTGGCGCGAGCACCATTCCCATGCAGACGGCCAAGAACCTCTATATGTGGAACCGGCGTAGCTATGTGCGCAAAGTCATCGAAGCGCCGCTCGCTTATCTCTTGACCATCGTCTGGCCGAAGGAGCGCGTGATGGAGGTCTATCTCAATATCGCGCAATTCGGTCCCGGCATTTTCGGCGCTGAAGCCGCGAGCCGGCATTATTTCAAAAAGAGCGCCTCTAAGCTCACCCGCCGCGAGGCGGTGCTGCTTGCCGTCACCCTGCCGAGTCCACGCACCCGCAATCCGGCAAAGCCGAATGCGAGGATGCTCCGGCTCGCCAACGCAGTAGAGCGCCGGCTGCCTTATATCGCCACGCGCGCCGATTGCGTGGCGCCGCCACAGCGCTGAAATTGTCGCGTTTCAGGCCTCTGGCCAGGGCCAAGGATTGCCCCTATAAGGGCCGGCACGAAAGCCGGATGAGCGCCGGCATAGACAGGATTTACACCGATGGCAGTACCTAAAAGAAAAACCTCGCGCATGAAGCGCGGCAACCGTCGAAGCCACGACAAATTAAGCGCGCCAACTTATGTCGAAGACAAGGATTCGGGCGAGCTTCGCCGCCCGCATCATATCGACCTGAAATCCGGCCGCTATAAGGGTCGCCAGATCATCGTCATCAAGGAAGAGGCTTAGGCCTCTGCGGGCTCCTGAGCCGCGAAGCCAACGCGGCGAGCGGGGCATCGTGCACGCCCGCCTCTTCCAGGTGGCGCACTGTATTCAGCACATAATCGATATTGGTCCCCGACAGGCCTGAAGCCGACAACACGAGTTCGGCCTGCTTATCGAGGGAAAGCCGTCCCGCATATTGCGGATGACTGCGGTCCGCCATGTAGCAGATCGCCTCGAGTTCTTGCCCCGAGCCGTCGAGCAGGCTCACAGGCTTGGTGGTCTCCACGTAGACGTCAGTGACCTGCTCTCGCGCGCGCAGATAAGTGAGCGTGGCGTCGCACCGTGTCTGCTCTATCCGGTAGACGATGCCCCGGCAGGCGCCGCCTTCATCGAGGCCGAGCACGAGGCCCGGTCGTTCGGTGGTGCCGCGGTGATGAAAGGAGTAGATGCAGAGCGCCCTGTGCGCGCCGACCACGGCCGCCGGCAACCGCTCGGCATATTCGAAGCCCGGTTGCCACATCAGTGAACCGTAGGCGAACACCCAGAGGTCGGCGTTTTCAGTCGTCATGCCCATGCGGTCGGCCGAAATCGGGCGCGTCTGTATCCTGTCCCGCCTCGATGACGCCGCGGCGGATGGCGCGGGTACGGGTGAAATGCTCGGTGAGCGCCTCGCCGTCGCCCCGCCTGATCGCCTTGGTCAGCGCCGACACATCCTCGTTGAAGCGGCCGAGCATCTCCAGCACCGCCTCCTTGTTGTTGAGGAACACGTCGCGCCACATCACGGGATCCGAGGCCGCGATGCGGGTGAAATCACGAAACCCGCCGGCGGAGAATTTCAGGACTTCCGAGCGCGTCACCGATCCGAGTTCATCGGCGGTGCCGACGATGGTGTAAGCGATCAGATGCGGCAAATGACTGGTGACGGCGAGCACAAGGTCATGATGGGCGGGCGTCATGATTTCGACCTTGGCGCCGAGCAACCGCCAGAACGCCGCGAGCTTCTCCACCGCTTCTTGGTCGGCGCCTTCGGGCGGCGTCAGGATGCACCAGCGATTTTCGAACAATTCGGCGAATCCGGCATCGGGACCGGAATGTTCGGTGCCGGCCACCGGATGGGCCGGCACGAAATGAGCCGTCTTTGGCAGATGCGGGCCCATGTCGCGCACCACCGAGCCTTTGACCGAGCCCACGTCCGAGACGATGGCGCCAGGCTTGAGATGCGGGCCGATTTCCTTGGCGACGCCGCCGCAGACGCCGACCGGGACGCAGGCGATGACAAGATCGGCGCCTTCAACTGCCTCGGCGTTGGTCTCCGTAACCGTGTCGGCAAACCCCAGTTCGACGACGCGCTTGCGCGTCTCGGGCGAGCGCGCGGTCGCCACGATCGTGCGCACGGCGCCTTGCGCGCGGGCGGCACGGGCAATCGATGAGCCGATCAGGCCCGGCCCGATAATGGCGAGTGTATCGAACAGAGGCTTGGTCATGCGCGCGTCGAGCCATTGGCGCCCATGAAGGCGGTGAGCGCGTCGAGCACGGCCACGTTATCGTCCTCGGTGCCGACAGTCATGCGCAGCGCATGCGGAAAGCCGTATTCCTCAACCCGGCGCAGGATGATGCCGCGGCCATGCAGGAATGTGTTGGCTTCGGTTGCGGACTTGCTATTGCCTTTCGCGAAATGCAGCAGCAGAAAATTCGCGGCGCTCGGCGTCACGCCAAGGCCGATGCCGGCAAGGGTCTCTGCCATGCGCGCGCGCCATGTCTCGTTATGCTCCGCCCCGCGCTGCACATGCGCCTGATCGGCAAGCGCGGCGATGCCCGCGGCGATGGCCGGACCAGACACATTGAACGGACCTCTGATACGGTTCAGCGCATCGGCCACATCCGGCGGGCAATAGGCCCAGCCGAGACGCAATGAGGCCAACCCATAGATCTTGGAGAAGGTGCGCGTCATCACCGTATTGTGCGTGGTGGCGACCAGTTCGATACCGGCCTCGTAGTCGTTACGGCGGACATATTCCGCATAGGCCGCGTCGAGCACGAGCAGCACGTCGTCAGGAAGTCCGGCGCGCAATCGCTTCACCTCGTCGAAAGAGAGATAGGTCCCGGTCGGATTGTTGGGATTGGCGATGAAGACGAGGCGCGTCTTCGCCGTCACCCGCGCGAGGATGGCGTCGACATCGGCGGTGAGATCATTCTCCGGCGCGACAACCGGTGTCGCGCCCCGCGCCAGGATGGCGATGCGGTACACCAGGAAACCGTGCTCGGTGTAGATCGCTTCCTCACCGGGGCCGAGATAGGCGCAAGCGAGCAGGTTCAGAAGCTCATCCGAGCCCGCGCCGCACACGATGCGCGCCGGATCGAGCCCGTAGAACTTGGCGAGTGCTTCGCGCAGAGGCCGCGCCGAACCGTCAGGGTAGCGTGATAAAGTCGCGACCGCGGCAAGATAGGCCTCGATCGCGCGCGGCGAGGGGCCGAAAGGCGTCTCGTTGGAGGATAGCTTGATCACCGCGCGCGCGCCGGGGAGCGCGCTCGTGCCCGGCACATAGGGCACGATGTCGAGAATGCCTTGACGCGGGGCCGGCCCACGCTTGGCCATCTTTCTACTCCTTAACGGCGTTGCTCGCGGAAGGCCTCTCATAGGGCCATTCCAGCAGCCAAGGCAAAGAAAAGATTGACTTTAGACCGCAAGCTCCTAGCTAACGCCGAATTGTGGATTTTGGGTTATGCAGGCCCGGGTGAGTAAGACGATGAGCGAAACACGAGCGGCGGAAGGCCTGGCCGACTACAAGCGGCTTGAGCAGATCGCCAATCCGCAAAGCAAGGTCGTACATTTCCCGGCGCACGAGCCGCTCGAGCTCGACTGCGGGACCAAGCTCGCGCCCTTCTCCATTGCCTATCAGACCTACGGCACGCTCAACGCCGACAAATCGAACCTGATCCTGATCTGCCATGCCCTGACCGGGGATCAGCATGTCGCCAACATCCACCCCGTCACCGGCAAGCCCGGCTGGTGGGAGACCATGGTCGGTCCCGGCAAGCCGATCGATACCAATCGGTACTTCGTGCTCTGCCCCAATGTCATTGGCGGCTGCATGGGTTCGACCGGGCCAAGCTCGATCAACCCGGCGACAGGCCGCCCTTACGGTCCGGACTTTCCGGTCATCACCATCCGCGACATGGTCCGCGCGCAGGCGCGGCTGCTCGACCATCTCGGCGTGCCGGTGGTGCTTTCCGTGCTGGGCGGCTCGATGGGCGGCATGCAGGTGCTGGAATGGGCGGCGAGCTACAAGGACCGCGTGTTCTCCGCAGTGCCGATCGCATGCTCGGCGCGCCACTCATCGCAGAACATCGCCTTTCACGAGGTCGGCCGCCAGGCGGTGATGGCCGATCCCGATTGGTGTCAGGGCCGTTATCTCGAAGAGGGCAAGAGTCCGCGCAAAGGCTTGGCGGTGGCGCGCATGGCGGCGCATATCACCTACATGTCGGACGATGCCCTGCATAATAAGTTTGGCCGCAATCTCCAGGATCGCGAGAAGGTCACCTTCGGCTTCGACGCCGACTTCCAGGTGGAGAGCTATCTGCGCCATCAGGGCTTGAGCTTCGTCGACCGCTTCGACGCCAATTCCTATCTCTACATCACCCGCGCCATGGATTATTTCGACATCGCGGCGGATCATGGCGACGTGCTCGCCAATGCCTTTGCCGGCACCAAGACGCGTTTCTGCCTCGTGTCGTTCACTTCTGACTGGCTGTTCCCGACCGAAGAAAGCCGCGAGGTCGTGCATGCGCTGAACGCGGTCGCGGCTAATGTCAGCTTCGTCGAACTAAAGACCGACAATGGTCATGACTCGTTTTTGCTGCACGAGCCGGAGCTGTTCGATACCATTCGCGGCTTCCTTGGCGCCGCTGCGGCCAAGCGGGGGATCGACACGCAAGGATGGCTGCCGTGAACCTCAACGCGCCTTCAAGCAATATTCGGCCGTCCAATACGGCGCGTGTCGATCTCTTGCTCATCGCCGAGATGGTCACGCCGGGCGCGCGCGTGCTCGATATCGGCTGCGGCGACGGCACGCTTCTGCGCCTTCTCGCCGAGAAGCGCGGCGTTGACGGGCGCGGCATCGAGCTGAGCCAGGCGGGCGTGAACAATTGCGTGGCGCAAGGATTGGCGGTGATCCAGGGCGATGCCGACACCGATCTCGTGCATTACCCGGATCTTGCCTTCGACTACGCCATCCTCTCACAGACCATCCAGGCGACCTACAATCCGCGTGACGTGCTTGAGCAGCTGTTGCGCATCGGCAAGCGCGCCGTAGTGTCCTTCCCGAATTTCGGCCATTGGCGCGTGCGCGCGCAGCTCATGTTCGGTGGCAAGATGCCTAAGACCGACAATCTGCCGGAACGCTGGTACTCGACGCCGAACATCCATCTCTGCACCATCAAGGACTTCCTCGGCCTGTGCAAAGATATGGGCGCCAAGGTGGAGCGCGCGGTGACGCTCAACGCCTCGGGCAGCAAGCTCGACGTCTCCATGCCGCTTTTCGCCCAGAACCTGTTCGGCGAGCAGGCCGTGTTCCTATTGTCGCGCTAGGCTCCCGCGTCGCGGTGTGACGCCGGCAGGGACAGGGACGATGCGGCGGCGGGCTTTCACCTCGCGCACCGGCACCGCGGCATAAACCTGCTTCGTCGCCTCGACCATGATCACGCCGGAGAAGGTCGGCCACAGCACGAGGCCTAGCCGTTCCCAGAACAGCGGCCAGCGCAGCAGCACCCGCCAATTGAAGGGCGGCATGTAGAGCGCGTATTGCCACTCTTCGGGCGAGAACATCGCCTCCTTGAGCAGCTTGGCAAGCTGTGAGCGGCTGAACGGGCTGCCATAGCCGAACGGCGTGGTATCGACCCGTGCCCACAGGCCCCGCCGGTTAGGCACAACCAACAGCAACAGTCCGTTCGGCGACAGCACCCGCCATATCTCGCGCAACAGCGCGCGCGATTTCTCTGACCATTCCAGCATGTGCACGAGGAGAATGCGGTCGGCGATCTCGTCGATCAGCGGCAGATCGGTTTCATCGACCAGCACGCTCAGGCTCTGCCCCTGGTCGGGCCAGGTGATGGCGCCGAGATTGGCGGGCATCAACGCGCCCAGAGGCTCGGCCTGTCCCCGGAAGGCGCCGAGATAGGGCGTGGCGAAGCCGAGCCCGAAAGTGCGGCAGCCTTTGATGTCGCTCCAGCGTGCCCGGATGCGGGCGCCGAGCAGTCGCCGCACCACTTGCCCCAGCGGCCTCGTGTAGAAATCCTTGATATCGATAACGTCGAGATGCATGAGCGCATCCTAGTGTAAGAAGCCAGAGAACTGACCGTTCTATCTGTCGGTCCAGGATGCTAGGCTTACAGCATGACCCGTCTCGAAGTGCACCAGTTTCCCACCCGCAGCGACAATTACGGCGTGCTAGTGCACGATCCGGCGAGCGGCTCCACGGCCGCCATCGATGCGCCGGATGCCGATGAGTTACTGGCCGCTCTGCACGAGAAGGGGTGGAAGCTCAGCCATATCCTCACCACCCATCATCACCAGGACCACACTGCCGGCAATACCGCCGTCAAGCGCGCCACCGGCTGCACCATCATCGGTCCGGCCAAGGAGGCTCACTCCATTCCCGGCATCGACGTCAAGGTGAGCGAAGGCGACACGATCGAGGTCGGCGGCGCCAAGGCGCGCGTGATCGAAACGCCGGGTCATACGCGGGGCCATGTCAGTTATCATTTCCCCGACAATGATCTCGTATTTGTCGGCGACACGCTGTTCTCGGTCGGCTGCGGGCGTCTGCTCGAGGGTGACGCCAAGACCATGTGGTCATCGTTGCAGAAACTAGCCGCGCTGCCGCCCGAAACCAATCTCTATTGCGGTCACGAATATACCGACGCCAATTGCCGTTTTGCCCTCACCGTCGAGCCGGAGAACGACGCGCTGCGCGCCCGCGCCGCCGAGGTGGCGAAGCTCGCCGATCGTGGCGAGCCGGCGCTCCCCACGACCGTCGCACAGGAACTTGATACCAACCCCTTCCTGCGTCCGTCGAGTCCTGCCATTCAGAAACGCCTCGGCATGGAAGGGCGGCCTTTGCAGGATATCTTTGGCGAGATTCGCCGTCGCAAGGACCGGTTCTGACATGTCCGTTCCGGCTCTCACTGGCGATGACATCATCGCGCTGTTCAAGCTCGCGCCGCATCCGGAGGGCGGCTGGTTCCGCGAGATGTTCCGTGACGCATCGGGACATGATGGCCGGGCGCACTCGACCGCGATCCTGTTCCTGCTGAAGGCAGGTGAAGTCTCCCACTGGCATAGAGTCGATGCCGTCGAGCTGTGGCATTGGCACGGCGGCGCGCCGTTGCTGCTCGAAATGAAGGATGGCGAGGCACGCATCGAGTGCCGTCTAGGACCCGATTGGCCGCATGGCGAAGTGCCCCATGCCGCGGTCCCAGCCCATGCCTGGCAGAGCGCTAAGAGCCTCGGCGCCTGGACGCTGGTGGGTTGCACCGTGGCGCCCGGCTTCGAATTTTCCGGCTTCGAATTGGCGCCTCAGGGCTTCGAGCCCTAGGCCTCAATCCATGAACTGGCCGCCATTGATGGTGAGCGTCGAGCCGGTGATCCAGGCCGCCTCGTCGGCGGCGAGGAACACCACGCAGCGCGCCACCTCGTCGGCCTCGCCGAGTCTCCCAACCGGAATCTGCCCCACGATCGCCTTCATCACATCTTCCGAGACGCCGGCGAGCAGGTCGGTTGCGACATAGCCCGGCGCGATGGCGTTCACGGTAATGCCCTTGCGCGCACTCTCCAGCGCCAGCGCCCGAGTGAAACCGATCACGCCGGATTTGGCCGCGCAGTAGTTGACCAGCCCGAGCTGGCCCTTCTGCCCGTTGATCGAGGAGATGTTGACGATGCGGCCAAAGCCTCGCTCGCGCATATTGTTGATGACGGGGCGCGTCATGTTGAATAGCGAATCGAGATTGGTGCGGATCACTTCCGACCATTGCCCGTGCGTCATCTTCTGCAGCATGGCGTCGCGCGAGATGCCGGCATTGTTGACCAGCACCTCGATCGGGCCGACCTCGTTCTCGACCGCGACGATGCCCTCGTTGCAGGCGACGTAGTCGCCCACGTCCCATTTGAATACCGGGATCTTGGTTTCCTTCTTGAAGGCTTGCGCGGCGTCGTCATTACCGCCGTAATTGGCGGCGACGTTGTAGCCTGCCTTTTGCAATGCCTTGCAGATCGCGGCGCCGATGCCGCGCGTTCCCCCCGTGACCAGAGCCACCCGTCCCATGGTAACCTCCCGTTAAGGGCGCTCTTGATGGCGCCTTGCTGAATTGCGTGTAATTCCTGCGTTTCGACTATTCCCGCTCGACGCACATGGCGATGCCCATGCCGCCGCCGATGCACAATGTGGCGAGGCCCTTCTTGGCGTCGCTCCGCTGCATCTCATGCAACAAAGTGGTGAGAATGCGCGCGCCGGACGCGCCGATCGGATGGCCGATGGCGATGGCGCCGCCATTGACGTTGACCTTGCCGGCGTCCCAGCCGAGATCCTTGTTGACGGCGAGCGCCTGCGCGGCGAAGGCCTCGTTGGCCTCGATTAGATCGAGATCGCCAAGCTTCCAGCCGGCCTTTTCCAGCGCCTTGCGCGACGCGGGGATCGGGCCTGATCCCATGATCTTGGGATCGACGCCCGAAGTGGCCCATGAGGCGATGCGCGCAAGCGGCTTCAGCCCGCGCTTCTTGGCTTCCTTGGCGGACATCAGCACCATTGCGGCGGCGCCATCATTGAGGCCCGAGGCGTTGCCGGCGGTAACGGTGCCTTCCTTGTCGAAGGCGGGCCTGAGCTTGGCCGCGTCTTCGACCTTGGCGCCTTCGCGGATATATTCGTCCTCGGCCACCACCGTTTCGCCTTTGCGCGTCTTGATCGTGACCGGCACGATTTCGTCCTTGAACTTGCCGGCCTTCTTGGCCGCTTCCGCCTTGTTCTGCGAAGCGGTGGCGAATTTGTCCTGCTCCTCGCGGGTGATCTGCCATTGCTTGGCGACGTTCTCGGCGGTGTTGCCCATGTGGTAGCCGTTGAAGATCTCCCACAAACCGTCCTTGATCATCGAGTCGACGAATTCGACCGCGCCCATCTTCTGCCCGTTGCGAAGATGCGCGACATGCGGGGCGAGGCTCATATTCTCCTGACCGCCGGCCACGACGATGCTGGCGTCGCCCGTAGCGATCTGCTGCGCGCCGAGTGCTACCGCGCGCAAGCCCGAACCGCACACCTGGTTCACGCCCCAGGCTGTCGACTCTTTGGGAATGCCGGCGGCGATCGCCGCCTGCCGCGCCGGGTTCTGTCCCTGGCCCGCGGTCAGGACCTGGCCCATGATGACTTCATCGACATCGGCGGGATCGACCTTGGCCCGCTCGAGCGCCGCCTTGATGGCGACTTCGCCCAGCGTATGCGCCGGTACGCTCGACAGCGCGCCGTTGAAGGAACCGACCGGCGTCCGCGCCGCGCCGACGATGACAACATCCTCGTCTTTCATACTTCAGCTCTCCGAATACCCAAGGCCTCAGGGAAGGGAACAGGTACATAACCTAGTGTGTCACAGGGGGAAAGCCTAAGCCTTGCCGCCCCCCATTAAGCCTTTTGGCAAAGCCTCTGGTGCTTTGCACAAAGATCGTGCTACTGATTTCGCAGTTGCGGGATGTAATAGCCTTGGGCTTTGATACCAAGGCTTTAGGAGCGAGCGAGTGGCAAGGGACGCGGGACAGGATAGCCGGCCGGTCATTATCAAGAAATACGCGAACCGCAGGCTCTACAATACCGATACCAGCACCTATGTGACGCTCGAGGACCTCGCCGAAATGGTGCGGGGGAACCGCGATTTTGTGGTCTACGACGCCAAGACCGGCGAAGATTTGACCCATGCGGTGCTGACCCAGATCATCGTCGAGCAGGAGAGCCGGGGCACCAACCTCCTGCCTATCGGTTTCTTGCGCCAGCTCATCCGCTTCTATGGCGACAGCATGCAAAAACTTGTACCGAGCTATCTCGAGTTCAGCCTCGATTCGCTGACGCGCCAGCAGGAAGAATATCGCCGCCGTTTCGCCAGCACCTTCGGCACCGCCGCCTTCGAGATGATGCAGGAGCAGGTGCGCAAGAATTTCGCCGCCTTCGAGCGCGCCCTCGGCCTGTTCAGTCCTTTCCCCAAGGGAGAAGGCAACAACCAAGGCGCCAAGACAGACGAGCCGGGCGACACAAAAGCGATTGGCAGCGCCAAGCCGAGCCAAGACGAGATCGCCGCGCTGAAAGACGAGCTCACGGCCATGCAGCAGCGGCTCGAGCAACTGTCCCGGCGCTAATACCTGCTTTCGCCGGTATGATGAAAATGACCGGGACAAGCCGGCCATAACGAATTCAACAATTGTATGAGGGTCGCTAAGCGGCGTCAGCGATGACGAAGCGACGGCAATGCGCCGCGGTCAGGTCATCCTCGACCAGGGCGCGCTCCTCCGGCGTCTCAGCCAGGAGGTGCAGATGCACTTCATTCGCGCCGCATTTCGCGCCTTGATAACGCAGATGCGCCAGATTGAGTGAGATGGCCTCATCCTTGGTCTGGCCGAAGGCCAAAGCCACGCGGCTGCCATTAGCGTAGCGGCGAACCAGGATGTAGTTCGCCTTAGGCAACGCCGGGCAGCCGATCAGCGTGTAGACGCTATGCAGATAGCGCTTGCCCGAGGTGCCACGCCAATAATGGAAGGCCTGTGAGAAGGCAGACTCGGCGCAGACCAAAGCCGCTTCCTCGGCTGGACCACTCTCACCAAACTCGACTTTACTTATCCGCATGGAACCCGTCCGCTTTAACCAAGACTCTAAATGGGTGGAGGGATGACGAATTCAAGACAGTCCGTCAGGCTCGAATCTCTCCTGGAACAAATGATGAACTTAGAGCTCTTAACGCTTGGTTAACGCGCCTGGTTCCCCCGCCTTGGCTTCCAAAAAGAGGCGGTCGGAGGCGGTCTCGATCGCTTCTTGCAGCCGGCTCAGGAATTCGGCCTTGGGCAGGCCGGGCGGAATGGGATCGAGAAATTCGACCACGATCGTGCCGGGATGGCGACGCGGATAGCGCCGCGGCCAGTACACACCGGAATTGAGGGCGACTGGCACGCAAGGAACATTAAGCGCATCGTAAAGCAGGATCACGCCTGTCTTGTAGTCGGGCGGTGCTCCCGGCGCGCGTCGCGTGCCTTCGGGGAAGATGATGATCTCCCGCCCATCCGCGATGCGCGTCTTGGCTTCGCGCAGCATGCTTCTTAGCGCCGAAGGCCCCTTGTCACGATCGACCGGGATCATGCGGAATTTATGCGAGAACCAGCCGTGGAAGGGGATCCAGAACAACTCCCGCTTCATGAGGAAGGCGGGGTCACGGAACAGCGGGATGAGAGCGAAAGTCTCCCACGCCGATTGATGCTTGGCGGCGACGAGACATGGACCCTTCGGCAGCTTCTCCTTTCCGCGCACCTCGATCTTGGTACCGACGATGACCCGCAACAGCCATAGCTCAAAGCGTGCATGCACGGCGAGCGCATACATCGCCCAGCTTCGCGGGGCGAACAGCAACGGGCTGCCGATCACCACGAACAGCGTGGTCGTGACGAAGAACAGAATGTTGAAGATGAGAGAACGGATCATCCGGGAGATCAGGGCTGCGGCAGATCTTCGGGCGCGACCGTTTCACCCGAGAAAATGGCGCGCACCACCTTCGTGGCGCCAAGTCGCCCGAGTGCCGGCAGATATTTCAGATACTCGGAGAGGAGGACCTTGGTCGTGCCCGGATAGGTCCACCAGCGCTCAAGCTGCAAATTGTTGTCCACCACCGCGTAGGGGATGAGCTCAACCGTCGGCATCACCCGTCCAAGCTCGGCGAGCGTGCGGGGCATATGATAATTCGAGGTGACGACGATGATTGAATTGTAACCGTGCAGCGCCACCCATTCGCTGGTCTCGGCGGCGTTACCGATGGTGTTAAAGGCATCCTTGTCGATATCCACGCAGCAGGTGAAATACTGGTCGCCGGCGCTGGCGAGCCTCCGCAGCTCAGTCTCGGTGGTGCCGCGATAAACGCCGGTGATGAAGACGCGTTTCGCCTTGCCGTGTTCCAACAGTTTAAGTGCATGGTCGATGCGGGCAACGCCGCCTGTCAGCACGACAATGCCGTCGGCTTTGGTGGCCGGCTCGTGCGCCTCGCGTTCGACGCTATCGGCGAAGATCACAAAACCGATCACCACCAGCACAACGGCCGCGAGCATGGCGTCGAAAATGAGCCGCACGCCGCCCGCGAAGCCGCTGAACCGGCGCGGTCTTTCCGTCTGCTGCTCGAGTTCCTCGACCACCTGCTACTCCCGGGCCTTTGGGCCGGCGCAAGAATAGGTAAAATCGCGCACCCGTGAAATCAACTTGGCCACATCTGTAGCCCGCTGATCTACGGGCTCATTCGTAGGACTTGAGGACACGATTCACACCGATACGGGAGGTGATCATGCACAGCCCGGCCACTACGATCAGCACCAGCACCAGGATGAGGTAACCGGCGAAATCGAGCCTTCCGGGACCGACGAGCCGCCGCACTTCGGCATCAGCGACGAAGCCGCCGCCCAGCAGTTGCATGAGAGTTGGCAATAGCAGGAAGGCGAGGATGGCAGCCACCACGCCGACCAGGCCGGCGCGCACGCCAAGTCCGAAAAAATGCCGCTCGAACTCACGGCCGATAAAGCGCTCATTGGCGCCGACTAGATGCAGCACCTCGATGATCTCGCGGTTGGACGCCATGGCGCTGCGCGTTGCCGACACGATGATGGCGATGGTGGCCGCAGCGACGAGAGCGAGCACTGACAAGCCGCCAAGCGCGGTGGAGCGGGTCAGTGTCTTGATCTCCGACTGCCAGCGGCGATGATCGTCGAGCGTGACGCCCTCGAAGTTTTGCGCAAGCGCCTGCTTGATCACGCCGATATCGGGTGGATTTGAGCGATCGATTTCGACGGCGATCAACCGCGGTATGGGTAAAGCTGAAAGCGCAGGCGTTTGGCCGAGCCAAGGTTCGAGCAATCTGGCGGAATCTTCGGCGCTAAGGGGTTTCACTTCCGACACCCCCTTTTGCTTGGCAAGGAACAGCGACACGAGCGTCACCTTCTTGTCGATGTCGGCCGCGTTGGCGGGATCGAGCTCGACGGTGATCTCGCTTGCGATGTCGTTGACCCAGGCTTGCGCCGACCGGTTGACCATGTAGACCGCGCCAGCAGTGAGGCAGGCGAGAAAGGTCATGATGGCGATGACCACGGTGAGCGCGTGTCCCGCGACCGAAGCCGAGGGCACGATCTGCGCCTCCTTGGTCTGGTAACGGGCGGGCAGGAGGCCGGCGAGCCGTGCCGGCAGGATGCCGGTCAGCAGGCTCGTCCAGGGATAGTCCCGTATGTCGGACAGGAATGTCACCGCGCGGCCCTCGTCTGGAGATGACCGTCATAGAGCATCAGGCGCGGCGCCGGGAGTTGATCCATCAGGGCATGATCGTGGGTGGCGATGATCACCGACGTGCCGAGCCGGTTGAGTTCGACGAAGAGCCGCAGCAGGCGGTTGCCGATGGCCTGATCGACATTGCCCGTGGGCTCGTCGGCGAGCAGCAATTCGGGCCGCGCGATTACGGCGCGCGCAATGGCCGCGCGCTGCTTCTCGCCACCCGAGAGGATTTCAGGGTAGGCATGGATGCGGTCGCCGAGCCCGACCCAGCGGATGAGGTCGGTCACGTCCTCGCTGTAATCCTGTTCCTTCTTGCCCATCACGCGCAGGGGCAGAGCCACATTCTCCCAGGTGGTGAGGTGGTCGAGCAGGCGGAAATCCTGAAAGACCATGCCGATTCGGCGGCGCAATTCCGCCCTGGCGGCAGGGGTCAGGTCCCCGGCATTCTTGCCGAACAGGAAAATGAGCCCCCTTGACGGCTTGAGCGACATGAACAGCAGCCGCAACAGCGTCGTCTTGCCGGCCCCCGAAGGCCCGGTCAGAAAGTGAAAAGACCCCGGAAACACCTGAAAAGTGACATCGCGCAGGATTTCCGGGCCCGAGCCGTAGCGCAGCCCGACATTGTCAAAGCGAATCACCCGTGTGCCCTAAGTATCTAAGGATTGCAGATGCCTAGCTCTTTATGCTGAACTCCCGGTTAGGTAGCAATGGAATTGGGCAACGGTGGGCCCGCCGTGGCCTTAGTGGGGGAGTAGGGCTGTATCGATGTCGACGTTGATTATCTGTCCGGCTTGCGGGGCCCGCTACGAAACCAAGGCGGTGTTCCCGCCCGAGGGACGCAAAGTTCGTTGCAGCAAGTGCACCCATGTCTGGCAGGCCATGCCGGTCACGGCCGGTGTTACGCCGCCCTTTGCTGCCCCACGGCCTGCCCCCCAAGCCACGCCACCGCAAGCTTCGCCGCCTTATCAGGCGCCACCACCGCCCTTGCCGCAGGCGCCACCGCCAAGACCATCGCCGGCTACGGCCCCTCCCAGGCCTGAGTATAGCCCGCCGCCGCCGCCTCAGCCAGCAGCTGAGCCCCGTCCGTCCGAATGGACACAGCCATCACAGCAGGTTGATGCCGATTTCGAGACCGACGAAGGTCTTGCGGCCCAGGTGGCCGAGATCAATGCCGAGGCCATGCCGCCTCCGCCTCCCGAAAAGCGGGGGGGTATTTTCGCGAGATTGACCAGGAAGAAGGCGCCGGCCGCGCAAGTGGTTACCGCGACCGACCCCACGCGCACCGAGGCGGCACTTGCCGAGGCCGATGCTGCGGAAGCCGCACTCGCCGATGCCGACCTGGTAGCCGAGGCTATGGGCGAAAAGAAACCGCCGCGTCCTCCGGGCAAACGCTTCGCCGCCTCGCCGCTTACCATCGGTTGGGGCGCGCTTATCCTTCTCGTGGCGCTGCTGGCCGGTATGTTCTTGTTCGCCCGCGATACGCTCGTCTCGATCCTGCCTGGAGGTTCGGACACGGCGACCGGAACGCAGGATCTTGCCTTTGAAGACGTGCGCTACGGCTGGACCAATGACGGCACCCAGCCCGTGCTCGAGGTTCAGGGCAATGTGCGCAATGTCGGCGCCTCGCCGGTGACCGTACCGACCGTGATCATCGCGCTTCGCGACGAGCAGGGTGAAGAAATCTCGGAATTCACCGCTGAATTGACCGACACCGAGCTCGATGCCGGCGAGGAAGTGCCGTTCACCCGGCAAATCCCCTCGCCGCCCAGTAACGTCCGTAGTCTCAAGGTCCGTTTCGCCAAGGCCGAGTAGGCATGGCCGGCGATATTGCTGCTCCCGCGATCAAGCCGCTGTTCAGCGCTGAGCAAATCGCCGCCAGGGTCGATGAACTCGCCCGCGACCTTGCCGCCTTACCCCTCGACGATCTCGTTATTGTCGGCGTGCTGAAGGGCAGCGTTAGGTTCGCCGAAGACCTCGTCCGGGCGCTGCGCGGTCAAGAACTACGGCCGGAACTCGATTTCCTGCAGCTTGCGAGTTACGGCGACGACACGCGCTCGAGCGGCAAGGTCGAAATCGTACACGACGTCGAGATCCCGCTTGCGGGCCGCGATGCGGTGATCGCCGACGACATCCTGGATTCGGGACGCACCCTCTCATTCGCTAAGGCGCTGCTCGAAAGCCGCGGCGCGCGCACGGTTCGGACCTGCGTCCTTCTCGACAAGCAGGTGAAGCGGGCGATCGAGATCACGCCCGATTTTGTCGGCTTTCTCTGTCCGCCGGTTTATGTGGTGGGCTACGGCATGGACCTTGCGGGCCGCTACCGCGATCTGCCGTTCATCGGTGAAGTCGCAACGCAGTTATCAGAATGAGCGGATCAGGCGCTCGAGATAATCAAGCTCGATGGTGGGACGCGAGGGGTCGCCGAGCCGCCGGCGAAGCTCGTCGAGAACCTCGCGCGCGCGCTGAATGTCGATCTGGTCCGGCACCTTTACCGACAGGCCGAGATCGGGCCGGTTGCTGCGGTCGGGACGGCCTAACGGATCGCGTCCGTCGCTTCCGGGTCCTTGCCCTGCCTGCATTTCACCGCTCTGCATCATCTGTTCGGCCATGTTCTGCGCTCCCTTGCGCAGCCGTTCGAGAGCAAGGCTCTGATTCTGCGTGGCGCGGTCGAGCTGGCGCTCGCCGATCGCCTGCTCGGCATCGCCCATGGCCTCGCCCGCGCCTTCCATCTGCTCGGGCGCATCGGCGCCTTCCTGGCGCAGGCGGTCGATCAGGCTCTGCAATTGCTCGCGCAGCTGCTGCTGGCGCTTGGCAAGCTCGCCGAACTCGCCCGGATCGCCACCGCGCGTCCCCTCGGTCTGCTGACCTTGTTCCAACTGGCCTGATTGCGGCGGCGCGCTCTGGCGGCTGGTGCGGCCCTGACCCTTGTTGCCGCCTTGCTGGCCTTCCCGCAGCATGTCGAAGAACTGCCCCATGTCGAGACCCTGGCCGAACTCCATCGGCGGACCGGGCGGGCTCACTTCGAATTGATCGCCGGGGGCATTACCGCCCTGTTCGCGCTGAGCGCTGAATGTGTCGTCGAGCAGCCGCTGCTGCTCGGAGATCATCTCGCTGACATCATTCATCATCTGGTTCGCGCGCTGCTGCTGCTCACTATCGGCGAAATTGCCCGTCTGTATCCGTTCGAGAATGTCCTTGAGTTCGGACAGCATGCGTTCGGCGAGATCCTTAGATCCGGACTCGGCAAGATTCTGGATGTTCTGCAGCATCTGATCGAGATCTTGCTGAGACAGCATCTGGTCGCCGTTGTCGCCCTGTTGCGGCGGCATGTTGCCCTTTTCTTCGGCCTTCGAGGCGAGCGCCTGGAGATAGCGCGACAGTGCCGAGCGCAACTCGTCGACCAAGCCCTTGATCTCATCGGCTGATGCGTTCTCCTGAAGCGCTTTCTGCAGTGCATCCTGCGCCGCCTTGAGCTCACGCTCGGCTTCGGGCAGATCGCCGTCCTCGATACGTAGCGCCACCTGCCACAATTGCTCGACGACGCTCGCCATTCCTTCGCGCGACTGGTCGTTGCGCAGACGCCAATAGGAATTGCGCAAGCCGAGATAGACGATCTTGTCGTCGATGACCTTCTCATCGCCGAGCGTCAGCCCGTCGATTGCGCGTGCCACTTCTCCCGCCGCACCCGGCTCGCGCACCAGCTTCTTGCGCTGCTCGACCACGGCCTTGGCGAGAGGCTTGGTGAATTGGCGCTCGGGCAACACGAACTCGTAAGGCCCACTCAGACCCTCCTGGCCGGCCTGGTCGCGAGCGACCAGCGTCATGCGCACATTGAGGCCGGCCCAGGGATGCGCGGTCAGGTCCTGCGTGGCGCGGCCCTCAACCTTCTTGGCGTTGGCCTTCGGCAATTGCAGCGCCATGACCGGCGGGGCCAGCAGGGGATCGGCGGTTGCCGCGTCCCCGGGCTTTGCACTCGCGGCCTCACCCTTGAGAGGAAACTCGGGCATGGCGGCATTCCCGGTCTCGGCCAGAACGAAGCGGGCGTCGGCGCTGGCCACGCCGTGATCGTCGTCGGCGCGGTAATTGAGGCGCAGCGCCCCGCGCGGCAGGGTGCTGGGATCTCCCAGGAGACTGATGGTGGGAAGCTCGTCCTTGATCAGGTCGAATCGCCATTTGGACGCGGTGCGTCCGCCGATCTTGACGTCGGCGCTGACCGGTTCCGTCAAGGCCACATTGAATTCGACCAGCCCTTCGCTGCCGCCGACCTTGGGCTCGACGATCTTCTCCTCCGAGCCATCGTCCGTGCCGGTCGTGAGGCTTACCGTCTCGCCCTGGGGCGCGTGCGCACGCACGATCAACGAACTGCGCTCTGGCACCGACATAGCGCGGAAACTCTCGGCTCCTGCGCCCACGGTCTCGTTGCCGTCGGCAAGCACGATCGGGGCGATGCCGGTATAGACGGGCGGTGTCACCCAGGCATCGAGCCTGATGAGCGAAGGCGCGCCGCTTGCTCCAGGTGAGAAGGCGGCACGCATGCGGTTCCAGCCGTCGCTCCCTGCTGCGAAGATGGCGGCGACCAGGCCGAGCATCAGCGCCGCCCTGATGGCATAAGGATCGTTGCGGTCGGAGCGCGGTGCGGGCCAGGCGGGCTTCAGCCTGTCGATCAGCCTGGCGAGGCGCTCGCGATGCACTGCCCACAGCGCCACGGTCTCTTTCGGCGGCGTGGCGCCGAGGCGATCTTCATAAGACGTCGCGGGACGGTGCTCGATCCCGGCGTGACGCTCGAGCCGCCTAAGCGCCTCAAGCCGCGTCGGCAGAACGATGCGAAACAGCGGCAGGAAGGAGGCGATGAAGGCGAGGCCGAAGGCGCCGAGCAGAAGGCGATGCGCCAGCGGAGGCACGAAGCTCCATAAGTCCACAAGGGAGATCAGCAGGAAGGTCGAGGCCACGATGAACGGCCATAACAGCGCTTCCCACACGCGCTCGGCAAGGAGCGCGAGCCAGCTCAGCCGCACCTTCCGTTCGAAGCGCCGCGCGAGCGCGCTATCCGCCGCGGAGTCCATGGGGGCGGGCTTGGTTCGGGACTTTAGAGCCATCGTCACTCTGTAGCAGAAACGCGGGTTGTTTTGTCTAACTTGGGGACTGAAACGGGCGAATTGGAGACCTTAACTTTCCGTCATGTCCGCCTCTGGTCCGGCCAAACCGGCAACGGACTGCTTGGCTAAAGCCAGCCGGGCAGGCGCTCGGCGGCGAGCATGTCTTCATAGCTCGGCCTTGGGCGTGTCACGGCAAAGCGATCCCCGGCCACCAGCACCTCCGGAACCAGCAGACGGCTGTTATATTCCGAGGCCAGCACCGCGCCATAGGCGCCTGCCGTCATCACCGCAATAAGATCGCCTGGGCGAAGTTCCGGCAGTTTCCGCGCCAGGGCGAGATAGTCGCCGGTCTCGCAAACGGGCCCAGCCACATCGGTGACGAGGGCTTGGGTTCCAGGCATGGGCTCGACCACGGGCAAGATCTCGTGATGCGCCTCGTAAAGCGTCGGACGCATAAGATCGTTCATCGCCGCGTCGATGATGGTGAAGGTCTTGTCGGCGCCGCGCTTCACGTAAAGCACACGCGAAACGAGGATGCCGGCATTGCCGGCGATCATGCGCCCCGGCTCGAACAGCAGGCGCAACCCGAGATCGCCGACGCTCTCACGCACGAGCTTGGCATAGTCGGAAGGAAGCGGCGGTTCAGGCTCGTCGTGACGATAGGGTATGCCGAGGCCGCCGCCGAGATTGACGAAGTCGATGGTAAAACCGTTCGCGCGCAAACTTCCCACCAGCTCCTTGAGCAGCGCAAACGCGTTGCGGAACGGCGCGAGGTCGGTGATCTGGCTGCCGATATGCATATGCACGCCGGATGCTTCGATGCCCGGCAGTTCGCTTGCCAGGCGATAGAGCGGCAGCGCATCGGCGAACGGCACGCCGAATTTGTTCTCGGCCTTGCCGGTGGCGATCTTGTGATGGGTCTTGGCATCGATGTCGGGGTTCACGCGGAAGGCGATGCGCGCGGATCGTCTCTTTGCCGCCGCAACCTCGCTCAGCGCGCGTAGCTCCGGCTCCGACTCGACATTGAAGGCGAAGATGCCGGCATCGAGCGCGAAGGCCATCTCGTCTTTGGTCTTGCCGACGCCGGAGAACACGATCTTCTCGGGCGGTACATTCACCGCGAGCGCGCGCCGGAGTTCCCCCTCCGATACGACATCCATGCCGGCGCCCGCCCGCGCCAAAGTCGCGAGCACACCGAGATTGGAATTGGCCTTGACGGAATAGCAGACAAGCGTAGCGGGGACGCCGGTGAACGCCTCGGCGAACACACGGTAATGGCGTTCGAGCGTCGCCGTCGAATAGCAATAGAAGGGCGTGCCGACCGTGCCGGAGAGTTCGACGAGGTCAACACCCTCGGCGTGGAGCACGTTCTGATTCGACGCGCCGCGCCGGTAGGCGAAGTGATGCATTGGCGGTAAGCTTTATTGGAGCAGTCTATCGATCCACAGGCTGCGCTCTGGTGCCTTCGACATCTTGGTGGACGGGTCGGCTTTCGTCTCGGGATAGCTCGGTTGTGGCCGATCGAGCGAGCCGCGCCGGCCACAGGCGCTAAGCCCGATAGCCGTCACCAGCGCTAACATTAACAGGACGCGCAGCGCGCTTCCCATGGTCGTGCCCCTTGCCGGGCCCCTTTTGCGGCCCTTTATCCTTCCTTTTTATCGCGCGGGCCTTGCTTCTCCAAACGCTTTATCCACCGCTTGGCCTCCCGCCGGACATTGGCGGGCGCGGTTCCGCCCTGGCTTTTGCGGCTTTTCACCGCGTTTGCGATGCCGAGGACAGGATACACCGCCTTGCCGATCCGCTTGTCCACCGACTGGAAGTCGGCAAGAGAAAGCTTTTTCAGGTCGCAGCCCTTGCTTTCGGCCAGCGCCACGATCTGTCCGGTCACTTTGTGCGCCTCGCGGAAGGGCAGCCCGAGCTTGAGCGTGAGCCAATCGGCAAGGTCCGTGGCCGTGGCGTAGCCGCTTGAAGCGGCTTTCTTCATGGCCCGCACGTCCGGCTCGAGGTCATCGACCATGCCGGTCATGGCGGCGATGCCGAGCTTCAGCGTGTCGAGCGCGTCGAATAATGGCTCTTTGTCCTCCTGCATGTCCTTGGCATAGGCGAGCGGCAGGCCCTTCATCACCATGAGCAGAGACTGAAAGGCGCCGGCGATCCGTCCGATCTTGGCGCGCACCAGTTCCGCCGCGTCAGGATTGCGCTTCTGCGGCATGATCGATGAGCCTGTCGCATAAGCGTCCGACAGCCGCGCGAAACCGAATTGTGGTGACGTCCACAGCACGATCTCCTCGGCGAGCCGCGACAGATGCATGGCGGCGATCGCAGCGGCCGCCAAAGTTTCGAGCGCGAAGTCGCGGTCGGAGACGGCGTCGAGCGAGTTCGCCGCCGGTCTCGCGAAGCCGAGCGCCTCGGCCGTCATGCCGCGGTCGATGGGGAAGCTCGTGCCGGCGAGCGCCGCGGCGCCAAGCGGCGATTCGTTGAGCCGTTCGGCTGCATTGGCAAAGCGTCCCTGGTCGCGGCCGAACATTTCGACATAAGCGAGCAGATGATGTCCGAAGGTGATGGGCTGCGCGGTCTGTAGATGCGTGAAGCCCGGCATCACCGTACCGGCATGGTCGAGCGCCTTCTTGGCGAGCGCAAGCTGAAGCGCGGTGAGCGCAGCCTTGATGGTGGCGATCTCGTCCCGGACATAGAGCTTGAAGTCGGTCGCCACCTGATCGTTGCGCGAGCGCGCGGTGTGCAGCTTGCCGGCAACAGGACCGATCAGCTCGGTCAGGCGATGCTCGACGTTCAAATGAATGTCTTCGAGCTTGCGTGAGAAGGCGAACTTGCCCGCCTTCATCTCCGCCAGAATCCGATCAAGACCGTTCACAATTTCGTCAGCTTCTTTGCTGTCGATGATGCCGGTTGCCGCGAGCATGGCGACATGCGCCTTGGAGGCGGCAATGTCATGCCGCCACAGGCGCTTGTCGAAGTCGATGGAGGCATTTATCTCCTCCATGATATCGGCGGGACTGGCGGCAAAACGGCCACCCCACATGGTATTGGTCATCGGTCGAGCCTTGGCCAGAGCGAATACGCGGGAAGACATGAGCGAACGCAAGCAAAGCAAAGCGCGGCCAATGCCGCCTTCTGTCTATCTCGTCGCTGGAATTCTCGCGGCGGTTATCGGGTTTGGCACGGTATATGTGAGTTTCGCCCCTTCTGACAATGGCCGTGCGGTGAAGACGGTTAGCGATGGGGCCCCTGGCGGAGGGAGCGCGGCGAAGGGCCCGCTGGCCGGGCTCAACAAGGGCGCCATGGCCGCTTTCGTGGTGAAGCCCGCGCCGCTGAAGCTGCCTGACTTCACCTTCGCCGATGCCGATGGTGCCACCAAATCGCTGGCAGATTTCAGCGGTAAAGTCGTGCTCCTCAATATTTGGGCCACATGGTGTGTGCCGTGCCGCGAGGAGATGCCGATGCTCGACGAGCTTCAGCGTGAACTCGGCGGCGAAGATTTCACCGTGTTGGCAGTGAATATCGACAAAGGCGGTCCCGACAAGGCGCGCGACTTTCTAAAGGAGACGGGCGCAAGCAATCTCGCGCTCTATACCGATCCGCCCGGCAAAGTGTTCGCCACGTTGAAAGCGGTCGGCATGCCGACCACGCTCCTCATCGACCGTGAGGGGAGAGAGATCGGCCGCCTTGTCGGTCCCGCCGATTGGGCGAGCGCCGAGGCCAAGCGCCTGATCGAAGCGGCGATCGAAAGTCCGGAAGAGAACCCGTAGCATCGCTCGGTACACCTTTGGGGCCCCTGTCAGGGGCCTGTAATCTCGGATAGATTGGTGCATCGGGAGAGGTAGCAGCCCGCGACCAGAACTTTCCCGATGCATTTGGCGTTTATCGCCCTGAACGAATTCTTGGCTGCGGAAGATAAGACCGCTCGCGATGGCCAATCTGATCACCGGCTCAAACGGCGCCAATACGCTGACTGGCACGGCCGGTGATGACGTCATCTACGGTTACAATACAGATGCCCCGCAGCACCGGACCGCGACGTCGATCAAGGCCGAGCGCGTGGCGAGCGGATTGGATCAGCCGCTCTTCGCCGGCGCGCCAAAGGGCGACATCAGTCGTCTCTTCATCGTCGAGAAGCCGGGCGTCATCAAGATCCTCGATCTCTACAGCGGCGAGGTTCTCGCCACGCCGTTTATCGATATCCGCAACGACGTGGACGACAGCCGGGAACGTGGACTGCTCGGACTCGCCTTCGATCCGGACTTCGCCAGTAACGGTCATTTCTACGTCTATCTGATCAACAATCAGCTCAACACGGAGGTGCGGCGCTATTCCGTCTCTGACACCGATGCGAATGTTGCCGACGTGTCCAGCCAGACACTGATCCTCACTTTCGAGCAGCCGGAAGACCGGCCCAACCACAAGGTCGGCTGGATCGATTTCGGTCCCGACGGCTATCTCTACATTGCCAGCGGCGACGGCGGGGACAAGACCAATGCGCAGGACATCAATTCGCTGCTCGGCAAGATTCTTCGCATTGACGTCAGGAGCGATGCGTTTCCCGGCGACCCCGATCGTTTCTACGCTATTCCGAACAACAATCCGTTCGCCGCTGCACCGGGCGCCGACGAGATCTACGCTCTCGGGCTGCGCAATCCGTTCCGCAACAGCTTCGATCGCGCGCTTGGCACGTTCTACATCGCCGATGTCGGACAGCATGATTGGGAAGAGATCAATATCGGCAAGAAAGGCGCGAATTACGGCTGGCCGCTCTTCGAAGGACCTGAACGTTTCATGGACGGGGCGCCGACCGGCGGCAGCGCCCGCGACCCGATCTATTTCTACTCGCATGACGTGGGGCAGACGGTCATCGGCGGATATGTCTATCGCGGCAGCGCCGAGGGTTTGCAGGGACAACTCTTCTTTGCCGACGCGGGGGCGGACACGATCTCGACACTGCGAAAATCCGGCAAAAATTGGATCGCCACGGACCTGACAAACAAGATCAAGATCGACGCCGGGGCCATTGGTCGGCCTGTGTCGTTCGGCGAGGACGCGTACGGCAATCTTTATGTCGTCGACAACTCCGGCAACGTGTTCAGACTGACGCCAAAGTCGAAGTCGAGCGACAAAGGGGACACGCTTAACGGCAGAGGCGGCGACGATATGCTGTATGGCGGGTCGGGTAACGATCTCCTGATCGGCGGCCCTGGCACCGATCTTCTCAACGGTGGGCCCGGATCCGACACGGCGAGTTACGCCAACTCGCCTGCAGGCGTGACGATCGATCTTCGTAAAGGCGGCGGGGCGTCGGGAGGCCACGCCAACGGCGACCTCTTGCAGGACATCGAGAATGTCATCGGCAGCGCCAATGACGACACGCTGATCGGCAATAGCGCCAACAATACATTCGAGCCGCGTGCCGGTGCCGACCAGGTCGACGGGAACGGCGGCATCGATACCGTCAGCTACGCCACCTCGCCGCTAGGCGTGATGGTCGATCTCGAGGCCGGAACGGGCGTGGGCGGCGATGCGCAGGACGACACCATCATCGATATCGAAAACATTATCGGCAGTGGCGCATGACGACCATCTCTCAGGCACCGACGGCAACAATGTTTTCCGTCCTGGTGCCGGTGACGACACAATCGACGGGCGCGACGGTACGGATACGGTGACCTATAGCGACGACATGCAAGGCGTGACGGTCAATCTTGCGGCGGCCACCAATCAGGCAAGCGGCCCCGGGATCGGCACCGATCAACTGATCAGCATAGAAAAGGTCATAGGCAGCCAAGGCGACGATAGATTAACCGGGAACGCGGCGGCGAATGAGCTTTCCGGCCGCGACGGCGACGACGTTCTCATCGGCGAAGCGGGTGACAACGTCCTGACCGGCGGCCTCAGATCGGATTTTCTTACCGGCGACGCGGGCGCGGATATTTTCGATTTCAATTCGATCGAGGAGAGCCCGACAGGCGCCACGCGCGACAGGATACAAGACTTCAACCGGGGCCAAGGCGACAGGATCGATCTTAGCGACATTGACGCCAACACCAAGAAAAGCGGCCATCAGAACTTCAAATTCATCGGCCGCGACGATTTCAGCAAGACGGCCGGTGAACTGCATTACGTCAAGAAGAGCACTTATGTCCTCGTGGAAGGTGACCTGAACGGCGACGGCAAGGCCGACTTCCAGATCAAGGTCAAGGGCATCTCCAATCTGGATGAGGGCAACTTCATCCTCTAGGCTGCCCAAAGCTAAAGAATTAGCGGGGACAGCGATGATCTCTGAGACCATCGACGACGTCGTGCGCTTCTGGTTCGAAGAGCTCACACCCAAGAACTGGTTTCGCCGGGACACGATCGTCGACGCCGCGATCAAGGTGCGTTTCGGCGAAATCTACGAGCAGCTGAAAGAGGGCGTACCTGACGACTGGCTTTCGTCACCGGAGGGCTTTCTCGCCGCTATTATCGTCCTCGACCAGTTTCCCCGTAACATGTTCCGCGACGACGCCCGCGCTTTCGCCACGGACGAGGAGGCACTTACGCTTGCCAAGCGCGCCATCGCGCAAGGCCTCGATGAACGACTCGCGCCGAAGGAACGCGCTTTTCTCTATATGCCGTTCCAGCATGCCGAAGATGCGAAAGATCAGGCGCGCTCGGCCGGCCTGTTCACGGCACTCGGCAATCCGTACAATCTCGATTTCGCGCTGCGCCACCAGGCAGTCATCGACCGTTTCGGCCGCTTCCCGCATCGAAATCAGGTACTTGGACGCTCCTCGACCACAGAAGAAATGGCCTTTCTGGAGAAGGGGGCCCCGATCTAAATCAATTCACGGGAGCGACCGCCTCTTTCTCCAGCCGGTATTTATAGTCGCAGCTTTCGGCGATCGGCTTATTGCAGGGCGTGCCGGGCGTGGTCACGTAAAACATCGGCTTGTCGCCTTCCTTGCCGAATTTATAGCTCTTGACCAAATCCTCGAACACGAGGTCCCATGACGCCTGCCCGTCCCAGAAATAGATTTGCATCGTGCATCCACCGCCGCCGCAGAGCGGATTGATGCCGCCCTCGCATTTGAGCTTGGCGAAATCGACGACCCAATCCTCGCCGCCGTCATTGTTCAGATCCTCGACGCTGAGGATCGCTTCGCTATTCGGGATGCCATTCATGTGCCGGCAGGCTTGCTCGGCCTCCTTCACCACCTCGGCGATATTGTCGGGAGGCTCGGCCGCCCGCGCGACGCCAAGCGCCAGGAACAGCGCAAAGAACGCAAATACGGGACCTTTGGCGAAAGCGAACAGGGAGGGACTCAATTCGCGTGGGCGATAATGGCAGGCTTGTCGAGAGCAAGCTTGGGCAGTTCGAGTTCGGACTTGCGGATCACCCGCCTACGGCGCTGGACCGGCGCGGCAGGCTTCGGACCGCAAATGATGTCGCGCAGCCTCGCCGGCTCGGAACTGGCGGATGCCTGCAAGGCAAGTCCGTCAAGGCTTGTGCCGAACAGCGACTTCCAGAAATAGCGCTTGAAGCCGTTTTCCAGGAGGTCGGTGGCGCGGACGCGGCGTGTTGCGACCGAGGGCTCGCCGAGCACGACAGCCACGAGCTTGCGGCCTTCACGCGTCGCGCTCACCACGATGTTGAAGCCGGAATCGCAAATGAAGCCGGTCTTCATGCCGTCGGCGCCGGGCAGGGTGACGAGCATGCCGTTATGCGTGCGCAGCACCTTGTCTTTGACCTGGACCTGCTTGACGGTGAACAGGTCGGCATATTCCGGAAACTCGATGATGATGGCGCGGGCGAGCCGGCCGAGATCGCGCGCGGTGCTGATCTGCCCGTTATTTGGCAGGCCATGCGGATTGGCGAAGGTGGTGTTGGACATGCCGAGCCGCTTCGCCGCATCGTTCATGCGCGCCACGAACGCTTCCTCGCTGCCGGCAACTGTCTCGGCGAGCATGACGGCGACATCATTGGCCGACTTCACGATCAGGACCTTGAGCGCCGTGTCGAGGGTGATCGCTTCGCCCTCTTTCAGCCAAAGCTTGGTCGGCGCCTGCATCGTCGCCTTCTTGGAGCACGTGACCGGGGTCTGCGGCGTGACACCTCCATCGCGTATGGCCTGGAAGGTGACATAGGCCGTCATCAATTTCGTCAGCGAGGCGGGATACCAGAGCGCGTCGGGATCCTCGGCGTAGAAGATGGTGCCGTTATAGGGTTCGAACACAAGCGCCGGACCGGCTGAGACAGGCTGCGGCGCCGTCAGCACCATTGCGGCGACCAGGCCAAGACAGGCGCGTCGTAGCTGCATGCGTCTCCCTCACTCAACTTAGGCGCTATTTCGCGCCCCAACCGTTCAACCGCCCTTGCGAACGATCGCGACCTAGCCGCCAGAAGATCGGCCGCCAGCCTCCGAACCGCCCGGCCCCATATTCGAGCGAAATTCGACTGTTCCGTGGCGATGGCTATTTGCGGAAAAATAACGCCCCAGGCTCATTTCGCAACTGCGAAATTATGACTGTCATATGAGCGAGGGCAGAGGGAAATGCCGCCTAGTATGGATTTTCGTTCAAGGACACTTCTTTGCGGCTCAGCGCTTGCCGATCAAAATGGCGCGGAAGTCGTTGACGTTGGTGAGGGTCGGGCCCGTCACCAGCAGATCGCCGAGCCCGTTGAAGAAACCCCACGGATCGTTGTCGGCCAGCATGGCCTTGGCGTTGAGCCCCGCCTTCTCGGCGCGCGCCAATGTATCGGGCATGATCAGCGCGCCGGCATTGTCCTCGCTGCCGTCGATGCCGTCAGTGTCGCCAGCGAGCGCATAGATGTCCTTCATGCCGTTCAGCGCGATGGCGAGCGCGAGCAGGAACTCGGTATTGCGTCCGCCTTTGCCTTTGCCCTTCAGCGTGATGGTGGTCTCGCCGCCTGAGATCAGCACGCATGGCGGCTCCGCCGGCTGGCCGCGCATCGCGCATTGCTTGGCGATGCCGGCATGCACCAGCGCCACGTCGCGCGCCTCGCCCTCGATGGAATCGCCGAGGATGACCGGCGTCACACCCGCTTTGCGCGCCACCTCTGCGGCGGCTTCGAGCGAGGCTTGCGGCGTGGCGATCATGATGTTCTCGACAGAGGCGAGCCTCTTGTCGCCGGGCTTCGGCGTCTCGTCGTTCTTATGCAGTAGGGCGCGCACGCTCGCCGGAACCTCGATCGCGTATTTGTCGATGATGGCCAGCGCGTCCTTATTGGTTGACGGATCGGGCACGGTCGGACCCGAAGCGATGATCGAGGGATCGTCACCCGGTACGTCCGAGATCATCAGCGCCACGATTTTGGCCGGGTGCGCCGCGGCGGCGAGGCGCCCGCCCTTGATCGCGGATAGATGCTTTCGCACCACGTTCATCTCCGAGATGGTCGCGCCAGACTTCAACAGCGCCTTGTTCACCGCCTGCTTGTCTTCGAGGCTCACACCTTCCGCCGGCAGCGCGAGCAGGGCGGAGCCGCCCCCCGAGATGAGGCACAGCACGAGATCGTCAGCCGTCAAACCCTGCACCAGATCGAAGATACGGCGTGCCGCCTCGCGGCCCGCGGCATCGGGCACGGGGTGGGCGGCCTCGACCACTTCCAGCCGCTTAGTCGGTACGCGATAGCCATAACGGGTGACCACCAGCCCTTCGAGCGGGCCGTCCCAGGCATCTTCCAGCGCCTTGGCCATGGCGCCGGACGCCTTGCCCGCGCCGATGATCACCGTGCGCCCCTTCGGCCGCTGCGGCAGATGCGCCGGCACGCAAAGCGACGGCAGGGCGGCATCGACGGCCGCCGTGAACATGGCCTTGAGCAGATCTGGCGGCGTCATTGCGGTTGAAGCTCCTCAGGATGGCGGCAAACTGCACAGACGATTGCCATAAGGCAAGCGAATGAATACCTTGCCCAATCTGGTCGCAGCTGGGGCGGAAAGTTGGGGGGTTGGGTCGGTAATGTCAGTTCAGCCGCGTGAAGGTGCCGCAAAACCGGGCAATCGTTCAGCCGAGCAGCACAAGAAGCCGAAATCCGACATCGAGATCAGTCAGGCCGCCAAGATGCGGCCGATCGTCGAGGTCGCGGCCGACAGACTCGGGATTCCGGCCGAGGATCTGATCCCTTACGGGCATTACAAGGCCAAGGTCTCCCTCGACTATATCGCCTCCCTGAAAGACCGGGCCGATGGCAGGCTGATCCTTGTCACGGCCATCACGCCGACGCCGGCCGGCGAGGGCAAGACCACCACCACGGTCGGCCTCGGCGATGCGCTCAATGCCATCGGCAAGAAGGCCATGATCTGCGTGCGCGAGCCGAGCCTTGGGCCCTGCTTCGGCGTTAAGGGCGGCGCGGCCGGCGGCGGCTACGCCCAGGTCGTGCCGATGGAGGATATCAACCTGCATTTCACCGGCGACTTTCATGCCATCGGCGCCGCCAACAATCTGCTCGCAACGATGATCGACAACCACGTCTATTGGGGCAATCCGCTCGACATCGACGTGCGCCGCGTGACCTGGCGCCGCGCCGTGGACATGAACGACCGGGCGCTGCGCTCGATTGTCACCTCGCTCGGTGGTGCGGCCAACGGCTTTCCGCGCGAGGCGGGCTTCGACATCACCGTGGCCTCGGAAGTCATGGCGATCTTCTGCCTCGCCGCCGATCTCGCCGATTTGCAGCGACGGCTCGGCCAAATCCAGATCGGCCAGACCCGCGACCGCAAGCCTGTCACGGCCAAGGATCTGCATGCCGCGGGCTCGATGGCGGCGCTGCTCAAGGACGCGCTCGCGCCGAACTTGGTACAGACACTCGAGAACAATCCCGCCTTCATCCATGGCGGCCCGTTCGCCAATATCGCCCATGGCTGCAACTCGGTGATCGCCACCAAGGCGGCGCTAAAGCTCGCCGATTATGTGGTGACTGAAGCGGGCTTCGGCGCCGATCTCGGCGCTGAGAAGTTCTTCGACATCAAATGCCGCAAGGCGGGGCTCAAGCCCGATTGCGTGGTGATCGTCGCCACCATTCGCGCGCTCAAGATGCATGGCGGTGTGGCCAAGGACGATCTCAAGAAGGAAAATCTCGAAGCGCTGGAGAAGGGCTACGCCAATCTCGCCCGCCACGTGGAGAACGTGCAGAAATACGGCGTGCCGGTGGTGGTGGCGACCAACCGCTTCTCCTCGGATACCGATGCCGAGATCTCCCTGCTCAAGCGTCTCTGCGCCACGTCAGGCGCCGAATGCGTGATGGCCGATCATTGGGCGCTCGGCGGCGAGGGCGCGGTGGAGCTGGCCGAGACCGTGGTGCGCACCATCGAGACGAAGCCGAGCGACTTCGCGCCGCTTTATCCCGATGACATGTCGCTTTGGGAGAAGACTCGCACCATCGCCCGCGAGATCTATGGCGCCGAGGACATCACCGCCGACAAGGCGGTGAAGGACCGCTTCGCCGAGCTGGAGAAAGCGGGCTTCGGCAAGTTCCCCATCTGCGTGGCCAAGACCCAATACAGCTTCACCACCAATCCCGACGCCAAGGGCGTGCCGGCCGGGCACACCATACCCGTCCGCGAAGTCAGGCTGTCGGCGGGGGCTGAGTTCGTGGTGGTGATCTGCGGGGACATCATGACCATGCCGGGCCTGCCCAAGGTGCCCGCGGCCAACAATATCGAGCTTGCGGCAGACGGCCGCATTAGCGGCCTTTTCTAGGGGTTGAAAGGGGGTTGCAAGGTTTGCAGGTGATCGCTACCACCTGCTCTAGCCGAGGCATGGGCCCACGCCGGGCCCGCTAGCCCAAGAATTTCACAGGGAGGCGACGTATGGCCGGACGCAAGCCAGGCCGTAATTTCTTGTTCGTGCCGGGACCGACCAACGTCCCGGACCGGATCTTGCGCGCCATGCATGTCGTCATGGAGGACCACCGCTCCTCCGATTTCCCCAAGCTCACGATCCCGCTTTACGAAGAGCTGAAGAAGATCTTCAAGACCAAGGACGGGCAGGTCGTCATCTTCCCGTCGAGCGGCACCGGCGCCTGGGAAGCCGCCATTACCAATACGCGCTCGCCCGGCGACAAGGTGCTGATCGCGCGCTTCGGCCAGTTCAGTCATCTCTGGGGCGAACTCGCCCGGCGCCACGGCCTCGATGTCATCGCGCAGGATGAGGAATGGGGCACGGGCGCGAACCCCGAACGCATCGAGGAGGCGCTCCGCGCCGACCAGAATCACGAGATCAAGGGCGTGCTCGTCGTCCATAACGAGACCGCCACCGGCGTCACCTCCGACGTGGCCGCCGTGCGCCGCGCGCTCGATGCCGCCAAGCACCCGGCGCTGCTCTATGTCGATGGCGTGAGTTCGATCGCCAGCATCGATTTCCGCATGGACGATTGGGGCGTCGATCTCGCCATCACCGGCTCGCAGAAGGGCCTGATGCTGCCTGCCGGTCTTGGCATCCTTGCCGCGAGCCAGAAGGCGCTCGCGCAGATGAAGGACGCGAAGTGCACGCGCTGCTATTTCGATCTTGCCGATCACATGCGCACCAATCCGTCGGGCTATTTCCCTTACACGCCGGCGCTGCCGCTGCTCTATGGCTTGCGTGAGTCGCTCGCCATGCTCCAGGAGGAGGGGCTCGACAACGTGTTCGCGCGGCATCGCCATCTCGCCGAAGGCACGCGCGCCGCGGTCAAGGCATGGGGACTGAAGCTCTGCGCCAAGGAACCGAGATGGCATTCCAACACGGTGAGCGCCATCATGGTGCCGCAAGGCTTCAACGGCGCCGATGTGATCGACCGGGCCTTTCGCCGCTATAATCTCGCGCTCGGCGCCGGCCTGTCGCAGATGGCGGGCAAATTGTTCCGCATCGGCCATTTGGGTGACCTGAATGAGCTGATGCTGCTCGGCGGCATCGCCGGCGCCGAGATGGCCATGCGCGACGTGGGTATCGAAATTGTGCCGGGCTCCGGTGTGGCGGCGGCTGAGGAGCAGTTCCGCTCGAGCCAGGGCGCCAAGGAAACGCGGATCGCGGCCGAATAAGGCCGGCCAAGGGTAGGAAACGTGACGCGCGGGTTTGTCCCGCGCGCGTAGCGAGGGGGTTCTAGTTCAGTGGAGCACGCGATCGTATTCCTCGATCGGGAGTCGGTTGGCGCCAATGTGCGCAAGCCGAACTTTCCGCACAGCTATAAAGAATATGAGTCGACCTGGACGCCGGAGGAGATCGTCGATCGCCTCAAGGATGCGTCCATCGCCATCATCAACAAGGTGCCGATGCGCGCCGAGGTGCTGAAGCAGCTGCCGAAGCTCAAGCTGATCGCCGTGGCGGCCACCGGCACCGACGTGGTGGACAAGGCCTATTGCAAGGAACATGGCATCACCGTCGTCAATATCCGCAATTACGCCTTCAACACCGTGCCGGAACATGTCATCGCGCTGATGTTCGCGCTGCGCCGCAACCTCTTCGCCTATGTCGCTGACGTACACGCCGGCCGCTGGGGCAAGGTCGATCAGTTCTGTTTCTTCGATCATCCGATCCGCGACATCGCCGGTTCGAACATGGGCGTGGTGGGCTTCGGCGCCATCGGCAAGGCGGTGGCGAAACGCGCCGAATGCCTCGGCATGAAGGTGCTGCCTTATGACATCGTCGATGTGCCGGGCCGGGTCGACTTCGACACCATCCTGCGCGAGAGCGACATTATTACCCTGCACATGCCGCTCACGCCCGAGACCAAGAACATGATCGGCGCGGCCGAGTTCAAGAAGATGAAGCCGACCGCCATCCTCATCAACACCGCGCGCGGCGGGCTGGTCGACGAAGCGGCGCTGGCGGATGCACTGCGCAACGGCACCATCGCCGGGGCGGGCTTCGACGTGCTGACCAAGGAGCCGCCGAAAGAAGGCAACATCCTGCTCGATCCGGCCATCCCCAATCTGATCGTCACGCCGCATGTCGCTTGGGCGAGCCGCGAGGCGATGCAGATCCTGGCCGATCAACTCATCGACAATATCGAGGCCTTTGTCGGCGGCAAGCCGCAGAACGTGGTGGAATAGGCGGGAGCGCGCGCCATGAAGAAATTGCTGTTCCTGTTCGATACCGATCCCTTTGTCAGCGTGTTCGACACGGTAGTCGCTTATGACGGCGGCGCCGACCGCGTCACCGGTTATGCCGATGTGACGCCGAAGACGGTCGGCCCGCTGGTCGACGGCACCATCTTCACCCGCGGTGGCAAGGACAAGCAGAACACGGCGATCTTCGTCGGCGGCGGCGACATGGCGAAGGGCGAAGAGCTGTTCGAAGCGGTGAAGAAGAAATTCTTCGGGCCGTTTCGTGTCTCGATCATGCTCGATTCGAACGGCTCGAACACCACGGCCGCCGCCGGCGTGGCGCTGCTGGCAAAATCCGGCAAGCTCAAGGGCAAGAAAGCGGTGGTGCTCGCCGGCACCGGACCTGTCGGCATGCGCGCCGCGGCGCTGCTCGCGCAGGAAGGCGCCGAGGTGACACTGACGTCGCGTTCGAAGGAGCGCGCCGACAACGCCGCCAAGGCGGTAGAGAAGCGCTTCGGCGTCAAAGTGACCCCACTTGTGGCCAAGGACGACGACGCCCGCGGCAAGGCGGTTAAGGACGCCAATATCGTGTTCGCCGCCGGCGCCATCGGCTGCCAGCTCCTTAAAAAGTCCGACTGGCAGAACAATGCCAATATCGAGATGCTCGCCGACGTGAATGCGCAGCCGCCACTCGGCATCGAGGGCATCGAGGCCACCGACAAGGGCAAGGATTATGACGGCAAGCTCGTATTCGGTGCGCTCGGCATTGGCGGGCTCAAGCTGAAACTGCATCGCGGCTGCATCAAGCAGCTCTTTGAAAGTTCCGAAGGCGTGCTCGATGCCGAAGAGATCTACAAGCTCGCGAAGGACATGGCGTGATGGCCGAGATCAAGGACATGGCCGTTGAGCCGTTCCTCGATGCGCTGGCGTCGAGTTCGGCCACGCCTGGCGGGGGCAGCGCCGCCGCGATCATCGGCGCGCAAGGCGCGGCACTCGTCAGCATGGTGTGCAATCTTACCATCGGCAAAAAGAAATATGCCGACGTCGAAAGCGAGATGAAGGACGTGCTGGCCAAGGCCGAGGCGCTTCGCCTGAAGCTCACCTCTATGATCCAGGACGACGTGAAGGCGTTCGATACCGTGATGGCCGCCTATGGCATGGCCAAGGAGACCGACGCCGACAAGGAGAGGCGCGAGGCCGCGATCCAGGCCGCGCTCAAGCAGGCGACCGACGTGCCCATGCGATGCTGCCATGCAGCACGCGACGTGATCGACCTCGCCGCAACCGCCTCGGACAAGGGGAATCTCAACGTAATCTCGGATGCGGGCGTGGCGGTGCTGGCCGGTTATGCTGCACTGCGAAGCGCCGCCTTGAATGTTTTCACTAACGCAAGGATGATAACCGACAAGACCTTCGCCGAAGCCAGGCTCAAGGAGTTGCACGAGCTGCTGGCCGGCGCAGAGGAAGCGACCGAGAAAGCCTATAACGTAGTCAAGGGCAAGCTGAGCTGACCGCTCTTCATTGAAGGCCCGCCGAACCGGAAGGAGGACTTGAAGGTGGACGTTCACGAGTATCAAGCAAAGGAATTGCTGGGAAGCTTTGGCGTGCCGGTGCCGAAGGGCGCCGTCGCATTCAGCCCCGATCAGGCAGTGTATGCCGCGACCGAGCTTGGCGGCTGGAACTGGGCGGTGAAAGCTCAGATCCATGCCGGCGCGCGCGGCAAGGCCGGCGGCATCAAATTGTGCAAGACTTATCACGAGGTGCGCGATGCTGCGGCCGAGCTTCTCGGCAAGCGGCTCGTCACCATCCAGACCGGACCCGAAGGCAAACCCGTGCAGCGCGTCTATATCGAAGTGGCCGAGCCCTTCGAGCGCGAGCTCTATCTCGGTTACGTGCTCGACCGCAAAGCCGAGCGCATCCGCGTGATCGCTTCGCAGCGTGGTGGCATGGAGATCGAGGAGATCGCCAAGGACGAGCCTGAAGCCATCCTTCAGGTGGTGGTGGAGCCCGCCGTCGGCCTGCAAGCCTTCCAGGCGCGCGAGTTGGCGTTCCAGCTCGGCTTGAGCATCAAGCAGGCGCAGAGCGCCGTGAGCACCATCATGAACGCCTATCGCGCGTTCCGCGATTGCGACGCCACCATGCTCGAGATCAATCCGCTGGTGGTATCGAAGGACGACCGCGTGCTGGCGCTCGATGCCAAGATGTCGTTCGACGACAACGCGCTGTTCCGCCGTCACAACGTCGCCGACATGCACGATCCTTCGCAGCAGGACCCGCGCGAGGCGCAAGCCGCCGAGCACAATCTCAATTATATCGGGCTCGACGGCGAGATCGGCTGCATCGTCAATGGTGCGGGCCTGGCCATGGCCACCATGGACATGATCAAGCATGCCGGCGGCACGCCCGCGAACTTTCTCGATGTGGGCGGCGGCGCCAGCCCCGAACGCATCGCCACGGCGCTGAAGCTCGTCCTGTCCGATGCCAAGGTGAAGGCGGTGCTGGTCAACATCTTCGCCGGCATCAATCGCTGCGACTGGGTGGCGAAGGGCGTGGTGCAGGCCTGCGAGACGGTTGACGTCAAAGTGCCGCTCATCGTGCGGCTCGCCGGCACCAATGTGGAAGAAGGACGGAAGATCCTGGCCGATAGCGGCCTGAAGCTGATCACGGCCGAGACCCTGGCCGAGGCGGCGAAGAAGGCCGTGGCGGCATGCCAGGGCAAACCAAAAGTAGCGGCCTAGAGCATCGGAGGAACGTCATGAGCATTCTGATCGACGAAACCACGCCGGTGCTGATCCAAGGCATGACCGGCGACAAGGGCACCTTCCACGCGAAGGAAATGATCGCCTACGGCACCAACGTGGTCGGCGGCGTCACGCCCGGCAAAGGCGGCGGCACCCATCTCGACCGCCCGCTGTTCAACACCATGAAGGAAGCCGTGAAGGAGACCGGCGCCACCACCTCCATCACTTTCGTGGCGCCGGCGTTCTGCGCCGACGCCATCATGGAGGCGGCGGATGCCGGCGTCAGGCTGATCTGTTCGATCACCGACGGCATCCCGGCCCAGGACATGATGCGGGTGAAGCGTTACCTCATGCGCTACCCCAAAGACCGGCGCCCGATGATGGTCGGCCCGAATTGCGCGGGCATTATCAGTCCCGGCAAGGCCATGCTCGGCATCATGCCTGGACACATCTACTTGCAGGGCAAGGTCGGGGTGATCTCGCGCTCCGGCACGCTCGGTTACGAAGCCGCTTCGCAGATGAAGGCCGAGGGCATCGGCATCTCGACGAGCGTCGGCATCGGCGGCGATCCGATCAACGGCTCGTCCTTCCTCGACCATCTCGTGTTGTTCGAGGAGGATCCGGAGACCGAGGCCGTGCTGATCATCGGCGAGATCGGCGGACCGCAGGAGGCGGAAGCCTCGGCCTGGATCAAGGACAATATGTCGAAGCCCGTGATCGGCTTCGTCGCGGGACTGACCGCGCCGAAGGGACGGCGCATGGGTCATGCCGGCGCCATCATTTCCGCCGCTGGCGACAGCGCCGCGGAAAAGGCGGAGATCATGAAGTCTTGTGGCCTGACGGTGGCGCCCAATCCTTCCGAGTTTGGCACCACCGTGGCCGGCGTTCTGGCGAAGCGTCCGGAGCGCCGGGTCTCCGCGTGATCCTGTGCGCGGGTAAGATCTGCACTACGCCAAGACGCCCCGATTCCCCTTCTCCCATTGCAGGAGAAGGGGCTGTTCCGCGCGGCGTTTCAATTCGGGCCGATTTTGTTCTAAGGAAGACGCAAGCCGCGCCGGCTCAACGGTCGCGGCCGGGAGTGCGTTGTCGCGTCATGAACGAGAGTCCGGCCAAATCCACCTCCGAGGAAGCAGCCCTCATTACCGGGACTTCGGCGAAGGCCGCCGCTGATATCCTCTATGCCTTGCTGCTTGACGTGGTGCGTCAGCATCAGCCGCAGGTCGAGCGCGTGCTCAAAGGCGGCGCCGATATCGCGGGCTTCTCACCCGAATTGATGGCCCGCGCGCTGCAGGCACAGGGCCTCTGGTTCCAGCTTCTCTCCATCGCCGATCAGAACGCCGCCATGCGCCGCCGCCGGGAGATCGAACGTACGAAAGATCGCGCGGCGCTGCGTGGCACTTTCGCCCATGTGCTCGCCGAGGCCGCGCAAGACGGCATCGCGCCGTCGGAGATCGAGGCCCTGTTGTCCAATTTGCGCATTCGTCCGGTCATCACCGCGCATCCGACCGAGTCGAAGCGCGTCACGGTGCTGGAGAAATACCGCCGAATTTATTTGCTGCTGCGCGAGCTGGAAAACCCGCGCTGGACCGGGCGCGAGCGCAAAGCCTTGCTCGACCAGTTACGCGATCAGATCGAGCTGGTGTGGATGACGGGCGAGCTGCATCTCGAGAAACCGACCGTCGAGCACGAGGCGCTGCGCGGGCTTCACTTCTTCGACGAAACTCTGTTCGAGAAGGCGCCGGAGATGTTGTCGCTACTCGATGCGGCGCTGGAGGAATATTACCCGGGCGAGAGCTTCGATTTGCCGCCCTTCTTCCAGTTCGGCTCATGGATCGGCGGTGATCGCGACGGCAATCCTTACGTCACCACCAAGGTCACCGCCTGGACCTTGCGCCAGAATGCGTTTGCATCGTTGCGCCATTACCGGGCGCGTCTGGTCGAGCTTGCGCGCGCCCTGTCGATCACCGAGCGGGCGCTGCCAGTGCCCGAGAGCTTTCGCACCGAGTTGACGCGCGCGCTCGAGACGAGCGGCGAGGCCGAGGCTATCGCCATGCGCAATCCCGGTGAGCCTTACCGCCAATTTCTTACTATGGTGCTGCGCAAGCTCGACGCCACCATCGCCCGCATCGAGGGTCAGGACATCGGCGGACCGGGCGCGGCCTACGCCAATGCCGACGAACTGATCCTCGATCTCAAGACCGTCGAGCGGGCGCTGGCCGAGGCGAAAAGCCCATCGCTTGCCGCCGATCTGGTCCGTCCTGTGCGCCGCGCCGTGGAGATTTTCCGCTTCTCCACCGTCAGGCTCGACCTCCGCGAAAACACTGCCCGCACCACCGATGCGTTGTGGGCCCTGTGGCGGGCGACTGCGGGTCACGGTGGCGCCAATCCGCCAGAGCCCGGCAGCAAGGAATGGCGCGCCTGGCTCATGGGCGAACTCGCCCGCCCCCTGACCGCGCCTCGCCAACTTCCCGATCTGCCGCCAGAGGCCGCCGACCTGATCGCCATGTTCCGCCAGGCCGCCGACACCCGCCGCAAGCTCGACCGCGACGCGTTCGGCACCTTCATCCTGTCCATGACACGCTCGGTCGACGACATACTCGGCGCCTATCTGCTCGCCAAGGAGGGCGGCGTGTTCCTCGATGAAGCCGGCACCGAGATCTGCGCGCTGCCCATCGTGCCGCTGTTCGAGACCATCGCTGATCTCCGCGCCGCGCCCGCCATCATGCGCGAAGCGCTTTCCGTTCCGCTCATCCGCCGCTCCACGCATTGGCAGGGCGGCCTGCAAGAAGTGATGATCGGCTATTCCGATTCCAACAAGGACGGTGGCTTCGTCGCCTCGAACTGGGAGCTCGCCAAGGCGCAAAGCGCGCTGACCCGCGTCGGCGAAGAAGCCGGCGTGCCGATCGCCTTCTTCCACGGGCGCGGCGGCTCGGTCTCCAGAGGCGGCGCGCCGACCGGCCGGGCGATTGCCGCGCAGCCGGCGGGCTCGATCCGCGGACGCTTCCGCGTCACCGAGCAGGGCGAAGTGGTCTCCTACAAATACGCCAACAAGGGCACGGCGCTCTATCAGATGGAGCTGCTCGCCGCGAGCGTGTTCGAGCACGCGCTGAAATCCGAGCGCGAAGAGGCGCTGAAGCCCTCGCGCGAATTCGACGACGCGATGGAAGCCTTGGCCGGCGCCGCGCGTGCCGCCTATACCGGGCTTGCCAGCCATCCAGATCTGGTTGCCTATTTCCAGGCGGCGAGCCCGCTCGACGAGATTTCGCTGCTCAATATCGGCTCGCGTCCGGCGCGGCGCACCGGCGCCCGCACGCTGAAGGATCTGCGCGCGATTCCTTACGTGTTCGCCTGGTCGCAGAACCGGCACATCATCACCGGCTGGTACGGCGTGGGCTCGGCCATCGCCAACTTCCTGCAAGTCCGCGGCGAAGGTGGCGAGGCGCTGCTCAAGCGCATGTTCAAGGATTCGCGCCTGTTCCGTCTCATTATCGACGAGGTGGAGAAGACGCTGCTGCTCGTCGATCCTTCCATCATGCGCGATTATGCGAGCCTCGTGCCCGAGGCGGGCGTGCGCGACACCATCCTCGCCATGATCGAGCAGGAATTGAAACTGACCCGCGACATGGTGCTGAAGGTGAGCGGGGGCGTGGAGATCGCCGAGCGCTTCCCGCAATATCGCGCCAATCTCGCAGCCAGGCTTCCCACCGTCAACGAGGTCAACCGCATCCAGGTCGAGCTTCTCCGCCGCTTCCGTGACGCGTCAAGCGACGCCGAGCGCGAAGCCTTCAAATCCGCATTGCTATTATCCATCAACACGGTTGCCGCCGGTCTCGGCGCCACAGGTTAAAGGAGGGACTGACATGAGCTTTACATTGATCCAACAGGCGACCCCGCGGCTGCACCGTTCCGAGCTTGCCGTGCCGGGCTCCAACCCGTCGCTATTCGAGAAGGCGGCGAAGGGCGCCGCCGACATTATTTTCCTCGATCTCGAAGACGCGGTTGCGCCCGACGACAAGGAGCAGGCGCGCAAGAACATCATCCAGGGCCTCAACGATCTCGACTGGGGCACCAAGACCATGATGATCCGCATCAACGGTCTCGACACGCATTTTTGCTATCGCGACGTAGTCGACGTGGTGGAGAACTGCCCGCGGCTGGACATGATCCTCATCCCCAAGACCGGCGTGCCGCAGGACGTCTACGCCATCGACATGCTGGTCACGCAGATCGAGCAGGCCAAGAAGCGCGACAAGCGCATCGGCTTCGAATGTTTGATCGAGACCGCGCTCGGCATGGCCAATGTCGAGGCGATCGCGCAAAGCTCGAAGCGCCTCGAGGCGCTCTCCTTCGGCGTCGCCGATTATGCGGCCTCCACGCGGGCGCGCACCGTCGGCATTGGCGGCCCGCACCCCGATTACGGCGTGCTCACCGACAAGGACGACAAGGGCAACCGCGCCTATCACTGGGGCGATCCCTGGCATTTCGCGCTGTCGCGCATGATGGTCGCCTGCCGCGCCTATGGCTTGCGCCCGATCGATGGGCCGTTCGGTGATTTCTCCGACCCCGACGGCTATCTCGCCGCGGCCAAGCGTGCCGCCGTGCTCGGCTTCGAGGGCAAATGGGCCATCCATCCGTCGCAGGTCGATCTCGCCAACCAGGTGTTCACGCCGTCGGAGGCCGAAGTCACCAAGGCCAAGCGCATCGTCGAGGCCATGGAGCAGGCGGCCAAGGAAGGCAAGGGCGCGGTGTCGCTCGACGGCCGCCTGATCGACATCGCCTCGATCCGCCAGGCGCAAGCCCTTCTCGATAAGGCCAAGCAGATCGGCGCGTCGTAAATAGCGGCAGTCCAGGGAGAGCAGTAAAGTGGGAGAACGTGCTGAGGATAAGGCTAAGGCGCAGGCGTTTTTGAGGAGGTTTCAGAGGACGCTCGAGAACTTGTTACCCCTTCCGGGCGAAATGGAAAGCTGTATACAGCGGACCACAGCAGAAGCTAAGGACAACTATGCGCAGCGTCACTTGCGCAAGCCCGAGGCTGCATTCCTGAATGGAAGTGTGGTTCCAGCGCTCTCGAAACTAGTTTGTCAGGTGCTTCCGTCCGACCGAGCACGGAAAGCTCTGTTAAACGAGTTTCATCCATGCATGAGTTCTGTTTCATGCGGTTCACCGGCAAGCACTCAAAAGCATCCCTTCACAAAGATGCTGAGCGTTAAGCCGGAGACGATATATGAGCGGTGGTCGGCTGATCCTAAGAAAGCACTTGTACAGAGTTGGCCTGACTTCGCGCTCCGTAAGCCGTTTCCACACAAGATTGTCTTTGAAGGTAAGTACTTTTCAGGGGGCTCATTGGCAAACGCAAGGCGAGTGCTGGTGAGTGATATCTATCAGGCGTTCTTCTATCGCGGTCTTCCTTTTGTCGAGGAAACAAAAAAGGGGCGTGCGGCCTGGGACTATGACTACGCCTGTCTGGTCGCATACGACGCGTCGCGAGATGGGACTCTAAAGCAGGCCTGGGAAGGTCTTCCAAGAGTTGTACAAGGAAGTTTCTGGAGTGGCGCAAACATTTACGTCATGATTCTGGGTGGACAGGGGCGATCCACCAAATAGCAGCGATGACAGGCGGTGAGGACTGCGAAGCATGCACCGGCTTGAGGTTCTTGCGGCCTTTGCGCCGAGATTTCGTGATAAGAAAGCGAGCTTCGGAGTTTGGGTACCAATAACCGGAGACGGGACTTCGCAACACCCGTACACTTTTCCTTGGTTCGATTTTTCTGACCTTGGTGACGCCTTCTTGAACGCGGCATACGATGGTGGATGGGTTCTCAACGATTTCGATTGGGCAACTTGGGGGCATGGTCCCGAAGGTCAGAAATTGGTGAAAGACCCAAAGGCACTTTCTAAAGCCAGCGCAGATCAACTTGCAAAGTTAGTAACCGCTCTCGTCAGGCAGGACCGGTTCGTCGAAGGCGCATTGGCAAGTGCATTCGATTCTGGCCTTCTGCTCGCGATTGTCGAAAGGGCAGAGGTGTTGTGGCACGAGCAGACAGAATGATATCTGAGCTTGGTTGACGTTGACTCGATCTAAGGCAAGGGCGCGGTGTCGCTCGACGGCCGCCTAATCGACATCGCCTCGATCCGCCAAGCGCAAGCTTTGCTCGACAAGGCCAAGCAGATCGGCGCGTCGTAAATAGCGGAGAGGAACCCATGCGAAAATTTGTCGCCGCTCTATGGGCCCTGCTGCTTGTCGCGTCCATTGCGGTCGAGACGCGGGCTGCCGATCCCGACTCGGAGTTGAAGCAAGCCTTCTCTCAATGGGGTTCCTTCCTCGTCGGCGGCACATGGAGTGGCGCCGAAGTTCATGGCGGTACGCACGAGCAACGCTGGAAGTGGATTCTGGACAAGTCCTTCTTGCAGGTATCATGGACCATCACGGGTGATTCCGGCATGACTCTGTTCGGGATCGATCCCGCGACCGGCAAGCTGATCTGGTGGGGCTTCGATGCCGAAGGCCGTGTGTGGAAAGGCAACACCACCCTCGACAACAATTCATGGGTTGATGAGGGAGCGGCCGAAGGCAAAACGCGCTCCGGCTCCTGGAAATCCAGTCTCACCAAGGCCGGTCCGGACGAAATGCGCCTGGATGTCCGGGAGAACGTCGTGGATGGGAAGGTCTTCCCGCCGGAGATCCTTGTGTTGACCCGGAAGAAGTAAAGGCTCTGCATTTTTCATTTCCCGGCCAAGGAAATGGAATAGCGTCTCAAGTAATGGTTCAGCCTGAACAGCAGCTTGATACGGCGTAGCCCCGGTTTGCCGAGATCCTGTTCAAGGTTGATCCACTGCGTGCCGTTAGCGTGCGCCCAATCGATCATCTGATAGAGCGAATAGGCGAACAATCCCCTGTATCGGCCATCGCATCTGAGGTGGTTGAAGATCAACCACCCCTTGTGCGGCGGATAGTGATAGATGCTGACGGAGGCGAGCCTGCCGCCGATCATCAGCCCCCGCGCGTGAACCGGTATGACGCCGGCGAGGTCCAGATGTTTGGTTATGGCGCGCAGATCGAGACCCTCCGGATCGTTCTTCGTGAGATTTTCGCCGGCCCAGGCCTCGACCGATTGTCGTACGAGGTGGCTCGATTGCCGGTCACGTAAATCCAGTGCGACAAGTTCGGCGTCCGGATAAAGCTTCCGGAAGAGATTTAGCCTGCGCCGCAAATTCCCGTAATTGCTGCCCTCGAGCGCACGCGCGGTTCCGGTGTGGATGATATAGTCCGCATTCCGGCTCTCTTCTTCTATGCATAGGCCGTCCTTGTTGCCGATCAGGGCCACGGTCTCGCCGGGAATCATGCAAAGCGTGGTCTCCTCTCCTTGCGCGGCGATGGAGTGCAATACGTCTCTCGCTACCCGCTCGACGTCACCGGTGCCGAACAGCGCGTATCCACGTCTGTTGTGGTCAAAGACCGAACTGAAGCGGAGCACCAGGCATTCCCCGGCGGCGCTCAACGCCACGTCATCCCGCTGGTCCAGCCAAATCAGCAAATTGTTCAGGCTGAAATCGCAATAGGGCGCGCTTAATTGGGCGTAGCGCTCGCGATAGGCGGCATAAAGGTCGGGTGATAGCGGCGCAAAGTTCGGAAAGGCCGGGAACGCGGCACTCGATTCCATCGTCTCAACTCACCATGCCGATCGGAGCTCGCGTCGATATCGAACCTTTAGCACGAGTTGGGGCAGGTTGTGCCGCTCGCGCCGTCGACACCGCGAAAGCTCTGTGGTTACTGAGACGGGGCGACAAGTGAGAGAGGGAGGCCATGACCATTACCGGCGGATGCGCCTGCGGCAAGGTGCGTTACACGATCGAGGGCGAGCCGGTCGTCACGCGCGTCTGCTGGTGCCGCGCCTGCCAGTTCACCGGCGGCGGCAACACGCCGGTCAATGCCGTGTTCAAGACCGAGGACGTGAAGATCGAGGGCGCGCTCGCCGATTTCGTGAGCGAGGCGGATAGCGGCAATCAGGTGCATCGCCGCTTCTGCCCGACATGCGGCACGCCCGTCACCGTGCAGTCGGAAGCGCGCCCGCAATATTTGGGCGTGCGCGCCGGCACCATGGACGATCCGAGCGCCGTCAAACCCGACATGACCATCTGGATTTCGGCAGCGCCGCCCTGGGCGATCTTCGACGACACTATCCCCTGCTATGAGCACGGCCTACCACCGCCTGGTAAAAAATAGGCGCGCCTTATCCCCGCCTTCCGAACCTCGCTTACAATGTGCATTGCCTCGTCCAGTTGAAGGGCGTTTTCATGAGACGTCATGAGGGCGGGACGGGGTGCGGCGCCCGCGGGTCTTCTTCGCAAGGAGACACTCGGGCGGCATCGGGGCTCCCTCTGGACCCACTACGAGGTCCCGCTAGGAGCTAGCTGAAGGATCGGTCGGCGCGTTCGAGCGTGACGGACCGGACTAAAGCAGGGCCCGGGGCCGTAAGGAAGAACGTCGCAAATGACATGCGGTTGAGCGCAGACGCGTGACGCATTTTTTGATGCGCTATCGCTTCGCACCTTGAGCGCATGTGGCGCGCCGGAAGGCGCTCGCGTGCCTGAGAAGGCACGAACCAAATTACGGACCGCGTCTTTCGGCGCGCCGCCCCCTTCGGGGGGAACCCCCTTCGCGTGTCGAAGGGAAAAGAGCAAAACCCGGATGCGCTTATCCGCATCGCGGCAACGATCCGGCGCGTCTCGAACCATGAGGCCAGCTCTTGAGGACTCATCATGTCTGAACGTGGCATGAACGAGGAAGGGGGCGTGAAACGGAATCTTTCCACAAAGGGCGGTATTATCCCGGAAATTTTTGCCAGAAGCGGCGTGCTAGGGCCTAGATGCAACTGTACTTTTACCCTATATAACGCCCGCCGAGGCCCACTTGCACACATAGGCTCGCCTGATAGGCTTGCCCCGAGATTCGAGGGAGTTACCGAATGAAACTTTATGCGGCGACATTGTTCATAGCCACCGTCTCGATCTTCGCGCTCACCGGCGCGGGAAGCGCGCAATACAGCAAGATCGTGCGCCAGTCCTGCAACGCCGATTACAAGAGGCTTTGCGGCGAATACGGGATCGAAAGCCCGGGACTTCGCTCCTGCATGGACAAGAACGGCAAGAGCCTGTCCAAGAACTGCGTTAACGCCCTGGTCAAGGCGGGCCATGTGAGCCAGGCCGAAGTCGATCGGCGGAAGAAACGGTAACTCTCCCACCCGTTAGGCCTTGGGTGACGGGCGGTGTCGGCGTAGATTACGCCGACTTTCGCCTCCTTTGGGGGCGCCAGTCGTCTGGGCTCGGATTGCGCACCCAAGGGAATAGCCGTCTATGCTCATTGTCGGAGGGGCGGCCGCGCTTACGGCGATTTGCGTGTATATCGCTTGGCTGCTGATACAGAATCTGCGGCTGCGATGGCGGCGGCGGAATGCCCATAAACGGCACGCGCATGGCGGTAAACCCGGCGGACCGGCCAGGCATTGATGTTCAGGCGTCGCGCCAGCGCCCAAAAGTCGCGGCTTGACCCGCATGGTGCCGTCTGCGTCGATCAGCTGCCATACCACGCCATCCTCGATGAAAAAGCGCCGGCCGGATTTGGCGATGCGCCAGCCCCGGTAATTGGCGGCATAGCCGTCGCGGGCTACCGCCTCGAGCAGGCGCTGCCGCTCGGCGCGGTCCGGCGCTTCCGCCGATAGACGCGAGGGCAGGCCGACGATCTCCTCGAAGGAATATTCGAAACAGGCCTGCGCCGCCTTATTGGCATAGATGAAACGCGGATCCGGGTCGGTATTGTGGGCGAGCACGCAATGGGCGGCATGCTCGTAGAGCCATTCCGCGCCGCGCGGCGCATCGTCCGGAAGGAACGGTGGCTCGGCGCCGACCGCGCGGACATAACTTCCGGTCAGCAGATCGAAAAAGGCGGGATCGCGCGCAAGGCTCATCGCTTCATGTCATGAGGCAGCGGCACGGCTCATGCAAGGTGTCCGGGTTAAGGATCGATTGCATGTGTCAACCGCCGCAAAATGGCCGCATGTGGCGGCCGGTTCTAAGGAGTGCGCCTAAGTCTGCGGCAGCATGACTAAAGATTGGGCTGCACGCATCTGGCGCCAGAAGGTGAAATTCCATGACCAGTACCCCGAGACTGCCTAACGGCCAACCGCCAGCCGAGAAAATGCCGGGAGCCAAGCCGCATAAAGCCAAGAAGCCGAAGAAAATCACCGCACCCGACTCCGTCGCCAAGCCGGTAGAGATGGCAGCGCCTGCACCGACGAAGGCGGCTCCAGTCAAGCCGGCGGTGAAATCCCCTCCGGCTCCGGCCAAGCCTGCATTTGCGCTGCCCATGCCGGCGCCATTCGCCATGTTCCCCATGCCGGCGTTCGACCGCACCATCGACAGCTTCGAACGCTCCTGCCAAGTGGCGGGTCAGGGGGCGCAAGCCTTCAACGCCAAGCTTATCGACATGGCGCGGTCAAACGTAACCTCCGGTTTCGACTTCATGACGAACCTGGCTACGGTCAAGCATCCGTCGGAGGCTATCCGATTGCAGATGAGTTATTGGGAGAGCTGCATGCGCACGCTGATCGGCCAGGGGCGTGAGCTGCAAATGCTCTCAGCCGATATCGTCACCAAGGCGAACGAGCCGATCCGCGCCCATCTCACGCAGAGCCTCAAGGCGGCATAACATTCGCTAGGCTGCCAGTATCGCGCTGACATAGACTGCCCGCCTCAGCCGGGGGTGGAGGGAACATGCTGCGCGAAGATCTGATATTCGTCGGCACTTGCGACATTGCCGGGCTCGTGCGCGGCAAAGGCTTCCCCGCGAAAGAGCTCACGGCGCGGCGCAAGACAGGCATCGGCTGGACCCATTCCAACCTGATGCAGACCTGCTTCGGGCCGATCCTCGATTCTCCGTTCGGCACCGGCGGCGATCTGATGATCATGCCGGACCCGTCCTGCGAAGTGAATGTCGATTTCGGCGACGGTTCGGCCCCGGAGCATTTCTTTCTCGGCGACATCCGCAACACGGATGGGACGCCGTGGGAATGTTGCGTGCGCGAATTCCTGCGCCGCGCCGTCGCATCCCTGGAAGAGACAAGCGGCTTGCATCTTATCGCCGCTTTCGAGCAGGAATTCGTCTATACCGGCGTCGAGGATCTGCCGGGACACGCTTATAGCCTGAGCGCCTTCAGGCGGCAGGGCATATTCGGCGAGAGCCTCGTCGCCGCGATCCGCGAGGCCGGCGCCAAGCCCGACTCCTTCCTCGCCGAATACGGCCCGCGGCAATACGAAGTGACTGTTGCGCCGCAGACCGCGCTCCGTGCCGCAGATCAAGGCGTGATCGCGCGCGAGATGGCGCGCGCCGCTTCCTACCGGCTCGGTCACCGCGCCATCTTCTCGCCGATGCCTGTTGCCGACGGCGTCGGCAACGGCGTGCATATTCATTTCAGCCTGCATGAAAAATCGGGGAGGCCATGCACCTACGATGCTGACGACCCGCTTGGCCTGAGCGATAACGCGGCGCACTTCGCCGCCGGAATCCTGCATCATCTGCCGGCGATCGCCGCCATCACCGCACCGTCGCCCGTGTCTTATCTCAGGCTTACGCCGGGCCGCTGGGCGCCCACTACCGCCGACATCGTCAAGCAGGATCGCGGCGCGGCCCTCCGCGTCTGCCCGGTCTTCGGCACGGCGAAGCCAAAAAAAACCGCAGCGCAGTTCAATCTCGAATTCCGCGTCTGCGATGCGGCGGCGAGCCCCTACATGGCGCTCGGCGCTGTGATCTTCGCCGGCGCGGACGGGATCGCGCGCAAGCTCTCTCTCCCCGAGACAGGCACCGCGCCATCTCTGCCGCATTCGCTCGGCGAGGCGCTCGACGTCATGGAGAAAAGCCAACAAATCGCCGGCTGGTTCGGCCCGACATTCTTCGAAGCCTATCTCCGCCACAAGCGTTCGGAACTTGCGTCTGTCGCGGGGCTCGATCCGGCGGCGCTTTGCGCCCGTTATGCCGAAGTCTATTAAAGGCATCTGAGGGCTGATAACGGCGCTAACTGTGCCGGAATGGTGTAAGTTCGTCTCTCGCAAAGCTGCCGTCCAATGGAGGTTTGCCATGTGGAAGATGGTCTACACGCTTGCCCTGGTCGTGCTCAGCGGCACCGTGCTCAGTGGCTGTACTGGAGAGAGCCCGGCTGACTTTACGGTCTGCGAAGGAGTTTATGCATTGTGCACGACGGCACCATGCCAGCCGATCGCGGGCAAGGAAGACACGGTGTCTTGCGATTGCACCGTCCAGACCGGCTATTCGGCCGGGCTAGAAGCGTGCAAGGCCGAGGTCGTCACGGCCCAGGGCAAGCAGATCGTCTCGCGTTACTACCCCCTCAAGAGCTACGCGATCTGCAGCAATGACCGGCCATGGGCCAATTGCCTCGATAGCCCATGCATCGTCGATGACAGTAATCCAAGCAGAGCTGCCTGCGCATGCCCGGTCGTAAAGAATCAGGGGCCCTATGTGATCGTCACGGAGACCTATGACGCCTCGACCTGCACCACCGGACTGTGGTCTTCTGCCACGGTGACCGACGCAAATACGATCACGGATTTTCTCAAAACCAACGACAATCTGAAGCCGTTCGACATCAAGGTGCTGAACCCGGAATAGAAGGCTCTACCGCAATCAGAAGCCCGAGTGCTTCTTCGGTCGACAGCATGCGGCAATAGCCTTTGAAGCAATCGAGTGCTGCCGTATGCCTTGCTTCGCTCTCCGCGGCGCAGGCGTCATGCACGCAAGTCATGTAATAGCCGCGGTCGGCCCCATCCTTCACCGCATGGTCGATGCATTGATCGGTGAGGACGCCCACGACGAATACATCCTCGATGCCGATATTGCGCAGGAGATAATCCAGATTGGTCGAAATGAAGACGGAAGACGAAGTCTTGGGAAGCACGAGCTCGTCCTCCCACGGCGCAATCTCGGCGACCACTTTGGCCGCAAGCGACCCCTTGGCGAAACCCATATGTGACAGCTTGTAATCCAGGCTGCGGTCGCGGCCATCGCGGGTGAGGTTCTCGATCACCGTATAAATGATCTCCAGCCGCGCGCCCCGAAAAGCTTGCAGCAGACGGGCGATGTTGGGGATTACGCGGCCGGTAACAGTCCTATGAAACTCGGGATTTTTCGCCGTAACCTCAGAGCCGCAAGTCCCGTTCTGCATATCGATGATGAGCAGCGCCGCGCGGCCACGCACGATCGGCCGGTCACGGGTAAGAGTGGATGCCATGCTTGTCATGATATTTTTCGCTAGTTGGGATGGACGCGCGCTTCAGATTGGGCATGATAGGCGCTTCAGTCAAAAAGTGGAAAGGAGTGCGAGATGCGAAGCATAGCCGTTGCAATTTCTCTCGTTTTCCTAGTGGTCGGTACCGCCCTGTTCGAGGCCAAGGCCGGCGATGCCGAAACCATCGCCGCCATCAATGCCTCTTCCAACGCGCTCGACGATGCGTTCTCCAAAGGCGACGACGATACGATCAAAAAGCTGATGACGCCCGATCATATCACGGTCACGCCTTACTATGACGGACCGCAAACCGTGCAAGATCAGCTCGATTCGTTGAAGGATCTCGACTGGTCGCAGACCATCGTCGGGGACGTGGATGTGTCGTTACTCGGGCCCGACGCGGCGCTCAGGACCTTTGTCGCGGACCTCAAGGGCACATTCGAGGGGAAGACGCTGCCCGGCCGGGTGTTCGTGACCGAAGTCCTTGTGAAGCAGGACGGTCAATGGATCGAGAGGTTCTATCAAGTTACCACGCTGGAATAGATCCGCGATGGCCCCCATGTTGAGACTGATTGCGGTCTTCATTGCGCTTGTGGCCGGCCCTGCCGCCGCGCAGGCTGAGGTAAGATCCGCGTGCAAAGACCTTTTGGGCACCTATCTCACCACCAACACCGCTAAGAACGGCAGCTTCACCAGCCGTAGCCTTCTGTCCTTTGGCGGCCAAGGTCTCGTCCTCTTCGCCGATTCGGGACAGAGCGGCGAGCATGGCTTTGCATCTTTCACGGATAGCAGGGGTGCTTGGCGCTGTGTCGTGGGCGATGGCGGTAAGGTCAAGGTCAAAGCCACGACGCTCGATTTCACCGCGTCGGCGGACGGTTCGGAGGGAAAAATCGGCCGGCTCGACTTCGACTTGGACTACCTGACCGACCAGAAGACCATCGCAGGCACCGCCACTCTCTTTTTCGTCCCGCTCGATGCCGATCCGTTCGCCGCGGATCAGCTCAAGGACGGACTCCAATTCGATATCAGCGGACAGCGTGTCGAGGCGCCGTAGGCATGGCGATCAGGACGGGAAGCCTCAACGGCGATGTGCCGGCTCGACCCGTCGACGAATTTATCGATGTACTCCTGGAGCGCCCGCGACTTCGCATCGAGCGCATTGTCTCGACCGGGCAAACGACGCCGGAGGGAGAATGGTACGACCAGGATCGTGACGAATGGGTGCTTCTGACATCGGGCGCGGCGCGGCTGCGCATCGAAGGCGAGACCGACGAACGCGAACTCGTCGCCGGCGAGTGGATATTGCTGCCAGCGCATTGCCGGCACCGCGTGACCTGGACGCAAAGCGAGCCGCCGACCGTCTGGCTCGCCGTCCATTTCTGAGGTGAGGAAACGCTTTGCCCACCGCGTATATGCAACTAGTCTAGGGTCGATTCAATAAATTTGCGGGAACCAAAGGAGAAAAATCCATGGCTGGGCAAACAGTTACGCGGGCCAAACTGGCGGAGTTATTGAATGAAGATTTGGCTCGTGAGTATCAGGCCATCATCGCCTACGTGGTGTATTCCCAGGTGCTGACCGGCGCCGAATATATGAGCATCGCCGCGCAACTCGAGGAGCACGCGCATCAGGAACTGCAGCATGCGCTGACGCTTTCGCGGCAGATCGACTATCTCGGCAAGATGCCGACCGTGACTCCCAAACAGGTCAAGGTCTCCAAGAAGCCACGCGACATGCTACGCTTCGATCTGGCGAATGAAGCGGAGACCATCCGCAATTACCGGGAGCGAGTTCGCCAATGCGAAGCGATTGGAGAGTTCGCAATGGCGGAACAGATTCGGGAAATTCTCGTGCAGGAGCAGGACCATTTGATCGATCTGGCCACTGCTCTCGGTGAGGAGGTTCCCAATGTCGGCGACGGCGGCGGACCGATGCGGCGAAGCCGCTAGCGCCCAAGAAGAAGGAAGGGAGCTTTACTTGTAATAGACGACCGCTAGGACCAAGGAGGAATGAGTCATGCAAACCACTTGGATGCCCTCTACCGAATCGGGGGTGATTCACAATCGGGCTGAACTGCCAGACAGCGTCTTTGCCTTCCCGAAGCAACGCAAGGAACCGCTCACCGATGCGGACCATGTGAGAAACGCACTCGCCCGCTTCGATCAGGTGGAAGGTGTTTCCGACGCAGACCGCGATCTCGCCTTCGCCAATATCAAGGCTGCTGCCGACTATTACGGCGTCGATGTGAGTGAGAACAGCTGGCGCGATCTGACGCGCTAAACTCGCTCAACCAGCGAACACAATTAAAGTGGCCCGGGAAATTTGCTTCCGGGCCGCTTCGCTTTTTAAGTCACGGATGTCCAGACGATGATGGCGTTTGCCACGAGATAGGCGACGAGCAGGGTGACGAGACAAATGCGGTCGCCGCGTATGATCGCGGCCTCGTACTGGGAATCCTTTCCCCGCCATGAAGCCACCGCCACGCGGGCGATGATGAGGATGACGAACAGGTAGGCGAGCAGATAAATCTTATCGAGCATCATTACGTAATCGACCTCGGGTAGCGAGGAGCTCGATGTCAATTGCAGAGCAACCAGAGTCAGCAGAGCGGTGATTGCCAGGCCGACCCGAGGCTCGACATAGCTCGGGCGGATGAAGAAAACGAGCGAAGCGCAAACCACGATCAGCAGGATCGGTACGAAGAGCTTGAGCGAAAGCGCGAGAACCGGTCGTGTCACCGGGATCGTCAGCGTGATCCGTGAGTAGGCATCATCCTCCGGCTGGGTCAAATAGCCGAAATTGGTCGGGTAAATATTCGTTGTGATTTTCATTTCCGGCTTGCCGACCTTGAAGCCCGGCAGCGTTATTTCCGGATCCATGACGACGCTGTGCTTGCCGTCCGGTACATAAACCGCATCATTGATATCCGAGGTCGAGTCTTCCATCACCACGGTGAGATATTGCGAGTCGAAGGGATAGGTCTCGAGATCGAACTTGGTAGAGAAATAACCTTGATACCTGACAAAAGAATAGAGGCTGCCATCCGGCAATTTCTCCGGCACCTCGTAGAGGCGCTCGCGTATATTGTCGCCGCCCGCGAAGCGGTTCATGAACTCCACGGTCTTGGCGGGATCGTGCGCGGGATTCTTCCAGCGGAACCAGACATAGAGATCGACACTGTAACTGTTGGCCTTGAAGTCGATCTGCTGGATGTCGTTGATATAGGCGCCAACGAACACCTGATTCGATTCTGTGGGCGCAGGGGTCGCGGTGATGGCTTCCTGCACGTCCTTTGGAGGCGATACCGACTCTGTCTGCGCACTCGTTTGTTCAGGTGCGCAAAAGAATACGAGCGGGATTACAAGAAGACCCACCGCCAAGCGGCTAAAAATTGGCATCATTTAAGTTGGGCTCCCGGCTTCGGTGGGGGCGGAACATGGGGTAAGCCAGAAGCGCGGTCAACTGGCCAAACATCGTTAACGCGCTAGGCGAGCGTATTAACAATGATGAGCAGATTGGCCACAAAATAGGCCGTGAGCAGCATCGCCGCCCAGACATGATCGCCCCGCGCGATGGCGGTTTCGGCCCTCTTGTCGGTGCCCCGCCATGAGGTCAGCACCACCCGGCCCAGGGTCAGGATGATGAACAGATAGGCGAGCAGAAACATCTTATCGAGCATGGTCAGATAATCGACGTCGGGCAAAGAGGCGCCCGATGTCAGCTGGAGCGCCACCAGGGTCAGCAACGCGGTAATGCCGAGCCCGAGACGCCCCTCGACATAGCGCGGGCGAATGAAGAACACGAATGAAGAGCAAGCGACGATCAGGAGGATCGGCCCGAAAGTCTTGAGCGACAAGGGCAGGGCCGGACGCGACACCGGGATCTCGAGCGCGATCCGCGAATAAGTCTCGGCCTTCGCTTGGGACAGATCACCGAAATTGGTCGGATAGGTGTTCTCGGCGATCAGCATCGCAGGCCGGCCGACCGAGAAGCCGGGAAGCGTGAGGTCGGGGTTCATCGCGACACTCTTCGTCCCGTCAGGCGCGTAAACCTGCCGGCCAATGCCGGAGACCGTGTCTTCCATGAGCACTCTCAGACGTTGCGTGTCGAAGGGATAGTTCCCGAGATGAAACTTGGTCGAGAACAGACCCTGATAGCGGACGATGGCGTACAGGCTGCCATCGGGCATTTTCTGCGGTTCGTCGTATAAGTCATCGCGTCGATTGTCGTCCGAGGCGAAGCGGTTCATGAACTCCATGGTCCTGGAGGGATTGAGGTCGGGATTGGTCCAGCGGAACCAGACATAAAGATCGATGATGTAGTTGTTGTTCTTGAAGTCGATCTGCTGGATGTCGTTGATATAGGCGCCGACCAGAACTTCGGTCGGACTGGCGGGCGCGGGGCTTCCTGCGATCGCGTCCGTCACCGCCTCCGGCGGCGATGTGGATTCACCCGTGGCACTCCAGCCTTCGAGGCAGCAAAACAGAACGAATATCAGCGCAAGTAGGAGCGCGGAGAGACGGCCTTCAATCGACGGCATCGGGATCATCGCTTCTACGCCTTGACCACATAATTTTTTCAGCCCGTCTACGCTGTCGCTTGGCTCCAGCTACGCCGTGGTGCCCCAGGCCGGACTCGAACCAGCACGCCCTTGCGGGCAACAGATTTTGAGTCTGCCGCGTCTACCAATTCCGCCACTGGGGCTAGGCCCGGAACATGGGGTAAGGCAGAAGCCGGGTCAACTGGCTCAATTTCATCTATTCCAGGCGGTTAGCGCCCGCGCGTAAGCCCGCGACATCGCGGCCGGTTCCTTGAAGCGGAGGCGATGGACATTCATCGTTTGCCCGGCTAAGCAATCGGCCCATGTTGAGGCGAGCCTATGATAAGACCATGGAGCTCGCCGCTCATCGCAACGCACCGTGGGCTCTAGCGGGCGTGTCGTTCGTTGAGAGCTCGGTGTTCCCGATCCCTCCCGACGTCATGCTCATCCCCATGGTGCTCGCCGAGCGGCGAAAGGCCTGGTTTTACGCTACGATCTGCACCGTGGCATCGGTGATCGGCGGTGCCTTCGGCTATCTCATCGGCTATTTCCTGTTCGATACCGTCGGCGAGCCGATTCTGCGCTTTTACGGCTACGAAGCGGCCTTCGAGGACTTTGCACGCCGTTACAACGATTGGGGCGCCTGGATTGTTTTCTTCGCCGGGGTCACGCCCTTCCCCTACAAGGTCATCACCATCGCCAGCGGCGTGACCCAGCTCAATTTCCTGGTGTTCATGGTGGCGAGCGTGGCGGCGCGAGGCTTGCGCTTCTTCGTGGTGGCGGGCCTGCTCTATTGGTTCGGACCGCCGATCAAGGTTTTCATCGAGCGCTATCTCGGCACTCTCTTCACCATCTTCGTCATCCTGCTGTTTGGCGGATTCGTCTTGGTGCGCTACATTTTCTAGCGATGACGGTTCCGGCGCAGGCCTCAAGGCTGGTGATGATGGCGACGGCCGTGGTTTTCGTAGTCGCGGCGGCAACCATCCTTGTCGCGCTCGCCTTCGAGCATTTTGGCGGCTACGTGCCGTGTCCGCTCTGCCTGCAGCAGCGTTATGCGTACTACTTCGCCGTGCCGGCGAGCGCGATCGCCTTCTTCCTGGCTCGAGGCGCCACGCTAGGCTGGGCGCGCATTCTCCTGATCCTGATCGCGATCGCTTTTGCGGTGAACGCGGTGCTCGGCATCTACCATTCGGGCGTCGAGTGGAAATGGTGGCCTGGCCCCGACACCTGCGCCACCGAGATGCCGCTGCAATGGGGCGAGGGCGGACTGGCGCAGCAACTCGAAACGTCACGGATGGTGGCTTGCGACGAGGCGCCTTGGCGCTTCCTCGGTCTGTCCTTCGCCGGGTGGAATGCGGTGGCGTCCGCCCTTCTCGCCGGGATTGCCACGTGGGGCGCTACGAGGCGCTAAACTTCAATCCTCATGCTGAAGAGCGGCCGTCAGGCAGTGTCTCGAAGCATGACCACCCTTCGAGACGCTCGCTGCGCTCGCTCCTCAGGGTGAGGGTTTTTAGGAAGATTACGGCTCGAGCTCGGTATCCCAGTAGAGATAATCGAGCCAGCTCTCATGCAGATAATTCGGCGGGAACAGACGTCCGTTGCGGTGCAACTCGAACACCGTTGGCCGGTAGGGTTTCTGCGCCGGATACATCTTGGCTTCACCGGGCAGTTGGCCGCCCTTCTGCAGATTGCAGGGGGCGCAGGCCGTGACCACGTTCTCCCAGCGCGTCATGCCGCCGCGCGAGCGCGGCACGAGATGATCAAAGGTGAGATCCTGATCGTCGCCGCAATATTGGCAAGTGAAGCGGTCGCGCAGGAAGACGTTGAATCGGGTGAAGGCGGGATAGAGCGCCGGGCGGATGTAGTTCTTGAGCGAGACCACGCTCGGCAGCTTCATCTCGAAGGAGGGGGAGCGGACGGCGCGTTCGTATTCGGAAACGATGTTGACGCGATCAAGGAAGACGGCCTTCACCGCGTCCTGCCAGCCCCACAACGACAGCGGATAGTAGGAAAGCGGACGATAATCGGCATTGAGCACGAGAGCTGGAAACGTGCCGGGAGCGGCCGATGCGGTTGCGACGTTCAAGACGACAAATCCTCAAATCTTGCCCGTCGCACTCGGACCATCCTCCTTACGCGGCGGCATACTATAGGGGCGTGTCATGAATGTGAAGCGCCCAACATGCTGTAGGTAGTAATGAAGACGCCCTCAATCCAGATCGGCTGCTCAAGAGGGCTTACTTGCGGCGGCGAAGGCCTGTTTGAGGAAAACGCCGCCGAGCCGCAATCCATCGGCGTCGATGCCGTGGCCGATGCCTTGCGAAATGTGCCACTCGACGGGAAGCCCCGCGGCGCCAAGTTGCTCGCGGGCGATCAGCATGGCGTCGAGCGGGATCACCTGATCCATGTCGCCATGCACGAGCAGGACGGCTGGCGCCGCAGCCGGGTCGTTCGGCAAGGCTTCGACAGTGGCCAGCGCGCCGGAATAGCCGACGATCGCCGCCGGCGCCGGAGTGCGGGCAAGGCCCACGGCGAGCGCCAGCATGGTGCCTTGACTGAAGCCCACAAGACCAAGCGCGCGGGGCGGCAGATTGTGGCTCTTCAGTTCCGCGTCGAGAAAAACATTGAGTGCAGGCCCGGCGCGCTTCACACCGCGCGCCATCTCAGTCGGATCGCGGAAGGTGAGGTCGAACCATTGCCGGCCCATCGGCGCCATGCCGCAAGGCTCGGGCGCATGCGGCGAGACGAAGGCCGCGTGCGGCAACGCGCGCGCCCATTCACGCCCAAGGCCGATCAGGTCGTTACCGTCGGCGCCGTAGCCATGCAGGAACACTACGAGCTGTTGCGCCACGCCGCCCGCAGCCGGCGGCAGTCTCGGCCCATCAAGCAGCGTCATGCCGCATCATTCCGCAATGACGATCGCAAGCAGACTCACTTACCGGGCTCCTCGCCCTCGAGCTTGTCGGCGGAGTGGGCCTGGAGCTGACCGTAATTCTGGATGCCGATATCGTTCAGAAGATTGAGCTGCGATTCAAGATAGTTGATGTGGCCTTCCTCATCGCCGAGCAGCTCCTCGAACAGATCCATGCTCACATAATCCTCTTCCTTACGGCAGGCGGCGCGCGCTTCCATGTAGAGCGCGCGGGCCGAGTATTCCGCTTTGAGGTCGCATTCGAGTACTTCCTTGATGTTCTGCCCGATCATCAAGGGATCGATATGCTGCATGTTGGGAAAGCCTTCGAGGAAGATGATGCGGTCCACGAGCTTGTCGGCGTGCTGCATCTCCTCGATCGATTCCTCTCGCTCCTTCTTGGCGAGGCGGGTGAAGCCCCAATCTTCGAGCAGCCGGTAATGCAGCCAATATTGGTTGACGGCGGTCAGCTCGTGCGTCAGCGCCTTGTTGAGATATTCGATGACCCGCGGATTGCCCTTCATACTCTCCTCCTCTCAGCCTCGGCCATCATGGCCCGTTCTCGGCTTGTAGTCTAGAATTATTCTAAATGAGATCGGTGCGGCAAAGACGCAGCGGAACCCGGTCCATCTTCATCATAACCGACCATCAGCCGGGTAATCAGCGGCAGGCAATTGCCGCAAGACGGGCGCTTACTGAGGTGCCGGTAGATCAGCCCGGGGGTAAGCACGACGAACGGATCGGCGGTGCGCAGCGCCGAGACGGCGTCGGCCACGTCCTTGTCGGTGATGACGGCGCATGAACAAACAATCATCGGAAGTGTGTGGGCAGAACGAAGCTGCCATGGCCTCGGCTTGGACTAGAGGGGGACTTTCTCGCGCTGACGCAGCGGCGGCACGGGGATGGTCTGGCGCACGAGCTCAGGCACTTTCGCATCAACCAAATTGACGATGCCGACCATGATGTCATTGAGCTGGAAGTCCTTGGGCGTATAGACGGCGGCCGCGCCGCATTGCTTCAAGATGTTCACATCATCGGCGGGGATGATGCCGCCGACCACCACGGGAACGTCCTTCAAACCCGCCTCGCGCAGGCGCTGCACCACTTCGCGCACCAGCGACACATGCGAGCCCGACAGGATCGACAGCCCGACCACATGAGCGTTTGCCGCACGCGCCTGCTCGACGATCTCAGCCGGTGTCAGCCTGATGCCGTCATAGACCACGTCCATGCCGACATCGGTGGCGCGCACGGCGATTTGCTCGGCGCCGTTGGAATGGCCGTCGAGGCCCGGTTTGCCGACCACGAAGGTCAGTGTGCGGCCCAATTTACCTGACACCTGCTCAACGAGCCGGCGCACTTCCTCCAGCCGCGCCTCGTCGATCTGATGCTTGGCGTGGATGCCGGTCGGCGCGCGATACTGGCCGAATACTTCGCGCAAGACCTGGCCCCATTCGCCGGTGGTGACGCCCGCCTTCGCGGCGGCGATAGAGGGGGGCATGATATTGAGGCCTTCGGCCGCGGCGGTTTTCAGATCGGCTAGCGCCTTTTGCACGTTCTTGTCGTCGCGGTCACGCCGCCACGTCTGAAGTGCGGCGACCTGCTCGATCTCAACCGATTCCGGCACGGTCTGGATGCCCTCGATGCCGCTTGCCGAAAGGGGCGACGGCTCGGTCTCGGTATAGGCATTGACGCCGACAAGCACCTGCTCGCCTTTCTCGATCGCTTCGACGCGGGCGGCGTTGGAGGCGATCAGCGACTCCTTCATGTAATCGATGGCGGCGACCGCGCCGCCCCTCTTGTGGATCTTGGCGAGTTCGGCACGCGCTTCTTCTTTGAGTGCCTCGACCTTGCGATCCATCTCGGCCGAGCCGTCGAAGATGTCGCCATATTCGAGTAGGTCCGTTTCGTAAGCGAGGATCTGCTGGAGTCTCAGCGACCATTGCTGGTCCCAGGGCCGCGGCAGGCCGAGCGCCTCGTTCCACGCCGGCAGCTGCACGGCGCGTGCGCGCGCTTTCTTCGATAAGGTCACCGCGAGCATCGACAGCAGGATGCGATATACGTTGTTCTCCGGCTGCTGCTCGGTCAGCCCGAGAGAGTTCACCTGCACGCCATAGCGGAAGCGGCGGAGCTTCGGGTCCTCGACGCCGTAGCGCGTCTCGGCGATCTCATCCCACAGATCGACGAAGGCGCGCATCTTGCAGATTTCGGTAATGAAGCGAACGCCGGCATTGACGAAGAAAGAGATGCGCGACAGTACCTGCGGGAATTCCTCCTCCGACACTTCGCCCGAACCTCTGACCTCGTCGAGCACGGCCTCGGCCGTGGCGAGCGCGAAGGCAAGCTCCTGCGCCGGCGTGGCGCCGGCCTCCTGCAGATGATAGGAGCAGACATTGGTGGGGTTCCATTTCGGCATCTCACGCGCGGTGTAGACGATCACGTCCTTGATCAGCCTGAGCGATGGCGCCGGCGGAAAGATGTAGGTTCCCCGCGACAGATATTCCTTCAGGATGTCGTTCTGCACCGTGCCGGTGAGCAACGCATGCTCGGCGCCCTGCTCCTCGGCGAGTGCGACATAAAGCGCAAGCAGCCAGGCGGCCGTGGCGTTGATGGTCATCGAGGTGTTCATCTCGGTGAGCGGGATGCCCTCGAACAGGCTCCGCATGTCGCCGAGATGGGAGATGGGCACGCCGACCTTACCGACCTCGCTGCGGGCGAGCAGGTGATCCGGGTCGTAGCCGGTCTGGGTGGGCAGGTCGAAAGCCACCGACAGCCCGGTCTGCCCCTTAGCCAGGTTCCTACGGTAAAGGGCGTTCGAGGCCTTGGCCGTGGAATGGCCCGCATAGGTGCGGAACAGCCAGGGTTTCTCGCTCTTTTTCGACTTTTCGCTCATGTTCTCAGCCTGAAACGTTATGCATTGCACGCAAAAGGGGTTTCAGGCAACAAGCCCTGGAACGGCTCCAAAGTCGGTTTTCCAAGGCTTTGGCGTTGGACGGTTGACGCCGGAACGGCGTTCTGCTTGACGCATAGGGCCATTGGCCTGGTTCCGCGTTAGGCCTTGGCCCCAGCAAATTTGTTGCAGCCGCGAGATGATTGACAGACAATTGCCGCAACGCAAAAACAGACCGCACAAAGGCACCGGGGGGCAAATCGGATGAACAAGATGGCACTGGCAGAACTGGCTCCGGAAACAGCTGCGCCGGTTGGCGAGATCAAGGATCTCTACGAGATAGGTGAGATCCCGCCGCTCGGCCACGTGCCGAAGAACATGTATGCCTGGGCGATCCGCAAAGACCGCGAAGGTCCACCCGACAGCGCCATGCAGGTCGAAGTGGTGCCGACCTGGGAGCTCGATTCTCACGATGTGCTCGTGCTCGTGATGGCCGCTGGCGTCAACTACAACGGCGTGTGGGCCTCGCTCGGCACACCTGTTTCCATGTTCGATGTGCACAAGCAGCCTTTTCATATCGCCGGCTCCGACGCGTCCGGGATCGTCTGGGCGGTCGGCTCGAAGGTGAAGCGCTGGAAGGTCGGCGACGAGGTCGTCATCCACTGCAATCAAGATGATGGCGATGATGAGGAGTGTAACGGTGGCGACCCGATGTTCTCGACGTCGCAACGTATCTGGGGCTACGAAACGCCTGACGGATCATTCGCGCAGTTCGCACGCGTGCAGGACCGCCAGCTGCTCGATCGGCCGAAGCATCTCACCTGGGAGGAGGCCGCCTGCTATACACTCGTGCTCGCCACTTCCTACCGCATGCTGTTCGGTCACCGGCCGCACACGCTAAAGCCCGGTCATAACGTTTTGGTGTGGGGCGCCTCGGGTGGTCTCGGCTCGATGGCCGTGCAGCTCTGCGCCACCGCCGGCGCCAATGCCATCGGCGTCGTCTCGGACGAGGAGAAGCGCGACTTCGTCATGTCGCTCGGCGCCAAGGGTGTACTCAATCGCAAGGACTTCAATTGCTGGGGTCAGTTGCCAAAGGTCAACACGCCGGAATTCGACACCTGGATGAAAGAGACGCGCAAATTCGGCAAGGCGATCTGGGACGTCACCGGCAAGGGCGTGAATGTCGATTGCGTGTTCGAGCATCCGGGTGAATCGACTTTCCCGGTGTCCTGCTTCGTGGTGAAACGCGGCGGCATGGTTGTCATCTGTGCCGGCACCACCGGCTATAACCTCACCATGGACGCGCGCTATGTGTGGATGCATCAGAAGCGCATCCAGGGCTCGCATTTCGCTCATCTTCAGCAGGCGAGTCAGGCGAACCGGCTCGTGGTCGAGCGTCGTATCGACCCCTGCATGAGCGAGGTCTTTCCCTGGGAGCAAATCCCCAAGGCGCATATGCGCATGTGGAAAAACGAGCACCGTCCCGGCAACATGGCCGTGCTGGTCAGCGCCCCTTGCACGGGCCTGCGTACGGTCGAGGACGTGATCGAAGCCAGCCGGCAGATGCACGGTTCCTAATACATGGGCTTCCTTCAGCAATTTAGAGGTTTGACTCCCGGAGGCGGGCGCGCTTCGTTGTGCCGGACATTCCTATCAGAGACATCATTTCACGGCGGCTGAGACCTTGAACGACAGCGCAACGCCAAGCATCGCCGAGACTGTTTCGCAGCTCAAATCTGCCGCCGAGGCGGCTGCCGCCTTGCGCCAAAACGCGACCGAAGGCGTTGCCGCCAAGGTTGTGGCCGATGGCAAGATCGACGGCGCGGCGCTCGAGCGCGAGCAGCATGCCGCCCATGGCCTTGCCTGGGTCGCCACCTATGCCGAGGCGCTGACGCAGCTAGCCGATTACGCGGCACGCATGCAGGGCGAAGGCCGGTTCGGCGAGATGGAGGCTCTGCTAACTCGTATCGCCGCGGGCGAATATCTCGCCCAGCTGTCCGGCGGCGTGGTGATGAGCCAGAACGAGATCGCCCGGATGCACGAGCTTGGCGTCAGCGACGCCGATCAGGCGGCGTTCCTCACGCCTGCGGTTCGCGCCCTGGTTCAAGGCAATACGCCGGAGATCCGCGCCCGCGCGGTCGAGCTCATCAAGCAGGCGCAAGGCGCGGCTGCGGCCAATTTCGGCGATCCGGGGTTGGACGAGACCTATGAGGAAATCCGCAACGAGATGCGCCGCTTCTCTGAAGCCGAAGTCGTGCCGTTTGCGCAAGACTGGCATCTCAAGGACGATTATGTGCCGCTCGCGTTGATCACGAAGCTCGCCGAGCTCGGCGTGTTCTCGCTGACGCTGCCCGAAGAATTCGGCGGCCTCGGCCTCGGCAAGGAGGCGATGTGTGTGGTCTCCGAGGAATTGTCGCGCGGTTATATCGCCGTGGGGTCGCTCGGCACACGCTCGGAGATTGCCGAGGAGTTGATCCTGAGCGGCGGTACCGACGCGCAGAAGCAGGAATGGTTGCCGAAAATTGCCTCAGGCGAGGTGCTGCCGACGGCGGTGTTCACCGAGCCGAATACCGGCTCAGATCTCGCTTCGCTTACCACGCGCGCCGTGCGCGACGGCGACGTCTATCGCATCACCGGGCAGAAGACCTGGATCACGCATGCCGCCCGCGCCGACCTGATGACGGTGCTCGCGCGTACCGATCCCAAGGAGAAGGGCTATCGCGGCCTCTCCATGTTCCTGGCGCCGAAGCCGCGCGGTGACGACGATAATCCCTTCCCCGCGGACGGCCTGACGGGCGGCGAGATCGAGGTGCTCGGCTATCGCGGCATGAAGGAGTTCGACATTTCCTTCGACGGTTTTGCCGTGCCGGCCGCCAATCTGCTTGGCGGTGTCGAGGGCCAGGGCTTCAAGCAGCTGATGCAGACTTTCGAGGCGGCACGCATCCAGACCGCGGCGCGCGCCATCGGCGTGGCCCAATCGGCGCTGGACCTCGGCCTGCGTTACGGCCTCGAACGCATCCAGTTCGGCAAGCCGATCATCGCCTTCCCGCGCGTCTCGGATAAGCTGGCCATGATGGCCGCGGAGATTCTCGCCGCGCGTCAGCTCACCTATTTCGCCGCGCGCGAGAAGGACGCCGGACGCCGCTGCGATCTCGAAGCCGGCATGGCCAAGCTGCTCGCCGCCCGCGTGGCCTGGGCCTCGGCCGACAATGCATTGCAAATTCACGGCGGCAACGGTTTCGCGCTGGAATATGCGGTCAGTCGGGTGCTGTGCGACGCGCGCATTCTCTCCATCTTCGAGGGCGCCTCTGAAATCCAGGCGCATGTCGTCGCCAGGCGGCTATTGGAAGGCTGAACTTTTCTAGGCTGGAGGAGTCCTAATGACGACCGCAGCAAATTCGACCCGCTCCATCGCCATCCCAATAATTGCGGTGCTCGGCTGCTTTGCCGCCTGGTTTCTCGGCGGCATGCTGACGCGTCCCAATCTCGATTGGTACGCGACGCTCAATAAGCCAGGGTTCGAACCATCCAACATCGTGTTCACCATCGTCTGGCCGATCCTCTACGTGATGATGGCAGTGTCGGCATGGATCGCCTGGCGTGCGCCCGGCAAGGACGAGGACCGCAAGCTCGCCTTCATCTGGTTCTTCATCCAGCTCGCGATCGGCGTGGTGTGGTCTTACGCCTTCTTCTCGCTGCATAGCCCGGGCTTCGGCGTCATCGTCATGATGGCGCTGCTCATCGCCATCGTCATCACCATCGTGCTGTTCGACCGCCTGAGCCGCACGGCGGCGCTACTGCTCGTGCCGTATGCGCTGTGGGTGTGCTACGCCACCGGGCTCAATTTCGCCTTCTGGCTCCTCAACGGCTGATGCTATCGCTTCGCGTAATTTGGGTGTAAGCGAAGGCCACGGAGCCGGGCCTCCGAGGGGTGACGTCATGGAATACCTGACCAAATATGCCATTCCGGTGGCGCTTGCCGCGGTCGCTATCGTGCTCGTGCTCGGCTTATGGAACATGCTTCGAGGCGGCAGCCCCAACCTCAGCCAGACCCTGATGCGCTGGCGGGTGATCCTTCAGTTCGTCGCCCTCTGCATCGTCATGCTCACCATTTATCTGATGGGGCGCCAATCATAACCATTTCTTGACCCTCTTAAGGGCCAAGCTACGCTAAGCTAGTAAGTGGCGTGACCGGCGAGGCCGGGTATTATGGTCGTTCTCAACAAGATTTACACGCGTACCGGCGATGACGGCACTACCGCCCTCGGCTCGGGCCGGCGCGTGGCGAAATACGACCTCAGGGTCGAGGCTTACGGCACGCTCGACGAAACCAACGCGGCCATCGGTCTTGCCCGCATGCACACGCGCGATGGGGACCCCACGCTCGACGCCATGCTTGCGCGTATCCAGAACGATCTATTCGACCTCGGCGCCGATCTCTGCTTTCCCGACGAAACCAAAGATGCGCGCGGGCGTTTGCAGGTGAGCGACACGCAAGTCAAGCGCCTCGAAAGCGAGATCGACACACTCAACCGCGAGCTTCAACCTTTGCGTTCTTTCGTTTTACCGGGGGGCACACCTGCAGCAAGCTTCCTGCATCTTGCCCGCACGATATCGCGCCGCGCCGAGCGCCTGATCGTTGCGCTTGCCGCCAGACCGAGCGAGCAGGTTGGCGCGCCCGCAATTCGTTACATCAACCGGCTGTCGGATTTTCTGTTCGTCGCCGCGCGCTACGCCAATGACAAAGGCAAGTCAGACGTAACGTGGGTGCCGGGCGAGAACCGCTAAAGCGGAGAAGAGAGTAGAGCGGTGTTCGTCCCCCTTCACGACACCAACCCCCTGAAGCGGATCCACTTTCAATATGTGACAGTGGCTCTGATCATCATCAATGTCGCCGTCTTCGTCGTCTTCCAGACCGGCTGGGTCATTCCGCTGGACGATGAGAACACCGCGGCCTTCGCTGTCATCCCGGCGAAGTTGATGACGGGCAGTCCGAGCGACGGGACGATGTTCGCCTCGGGTGCCTTCATGCCCGAGCGTTTCACGCTTCTCACCTACATGTTTCTGCACGGCAGCTGGATCCATCTCATCGGCAACATGCTGTTCCTGTGGGTGTTCGGCGACAACATCGAAGATGCCATGGGGCATATGCGCTTCCTGATGTTCTATCTGATGTGCGGTATCTTTGCCGCTGTGCTGCATGCTTGGATGATGCCGAATTCCGACATGCCGCTGATCGGCGCGTCCGGCGCGGTAGCGGGCATCATTGCCGCCTATCTCATCCTGCATCCCAAGGTGAAGGTCTGGGTGCTGGCGCTGTGGCGCATCCCCCTCCGCATCACCGCCGCCTGGGCGCTCGGCATCTGGATCGTGGTGCAGGTCGGCAGCGTCTTCTTCGAGGGGGAGGAAGCCATCGCCTGGTGGGCTCATATAGGTGGATTGCTGGCCGGCGCGGCGCTGATCATCTTCATGCGGCGCCGCGGTGTAATCCTGTTCGACAAGACCAGGGGCGGGGCCTGATTACGCCCGCAATCCCCTAGAAACCGTTGACTTAGTCCATTTGCGGCAGTACGGTCGCGGCCATTTCGCAGTTGCGAGATAACCGGCTAGGGAGGACTGTTCAGGCGTGCGGGGAACTTTAGCCGCATGAAGATTCTCGTTCCCGTGAAACGGGTTGTCGATTTCAACGTCAAGGTCCGCGTCAAGTCCGACGGCAGCGGGGTCGACCTTGCCAATGTCAAGATGTCGATGAACCCATTCGACGAGATCGCCGTCGAGGAAGCCGTCCGCATCAAGGAGCGGGGGGAGGCGGGAGAGGTCGTCGCCGTTTCCATCGGCAGCACGAAATCGCAAGACGCGCTGCGCACCGCGCTCGCCATGGGCGCCGATCGCGCCATTCTGGTCAAGACCGACGCCACCGTTGAGCCGCTCGCCGTGGCCAAGCTACTCAAGAAAGTCGTTGAGAACGAAAAACCCGAACTCGTCATCATGGGAAAGCAGGCGATCGACGACGATTGCAATCAGTCCGGTCAGATGCTTGCCGGTCTGCTCGGCTGGCCGCAAGGCACTTTCGCCTCGAAGATCGAGCTCAACGGCGAGAAGGTCAAAGTCGTGCGCGAGGTTGACGGCGGGCTCGAGACAATTTCGCTTTCAAAGCCGGCTGTCGTTACCACCGACCTGAGACTCAACGAGCCGCGCTACGCGTCGCTCCCCAACATCATGAAGGCGAAGAAGAAGCCGATCGATGAGACGACACCCGAAGCGCTAGGCGTCGATATCGCGCCACGTTTAAAGGTGCTCTCCGTCGCCGAGCCCAAGGCACGCGAGGCCGGCATCAAAGTCGATAGCGTCGCGGCGCTCATTGATAAATTGAAAAATGAGGCGGGGGTTCTTTAGAGATGGCGGTCTTGTTGCTGGCAGAGCACGACAATAAGGGCCTCGCGCCGGCGACCGCCAAGGCGCTGACCGCCGCGCGCGAATTTGGCTCCGATATCGACATTCTCGTCGTAGGGCAAGGCTGTGAAGCCGTAGCCGATGAAGCCGCCAAGCTCGAAGGCGTGCGCAGGGTTCTGCTCGCCGAGGCGCCTCATCTCGCCCAGCGCCTGGCGGAAGAAACGGCCGCCACGATCCTGCCGCTGATGCCGAATTACACCGTGCTGCTCGCGCCGGCCACGACGGCCGGCAAGAACGTGTTGCCACGCGTGGCCGCACTGCTCGACGTCGCACAAATCTCCGACATCGTCGAAGTCAAATCGCCCGACACTTTCGTGCGGCCGATTTATGCCGGCAATGCGCTCCAAACCGTACAGACCAGGGACAAGACCGTGGTCGGCACGGTTCGCACCACCGCTTTCGCCGAGACGGGCGAGGGGGGCACGGCTGCGGTCGAGAGTGTGTCTGTACCAGCATCAATGGGGCTTTCCAGCTTCGAAAAATCGGAAATCAGCACGAGCGACCGCCCCGAGCTGACCGCAGCCCGCATCGTCGTTTCCGGCGGCCGGGGCATGCAATCGGGCGACAATTTCAAGACTTTGCTCGAACCGCTGGCCGACCGGCTTGGCGCCGCGGTCGGCGCCTCCCGGGCCGCGGTCGATGCCGGCTACATGCCGAACGACCACCAGGTCGGGCAGACCGGCAAGGTGGTGGCGCCCGAGCTTTACATCGCCGTCGGCATTTCCGGCGCCATTCAGCATCTTGCCGGCATGAAGGATTCCAAGGTGATCGTCGCCATCAACAAGGATGCCGACGCGCCGATTTTCCAGGTCGCCGACTATGGCCTCGTCGGCGATCTGTTCACGGTCCTGCCTGAGCTCGAAGCCGAGCTCAAGAACGCAGGCTATTGAGACCGGGCGGTCGATGAGGAATGACGATGGACGAGATAGTGCAAGGCGCGGGTATCCTGGCCGAACAGGCCTCACAGCGAGCGCGTGAGGTGGCTCCCATTCGCAAGATCGGCATCGTGGGCGCAGGTCAGATGGGCAGTGGCATTGCCCATGTGGTGGCGCTGTCGGGCTACGACGTGGCCATCAACGACATCGCCAAGGAGCGCTTCGACGCGGCGCTTCAGGCCATAGACAAAAACATGTCCCGCCAGATTGCTTCGGGCAAAATAAACGAAGAGGATCGCAAGGCGGCGCTCGCGCGCATTACCTTCGCGGAGTCGATGCAGGATTTTGCCGATGCGGATATGGTGATCGAAGCCGCCACCGAAGATGAAACGGTGAAGCGCAAGATTTTCGTGGCACTTTGTCCCTTCCTCAAGTCGGACGCCATTGTCGGCACCAACACCTCGTCGATTTCCATCACCCGTCTTGGCGCCAGCACCGACCGACCCGAGCATTTCATCGGCCTGCATTTCATGAATCCGGCCCCGGTGATGGAACTCGTCGAGATGATCCGCGGCATCGCCACTGACGATGAGACATTCTCCCGCGCCAAGACGTTTGTCGAAAGTCTCGGCAAGATCACCGCCGTCTCCGAGGATTTTCCCGCCTTCATGGTCAACCGCATATTGCTGCCGATGATCAACGAGGCGGTGTATACGCTCTATGAGGGCGTGGGCTCGGTCGATGCCATCGACACCGCCATGCGGCTCGGCGCGCATCACCCGATGGGTCCGCTGCAGCTTGCCGATTTCATCGGCCTCGATACGTGTCTGTCGATCATGCAGGTGCTGTATGAAGGCCTCGCCGATTCCAAATACCGGCCCTGTCCGCTGCTCGTGAAATATGTCGAAGCCGGCTGGCTCGGGCGGAAAACCAAGCGGGGCTTCTACGATTATCGCGGCGAGACGCCGATGCCGACCCGTTAAATTTCTCGGTCCTCACAGCATAACATACTGAAATACAATAGAAATATCTGCCATGCGCCGATGAATGGTGCATGAATGACGCCCTCAGCTTCGGTTCAGCGCCGATCGGCGACAAAGACGCCAAGGAGCGAGGGGAAGCCTCCGCTCCACGGCACGAACCGAAGCTGGAGGACGACATGTTCAAATCTCTCTTCACCGCCGCGGCCCTGATGGCCTTGATGCTTGGCGCGACTGTTTTGGCTTCCGAAGCCGCAGAGAACAAGTCCGGCGCGCTTGCCGGCGACGAGCTGCGCCAGGCGGTCAGCGGCAAGATCGTTTATCTCAAGATTTCAGGCTTCGAGCTGCCCATTCATTACGCGGCAGGCGGCACGATGTCAGGCAGCATGAACACGGTTATGGCGACGCTTGCCCGGGGCGACGGCTCGTCCGATCGCGGGAAGTGGTGGATCGAAGGCAACCAGCTCTGCCAACGCTGGAATGTCTGGATGGACGGCAAATCCTACTGCTACACATTCGCGGTCAAAGGCAGCGCCGTGCAGTGGGTACGCAATGACGGCCGCTCCGGTACGGCGCGCATCGCCGGCTAGAATCCGATGGCCTTTAGCGCAATGCGCGAACCTTTGATAAACCTTTGAATGCCAGCGCGAAAACCTTTGCTAGAAAGTAATTGGGAGGGATATTAGGCATGGGCTAAACCGTCGGACCAGACGGTCTCCAGGAGGAGTAGTCCGTGCAAACAGGCTGGATAACACGGCGGGAATTCTTGAAGGCATCGGCAGCCGCCGGCACTGCGGGTCTCCTCGTCTCCATACTCGATCTCGGCCGCTGGCCGCTCGCTAAGGCGGCGACGATGGATCCGCCGGGGGGGTGGAACGGGGGGCCGGGCCAGGCCCGCTACCGTATCGACGGGCTGGCGAAAGTCACCGGTCAGAAAATCTACGCCCGCGATTTCCAGCCGATCGATCTGCCCAATTGGCCCGTGAAATACCGTCATGCGCTGGTGGTGTATGCAACCTTCGTCGACCATGTCTTCGATGGTCTCGATCTCGATCAGCTTCCCAATGAGCTCCGGCCGGTCGTCACGATAACAGCCGCCGATCTCGCCCGTGACTCGATCGGCATCGCCGAGGAAGACTATCCGGAGGGCGAGTATATCGTGCCGGCGGGCAAGCCACCGTCCTATCTCGGTCAGGCCCTGGCCATTCTGCTTTTCGATGAATTGACCGCCTATTACGGCGCCAAGGAACAGATCGTCTCGAACGGCAAAGCCATCCGGATCGGCAAGGCCGTGCCCTTACCCGAGCCGACCAGTTACAAGCCGGAAACCAGCATCGTTCATTCTCTCACCAGAGAGGGCGATGAACACTTCGCGCAGACGATCGACGGTCCCGTACATCCGTCCCAACCGGGTGCGACGAACGAAAAAGCCATGGCAATCGTCAATGTGGTCGGCGAAAGGCTCAAATCGCCCGATCTCGACGTTTACAGCCATACTTACGAAACACCCGTGGTCGATCCGATGTTCATGGAGCCCGAAACCGGTCTCGCCTGGTTCGATCGCGAGGCAAAGACATTGCGCATGCTGATCGGCACGCAATCGCCGGGTTATGACCTTGACGCGGCGATCGAGTTGTTCGCCCCCAAGGAGTGCCCAATCGAAATCGACGACGTCCATATCTATGCCGCCTATCCGGGTGGGGGATTTGGCGGACGCGATACCTCGATCCTATGTCTCTATCTCGCGCTCGCCGCGGCGTACTCGGACAGACCGATCCGAATCTCCAACGATCGGTTCCAGCAGTTTCAAAGTGGCATCAAACGGCATGCATCCAAGATCGAGCTGACGCTCGGTGTGAGCAAGGAGAACCTTATCGAGGTATTCAGGAATCATTCGATCCTCGACGGAGGCGGTCGGCGCAATGTCAGTACCTACGTCGCCAATGTGGTCGGCATCCTCGGGACGGGTGTGTATCGCGCCCCTCTCGCCGACATCTGGTCGCGCGCGCGACATACTGTCTCGCAAGTTGCAGGCTCCATGCGCGGCTTCGGGTCGTTCCAGTCCACATTCGCGGTCGAATCGATGGTCGACGAAATCGCGTTGGCCCGCGGTCTCGATCCTCTCGAATTCCGCAAGCTAAACCTCCTCCAACCCGGTGATACCATCGTCACCGGCGCACCGCGCACCCCGCCCGGCCTCAGCGATGTCTGCGACAAGGCCATGGCTCATCCGCTATGGACGAACCGCGACGCCGATCAGAAGCGGCTCTCGACCGACGACGAGCGCTACGGTGTCGGCGTGGCGATTGCCATGAAGAATTTCGGTTCGGGAGCTGATGCCGTCATGTCACAGGTGCGAATCAATCCCGATGGCCGCCTGTCGGTCGTCACCCATCGTCTTGCCGGCGGGCACCAGGGCGTTGACCTCCTGCATTAGCGGCCCGGCCGCATTCTCCATTGGCACGAAATTGAGCTGCACGTTGCATTGCTGATAGGGACCGGGGCCGAAGGTGATGAGGCCAACACGGCGGAAGTGGGTCGCGGTGGGCAGCATTTTAGCCAGCGCCGACCGCATCTTGTCGATGCGCGTGGTTGGGATAGTAGTGGAGATGCCGAGTCGGTCTGTGCCGGCCATGGAGCCCGAGGCGTCAAACACCAGCATGGCGTCCTCATTGCAGGGGGTGCGCTCAGCATCCACGGCAGAAGCCGGACCACCGATACTCGTAAACATGACAAGTGCGGCTAGCCGGATAGCAGAAAGTCCCGGAACCATGCGATGTCTCCACAAGACTTGTCGATCATAGCCTAAGAGCCGATCCAAGACGAAGTTGAATCGCATGAATCGGTTGTGATTCTGTATGGGCGCTTGATTGCTGTTTGCTTTACGAGGGGCAGCCGCCTTCAGACGATACTCACTCAACTACGTAACAAACGAGTGTGCCCCTCGTGAAGCGTAGCTAGGTCTGTGGTCGGGCGAGCGCGAATATATTACTGGACGATCACGACAATTGCCGAACATGAAGAACGGCCCTCCCGGCGATAAGCGTGCAGCGCACTTGAATCAAAGTACATCGCGTCGCCCTCGTGCAGCAAGGTTTCCTCACCGTCGACGTTGACGGCGAGTTCACCCTTGGTGATGTAAATCAATTCCGCGCCGCCATGGCTATGTGGTTCCGAGGGTTTCGACTGCATCGGGAACTCGGCGAGAAATGCTTCCATCTTTCGTTCGTTGACTGGGAAGTCGAGACTTTCGAACAGATAAGCGGGCGGGGTTTCGTCAGGCCGGTCAGGCAGGCGCAACCGATCGCGCTTGCGAACTACAGCGACCATCGGCCGGTGCTTATTCTCAATGAAGAAATGTTCGAGCCCAACATTAAATACCAACGCGATACGCAACAGCGTCGGCAGGGTGGGGAAGAGCGCGCCCCGCTCGATCTTGGACAGCATGCCCGGCGATAGACCGGTATGCTCGCCAAGTTGCACCAGACCCAGCTTTTTTTGGTGGCGCAGAGCGCGGATCTTCGGGCCGATTTCGTAATACTCGAGCCCAGTGGCGAGTGTCCTGGAAAGCATCGCCAATGCTCCGTTTTCTGCTGAGTGAAACTGACAACCAGGGTATTTTCTTTAAACGAAAATCACAAGCCTTCTCGCAAGATTATTACTGCCAGTCAAACGTCTTGTCGTCATATGCGAATTATGCGATAATATTTGATCTCGGCTCAGGCCTTGTCCCGCTCGATGATTGAATGAGGTTGAAGTTGAACAGCGTGCTTCAAGTAACGACAGTCCGGAAATAAGGAGGTGTCGCCATGGGATCGCGTGAGCGCCTTGCCAAAAAACCATCATCGGCTGTTCCACTGAACCTGCTTCGCGCGTTCGAGGCGACGGCGCGGCACATGTCGATGAAAGAGGCGGCCGCTGAACTCAATCTGACGCCTTCGGCGATCAGCTACCGCGTGAGCCTTCTGGAGAAAATACTGCAATGCAAGCTGCAGCAAAAAATCGGAGCACGGCTGACGCTTACCGAAGCTGGCGACCGACTGCTAGCGGGGCTTAAAATCGGATTTGCGCACATCACCCAAGCAGTCGACACTTTGCGGGGCTCGGCAAAGAGGTAAAGCTCGAGAGACCTTTGTCTACTCACCACCGGCGATACGACGCACTACTTCCCCAATGAGGAAGCGAAGTCGTCTTTCATCGAAGATACGCAAGGCAAGATCGCGAAGGCGCAAGCGTATTGCAGCGGAGAGCAGCTTAGATCTTAAGCAATCTCCTTGCGACGCCAGTCGGTAAGCGGCCAGCTACGGCCACGGGCTTAGGGTTATTACCCGCGCTTCTCCAGTTCTGCCTCTTCAGCAGGAGTCACTTCGCCGGCGTCTTCTAGTGCTTTGATGCACTCGGGGGAGAGTTCCTTGCCGTGCTGCCGCATGCAAAGCGCCAGCAATTGGCTGCCGAGGCCATCCTGGTTGCAGTACTGTCGATAATCGTGCGCGCAGTACTGTTTTTCTTCGTCTGTGACAGGGTATGCGCTCTGCGCACACACCGAGGTCGAGAATACGCCGACCAGGGCGGCGACCATTGTAATTGATCTTAACATAGGATACCTCATCGGCTTCGATTTGCTGTCGCTGCCCGCCCTTTCGGAGCAGCGCGGGGGTCTTTACATGAATTGTCTTCAACAAGCCAGAACATATTGCGCGGCCGCATCGCCTCCTCTAGGGAATGCGGCACGTTTCGGCGGCTTGCAGATCGAGAGTTCCAGCGGGCGTCCCGGTCTTTCTGCCGAAGCTTGGCAGGCTTGTCTTTCCAGCCCCACGCGCCAGCAGCCCGCCGAGCGCAGCATCGATCACACGATCACGCCAATCCTGGCTGTAAGCCCGCGCCATGGTCGCCCCTCCATCCCCAAAAAACGGAGGACGCGCATTGTTCGCGCGCGATTTGGAAATCCCTCTAGGAATTGGAAAATGACGAACTCGCTCTAGTCTGCGACATAAGAAGATTAGAAATGCCGTGATCTTGATCGTTTTGGCCGGCTCGCTGCTCGTCGCGCGGCGGCGAGATTTCCATCGAGCTCGAAAGCGACCAAGTCCTGATGTGAAAGTCCGCGATACCGGAGGCCCTGACCTCGCGCTCGGACTCGGCGCGCATATTACCAGGCAAGCGTGGCGACCAGACCAGCCGAATAGTTTCGTCGGCCCGGGGTGATCTGGTCGGTGAAAAGATTGAATGCGTCGCGATCGACTTCGTATGAAGCATCATAGAAGGCACGAACGGCAAAAATCTTGTTGAGATAGTTGTCCAGCCCGCTCTGCAAAAACTGTGGCGCAATCCTGGACGACGGCCGTGACCTTCACCTTGACGAGCCGATCCTCCCAAACCGATACGGCGAACTAGGCGGCGACCGCGACGGCAAGTCCAGATAAGCCGCCGGTGGAATTGACCAGACGTATCTTACGGGTTGCCACGTGGCTTTGGTGGACTCGGTCAGGTCCTGCGTCGGTCTTTATTGGCTTTTGAGCCCCTGAAAGGCGGCAAGTGCCCTCTGCCTTGCCGCCGCATGGTCAACGATGGGCAACGGATAATCCTGCCCCAGCTTGATTGCAGCATCAGAGAGCTCGATAGGCCGAGCGGCCCATGGAGCATGCACCGCGCTGTTCGGGAGTTTTGCGACTTCCGGCACCCAACGCCGGACATACAGGCCATCAGGATCAAATTTCGCGCCCTGTAAAGCAGGATTGAACACCCTGAAATACGGTGCCGCATCGGCGCCGCATCCTGCAACCCACTGCCAACTCGCCGAATTGCTGGCGAGGTCGGCATCGACCAGCGTGTCCCAGAACCAAGTCTCTCCTTCTCGCCAATCTACCAGCAAATCCTTGATAAGGAAGGAGGCGACGATCATACGAACCCGGTTGTGCATCCAGCCCGTCGTCCATAGCTCACGCATGCCCGCATCGACAATCGGGTAGCCGGTCATCCCCCGCTGCCAGGCACCGATCAGGACAGGGTCGTTTAACCAGGGGAAAGCTCGGAACTCTTGCCGCAGCGGTTCGCTCGGCAATGTCGGGAAGTGATATAGTAAATGATAGGAAAACTCCCGCCAGGCTATCTCCGACAAAAAGGTCTCGATGCCAGCGCTGATCGGATCGCCGGCCTCACGCGTCGCGTACGAAGTCAGCGTGTGCCAGATTTGTCGCGGGCCAATCTCGCCAAAATGGAGGTGAGGCGAGAGGCCCGATGTTCCCTTGACGCCGGGAATGTTGCGTCTGTCGCGGTATTTGACCGCTGCCTCGCCGACGAAGTTCCGTAGGCGCTCCTGCGCCCCCTTTTCGCCTGGCGTCCACGCCTCTCGAAAACCAGCGGCCCAGTCCGTCCGCTTGGGGCGCAGCCCCCAGCCGGAAAGGGCGTCGCTATCCGGCAAGGTTTCCGGCACCGCCAATCGACGCGGCGGTGGCGGCGCGGCGTCGTCGATGGCATGGGTTCTCAGCGCTTTCCAGAACGGGGTAAAAACGCGGTAGGGATCGCCGTTCTGAGTCTTGAGCGCCCAGGGCTCGCGGATGAGCGCCGAATTGAAGCTTTTCGCTTCAATACCCCGCTCGGCCAGCCCCTTCTTGAGGCGTTCATTTCGAGCCTTCGCCCACGGCTCGTAGCGGCGGTTCCAATATACGGCGGTCGCCCCTGTTTGCTGAACGATTCCATCAATAACAACTTCGGCTTTGCCGCGGCGCAGAACCAAGTCTGTGCCCCGCATCCTGAGTGACTCGCCAACCGATTCCAGGGAGCCGTGAAGCCACCAACGCGAAGCGCCGCCGGGTGCCCAACGGCCGGCGTCCTCATCATCGAGGATGAACAGCGGAATGATCTCCTGGCCTCGGCTCACAGCCGCCGCCAAGGCCGGATTATCGGCCAGTCTAAGGTCACGGCTGAACCAGAGGATCGTTGTCATATTTTGGTGTTAAAGCCTGAAGCCACGGGTTCGGCTGCCGCGTATCATTGACATGGGTCGGACCGAGCGAGATCGGCTTTGCTCGCCCCGCTCCACCCTGGCCGCGTGGCCGTCTGTGCGGCCGACCACCTTCGACGGCCAAGCTCCCGCTGGCGCCGAAACCGCCCATAGGCTAACATGCGGGTAGAGCAGTCGCAAAAACGAGGTTTACAGCGAATGGTTTTCACAAAAATTCAGTTCCAGCCGAAATCAGCGCGATGAAAGTCGCGATGGTCGCTCTGCGGAGCCTGGTGCTGGGTGTACTGCTCCTTGTTGCCGTTGCCGGCCCAGTGGTGGCAGCGGACCCGGCTGAAAAGGTAGCGCCGCCAAAATGCTTGCGGGCGGAAATCAACCCTTTCAACGGACGTATGATCTGCATCAACCCGGCGGGTGCTCAGGTCGAAACACCGCCGGAAGATTCTAAACTGTGGTGCTGGTCCGAGGCCCGTCAGGGATATGGCGGGCCCGGTTGCATTCGCGAACCAGGCGTCGACTGAATGTCGCGCGCAATTGGTCGCAAGCTCGTGGAAAGTCGGTAAGGACCGTTATGCTAACCTATCTGGCAGCCTATGCGATCGCGCTGGTCCTGTTTGTCGCCCTCGACATCATCTGGCTGATGACCATGGGCGCGTCGCTCTATCGCGCGACGCTCGGCGATATTCTCCTGCCCACGGTCAAGATCGCACCGGCCATCGTGTTTTACCTGATGTTTCCGATCGGGATCATAGTGTTCGCGGTAGCCCCGGCGCTTCGCGCCGGCTCACCCTTGCCCGCGCTGCTCTATGGGGCACTGTTCGGCTTGCTGGCCTATGCCACCTATGACCTCACCAATCACGCCACTCTGAAGAACTGGACGCTGAAGATTACCGCAATCGACATCGTCTACGGCGCCGTCGTGGTGGGTGCAGTCTCAACGCTGACCTTTTATGTGTTGCACTGGTTCGGGCGGTCGGCCGGTTGAGGGCTTAGGTTACGGGGCGGAGCAGATAGTGGCTCACACCCCATTCCTCGCCATCAAGGTGGCCGAACAGACCCGCAGTCGCGAGGAAGAACAGCCGCCAGCGGCGCGTCCAGAGTTTGGCCTGATCGCCATAGATGGGGACAAACAGCCGGGTGACCTCCGCCTCGTTGTGGGAAAGATTCTGCAGCCAATGCTCGGCGGTGCGCTGGTAGTTCCGGCCGTTCCACCGCCATTCCTGCTCGACCTGGAAGAGCTCGCCGAATTCGCGGATTAGGGCATGGCTCGGCATAATCCCGCCGGTAAAGAAATGCCGGGCAATCCAGTCCGCGGGATCGGCATGATCGAATTGATAGGGCACGCGCGCATGGCTGAAAATGTGCATGAAGAACAATCCCTCAGGCGCCAGCCAGGATCGGATTCGAGCCAAAAGCCGCGGCCAGTTGGCCACATGCTCGAACATTTCGATTGAGACCACCCGGTCGAATTGTATGGCCGTATCGAAATCGTTAACATCTGCGGTGAGGACTTGCAGATTAAGGAGGGCTCGCTTGCCTGTCTCCGCCTCGATATGAGCGCGTTGCGATCGCGAATTCGATACGGCGATAATGGTGCTAGTCGGGAATTTTTCGGCCATGAACAGCGACAACGAGCCCCAGCCGCAGCCGAGTTCGAGGATGCGCTGACCGTCCTGAAGCCCCGCATGCTCAACGCTCGCTTCCAGCGCGCCGAGCTCCGCCTCGTCCAGCGTTTGCGCGCCCGTGTCGTAAAGGCAGCTCGAATATTTGCGCTGCTTGCCAAGCACCAAGGCGAAGAACTCCGCTGGCACTTCGTAATGTTGCGCGTTGGCTAATTCGGGGTGCAAGGCGATAGGCCGATCTCGCATGGCTCGCGCGAAATCCCGGGTCGCGCGCTCGCCGTCATCTGCCAAGCCACGTCGCGTCCGGGTCACCAGATAGTCGATGGCCAGCCGCGTCGCAGAATCGAAAATAGGCAGCCGCTCGCAAGCCAAGATTGCCGCCATCCTTGCTCGCTGCATAGCCCCGGGCGTCATGAAACTCTCTGCGGCGGCCATGGTAAGAAGGCGCTGGTCCGCGACTGATAATCCCGATAGGCGGCGCCGTATTTGCGAACCATGTGCTGTTCAAGCGGGGGTATTCCCGACACATAGACCAGCAGCCAATACATGCAAGCCGGGGCAGCAAGGGCAAGCCATCCTTGCGGATAGCCTCCGCTGGAATCAATCGCGAACAAGGGAAAGGCCAACCAGAACAGCCACTCGAAGAAATAGTTCGGATGCCGCGACCAACGCCACAGGCCGCGTGCGCAGACCCGCAGTCTCTCCCCCCGATCTCTTATGCACGCGGTAAGTTGCCGGTCCGCTATCGCCTCGCCGGTGATCGCGCCTACCACGATCAGCAACGCCACCCAGTCTTGCAAACCAAACAGCGGCGCGGGGTTGCGGGCGGCGACGAACAGTCCGAGCGCCAGCGGGACGGTTACGATCGACTGCTTCTGCAGCAAGAGAAACATCTGCTTTGGCGCATTCAGTCCCCATTGCCGGATTAGAACCGCATAGCGGGGGTCCTCGGGCCGTGCCAAAGACCTTCTTACGATATGGCTCCCGAGCCTGAGCGACCAAGCCGCGACCAGTGCCGCGATCAGCAGCTGTCGCCCGGACGTGACGTCCGCCGGGTAGAGCGGCACCAGCGCCGACACCACGCCTACCGCGCCCAGGCTGAACGTCCACACTGCGTCCACGAAACCGCTATTGCCTGTCCGCTGGTGGATCGCCCAGGCCCCCGCCATGATCGTGGCGAGCGCCGCCCATTGAACTAGGGCGGCAACCAGCAAAGCCGTTGCGTTCATTCCGCTTGCGCCTTTGGTTTTTGGGCAACAAAGATAGTCGCCACCGGCGCATCGAGACGCAAAAGCAGTGGTTCCGGATCCGAACCTAGTAATCGAGGGGAGAGCGCCATGGCACAGACGGGCAGAGCGCGCCTCAACATCGCAGTAATCGGCACTGGCATCTCCGGACTTTCCGCCGCATGGCTACTATCGCAGCGCCACAACGTGACCGTGTACGAAAAGGCATGTCGGCTTGGCGGCCACTCCAACACGGTCGAGATTCACACTGCCGGAGGCAGCATTCCGATCGACACAGGCTTCATCGTCTATAATACTGTCAACTACCCTAATCTAGAAGCGCTATTTCAGTATCTTGACGTTACGACCAAATCCTCCAACATGTCGTTCGCCGTCTCCCTCGGCGAGGGCGGGTTCGAATATGCGGGAAACAGTTTGGCTAGCCTGTTTGCACAGAAGAAGAACCTGTTCCGGCCGGAATTTTGGTCGATGCTGCGGGGCATACGCCGCTTCTACCGGCGGGCGCCCGAGGATCTCCCTGCCCTTGCCCGCTCGGGCATGACGCTTGATGATTACTTGCTTAAGGGAGGGTTCGGCAGCAGCTTTGTCCGCAGGCACCTCTTGCCGATGGCCGGCGCGATCTGGTCGGCGCCGCCCGATGCCTTGCGCGAATATCCCGCAGCTGCGTTCATTCGCTTCTTCGATCAACACGGCCTGCTAAAACTGCGCGACCGGCCGGTCTGGCGCACAGTCGTTGGCGGCAGCAAAACCTACGTAGCGAAGCTCGCCGAGCAATTACTGGGCCAGATCCACCTTCAATGTGGCGCGGTCGCCATTCACCGCCAGCAGGATGGCGTCACCGTCGAGGACAGTCGCGGACACTCAATCTGTTACCAGCATGTGTTGATTGGGACCCATGCCGACCAGGCGCTCGCCCTGCTCGCCGATGCATCCGCCGACGAGCGGCGGCTGCTTGGTGTATTCCGCTATAGCCGCAATCATGCTGTCCTTCACAGCGACGCGCGGCTGATGCCAAAGCGGAAGCCGGTCTGGTCGAGTTGGAACTATCTCGGCACGAGTGACGACAGCGGGGAATCGCTCTCGGTCACCTATTGGATGAACCGGCTCCAGGGGCTCGACGGTCAGCAGAATTTTTTCGTTACGCTCAACCCGTATCGCGAGCCCGCTCCGGAGACTGTCCACTGGAGCGGCGTCTATGAGCATCCGATCTTCGACGCTGAGGCTCTCCGCGCGCAAGCAAGACTCGCAACGCTTCAAGGCAAGCGCAGCACTTGGTTTTGCGGTTCTTATTTCGGCTCCGGATTTCATGAGGACGGGCTGCGCTCTGGCCTCGCTACCGCCGAGGCTCTTGGAGCTGTCTGCCGACCATGGAAAGAGGCCGCGACGCCGGACAAAGACGATCGTGTTTTGCCGGCGATCGAGCACGGCCAATGACCTCAGGGTCAGCACTTTATGTGGGCCGCGTCACCCACCACCGCCTGCGGCCTCGGCGTCACTCGCTGGCTTATCGCGCCTGGTGGCTTCTGCTCGACCTTGACGAGATCGACGCCATTGCGGCACGACTGGCGGTCTTTTCGCGTAACCGGCTCAACATTTTTAGCTTTTACGACGCCGACCATGGCTCAGGCAGCGGTGCGCTTCGATCCCATCTTCAAGAGCACTTGGCCAAGGCAGGCATCGATATCGGCGAAGGACCGATCAGGCTGCTGGCGATGCCGCGCCTGCTCGGCTATGTGTTCAACCCACTGAGTGTCTATTTTTGTTATAAGCAGGACGGTGCTCTCGCCGCACTCGTTTACGAGGTGAACAACACTTTTGGCGAGCGCCACAGCTACCTGATCGGCGCCAGCTCGACCGGATCCGACCCCGTCAAACAGCATTGCAACAAACGATTTTACGTGTCCCCGTTTCTGGGGATGAACATGCGCTACGACTTCACTGTGGCTCAGCCCGGTCGGCGGACGGCGATCACGGTTCGGGGTTCGGATGAGAGCGGCACGATCATCGTCGCCACTTTGAGCGGTGTTCGAAGACCGTTGACCGATTGGCAGTTGATTCGCGTCTTGGCTACCCATCCCTTGGTCCAGCTAAAAGTCACGCTCGGCATTCATTGGGAAGCGCTCCGTCTCTGGCTCAAGGGGATCCGTCTGCACAACCATCCGCCTCCCCCCGACGAACCGGTTACCTCGCCTCCGCCACGTATTGTCCGGGGACACTTATGAGCTGGGACAGCGCTGATGCCATGCGACCGCCGGCAATGGGGCGGAGGCCGCCGCTCCGCCGAATAGGCTTGGACTCCATGGGATCGCTGCTGCTGACCCGGCTGCTCGGCCGGCTTGAGCAGGGCACGCTCGCGATAGAACTTCCCTCGGGCGCCACGGTCGAATTCCGCGGGGCCGATTGTGGTTTGGAAAGCCGATTGACCTTGTATCGCTGGCGTGCGCTCGGTCGGCTGATGCGTAAGGGCGATTTGGGCTTCGCAGAATCTTATATGGCGGGCGATTGGTCCACAGCGAATCTCGCGACCTTGCTGGAGCTTCTGCTGCGTAACGAAACCGCATTGGAGCCGGCATGGCAGGGCCTGTCCGGCGCGAGACTGGCCAGCCGCCTGCGCCATCGCGCCCGGGCAAACAGCCTCAGGGGCAGCCGGCGCAACATCGAGGCCCATTACGATCTCGGTAATGCGTTCTATGCGTCCTGGCTGGACCGTGACATGAACTACTCGTCCGCGCTTTACGCCGACCCCGGCCTAACGCTCGAACAGGCGCAAATCGCCAAGCTGGATCGCGCAATCGCGCTTCTCGGTGCCAAGCCCAGCGATCACGTTCTCGAAATCGGCTGCGGCTGGGGCGCGCTTGCTGAGCGACTCGCGGTGCACCAAGGCTGCCGCGTAACCGGCATCACGCTATCCAATGAGCAACTCACCTTCGCACGCGAGCGTTTGCGGCGATCCGGAGTCGGTGAGCGTGCGACCATCAGGCTGCAGGACTACCGGACTGTCCATGAAAAGTTCGACGCGATCATTTCGATTGAGATGCTAGAAGCAGCTGGAGAGGCTTATTGGCCCATGTTCTTTCGAAAGCTGCACGACTCACTGGTCCCCGGCGGCAGGGCCGTTCTGCAGGTTATCACCATCGAGGAGTCACGGTTCGACGATTACCGCAGTCGCCCGGATTTTATACAACGCTACATCTTTCCCGGCGGCCTGCTGCCGACCAACACAGCGATCCTGCGCCAGCTTTCGGCAACGGGACTCAAACTCCACTTGGTTGAACGGTTTAGCGCGAGTTATGCCCGGACCCTTGCAGAGTGGCGCGCGCGCTTTTCCCGCGCGAACGCCACGCCGGCAGAAGCACTCCGTGACGCCGACAGCTTCAGACGAATGTGGAATTATTATCTCGCCTATTGTGAAGCTGGGTTCCGTACCGGGGCGCTCGACGTTGCCCTCTACCAGATTTCGCGCGAACTTTAAAAAAGTCCTGCGCCTATTTAACAGTGCTTCGTGATTAGGGTCGCGGCGGGCGATGCGTCATGGCAAAGTCGCTGCAGGGACAGGACCTGCCTCACCAGCGCCGCATCGATGATCCGGGCAAATACCCGGGCATCCTGAACCGCCCCGGCAGAGCGGGTCGAACAGCCTGTCCTAAGCCTTTGCCGCAATCAGGGCTGCATGAAAGTCCCGCCGAGCATTGGCGTCGGGAACCACATCGCCGGGCCAAGGTCGCATAAGCGCCGGAAAATTGGGGACTGACGGCACAGGGGCCTGTTGGAAAGTTCCACGAGAGCTTATCGCGGACAAAGTTTGATATTGCCCATGCCGACAAATAATGACTTAATTCACGCATGCTAGAAAATACCAACGAAGGCCAGTCACCTCGGAAGATCAACGTAAGCCGAGTTGTGGGTCGTGTTCTTGCGATCGCTGTCGGCATTTTGGCCGTGTCCGCATTGTTCAGACCTGCGGCATTTGCCGATGTGAAACCCCCGCAGTCGATCGTAATCATAGCTTGCCGGGTCGATCAGAAATCCCATGATCGAGCAGGGGCTGCCGCCGATTGGCGCAATATCGAGCTACGTGTGCCGCTTGAATGCATGCGGGTGATTGAACCGTTAGTTGATGCCGTGTCAGCCTCGAATAGCATGGCTCCGCTGGATAGCACTTCGAACTTCTCCAACTTCGGCACTTGCGCGGTCGTAGCGATGTCATATGCGCCGATATGGGAGGCTTCGCATAAGAACTGGTCGGTGGTGAAGATCGGCTGCCCTACAAGGATGGTCAATGCTTCAGGCAAGACCATCGGCTGGCACATGCCGGACTGTCAGGGGACCATCCCGGGCACCAACTATACGCTCCGCTGCTTGTTTGACCCGAGCGAAATCTAGAATCTCGGTCATACCGAAGCATTCAATGGCGCATATTTTTCCAAGCCTGTCTGCCGCGTTGCTTTCCCTGGGCCTCTTGCTGCTGGGTTACGCTTTACGTTCGACAGCTGGACCCCCGCATTAGCTTCAGATTTTGAAGCGAGCAAATGACGCGTGTGATCGCCAAATGTCGTTCGTCTGGTTTGGCGCGCCGTTTGCGCCGGCGCAATCCGAAAATTACCCGACGGTCCTCGGACAGTGGTCTAGACTTTGCTTGCGATGATTCGCTCAGAGAAGGCTTGGCCACGGGTTGTCGCTCACGCCGACATGGATGCGTTGTACGCGGCGGTTGAGCAGCTCGATGATCCTGCGCTGCGCGGCAGACCGATCCTGGTCGGGTCGTCCAGTAATCGCGGGGTGGTGCTGACGGCCAGCTACGAAGCTCGCCCCTATGGTGTCGGCAGCGCGATGCCGATGGCCCGGGCAAAACGCCTGTGCCCGAAGGCGCTGATGATCCCTCCCCGTTTCGATCGCTACCAGGAAATTTCCCGGACGATAATGCGGGTATTCTCCGACTTTTCGCCCGAGGTCGAAACGCTCAGCCTCGACGAAGCCTTCCTCGATATGACCGGTTCAGAGCGACTCTTTGGCGATCCTCAATCCATCGGGCGCCGATTGAAGGATGCGGTTCGTGAAGCCACACATGGCCTGACAGCATCAGTCGGCGTGTCGGCAACCAAGTACGTGGCCAAGGTGGCCAGTGCGCGCAGAAAGCCGGACGGCTTGGCGGTGGTTCCGCCGGATCAAGCCAAGGCCTGGCTGGCACCGCTTCCCATCTGTTGGTTGTGGGGCGCCGGTCCCAAGACCGAAGTGCGCCTTCACCAGATGGGCCTCCAGACCATCGGTGACGTGGCTGCCATCGACCCAAAGGTCCTTTGTCACGAAACTCGGGAAGATCGGCCTTCATTTCCATGCTCTGGCACGGGCCGAAGATCCTCGGCCAGTCCAGGGACGGCGATCCTTCAAGAGCATCGGATCAGAACACACGCTCGAAACGGATGTTAGCCAGAAGGCGGACCTCAAACTTCACCTGCGGCGGTCGGCCGAGGCCGTCGGACGACGGCTCAGGCAGAAGCGCTACGTGGCCTATGGTATAGGTGTAAAGCTCAAGACCACGCAGTTTCGGATCTTGACCCGTCAGCACCGGCTTAGCGAGCCCACGGACGTCACCGAGAGACTTTACTCGGTTGCTGTCGAGCTCCTCGACGAGTTTAACGATCCTGGTCCCTTCCGCTTGGTGGCTTCGATTATCGGGTCCAGTTCGATCTTTTCGGCACCCACGCCCGGCAACGCCGCTTGGAGTTGGCCATCGATCGCCTTGCCGCGCGCTTCGGCCCTGACGTCGTGCACCGCGCCAATGACCTCGCCCAGACTCCCGGGATGCGTTTGGCACCGACTGTTGACTGTCCGGACGATCTCAAGCTGGACTAGAGCGGAGAGATTAGCGCGGGCCGTTGGCTTGCGCCGCCAGATTCCGCAAAGTCGCCTTTTCAGTCGTCCGAGGCGCCAGACTCGGGAAGCAGGATCACGTGCTCCTGCTCGTCGGGATCGTTGCGCGCGACAATAGCGACCGCAGCTTCGGTTTCGCTGAGATTGATGGGCTGATGCGGCACGTCCGGCGGAATGAAGATGAAATCGCCGGATTCGTTGACGACACTCCGCGAGAGCCCATCGCCGTAGCGGGTTTCGACCCGCCCCTTGATAAGATAGATGGCCGACTCGAAGCCGTTGTGGATATGGGGCTTGGCCGAGCTTCCAGGGGGGATGACCACCATCGACAGAGACAGGCCCTCGGCGCCCGCAGTCTTGCCGGAGATGCCCGGGAAGAATGGCAAGTCTTGCTTTCCCTTGCCGAGTTCCACGCCGCGCACGGTGACGACGTCCTGGCCGTCGAGCTCGCCGATGATCGCCGGTTCGGCGACGGCAAGACCGAGTGGCAGGCCACAGGTGACGAGAGCAACGAAGAGCAGGATGTGCATATCCAATGCCTCCTTTGGAAGCAAATTATCCTTACTGAAGAAACAGTGTCTCTTATAAAGCGGACACAGCACGAGTTCGAGCCCTTGGAGAACCGGAACTGTCCAGGACCTGTCCGGGTTTAGCTGCAAGATGCGAAATGAAAGGAGTGTGGGCTATGGATCGCCTGCTAACCTTAGGAAAGGTATTAACTCAAACTATTGCGGCCATCGCGATTGTTGTGTTTTGGTGCCTCAGCGCGGTGGGAACCACGATCGGAACGACCGTCGGCGTCACTACGCTGGCCACTGCTATCAACGCGGCAACGAGCACACCGGCAGAAGCGGCGCAAGCGCCTCAAGGCTGGGCAATTGTCGTTGCGTGGGGTTGCAAGTGAACTGGCAGCGCAAGGCTTCCTAAATGAGCGTGGTAATCCTTACGCGGCAAAGTCTATCGCTAGCATGTTGGCGAGTGGCTGATTGCGGCAAAATCAGGGGTAGGGCCATACACCAAGATTCATTGCCACTCCCGCTAATCCAGATTCATCGAACCCAGACCGCGTCGATGGTCGTCCTCCCCGCTGCGCCGCTTTCATTTCGGCCCGTCAAAGCGCCCCCCCGCAATGCTGAGCGATAAGTTGCATGGCCTGAGTTTCATTATTTCGGCTCTGAATGCCAACAGCGACGTAGCGCACGCCGACGGTCGTAGGAGTGGAATAAACAATTTCAGGCCGAGCAAAGACACTATACTGACAGCCTGCCACCAGCAGGACACCGAGCAACACAATCCCGGTCATGGCCTCCCCACGCTGCCCTGACGGTAGCACAATGTAGGCCAGCCGAGATTGCTCCGTCTTGAGGCTTTGACTTAACCCTCACCAAGCTACAGTGTAGCCCTCAGAACGGGATGGCCCGAAATGCTTTGGGGAGAGCAACAGGATCAACTCACGCAGGAGGCTCGCTTGTTCTTGGCGAGCCCCGAAGTCGTATTTCAGGAACTCAAAAAGCACAGTGAGAGGGCTAAAGGCGAACTGCTCGGCAGGGACGACCGGCTTGAAACCGTCCTCGTCAAACGCAATCAACACTGGATCTGGCCGTTATACGATCTTCTAGATACCCTCGCCCGTGAGCAAGTCGCCATCCCTGACAAAATCGACCACGTTCTCGCTCGGTGGGCGACGCTTGATGACCGGTCAGACGGCAAACCAATCGAAGGACGCTTTACCTCGCTTCCCATAAAGGATGAGTTCCGTTGCCTCGTTGCGGCGCTCTATGGACGCGGGTTTGTGAACAATGCTTTTGTCCTTCACGGCAGCGCGAACGCTAAGGATGTAGCACTGCGATGTGCCTATTACGGCAAAGGCGATATCACACCGAATGAAATGAAGGCTGGCTATAAGCGAGACAAAGAGGTGTTCGCTGAATTTGCTGGCTATTGACTGGGTGGTTGACACCCAGAGTCGTTGGTAGAGCCATCGGGCATGATGGTCCCGCAGAACTTCGCCCCTCCGAGGCGTGTACCATCGAGCATCGCCTTAGCCAGATTGGCATCCTGCAGGTTGGCATGTGACAGATCGGCCCCAGAAAGGTCGGCACCTGTAAGGTTGGCTTCGCGCAGATATACGCGTGCCGCAGCGGCCTTTGCCAAGTTAGCATTAGAAAGATTGGCACCTCGCAAGTTGGCACTTTCGAGGTTTGACGGCTGGGTGCGCTTTTCCATCGCTAGCGTGGAAAGGTCCGCTCCGCTCAGATTGGCCTCGCCGAGCTGTGCATTTTGCAGGTCTGCGCCCCGCATATCTCGCCCGCTCAGGTCGGCTCCGGTGAGATCACAGTACTTGCAGGCGTTGGTCGTGAGAAAAGTATCTAGCTTCGCCTTATCGAAGGCGAAGCCCAATCCGGCTCCTGCGAAAAAGAAGGCTATTGCAAGGCCCGTAGGAGATAAGCAGGTTTTCAGGCGCACAGCAGCAGCGTTCCTTTTTGACACGAATAGGGTTCTGTTTACGTTGTCGTACAATGCCTGTGACCTGACCGATATTTCGTACCAGGCGCGGTGGTGACCTGCCCCCATCGAGTGGTCCAGTTGCAATGTTAGTTTAGCGGCGTCCTGGGCGCCAGCGGGATCGTGGCCGTCGGAGCGGTTTGAGTGCGCGCAGACGGCCACGCTGCCAGGGCAGGCACGAA
>VGDX01000002.1 GCA_016869535.1 Alphaproteobacteria bacterium | reverse complement strand
TGCCGTAGCTTGGCGATGATCTCTTCCGGCTTGTGTCGCTTCCTTCCCATTCCCTGGTCCTCCTCAGGCCAAAAGCCATACTCCGAGTCGGACCACTTCAGTGGGGGAGGATCACTGACAATACCCCGAGTATCTGTCGGAAACGAATCATATGACATTGAGCCTGCCATAACTGCGACTCAGACTAATGGAATTTTTAGTTCGACAGTCGGGGTCATCGGTGGCCGAATCTGCTTTTCAGTTCAAACTGTTGCGGGAAAGTCACATGACACTACCAGGTTGCCAAGGGCATCAGTGGGGCCTCGTTGCACGCTCATTGGGCAAATAGAGCTACCTCTTGGTTCAAGTATAAGGCGCGAACAGTTCTCGCAGATTCGGTATTTCTAAGACCAGAGTGGGCTCACCTTCTAGTATGATCTGGATACAGAACGGCTAGCCCCTCCCTGCTGCCGGGGGTGACCCCGCGCTCAGTGATGAAACCCGTGACAAGCCGCGCAGGGGTAACATCGAAACCGTAATTAGCGGCAGGACTACCCTTTGGAGTTATTGCGACTGTAGCGATCGAGCCATCGGATAGCTGGCCCGCAATGTGTGTGACCTCTTGGGGATCACGCTGCTCGATAGGGATGGCACTGCCTTCGTCGAGATTCCAGTCGATTGTCGAATGGGGCAGCGCCACGAAGAATTGCACACCATTGTCGCGGGCAGCGAGCGCCTTCAAATAAGTACCGATCTTGTTGGCAACATCGCCATTGGCTGTGACGCGGTCGGTGCCGACGATGCAGAGATCGACAAGCCTTTTCTGCATCAGATGACCACCGGTATTGTCGGCAACGATGGTATGGGGTACGCCGTGCGCGCCAAGTTCAAAGGCGGTAAGCGAGGCGCCCTGATTGCGGGGTCGCGTCTCGTCCACCCATACATGTACTTTGATACCCTCGTCATGAGCACGGTAGATGGGCGCGAGTGCAGTGCCCCAATCGACGGTAGCAAGCCAGCCGGCGTTGCAATGGGTGAGGATGTTGACCGGCTCGCCGTCTTTCTTCTCGGCATGCGCTTGAATCAGGCCTAGGCCGTGCTCGCCGATTTTGCGGTTGGTCTCCACATCTTCATCGCAGATCGCGGCGGCGCGGGCATAGGCCGCGGCAATACGTTTGTCCCGAGGCTGATTACGTACCGCCTTCTGCATTTCATCGAGTGCCCAACGGAGATTGATCGCCGTGGGGCGTGTGGCGGCTAGCGTCTCGCAGGCACGGTCGAGCGCGTCGTCAGATGCATTGTCACGCAGCGCCAGCGCCACGCCATAGGCGGCCGTGGCACCGATCAGCGGCGCACCGCGCACCTGCATGGTCGAAATGGCCTTCGCAGCATCCTCAAGCGAACGGAGCGTCACTGTCGTGAAGACGAAAGGCAGCCTGGTCTGATCGATGATTTCGACCGACCAGCCATCCTCGTTGAGCCAGATGGTGCGATAAGGCTTGCCGTCGATCTTCATGCCGCAAGCGTGTGCCTCAATCCCCCGTAAAGGTCATCAGCGAATGGCATTCGACGCCCAGCTTGGTCAGGCGCGAACAACCGCCGAGATCGGGGAGTTCGATGACAAAAGTGGCGCCAATCACCTCGGCGTTCAACCGGCGCAGCAGCTTGACAGCGGCTTCCGCCGTGCCGCCGGTGGCGATCAGATCGTCAACCAGCAAGACCGGCTCACCGGAGGCGATCGCATCCTCATGCACCTCGATGACGTCGATGCCGTATTCGAGTTCGTAATCCTGGCCGATAGCCTTGGCGGGCAGTTTGCCCTTTTTGCGGATCGGCACGAAACCGCAGCGCAACCGATCTGCTACGGCACCACCCAGGATGAATCCGCGTGCCTCGATGCCCGCGACCGCCTCTACCCGTCGATTGGTGAAGGGCGCAACCAGCCCTTCGACACAGGCGCGGAAGCCATTGGCATGGCCGAGCAGCGTGGTGACGTCGCGGAACTGAACGCCGGGCTTGGGATAGTCGGGAATGGTCCGCACGAGGCCTTTAAGATCCAGGTCAGCTAACAGGCTCATAGAGACCTCCGCAAAGATGCCGCAGGCGCCGGTCGAACCTATAGACGAACCGGACGGCTGGCTAGACGCCTCGCCCTAGACCTTCAGCACGCGTCCGGCAACGGCATCGAGCTTCTTGAGCAGCGAGGGATCGCGCGAAGCGGGTGCGGTGATGATGGCGGTATCCAGTGCGCGATCAGAGCCGATGGGGCAGGGCTCATGCTGGCGGGGGAAATCGCGCGCGAGTCGCGCAACGAGACGCTGCGCTTTCTCGGCGTTGGCAGTCAGCACCTTGATGATGTCTTGCACAGTGACCGCGTCATGGTCTGGATGCCAGCAGTCAAAATCGGTGACCATGGCAACTGTCGCGTAGCAGATCTCCGCCTCGCGAGCGAGCTTGGCCTCGGGCATGTTGGTCATGCCGATGACCGAATAACCTATGTTCTTGTACGTCATGCTCTCGGCGAGCGTGGAAAATTGCGGCCCCTCGATGCACACATAGGTTCCGTCCCGCACCACGTCGATATTTTCAACCCTTGCAGCCTCGGCGAGATGAATGCGCAAACGCGGCGAGACCGGGTGGGCCATCGACACGTGCGCCACGCAGCCCTTGCCGAAAAAGGAGCTTTCGCGCGCGAAAGTGCGATCCACGAATTGGTCGATCAGGATAAAGGTGCCGGGGGGCAATTCTTCCTTGAACGAACCGCAGGCAGCGAGTGAAACGAGATCGGTTACCCCTGCCCGCTTCAATGAATCAATGTTGGCGCGATAGTTGATGTCGGTAGGCGAGAGCCTGTGTCCTTTGTCGTGTCGCGACAGGAACACAACAGGGAGCCCGTCGATCTCGCCGATCCTGAGCGGTGCCGATGATTCGCCCCATGGGCTCGCAATGCGTTTCTCACGTACGTTCGTCAGGCCTGGCAGGTCGTATATCCCCGACCCCCCGATCACGCCCAGCACTGCCTTCGTCATTCCGCCTCCATCGCCCGGTCGCCGACATGTAGATACATCACCGCCCACACCCAATGGCCGCGCCGGTCTTCGCTGCGGCTTTCGCTTTCGGCAAGCGATTTGACCAGCCAGATCGGGCCCTGCTGGCCGAGTCCAAGCGGCTTGCCGTCGGCGGTGAGCGCCAGGATCCAATCGGCATTGTCGATGTCGTCGGGATCGAGCCAGCCTTCAAAGCCGTTGACGGCCATGAGGCTTACTTTGGCACGGGCCGCACCCACGGCGGCGAGCACCTCATTCAGCAACGGGCCGGTGAAAGTCGCGGTCCGCCCGAGCTCCGGGGTCTTTACGGTCACTGTTCCCTGCTTGAGGCGAAGCAACATGGGACGGTCGAAGGCGAAGGCGCGATCAAAGGTAATCTTGAAGCGAGAGAATAGGCTATCGGTATCCGGGTCGAACGGCCCGCGATTGGTGACGGCGATATCTCCGCCGACGGTGAGCAGGACCATCTCTTTCGGCGTTTCCATCTTGTCAGCGCCATGGGCCACGCATGCGCCGAGAACCAAAAGGAAGACCACGAAGATCGGTTTCATAGGACACAACTTGCCACACGCCGCCATTCCAGCGAAAGCCGGAATCTAACGACGAACAATCGGCTTGCTCAGGAAGATTGAGTGTCGCGATGCTTGTGTAGAGGCGCCCAGACAGTCCGCTTGGCGAGATACATGATTACGGCAAACACCAGGAGAAAGATCATCACCCGCATGCCGACCTTATGGCGCTCCTCGAGCTTGGGCTCTGCCGCCCACATCAAGAAGGCGGAGACATCACGAGCATAATTGTCGAGGGTCTTTTCGGTACCGTCAGTATAGGCGACTGCCCCGTCCTGTAGGAGCGGCGGCATGGCAATCTGATGGCCGGGGAAGGCTTCGTTGTAATACATGCCCGGCGCGAGGTTCATGTCAGGCGGCGCATCGCGATAGCCGGTCAGCAACGCATAGATATAATCTGGACCGCCTGCCCTCGCTTTGGCCATCACCGACAGGTCCGGCGGCAGCGCTCCCTTATTGGCCGACCTCGCCGCCTGCTCGTTGGCATAGGGCGAGCGAAAGCGGTCCGATGGGCGGCCTGGCCGCTGGAACATCTGGCCTTTGTCGTCAGGCCCATCAGTTATTTGGGACTTTGCTGCGAGAGCCTCGACGGCCTTTGCAGAAAACTCCGGCCCACCTGGCTCACCGAGATTGCGGTAGGACAGAAGCCGCATGGAGTGGCACTGCCCGCAGACATCGCGGTAAACCTGATAGCCGCGCTGGAGCTGGGCGTTGTCGAAGGTTCCGAAAGGAGGCGCGAAGCTCCAGCTTTGGCGCGCAATCTCCGGTGCATGGCCATCCTGCCCGACAGCGTGATCCGGTGCGGCAAACCCCAGCAGGAAAGTGCCGAGCAGATTGAGAAATACGTGGCGCGTCATGCCACGGCCTCGCGCTTGCGCGACCTCGGCTGCTCCGCGTGACCGAGCACGGCTTCGGTGATGCTTCCGGGCAGTCGGCGCGGTCGTTCGAACTTGCCGACCACCGGCATGACCACCAGAAAGAACGCGAAATAGTAGATGGTGAAGACACGTCCGAAGAAGAGATACCAACCCTCAGGCGCTTGCGAGCCGAGATAGCCGAGCGCGATGCAAGTCACCACGAACGCCCAGAAAAACCACCTATAAACAGGGCGGTAGCTCGTGGACCGCACCTTGGACGTGTCGAGCCAGGGCACAAAAAACAGCACAACAATGGAGGAAACGAGCGCGATAACCCCCAATAACTTATCGGGAACGGCGCGAAGAATGGCGTAGAACGGCAGGAAGTACCATTCCGGCACGATATGCGGCGGCGTCTGCAACGGATTGGCCGGGATGTAGTTGTCGGCGTGCCCGAGGAGGTTCGGCGCGAAGAACAAGAACACTCCAAACAGGAGCAGGAACATCAGGAGCGCGAAGCCATCCTTGATCGAGTAATAGGGATGAAACGGCACCGTCTCCTTCGGCGACTTCACCTCGATACCGGCCGGATTGTTGTTGCCCGGAACATGCAGCGCCCAGATATGCAAAACCACGACGCCGGCGATGATGAACGGGAACAGATAGTGCAGGCTGTAGAGCCGGTTGAGCGTGGGACCGCCGACCGCAAACCCGCCCCAGATCCATTGCACGAGGGTGGTGCCGAGCCCCGGGACAATCGCGTCGAGCGATGAGAACAGATTGGTGATGACGGTCACCGCCCAGAAGCTCATCTGCCCCCAGGGCAGCGAATAGCCCATGAAAGCGGTGGCGATCATCAGCAGCAAAATCAGCACGCCGAGAATCCACAGCACCTCGCGCGGTGCTTTGTAGGAACCGTAATACAGGCCGCGGAAGGTGTGGATGTAGGCCGCGAGAAAGAACATCGAGGCGCCGACCGCGTGCGAATAGCGCAACAGCCAGCCCCAATTCACGTCGCGCATGATGTGCTCGATGCTGTCGAAAGCACGATCTTCCGCCGGGATGTAATGCATGGCGAGCACCACGCCGGTGACGATCTGCGCCACCAGTATGAATGTCAGGATGCCGCCAAAGGTCCACCAATAGTTCAGGTTGCGCGGCGTCGGAAAAGTCATGAACTGGTCGTGCATAAGACGCGCGACCGGCAGCCGCTCATCGAGCCATTTCTCGGCTCCGCTTCTCGGCTGATAGGTAGAGGGATGTGCCATCGCCAGCCCTACCCGATCCTGATCTTGGTGTCGGAGGTGAAGGCGTAGGGCGGAATGTACATGTTCTCGGGCGCGGGGCCGATGCGGACGCGGCCCGCGGTGTCGTATTGCGAGCCGTGGCAGGGACAGAACCAGCCGCCATACTCTCCCTTATATTGACCGGGCGCCTGGCCCTGCGGGATGCAGCCGAGATGCGTGCAAATGCCGATCATGATGAGCCAGGGCTCTCGTTCCGGCGCGGCGCGGTTCTCGTCAGTAGCCGGTGCGTCGTCGGGGAGGTTGACGTTACGCGCCAGCGGATCGATCAAATCGTCGAGGGGCGTGGCATTCGCCTGTTCGATCTCTTCCGGTGTGCGGTGCCGAATGAAGATCGGCTTGCCGCGCCACACTACGGTGACTGCCTGTCCGACCTCGATCGGCGCGAGATCCACATCGGTGGTGGCGAGCGAAAGCGCCGAGGCGTCGGGGTTCATCTGGTCGAGGAGCGGCCAGAGCGCCGCCGCCGTGCCTATGGCCGTGAAGCCTCCCGCGGCGATCAGGATCACGTCGCGCCGCGACATCTCATCATCGTCAAGAACGGGGTCTAGAGGTGTTTCGTGGCTGGCCACGGGCCCAGGGCTCCTGGTCAAGGCTTTGGAAATAAACGTTTTCTGTGAAATCTGAAGGACACATTTAAAGCCTGAGCAAAGCTCGAGGCTTCAGTCCGGATTTCGCCCAGAATCTGTCGAGATGCCGCTAAACGGCAAACTTTTCTGCCGCTTTTTTGCATCAGGCCCCATAGTTTTGTCCAGGGTCGGCGTTTTGTCCAGGGTCGGCGGCTTGGGCATATTGGCGCATGAAGAGCCGATCAAACTCTAGGTGGAAACGCGTGGCATTGAACTAAGCGCATGCAAGAGGAACGCAACAGGTTGCAGAAAGTGCCCAAAGGCCAGGATGGAACGCTTAATGTGCGCAAGGAACGCGCGCGTTCGTGGTTCGAAGAATTGCGCGACCAGATTTGTGCCGCGCTCGAAGAGATCGAGAACGAGGCGGCAGGCCGATCCGCGGAGGGCAAGGCCCCGGCTCGTTTCGTCCTGACGCCTTGGACCCGCGAAAACGGCGATGGCGGCGGCGGGGTCATGGCGCTGATGCGCGACGGTCTAGTATTCGAGAAGGTGGGCTGCCATGTCTCGACCGTGCATGGCAGTTTTCCGCCGGAGTTCGCCAAACAGATTCCCGGCGCCGAAGACGACCCACGTTTCTGGGCTTCAGGCATCTCCTTCATCGCGCATCCGATAAATCCGAATGCGCCGACAGCGCATATGAACACCCGCATGGTGGTGACGTCGAAGAGCTGGTTCGGTGGCGGCGGCGACCTCACGCCGATGCTCTCGCGCCGCCGCTCACAGGACGATAAGGATGCGCGCGATTTTCACGCGGCGATGCAGGCGGCGTGCGCCGGTCAACCCTCCGCCGACTATGCGCGCTTCAAGCAATGGTGCGACGAGTATTTCTTCCTGCCGCATCGGGGCGAGATGCGCGGCATCGGCGGCATCTTCTACGATTATCTCGACACGGGAGATTGGGAGGCCGACTTCGCTTTTACACAAGCAGTCGGCCGCGCCTTCCTGTCGATCTATCCTGAGATCGTCCGGCGTAATGCCGATATGCCGTGGACGGAGCAGGACCGCGATGAACAGCTTGAACGGCGCGGTCGCTATGTCGAGTTCAACCTCCTCTACGACCGCGGCACCCTGTTCGGACTGAAGACCGGCGGCAATGTCGAGGCCATCCTTTCCTCGCTGCCGCCACTCGTGCGATGGCCCTAGCCGCGGATGCCGGCATACATCAGGGGCGGCGTCACGGAGGACTGGGCCTGAACGCTCGCGGCGTCAGCCATGACGCCCACCGCGAGGACGGCCAGAGCCGCCAACACCAGGACCGCCAAAATCTTCCACATTTCCGCCTCCCTGAACCGCAAAGCGTTCGGCGCCAATCGGCGCCCGGCACGCTCTGAGGTTTAGGAAAAAGCGGCTGAACCCGGCCTGAGGCGGCCGTTCACCTGCGGTTTAGAATACGAACGGAGAGGCTATTTGAGGCTTGCCAAGCCCCCTGGCATCGCCCATTCTTGGCTCACCGGGCGCCCAAGGCTTTGGGCGCGACTTGGACGACGGCAAGTGACTATCGCGGCTGCAACACCACGACGACCTTTCCTGACATCTCAAGACGCCGAAGGTCCCTCTCGGGGCCTAGGGCCCGTTTGTGTGAAACTTTAACGGGAAAGGATATTCCCTGATGACTCGTGTCAACGGCACAGTGAAATTCTTCAATCATGCGCGCGGCTTCGGCTTCATTCAGCCGGAAGACGGCGGCAAGGACGTGTTCGTCCATGCATCGGCTCTCGAGCGTTCGGGCGTGCCCGCGCTCAACGAGGGCGACAAGGTCTCTTTCGAGATCGAGGACGACCGTCGCGGCCGCGGTAAGCAGGCCGCCAACGTACAGCTCGCCTAATCGCGCTGGCAAAAGATTGAACTAAGGCCGCCGGGTCAAACCGGCGGCTTTTTTATTGGGTTCTTGGCCTCGGACCATTCATGTGCCGTTCAGACTTAACGTGCGATTCATGTTCACGGCGCTATTTTGCCCAAAACCGGGTGCTAGATGGCGCCTGTCCAATCCCTGGGACACCTCCCTTGCTCGCTTAGGGGCACTTTGCGAGCGTCATACGAAGGAATGCGGATAAGATGACCCATCTGAATCTGAAAGCCATCGCCGCTGCGGCGATGATCGGGCTGATCGCTCTGACATTTGCCGCCCCGGCCGAGGCCGGCCGTTATTATCGCGGTGGTGGCGGCGGCGGTAACGCTTTGGGTGCGGGCCTTCTCGGTTTCGGCATCGGCGCCATCGTAGGCAGCGCGCTCACCCCGCGCACGGTCTATGTGGCTCCGCCTCCGCCACCCCCACCCGTCTATTATCCGGCATCATACGGACCGCCGCCTTGGTCGCCGGAATGGTACGAGTACTGCACCTATCGCTATCGGAGCTTCAATCCGAACACCGGCTATTTCATGGGATATGACGGCCTCGCCCGTTTCTGCCGGTAGCGTATACATCTATTGAACCTGCCGGGCTCTTGTACGCGCCCGGCGGGTTTTTTATTTTTCATGCAGATATCGCCGTTTACATGCGGCAAATCGGTCACGGGCAAAGGCCGAATTGCGCCTTGAACATAACGCATACGCAACGCAAAATTCCGAGATGAGTCCAAGGCGACATTGGTCCGTATACGGGCCAATGAACGGAAAATTTGTAGGAATTGAAGAAGGATTCTGGGACCATGGCTTTGCCTGCTGCCGCCGTCGGCCCCGAAATCGAAAATCCACGTGACGCGCCGAGTGCCCCTGCCGACCGCGAGGCCTTAGGTCTCGTCAGGCCCTATCAGGGCATGGTGGCGTGGCCGACCGTGTTCCTGGCGCTAGGCATTGTCGCCGCCTTCGCGTTGGGCACAACGCTCGCGACCATGCGCATTATCCCGCTCTGGCTCGGGCTGTTCTTCAATACGCTGATCCTCTACGCCTCCCAGACGCCGCTGCACGAAGCCTGCCACGGCAATATCGCCGGCAAGGAGTCGCGATGGCTGTGGCTCAATCACCTCGTGGGGTATGCCTGCGGCTCGGTTCTGCTGCACGAGTACAAGGCGTTCCGTTACATGCATCTCGCGCATCACCGCGACACCAACAATCCCGAGATCGATCCGGACCATTGGGTCGCGGTGAAGGGCCCACTCAATGTGCTGTTCCGCTGCCTGACCATCGTGTTCTGGTATCACCAGTATTTCTGGAAGCAGATCGCCTTCCAATATCAAATCCCAGGCAGGTTGCCGCTGGCGGTGCATATCGTCGCCATGCATGCGATCTATTACGGCATTGCGCTCGGACTATCGCTGATGGGCTATTGGCGCGAAGTGCTGATGCTGTGGATCTTCCCCCACATTCTCGCCTCGGCGCTGATCATCTATTTCTTCGCGTACCTCACCCACATGCCGCATGAGGTGCATGAGCGCTATCGCGACACCAACTTGTTCTGGTTCAAAGGCAAGATCCTGGGGCCGGTGGCCAACACGCTTTACGGGTTCCAGACCTTCCACCTGATCCATCACCTCTTCCCGCGCGTGCCGTTCTATCTCTATCCGAAGGCGTTCCGCTCGCTGAAACCCGTGCTCGAACGCGAGAAGGCGCATATCTACGAGTTCGGCCATTAACCCGATCTCGTCATATCGAGAATGCCATCTCGTGCTTCTTGCGCACGCAAATGGATGTGCTGGTACTCGGCGATTTTACATTACCGACCTGAACCCAACGCCCCCGGAAAAGAGACTTGATGCGAGGGCGTCTTTGCTCTTGAATGCGCGCCCCTGCGACCGACCTTTTCATCAACTCCTAGCTCCGGTGAAGAATGGCCCTCTGGCGAAATCTCGAATCCTCTGAATTGACCCGCGCGACCACCTGCCGGGATCTGCCGCGAGTCGTGGAAGCGAACGGTCCACGATCGCTGGCGGACCTCCGTGCTTTCGTGACCGCCGAACGCGACCGGCTGCGGGATGAAATGGTGAAGCGCGGCGGTGTTCTCCTCCGCGGGTTCGAGGTTAACGAGCCGACAGACTTCGCTGACATCATCGCTGCCCTCGGCTACCGACCCGAGGCGGAGAACGCGTTCGACACCAGCCCGCGAAGCAAGGTCGCCGAAAGCGTATACACTTCGACCGACACCCCTGACGCGTACCCCATTCTCGCCCACAACGAGAACAGCTTCATGAACGAACGACCCCGCATGATTTCGTTCTTCTGCCTGGTCGAACCCCGCCGCTACGGCGAGACGCCGCTGTTCGACTCGCGTGCTGCCGCCGTGTCCCTCGACCCCAGCATCCGGGCGAAGCTCGAGGAAAAAAAGGTCTGCTATCGGCGGCGTCTTCCCAAGAAGCGTCCGGGTTGGGCGCCGGTGATGAACCGCGACTGGGGCGAGGCTTTCGGAACCCGCGACCGCGATGAGATCGAGGAGATGGTGACGTCGCGCGGAATGGTCTGCCGCTGGCATCCGAACGGGCGCATCCTGCACACCGAAAACGTGGTCAATCCCCTGCCTCGCCATCCCGAGACCGGGGAGCCATGCCTCAACCTTCAGGCCTTTCACCGGACGAGTATCCTTCGGGATCTCGACGAAGTCAGACCGCGCCAGAATCCGGTCCACAACGCCTCTCTGAAAATGGGCCTTAAGATCCTTTACGCCCTCGACGTAATGCCGGTGCAAATCCTATATGGCGACGGCACGCCGATTCCCGACGATGAGATGGCCGAAATCCGCCGGGCCACCTGGGATCACTCGGTACTTTTCCGGTGGAAGAAGGGCGATGTGCTCGTGCTCGACAACATCCTGACGGGGCATGGCCGGATGAATGTCGAAGGTCCGCGCAAGATTCTCGCCTCATTCGCAGATCCGGTTTCCTTTCCGGTGTAATGTCGTAGTCCAAAGGCCAATACGTTTCGCAACGACGCCTCTCCGAGAGCATGACGGGGCATTGTCATTTCATCCCCTCTCGGGCTATTGCACCTCTCCGCTGACCGGTTCGAAGGTGAGATCGGCCGGCGAGATCAGCACCGAGAACTGCTCGCACCAGATGACCACGCTCGGGAATTTGGTCAGATCGACCCCAGCCGGTACCGGATATTTCTGACTGCCCTTGAAAGCGCGTAGGCGCCCGAGATCGACGAACATGGTCCCGGTCACATCGCTCGCCGAGCGGACATTGGCTTTCGGCACGAGATACACATGGAATTTCGGTCCCGGCCCGACCTCAAAGTCGTCGTGCAGGAACACGGTGCCCTGATAGACGCTGACCTGACCTTTGCCCCAATGGATCGGGTCGTTCGGGTCGGCGTGGATGAAATTGCCCTTGGCGACGAGCTTTGTTCGCTCAGCCGCGGTCAACTGCTCCATCGCCTCTGGCGGCGGAAACAGGTAAGGGAACAGGAACAGCCCAAGCGCCAGACCAAAAATGGCGCCGAACAAACCTCCCCACACAAAAATGCGAAACGATCGCCACATGAGGCGAGTTTGCCATGATACGCGCGTCATGGCGACTCTCGCTGTAATCAGTGCAGACGGAGCTCGCCGGCGACGAAGCTGAACTCGGCCGGCTGGATCAGCCGGCGATGCGCCACTCGCACGCGGTAGAGCGCGCCGTCGAGATTGGCCTCCCAGAAATCGAGGAAGTCGATCAGCTTGGGAAAGCGTGGGGCAAGATCGTAGTCCTGCCAGATATAGCTTTGCAGGAGCTTGGGATGATCAGGCAGCCGATAGAGGATTTCCGCGGTGGTGAGGAGAATCCCTCGACTTGGCGAAGGAAAGCGGTGTCGGTCATGGCGCCCTGTTAGGTCAGTCTTTTTCGAATCTTTCTCGGAGTCGTAAGTCTTAACCATCGGAAGCGGTTCGTCGAGATAGATTCTCTAGCGAAATCAGTATACTAGCAGCATCCAAAGCCGCCTGCTAACAGACCTGGCACTCTCGTCTTGAAAGTGCCAAACCGTCTCTCTAAATAGCCGCGCGGGGGAGTAATTCAGTGACTGCCCCGCCAAACGAAATCAAAACGAACTGCCACGCATATCTGGAGGAGGTTCATCATGAAGTTTCGTCCATTGCATGACCGCGTCGTCGTGCGCCGGATCGAGGAGGACGAACGTACGAAAGGCGGCATCATCATTCCCGACACCGCCAAGGAGAAGCCGCAGCAAGGCGAGGTCGTGGCCGTCGGTCCCGGCGCACCCGACGAGAAAGGCCAGATACAGCCTCTCGACGTGAAGCCCGGCGACAGGGTCCTGTTCGGCAAATGGTCGGGAACCGAGGTCAAGCTCGACAATGAGGAGCTTCTCATCATGAAGGAGAGCGACATTCTCGGCGTGCTCGAAGGTGTCGCGGCCAAGAAGAAAGCCGCTTAGCGAACGCAACCGAATTTTTCAACTCGTCCTTCAAGACGCGAGCTTCGCTCGACCCTCAGGATGAGATGATGAACGGAGAAAAAACATGGCTGCCAAGGAAGTGAAATTTTCCCAAGACGCCCGCGAGCGCATGCTCAACGGTGTCGAAATCTTGGCCAACGCGGTCAAGGTGACGCTCGGCCCCAAGGGCCGCAATGTCGTGCTCGAAAAGTCGTTCGGTGCGCCGCGTATCACCAAGGACGGCGTGACCGTGGCGAAGGAGATTGAGCTCGAGGACAAGTTCGAGAACATGGGTGCGCAAATGGTGCGCGAGGTCGCCTCGAAGACCTCGGACACCGCCGGCGACGGCACCACTACCGCCACCCTGCTCGCTCAAGCGATCGTCAAGGAAGGCGCCAAGTCCGTTGCCGCCGGTTCAAACCCGATGGACCTCAAGCGCGGTGTTGATCTTGCCGTCAGCGCCGTCGTGAACGAGTTGAAGGCCAAGGCCAAGAAGGTCACCTCCAACGAGGAGATCGCCCAGGTCGGCACCATTTCCGCCAATGGCGATCAGGAAATCGGGCGCTTCATCGCCGAAGCCATGCAGAAGGTCGGAAATGACGGCGTGATCACCGTGGAGGAAGCCAAGGCGCTCGACACCGAACTTGAAGTGGTCGAGGGCATGCAGTTCGACCGCGGCTACATCTCTCCTTACTTCATCACCGATGCCGACAAGATGCGCGTCGAGCTGGAGAACCCCTATATTCTCATCAACGAGAAGAAACTCTCCAACCTGCAATCGATCTTGCCGTTGCTTGAATCCGTGGTGCAGTCCGGCAGGCCGCTGCTCGTCATCGCCGAGGATGTCGAAGGCGAGGCGCTTGCCACGCTCGTGGTCAATAAGCTTCGCGGTGGTTTGAAGGTTGCCGCAGTCAAAGCACCTGGCTTCGGCGATCGCCGCAAAGCCATGTTGCAGGACATCGCCGTGCTGGCCGGCGGCCAGGTCATTTCCGAGGATCTCGGCATCAAGCTCGAGAACGTCACCCTCGATATGCTCGGCCGCGCCAAGAAGGTGGTCATCACCAAAGACGACACCACCATCGTCGACGGCGCCGGCAAGAAATCCGACATCGAGGCCCGCGTGGCACAGATCAGGCAGCAGATCGAGGACACAACTTCCGACTACGACCGCGAAAAGCTGCAAGAGCGGCTGGCAAAGCTTGCCGGCGGCGTGGCGGTAATCAAGGTCGGTGGCGCCACTGAAATCGAGGTGAAAGAGAAAAAGGATCGCGTCGATGATGCGTTGAACGCGACCCGTGCCGCGGTCGAGGAAGGTATCCTGCCCGGCGGTGGCGTGGCTCTGATCCGCTCATCCAAGGTCCTTGACGGGCTAAAGGCGGCCAATGACGACCAGAAGGTCGGCATCAATATCGTTCGCCGCGCGCTCCAGGCCCCTGCCCGCCAGATCGCCGAAAATGCTGGTGAGGACGGCGCCGTGGTCGTGGGCAAGATCGTCGACAAGGACGATTATTCCTTCGGCTACAATGCCGCGACTGGCGAGTATGGCAATCTGGTTAAGCAGGGCGTCATCGACCCGGCCAAGGTCGTACGTACCGCGCTCCAGGATGCATCCTCCGTGGCCGGCCTGCTCATTACCACCGAAGCGATGGTCGCAGAGAAGCCGAAGAAGAAGGCTCCAGCCATGCCTCCGGGAGCGGGCGGCATGGGTGACATGGACTTCTAGGTCCGGGCTGCCTACATGAGGGCAGTAGCGTAGCGTTAGTTGCGTCCCTGCGTTCAGTACCCCCTTTGCGTATGGAGCCGCGTCCTCCCGGGCGCGGCTCTTTTTCGCGTACTATCACTTTGTGCTGAGTTCTTTGGCGCGGATGATCAGAGCCTCACGCGAGCCGGAAAAGCCGTCTGCGATCCACTCGGCTTCGAGCCGTCGCAAAAGCTCGCCGATTTCGGGACCCTTGGCTTCGCCGAGTTCGACAAGATCGGCACCACGCAATGGAAAGTTCGGCGCCGGCCAACGCTCAGGCAGCGTGAATAGCGAACGCCAATGCGAATCGTGGGGGTCCGCGCCAGACTCTGCCCAGGCAAGGAGCAAGCGTGCGCGGAAGGTATCGGCGCCGAGGCGATAGAGGATTTCCTTGGCGCTTACCTCATCCTCAGGTTTGACGGTTTCGCCGGCAGCCAGTTCGAGGACGGCCTGCTCGGCATTCGACAAATGCAGACGCGCAGCAAGGCGCTCGGCGTCCTCGCTTACGAAAACGGCAAGTGCCGCGAGTCTCAGCGCCGCATCGGGTGTGAGGCCGTAAGCCTGATCTATGGCGATAAGACGATCAAGCCGCACGAGACGCGGCACACCACCAAGTATGTCGGTGAGGAGTCCGTAATCGTAAAGCGCTGCAAGTCCCCGCATGGCTTGCGGTGCTACTAGCAACCGGCGTATTTCAGCCGCCACTCTTTCCGCCGAGAGTTGGGACAACCCCTCGCGAAGTTTGACTGAAGCCTTCAAGCCGTCGGCGTCGAGCGCGCCCTTGCCGTAATAGGCGTTGAATCGAAAGAAGCGCAGAATACGCAGATAGTCTTCCTTGATACGGTCTTCGGCTTTACCGATGAAGCGGACACGGCCCGTCATGAGGTCGGCATAACCGCCCAGCGGATCGAACACGGTGCCTTCCCGATCGGCGTAGAGCGCATTCAGAGTAAAATCGCGGCGCCGCGCGTCCTCCTCCCAATTTTTGGTGAAGGCGACCTTGGCGTGACGGCCGAAGGTCTCGATGTCACGCCTGAGCGTGGTCACTTCGAAGGGTACACCGTCCGCTATCACGGTGACCGTCCCATGCTCGATGCCGGTGGGAATCGCTTTCAGCCCCGCCTCCCGTGCCAAATCCATAACCTTTTGCGGGGGGGCGGTGGTAGCGAGGTCGATTTCGGTTACCCTCAGGCCAAGTATGGCATCTCGCACGGCGCCCCCGACCGCGCGTGTTTCGACGCCATCTGCGCTTAAGACGGCAAATAGCTTGGCTATCATGGGCCGCCTCAGCCATTCGGCATCTTTCAATGAGGGAGGCGCGGACATACGCTCGGAGTCAGGCATCGCAGCGAGCCTTTAGTCGATTCCGCCGGGCCTGATCTTGCCGTTCTCGATGACCGGCGGATGATAGGTTCCCTCACGCTCACCGCCCGAGAACTGAATCAATGTTGCCATGACCACGAGCAAGAGGCCGCAACCGGCAGCCAGCAGCCAAAAGACCGGGGCATCCTTCCACAAATCTCCTGGTGCCGTGCCTTTCACCGCGATCCTGTAGGCGCCGTAGATAATGAAGGGCAGCGCAAAAAGTAGAATGTCGATGAGGGCGATACGCAACATGGGCGGCCTCTCCAGGCAGGCCGGCGCGCACCTTAGCGGCGCTGAGGGCACAAAGCGAGTTCTACACCGGCTCGCTGCTTAAGTCCCAGAAGCGGGAAATGCGAAGAAAGTGCCGGCACTCCACACACCGAGTGTCCCTCTTTTCGGGCCCTCAACAGCCAAAGAAGCAAGCTCGTAATAAACGGGGCGGGTGAGTTTGGCCGTCAGTCCATTCCGCACCTCGACAAACGGGACAAGCCCGTCTGCCGTGGTTTGAAACCCGAGAGGATGCTCGCCATCTGCAGTGACCACATCGTCCACATTCGTGCGGAAGGCCAACATCTGGTCCAGCCCATTGCCCTTCCTCGACATCTCCACGGCGATAAAAGGCAACCCCTCGACATCGATCGGAACCTTCTCGACGGGTGTGACCAGGTAATAGCCGCCGTCGTCCTCCAGGCGAAGTACCGAGGCAAACAGTTTGACCAGCGGTTTTCGCTTTATTGGGCTCCCCTCATAGTACCAGGTGCCGTCATTCCTGATCTTGAGCCCTATGTCCCCGCAAACATTAAGGTTTGGAAATGGACCCTGGCGCGGTTTGCCGCAGGCGTCACCAGATGCTACGAGAATGTCTCTTTTTTGCTCAGGCATACCTACTATATGCCACTTCTATCGTGACCCACCCACCCCTGCAAAGCTTCAACATTCAAGGCATTAGGCCCATAGCCCTCCACCCCAGGATCGAGTGAAACGGAAGCCATGACAACACTTACCGAGACCCAACTCGTCAACCGCATCGAGGAAACCGGCGACAAGATCCGGAAGGTACGTGAAGCCACGACAAACGTCATTTTCGGTCAGGAGCGCATTATCGATCTCGCCCTGATCACTGTTCTGTCCGGTGGCCATGCCCTTCTGATCGGCGTGCCCGGCCTGGCCAAGACGAGCCTAGTCGAGACTCTTGGCACGGTGCTTGGACTTGAAAACAAGCGTATCCAGTTCACGCCTGACCTGATGCCCTCGGATATTGTGGGCTCGGAAGTGTTGGAGGATAGCACGACTGGCAAGCGCAGCTTCCGTTTCGTAAAGGGCCCGATCTTCACCCAGCTCCTTATGGCGGATGAAATCAACCGCGCGAGCCCCAAGACCCAATCAGCACTCCTCCAGGCTATGCAGGAGCACCATGTCACCGTTGCCGGCGTGCGTCACGATGTGCCTCGCCCCTTCCATGTGCTCGCCACTCAGAACCCGCTCGAGCAGGAAGGCACATATCCGCTGCCGGAAGCCCAGCTCGACCGCTTCCTGTTACAGATCGACGTTTCCTATCCCGACGCGGCCGCTGAACGGCGCATGCTGTTCGCCACTACCGGCGTCGAGGAGCGCGAGCTCAAGACAATCCTCTCGGCAGATGAATTGATGCTGGCACAACGTCTTGTGCGCCAACTCCCCATCGGCGACCAGGTTGTGGACGCCATCCTGAAGCTTGTCCGCTCGGCGCGTCCAGGCACAGGCATCGATGCAGAGCTTGAAGACATGATCGCGTGGGGACCAGGTCCCCGTGCGAGCCAGGCCTTGATGCTCGCGGTCCGCGCCAAGGCCATGATAGAGGGGCGTCTGGCGCCCTCCGTCGACGACGTGATCGAGCTTGCCGAGCCTGTGCTCAAACATCGCATGGCGCTCACCTTCACCGCCCGCGCCGAAGGCGTCGAGATCGGCGACATGGTGGCAAAGCTCGTCGAACCTTTAGGGTGACGTGAGCTTGAACGCCGCGGAGAAAAAGCTTCAGCCGTTTTTGGCGGAAGAGGCCGACGCCCACGGCCTCGCTGCGCGCATGCCTGCCCTTCTCATCGAGGCGCAACGGGTGGCGCATACCGTTGCGCACGGCACACACGGCCGACGCCGCGCCGGTCCCGGCGAGACATTCTGGCAGTTTCGTCACTACGATCAGAATGATTCCTTGGCTGGCATCGACTGGCGCCGTTCGGCGAGTTCGGATCATCTCTTCGTGCGCGAACGCGAATGGGAGGCGGCACATACCGCCTGGTTCTGGGTCGATCTCTCACCTTCGATGCGCTTCCGCTCCACTCTGGCCAAGGTCTCGAAGGAGAGCCGTGCGGTCGTGCTTGCGCTCGCTCTGGCCGAACTTCTGGCGCGCGGCGGCGAGCGTGTAGGCCTTATCGGTGGCATCCCATTCAGAGGACGTAACGCCATGCGCCGCATCGCCGAAGTTCTCCTGCGCGATACCGGCGACACCAGCCTGCCGCCTCAGGCGAAGTTAAGCCGCTTCTCGGAGTGTCTGCTGTTCAGCGATTTCCTTGAGCCGATAGAGGAGACGGCCGAGCGGCTGCAATCGGTGGCCTCGCAAGGCGTTCGCGGCCATATGGTTCAGGTGCTCGATCCCGCCGAGGAGACGCTGCCTTACGAAGGCAGGACAGAGTTTTCGGCCAGCGAAGGACGCGACCGCATGATCGCCGGGCGCGCCGAGACCCTGCGTGAGCGTTATCAGGAGCGGCTGAGGGAACATCGCACTGACCTCATCAGGATGGCGCAACGTCTCGGCTGGTCATTCGTGGTGCACCATACCGACAGGCCGCCTGAGGAAGTGGTGCTCGCCATTCATAATCGTCTTGCCGGACTTGAGCGTGATTATCGCTACCGTCCGCATCGGCCCGTCCAGCTAGACGAAGCCGTGGGCAATGAACGCCCATGATCACCATCGGCGCCATAGGTTTTCTGCAGCCCTGGATTTTGGCAGCGCTTGTATCGCTTCCTGCCATCTGGTGGCTGTTGCGCTATACGCCGCCGAGCCCACAGATCGTGGTTTTTCCACCGACCAGGCTCCTGAAGGATTTGAAATCGACCGAGGAGACACCGGCGCACAGTCCCTGGTGGCTCACAGCACTGCGTATGCTCCTAGCAGCCCTGCTCATTCTCGCGTTGGCGCGCCCGGTGCTCAATCCAGACCGTGAGACTTTCACAGGTACAGGCCCGCTCCTCCTCGTCATCGACAATGGCTGGGCATCGGCCGCCCATTGGGGAGAGCGGCGAGAAGCGATCGAAGCGGCTATCGACCGCGCCGGGCGCGACGGCCGCACGACACTGCTGGCAACGACCGCCAATCCATCTCTCAGTGGGCCTCTTTCACCGGATCAGGCGCGCGAGCGCATCGCAGGCCTCATGCCCGAGCCTTATGCCCCAGGGCGCATGGGACTCGTGTCTGTTTTGGAGAAAGAACTGGCCAAGGACACGGACTACAGCGTTCTTTGGCTGTCTGACGGTCTCGAACATGGCGAGGGGGATGAGGGCTTCGCCTCCTCTCTCCGCAAGCTCGCCGGCGAAACGGGCAGCTTTACCGTGATCCGCCCTGAACGGGAAGCGGCACCGCTCGCACTCGGGCAGGAATCGGGTAAAGGCGGTGAGTTGACAGCACGCATCCTTAGTGGCGCCGACGGCCCACGTCTCGGCACGATCAAGGCGCTTACCGGACGGGGTGAGCCCCTTGGTGAAACTGCTTTCTCCCTCAAGGATGGCGAACGGGACACCAAAGCGAATTTCGATCTGCCGCTTGAAATTCGCAATCAAGTTGCCCGCATTGAAATTGCCGATGAACGTTCGGCCGGCGCTGTGCATCTGCTCGATGGCCGATCGCAGTGGCATCGGATCGGCATCGTTTCCGGCGAGTCGCGCGAAGAAGCCCAGCCTCTGCTCTCTCCCCTATATTATGTGCAGCGTGCGCTCTCGCCTTACGCCGAGGTCGTCAGGCCGCAAGAACCCAACGTCGCCACGGCAGTGCATGACCTTATCGATCAGCAAAAAGTGTCTGCCATGGTGCTTGCCGACATCGGCAAGCTCGTCGCCGGCACGCAAGAAGAACTGGAGGCATGGATAAAATCCGGTGGCGTGCTTGTCCGCTTTGCTGGGCCGCGTCTTGAGCAGGGCGGCGACGAATTGTTGCCGGTAGCTTTGCGCCGCGGTGGCCGTTCTCTTGGCGGCTCGCTGTCCTGGGGCCAGCCGCAGCCTTTAGCACCGTTCGATGAGAAGAGCCCGTTCCGCGGCCTTACAGTTCCGGCTGACGTGACGGTCAACCGGCAGGTCCTTGCCGATCCTACAACAGCCATGGATGCGGAAGTTTGGGCAACGCTAGCCGATGGCACGCCGCTCGTCACGGCCACCAAACAGGGCGACGGCTGGGTCGTGCTATTCCACGTCACCGCCAACTCCGATTGGTCCAACCTGCCGCTCTCAGGTTTGTTCGTGGAAATGCTCCGCCGCGTCGTCACCTTCGGCGGGAGACAGATCGGCCCTCAGACCGGTGAGCCTGGCGCAACGCTCGAGGCTTCACCTCGGGCGAGCGCGCAGTCTTCGGCTACGGCGCTTTCGCCCATTCAGACACTCGATGGCTATGGCCAGATCACAACCCCTCCGCTTCGCGCTGCGCCGATCGCACCTGACAAGATCGATACGATCGTCCCCGGACCCGATCACCCGCCAGGCTATTACGGACCCACGGGCGCCGCGCGCGCTTTCAACTTGGTCACATCCAAGACTGAGCTTAAGGCGTTACCGGCAATCGAAGGCGCGTCTGAGCTTGGTGGCTACACGCTGAAAAAACCGCTGGCGCTTGAACCCTGGCTGTTTCTTGCCGCACTCGTTCTGTTTGCTGCCGACATCCTCGCCGTTCTGGCACTCAGCTCAGGCTTGAGGTGGCGGCGCCGTGCCACCGTGGGCGCCGCGATCCTTGTCGCATTTGCCCTCTTGCCCATTACTGTATTGGCGCAGGAACCACGTGATGAAGCGGCTGGAGCGCCATCGGTACAGACTGGCGACGCGGTTGACGACTTCGCCCTCAAGGCTACGCTGAAAACCCGGCTCGCTTACGTTGTCACGGGCGATCCGGAGATTGACCGCACGAGCCAGGAAGGCCTGTCCGGCCTGAGCAAGGTGTTGCGCGCGCGCACCGCGCTCGAGCCTGGCGAGCCCATGGGCATCGATATTGATAACGACGAGCTGTCATTCTTCCCTATCCTTTATTGGCCCGTGCGTCAGGACGCGGAGTCCCTTTCCGATGAGACACTCGCCAAGATTGACGCTTTCATGAAGCAAGGGGGCCTTATCGTCTTCGATACGCGTGATCATGAAAGCCCGGTATCAGGCTCGGGTCAGGGCAGCGCGCTGAACCGCCTGATCGGGCAGCTCGATATACCTTCATTGGAGCCGGTTCCCGAGGACCACGTGCTCACCAAATCGTTCTATCTGATGCGAAGCTTTCCCGGACGGTGGGACGGGGGCTCGTTATGGGTCGAGGCCGAGCCTATCGACGAAGCAGAACGCAGCGAACGCTCGCGCCGCACCGACGGGGTGAGCTCTATTATCATTACCTCGAATGACCTCGCCGGCGCCTGGGCACTTGATGAGTCGAACCGGCCTATTTATCCGACAGTGCCCGGCGGCGAGGTGCAGCGCGAGATGGCTTTCCGGGCCGGCGTCAATCTCGTGATGTATGCGCTCACCGGCAATTACAAGGCGGACCAAGTGCATGTCCCAGCCTTGCTCGAACGCTTAGGACAGTAAGATGAGTTGGTCGGTCGAATTCATTCCTTTCGTACCCTGGCCGATGCTGTGGGGCATTGCTGCCATCGGCGCAATGCTTCTCGCCGCGCTGTTTTGGCGGGCGCGCAGGGGCGCGGTGTTGCGCCTAATTGCCTTCATTCTGCTGTTGCTTGCGCTCGCTAATCCACATCTGAAGCAAGAGGACCGCGAGCCGCTGAACGACGTGGTTGCCGTGATGGTCGATGAAAGCCAGAGCCAAGCAATCGCCGGACGGACCGATCGTACCGAGACGGTGCGTAAGGATCTGGAGGAGAAGCTCAAGACCTTCCCCAATCTCGATCTCCGTTTTATTCGCTCAGCCTCGACGTCTGCTGATGGGGAGCGTGACGGAACCATGCTGTTCACTGATCTCGGCCAAGCATTGGCCGATGTCCCACCAGACCGGCTGGCCGGTGTGATCATGATCACCGAAGGTGAGGTGCATGACGTACCGGGCTCCGCCGCGGCACTTGGTTTCGATGCGCCGGTGCATGCACTGATTACCGGTAATAAAGGCGAGTTCGACCGCAGGCTCCAAGTCTTGAGCGCGCCCCGCTTTGGTATTGTCGGCAGCACACAGCCGGTCGAGATCAAGGTCACCGAGTCGACAACGGACGCGGACAAGATGGTTAAGTTGACCATCACTCATCAGGGACAGCCGCCCGTGACCAGTACCGTTCGTCTCAATGAGAAGATCGAGGTGCTGGTGGATATCGAACATGCGGGCCCTAACATCGTGGAGATAGAGGCCGAAACCGCGCCGGGCGAACTCACCACGATCAACAATCGCGCCGTACTCACGGTTGAAGGTGTGCGTGAAAATCTTCGCGTGCTGCTTGTCTCCGGCGAGCCGCATGCCGGCGAGCGCACTTGGCGAAATCTTCTGAAATCGGATGCGTCTGTCGATCTCGTGCATTTCACCATCCTTCGCCCCCCCGAGAAGCAGGATGGCACTCCTATCAATCAGTTGTCGCTGATCGCTTTCCCCACGCGCGAGTTGTTCCAGGAGAAGCTTGAGCAATTCGACCTGATCATTTTCGACCGCTATCAGCGCCGCGGCGTGCTGCCCCTGCTCTATCTCGAGAACGTTGCTCGTTACGTAGAGCGGGGCGGCGCAGTGCTGGTCTCAGCCGGCGACGATTATGCCTCGCCACTTAGCCTGTACCGTACGCCGCTTGGCCAGATCCTTCCTGCCGTGCCGAAGGGTGGAGTGACCGAGGTACCCTTCAAGCCGAAGCTCAGCGAGCTAGGCGTCAAACATCCGGTCACCAACGATCTGCCGGGAGCATCAGGCGATGAACCGACCTGGGGCCGCTGGTTCCGCTTGGTAGATGCCTCGCCACGCGAGGCCGAAGTGCTCATGACAGGCGCCGGCGATAAACCACTTTTGGTGATCGGCGAACGGGGCCAGGGCCGGGTGGCGTTGCTGTTATCGGACCACACCTGGCTCTGGGCGCGCGGCTTTGAAGGTGGAGGTCCATATACCGACCTGCTTCGCCGGTTGGCCCATTGGCTGATGAAAGAACCCGAGCTCGAAGAAGAAACGCTGAAAGCGACGAGCCGGGGGCAGACTCTCACCATCGAGCGGCGTTCGGTCAAGGACGAAATAGAGCCCGTCACCATAGTCACCCCCTCAGGTCCGGAAGAGACTGTCACGCTAGACAAAGGCGAACGCGGTTCATGGAAGAAGACCATGACCGTCGATGAGCAGGGTGTCTATCGCATCACATCTGGCTCTCTCGCCAGCGTCGTGACCGTTGGCAAGGCCAACGCCCGCGAACTGGCGGCCGTCACGGCAACCGAGGAGCCACTCGCACCGATTCTCGAAGAGACCGGCGGCGGCGCCTTCTGGCTCGGACGCGAAGCGTCGGAAGCAACAGACCTACCTCGTCTGGTCATGATGCGCAGCGGTCATGTCATGCATGGCGGCGACTGGCTTGGACTGCATAAGCGCGAAGCCTACCACATCAAGGGTGTGCGACTCTTCCCGCTCTTTACCGGCTTCCTCGCACTCGGTCTTCTGCTAGGAGCCCTCGCTGCTACCTGGTTTCGCGAGGGCCATTAGCTGGCATAGCCCTCGACCTTTCCACATGCCTCTTTGAGTGTGCCGGGAATGAGTTCGAGCGCGAGCAGGCGAGCCGGATCGACCGGGCCCGGCAAAGTGATCTGTCCAAGCGGAACAGGCTGGAAGCCGAAGCGGCCGTAATAGGGCATGTCACCGACGAGCAGGACGAGTCCGAAGCCCTCCGCCTTCGCCCGCGCCACCCCTTCCTCTACCAGTGTCTTGCCATATCCATTACCCTTTACCGCCGGGGCGACTACGACCGGCCCGAGTAAACATGCATTTGCTGCGTTGCCGATTCTGATGGCGGTAAAGCGGATACCGCCGATCAGGACATGATCGAGCCATCCGGTCAGGCACAATGAGGCTACCGGAGCTACACCTTCGCGTACTCGGTAAGCGCTACGGGTAAAGCGTCCGGGGCCGAAGGCTTCGGCAGCGAGCTGCGAGAGGATTGGGGTATCAGCTTCGGTTTCGAGGCGAATTTTCAAATTTGGCATGGCGGGAATCCCGAACGGTTGAGCGAGAGGCCCTCAGCCGGGGTGCCAAAACGTGAATTTGGAGAAAGGTGTGGCGTCGGCGAGGGAGCTTAAGCGGCTGGCGCATAGGCGCAAGCGCAGCCTCGTCGTCGGGGAAGGGTCAGCAGTTCGTTTTTCATCCACATAGCGGCGCTGCCATAACATGGGCAAGAATACCGGTCCAGCGTGACAATTTGGCCAGCGAACGGTCATAGTTCACGAAATCGCCCAACTTCCCTATCTTATCGCCTCTGGACTCAATCTTTATTCTGCTGATCTTATGACGTGGCGAGGAGCGGCAGTCGGATCGCTCCCCTGGTTGAGGTAAGCGGGGGCTCTTTTCAATGGCTGATACGACGCGACTGCTCGTTCTCTACCATTCATCCTACGGGCATACCGAGACCTTGGCCTATGCCGTGGCTCATGGCGTGCGGGCGGTTGAAGATGTGCATGTCAGCGTCAAGCGAGTACCCGAGCTTGTCCCCGAGGATGTGATGCGCGCCGCCGGGATGAAGGTCGATCAGCCAGCCCCGGTCGCAGATCCTCAAGAGCTTGCCAATTACGACGGCATCATCTTCGGCACACCGACACGCTTCGGCAACATGAGTTCGCAGATGCGCAATTTTCTCGATCAAACCGGACCGCTCTGGGTCGGCGGCGCACTCATCGGCAAGGTAGGGAGCGTCTTCACTTCGACCTCTACCGGCGGCGGCAACGAGACGACAATCGTCTCCTTCCATTGGACCCTGTTGCATCACGGCATGATCGTCGTGGGGCTGCCCTACTCAGCACCTGATCTGGCCGATATTAGCGAGCTCAAAGGCGGTTCGCCTTACGGTGCCGGTACCATCTCCTCCCCGGACGGCTCACGTCAGCCCTCTCAAAAGGAGCTCAACCTCGCGAGCTTCCAGGGCCACCACGTCGCTAAGGTCACCAAGCGGCTCGCCACCACGACGTAACCGCAACAGCGGCGCATAGTTACCACTGAGGACTGAGTGGCACGCGGTCGAAGATCTCGGCAAGCCGCCTCTGTGTACCGGGATCGGTCAGGGCTGGAGGCGTGTTCACCGCAAACATCGCGGTCTCGGCGATCTCGCGCGGGGCGTGAAAATTCTCTTTCCGCTGCCAGTGGCGTACGATGAACACGGCGATGTGGTCACCGGGAAAGTTGGTAAAATTGGCGAAGACGCCGTGCAACTCGGGAGCGCCAGTCAACGTTACGCCAGCTTCCTCTTCGAGCTCCCGAGCGAGAGCTTTTTCGATTGTCTCGCCCCATTCGACGCCACCACCTGGGAACCACCAGCCTGGCCGATAGCTGTGACGCACGAGCAGGACGCGCTGCTCGGCGTCAATCACCACGCCTTGTGCGCCAAGCGTCAGTCCCCGGCGCAGGCGCCAGATAGGCCGTAACACCTTATATAGTCCACGGTATCTGTTGCCTTGAGGCATGAGACCCAGGGATTCCTCCTGAAGACTAACGGTCAGCGGTTCAAGGGGCTGTCTTAACCGCACATTCTCCAAGAAATCACCATAGAAAGAAGGCGCTCCCACCGATACAAGCTATTCATGCCCGTGTTTACCCTCGCCCATCTCTCAGACATCCATTTGAGCCCGATGCCGCGCGCCAAGCGGCGCGATCTGCTCAGCAAGCGCGCGATCGGCTACGTCAATTGGCATCGCGGGCGAAAATACGTGCACCGGCGCGAGATTCTCGATCTGCTCACGCGCGATATGATCGATCGGAACCCCGACCACATCGCCGTGACCGGCGATCTCGTCAATCTTGGGCTACCCGAGGAATTTTTGCGTGCTGCCGAGTGGCTCCATCATCTCGGACCACCGAGCCAGGTTACAGCAATCCCCGGGAATCACGACGCCTATGTGCGTCTCCATCCCGAGGCAGGCACCCTCCATTGGCAACCCTTCATGGAAGCCAACCCGGATGGGGAAGCGCTGATGCCGACGCCGGAAACCCGGTTCCCTTTCGTCCGCCGTTTTGGCGACGTGGTGATCGTCGCACTATCTTCAGCCATTCCCACCATGCCTTTCATCGCCGCAGGCAAGGTCGGCGAGGCACAACGCATTCATGTGGCGAAGGCTCTGGAGGATTTCGGCAATCAAGGCCTCTTTCGCGTCTTGCTGATCCACCACCCGCCTTTGCGCGATCAGGCTGGGTGGCACCGGGGCTTGCGCGATGCAGGCAAATTTACCCAAGTCCTGAAAAAATTCGGCGCCGAGTTGATCCTGCATGGGCACAATCATGCCCAAACCGTATATGAACTCGACACCGCGACAGGGACGGCAGTTGTCGTCGGTGTCCCATCGGCGTCGGAGGCAGTGGACGGCCGTGTTCCATCAGCGCGTTACAACGAATATGGCATCGAGCGCACGGATGGAGGATGGCGCGTCGAGATGGTGGGCCGCTCGGTGGCGGCCAGTCCCGAACATGTATGGGAATGCGAGAGGCGGGTGCTTAGGGCGCGCTGAGCCACACTGCGGCGAACAAACCCACAGCGCCGGATAGAATCCCGATCAGGAAAGCCCAGACCACGACGCCCATACCCAGTCCCAAATGCCGTGTCTCGTTGGCGACCTTATCTGACGGATCCGGCCCGCTTAGCGCCGCATCGATCCGCTCCCGGCGCACGATCTCGCGCGCCATATATCTCGTAATACGATCGGCCATATCGGCGACATTGCTCGAACTGAACAAGGTGCGGCGGCCATTCTCGCTATTGCGAACGAAGAGATACGCACTCGATCCCTCGTCTACGGCGGCATAGGTAAAGAGGTCGATCCACAGCCGCGCGGGGCGGCTCGGCACGAGCACAAGATTAAAGCGATCGTCATGGGATGGAATCTCGGCGAATACGGCCTCAAGCTCGGCCTTTAACAATTCGAGGCGCGCAATCTCTCCGTCGCGGCGATCGGCGGCGGCATCGAGCTGCTCGGCCTCTTCGATGCGCGCCTTAAGGATCGCCTCGCGTAACGAGCGCGAAGCGGCAGGACGTGGCAGGATTTTTCCCTTTTCCTCCATTCCTATGACCTCTTAATTACCGCGTAGAGCATATCGCCGGGAATGAAGAAAAGGCGACCGAAATCGGCTGTCCGCAATGTCTACCAGGGCACCTTCGCCCGGTAACGTTAAGAGCAAAACGTTATTTCGTAGAGAGCACGATGGAGGCACGAGCGTCGTCAAACCATCTGTCGATGGCCATATCGAGATTGTCCTTAAGCCCCGCCTTCCATGTAGCGATCGTAGCGTCGAGCGCTGCTTCATTGGCGGTGATAAAGCTCTCGCGACTAAATGCTTCGTTCGTCTCGTTGACCAAGTAATCGACGCCGGCCCCGAGCGCCACGCCGATAGCTGCGCCGACCACTTGGCCACCCATCGGCTGCACCAAGGTTCCGGCTACCGCGCCTTGCTGTGCGAGCAGGATGCGCGTGCCGAGAGAAGCGGCGACCCGGCTCGAGAGATGACCGAAGCTGCGTGCCAGCACGGCGTTGATGGCCGGCCCGAGAGCCAATGCACCGACTGTGCCGCCAGCCGCTGCTGCACCGATGCCAACGATGCCGTCGAAGGCGCGATCTTCCATGAGATAGACCGGCGCTTTCCATTTCTGTGCGTCCCAGTCGAGCTTCACCTGAGTTACAGGTGTGGCGGCAGGAATGTCCTCGAGATGGCTCGTATGCTTGGCGAGAAAGAGCTGGAGCCACATATCGCCATTGGCGACCACACGTCTATAACTGTCATGCGCATGGCGTGCGGCCTGCTCAACGCCCGCTGCGATTACCTGGTCACGCAACTCGGGCTTCAGCACCTGTTCCTTGTAGTTTCGCAAGAAGTATTCCTTGACGTCAGCCTCAATAGCTTCGTTGACCGTCTCGTATTTGCCGGTCTCGATGAAGCGGGCCAAGGCAGAAGCGATAGTCTCCTTCAGCACCACGTAGGAGCGTTTCCAGGCGAAATACCAATCGGCATAGGCGCCGATGGCCTGCTCGCGGTCCTGAAAAGCCAGCGCGAAGGTCCGGTCGAGATCGTCACGTGCTGAATGCTTGATGCGCGCACGCTCCTCGTCGAGCATGAGTATGGTGTCGTTGACGAACTTGTCAGTCTCGGACTGACTCGCCACGACCTTGCGCAAGCTGCCGTCGATATCCTTGATGACGAGATCGACCGCATCTGGCGGCAGGCTCCTGTCTCCGAAGAAAATGTCGAACATGCTTTTGTCGGGATGGACGGCGGCGGTATGGTCGAGATGGCGGTAATAGCTGCGATAGAAGGTGGTGCCGAGCGAAACGAGTGCATAGGCCGAAAGCAAAAGCGCAACAGCGATGCCGATGGGCCTCAGCAACATGCCGAGTGCGCTCGGCTTGACAATCTTGACGCGACGCGCACGAGACCGGCGTCCAAGCTTGGTTGCCGCACGCTTGGCCGGCGGATGGGTAATTAACGCGATGGAATCTTCCGGAAGCGCGACAAGAGTGTCGCTTGGGGGCTTGGTCATGTTGTCCAGCATTGTTGACACCTACGGAGCTTGCTCTTCGCCGCTCCCAGCGCCCCCGGGCCTATATAGAACCGATCGGCGCATCATGTAAGTGTCATGACCGCGCTTTCGGCTCAAAAAGCGTTGCCGGAAATTAATGTTCTCGCGGGCTAGACATTATTTTGCGTTATAGGGCGTCGGCGCCCATTTCGCCGGTACGTACACGCATCGCACCTTCTAATGGCAACACAAAAACCTTGCCGTCGCCAATTCGCCCAGTCCGCGCCGCTTCGCCGATCGCTTCGACCGCGGACTCCGCCAGGGAGGCAGGCACCGCTATCTCGATTTTCACTTTCGGCACGTATTGCATGGTGTATTCGGCGCCGCGATAAATCTCGGTCTGGCCCTTCTGCCGGCCGAAGCCCCGCACCTCGCTCACGGTCATGCCTTGCACGCCAAGTCCCCCCAGGGCTTCGCGCACCGCATCGAGCCGATGTGGCTGGATCACTGCAATTATGTATTTCATGGCGCTGTCCCCGCTCACATGTTGTAGCCGCGCTCGCCGTGGAGTCTAAGGTCGAGGCCCTGCTCCTCGGTCTCGGCGCTGACGCGCAATCCAACGATCATCTGCACAACTTTGATGATGACGAAGCTGACCGCTCCCGACCATAACAAAGTAACGACAATCCCGGTGAACTGAATCCCGGCCTGATCTCCGATGCTTCGACCCTCGGCGAGCCCTATGCCGCCAAATGCCGTGTCAATGAACACCGACGTCAGCATGATGCCGAGAGCACCGCCGACGCCGTGAACGGCAAAGACATCGAGGGCATCGTCGATCTTCAGTCTGCGCTTGATGAAGCCAACCATGAAATAGCACACAGCGCCCCCAAGAATACCGATGACAAGTGCGGCGCCGGGTCCGACAAAGCCCGCTGCGGGAGTGATGGTAGCAAGTCCGGCGATCGTGCCGGTGGCGGCGCCGATCATGCTCGGCTTGCCGAATTTCGTCCATTCGATGACGATCCACACGAGCGTCGCCGTGGCTGCCGAAATCTGCGTCACGGTCATAGCCATGCCGGCATCCGCGTTCGCTTTCAGAGCGCTGCCCGCATTGAAGCCGAACCAGCCGACCCAGAGCATGCAGGCTCCGACCATGCACATCCACGGCGCATGCGGCGGACGCACATCATCGGGAAAACCAAGACGCGGTCCAAGCACGATGGCGAGGACAAGAGCTGAGACACCTGCGATCAGATGCACCACGATGCCACCGGCGAAGTCGAGCACGCCCATCTGGCCGAGCCAACCGCCGCCCCATATCCAGTGCGCCACGGGCACATATACGAGGAGGACCCAGAGCAACGTGAACAGAAGAAGCGCATCAAAACGCAGGCGCTCGACGAATGCCCCGACCATGAGAGCCGGGGTAATGATGGCAAAGGTCATCTGGAAGACGAAAAATACGGTTTCGGGGATGGCGGTATTCGCCGCCACGGCATCGCGCCCAACGCCCGAAAGGAGCGCTTTATCTAGATCTCCGATCCATTCTCCCGAACCCGAGAAGGCGAGGCTATAGGCGCAAATAAGCCAGAGAACAGAGACGAGGCAGGCGATGGAATAGCACGCCATCAGAACCGAGAGCAGATTCTCGGATCGAACTAGGCCACCGTAAAACAGGGCGAGCCCCGGCAAGGTCATGAAGAGAACAAGCGCCGTGGCCGTAATTAGCCAGGCGGTGTCGCCTGCGTCGATCATGGTTTCCCCCCAAAGACGGCTGCATGTAAAGGAGCCGCTGCCTAGAATGTTAGCATGACTTCAGGAGAACTTGTGGGGACCGATAATCGTTTGCCCACAGATAGGGCAATTCCCCAGGTCCAGTTAGGCCACAATCGATCGGGCAGAGATGGTATAGTGAAAAAATGAGCAAGGCCTTCACCAAAGAAGCCGAGGGCGGGGATGTCTATGACGACCTCCCTGATCGGCCAATTTCGCCCCATAACCTCGTGACATCCAATGGACTTGAGATGATCGAGACCGAGCTCGCGCGCCTGCATGAAGAGCATGCTGCGGCTCATGATGCCGACGATCGCGCGCTCTTGAGCAAGATCAACCGCGATCTGCGCTATTGGACCTCACGCCGGGCCACCGCTCAGGTGGTTGAGGTACCTACCGACACAAGTGAGGTGCGGTTCGGTTCAACGGTGACCATCGAGCGCGAGGATGGACGACGCCAAACCTACCGCATCGTCGGGGAGGACGAGGCCGATCCTTCCATGGGAACGCTATCCTACGTTTCGCCAGTGGCTCAGGCGCTCATGGGCAAGCAGATCGGCGAAATCGTCCAGGCCGGGGCCACAGAAGCCACGATCATCGAGATTTCCTAGTCTCTCAGGCTAGCTGCGAGGCGTTGCCTTGGTGGGCTTTTCCAGCATCAGCCTGCCCTCTTTCTGCACCAAGGCCTTTGCCTTGTTGGCGAGAAACGAGAGCATCCAGGGCAGGTAAACTTCGAGACGGACATGGTCCTCGGCCACGTCCACAGTGCCAGTCGCGGCCTGCCCGAGCAGGCTTGCACGGAAATCGAGATGCTCCCCGGCCCATTGGTCGTCAAGAACCACGAATTTCTCACCGAAGGTCGACCGCACATTGGAGAAGCCTACCTGCAGACGGCGTTTGGCTTCCACTTTGCCAAGCTTGTGGGGGATGGTGACAACAACAGGTTGTGACATCTTGAGAGACCGCTTCTTTCGCCAACAGCAAACTCATATGGAACGGAGAACCTTGATATTCCAGTGCCAAGGAAGGTCTACGCTTTCGGAGCTTTGTGATCGACATGGCCAAGGTCACGGCCCGGCGCCACCGCGTCCCTTACCTTCTGTTTCAGTTCCTTTATCTCGGGAAAGCGCCCTTCCCTCTCACGTGACCAGATCAGCTGAGCGTCGATGCGGACTTCGAAAACGCCGCCTGTTTCGTCAGGAATGAGCGTAAGTGAGCCGAGTTCCTCGGCGAAGGTGGATAAAAGTTCCTGGCCCATCCATGCGGCCCTCAGCAGCCAACCGCAAAGCCGGCAATAGGTGATGGCGACGTTAGGCTTCGGTCCCATGCGTGCTTTTTCCACAAGTCATGAACAGGGATGAATTTAGAACGTCCGGTGGGACCCAAAAAGGACTTTCGAAGTTTGAGTTTGATCAAGGACGAGCCTATTATTGCGGCACATCCTGGCCCAATGGGCGGAGCTACACAGGATGCGCCGCCATTGGCCCCTAAAATGGAGGCGAAGATGCAAAACTCCATCCATACCAAGGGCGAGAAACAGTCTCGCCTGCCCAATCCCATCCTCGATCTCGCGATCGCAGGCGTGGAAATGCAAATGAAAGCCTGGCAGGCCTACCAGATAGAAAGCGCGCGCTTCGTGGCCAAAAGATTGCAGGCAAATCTTGCCTTCCTGCAGTCGGTTGGTCATTGCGGTGACGCGGCGGCCATGAGTGAATGCCAACGGGTCTGGTTCGCGGATTGCCGCAAGGACTATGCCGAGAAATGGGGACGGCTCATAGGCACGAGTTTCGCCCTAGGCCTTACCGATCTGGCGGGTTTAGGACGGTTTACAGGCCGGCCAGCCACAAAGTCCGATACGCAACAATTCGAGGCTCGGCCCGCCGCACCCCCACAACGGCAACGAACCGATTTGGCTGCCTAAATAGGGCGTAATTTGCCCTTCAAAAAAATTACTTGCTGAGCGGGATTTCGGCCGTCGTCAGCTTGCCGAAGCATGCCTCCTTCCCTATTTTGCCGTTCGGGGGTCCCGTCATCGCCCCGTAACAGGAATTGTGGCTTGTTCGGGGACACAAAATCTCGAAAAAGTGAGGTCATGACAGCTCTGATTCGCGCCCAGACCACGTCACGGTCTATCGCCGCCCTATGTCTTGCGATCCTTTTCACGCTCCTCTTGGGGCTCACCACGCACGCAGCCACTCCCTTCGATAGCCTTCTCGGTTCATGGCGTGGCAGCGGACAGGTTCAGCTTAGCAACGGCAGCAGAGAGCGCCTCCAGTGCAACGTCTATTACACCGGAGGCGGCGCCCAACTCGGCATGGCCATTCGCTGCCAAAGCGAAAGCACAAATGTCGAGATCAGAAGCAAGCTCAGCGAAAGCGGGGGTCGTGTTTCCGGCACTTGGGAAGAGCGCACCTTCAATGCGTCAGGCACTGCATCCGGGCAGATTGGCTCCGGTAGGGTGAGTCTTCAGATCAGCGGCGGCATTAAGGGCTCCATGCAGGTATCATACAGCCCTACCTCTCAGAGCGTTTCGATCTCGACGTCAGGTGGTGGCCTCAAGAGCGTGCAGATCAGTTTGAGCCGAAGCTAGCTCGCCGCTCTGAAAGGCCGACCCCGATCCCCGGAGGCTGGAGGAGCGTGTCATGGGCGAACATCTGCTGACCTCTAAACTGAAGGGAGAGCGGCTCGAGCTTGCCGCCGGCGGTTCGTGGACTGCCTCCCACGCCAAGGAGCTCGAATCCCTTGTCGACGGCGTGACTGGTGACGCGGTCAAAGCAAAGACCATGTCTATCGACATGGCACGTGTCGAGGAACTCGACACATTCGGCGCTTGGCTTCTTGAGCGACTGACGCGCCAATGGCAAGCGTCAGGCCGCGAAGCTGTCATTGTCGGTCTGCCCGAGCACGACTTCGGTCTTCTCGAGGAGATGCAGACGGTCAACCGGTCGCCAATCGCTGCTCCAGCGCGTGACAATCCAATCGTTTCGGCACTTGTTTCGGTCGGAAGGGCCAGCGCCGGGTTTGGCCGCGACCTTATCAATTTCGCCGACATGCTTGGCGCCGTCGGCATCGCCGGGGTGCGCGTGCTCACGCGTCCGAGCGAATTCCGCTTCACCTCGATGGTACATCAGCTCGACCGCGTGGCATGGCAGGCGGTACCTATCATTCTGCTCATCACATTTCTCATAGGTGGCATTATTGCCCAGCAAGGCATCTTCCATTTCCGCAAATTCGGCGCCGAGCTCTATGCCGTCGACCTCGTGGGGATTCTCATCCTGCGCGAGATCGGCGTTTTGATCGTGGCGATCATGGTCGCCGGTCGCTCGGGCAGCTCCTATACCGCCGAGCTCGGTTCGATGAAAATGCGTGAGGAAATCGATGCGCTCCGCACCATGGGCTTTGACCCGATCGAGGTCCTGGTCCTGCCGCGTATCCTGGTCCTTATTATCGCGCTCCCCGTGCTGACCTTCATAGGCTCGATGGCCGCACTTTACGGCGGCGGCTTGGTCGCTTGGCTTTATGGCGGCATGAGCCCCGACATCTACATCTCACGTCTGATGGAAGCGATCTCGCTCACCCATTTTCAGGTCGGCATGATCAAGGCACCATTCATGGGGCTGGTGATCGGCATTGTCGCCTGCGCCGAAGGCTTGCAAGTGAAGGGCAGTGCCGAATCGCTCGGCCTAAAAACGACAGCATCGGTAGTGAAGTCGATTTTCCTGGTGATCGTGCTCGACGGAATGTTCGCCATCTTCTTTGCCTCGATCGGGATGTGAGTTTGAATGACTGACAACACCGTAATCAAAGTGCGCGACCTCGTTGTCGGTTTCGGCGACCAGAACGTGCTCGATCATCTGTCTCTCGACGTCCGCGGCGCCGAAATTCTCGGCGTCGTCGGAGCGTCTGGTGCTGGCAAATCGGTGTTGTTGCGGACCATTATCGGCCTTCTACCGAAACGGCATGGCACGATAGAAGTGCTCGGTGTCAATCTTGACGAGGCAAACGAAACCGAACGACGCGCGCTGGAACGGCGTTGGGGAGTCCTATTCCAGCAAGGTGCGCTGTTTTCTTCACTCACCGTACGCCAAAACGTGCAATTCCCCATGCGCGAGAATCTCAATCTGTCGCCGCGACTGCTCGACGAGATGGCTCTGGCCAAACTGGAAATGGTCGGACTTACGCCCAAGGACGCCGACAAACTTCCCTCTGAGCTGTCGGGTGGGATGACCAAGCGTGTGGCGCTCGCCCGGGCACTGGCGCTCGATCCCGAGATCGTCTTCCTCGATGAGCCCACCTCGGGGCTCGACCCAATCTCAGCCGGCGATTTCGACGAGCTGATCCGCACCCTGCAACAGACCTTGGAGATCACCGTGTTCATGGTGACTCACGACCTGGAAAGCCTCTATACCGCTTGCGATCGGGTTGCGGTCATCGCTGACGGTATAGTGGTCGCGGAAGGTCCAATTCTCACCATGCTCGAAAGCGAACATCCCTGGGTTAAGACTTATTTCCAGGGGAAGCGCGGCGGCATGCTGGCGGACCGCCAAATTGAGCGCATGACCTAAAGGACTTTGATCGATGGAAACGCGTGCCCGTTATGCCCTGATCGGACTGTTCATGCTCGCAATCATCCTGGCGAGCTTTGCCTTCGTCTATTGGCTCGAGAACAAGGGCGGTTTCACGCAGCGCGCTATCTATCAAGTTCGCTATGAGGGCTCAGTATCGGGTTTGCTCCCGGGCTCGGCGGTCCTATTCAACGGCATCCGCGTTGGCGAAGTTACCCATCTCACGCTCAACCCGAATGCCCCGGAGCAGGTGATCGCCACTATTGCCGTTGACCGCAACACACCAATTCGCACCGACACACTGGTCGGCATCGAGACGCAAGGTCTTACGGGCGGCGCGGCGGTGACGCTCAGGGGCGGTAGCGGCTCTACGCCTCAGGTCGTTGGTGATGGCGGCGCACCGCCTACGCTTATCGCGCAGCCCAGCGCGAGCCAGGACTGGACGCAAGCCGCGCGTGATGCCTTCCAACGCGTCGATGACGTCCTTGCTCAAAATGCCGAGGCACTGAATCAAGCCATCACCAATATCGAGACCTTCACCGATGCGCTGGCGCGCAATTCCGACAAAGTTGACGGTATCCTCGCTGGACTTGAGCGCATGACGGGAGGCGGAACCGGTGCCGGCGGCGTTCCGGTGTTCGATCTCTCAACTGGAACGGACCTCCCCTCGCCTCCATCCGAGGCACCTTCCTGGCAATTGGTAATCCCTGAGCCGACGACAGTCATGGGTTTCAACACCGACAGGATTTTGCTGCAACCTGCTGAAGGCGAGAGCAAGCAACTGCAGGATGCGCGTTGGAGCGACAACCTGCCGGTCTTGCTTCAGGCGAAATTGCTTCAGAGCTTCGAGAATGCAGGCTACGCGCAATCGGTGACCCGGACACAGGAAGGGCTCGGCGGCTACAAGCTTCTGATCGACATCCGGCGCTTCCATATATCGACCGAGGGCGAGCCAGAAGCAGAGATCGAGTTCATGGGCAAGATCCTGGATGCCGACGGCAAGATCATCGGCGCGAAGCTGTTTCAAGTCACGGCACCTGTCGCCGGGACCGATACGCCAGCCTATGCGCACGCTCTAGATCAAGCATTCGGCAAGGTGCAGACCGAACTTTTGCAATGGAGCGCGGCCACGCTCGACGCAGCACCCCCGCCGCTCACGCCCGAATCGCCGGCTATCGAGGCGGCGCCTGATGAACCGTCATCTGGCGATGAACCGCCAGCGAGCGAGCCTTCATCCGAAGTGCCGGGGGAGAGTCCCGGCCAACCGATGCCTTAGCCCTCTCAACTCCTTGATCTGGCTCAACGCGGCTCGAATGCCATTGCCGGACTCTCTCCGTTATGGAGTTGCTGGAAGCCATAAACGGGCGGCGGTCCGTGCGCGAATATACCGATGAACCGGTCGACGACGATGCGGTTCGCCAACTTATTGACGCCGCGATCAAGGCGCCCAGCGCCATCAATCAGCAGCCTTGGTCCTTTATCGTCGTGAAGCAGCCGGGCTTGCTGGGCAAGATATCGGACCGGGCAAAGGCGCATCTGTTGAAGGTTTCGTTCGACGCGCCTTCACATCCGTTTCGCGACATGTTGAACGATCCGAAGTTCCACATCTTCTATCGCGCACCGGTATTAGTGGTAATCGCCGCTCGCGAGCCGACCGACTGGGCGGTCGAGGATTGCGCACTGGCCGCTGAGAATCTCATGCTCGCCGCCTATGCCAAAGGACTGGGCACGTGCTGGATCGGTTTTGCTCAGCATTGGCTCTCGACGGCCGATGGCAAAGCCGTACTCGGCTTGCATCCTAAATGCATACCGGTCGCGCCGATTGTGGTGGGCCACCCGCTGCGAAGCCCGGCGCCGGTGCCACGCAAGGATCCAAGCATAAGCTGGCTCACCTGAAATTTCAGGCGGCCTTCTTCTCGAGCTCGCGCGTCCATTTACCGAGAGTGGCCAGACCGTTCATCTCGGCCCGATGGGCGAAGGCTGTTTGCGCCTTTTCCCGGTTCTCGGTTTTACCGGACCAGGCCTTTTGCGGAGCGGCCTGTAACGCGCGCCCATAAGAGAAGGTGAGGTTCCACGGCACGCCACCGATCTTATTCATGACGTCGAGACGCGCGGTAGCTTCGACATCGGATTGCCCGCCCGACAGGAAGGCGATCCCCGGCACGGAAGCCGGCACGCAGGCCTTGAGCACACGAAGCGTTTTCTCCGCTATTTCCATATCGGAGGCTTGCTTTGCGCATTTCTTGCCCGGGACCACCATATTGGGCTTCAGCACCATACCTTCCAGTTGCACCTTCGCGTAGTAGAGCTCCTGGAACACGGTCTTAAGCACAAATTCGGTGACCTCTTCGCAGCGTGCGATATCGTGATCGCCATCCATAAGCACCTCAGGCTCCACGATCGGCACGAGGCTCTGCTCCTGGCAGAGCGCGGCGTAGCGGGCGAGTGCATGAGCATTGGCACTAATGCAATTGTAGCTCGGTATGCCGGGGCCGATATCGATCACCGCTCGCCACTTGCAGAACCTGGCGCCTAGATCGCGATATTCGATCAGCCGCTCGCGCAAACCATCGAGCCCCTCAGTGATGGTTTCACCGGGTGAGAAGGCGAGAGGCTTTGCGCCTTTGTCCACCTTGATACCGGGGATGGAGCCTGCTTGTTCAATCACCCTGACCAGCGGGGTGCCGTCAGCGCCCTTTTGCCTGATGGTTTCGTCGAACAGGATCACACCAGAGATGCGCTCAGACATGGCTTTAGCGGAGCGGAACAGCAACTCGCGGTAGTCGCGTCGGTTGTTTTCCGTGGAATCGACGCCGATGGCATCGAAACGTTTCTTGATGGTGCCGCCGGACTCGTCAGCGGCGAGAATCCCCTTGCCAGGCGCGACCATGGCCGTGGCGATCTTGTTGAGTTCAACGAGATTCATACCGGTTCCCCAGTTGTCGACTTCAGCCTTCTCTTCGGATGTTTTTCCGCAGAATGGGGTCAAATTGCAAGCCAGTACCGCGCCCTGGACTGGTTTTGCAGCACATGCGGCTTGCTCCGGCCAAAATCTGATTGTCCACTAAAGATAGCACAACGCTCGGCCCAAACCTTGCAGGCCTCGCGGCCATGGTTGACATCACGGCACCCGGAGACCGAAAGCCTCTCGTAGCCCTGACCGGAGCCACAGGCTTCATCGGTCAATATCTACTCAAAGAGCTGCCGAAACGTGGTTTTAGGCTTCGCGTGCTCCTTCGACGGCCGACCATCATGCCAGAAGGTTGTGCAAGCGTGCTGATCGGCGATCTCGCCCGTCCTCACAACATGGCCGTGGGGCTGGCCGGCGTAGACGCCGTAATCCACACAGCCGGCATCGCCAGTACCATGTCGGGGACTGCCCGAGGACGATTACCGCCGCTTTAATACGGAGGCCACCGTCAAGTTTGCCAAGGCAGCCGAGCGTGCCCGCATCAAGCGCTTTGTTTTTCTCTCTTCGATCAGAGCGCAGTCCGGTCCGACCGCCGATAACGTGCTCACCGAGGATTGTGAGCCGCAGCCCACCGACGCCTATGGAAGGTCGAAGCTCGCCGCCGAGCAGGGGCTCGCCGAAACGGGCCTCGATTGGGTGGCGCTGAGATTAGCGCTCGTTTACGGACCGGGGGTGCAAGGCAACATGGCGCGGCTCATCAAGCTCGCGCGCTCGCCCTACCCTCTGCCCCTCGCGGGCTTGAGTGGTGAGCATTCTTTGCTCAGCATCGATAATCTGGTCGAAGCGGTTGACCGGGTTCTCGCCGCATCTTTGCCCTTGAAACGTCCCCTTATCGTCGCTGATCCAAAACCACTCACCGTCGGTGCGATCGTTGCTGCATTGCGGCAAGGACTCGGGCGCCGGGCGGGATTGTTCTACGTTCCTCGGTTCATGCTTGAAGCTGCGTTACGCGCAGCGGGCAAGATGGAGAACTACCAACCCCTGTTCGGCTCTTTGGTAGCCGATCCATCTGCACTTGGCCGCCTGAACTGGAAGCCGGTTGTTGCAACGCAGCAAGGTCTCGCATCTCTTGCCGCCGCCGCGTACAGGCAACATGTTTGATGCGCATAATTTCATTCTCGTCGCTCGATGGTCTTAGCTTCGTCGCATTTCCTTGCTACCAACGTCCTTGGCTGACGTGGGGGTCGCCGTTTGGAGCAAGGCTGCTTGCCTTGAAGCGCGACTCTGAGCCCTGAGCTTTTCTGTAATTGTTCAGAGCGTTCTTCCGGGCAGGCCGAGGAGAGAGAAATGGCACTCCCGAAGATCGTCATGCGCGGCAGGAAGATCATCCTCCTGAGCGGCTTCAAGGACGCAAGCGACGATACCGGCACCCGTCGTCGTAGTCTCATGGTCGATGCCGAGGACAAGCTGCGGCAGGCCGCCAAGAAAAACCCTGATGCTGTCGCGTTCGGCTACGTGGCCGGTGAATGGATTGCTTCGGCCTAATAGATCTGGTGAGAAGCACAATTCACGGTGAAGCGCAGCTTTTGCGTTTGGATCAGTCCTGCGAAACAGTGACACCCCACGGCGCATAGCCCACGGGTATCGACTTAACGACCTTCAGGCTGGCTACATCGATCACCGAAACATCGTTGCTGTTTCCGTTGGTGGTAAACAGGAGTCCATCGTCAGGCGTGAAGGCGAGCTGCCAGACCCGCTTTCCCACGAGCAGGTATTTCTCCACCTCAAGTTTCTTCGCATCGATCACCGCCACATGATTGGCCGGCCCCAAGGCAACGAAAGCCTTGGTGCCGTCCTTGGTGACGCGCACGCCGACCGGCTGGATATATTCGGGCTGTATGCCCGGTATCTCAAAACCGATCGTCTTGATGATCTCGCGCGTCTTGGGATCGATGACCGCGACTGTGCCACCGACCTCCGCTGTCACCCATAATTGCGTGCCGTCGGTGGTAAATTCAGCAAAACGTGGCCGCGATCCGACCAGCACATTGTCGAAGATCGTATTGGTCTCGGTGTCGATAAAGTGAGCCATGTTTGTGGTTTCCGAGGTCACCACCACAACCTTGCCGTCGGGACTGACACCGACGCCTTCAGGCTCGACACCGACCTCCACCTCCGCCAGTACTTCTCTTTCCGGAAGATCGACTATCGTAAGCAGGTTGTCGTCTTCATTGGCGATATAGACGGGACTTCCCAAGGGGTGGATGTTGAGCAGTTCCGGGTCGGGCCCGGATGGTAGATCGCCCACGAGATCGCGCGTGGATACGTCTAGCAGCTGTACGGTGTTGTCGTCGCTGGCACAGATCAGGAGTTGTTTGCCATCTCTTGTCAGCATGATTCCACGAGGACGCTGACCAACCTGGATCGTCTCCAGGACCTCGAGGGTCGTGCTATCGATCACCGTCAGCGAATTGCCTTTCTCGTTGGAAACGTAGACCGTGTAAGCCGCAGATGGTGAGGCGATCGAAATCGAGCCGAGCATCGCGATGACAATCTGAAACTTGTGCACGCTCACTTCCCTTCCCTTGCTAATTCGCATTTGCTTTCGGGCTGATCGATGCCGAGCGTATCCACCTCGGCATATTCATGGAGGAAGCCTTGTTGCGGCGACATCGATACAGGCAGTTCGGGACCGGCGACCAGGAGTGGCTGGCGAAGCTGTCCATCCCAAGGACGGAAAGTAACTTTCTGGCCCTTGAAGGCCGCAAGCTCGAGTTTATCGCTACGGAGATGTTTCGCGATGGAAGCGAATTCGGAAGACTGCGTCCGTGACGCCGCTTCGCCAATCGCCCGGACCGCGATCCAAGCCTGATAGTCGAGCGGCAACATGAAGCGATTGGCAAACCGCTGGAAACGATTCTGCATCTGTGTGGCACCCCATTGCTCGTGTGCCGGGTGCCAGCTCATAGCCTTGAGGCCTGCGGTGCCAGCCACTGGTCGAGGATCCCATGTGCGGTACGGAAGATAAGGACCGAAAATTTCCGCTTCATCGGCCACAACTACGACATCGTGCGTGGGCGCGCCTTGAGTAAAAACTGGCATTTGTAACTGGATTTGCTGCTGGCCGGTGTCGGAGCGACGTGCGCCAGGTGTCTCCTTGTATTCGCGCTCCTCGACGATGGTCGCCCCAAAGCGCCTGACAGCCCTATGCAAGGCATCGAGATAAGCGAGATCTTCAGGATGGACGCCTTTCAACACGAGCCAACGCTGCCATTGCTTCCACACGAGATATTGAGCGAGCGCATCGGCAAGCATGGCCCGATCCGGCGCCGTGTGCAGCACATTTGCCCGACAATCCTCTTGTCGTAGCCGCACTTCCGGTGCGCTCACGTTAAACAACAGCACGTCTTTGTCCTTAACCGAGTCCGCCAGCCGGAGAAGAGTCTCCGCAGGCGCGTCGACCAGCACGAAATGGTTGCCTTTCTCCACAAGCTTACGCAGGGCTTCAATGGCGTCAGCACCAATTGGAACGCGCTCGACGTCGAGCGTAAATGCCTGCTTGGTGAACTTGCCCGTAGTGTTGTTGTCTTTGAGAGCGATCTCAGCGCCGGCGATACCTAGATCACCAGGTTCGACATTGAGACGCGATAACGGGATCAGCCGCTTCACCTCCTGTTTCAAATAGCCAATGGACACCACAGCGCCTTCTTCAATCGCCCGAGAGCTTGACGCTTCGGAATCGGAAAGGGCCAATAGCGATGGGATTTGCGAAAGAAACGCCAGTGAATACCCTATGAGCAATACCAGCGGGCCGAGCTTAAAAGTGTAAGGCCTACGTATAAGAAACGATTGGCCATGCTCTAGCTCTTGCATCGACAAAACTCTCGCTCCCCTACACCTTTGACGCCAATGGGATTCTACCTGTTCGAAGCAGGAGAAAATAGCAGTACTAAGAGAGCGTACAGGCAATGGTTTCATTGACAAATGGCATAGCCACGCGCAATCTTAAGGCGCGAACCCGTCTGGAGCGGCCGGATAAAACCGGTCAAATCGGGATCACGCTAGGGAGGAAAAAATGGCGAGTTATAAGTTGACTGGCGCGCTGGTAAGCGCGCTAGTGATAGGCTTCGCCGGTGCCAATCTGCATCAAGCGCTAGCCCAGGAAGAAACGCCGGCAGCCGCTACCACCAAGCATAGGGATGCGCCTGTCGCTTCTGTCTCTCAGGATCAGCTGAGCGGTGCCGCTGGGGATGAGAACAATTTTCTGCATACCAACGGCAATTACGACCAGACCCGGTATTACCCCGGCAAGCAAATCAACACATCAAATGTTGGCAAGCTTCGCCCTGCCTGGATTTTCCAGACCGAAGTGAAGGAGTCATTGGAGACGACGCCGATCGTCGTCGGCGAGGTTATGTACGTCACCACTTCCTTCAACCACGTCTATGCCATCAACGCCAAGACCGGCGAGGCCTATTGGCATTACAAGCATAAGATGGGGCCCGTCACGACCTATTGCTGCGGTCCGAATAACCGCGGCGTCGCCATCTATGGCGACAAGGTCTTTATGGGGACCCTCGACTCCAAGCTGGTCGCACTCGATGCCAAGACCGGAAGCCTGATCTGGCAGACGGACATCTCCGAGCCTGAGCTCGGTTATAGCGAGACCATGGCGCCAACCGCCGTGGACGGCAAGATCTTGATCGGTACCAATGGCGGCGAGTATGGCATCCGCGGCTTCGTGCGTGCCTACGACGCCGAGACCGGCAAGCTGCTCTGGAACTTCCACACCATCCCCGAGGATTCCACCGGCGTATGGGCGACCCACGACGCCACGGGCAAGGATATGCATCGTGACATCGCAGCCGAGAAGGCCGCGCTCAAGAAGTTGGGTGATCCCTACAAGACGCTTGGCGGCGGTGTGTGGCAGAACCCGGCAGTCGACCTGAAGTCGAAACGCATCTTCTTCGTGGTCGGCAATCCTTCACCTGATCTCGACGGCTCCATCCGGCCGGGCGACAATCTCTATACTAACTCGCTCGTGTCGGTGAATCTCGACAACGGCGAGTATGTCTGCCACTTCCAGTACATCGCTCACGACGTATGGGATTTGGACGCGGTCAGCCCACCGATCCTGGTCGATGTGAAGGATAAGGACGGCAAGACCGTGCCGGGAGTGATCCATGGCGGCAAGACGGGCAATGTCTACGTCCATAATCGCGACGATTGCAGCCTGATCCGCTTCTCCGAAGCAATGGTGGATCAGACTGGCATGTGGTCGTTGCCCACGCCGGAAGGCACACCAATGCTGCCCGGCGCCAATGGTGGCGTGGAATGGTCGCCGATGGCGGCAAATCCCGAACTCGGGTTGACCTATGCTGTTAATCTCCACCAGCCGATGACCTATCACGTCGAGAGTTCGCCCTATCCGGGCGGCAAGCTCTGGCTTGGGGGTGCCTTCAAGGTGATCCCGGGTTCCGAGCAGTTCGGCAACGTCACCGCCGTCGATTATAATACCGGTAAGATCGCGTGGCAGAAAAAGACCCCGCTGCCGATGATGGGCGGGGCTCTGGCGACTGCCGGCGGCCTAGTCTTCACCGGTGAAGGCGACGGATGGTTCCGTGCCTACGATGCCAAGACTGGCGACGTGCTGTGGTCGTTCTTCGCGGGCGCCGGCGTCAATGCGCCGCCCGCCGCATACAATGTGGACGGCAAGCAGTACATCGTGGTCGGCGCCGGCGGTAACGTCCAGCTCGACTTCAAGCGCGGGAATAATATCATCGCCTTTACGGCTGATTGATTCCGCTCAAGACGCTTACGATAGTGCAAGGACGGGGCCGTTCGCCCCGTCCTTTTCATGCCAAGGAAGTCAGTTATGCTTCAATTGTCCCGGTTGGCCCATGGGATTTTTTTTACAGCCGCAATGCTGATTTGCGGGACTGCGCTAGCACAGGACACCCCGAACATCGCGGAGAAGGTCAAGCTCTGCGCCACCTGTCACGGCGAGCAAGGTATCCCGATCAACAAGCAGACGCCGGTGATCTGGGGCCAGAACGAGGGCTATCTCTACCTACAGCTCCGCGACTTCAAGAGCGGCGCGCGCCAGAACGCTCTGATGGGTCCGTTGGCTGCGGGTTTGGAAAAAGACGACATGCTGTCGATCGCCGCTTACTTCTCCAAATTGAAATGGCCGAACCTCGAGCAGCCCAGTGCATCTGGTGACGTCGCTACCAAGGCGCAGAGCGCTATCAATTCCGTCGGCCCTTGTACGGCCTGCCATCTGGAGCATTTCCAGGGAGACGGCAGCACGGCGCGACTCGCCGGGCAATGGCAGGACTACCTGCATACGACGATGCTGGCCTTCCGCGACAAGTCACGCGGCAATAATCCCGGCATGTCCGATCTGATGAAGGCCACCTCACCCGAGGACATTGCCGCTCTCGCGCAATATCTCGCGGGGCTGCAGATCGACGCTTATCTCGGTCATGGCCGTTAGTGGGTAGCGACAAGCTTTTCGCGCAGTGAAGTGAGCGAGGTGAGGTCGCTCGCAGTCTTGCCCTGCTTGTCACGCAGGGTCTTGTCCGCGCCGCTGGCGAGCAAAAGGTTGACGGCCTGCTCATGATCCAGCTCGGCCGCTATCATCAGTGCGGAGCGCCCGCGATCGTCCTGATCGTCAAGGTGTGCGCCGCGCTCGATAAGCAACGCGATGACTTTCATCATGTCGTTGACGCCGGCTTCGGAAGAATAGCCAGCCGCCCACATCAATGCCGTAAGGTTATGACCATAGCGGGCATTGACATCGACCCCATGATCCAGAAGCACGCGGACGACTTCAGGGAAACCTCGCCCTACCGCATAGACGATCGCCGTTTTTTGCGTCGCATCGAGCCAATTCGGGTCGGCGCCCTTATCGAGGAGGAACTGCACGATAGGCGTGCTTCCCATATAGGCTGCAGCGGCAAGCGGGGCGATTCCGCTCCGGCCCGGAAGATCGGCATTGGCGCCACGTTCTACCAGGAGTTCGACGATTGCGAGCCGGCCGTTTTCCGCGGCCTTGTAGAGTGCTGTCGAGTTATCGAGGTTTCGCGCATCGATCGGTGCGCCATGATCGAGGAACAGCGCCACCAGATCGGTATCGCCGACAACGGCCGCATGCGATAGCGGCTTGGCACCGAAGCGGTCGCGCGCGTCGAGAGAGGCGCCGGCCTCGAGGAGACGGCGGGCGACGTCAGGGCAGCGCTTGTCGGTCGCCTGGAACAGCAAGTTATTGATTTCGACCGTACTTGCGCCGCGGGCGATCTGCGCGTAGCGCTGGTCGAGCTCCTGGCAGGCCCGCTTGTTGGCAAGGGCTTTCGAGGCGGGCCAAGGGGTTAAAATGGCGAAGCACAAAGCCAGGCCGAGCCGATACGCAAAACGATTTGATCTCATGCCGTAATTTCTCTCCCTTACAGCCGCAGAAGCATTATAGCAGCGCTGACCGCGCGCCACGGCGGCGGTTTTTAACGTGGAATTTGCCAGGAAACCGCGCCATATCCGGGTCAATTTAAGCCCAAACCGATAGCAATTGCATGGAAACCACAGTCAGCCTGACCGAACTCACCGTGCCGCCCGAATGGGCGCCGCAAACAGCCATCTGGACGGCCTGGCCGGCCAACACCAAGCAGTGGGGCGGCGATCTCGAGCCGCCGCGCCGCGACCTTGCGGCATTGGCGCGCGCGCTCGCGCCGAGCAATACAGTCCGCGTGCTGGCGAATGGCGAGGAGGCGGAAGAATCGGCGCGCGCGAGCGTCGGCGATGTCGCCGAGATCGTGCCGGCGCGTTACGGCGATGTCTGGCTGCGCGACACCGGCCCCATCTTCGCCCGCAACGCAGACGGCCTCGTCGCGCTGCGCTTCGAGACCAATGGCTGGGGCGGCAAGTTCGATTTGCCCGACGATCATATCGTCGGCGACGCCATCGCGGGCTTCGCCCGTGTTCCGACACGCAAATTCGACTTCATCCTCGAAGGCGGCGCCATCGAGCAGGACGGCGAAGGCACCATCATCACCACACGCGATGTCATGCTCAACGCCAACCGCAACGCCTGGACGGAGCGTGCAGCGGAAGCCGCGCTGCGCGAGGCTTTCGCCGCGGAGAAGATCATCTGGCTCGATGAAGGTCTGAGGCACGACCACACCGACGGACACATCGACAATGTCGCCCGCTTCGTCGAGCCCGGCCGCGTCGTGTGCCAAACGCCGTCAGGCCCCGACGATCCGAACGCCGACATTCTCGACGCCGTCGCGCGCGCGCTGGAAGGCGCGACGGATGCGCAAGGCCGCAAGCTCGAGGTGATCCGCATTCCGAGCCCCGGCCTCGTGCGTGGCGCACCTGGCGAGCCGGTTCCCGCCTCGCATATGAATTTTCTCATCGCCAATGGCGTGGTGGTGATGCCGGCCTATGGCACCCCCACACAAGACGCCGCACGCGACGCCTTGCAGAGCGTCTTCCCCAATCGCACAGTGATCGCGCTCAACTCGCGCGGCCTGCTCGGCTCGGGCGACGTAGGCGGCGGCTCGTTTCATTGCAGCACGCTTCAGGAACCGCTCTAGATGGCAAAGCGCCCCCTCACCGTCGCCGCCCTCCAGGCGAGCTTCGGTCCCGACATGCAGGCGAATATCGCCAAGATCGAGGGCCTGGTGCGCGAAGCGGCGAAGCGCGGCGCGCAGGTGGTGCTGCCGCCCGAATTGTTCCAGGGCATCTATTTCCCGACGCGGCAGGACCCGAAATGGTTCGCGGCCGCCTACCCCGTAGCTGAGCATCCGGCCGTGATCGCGCTCGCCAGGCTCGCGGGCGCGCTTCGTGTGGTCATTCCCATCTCCTTCTTCGAGAAGGACGGGCCGCGTCATTACAACAGTGTGGCGATCGCCGATGCCGATAGCGAAATCCTCGGCGTCTATCGCAAGAGCCACATCCCGGACGGGCCCGGCTATCAGGAGAAATATTATTTCCGTCCCGGCGATACCGGCTTCAAGGTGTGGCGGACGCGGGCAGGCTTGATCGGCGCCGGCATCTGCTGGGACCAATGGTACCCGGAAGCGGCGCGCGCCATGATGCTCGAAGGCGCCGAAATCCTGCTCTATCCCACCGCCATCGGATCTGAGCCTTACGACCTCTCGCTCGACACGCATGCGCGCTGGCAGCTCGTCATGCAGGGCCATGCGGTGGCGAATGCCGTGCCGGTGGTGGCGGCCAACCGTATCGGCGTGGAGGAGAACGACGGCGTAACCCAGAGTTATTACGGCCACTCTTTCATCGCCGATCATACCGGTGCGCTGGTGGCGCGTTTCGGCGCGGATGAGGAAGGGGTGTTGATCCACAGTTTCGATCTCGACGAGATCGCGCGCTACCGCGCCGAATGGGGCTTCTTCCGCGACCGCCGCCCCGATCTCTATGCGAAGAGTCTTGGGTAGGCTGGCTTTGCCTAGCCTCTTCCGAGATCGTAGAATCAAGATCGCGCGAATGCTAAGAGAGGTCCGAGGTCATGATTATCTGCGGCCTGAAGGGCTTCAATATATTTTGCTCGCACATCACCGGCCTCGCTGAGATTACCGCTCCCCCATGTAAAGGGTTTGCCTCCGAGACGCTGGATCAAAAGGTCTGCCATCAAGCGTGCGTGACGACCGTTCCCGTTCGGGAAGGGATGAATTGCAACAAGCCGATAATGTAAACGGATGGCTATTTCGTCGGGCGGAAACGTCCGATGCTCAACCCAGTATCGAATGTCATCATACATCATCGGCATTTCAGCCGGAATACGGTGCGCCTCTATCCCGATATTCCGTTCAGTACGACGATATGTTCCTGCCCACTTCCAAACCTCACCGAACATCTGCTTGTGGAGTGATTTTGCAAAGTCCTCCGTCAAAAGGTCGGAGCGTTGACGTCCACGCGCCCAGGCAACGCCCTTTGCGATGTTCTTTTCTTCTGCTTCATTAAGGTCGTGCCGGTGCGTGATCCAACTTTGTAATAAACCGTCGCGTTCTGCTGGTTCCAGTGGTGTCGCGCCATCCGCTTCATGGAACACGTCAGTTGTCATACCTCGTTCCACAGATCGCGGTATCGGATGTTGTCGCGTATGTATTCCTCGATGCGGGCCTCCATATCGGTTTCGCCAGTGTCTTGATTTTCAAGCTTCATGCTGTGCGCAATCCGCCTCAATTCCTGCCGCGCGATTTTTCGGGCCCGACTCGCAACGAACTCTTCGAGCGAACTGTTCGGGACGAGCGCATAGACCAGCGTGCAGTCAAGCACTTCAGCGACACGCCGCAGGGTCTTTAGCTGTATGGAGCCAGTTACTTCGGATTTTTCGAGTTTATCGACAGTCTGGGGCCGAACGTCTAGCCGGGATGCAAGTTGTACTCCACTCATACCGAGTGCATCCCGGATCGCACGTATCCAGCCCCTTGGCGGAGGCGTGAAACGATCTTTGAGTTTGAGCGGCAAAAGCCGTTCGTCGAGGCGTTGCCGAGCGCGGTTACGAGTGCTATTTTTCATACTACAGCCTGATTTTATGTGATTTGAATCAGACTATAGCATGATATTTAATGTGTGAAAACAGGTTATAGGCTGATAATTTCACATCTAAATCAGCCTATAACCTGATTTTTCTCACCCCCGAAAAGTGCCAGATCATCATGGTGATCGTGGTGTTCATAATGGATCGTCATGATGAACATCCATCATGATCATCATGATGAGCATCATCCTCAGGCAGCTATTGATTGATCTCGGGCTCGACGAGCCGCGCGAGATTGCGCAACGATTCTTGCCAGCCGAGATAACACATCTCCGGCGGTATGGCGTCGGGTATGCCTTCCTGCACGATTGTAATCTCGGTGCCGACGGAGACCGGCTTGAGCGTCACCGTCACCTGCATCTCGCCCGGCAGATTGGGATCGTCGAATTTGTCCGTGTAGCGCAACCGCTCGCCGGGCACGAGCTCCTTATAGTCTCCGCCGAATGAATGGCTGTCACCCGTGGTGAAATTGCGGAATGACATGCGGAAGGTGCCGCCGACCTTCGCATCGAGATGGTGCACGGTACAGGTAAAGCCGTTGGGCGGTATCCACTTCGCCAAGGCATCCGCCTCGATGAAGGCGCGATAGACCTTATCGGGCTTCGTCCCCAGGACGCGGTGCAGTCGAACGGTGTTGGGCATGCGGTTTCTCCTTGATCTGTGATCCCCTCACCCGGCCGCCTTCGCCAAGGCGGCCACCCTCTCCCGTAAACGGGAGAGGGGGAAAGTTTGACACATCGCACGAACTATTCCCTCTCCCGCTTGCGGGAGAGGGCCGGGGTGAGGGCAAGCTACCAGCGGAGGGGAATGCCGATCCCGAAACTGAAACTCGGCCGGGCATAATAGTAGGGCCGGTAGGGCCGGTACGCTCTCACGGCGCGCGGCCTGCGTACCGCCGGAGGCGTTGCCCGCTTGGGAGGCACAACAACCGAGTTATAGCCGACGGCGGGTGTCCATCGCTCCACAGGGCGCGCCGGCAAGACGTGCGGTCCGAGCGCGGCAAGCTGGACACCGGGGATTTTAGCCGCTTGAGTCCTGATCGCCTGCGGGTTGATTGGTTCCGTCACCGCATCCCGGCTGGGATTGATCGCGCCAGTTATCGTATCCTGGGACGGCTTGATCGAGCCCGTTGCCGGCTTGTGCGCAAGGGGCGCGGCCGGTTTCAGTGCGGCCGTCTTCTGTGGCTTGGCCTCAGGGACCGGGCTTGCGTTACCGCCCGGCATCGACAGGAAGCCGTAAGCATAAACGGCAAGGCCGATGCCCAAATTAACGGCGATACACAACCGATACGCAAAGCGACTCATGGCGGACTCGTGAGGGTTTTGAACTCACGGGCGGATTTTGCGCGGCAAGGGTTAATAACACGCTAGTGGATCACAAATAACGCCACCACCAGAAGCTGCGCCCTTCCCTGAGGGACGCGAACCAGCGGCAGAGCGGATAAAGCAGGAGCAGCACGACGACCCAGACCCCATAGACGCCGGCCAGCCCGAAGCCGATTTCAGGCCGGCTCATGACGAGAGTGCCGGTCAGCGCGAAGGCGGTGACCACGGCGAGCGCGTGGATGAGATAGATATGCGTCACATAGAAGAAGAAGGGCACCTGCCCGAAAATGCGCAGCCAATCCGCCACGCGCCCCCTGACATGCTCGAAGGAAGCGAGCAGCATCAGCGCAGGCCCGAGCGTCATCATCAGAAAGAGCAGCGACGGCGGATATTTCTGGCAGTTGAGGAATGAGAGCGCGGTGGCGAGCGCCGTCTCCTGCACCGTCCAGGGCGCGGGATCGCCATAGAGATTGCTGGCGCGCAGCAGGAAGAAGCCGATAGTGATAGACACGCCGAGACCGAACAGAATGCGCTGACGTTCCTGCGGCGGCCGCGCCATGACCGGGCCGAGAGCATAGCCCGCGGCCATGACGCCGATCCACGGCACGATCGGGTAAAGCACGTAGGCGGTGAAACCGCCGCCAAGAGCGATGCGGCCCGGCTGATGCAGCACATGCCAGAGTCCGGAAGCGGCGCCGAGATCCTCAGGCCGCACGCCGTCGAGGAGGTTGTGGCCCGAGATCAGCACCAGGGCAAAGGCGACAAGGCCCGCACGCGGCAGGTAGACGAGCGCCGCCATCAACACCATGCAGGCGCCAATGACCCAGATGATGCCGCCGCCTACCGATGCCGGCAGTCCCGGATCGAAGCTCCAGCCGAACTGGATCAGGGTGAACTCGAGCAGGATCAGCCACAGCCCACGCGTGAGGAGAAACCGGCTGAGCTCGCTTGTGCTTTTGCCTCGTCCATAGAGCCAGGCGGAGAGCCCGGTCAGGAGGATGAAGGTCGGCGCGCAGAAATGCGTGATCCAGCGGGTGAGAAACAAAGCCGGCTCGGTCACGTCGCGCGGATTGAAGCCGTAGTCGCTGAAGAAATTGCGCGTGTGGTCGAGCGCCATGAGCGCCATGACCAGGCCGCGGAGAATATCGATCGAGGCGATCCTGCCTGGCGCCAGCGCTGGCGCTGTTTCCGGCTTGGCCAAGGTGCTTTCCTGCATGGTGATAAGCTCAAGCCTGAAGCGATTTGTCCCTAGCCTAACCGGACAAATCAGGGCCTTAATCGCCGCGTTTTACTCGATCCTGGGTGGCCGATTTGATGACTGAAATGCAAGGATTTTCCGTGGCGGGCAGGCGTCAATGAGCGGGCCAAGCCCCCTCATCTTCGTGGTTTCGGGCGAGACCTCCGGCGACAATCTCGCCGGCAGGCTGATGGCCGCGTTGAAGCGCAAGACGGACGGCAAGGTCCGGTTCGCCGGCGTGGGTGGGCCGGCGAGCGAGGCGCAAGGGCTGACCAGCCTCTTCCCCATGCGCGATCTGTCGCTGGTGGGCCTGGCCGAGGTCCTGCCGCATCTGCCGCGCCTCATCAGGCGGCTCAATCAGACGACGGATGCCGTACGCGCGCTCATGCCCGATGCCGTCGTTACCGTCGACTCGGCGGGTTTTTCCACCAGGCTCGCGCATCATCTGCGCGGCTCGGGCATCCCCGTTGTCCATTACGTGGCGCCGCAATTATGGGCCTGGCGTCCGGGCCGCGCCCGCAAGCTCGCCAAGCGAGTCGATCATCTGATGGCGCTTCTGCCCTTCGAGGAGGCGTTTTTCGCCGGGTACGGCATCCCTTGCACCTATGTCGGCCATCCGGCCATCGAGGGCGGCGCTGGGCACGGCGACGGACTCGGATTCAGGACACGCCATGGCATTCCCCCCGATGCGCCGCTGCTTTGCGTCGTCCCCGGCAGCCGCGCGAGCGAAGTCCACCGCATGCTGCCGGTCTTCGGCGAGGCGTTGCACCGCCTGAAGGATCGTCACCCGGATTTGCAGGTGGTTATCCCGGTAGTGGACGCGACGGCGGAGACAGTGCGCGAGGACACGCGCGATTGGTCCTTAAACGTGACCCTTGTCGATACGGGTGAGCGCTACGACGCTTTCGCCGCCGCCGACGCGGCTCTGGCCAAATCGGGGACGGTGACGCTCGAACTTGCGCTCGCCAAAGTGCCGATGGTCGTGGCCTATCGGGTGAGCGCCGCGACCGCGTTCCTGATCCGCCGCATGGGGGTGAGCGTCGAGCATGCATCGCTGGCGAATCTGCTGGTCGGCCGCGAAGTGGTGCCGGAATTCATCCAGGAAGCTTGCACCGGTCCGGCCCTGGCCGAGGCGGTCGGCGGTTTGCTGGATTCGGAAGAGGCGCGCGAGATGCAGCGCGCGGGTTTCCGCGAACTCACCGAAGTCCTCGGCGAACCCGACCCGCCGCCGAGCGAACGCGCCGCGCAAGTCGTGCTCGATATTGTCAACGGGCGCGATAAGTCGACCTAAATATCCCCTCACCCGGCTTTCGAGGCCGGATTGCCAGGCGAGGCTTGCACCTTGGCGAGATGGGACTCGATACTGTCGTTGATCATGCTCGCCACACGCAACGCTTCAGCCCCGGCATAGCCGTCGACCAGCGGCTTGCCCCCACTCGCGATGCAATCGAGGAAGGCGTCGATCTCGTTGGCGAGACTGTCCTGCTTCGGGATCTCGAACGTCTCGGTGGCGATGGCGGCGAGGCCTTCGGTCATCGGGTCGCCGCGTAAGCGGTAGCCGAAGACCTTGCCTTCGCCGAGGTCGCAGTTGAGATAATGGTTGCGCGCGAACACGCGCATGCGCCGTTCGATTTTGTAGCTCACCCGGCTTGCCGTGACATTGGCAACGCAACCCGACTCGAAGGTGAGCCTCGCGTTGGCGATATCGACATTCTTGCCGAGCACCGGCGTGCCGACCGCATCCACGCTCTCGACCCGCGAATTGGCCAGGCCGATGATCATGTCGATATCGTGGATCATGAGATCGAGCACCACATCCACCTCGACGCCGCGATTGCGCCAGGGCGCGATGCGGTAGCTTTCGAAATAAAGCGGCTCCTCCAGGGTGTTGGCGAGCGTGCGATAGGCGCTGGAGTAGCGCTCGATATGGCCGACCTGGAGCACCACCTGGCGCTGTTCGGCGAGTTTCGTGAGCGCGAGCGCGGTGTCATAGCTGTCAGTGAGCGGCTTCTCGATCAGCACGTGGGCGCCGGCTTCGATCAGCGCGCGGGAGATGTCGTAATGCAGCGGCGTCGGCGGCGCGACGCTGACGGCATCGACCCGGCCGATAATGTCGTGGAAATCAAAGGCGGCCTCGGCGCCGAATTCCTCGGCGACGGCCTTGGCGCGGGCCTCGTCCGTGTCCACCACGGCGACAAGCCTGGCGCGCGGATTCTTCGCGTAATGGTTGGCGTGGAAGCGGCCGAAATAACCGGCGCCCACCACGGCGGTGCGTATCTCTTCTGTCATGGCTTCCTGTCGGCCCTCGCCGCCGACTACCATAGCGGCGGCCATGAATCCAGCTTGGGAAAGGCTCTGATCGGTGCTAGCGGAGGGGACCTCCCGCCTTTAATCATTGGTCCCTATGAAGCTTGGTTCGGACATTCTTCTTGCCTCACCGCGGCTCAAGGGCTTGCGGGTCGGCGTGCTCGCCAACCCCGCCTCGGTGGACCGGGACTTCCGGCATGTGGCCGATCTTCTGGCGGCGGCGCCCGACTGGACGCTCACGGCGATCTTCGGGCCGCAGCACGGCTTCCGTTCCGACCTCCAGGACAACATGATCGAGACGCCGCACGCCAGGGATACGAAACGCGGCGTGCCCATCTTCTCGCTTTACAGCGAAACGCGCGAGCCGACGCCGGAGATGCTGTCCCTGATCGACGTGCTGGTTATCGACATTCAGGATATCGGCGCCCGCATCTATACCTTCATCTACACCATGGCCAACTGCCTGCGCGCCGCGGCCAAGGCCGGCATTCCCGTGATCGTGTGCGACCGGCCCAATCCGATCGGCGGCGTGGCGGTGGAAGGCCCCATGCTCGAGGTGGGCTACGCATCCTTCGTCGGCCAATTCCCCATCCCGATGCGGCATGGCATGACCGTGGGCGAACTGGCCCGCCTGTTCAATGAGGCACACGGCATCGGCGCCGCGCTCGAAGTCGTGAAGATGGAAGGCTGGACGCGCGAGATGTATTTCGACGATACGGGTCTCCCCTGGGTTATGCCCTCCCCCAACATGCCGACGCTCGATACGGCCATCGTCTATCCCGGCACGGTTTTATTCGAAGGGACCATGCTGTCGGAAGGGCGCGGCACGACGCGGCCTTTTGAGCTGATCGGCGCGCCGTGGCTCGATGGCGAGGCTCTCGCCGCACGCATGAATGCGCTGGGCTTGAGTGGTGTGCATTTCCGTCCGGCGATTTTCGAGCCGACCTTCCAGAAACATGCGAACGAGACCTGCGGCGGCTGCCAGATTCACGTGACGGACCGCGAAATTTTTGCGCCGGTCGCGGCCGGCGCGGCGCTGCTGCGCGAATGTCATGGCTCGGCGCCGAAGCACTTCAAATGGCGCGACCCGCCTTACGAATATGAGCACGACAAGATGCCGATCGACATCCTTGCCGGCTCTCCGCAACTCCGCGAGCAGATCGAGCGGCAAACGCCGCTCGCGGAGATCGCCGCGAGCTGGCGCGAGGGCGAAACCGCGTTCGAGGCGGCGCGCAAGCCGTATTTGCTCTACTAAGAACCTAGAACGGCGAGACGAGGAGATAAAACAGCGCGCCGATCAGCGCGGTGGCCGGCAGCGTGATCACCCAGGCGATGAGAATGGACCCGGCAATGCCCCAACGAACCGCCGAAACCCTGCGCGCCGTGCCGACGCCGATAATGGCCCCGGTGATGGTGTGGGTGGTGGAAACCGGTATCCCGAGCGACGTGGCGAGATAGAGCGTGGCGGCGCCCGCCGTCTCGGCGCAAAAGCCTTGGACCGGCTTCAACCGCGTGATCTTCGAGCCCATCGTCTTGACGATGCGCCAACCACCAACCAGCGTCCCGAGGGCCAGTGCCGCATAGCAGGTGATGACCACCCAGAACGGCACAAAGAATTCGTCGCCGAGCATCCCCTCGGCGAACAAGAGACCGGCGATGATGCCCATGGTCTTTTGCGCGTCGTTGCCACCATGGCCAATGGAGTAAAGCGCCGCCGAGCCCAATTGCATGACGCGAAACTGCTTATCGACGGCAAACGGCGTGTAGCGGCGATAGAGCCAGGACACGGCAAGCCATAAGAACAAGGCCAGCACCATGCCGAGCAGCGGCGACCACACGATGGCGCCGGCGGTTTTCAGGATGCCCGGTAGGACCACAGCGCCGGCCCCACCCTTGGCGATACCGGCGCCCACAAGGCCGCCAATCAGGGCATGCGAGCTCGACGACGGAATGCCGCCCCACCAGGTGATGAGGTTCCAGCTGATAGCGCCCATCAGCGCGCCAAAAATGACCTGCCAGCTCACCACCTCCGGGGAGATCAGGCCCGTGCCAATGGTCGCGGCGACATGGACGCCGAAGAAGAGAAAGGCGATGAAATTGAAGAACGCGGCAAAGACGACGGCAACGACGGGCGAGAGCACGCGCGTCGAAACGATAGTGGCGATCGAGTTTGCCGCATCATGCAAGCCGTTGAGAAAATCGAAGATGATCGCAACAGCGATGAGCGCGACGATGAGATAAAACGAGCCAGCCATAAACGTAGCCGGTTGTCTTCAAACGTGCTCGATGACGATGCCCTGAATCTCGTCAGCGACGTCGTCAAGCCTGTCCACGGCCTTCTCCAAGTGATTGTAGACTTCGTTGCCTCGTATGAATTCCATGGCGTCCCCCGCTTTGGCTTTCTGGTATAGGCGGCTAAGACCGCGCTCGTGGATATCGTCGGCTTCGCCCTCAATGCGCGTAATGTAAATGCAGATCTCGTTAAGTTCGGTGGCGTTCTTGGACAGATCCGAGAGCATGGAAATGGCCCGTTGAACGTACTCCGCTCCCTCTACGATGGCGTCGGCCATAGCCTGCATGTCGGGCTCAAAGGACCGCACCTCGAACAACATGATGGCCTTCGCCGTCTGTTGCATCTGATCGACGGAATCGTCCATCGATGTAATCAGGCTCTGGATATCCGCGCGATCGAATGGGGTGATGAAGGTGGTGCGAAGACTGAGCAGCACGTCCCGCGCGATGTCGTCGGCCTGGTGCTCGAGATCCAGAATGTCCTTGAAGCGCCGCTCGACCTCGTCGCCGCCCTTCAGCAACTCGCGCAGAGCCCTCGCGGCCGTGACCATGACGGCGGCATGCCGCTCAAATAGCGGGAAAAACGTTCCCTGGCGCGGCATCAGGCGGTAGAACCAGTGCAACATGGCGCGCCCCCCGCTCCCCGCTATCGGAACCCATGCCGTCCGATAAGCGCATTGATTGGAAAATCGCACAAGTGAGCTTCGTGGCCTATCCCCCCCCTGATCCTAGCCCGGAAAGCCCATGTTTCCCATTTCGGACGATAACCCGCGCAACATAACACCTTACGTTACCTGGTCGCTGATCGGCGCCTGCGTGCTGGTCTTCCTCTGGCAGGTCTCGCTCGGCCAGCAAGGCGGCGAGCGTGCCATCTTCGAGTTCGGCATGATCCCGTCGCGCCTGTTCGGCTATAGCGAACTGAGCCCGGGAGGGGTTATCCCCGCCTGGGCAACCATGCTCACCTCGATGTTCATGCATGGCGGATGGCTGCATCTTGGACTGAACATGCTGTTCCTGTGGATCTTCGGCGACAATGTCGAAGAATCCATGGGTCATGTCCGATATCTCATTTTTTATCTGGCCTGCGGCATCGCCGCAGCGCTGTTGCAGGCCCTGATCAACCCCGGCTCCACCATTCCCATGGTCGGGGCGAGCGGCGCCATTTCCGGCGTGCTCGGCGCTTATGTCCTGCTGCACCCGCGTGCCACGGTGCGCGTGCTGATCGTGCTTGGCATTTTCGTCACCATGGCGCATCTGCCGGCGATGATCGTGCTCGGCATCTGGTTCGCCACACAGCTTTTGAGTGGCGCGCTCACCCCAACGGGCCAGCCGGGCGTCGCCTTCTGGGCACATATCGGCGGGTTCGTTGCCGGCATGGTCCTGGTGCCGCTATTCAAGAAGCGCGATGTGCCGCTATTTCAAGCGGCGCGTTCGCGTCCCTTCGAGATCGAGCGACGGCGTGGCCCCTGGGGCTGATGTTCAGCGCAAAGTGTTTTGCGACAGCATCGGGCAGCCGAGGGTTTTTTCCAGCGCCTCGATCAGATCCTGCTCCGACTCGGCATTGATGTAGAGCCCGCCATTCTTATCAGCGAGGCATTTGACCTCGCCAATGCTCTGTTCGCCCGTCCAGGAGAAATCCTTCACGCGATAACCGATGACATGCACGGTGAGCTGCATGGCGTCATCATGCAGCCTCTTGCCGAGCTCGCAAGGTTCCCCACCGCAGGTCTCCTCGCCGTCGGTGACCACCACGATCATGCCGGGCTTCTCGCGGAACTTCAGGACTTCCGCCGCCTGGCTCACCGCGGCGACGAGCGGCGTCTTGCCGGCAGGATTCAGGGAATTGACCTCGTACATGAGCGCCTCGGTCGCGTTCGCCATCGGGGCAAAGTTGAGCTGGACGTTGCATTGATGGTAGGGGCCCGGTCCATAGGTGATGAGGCCAATGCGCCGGTAGCGCGCCGCGCTGGGGAGCACATTGGCCAGCGCCGAACGCAGCTTATCGATGCGCGTGACCGGGACTGGGGTGGAAACGCCGAGCCTGTCGGTGCCTGCCATGGAGCCCGAGGCATCGAATACCAGCATGGCATCTTCGGTGCAGGGCATAGGCTCTCCATCCTCCACCGCGGCGGCAGGACATGCGGCAATGCCGGTAAACATGACCAGCGCCGCAACGCGGATGGCGGTAAGCACCGAACCCATGCTATGTCTCCAGGACGTGGCGATCATAGCTTAAGTTTGAGCGTTGCTTTCGGTTGAATCTCCCCCTTTACGACCATTTCACTCAAGCCCATCCCGCATATGGACAACAGATGAACAACGGTTCGATCCGCGTATCGCTCATCATCTGTGCCGCAATCCTGCTCATTGCGGGGATCTATTTCGCCAGTTCCGTTTTCGCGCCGCTAACCTTCGCCCTGCTGACGCTGGCGCTCGTTTGGCCGTTGCAGGAAGCGCTGGAAGAACGCCTGCCGAAATTCGTCGCCCTGTTCGTCACGCTCACCGTCACGGTGATCGTCGTTCTTGCTTTTGCTTCGATCCTCGCCTGGGCGCTTAGCGGCATCGCCGATTGGCTGATCAGAAACGTGCAGAGGTTCCAGACGATCTACACGCAGGTGACGGATTGGCTCGAGGAGCACGGCATCTTCGTCGCCGGCGTTATCTCCGAGCGTTTCGACGTGGCCTGGCTCATCCGCATGTTCCAGGAGGTCGCGCTGCGCATCAACCGGCTTTCCGGTTTTGCCATCCTCGCCTTCGTGTTCCTCATGATGCTGCTGCTCGAGGTCAAGGAGTTCAGCCGCAAGATCGGCTCGCTGAAGGGTGCCGGCCCCAAGCTCGTCGAGGCCGGAAGCGAAACCGCCCAGCTGATCCGCCGCTACATGCTGGTGCGTACGCTACTCAGCCTCATCACCGGGCTGGCGGTGTGGGGATTTGCCCTGCTCATGGGCGTCGAGCCGGCTAGCGCCTGGGGTCTGCTTGCCTTCACACTGAATTATATCCCGTTTCTCGGCTCGTTCGTGGCGACGCTACTGCCGGGCCTGTTCGCGCTGGCGCAACTCGACACCTGGTCGGCCATTCTCGTGGTCATCGTGGGCCTGGCTTTTATTCAGTTCCTGCTCGGGAATTACGTCGAGCCGCTGGTCGCGGGCGCCGCGCTCTCCATCTCGCCTTTCGCCGTGGTGTTCGCGGTGTTTTTCTGGGGCTATCTCTGGGGTATTCCCGGCGCTTTCATCGGCGTACCCATCATGATCGCCGTCATTGCCGTCTGCTCGAAATTTGCCGGAAGCCGCTGGGTTTCGACGCTGCTCTCCGGAGTTCCGCCCGATCTGTTGAAAAGACGCTAGGTTCGAGGCTTGAGTTTTGGGGGCGTTCCTATGACGCGCGCGCGTAACCGTCAGGTGAGAAAAGTCGAAGCCGGCTCGGTGGTCGATCCGCGTCACGGCGATATCGAGGACGACGCCTCGAACACCAAGCGCTACTCCATGCTGTCGCTCGCCGGTAATATGCTGGTGGAGATCAGCTGGCCCAAACTGATCATCGCCTGGACCCTGCTCCTGATCGTCCCGGGGCTTCTGCTCGGGCTGGCGCCCATCATCGCGCAGGAATGGCTCGCAACCGTCTCGAACAAGATCACCCATCTCATCGGCCTCTGGTCGTTGCTGATCCTGGCGGTGATCATCGCGCTTGGCTGGTTCGGCTGGCGCGCTCTTTTCCGCATGGTCGAGGCGAGTTTCTGGGCGCTGACTTCGATCGTGGTGCAGCCCGGATATGCGATGGTCCGCGAGGGCCTGCGCCATATCGTCGAGAAGCTTTTCGCCAAGAATGCCAACGAGGCTGTGCGCGCCAATCTGCGCGCCATTTCGGCGGCGGTGGCCGGCATCATCGTCTTTGCCTTGTCGCTGCTCGTGATCCGGTGTGTCTGGCCCTATGCGGATTTCTTCGGCAGCCTCTCCGAACTGAAATCCTGGAAACATGTCGCGGTCCTCGCTCTGGCCAACAGCGTGGCGCTGATTACCGCCTATCTCGCCATTGCCGCCCTGATTTGGGGCTTCGCCGACGCCCTCATGGCTCAGCCGCGAAGCCTGGCGAAGTTTGACGCCGTGCCGCGCGGCGGACGCAAATGGCGCGTTGCGCATCTATCCGACATTCACGTGGTGGGCGACCGCTACGGATTCCGTCTCGAGAGCGGGCGATGGGGCCCGCGCGGCAATGAGCGCCTGAAACGCCTGTTCAAGCAGCTCGAGACGCTCAACAAGAAGGACAGGCTCGATCTCATCCTGATTACCGGTGACATGACCGATGCCGGAATCTCGACGGAATGGGCGGCTCTATACGACATTCTCGCCGATCATCCGCGCCTCGCCGGCCGCGTCTTGATGCTGCCCGGCAATCACGACCTCAACATTGTCGACCGCGCCAATCCCGCGCGTCTCGATCTGCCGACGAGCCCCAACCGGCGCTTGCGGCAAATCAGGTGCCTCGCTGCCATGGACGCAATCCAAGGCAAGCGTGTCCGCGTCATCGATCGCGATAAGGACCGCGTGGGCAAAACGCTCGCAGATTCACTACGCTTGTACCGCAAGGCGTTGGCCCGCTTCGCCGATGTCGCGCGCCCAATTCTCTCCTATGCGATACCCGATCTCTGGGCGCGATCGTTTCCCCAGATCGTACCGCCCGACAAACCCGACGGGCTCGGCATCATTCTGCTCGACTCGAATGCGGATGCGCATTTTTCCTTCACCAACGCGCTCGGCCTGGTCACGGCGGAACAGATGCGCGGGCTCAAGATCGCATGCGAAGCTTACCCGGATGCCTGCTGGATCATCGCGCTGCACCACCATGTGATGGAATATCCCTGGGCGGTGAAGGCCTTCTCCGAACGGATCGGCACGGCACTGATCAACGGCAATTGGTTCATCCGCAGCCTTAAGTCATTGACCGGACGAGCAATTTTGATGCATGGGCACCGGCATATCGACTGGATCGGCGAGATCGCCAAGCTTCCCGTGGTCTCGGCCCCCTCCCCCGTCATGGAAGTCACCGACGAGCGCGACACTGCCTTCTACATTCATACCTTGGCGATCGGCAGCGATGACGATCTCAAACTGCACAAGCCCGAGCGCATCGTCGTGAAAGGCGAGCGCGGCGCGAGAGGGGCTCCGGCCACCTAATGACCATCCGCGATACGCTGCTGGTCGATCTGGCGCTCCAGGGTGGCGGCGCGCACGGCGCATTCACCTGGGGCGTGCTCGACCGCCTGCTCGAAGAACCGTGGCTCGAGATCGAAGGCATATCGGGGACCTCAGCCGGCGCCATGAACGCGGCGGTGCTGATCGACGGTCACGTCAGAGGCGGGCCCGAGGAAGCGCGCAAGGCTTTGGAGAAATTTTGGAGCGCGGTGTCGCATGCGTCCATGCTCAGTCCCTTCCGGCGCACGCCACTCGACATGCTGCTCGGCCGCTGGACGCTCGACTACTCGCCGGGCTTCGTTGTCATGGACCTCATGTCGCGCCTCTTCTCGCCCTATGAGCTGAATCCGGCGGGGGTCAATCCTTTACGTGGAATTCTCGCCAAATGCGTCGATTTCGACCGATTGGCACGCGCGCCGATCAAATTGTTCGTCACCGCCACCAATGTCCGAACCGGCCGCGGCCGCGTGTTCCGCAACGACGAAATCACGCCGGAGGTCCTGCTCGCTTCGGCCTGCCTGCCGGTCATGTTCAAGGCCGTCGAGATCGACGGCGAGAGCTATTGGGACGGCGGCTATTCCGGCAATCCCACCATGACGCCCTTGGTGCGCGAGTGCAAATCCAGGGATACGATTCTCGTTGCCATCAATCCCGTCGAGCGTCCGGGTACGCCACGCACGGCACGCGACATCCTCAATCGGCTCAACGAGGTATCCTTCAATGCGGTGTTGCTGAAGGAGTTGCGCATGATCGCCCTTCTGCAGCAGGTGGCCGATCCAGGCCATTCGGAGGGCGCATTATGGGCGGATATGCGCATCCACCTCATCCCGAGCGATCTTCTCGCCGAACTGGGCTATTCCTCGAAGCTCAATGCGGAATGGGATTTCTTCTGCATGCTGCGCGATCAAGGCCGCGTTGCGGCGCAGACCTTCCTCACGGCGCATGGACCAGATCTCGGACGCCGATCGACCTGCGATCTCGAGGTGCTGCTTCAGGGTGTGTGACAAAAAAGATTGCGGCACGATCGATGCCGCAATCTCTGTCTCTGAACAGCTGCCGTCAGCTTCTGACGCGCAAAGCCCACACGATCAGCAACACGCCTTCGACGAGCAGGATGATGCCGAACACGAAGGGCACGGCGATCGCCGTGGTCAAAGGCGACCCAAGCAGCAGGATACCGATGATCAGGCTGGCGAGGCCGAGCAGGAAGGACCCGAAGCCGCCGCCGGAGAAGCCGCCGATGATGCCGACCACGCCCATGATGATGGCGAGCACACCGAGATAGACGACCACTGCCGTGGGGATGGCAAGCGCGGTGACGAGCGGGTGTTGCAGCACCACGATGCCCGCTACGATGCCAAGGACACCGATCAGAAGCGACCAGTACCACGGGACACTGCGATCGACGAAGACGCGTACCAGCTCGAGCACGCCGATGAACAGCAGATAGAGGCCCAAGAATACCGAAAGAGCGACAAGAGTCGCGGCCGGCGCCGTCAGCAGCAAAATGCCGAAGAGGATCGCGGCGATCCCTTCGAGCAGGAAAATCCACCAAATGTCCGATTGATCGGAGAGTAAGCCCGCTGTCGACATGATATTAGCCTCCCTTTATTGCCCCTAAAAAGTCAGTCCAGCTGCTGGATTTATAGCGTATTTCTGGTCCAGTTTCAGTCCTTGATGATGGCTGGTTGCTCAATTTCCACCGTATGAGAGACTAGGGTCCATCGAGATTCCCTTGGCGGAGTAAGCACTTGCCGAAGCCTGTCAGACGTGTTCCCCGCTTCATGTGGCGCGCCACCGGTTGCATCAAGGGCGAGCGCGCCATCCCGGAGGAGACCGCCATCGCCTTCACTTTCAACACCGCCTCCTATGCGGTGATGATGGCGAGCCCGCAAGACCTCAAGGACTTCGCCATCGGTTTCAGCCTGACCGAGGGTGTGATTTCCGCCATCGAGGATATCGAAACCATCGATATCGTCGAGGAGGAGATGGGCATCGAACTGCGCATCTGGCTCAAGGCGCCCCAGGCCGCAGAATTTCTCGGGCGGCGGCGCAAGCTGACCGGCCCGACAGGTTGCGGGCTGTGCGGCGTCGAAAGCCTGATCGAGGCCATGCGCCCGCCACCTGAGGTCGGCGACGGCCGCGTGTTCACGCCGGATCAGATCATGACGGCGGTGGATTCGCTCTTTCCTTTGCAGGCGCTCAACCAGGAGACCCGCGCGGTACACGCGGCGGGTTTCTGGGAGCCCGAACGAGGGCTTATCGCCGTGCGGGAGGATGTCGGCCGGCACAATGCGCTCGACAAGCTCGCCGGCGCGCTTGCAGCGGACCATGTCACGGCGGCTCAAGGCCTCGTCGTCCTGACGAGCCGCGTGTCGATCGAAATGGTGCAGAAATCCGCCATGATTGGCGCAGCAATCGTCGTCGCCGTATCGGCGCCGACGGCGCTTGCCGTGCGCATGGCCGAGGCTTGCGGCATGACCCTGGTGGCGATCGCCCGCAAGGATGGGTTCGAGGTGTTCACTCACCCGCACCGGGTGAAGGGCGAAGCCGTCACGCACGTCGCGTGAGGAGAGCTTCTGCCTCGGCGAGATCTTCGGGACGATTGATATTGAAGAAAGGGTCGATCGGGCGCCCGCCGATCTCGGTTTTAGGGAAGAAGATTTCGATCGCCCCCTGCCCTTCGACAAAGGCGCTTGCTTTCCGCTCTCCCCGCTGCAGCGACTCTTCGAGTAGCGGCGCGATTGCCACCGGCCAAAGCCCGATGACCGGATGCATGCCTCCCTCTGAGCTTGCCACCATCAGTGTGGTTTGATCTTTCAGCGCGCCGAGAAATCTCGCCACGAGATCGGTAGGAATGAATGGTGTGTCGGCGGCAACGGTAACCACATGGTCGATGCCCGGGCGGTGCGCCTTTGCCCAGACGAGGCCTGCATGTACGCCGGCAAGCGGTCCGGCGAAACCCGCGAAGCTGTCGGCAATCACAGGCAAACGAAACGCGGCGAAGCGCGATGCCGCGCCATTGGCATTTATGACCATACCGGCGACCTGCGGTTTCAGGCGGTCTACAGCATGGGCAAGCAGCGGTTTGCCGCCAAGCGTTTGCAGGACCTTGTCGACACCGCCCATGCGGCGCGATTGCCCGCCCGCCAGCAGCACGCCGATAATGGAGTTTGTGGTGACCATGGGCGGAAATGTAGGACTGTGGCACGTGGCAATGCTAGGGTAAGGACCAAAGATTCAGGGAGGAACGCTGCCCCATGAAGACCCTGTGCGCAGTCTTTTGCTGCCTTCTCTTTGGCGTTGCAGTTCTCATGGCGGCGCCTTCTCCTGCCAAGGCCGCCACGGCCGCCGAAATCAACGCCAGTGCCAACGCCACTCTGGAGAGCTTTGTCCGGCAAATTCAAGGCGCACGCGAGCTGGCCAACAAATCGGTGGGCGTGCTGGTGTTCCCGTCTGTGGTCAAGGCGGGGATCGGCATCGGCGGCGAATACGGCGAGGGTGTGCTGATCATGCAGGGCGATGTCGCCGGCTACTACAACCTGATTTCGGCCTCGTTCGGCTTCCAGCTCGGCGTACAGGAGCGCTCCGTTATCATCATGTTCATGACCAAGGACGCGCTCGAGGGATTCAGGCGGCGGGCCGGATGGAAGGTCGGCGTGGACGGCTCGATTGCCATCGTCACGGTGGGTGTCGGCGGCGCCATCGACACCGATAAGGTGGTCAGCCCGGTGATCGGTTTCATACTCGATCCCAAGGGTTTGATGTATAATCTGACGCTCGAAGGCTCCAAGATCAGCCGCATCGACAGATAGGAAAGGAGACGCAAGATGAATCGGAACATCGCCATCGTCGCAGGCCTCATCGCTGTCGCGACGATGCTGAGCGCGACGCCCGCTTCGGCCGCAGCGTCGTCAAAAGCCAGAAAGGCCTGCGAGAAAAAGGCCGAACTCGTCCTGCCGGCACTCAGAGCCGAAGAGAAGGAAGCCTACATCGCCAACTGTCTGGCCAACGCCACGACAACGCGGTGACAAGAGAGAACGAACTTCAAACCTTAGGGAGAAACACATGACAAAATCAATTGCATCGCTTGCGGTCCTCGGCGTGTTGTTGTCTTCAGCCGCTTTCGCCGGTCCCGTTACCGACGAGGAAAAGCAGTATTGCGCACACGACTATCGGCAATATTGCAACCAGGACGGACTCGGCAGCAATCTGCTCCGCGATTGCATGAGGCAACACGGCAAGGAACTTTCCGATCAGTGCATCAAAGCGCTGGAGGACGCGGGCGAGGTCACCAAGGAAGAGGAAGCGGAGCTCGAGAAGCGGGGTAATTGATCGCCTCGGACTGCGAGGCCTCATGAACAAAAGTTTGGTGCTGAGATTGGGATGGAAGGCTACATGCCATTATGAGATTGGCTGTAGCCTTCTCCCTATCGGACAAGGCTCGGTGGAAACCGCTTGATGACTAAATCTACCCGCAAGACGCTTGCGACCTGGCGCGACCGCTGGAGCGATCCGCTTCTGACAGTTCTGACGGTTCTGCTCTTCCTCATTATTTTCGTGATCGCGCCGCTCCGGGGAGATGGATTGCCCGGGGCGCAAGATATCGGACTTGCGATCTCGGTGATCATCATTGGTGCCATCGTGGTCTTGTCAGGGGACGTGATAGCCATCGGTGTGATCGTCGTTGCTTTTGGTATGACGATCGTCGCGGCGGTTCTCAGGTTGCACGGGCTGTTTCCCCTGGATGTTTATGTCCAAGCTTCAGCCTGGCTGGTGATCGGCATCGCGCTGATTTGGGTAGTCTCGAAAGCGGTGTTTGCCGCGGGACGCATCACCTATCACCGGGTGATGGGAGCGATACTCCTTTATCTTTCCATCGGTTGGACATTCGCCGGCCTGTTCACCCTGATGGCGCTCATTGTGCCTGGCGCCTTTAGCGGTTTTACGGTCACCGATCGTCCAGCACTGGCCGCCGATGTTTTTTATTTGAGTTTCGGCACGCTCACGACAGCAGGAGCGGGCGATATCACCCCCGTGCACCCCATGGCGCGCAGCCTGGTCAACATCTTGACGATGATCGGCCAGCTCTATCCCGCCACGCTGTTGGCCAGGCTGGTGACACTGGAAATCGAGGACGAGTCACGCGGTTAGTAATTTTAAGAAGAAGAAGCGCCATAGCGCGGGGGCCCACATTGGCAGCGGCTCTGGCATGTCGAGAAACGGGCCGGTGCTTTTCGATGTTTGCCCTGGACGCCATAGTAAATCATCCGAATTTTATTGACTAAATGGAGAAATTTGGGGGAGCCTTGGGTCAGGCCGCAGGTCGCGGCTGCGGCGCCGCCGAGTATTGGCTATTCGCGCCAGATTTTCGGAGCGCCGACCTCGAACAGGGGATCGGACCATGTTGAGAAGTATCACCACCGCCGTGTCGGTGCTTTCGATGTTTGCGCTGGGCGCCCCAGCTCTTGCCGATGACTCCAAAGACCCAATCAAGCTGACGCTGCATGACTGGACGGGACAATTAATCACCACCAGGCTCATGGGTGAGGCGTTGAAGGCCAAGGGTCTTAATGTCGAATATGTGCCGGCAGATTACCTGGCCCAATTCGCGGGCCTGAAGACGGGCGACCTCCACGTCGCCATGGAGATCTGGGAAACCACCGGCCGCGAAGCCATGGACGAAGCGACCGAGACGGGCCAAGTGGAGAATCTCGGCGAGACCGGCATGCAAGCCATCGAGGAATGGTGGTATCCGGCCTACATGAAAGAAAAATGTCCCGGCTTGCCGAACTGGGAAGCTTTGAAGGAATGCGCGGAGCAATTCTCAACCGCCGAGACGAAGCCGAAGGGACGTTATCTCGGTGGACCTGTGACTTGGGGTGGCTTCGACGATGAGCGCGTGGAAGCACTCGGTCTCCCCTTCGAAGTGGTCCATGCCGGAACCGACGCCGCCCTGTTTGCCGAACTCGAATCCGCCTATCAGCGAAAGGCGCCCATCATCCAGTGGGTCTATGCACCGCATTGGGCCCCAATCAAATATGAGGGTGAGTGGATCGAGTTCCCCAAATATGAGCCGGCCTGCTACACCGACCCGTCATGGGGCATCAATAAGGAAGCCGCCTACGATTGCGGCAAGCCGCGCGGACCGATTTGGAAAGTGTCCTGGTCGGGGGTCAAGGATAAATGGCCGAGCGCCTACGACGGGATCAAGAATTTCAATATCTCCAACGATGAGATGGGCGCGCTCATCACCAAGGTCGACATCGACGGCAAGCCGGTCGAAGAGGTCGTGGCCGAGTGGATGAAGGACAACGAGCCCAAGTGGAAGGCCTGGATCGGCCAGTAACGATTGGAGCGCTCGCTTAGGGACTTGGCAGCCTGCTAGACTTTGGCAGGCTGCAGCCCCAACATACTGGGGCTTTGGGGGCCCTTCGTTCGTGACGGACACTGCTCTTACCTGCCGCGGTGTGTGGAAGCTTTATGGGCCAGATCCCAAGGGCTTCCTGGCCAACAGGGAATCGTGGGCTAGCGACACTGACATCAAGGATGCGGGCTATGTCACCGCGGTCGTGGATGCGACCCTCTCCGTGTCGCGCGGCGAAATCTTCGTCATCATGGGCCTGTCGGGCTCCGGCAAGTCAACTCTGGTTCGTTGCCTCTCAAGGCTGATCGAGCCGTCGGCCGGCGAAGTCATGTTTGCGGGGCGCGACCTGCTGAAAGCTACGCCCAAGGAGCTGATCGAGCTGCGACGCCACAAGATGGGAATGGTGTTCCAGCATTTCGCGCTGCTGCCGCACCTGACCGTACTCGACAACGTGGCGTTCCCCCTCGAGATACAGGGGGTGCCGCGCAAGGAACGGGAGACGCGCGCGCGCGAGATGACCGCGCTGGTCGGCCTCAAGGGACGCGAGCACAATCTTCCGCAAGAGCTTTCCGGAGGCCAGCAGCAACGGGTCGGCATCGCTCGCTCGCTCGCCACCGATCCCGACATCTGGTTTCTCGACGAACCGTTCTCGGCGCTCGACCCCCTGATCCGGCGCGAGATGCAGAATGAGTTCATGCGTCTCCAGTCTGTCCTGCACAAGACAATCGTCTTCATCACCCATGACTTCGACGAGGCAATCCGGCTCGCCGATCGTATCGCCATCATGCGGGATGGCCGTATCATCCAGATCGGCACGCCCGAGGAGCTCGTGCTCTCGCCCGCCGATGATTATGTGGCCGAGTTCACCCGTGAGGCGCCACGCACCAAGATCCTGTCCGCGCGTGCCATCGTCCGCGCGAAGCGCGACGGCGAGATGATCACGGGGGAAATTTCGGCGGACAGCAAAGTCGCTGAGTTCGCCAAGGAGGTCGAGGCAGCAACAGGGGCCTTCGCCGTCCGTGACGCGGACGGCGAGCTCATCGGCGTCGTCGATCGTGCTGCCCTGATGTCAGTGCTGATCGAAACGGCGGAGGCCTCATGACCACAGCCGTCGCTTTCGATGACCGTTCCCACGACTTCAAGGCATCCACTCTGGTTGCCGTTTGGATCGGCTTCGCGGCCCTGGCAGTGGCTTCTTTCGCCCTGCCCGAAAGCACGGTTCCAGCATGGATGCGCGAAGTCCCCCCGCAATGGCGGCTCGGACTCGATACGGCCATCTCCAACTTCATGAAATGGCTGGTGAACGATGCAACCTTTGGCTTGTTCACCTTCAGGGAGGCGACCCGCTCGATCAGCGATTTTCTCAATGTGCTGCTAACCGCGGCAACTGCGATCTTCTCGACCGGAATTCTCCGCGGCAGCGGGTCGACCGCCGTGCAGCTTGCGCCGCCGTTGCCATGGGTCGCCGTGGTCGGGATCATGGCCGCTCTCGGTTATCGCTTCGGCGGCATTCGCCTGGCGCTGCTGGCGGGCGGCGCCTTCCTCTATCTCGCGGTGTTCGGACAATGGGCGAGCGCCATGACCACGCTCGCCTCCATCGCCATAGCGGTGCCGCTCGGCGTGATCGGCGGAATTCTGTTTGGCATCCTCGGCTATCGCGTTCCGCTGGCGCGGCGGATCATGGAGCCGGTCCTCGATCTCATGCAGACCGTGCCGATCTTCGCCTATCTCATCCCGATTCTGTTCCTGTTCGGCTTCGGTCCCGTGTCGGCGCTGATCGCGACGGTGATCTATGCAATGCCGCCCATGGTGCGCGTGACCATGACGGCGCTCGAGAGCGTGCCGAACGAGATCGTGGAATACGGCACGATGTCAGGCACCACCCGCCGCCAGATGCTGTTCAAGGTCATGTTGCCCGCGGCCCGCCCCCAGCTTCTGGTCGGCGTCAATCAGGTCATCATGCTCTCGCTCAATATGGTGATCATCGCCTCGATGATCGGTGCAGGCGGGCTCGGCTACGAGGTTCTCACTTCTTTGCGGCGGCTCGATATTGGCCGCGGCCTAGAAGCCGGACTTGCCATCGTGGTGCTCGCCATCGCGCTCGACCGCTTGAGCCAGGCCTATGCATCGCGGCGGCTGACCGTGCAGGGCGACGGCCAGCGATTTGCCATCGCGCTCCTCGCCTTCACCGTCATCATCTACGTTCTGGGGCTCATATTCCCGGCGGTTGCCATCTATCCGGCATCGCTCAAGCTCTCGACCGCGCCGTGGTGGGGCGAGGCGGTAAAGTGGATCAATATCCACTTTTTCGACACGCTGGACGCCATCAAGAGCGCCCTGCTGCTCAACGTGCTGATCCCCATCAAGCGCTTCATGGTCGCCCAGACCTGGGTCCTGGTGACGGCGGCACTTGCCTTTGCCGGCTGGCGCCTCGGCGGCGCGCGGCTCTCCGTACTGGTCGCCGCACTCGCGCTATTCATCGCCTTCAACGGCCTGTGGGAAAAGGCGATGGTGAGTGTCTACCTTGTCGGCATCTCGGTGATCGTCGCCTCCGCCATCGGCATTCCGCTCGGCATTCTCGGCGGTCTTTCCGACCGCTTCTGGCGTGTGCTCGAGGCCGTGATCGACACGCTGCAGACGCTGCCGAGCTTCGTCTATCTGATCCCGGTGGTGATGCTGTTCAGGGTCGGCGATTTCACCGCCATGATCGCCATCGTCCTCTATGCTCTGGCGCCGGCCGTGCGCTACACCGCTCACGGCATTCGCAACGTGCAACCGACGCTGATCGAGGCCGGCACCGCTGCCGGCTGCACGCCATTCCAGCTCCTCACCAAGATCCGCCTGCCGCTGGCGACACCCATAATCCTGCTTGGCATCAATCAGACGGTCATGCTGGCGCTTTCCATGTTGGTCATCACCGCTTTGGTAGGCACCCGCGATCTCGGACAGGAGGTCTATATCGCACTCACCAAAGCCGATGTTGGGCGAGGGCTGGTCGCCGGGCTTTGCGTCGCGGCGATTGCCATCATCGCCGATCGGCTGATCCAGACAGCGGCGAAGCGGCTTGCCGCAGGACAGGGAGGCCGCACGCGTGAGCCATAAGGATAACGCCGCTTCGCGCGTTGCTTCCCTCCCGATCTGGCAGGGACGCGTCGATCCGGAACCGTTAACGGGCGGCATCACCAATAAGAACTTCAAGGTCGAGGACAGAGGCCGCCGCTATGTCGTGCGCGTAGGGGACGATATTCTCGTGCACGGCATCGTGCGTGCGACCGAGCTGGCGGCGAGCCGCGCCGCTCATCTCGCGGGGCTAAGCCCCGAAGTGGTGCATGCGGAGCCGGGCATTCTCGTGCTCGATTTCATCGAGGGACGTACCTTCACCCCGGAGGACATACGCGACCCGGCCAATCTCGAACGTCTGGTCGACATGGTCAGACGGTGTCACCGTGATATTCCGCAATATCTGCGCGGGCCGGCGGCGATGTTCTGGGTGTTCCATGTGGTCCGCGACTATGCGCACACGCTGAAGGAAGGGGGCAGCCGGCACGCCCCTCTTCTGCCGGACCTGCTCGCGCGCGCCGCGCGGCTTGAAGCTGCCGTCGGCCCGATCGACGTCGTGTTCGGTCATAACGATCTGCTCGCTGCCAATTTTATCGATGACGGCAAACGGCTTTGGCTCGTGGATTGGGAATACGCCGGATACAATTCGCCGCTCTTCGATCTCGGGGGTCTCGCCTCCAATAGCGAGCTGCCGCGCGAACAAGCCGAGGCAGCATTAAGCCTCTATTTCGGCAAGCCGGTTGACGATGCGCTGCGCCTCCGTGCCGCGGCGATGACCGCGGCATCTCTGCTCCGTGAAACGATGTGGAGCATGGTGTCCGAGATCTACTCCACCGTCGATTTCGACTACGGGGCCTATACGGCGGAAAATTTGCGCCGTTTCGATTCTGCCTACGGCGCTTTTGACGCTATGGACAAAGCATGAGCGAGCTGCCGTCCTCCGCGAAAGTCGTCATCGTGGGCGGCGGTATCGTCGGCTGCTCCGTGGCCTACCATCTCGGCAAGATGGGGCTCACCGATGTGATCCTGCTCGAGCGCGGGAAGCTCACCTGCGGCTCGACCTGGCATGCTGCTGGGCTCGTCGGACAGCTGCGCACTAGCGCCAACATCACCCAACTCCTCGGTTACTCCGTCGCACTCTACGACAAACTTGAGCAAGAGACTGGCCTCGCCACGGGCTGGAAACGCAACGGCGGCTTGCGGCTCGCCTGCAATGCCGAGCGCTGGACCGAAGTGAAGCGGCAGGCGACCACCGCCACCTCGTTCGGGCTTGAGATGCATTTGCTCACACCGAAAGAGGCGCAAGCGCTGTGGCCGCTGATGCAGGTCGACGACGTGGTCGGCGCCGCCTTCCTGCCGACCGACGGGCAGGCGTCGCCTTCGGACATCACCATGTCGCTCGCCAAGGGAGCGCGCATGGGGGGCGTCACCATCGCCGAGGGGGTCACAGTTACAGACATCGAGGTCGAAAACGGCCGGGTACGCGCCGTTCTCACCGATAAAGGCCGGATCGCTTGCGACAAACTCGTGATCTGTGCAGGTCAGTGGTCGCGCGAGCTGGGCCGCATGGCCGGCGTCAACATTCCGCTCGTGTCCGTGCAGCATCAATATCTGATCACCGAGGGAATCGAAGGGGTGACCTCAACGCTCCCGACCTTGCGCGATCCGGACCGTCTCACCTATTGGAAAGAAGAGGTCGGCGGGCTGGTGATGGGCGGCTACGAGCCCAATCCCATCCCGTGGGCAAGCGAGGGCTTGCCGGAGAATTTCGAGTTCCAGCTGCTCGACAGCTATTTCGACCATTTCGAGCCGCTGCTCGAGATGGCCATCGGCCGCGTACCGGCCATGCAAACGGCCGGCATCAAGGAGTTCATCAACGGCCCCGAGAGTTTCACCCCCGACGGGAATTTCATCCTGGGCGAAGCGCCCGAGACGCGCGGCGTCTTTGTCGGCGCCGGCTTCAACGCGTTCGGCATCGCCTCTGGCGGCGGCGCCGGCATGGTGCTTGCCGAATGGATCGCCAAGGGTGAGCCACCCTACGATCTGTGGCCGGTCGATATCCGCCGCTTCGGCAAGAACCATCTCGACACGAATTGGGTGCGCACCCGCACGCTGGAAGCTTACGCCAAGCACTACACGATGGCCTGGCCGTTCGAGGAATATCGCTCGGGCCGGCCGCTCAGGCGCTCGCCGCTTTACGACAAGCTCAAGGCGCAAGACGCCTCGTTCGGCGAGAAGCTCGGCTGGGAGCGGCCGAACTGGTTCGCCGATCTTGCCGGTGGAGAGAAGGCCGAGGACGTTTATAGCTACGAGCGGCAGAACTGGTTCGATGCGGTCGGGCGCGAGCACAGGGCCGCCCGCGAGCGGGTCGCCGTGTTCGACCAGACGTCGTTCGCCAAGTTCCTGCTGGCCGGCCGGGACGCGGAAAAGGCGCTGTCATGGATTGCCGCCAATGACGTGACGCGGCCGCCGGGGCGCCTCACCTACACGCAGATGTTGAATGCGCGCGGCGGCATCGAATGCGACCTGACGGTCGGCAGATTGTCAGAGACCGAATATTACATCGTCACCGGCACGGGCTTCGCCACCCACGATTTCGACTGGATCTCACGCTCGATCCCGGAGGGCCTCGATGCGCGGTTGATGGACGTCACCTCGTCCAACGCCGTGCTGTCGGTGATGGGTCCCAGCTCACGCGACGTCATCCAAAGTCTGACCGAACAAGACATGTCAAACGCCGCCTTTCCTTTCGGCAGGCTGAGACGGATTGAGATCGCCGGCGCGCCCGTGCTCGCGCTGCGCGTCACCTATGTCGGCGAGCTAGGCTGGGAGCTGCATATCCCCGTGGAGTTCGCCGCCAGCGTTTACGACGCGCTGATGGCGGCCGGTGAACCGCACGGCATCGCCAATGCCGGGTACCGCGCCATCGAGTCGCTGCGCCTGGAGAAAGGCTACCGCGCCTGGGGGGCCGATATCGGGCCGGATCATTCGCCGCTGGTGGCAGGTCTCGGCTGGGCGGTGAAACTGAAATCGGCCACGCCATTTCAGGGACGCACGGCGCTCCAAGCGCAGGCCGCAAAGCCGCTGCCACGCCTGCTTGCCGGCTTTACCACCGATCCCTCGATCATCCTCCTGGGACGCGAGACCATCTATCGTGACGGCAAGCGCGTCGGCTGGCTCACCAGCGGCGGTTATGGCTACACGGTCGGCCGCTCGATCGGTTACGGCTATGTCCGCGACCCGGAGCATGGCGTTGACCGCGACAAGGTGCTGTCAGGCCGCTATGAGCTCGAAATCGCCACCTCACGCGTGCCGGCCGAGGTCTTTCTCGACCCGCTCTACGATCCCTCCATGTCGCGCATCAAGTGTTGAGGGTCTAAGAGCGAACACCTGGTCGTAACAGTGGTAGCGGAGGAGGGACTCGAACCCCCGACACGCGGATTATGATTCCGCTGCTCTAACCAGCTGAGCTACTCCGCCGAATGTCTCGATATGAAGGCGATATAGGGATCGCCAACAATTCGTGTCAAGCAAGCCTCATAAGGCGCTTAATTCGACCCAGAAGCGGGGTTCTTGACGAAGCGCAGCATGGTGAAGAGGCCGAAAGGCTTGAGCGCCCGGCGTTCGATCAGGCGGAGATTCGGGCAGACCAGCACCTGATCGAGCGAGAACACCGAATGCCAGCCGATATAGTCGGCGAACGGCGCAAGCTTTCGCTCGAGAAAGCCGCGAACCCCCTCCTCCTGGCTGAAATGATTGACAAGGATGACCTCCCCGCCGGTGGCGCAGACCCGCTCGAGTTCGCGCATCACGCGCTCGGGCTCGGGCACCACGGTCATGACATACATAGCAACGACGGTGTCGAAGCTTTCATTCGCGAAGGTGAGCGCGCTCGCGTCCATCTCATGCAAGCCCGCAACATTGCCGAGCCTGTGCCGCGCGACCTTTTCCTGCGCCTTCTCCAGCATCTCGGGCGAGAGGTCGATGCCGGTAATGGTTAGATGTCGGCCATAACAGGGTAGAGACAGGCCGGTACCCACACCGACCTCAAGCACGCTGCCGTCTCGCTCGTTGATGGTCTTGACAGCTTGGCGGCGACCGGCCTCGGCGACCTGACCGAAGGTATAGTCGTAAACGGGGGCCCAGCGGCGATAGGCATGCCGCACGGACTCCGTATCAACCACCGGTGCTCTGGAGACCACGGCCCCTCCTAACGCGGACCTGCCAGCAAGGCTTCTGGCGCCTTACCGGATGCCGCGACCAAGCGGTCCTTGGAAAGCGATGCGCCACTCGCAGCCGTCTTGATCCAGCCACCGCCAAGCAGCCGCTCGCCACCGTCTTCGGCCGCATAGAATACGCAAGCCTGACCGGGCGACACGCCGTCCTCACCGTGGGCGAGTTCGACGATGACACGGCCCTCTTCTATACCGAGCATCGCCGGCTGCAATGGCCCGCTAGACCGGATCCGGGTCAAGACCTCCTTGCCTGCCGCAGCGAACGTCTCGAAGGACTCATCGCCAAGCCAGTTGACGTCGCGCAATGAGATAAGCCTGGTGCGCAGCGCTTCGCGCGGCCCGACCACGACCTGCCGGCGCATTGCATCGAGCTTCAGCACATAAAGCGGTTCCTGCGCCGCCACGCCGATGCCCTTACGCTGGCCGATGGTGTAATTGATGATGCCGGTGTGGCGGCCGAGAATGCGGCCATCGACATGGACAATATCGCCTTCCTCCGCCGCGCCGGGACGCAGGCGCTCGATCACCTGCGTGTAGCGCCCAGTCGGCACGAAGCAAATGTCCTGGCTGTCGTGCTTCTCGGCCACCGCCAGATCAAACTGGCGAGCCAGCGCGCGCGTCTCTTTTTTCGGGCGATCGCCAAGCGGGAAGCGCAGGAAGTTCAGCTGCTCAGGCGTGGTGGCGAACAGGAAATAACTCTGGTCGCGCTCCTTGTCCTCGGCGCGATAAAGCTGAAAGCCATTCCGCCCCGGCCTGCTCTTGACATAGTGACCGGTCGCGAGCGCCGCGGCACCAAGCCCGGCGGCCGTCTGCAAGAGGTCGCGGAACTTGATCTTCTGATTGCAGGAGACGCACGGCACTGGCGTCTCGCCGTGCAGATAACTGTCGGCGAACTCGCCCATCACCGCCTCGGCGAAACGCGTCTCGTAGTCGAGTACGTAATGCGGGATGCGAAGCGTCTCGGCCACGCGGCGGGCATCCTGGATATCCTGCCCGGCGCAGCAGGCGCCCTTGCGGCCCACAGCCTCGCCGTGATCGTAAAGCTGAAGCGTGATGCCGACCACGTCATAGCCTTCGGCCTTGAGCATGGCCGCCACGACGGACGAATCCACCCCGCCCGACATGGCGACGACCACGCGGGTATCGGCCGGACGGCCAGGAAGATAGAGACTGTTAAGCGTCATGGCTGACTCGAAAATATCGCTTGGATTTCCGTATGAATAGGCTGGCCGGGGCGCGCAATATAGACGGTAAAGCGCGATTTCGCGCCGACTTCTTCAGGGGCCCAGCCTCCCGAAAATAAGCACCAGCCCCTCGCGAGGCAAGCCGAGACCGGCCATTTCTTGCCGTTTCCTTTACCGGCAAGTAGGCAAATCTTAAATGGCGCTTGCTACGGTCCTCCCGAATTCAGGCTCATCGAGTAACGGTGTTCAAGTACATGACCGAGCATTACCGGCCGCGCGTTAGATATGTCATCGGCCCTGACGGAAGTCCCCTGACCATCGCCGACCTGCCTCCCCAGGATACCAAGCGCTGGGTTATCCGGCGCAAGGCCGAGGTGGTGGCTGCGGTCCGCGGCGGCTTGTTGAGCCTCGAAGAGGCCTGCGCCCGCTATACATTGACGGTCGATGAGTTCTTGAGCTGGCAGCGCTCGATCGACAAGCACGGTCTCCCTGGCCTGCGCGCGACCCGCCTTCAGGACTATCGCAGCCACTAAGCCAAACAAGCATGCCCGTTTTTCACCTATCGGCGAAAGCCGATAGTATGACAGGCTATGGGCAAGCGTCAGCACCACATCTTCACCATCGGCTATGAGGGCGCGAGCATTCCCGCCTTCATCGCGGCGCTGCGCAAGGCGGGCGTGACACTCGTGCTGGATGTGCGGGCGATCGCGGCTTCACGCAAGAAGGGTTTTTCCAAGACCCCCCTCGCCGCTCATCTCGCCGAAGCCGGGATAGGCTACAAGCATTTGCGCGGTCTCGGCACGCCGAAGACCGGGCGTGACGCGGCCCATTCCGGAGATCACGCGACTTTCGAGCGCGTGTTCCTCGCCCATATGAAAGAGCCTGAAGCATTGCTCGATCTCGGCGAAGCCCTCGCGGTGTCGCAAGCCGAGAAAGCCTGCCTGCTCTGTCTTGAGCGCGACCCGGAGCAATGTCACAGGCTGATTGTGGCGGAACGCATGGCCAAGGAAAGCGGCCAGAGGATCGAACACCTGTACGTCGAGACTTAAACGGTTATTGGCCGGAGGCCGCCGGCATGTCCTTGCTGCAATTCGTCTCGCCGCGCTTCCAGCGCTCGACGTCATAGCGCATCTTGGTCGCCTGCTCCGGCGTCATCTTGACGTTCTGGGACGTCACGACGGTGCCGCGTCCTTCCGGCTTGAAATCGATGACATAGGCGGTTGCGCCGGCGCGGCCGAGATTGCGAGCCTCATGCACGGTAACCTGTACCTTGTTCCCGTTGGGACTGACATCCGCGCGATAGACATGATCCGGCAGCAAGGGGTCGCTCGGATTGAACCAACAGGTCTTGATGCGGCCGCCCAGAAACACATAGGCATCCATAGGCTTCGATGCGGCGATCGACACCCGCGCCGGCGTCACGCTCGAGACGGTCTCGTCTGACGCGATTGCGCTCGACGCCTCGTTCGAGCTGGCGATTCTTGCCGGCGAACGGATGCCGCAGCCGGCGAGAACCGCCACTGCAACAAGAAGCGCCAAACCTGTTCGCATTATCGCTGGCAACTCCTACCCCCTGAGCAATCCGTCTTTAGTCCCGGAAATTGACATATTGCATCGGCTGCTCGATCGAAAGCCCTTTGACGAACTGTATCACCGCTTGAAGATCGTCGCGCTTTTTGCCCGAAACTCTAAGCTCGTCGCCCTGCACGGTGACCTGCACCTTCAGCTTCCCGTCCTTGATCTCCTTGACCAGACGCTTGGCAAGCTCGCGATCGATACCCTGGCGGATCAGCACCTTCTGCCGCACGGCCTGCCCAGCCGCCTTTTCAGCAGGTTTATAGTCAAGGATACCTGCGTCTATTTTGCGGCGGGCGAGATGGCCCTGCAATAACTCATGCATCTGCTTGAGCTTGAGGTCGTCGTCGGCGTCGAGCGTGATTTCCGCCTCGTTCCGCGCCACCTTCGACTTCGAGTTCTTGAAGTCGTAACGCTGACTCATCTCCCGCGTCATATTGGCGAGCGCGTTGTCGACCTCGGCGAGGTCGATCTTGGAGACGATGTCGAAGGACGGCATCAGCTACTCAATTACTCGATTCAAATCCTCATGCTGAGGAGCGCCCTTTAGGGCGCGTCTCGAAGCATGAGATCCATACTGACAAACTCACTCTTCGAGACGGGCCTGCGGCCCTCCTCAAGGTGAGCATTCATGTTCTAGCTCGCTACGCGATGAGCGCCGACCGTATCCAGTTCTGCCGGAGCACCTTGTGTGTCGGGCCGGACGATATCGCGGTCGCCTACCAACTCGATCTTCCTGAGCTCCGCGCAAGACTCCTCCACTTCCGCTTTGGCCGAGGCAAGTCGCGCCTCAAGCCCTGAAGCCGATGCGGCCAGGTTGTCGCGTCTTTGGATCGCGGCCTTGGCGAAGGTCGGATAGGCGTAGTGATTAACATCGGTGATACCGGCGCGCTCCTGCTCGATGGCGATCTGCCGGTCGAGGTCCACCGCCATCTGCTGAAAATCGGCGATCATGGCTTCGATCTCAGCGACCTTGCGCTGCTTCTCGTCAACCTCGAAGCGCTTCAAACGGATTAATGCATCCCGTGACTTCATAACTTTACCCTCAATGACTAAACACCCCACATGAAAAACACGCCCACCGCGCAGGCCTGGAGCGAGTGGCCACAGCTTGGCTTGGATCGCGGACAGAAAGCGGCTCCCCCGGCCTCCATGAGGCCAGAACCCCCCGTCTCTCTCGTGAAGATCATCGCCGACAGGGCTTAAGGGCCGGTAAACCATGAGGAGCCCCTGCATCGAGGGAATGCGCGGGGCGTCTTGGTATAGATACAGTTAGCATTCGCAAACGTGTCAGCTTTTGTTAACTATTGCCCATTAACTTCTTGATTCGAATTAACCAATCTTGCGTAGCGTATTGGTCGGGGGATGAGCCGTACTACGGCAAGACGGGGGACTTAAAATGAGGGTTCTTCTGATCGAGGACGATAGCGCCACCGCGCAGAGCATCGAACTGATGCTGCAGTCGGAGGGCTTTAACGTCTACAAGACTGACCTGGGCGAAGAAGGCGTCGACCTCGGCAAGATCTACGACTACGACATTATTCTGCTCGACCTCAATCTACCCGACATGAGCGGGTATGAAGTCTTGAAAACCTTGCGGGTGAGCAAGGTGCAAACCCCCATCCTCATCCTTTCCGGCCTCGCCGGCATCGAGGACAAGGTCCGCGGTCTCGGCTTCGGCGCCGACGACTATATGACCAAGCCTTTCCATAAGGACGAGCTCGTCGCCCGCATTCATGCCGTGGTGCGCCGCTCCAAGGGCCATGCCCAGTCCGTCATCCAGACCGGCGGGCTCAAGGTTAATCTCGATACCAAGACCGTGGATGTCGGCGGCCAGCGCGTGCATCTAACCGGCAAGGAATATCAGATGCTCGAGCTGCTCTCGCTGCGCAAGGGCACGACGCTCACCAAGGAGATGTTCCTGAACCATCTCTATGGCGGCATGGACGAGCCGGAACTCAAGATCATCGACGTCTTCATCTGCAAGCTGCGCAAGAAGCTCGCAGCGGCAACCGGCGGCAAGCATTATATCGAGACGGTGTGGGGCCGCGGCTACGTGCTGCGCAACCCGGACGAAGAAGCCGAAGTCGCCGCTTAAGTCCTACCCTAAACGGCTCTCAGTTCGACTTCGCCCTCGCGGGCTTCGACCGTCACGGTCATGCCCGCGGCCTTGGCCACCCGGCTCGCATAATAAGGCTGGATGGAGTGGGTATCGACGGCGACGCCATTTACACCGGATAGCAGACTCTTGACCTGATCGGCGAGACGCGCCGCTTCACCCCTCGCCTTTACCATAAAAGCCGTCTCAGGCGGATTGCCGCTAATCTCGACATCGAGTGTTCCACCGCGTGGCAGCGCCACGATGCCAAGCGCCACGAGGTTGAGCAGAAGCTTGACCTTATCCTTGGGCAAGGTCGCTGCCGGGCCCTGCCAGACGACTTGATGCTTGCCGCTCCCGGCAATGAAGTCGCGGGCGACCTTCTCGGCATCGCCAAGATCGATCTCCGATCCGGCCGATCCGCCGGCGCCGAAGGCCAGACGGGCGAATTGAATCTTGGCCGAGGCTTGCGCCGCGCTTTTGCGGATGAGGTCCAGGGCAGCCGCGCGCATGGCCTCGTCGGGCTCTTCGTCCAGCAGCTCAAGGCCGTTGGCGATGGCCGCGATGGGATTGATCACATCATGGCAAATGCGGCTCGACACCAAAGCCGCAAGTTCAAGGTCGCCGATTGTCTCCGGCTCGGTCATAAACCCCTCCTTCGTTCGTGCTGCCTCGACAGGAGACGTGGCCCCCACCGGAATTTCTGTTAGAGGAGGGAGGCGTCCGCTAGAAGTCCAAGGAATCGTGAGGCGCAAAAAACGAATCAAGTCCTAAAGAGTATTTTGCCTTGCCAGACCCAGAACACACAACCAGCGAACCGTTCGATTTCGTCCGCGCTTCATCGCTCCTGACGGATGCCGCGGCGCGGGCTGGAGCGGCCATCATGGCCCATTACGCCGGGAACACCGAAATTGAGATCAAGGCCGATCTCTCTCCCGTGACCGCTGCCGACCGCGATTCACAGGCAATCATCTTGGCGGCGCTTAAAAAGCTGGCCCCGGATATTCCGGTCGTCTCCGAAGAGGTTGCCGCCGACCTGACGGTGTCGTTGGGGCCACGCTTCTTCCTGGTCGACCCGCTCGACGGCACCAAGGAGTTCATCAAGAAACGCACGGATTTCACCATCAATGTCGCGCTTGTCGATCGGGAGCATCCGCGCTTTGGCCTGGTTTATGCGCCGGCGCGATCGCTGCTCGCGCTTACCGTAGCCAGCGACAAGGCGGTAGAAGTCACGCTCGCGCCGAACGCATCTGGCGCAGATTTCACCAAGCTTGCCCAGACTGAATTGCGCGCCCGTATCGCCGATCCGGGCGGACTGACCGCCGTCGTCAGTCTCTCGCATTTCGATCCAGAGACCGAGGCGTTCCTCTCCAAGCATAGGATCGCGGACCGATCGAGCGCAGGCTCGGCGGTCAAATTTCTCGAAATTGCCCGCGGACGCGCCGACGTCTATCCGCGCTTTGGCCCCACCATGGAATGGGACACCGCGGCGGGACACGCCGTGCTTGCAGCTGCCGGCGGTTACGCGGTCACGGCTGACGGCGAACCGTTGCTCTACGGCAAGATCGCAGCGGGATTGCGCAATCCGGGCTTCGTCGCCTGGGGCCGCAAAGCTCCCGAGAGCCGGAATTAACCATTTCAGCCACCGCCGAACCTAGCCACCGTTTAGTAACGGTTTAGTCCAATCATGGCGGGGTGAGACAATCGGGTCACCGGGCCTTCCGGTGCATAGCCCCGAGGGGTCAAGATCATGCGTCTTTATATGTCGTGCGTTGCCGCATTCGCGGCTCTGCTCCTGTCGGCGGCAGACACCATGGCCGGAGATCAAGTCCTTCTCGCCCAAGCCGAAGGACCGATGGTGATCACGCCGCAACCCAATCCAAACGCGCAATACCCCAGCCGCGGTCAAAGCACCTATCCGCAGCAGTACGATAGCGGCGGCCCGGGCAGACCCTACGAACCCGCGCCCGGCACGCAGACCTACGTTTCGCCCGAAGCGCAATCCCAGGGCACCTTCTCCATGGAGGAGATCAATGACACCGGGCATCGCTTTTTTGGCAAGGTCTCGATGGGTTTCGCCCGCGTGGTGGAATACACCTTCCAACGGGCCGGAAGACCCAATGGCTATATCCTCGGCGAGGAGCTCGGTGGCGCCTTCGTCGCCGGGCTGCGCTACGGCGAGGGCACGCTCTATACCAAAGATGCCGGCCAGCATCGGGTGTTCTGGCAGGGACCGTCCCTCGGCTACGATTTCGGAGCCGAAGGCTCCAAGACCATGGTCCTGGTCTATGATCTGCGCAGCCCTGGCGAGATCTATAATGACTTTGCCGGTGTGGACGGTTCGGCCTATTTCATCGGTGGCGTGGGGGTGACCTTCCTGTCCGGGGACCATATCGTCCTGGCCCCGATCCGCTCGGGCCTAGGCCTGAGACTCGGCGCAAATATCGGCTATTTGAAGTACACCCGCGAGCCGACCTGGAATCCGTTCTGATTTGGGGCTAAGGAAGCTGGCCGAAGGCTTGGACGCGTCGAAAATGACGCGCATTTCGCCTCACCCGCGCCGCGAAGCGTCGGCTAGAATGCGGCATGGGCGTCGGGCCCAGGAGCGCAGATTTCGATGATCGAATGGGTGATGTTCGGAGCCCTTGGCTTCTTCTTGGGATGCCTGCTCGCGCTCATGCTCGCCTCCCCCCTTTGGAACCGTGCCGTCAAGCTGACCACGAAAAAGCTCGAGGCGACGATGCCGATGTCGCTCACCGACATCCAGGCCGATAAGGATCAACAACGCGCCGAATATGCCATCGCCATTCGCAAGGTCGAAGTCCAGCTGGAGAAAGCCAAGGAGAAGGCCACGCGGGAGTTGATCGAAGCGAATAAGCGGCGCGTTGAAATTCAAGTCCTGAACAACGAGATCGCCGCCGCCAAGGCTGAGATCCAGGAGAAGGACAACGCCAACCGGGTGCTGCAGCAAACCATCAAGCGAAGGCTGCCCGATCTCGACAGCCGTCTGAAAGCTGCGAAGAATGCCCTTACCGAGCTCGAGACCATCAACTCCGAGCTCCGCAATACCTTGGCGTCCCAATCGGACGCGCTCAAGATCGCACGCACCACGCTGCATACGCAACGCGTGGATATCGACCGTCTGCGCACTGCATTGGAGGCCGGCGGCGGGTCGATGCGGGGCTCTCGCGCCGACTCGCGTTACCTCGCCGAAAGCCAGCGCCTGAGCGCCGAACTCTCCCGCGCTCAGGAGGAACTCTCGCATGCCCAGGTGAACGCGCACGAGAATGCGCTCCTTCGCAGCGAGATGACGAAACTCGCCTCGCAAATCCTGGCCGTCACGCGCAGCCAGGGCATCCATCCGCGTGCCGTCGCCGAAGCCGCTGGGGTTTTCGCCGAGACATCGCGTCATGAGCGCGAGGCCTCTCGCGAGCCGCGGGTCGAGACTGAGGTGGAGATCGAAAGTGTGCGGGTGGAAATGTCCGAAGACCGTGTCGAGGTCGAAGAAACAGAAATTTCCATCGAGGAAAGCGACGTGCCGGCCGAGCCACAAGTTGACGAAATGATGCCGGAAGCCGTTTCGGAAGAAGCCGGTCCGGAAGAAGCCGGTCAGGATGATTCCGTTTCTGACGAAACTGTTCCGGCCGAGGCCGAAGAGACGACAACAGATGAGGCAGCCAAGCGTTCGAGCCGTCGCGAAAGGCGTCGCGCCCGCAAGGGCCGAGGCAAGAGCTTGGGTGAGCGATTGCGGGGCCTGGTCACCACCGAGACGCACGAAACGCCAACCTGATTTCAGGTCTGCAAGAAGGTCCGCTTATCGCCTTCCAGTTTGAGTGCCGTAAGCCGGTCGGTAAAACAGGCACCCGTGTCGATCCCTATGCGGTTTGACCGTATTTCCGGCGCTCTAACCGGTGTATGGCCGTGCACAACCATCTTGCCGAACGGTCCAGTCCAATCGAGGAAGGGCGCACGGATCCAGATGAGATCAGCTTCGAGTTGCGCTTCCAGCGGCCGATCGGGGTGCACCCCTGCATGGACGAAGAGATAGCCGCCGGCAGCAAGGCTAAGCTCGAGCTGCGCGAAAAATTTGCGATGGGATTCTGGTAGTGAAGCGGCGAAGGCATCGCGCCAGGCTTCGGGGGAGGCGTTAAAGCGATCCAGCCCCTTAATATCCACCCCATACGACGCCATGGTCGCTGCGCCTCCGTTCATGAGCCAAAGATCGAGGGTATTCGGATCGTCGAGGAAGCCGAGCAGCAACGCCTCGTGATTGCCCTTAAGGAAATGCTTGGCAAAGCCCTGCGGCAGGTCGGCTATAAGTTTTTCAACCACGCCACAGCTGTCAGGACCGCGGTCGACATAGTCGCCGAGAAACACCAAAGTCTTCTTGCGGGCGTGGCTCGCTTTTGCATCGTCGTCTATTTGGTCAAGCAATTTGTCGAGGAGATCGGCGCGACCGTGAATGTCGCCTACGGCGTAAAGCAACTCGCCCGGCGGAAGGCTTGGCGTCACATCGCGCTTGTCCATCCCGGATTATCGGATGAATTTCAGGCGCCGTCAGCCTTGTCGGTGAGTTCTTTGTAAAGGCCGGAGGGCAGACCGAATACCATCGAAACGCAATTTGCCTTGAGGCCGATGAACAGCACCATGTCGCCGTTGCGGAGCTTATCGTCCTCGGTGATCACATAAAGCGCCTCAAGATTGAGCGGCGGCAATCCTTTCAGCCTCGCCGCTCTCCACTCGAAGGCTTTTAGGTGCACGCCGGTGAAATAGTCATACTTTGCGTGCACCTGCTTGATGGCGGCGAGGATTTGGCTCTCGGGTTTGCAGGGGATCGGCGCGAAGTCCGGTCCCTCGCCGTTATAATAGGTGGTGCCGTGGGCCTGGACGAGCGGGCCGAGCTTATTGGAGTAAGCCTTGAATCCCGCAAAACCCATCAAGGCGATAGCCAGGACAAGGCCCACGATAATTTTCGACCGCATGACGAACCTTCCGTTTCGTCAGATCTCGGCGTCCACCTCGCAACGTACCGTATCACGATGTCCGCATTCGGGCATCTTGTAGCCGATGATACGTCCGCTCCGCGTGTCGACAATCGGCGTGGGGCAACCCACGCGCCAGAAGCGGTAGGCCGAGCCTCTATGCTGCTCATCCCACGCCACGCCGATCGGAATTCCGATCCGGGAGCAGGTCGATCTGTCGAAAAGATTCGGAGTGATGGGCTTTGCGCCTAAATCCGCAGCCGTGTCGTGAATCGGTATCACTTGCCGGCGGCAGACCATCATCGAATTCTCGACGGCCCATTCCCGGCTCTCGGCCTTGGTGTAAGCGGAGTTCCCGTCTCCCGGACCGGCGACGACGGTCTTGCAGACGATGAGCACGATGGCTGCTGGCATGGTGATCATGTCAGGTCCCCCGCTCCGGTCAGTATTTGCTTCAATATGAAGATTTGGGCGACGAGCTTTTGAGGCGGCGCCGTGGGCGGCTGCTTCACGGCTTCGACCTGTAGGCCGGCCGTGGCGGCAAGGGTGAGCTCAATCATGGGTTCGTGACCCTTTCGTTAGAGTTGCTCAGCCCTTCCTCAGTGTCCCATAAGGGACTGGTATTTCCTTCCCTAACTCCTCAACCCTAGGATTATTTCCAGGAAATATTTCCCATTTATGGTGCAACGCGAAAAGAGCTGATTGGTTGCAGAGCGACCGATGACGCTTACGTGAGGCCGATTGGGCCAAACGCTCCTACAAACTGTCCCTAACTCTTTGCTTTTGAGCCGCATTTGCCGGTCCAAATCGCCTGGTTGCCGCGGCTTGGCACGCACCAAACGCCGAACCGCTATTCGCATCTGCGATATTGCACCGCGAAAGGCTGATTCGCAAGACCTGTCGAGGGTAGGCTTAATGTCGCAGGAGCGATAGAGCAGCCGGGCAACACTCGTCAGATAAATGGCAAGAGACTGGGCACCTGATGAGGGATTTGCTCAGTCGACGAGTAGACCAGTTTCCAAAAAGGCGGCAGCGAACGCCAACCTGGCGCTCGCTGCCGAATAATCCCTCTAGCGATACTCTCCCGGGATGCTCATAAAACCACCCGCACCAAACGGTATGTACGGAATGTTCGGGTGGGTTTTCAGCTCGGCCCAGAATTGATCGGTGACCGGCGTGATGTAAAGGCCGATCCAGCCATTATCCTGTCCCGAATAGCGGCCCGGCGACGTTTTTAGCTGGCCCGCCGTCGGCGCGGCGCCGTTGAATACGATGTCGTATTGCTCGCCTGGATCCCACAACAGATCATAAACCGCTGGAATCTTGAGATTGAGCTCCGGCCCAAGCCAGATATCTTTGGCCGTATAGAGGCTTTTGAAGTTCTTGACCCTCACGCCGCCGAACGTCATGTCGTTGAAATAGATGAACGTGTCGCGCTTTCCGGGTCCCGTACCGAGCAATGAGTCGCTGAGATCGATTCCGTCGAAGATGATCGGCTTGCCCTCATTGTCCTTCCACTCGCGCGGCGGCGGCTCGAGTCCGGCAAGCTTGCCGACTGTCGGCCACCAATCCATGTGGGACCACATGTCCATATTGACGGTGCCGGGCTTGATCTTGCCGGGCCACCAGGCGATGGCCGGAACGCGGAATCCGCCTTCGTAGGACGAGCCCTTCTCGCCGCGGAAGGGCGTGTAGCCAGCATCCGGCCAGGCATCGACCCAGGCACCATTGTCGGTGGTCCAGATCACCAGTGTGTTCTCGGCGATGCCGGCGTCTCGTATCGCCTGCACCACCTGTCCCGAATTGTCATCGACTTCCATGAGCGCGTCGAGATAGGTGCCGCCGCCTGGCGACTTGCCTTTCCAGCGCGGCGACGGATTGTTCGGGTTGTGGCACTTCTCGAAGTTCAGATACATGAAGAAGGGCTTGTCGTCCTTGGCGTGATCCTTGATCCAGTTGACCGCCGTCTCGCGCATCTCGTCGTCGATTGTGGCGAGATCATCAAAGCCGAATTTCTTCTTGACCACTTTCGGCGCCTCGCCCGCTTTGCCCTCGAACTCCGACAGCACGGCGGCCTCGTTCCACACTTTCATGAAATACGGATCGTTGACCGGGAAGTTCGGGTGCAGCTTGAGGTCGTCATAGGCATAGACGCCCGCGTAATAGGGCAGCATGTGATACATCTCGTCGAAGCCGTTCGACGTCGGGAAGTTCTTGTCCTTGTCCCCGAGATGCCACTTGCCGAGCTGCACGGTGGTGTAGCCTGCTTCTTTCAGAAATTGCGCGATGGTCGGCGTTTCGTTCGTCAGGCCGTTGGGATCGCCCGGCGCCAGCACCGCCGAGAGCGAGGTCCTGATCGGTATGCGGCCGGTGATGAACGAAGCGCGGCCTGCGGTGCAACTCGCCTGTCCATAATAATTCACGAAGCGCATGCCTTCGGAGGCGAGCCGATCGAGGTTGGCGGTCGGCGCGCCACGCATGGCGCCGCCTCCATAGGAACCGAGATCGCCCCAGCCGATATCGTCGGTCATGATGACCACGACGTTCGGCTTCCGCGGCGGAGATTGCGCGAGCGCCGCATCGCTAGCGAATACGAGCCCGGCTGTCAGGACGCCAGCCGACAACACATCAAATGACTTCATCTGAGCTACCTCCCATATGGCGGGGAATTTCTGGCGATGAGGAAACGGTGGATTTGGTCTCCTCCCTCAGGATCACCTTTGCCGGAAAAGATCACAAGAGGGTCTGAAATGGGCAAGCTGCCACTGCTGACAGGGCCTGATTCATGGTAGATAAGCTTGCGCCCAAAGGGGGTTATGGTGCGGGCAATCGGCTTAAATCGCCTGGTCTGGTGCGGAGCGGTGGCGCTGAGCCTTGCCGCCTGCGGATCGATGTCGTCTCGAAATCCGGTTCCGATCGGGTTCGAAAACGAAGCGACCGTTGTGGGTATGGGCCACGAGCGCATTCGCTTCTGGGGGGACGAACTTCCTCCCCACGCCGATGCCCTGGTCAAGGAAAAGTGGGCGCAGGTCCGCGCGTCTGGGCGTCACATGTCCAAGTCCGGAGGCCGGCCGGTTGTAAATTTCCTTGCCCTATCGGGGGGCGGCAGCGATGGCGCCTTTGGCGCGGGCGTTCTTGCCGGCTGGACCGCGAAAGGCACCAGGCCTGAGTTTGACGTGGTCACGGGTGTGAGCACCGGCGCGCTGACCGCGCCCTTTGCCTTTCTCGGGCCTCGCTACGACGAGGCGTTAAGGCAGGTCTTCACCGAGTCGACCACGAAAGATATTGCCATCATGCGGCCGGTCAGAGGCCTGCTCGGCGGAGAATCGCTTGCGAGCAATGCGCCTTTGGCAAAAGTCGTCGCCCATTATGTCAGTGACGGCTTCCTGCAAGAGGTGGCGGCCGAACACAGGAAAGGCCGCCGGCTGCTCATCGGCACCACCAATCTCGACGCGCAACGTCCCGTTGTCTGGGATATGGGACAGATCGCCGTGAGCGGTCATCCGGGATCCCTTGAGCTGTTCCGCAAAGTCCTTCTCGCCTCCGCCGCCATACCCGCCGTATTCCCGCCCGGCTTCGTGGAGGTTGCCGCGAACGGCAGCGTTTACGAGGAGATGCATGTGGATGGCGGAACAACGCGCGAGGTTTTTCTCATTCCGACGCAATTCATGACGAAGAACATCGACCCGACACTGAGCGTCAAGCCTATCCGCCGCACCTACATCATCCGCAACGGCCGCGTCGATCCAGAATTTAAGGCTGTGAAACCGCGCACGCTCTCGATCGCCGGCCGGTCGATATCGACCCTGATCAAGAACCAGGGTATCGGGGACCTTTACCAGCTTTACATGTTCACCAAGCGGAACGGCATGGATTTCAACCTCATCTATATTCCCGGTGACTTCCCCGATACGAGCACCCAGGCCTTCGATCCGGTTTACATGGGAAAGCTCTTCGAGGTGGGCTACCAGCTCGTGCAGAGCGGGAATGCCTGGAAGAAGGTCCCGCCGGATTGGGCGAATTAACCCAGTTCCGGAAGCCGCTATGCACCATCCATCACAGACCCCGTGGAAGACGATCGCCATCGTGCTCGCCGTGATGCTAGGCATCGTGCTTGTCTTCGCGGGCCTGATCGTGACGGGTGTGATGAATCTCGGTCTGTCGCTGTTGTGACCCTTCTCACCGGCCGCCGAAGCGAAGGTTGAGTCCGGCGCGCACGACATTCGTGGTCTCATCGAGATCGACCGCGGCGTGGCGCAATCCGGCAATTTGCGGCGTCAAGCCGATCTTGGGGTCGCCGAAATCGTAGTAACTATATTCGACAAAGGCGGACAGACGATCGGTGAGCGCATATTCACCGCCGCCGCCGACAGTCCATCCTGAGCGCGTGTCGCTCGCGCGGTAGGCGGTGCCGAGGATGGTCGTCGTCGCCCAATAGTCGTCACGCTGCCAGGCAGCCCCAGCCGTGGCGTAGCCCATGAAACGATCGAACGCATAACCGACGCGTCCCGTGACGGAGGCGAGCGAATCGGCGTCGCTGTGATAGAAAACGCCCGTCTCCCGCGCGCTGGCATGGCGCCCCTCGGCATCGGTCCAGGCATAGCTGCCCTGGACGCCGATCACGATGCCGCCGCCGGTCTGATAATCGCAACCGCCTTGAATTCCGGCGATCACGCCGTCCTGATTGTGCTCGCCGAGCGAGAAGCCGAAGAAATCCCCGCCTACCGTTTGATTGACCCAGTGCTGATGGCCGAAGAAGCCGCCAGCATGGACACCTGCGTAGCAGCCTGTCCAACTCCAAGCCGGTGGGTGATCGGAAATGGAGTGTTCAAGTCCGGCGGCGCTCGCCGGACTTGCCAGCGCGATCAATGTGGCCGCTACCAGAATCTCTTTCTGCACGGTTCGCCCCCCGCGCGATGGGACACCATTATGCAACGAATCTGCGTGGAACTCTGTCGCTTGCCGGCCACAGCGGCGCCATTTTGTTTAACGCGCAACGCATTGTGGAACGAAGGCCCCTCCTATGCCATTATTGGGATATGGCCGTAAAGATACCGTGGAAGTCCTTGTCGAAGGGCGATGTCTCTTCGAAACTCGGTGATTTTTTTTCGCAGCACGGCGCTTTCTTTACGAAACGGGTCGCGTTCTTCGCCGCCGTCGTGCTGTTCCTTGCCGGGGGCCTGGTTCTGCGTTCGGGTCTCTTTTCCGGCGAGCCGGACTCAGGCCAGAAGGCGCCGACGATTCAGGCGCCCGCCTCGCCTGACGCCACAAGGCCGGAACCGTCTGCCGCCACAACGCCCGCGCCATCTGCCCCAGCACCTGAAGTTGCGCCGGCTGAATCCGTTCCCAAGACCGTAACGCCCGCACAGGATGCAACACCTCAGGAACAGACTGATCAACCGGGCGAGAACCTCGATCAGACAGAGCCTGGGGCGAGCGACGCGATGGATCAGGCCGGGCAGCCAGATCTTCCGGACGAAGGCATGATCCTCGTTTCCAGGCGCCCCGTCGAAGTTCTGTCCGATCCGTCCGCGACGGCTTCCGTCATGTATGGCTTCCCGGCCGGCCGGCAGTTCCGTGTCATTGGCCGCCAAGGAGACTTCGCGCAAATCAAGGACGTGGTGAGCGGTGCGAGCGGCTGGATCAATGCGGCCGCGCTGGCGGAGCCACCGAGCGCGCCTAGCGCGACTGCGCCATCACGGTCGCAGCCAGGCACCGCCGGCCGAACGCGTGTCACCGAGCCGGCCGCGCCGAAGCCGAAAGCAACCAAAAAAGAGACTCAGACCACTGCCGACACCGCCGAGCCGGCGCAAACGCGCAAGCGCCCCGGCCTGTTTGGCGGAGACGGTCCCTTCAGGGGCATCTTCGGCAACTAGGAAAGAGTGGCGCCCCCTAGGGGTTTCGAACCCCTGTTTCCGGCGTGAGAGGCCGGCGTCCTGGGCCACTAGACGAAGGGGGCGTGGCGCGGAAATTCAGCGGACAGAAGCTATAGCTTGCCGTCCGGAAGGCGATCAAGGCTTATCGGCTCTTGAGCCTGACGCGAGACAGGACCTGGCCGGTCTTGAGGTCGATCACGGCGATTTCGGCGCCCGCGCTCGACTGAAGATGGAGAGCGATGCGGTCGCCATCAAGTGCGAGCGAGGTGACAGTCGCGTCGGGCGGAATGGCCAGTTCGGCGTCCATACCGGCCGGGACGGAGGCCTTCCCCGGGCTCTCATTGGCGATTCGCGACGCCTGATACACCATGGTGGCAAGCACGAGGGCGAAGCCGCCGACGAGCGCAATCCCCATCACGATCACGGCGATCTTGAGCATCCGCACCTGGCGCGGGGTGAATACAGTGCCCGGTAACGGTGTATTGTCAGGCTCGCTCGCCACCGCCATCGTCAGACCTCATGACCTCAAGCAAGACACTTCGCGCCAAGACACTTCGCGCCAAGACGCCTCGCGCCGAAACACGCACCGAGCGGCTCACGGCGGAGGCCCATGCCGAACATGAGGGCCAGAGGCTCGACCGCTTCCTGAGCGATCTCTTGCCGCAACTGAGCCGGACCAGGGTGCAGGCCTTGATCAGAGAAGGCCATGTCACGTCGCGCGGCGCGACCATAGAGGAGGTGAAATATCGGGTCAAATCGGGCGATCGCTTCGCGCTTGCCGTGCCGCCCGCTGCCAAGACCGCTCTCCGTGGCGAAGCCATTCCGCTCGATGTGATCTATGAGGACGACGCCCTTATCGTCATCGACAAGCCGGCCGGCCTCGTGGTGCATCCCGGCGCCGGCAATCCGCGCGGCACTCTCGTCAATGCGCTGATCGCTCATTGCGGCGAGAGCCTGTCCGGCATCGGCGGCGTGGCCCGGCCCGGCATCGTGCACCGGCTCGACAAGGATACGAGCGGCCTGATGGTGGTCGCCAAGACCGACCAAGCCCATCGCGGGCTGGCGGCGCAATTCGCCGATCATGGCCGCACCGGTGATTTCGAGCGTGGTTATCTCGCTCTGGTTTGGGGCGCACCGCATTTGCCGCATGGCAGGATCGAAGCACCGATCGGCCGCCATGCCACCAGTCGCACCAAGATGGCAGTGCTTCCCGGCAAGGGCCGCAAGGCGGTGACGCATTGGCGCGTGCTCGAGCGATTCGGTCCCAAGAATGCGCCTGTCGCCTCACTGATCGAATGCCGCCTCGAAACCGGACGCACGCACCAGGTGCGTGTCCATTTGGCCCATATAGGTCATCCGCTGATCGGCGATCCGCTTTATGGGCGCGGCTTCAAGTCGAAGCTCGGCAAGCTTTCAGGAAAATTGCAGAGCAAGCTTGCCAGTCTCGGTCGACAGGCATTGCACGCCGCACATCTTGCCTTCGTGCATCCGATCTCAGGCACATTACTAAGATTTAATAGTCCGTTACCCCGCGCTCTCATCGAGATCGTGGATTTGTTCAAGGAACTGTGATCGTCCGGAAGTCTTTTATCGTTTTGGCAAAACCTTTATAGAGAAATTGCTGGGGGGACATTTTAACGGGAGATTGCGGCTAAGGCGGTCGCTGGAGACGGGTTCCTCATGGCTAGAAGTTTGCCGAGTGTGAGCGCGCATGGCGGACTGACGCGCTATCTCGAAGAAATCAGACAGTTTCCGATGCTGGAGCCGCAGCAGGAGTACATGCTCGCCAAGAGGTGGCGCGAGCATGAGGACCGCGACGCGGCGCATCAACTCGTCACTTCGCATCTGCGACTCGTGGCCCGCATTGCCATGGGCTATCGCGGCTATGGCCTGCCCGTTGGCGAGGTGATTTCCGAGGGCAATGTCGGCCTGATGCAGGCGGTGAAGCGCTTCGATCCCGACAAGGGCTTCCGGCTTGCCACCTATGCCATGTGGTGGATCAGGGCGGCGATCCAGGAATACATCCTGCGTTCGTGGAGCCTCGTGAAGATGGGCACCACTGCCGCGCAGAAGAAGCTTTTCTTCAATCTCCGCAAGGTGAAGGGTCAGCTCAAGGCTCTCGAGGAAGGCGACCTGCATCCCGACCAGGTGAAGAAGATCGCCACGCGGCTCGGTGTGAGCGAGGAGGATGTCGTTTCCATGAACCGGCGTCTGGCCGGCGATTCGTCGCTCAATGCACCGGTGCGCAACGATGCCGAGAGCGGCGAGTGGATGGACTGGCTGGTCGATGACAGCATGGACCAGGAGACGGCGCTCGCCGAATCGGAGGAACGCGATCAGCGGCGTGCCATGCTGACCGATGCGTTGGAGGGCCTTAACGAGCGCGAGCGCCGCGTGTTCGAGGCGCGGCGGCTGGCCGAGGATCCGCTCACGCTGGAAGAGCTTTCCACCGAGTTCGGCGTTTCCCGCGAGCGAATCCGGCAGATCGAGGTCCGCGCCTTCGAAAAGGTCCAGAAAGCGGTGAAGAAAGCCGCTTCCGCTCAGGCCGCATCGGTGACTGCCCATTAATCCTTCTGCTCAGGCGGCCTGACTGGTGAGCGCTCAGGCGCGCCTGAAGGGATGACGTTTTCCCGAGTTTCGGCCATGCTCCGCCGGTCGCATTTCACGTGCTGACCCAGGATGACGGCTGGTCTTGGCCGCAGCTCGGAGCAGACCCTTATGCAGCAGCTCAAAGCCAGCGGCGTCGAGATCGCCTATGTCGATGAAGGCAAGGGCCCTTGCGTCATCATCGGCCATTGCTCGAGCGCCTCGCATAAGGAATGGCTGCCGCTGATCGAGGCGCTCAAGGACGACTGGCGCGTGCTTGCGCCCGACTTTATCGGTTATGGCCAGTCAGGCGCTTGGCCCATCGACAAGCCGTTCAGCCTCGATGCCGATGTCGGCGTCATCCTCGCGCTCGCCAAGAAGACCAAAGGCGAGTTGCACCTCGTCGGCCACTCCTATGGCGCGGCTCTGGCCCTCGAAGCGGCGCGCGCGCTCGGCGACCGGGTGAAGAGCCTCACGCTGGTCGAACCTGTCGCCTTCCATCTGCTGCGCAAGGAAGGACGTCCCGAATGGGATGAAGTCGAACAGATGGGGCTCGATGTCTTGAAATCGGTGGCGCGAGGAGATGATCGCGCCGCGGCACGCGCCTTCATGGTCTATTGGCTTGGCCGCTGGCGCTGGTGGCTTTCACCCGAGCGCTTCAAGACGGCCATCGCCGCGACCATCCCCAAAGTGGCGCTCGAATTCACCATCGCCGTCGATGCGCCTGCCAGCCTGCAGAATTATGCGGAGATCGCCGCGCCGACGCTTTTCATCGTTGGCGGCAAGACCCGCGCCTCGACCCGTGCCGTGGCCAACCTCTTGGCGACGGCGCTGCCGAACGCTACCGTCACAATCCTTAAAGGCGCCGGTCATATGAGTCCTTTCACCCACCCCGCCGAAATCAACCAGCTGATCCTCGACCATCTTGCCGCCAACCGGTGACAACCATTCAACCAGCTCCTAAGCCGACTTTCCGTGAAGCGCTTGGCCTCTGGACCAAGATCGGCTTCCTGTCATTCGGCGGACCCGCCGGCCAGATCGCGCTCATGCATCGCATGCTGGTCGAGGAGCACGGCTGGATCAGGCCGCAGCGTTTTCTTCACGCGCTCAATTTCTGCATGCTGCTGCCGGGGCCCGAGGCGATGCAGCTGGCGACCTATATCGGCTGGCGTCTACACGGCACGCTGGGCGGCCTAACCGCCGGTCTGCTTTTCGTGCTGCCCGGCGCTCTTGTGGTGCTCTGTCTCAGCATCGCTTACGTCCTGTTCGGAAAGGTGCCGGCGGTCGAGGCGGCCTTTCTAGGCGTCAAGGCCGCCGTTCTCGTCATCGTCATCGAGGCCCTGATCCGCGTCGCGCGCCGCACCTTGCACCAGTCTTATGATTGGGCGATCGCGTTCGGCGCCTTCGTCGCCATTTTCTTCCTGTCCGTGCCCTTCCCCATCATCATTCTCGGTGCGGCACTGATCGGCTTCCTGCTGGCAAAGAACCATATCCCTTCGGAAGCCGAGCAAGCAGACGATGGTCCCCCGGTCACGCCCTTGCAGACAATCAAGACCGCAGCGCTATGGCTCGCCATCTGGCTCGTGCCACTTCTTTCCGTCGGCGCCCTGTTCGGCCGCGACCATGTCACGACAGATATCTCGCTGTTCTTCTCCAAGCTCGCTCTGGTGGCTTTCGGCGGCGCCTATTCGCTGCTCGCCTACATGGCGCAGCAGGCGGTCGAGACCTATGGCTGGCTGACCGCGGGCGAAATGCTCGATGGGCTCGGTCTCGCCGAGACCACGCCGGGGCCGCTCATTCTCGTCACCGAGTTCGTCGGTTTTCTCGCCGGCTACCGGCAGGGCGGCGAGCCGGCGCTTGCCTTCGGCTTGCTTGGCGCGGGTCTCGCTCTATGGGCGACCTTCGTGCCAAGCTTCCTCTTCATTTTTACCGGCGCGCCCTATGTCGAGCGCCTGAGCGCGAATCCGAAACTTGCGGGCGCGTTACGCGGCGTCACCGCAGCCGTGGTCGGCGTCATCCTCAATCTGAGCCTGTGGTTTTCGCTGCACGTCCTCTTCGCCCGAGTCGAGGACCGATGGTACGGGCCTTTGCGCCTGTCGCTTCCCGATTTCGGCAGCCTGAACGTGGAAGCCGCCCTGCTCGGTATCCTGGCGGCGATACTTTTATTCGGGATACGCCTCGGCATCGTCGGCACGCTCGCGATCACCGCAGCGGCGTCACTCATCTGGGCGTTGCTGACGAACGGCGGCTAGGCTTAATCGCGCGGGACGAAGAGATTCACGAACGGCGCCCTGACCCAAGTGCCGCGGCCGTTGGTCTGCACGGATGTGAACGGCGCTTCCACGGCGGTGCCTCTCGGTGAATCATCCACCGAGGTAAAGGGCGCGCGCACCCGTACGTTGTCGCCATCGCGGCGCCACCAGCGGCGCCTCTCGTAGTAACCGGCCAGTTGAACGTTGGAGGCCTTCGGAGAAAGCTCGACGACGCCAACAGGCCCCGCCGACGCGGACTGCGGCAGGAAGGCAACGCCACCCAACAAGGCGGCAGCGAACGCAAAACTAATGGTTCGAGCGAACATCAAGATCTCCTTGTTGCAATAGCAGTCAGATTTATCAACCAATGTGGCAAGCGTATGTTCCGCGCGCAAGCCCTATCTACAGCCAGCCTCTGCGCTTGAAATAAAGATAAGGCAGCACGGCAAACAAGATCATCAGTCCGATAGCCAGGGGATAGCCAAGCCACCAGTCGAGCTCCGGCATATTGCGGAAATTCATGCCGTAGATCGAAGCGATCAAAGTCGGCGGAAGGAACACCACCGCGACCACGGAGAAAATCTTGATGATGTCAGCCTGCTGGATGTTGATCATGCCGAGCGTGGCATCGAGCAGGAAAATGATTTTGCTAGACAGGAAGCCAACGTGGTCCGTCAGGGAATGTACGTCGCGTGAAGCCGTGCGGATGCGCGACTGCAAAGCCTTGTCCTCTTTTCGCTCTTGAGCTGCGTGAGTGAAGAATGTGAGCAGACGTGCGAGCGAATGGGTGCTCTCGCGGGCCTTGGAAGTGACATCGCCCTCGCGTCCGATTGCGCGGAGTAGAACGTCAAAGCGGCGGAGACGCCTGTCACTGCCGCCTTTGATCTCGAAGACTGTATGCGACAACGCCTCGACTTCAGCCTGAATGCGTTCGATGAAATCGGCGAGCCGGTCGATGATGGTCTCGATCAGACCGGTCAGGACGACGGCGCCGTTGCTCGGACCCGGCTCAGCCCGGTTGCAGCGTTCGGCATAAATGGCAAAGGCGCGCGGCTCGGCATAACGCACCGTAACCAGTCTATGGCCGGTAAGGATGAAAGTCACAGGCGTGGTCTTGATCTCGTGCTGCTCACTCTGAAGGATCAAGGTCGCGGTCATGAACTGCGCGCCGTTCTCCTGATAGAGCCGGCTCGACACTTCGATCTCGTGCTGCTCCTCGCGCGTCGGCACGTCTAGCTTGAGCGCCTTCTCGACGGCGCTTTCTTCCTCGGGCGTGGGGTTGAGCAGGTCGAGCCAGACCGCCTCGCCGGTGATCTTGTGCTTGCCGGCCTGCTTCTTTAGCGCGCCCGCACGGAATTCGTAGATGGTGAGCATTGGACCCCCACCGGCCCCCTAATTCCCTATCCGAACGGGAACTTATACCAACAAGACGATCCTGCCAGTGCGACGATACGGCTTTGACAGAGACTAGGGCCGGCGGTTAACAATTCGTCATGGGGTGGCTGCGCAAGGATAAAGACTGTATCGCCCTCGTCTTGGCGTGGGCCGTCCTGCTGCAAGCCACTATTCTATCCTTCACATTCGGGCTCCACGCCTCGGCCTTTGCCGCCGATTCAAGCGTGCTTTGCTCCGTGCTGGGAGATCGCGCCGGTGAGCCGCTTCCCGTAAAGAGCGATCACCACCCCGACATGGCATGCTGCACCCAAGCATGCCGTCTTGCCTGTCACGGCGTTGCCGGTGCGCTTCTGGTTGACGCCACACGCATTCTCTTGCCCGGCTCGGTCTCAATCGCTGCCGAAGCGCATTATGCCGAAACGCTGCTGCCGGACGCCATCCGCACCTTTGCAGCACAGCCGCGCGCTCCTCCCCTAGCGTAAGCCCCAACACGGTCGTTTCACATACGGTCCTCGATCAGCTCGAGGCGCCGTGCGAACGCGACAACCAACAATCCAATTCGCTTAGGCGTGCCGCGCCATCTTGCCGGCCGCTAATGGGGGACAAAATGAGCAGTCATTCACTTCCACGCGCCGGTCTCGCGGTGCTCGCGCTTTGCGCCGTGACCGGCGCAACCAAGGCCGATCCACATAACGGTTCCGGACCTTTGGCCGACACACATGCTCCCGCTGGCGTCATGTTCGACCACTTGCACAAGGCCGGCGAGTTCATGCTCGGCTTCCGCTATGCCGGCACCTTTGCCGAAGGCTCGACGCGCCACGGCACGCATACCGTCACCGACGACGTGATCGCCGAGAGAGGGTGCGGCACGCATACCTGCTCGATGAAAGCGAGCGAGATGACGATGAACATGTACATGCTCGATCTCATGTACGCGCCGACCAATTGGATGACGCTGATGGTCATGCCGATGTGGATGACCCACGACATGACCATGACGCCGCTCCGGCTCACCGGTCATGGCGGCCATGGCGACCATGACGAACATGGCGGCGGCGGTCACGGTGGCGGTCACGGCGGCCATATGGGCACCCATTCGCATGGTGTCGATGGCTGGGGCGATACCGTGTTCGGTCCCGAATTACGCGTGGCGCAAGGCGCGGATTGGACCCTGATCTTCAGCCCGATGTTCAGTGCGCCGACCGGCCGCGTCGACTACAAGACCGCCGGAGTTTTCACCCACTATGGCATGCAGCTCGGCTCCGGCACCTGGGATTTCTGGCCGAGCCTCACCTATACCGGCCGCGCCGACCGTCTCACCTGGGGCACGCAGGTCTTCGGCATTGTCCGCATGGAGGAGGAGAACGAGTCGGGTTACCGTCTTGGCGACGTGCTCCAGGTCACGGGCTGGGTGAGCTATCGCTTCGCCAACTGGATCTCCGCCTCGGTGCGCGGCCTATACACCGAGCAGGGCGAGATCGAAGGCCATTATAACGGCCCGCACCAACACTCGAGCCCGCCCGATCTCCAGTACAACTATGGCGGCAGGTTTTGGGATATCGGTTTCGGCGTGAATACCGTGGTGCCGAGCGGGCCGCTCAAGGGCTTGCGGCTCAGCGCGGAATGGCTGCAGCCGATGGAGGACGATCCGAACGGCTATCAGCTTACCCGCGACGGGACGCTATGGGCGAATGTGAGCATGGCCTTCTAGTTCTTCTGCACGATGCAGGCGCCGCCGTCTTTGCGTAAGCTCGCGCATAATGCGTCGGCGTCAGCCCGGCTATCGGCGCCGATCTGCACGAGATAGAGTGCACGACGCCCGCGACTTAAGTTGCGCTGAGGCTGCACGAAGGGTTCGCGTTCGGCAAGCAGCGACGCGTGCTGGCGTCTCAGTCTGGCGAACATGGCGAGCGCCCTGGCCTTGGAGAAAGAGGCGGAGACATGCGCGCCCCAGGGACGCCACGCCCCACTCGCCGTCAGCGGCTCGGTCTCGTACACCGCACGCACCACAAGAGGCGCGAGCTGACGGCATGATTCTTGGACCGTATCGCCCTCGGTCTTAAGCTGTTCTGGCAGGTCAGTCTCGGGGAGCTTCCATTCCTCGGCGGCGCGGCCGGTGATGAACATCACACAGGCCCGGGTCTCTCCGGGAAGGGTCCCGCCAGACAGCCATTTTCGTACCCGCTCGGCGCCCGCGTTATAGGCGGCGGCAGCCAAACCAAAATTGCCGAACTCTCGTCTGAGATCGGCGAGCAGGCTGGCCGAGTGGGCAATGGCCGCTTTCGACTCGAACGGATCCTCGAGGCCGCGCTCGTCCGCCGTGCCGGGCATGAATTGGGCGATGCCTTGCGCGCCCTTGTAACTCACGGCGTTCGGATTGAAGCGGCTCTCTCGCCAGATCAGGCGCACGAAGGGCATCGGAGGCAGATCGCGCGCCACGGCTTGCGCCTGCATCAATGGGCAGACGATATTGACGAAGGGTTCAGGGTCTGCCGCTTCGATGCCGGCGGCCTTAAGTCCGGCGGCAACACCGGTGTTGTCGAAAGCATCGGCGCCATGCGCGGAAGTTGCGATCAGAAGCGCCGCGCCAAATCCCGCAAGCCGTTGAAGCTGCGTCAATGCCGTCATTCAATTCTTTTGTACGATGCAGGCGCCCCCCGCCTCGCGAAGCTTGGCGCAGAGCTGATCGGCGGCATCGCGGCTATCCATGCCGATGCGCGCCGAATACCGTATGTCGGTTCCCATATGCAGATCGCATTGCTCGATGAGGACAGGCTCGTAGTCGCCGAGCACGCTGGCATAGATTTGCTTGGTGCTGGCGAATTCATCGAGCGCTTCCTGCTTGGAGAATGACGTTGCGATCTCGACGCCCCAGGGTGAAGTCGGTTGACTTGCCGCGGCATCGGCGCCCTGACACGGCGAAAGCGGGCCGTTTTGCTCGACCGGTGCTCCGGCGAAGGCGGGGAAGACGATAAGCAAACCCAGGAACGACAGCAAAAATCTCATGACTGAATCATGCCGCAATTCTCCGGCGGCTGCCAGACCGTTTCTACCTTATTCCGGCCAAGCGCGGAGCGCCGTCGCGGCAACACGTTCAAGCTCCTTGCGACTAGCGCCGCCGGCCGCCTGTACCGCCATGCCATGCAGCACCGTGGCGATATAGCGGGCGAGGCTCGCGGGATCGGTATTTTCCGGCAGATCGCCCTCGCGCCTGGCACGCTTCAATCGCTCGCGAATTAGTCGGAAGCTGGCGTCACGCCGCTTGTCGAGTTCCTTCTTGACGGCGTCACATTCCTTCCCGCCGCAAAGCGCCGCCTGCACCATCAGGCAGCCTGGGGGTCTGCGCTTATCGCCAAGCGAAGCGGCGGAGTACATGAGCAGATGCTTGACGGCCTCGTAGGCGGTCGGCGCAGATAAGGCCTCGTTCCAGCTCGCTTCATGCTCCGCCTCGTAGCGGTCGAGGGCGCGGCAGAACAGCGCCTCCTTGTTGCCGAAAGCGGCATAGAGGCTCGGCGGATTGATGCCCATGGCCGCGGTTAGATCGGCAATGCTCGCGCCCTCATAGCCCTTGCGCCAGAACACTTCGAGCGCCCGGCCGAGCGCCTTGTCCTCATCGAAGGCGCGAGGGCGGCCAATCGCCACAGCTTTGTTTCCGGTCATGCTGGCAATGCCTATCATTTCTTACCTTTGTAGTGAATGCTATATAATGCTCTTGACAGTCCGGCTCCAGGATACATATGTAACGAACGCTAAATAATTACGATGGAGGGTTGACCGCCTGACCTTACAGTACGGAGGATCGAATCATGATCGAACTCAGACCGTTCAATGCGCTTGGCAGCGCCGACCACGGTTGGCTGAAGGCCAAGCATCATTTCTCCTTCGCCCGCTATTACGATCCGGAGCGCATGGGGCACGGTTCCTTGCGCGTATGGAACGACGACGAGATCGCTCCCAACTCGGGCTTCCCGCCGCACCCGCATGCCGAGATGGAAATCATCACCTATGTCCGCCAGGGCGCCATCACGCACGAAGACAGCCTCGGCCATAAAGGCCGCACCGAGGCCGGCGACGTGCAGGTGATGAGCGCAGGTTCAGGCATCCGCCATGCGGAATTCAATCGCGAGGACGTGCCGACGACTCTGTTCCAGATCTGGATCGAGCCGCAGGAAGGCGCTGGCGAGCCTTCGTGGGGCGCGAAGCCCTTCCCCAAAGGCGACCGGGCCGGGCGCTTCGTGCCGCTGGCCAGCGGCTTCGCCGGCGACGACGAAGCTTTGCCGATTCGCGCCGAAGCGCGCGTACTTGGCGCCACGCTGAAAGCGGGCGATACGGCCGAGTATCAGCTTGGGCGCGGACGGCACGGCTATCTGGTGCCCGCGGCCGGCAGTGTCGAGATCAACGGCGTGCGCATCGGCACGCGTGACGGCGCCGCCATCACCGACGAGGCGGTGCTGAAGATCAAGGCACTCGAGGACAGCGAACTCGTCCTCGTCGACGCGGTCTAAAGATCGAAGCGAGGAGCTCCCCCCTCCACTCCTCGCAGAAAGCGGGCAGCGGCGCGAGCCGTTGCCCGTTTTCTATGACCGTACCGCATTTGGCCTAGCGCCAGGGCGCTGGCTGGATGCGGGCCGCGACGTGTTCGCCAAATTTATGGCCTGACACACTCACCGAGAGAAGTCAGAACGGAGCGCCTGACTACGGCGTGCTTGCGGAATCCTTCGCGCTCCATGAGGGCCTGGTGCAATTCCGGCAGGCGATAGAACGGCACGCTGGGATACCAGTGATGCTCGAGATGATAGCCGACATTGCACGGCAGGATGAAGATCGATTCGAGGAAGGTGGGAATGGTCGTGCGGGTGATCGCGTATTCCTCTTCCTCGCTTTCGACGGCGCTGTGCTCGCAAATGATGCGCGCGTATTGCACCGCGATATGCCAGGTGCAGAACGGAACGATCCAATAAAGCAGAAACGCATACCAGCTGCCGAACCAGGTCAACACCCCGGCAATGGTCCCATAGAAGGCGATCCTCGCCGCGACCATCCAGCGGGGCGACGGGACGAAGGACGCTCCCACCAGGCTGCGGACGATCCAGAACAAGCCGGTGACGAAAGCGGCACGGCGCAAGAGCACCCACGCAAGCCCCAGCCGTGTCTTGGGATACTGCCAGTCAGGTGCAAGCTCACCCGCGGCGTCGTGCGTGTACCAGATGTGACGATTCCCGTCATTCGGCAGGTTGGTGTACTGGTGATGCGTGCCGTGGAATTTGCGGAAGCTCTCGACCGAGGCGAAAGTCGGCCACATCATGAACAGGTTGGAGAACAGATCGTTCTGCCAGCGGTTGGGCAGGATGCGATAATGCGAGGCGTCGTGCCCGAGAATGAGCAGCGCATGCTGGCGCGATCCGATGACGATGACCGCAAGCAGGTAAAGCAGCGGATGCCAGAAATAGGTGCTGAGCGCGATCGCCGCGGTGATCGCCGTCCACTCTCCGGCGGTGATGAGAACGGCTTTGACAGGATCGAGCCGTGACAACTCCTTGACCGTCGCGGCTGGCAACCTCTCCGGAATCATCCTTGCCGTGTTGTGCGGATGCTCGACGACGGGATTCGTCGAGATATCTTCCGTCGGATTCTCCAACCGAAGATAGGCAATGACCTGATTGACTCTGGCGAGCGCCGCCATCGGATCCCCTTACGATTTTTGTAGGAATTAACTGGGTTCTGTGACCATTCCTAGGCAGGCAGCGAACGTTCGGCGCGACATTGTTTAGGCCTAGTCGTCCTCGATTTCGGTCTGGGGGCGGTCCGTGCCTGGATCGACCTCCTCGTGCCAGACACCGTCAACGGTCTCGTATTGAATACCGACCGTCTCGCCCGGCACGCGCTGCTCGCCGGCCGCGCGCTTGGCGGCGGCGAGGGCGGCATCATGGGTAGGAAAAGTCTCTGAGAACGTGCCGCGCGCCTTATAGGCCCAACCATCCTCGTGCTTGACAATTCTATAGACGATCTTCGTCATGGACTGCTCCTCGTGCCGTTTCGCTTAGCCTCGCACACCCCGCCTCCTCCGCCAATGGGGTACAGACATGCAACATCGTTGCCGCGATACGTTTCCTGCATCCGGGTTTTGCTCTTTTCCCCTTCCCGACATGAGAAGGGGGACGGCGCGCCGAAAGACGCGGTCCGTAATGGGTTCGTGCCTTTAAGGCACGCGAGCGCCTTCCGGCGCGCCACACGCGCTCAAGCAGCGAAGCGGTAGCGCATGCTCATTTGCGGCGTTCTCATTACGGCACCGGGCCCTGCTTTAGTCCGGTCCGTCGCGCTCGAACGCGCCGACCGATCCTTCAGCTAGCTCCTAGCGGGACCTCGTAGTGGGTCCAGAGGGAGCCCCGATGCCGCCCGAGTGCCCGGCCTGCGAAACCGGACCCGCAGGCGCCGCACCCCGTCCCGCCTCGAGATCGCCTCTAGAAACGCCCTTCAGATGGACGAGGTGCGTGCATTGTAATGGAGGTTTTGAGCGCGGGGATAGCGAGGTCTACCCACGTGGCGGGCGGCGGCGTTCGCTGAACCAGGCACGGTAATCAGCCATCTTCGCCCGCTGCGCCTTTGACGCGCGCCGCTTGCAGGTAGAGGCTTCCTCGCTGCCGTCGGGCGCCCCCCAGCGAAGCTCGACGCAATCGTTGATATTATAGGCCATCTCGAGCGCCGCGATGCGATCAAGCACGTCCTTGAGCTTGAGCGTCCATTGCGAGCCATCGGTACGCGTGTAGGAAAACTCCCGCGCCGCAAGCTCCCTGGCGAGCGTGTCTTCTAAATCCGCCTTGACGTCGGCGGCGCTCTTGCCTTGCGGCATGGCGTAACGTTCGGGGCGCCGCTCCACCCGGTCGGGGAAGTTGCGCACCACATCGATGGCGATGAGAAGACGCAGATCGCGCGACGGCGTGGCGAAATCCTCCCACGGACCAGAGGTCTCGAAGATCGAGGCGCCGTCCGGCATCCCCACTTCGCGGCCGCCGCCGGCGAGATATTCGCGCCCGTTCTCGACGGAGGTCACGCGCGCTTTCACCTGCTCCTCGAGAGCGGTGATCGCCTCGGTGAGCGCGCGCATGGGCTCGAGCGGCGCCGGCGACATGACGTCGTCCATGCGATCGTAGAATTCCTCGACGGAGATCTTGGACTGCTCGAGCGAAAAGTTGCCGTAATCCGCATCCTGCTCGATCTCCGCGTTGGTCATGCGCCGCAGCGTCCCGTTCTTGGCGCGCACGACCGGGCGGGCGTGCTTGAACCCGGCGCCACCCAGCGCCGGATCCTGCGCGAACAGAAAGTTGCCGCGCCAGAAGCGTTTGCGCGCGACGGTTCCGTCGGGCTGACCGTCAACGGCGAGGAAGACTCCGGCGCTGTCTTCCGTTTGCGGCACACGCTTCACCAGAACGAGCAGGTGCCCGTAAGGATCGGCATAGATCGTGCCGGGACGAAGCGCGTCCTCGGTGAGCGGCACGGGGTAGTAATCTGCATTGTTGTCGTCGAATGCGGTCCGCCCGTTACCCGAGTGCACGCCATTGGCGATGACCGTCCGCATATAGTGACCGAAGCCCGGAACCAGGCCCTGCGGCCGGGGCGGAATCCTCGGCTGCGGCGCTGTGGCCGTCGTGCTGAAGAAGCCGGGTGCCCCTGCCCTCTGCGGTGACGGCGATAGTGGCGGTTCCTCGTTCTCGATGCTCCACCACTGGGTGCATCTCGGTGCGCCGCCGCCGTCGCCGCGCGTGCATTTCGCATAGCCGAAGGGCAGTCCCATCTTGAAGGCGAAATAGGCGCGCAGGAAGTAAGGCAGGTCGGCGCAGTCGGGCTGGATCACCAGGTTCTTCTGATCCTCGCGCAGACCGAGATAGTCGAACAGGACATTGCGATCGGAATCGCGCAGCACCACATGCAACGCCTTCCACGACGGCGCGTCGTCAAGCGGTGCATCGAACAATTTCTCGATCCAGGCCGAGTACAGATTCTCGGTTTCGCGATTCCAAATCTCCTTGACCGGCCACACGGCCTTGCCGCCGCGCGGTCCCGCCGGCTGCTTGGCCTTCACGTCGATGTCGCGAATGGCCGTTTGACATTCGGCCGATGCGCCTTCGCGAACGAGCTTCGCCTGCCAGGCCCCGGGCTGCGGTGTCCTGACTTCGGCGAACCAGTAGTAAGGTGGACCGCCATGCCGGTCGCGCGATGTCGCGGCGACCTGGCCGTCCGGCGCGATGAGCGAGAGCTCGCCGTCGAGCGGCTTCTCGGCGGTGAAGATGACGCGCAAAGAGGCGCCCTTCCACGGCGCCATCGGCGAGGCCAGCATGGCGAGCCCCGGCTCGTATTCGCAGGTGTCGGTGGCAGACGCTGCGGGCGCTCCGATAAGGAACGTTGCGAGCGTCAGAGCCGTGAAATGGCGCGCAGGCGACAAGCTGAAACCCCCGTCCGATTCCCTTCAAGTCGCAGCCGAGACTAGCCCGAAATATTGGCTGTAAAAATGGCAAAGACCACGCTCGGGCGCCGGATTGGAATATTCTGCCATCGGCCGCTCTCGGGCAGCCTATCTCTTTGATTTTTAAGACAATATCCGGGAGCACAGCGAAACGGCGGCCATCCCCTCTTGGGGAAACTTGGCGCATCGGCGTGGAACAGAATCGGCCTATACCGCGCTGTAAGTGCTGAAACCACGGGAGGCCACTCCAATGCGAATTGCGACCCTGCTCCGCGCCGCCTCGATCGCGCTGATCGCCATAGGCGCCGTGGGGTTTCAGGAGGCACGCGCCGATAGCGGCACGATCAGTCTCACCGTGTTCAAGGGCGGCTGGATCATCGGGGGTTCGGGCGGGCACGGCACGCTCAGCTTCCGCGGCCGGTCCTATCCGCTATCGGTCGGCGGCATCGATTACGGCCTCGTGTTCGGCGGCTCGAAGTCGGTGCTGCACGGGCGCGTTTCCAATATCAAGCGCGCCTCGGACGTGGCCGGCGTCTATGCGGCTGCCGGCGCCGGGCTCGCGGTCGGCCGGGGCGTGCGCGCCATCGTGCTCACCAATCAGAACGGCGCGGTGCTTGAGCTCTCCGGCCGCCAGGTCGGGCTGATGGCTAATGCCGATCTCAGCGGGCTGGCCATCACCATGCGCTAGCAAGGAAGGCGTTTCACCGGGCGCGATGCGTGGTTTTCCGGGCTCGGGACTGAGCCTATAAAGAGGGCGCCATGTGGTCCCGCCTGCTCGTCCTCGTTCTGGTCCTGCTGCCAAGCCAGGCGCTTGCCGGCGCCAAAGAGCGGGTCAAGGCGATTGCGCCCGGGGCGCTCGTCTACGTCATGGACGAGAAGGGCGACGAACTGGTTGCCCAGAACGCCGACAAGCCCTTCGTCCCGGCCTCCGTCGCCAAGATCGTGACCGCATGGCTGGCGGTGGAGGTTCTTGGCCTCGACTACCGCTTCAAGACAAGCTTCTACCTGGACGGCGACCGCAAGCTTTATATACGCGGCGGCGGTGATCCCTTTCTGATCTCCGAGGAGCTGGCTCTGCTGGCGCCGCAGCTCGTGGCGGCGATCGGCAAGGAACCGATCACCGGCATCGTGCTCGACCCGAGTTACTACCCCGCCGACCTCCGCATTCCGGGCATCGAGAATACGAGCGAATCCTACGACGCGCTGAACTCGGCGCTCGCGGTGAACTTCAACACCATCGCCGCGGCGCGCCAGGGCAACAGTGTCGTCTCCGCCGAGCCGCAGACGCCGATCACGCCGCTCGCCATCAGCCAGTACAAGGTGCGAGGCCCGAAGGGGCGCGGCCGCATCAGCCTCGCCCAGGATCCCAAACTCAGCCTGCTCTACGCCGGCGAGCTGATCGCCGCCTTCATCGACAAGGCCGGCGGCAGCGTGAAGGGGCCGATCACGATCGGAGCCGTGCCCGAAGGCCTTGAGCCGGTCTATGTGCACCATCAGTCGCGCAGCCTCGCGAAGATCATCAACCAGCTCTTGATCGGCTCGAACAATTACATCGCCAACCAGGTCTTTCTGGAGATCGGCGCGCAGCGCTTTGGCGGCCCCGTAAGCCTCGACAAGTCGCTCAAGGTGGCGAATGAGATGCTCGCCGCCAACGGCCTCGCCGACGCCATCCGTCTCGAGGAGGGCTCGGGCATCAGCCGCGGCAACAGCTTCACCGCGCGCGGCCTCGCCCAGGTGCTCAATTTGTTCGTGCCCTATGCCGAGCTGATGCAGGGCCGCGACGGCGGCACCAACAAGACCGGCACCCTGTCAGGGGTCCGGACGCTCGCGGGCTATGCCGACACCGCCAAGTATGGCCGCGTGCGCTTCGTTATCTCGCTAAAGGGCAATACCGGAGCGATGCGCTACCAGCTGCTCAAGGCCATCGAGGCGGGGCTGTAGCCTGACGCCGCCCACCGCACGAATGTTTGATCGAACTCGCCTCTGCAAGAGGGCGGAGTTCAGGCTAAAGTCAGGGGGATGAACCCGCGCTCGCCCTGCCTCCCTATCGCACTCGCATTCACCATGCTCCTCGCCGGAACGGCGGCGGCGCAGGAGGAAGTCGAGCCGCGCGTTCCCTGCACCGAGGACGCGATGATCGTGTTCGATGCCTCGGGCTCGATGGCCGGCAACATGGTGCAAGGCCTGTTCAGCGCCGTGACCCGCATCGACGAGGTGCGCAAGGCGCTGGCCCAGGTCCTGCCGAACGCCGCACGGTTCCGCAAGATCGGCCTCATCACCTACGGCCCCGGCCCGCATACGCAATGCAATGTCAGGCTCGACTTCCCGCCGATGCCGAATGCGACCGAGCGCATCATGAGCGTGGTGAACGGGCTCACGCCGGCCGGCAAGACGCCGCTGGTGGCGGGGGTACAGCAGGCCGCGGAGGTTCTGCAGCACCGCACGGAGAAAGGCGTGGTCGTGCTCCTCACCGACGGTGAGGAGACCTGCGGCGGCGCGCCTTGCGCCCTCGGCAAATTGCTCAGGGAGAACAGCCGCGACCTGACCGTTCATGTCATCGGCTTTCAGCTCAGGGCCTTCTCGTGGACCGGCGCGCAGAGCATCCATGATGTGAAATGCCTCGCCGAGGAAACCGGCGGCCTCTACATCTCGGCGCAGAACCGGCAGGATTTGATCGAGGCGTTCGAGAAGACGCTCGGCTGCCCCATGATGTCGGCGGTTGGGGGTGTGTTACGGTGAGTTCAAGGGGCTCATGCCTAGGAGGGCACGTTATGACAGACGCAAGCCAGTTCGACCTGATGCCGCCCGGCAAAGACGAGCTACAGGCCCTGATCGCCGATCTCAGCGATGAGGAAAAGCACGTGCTGCTTGAGCACGGCACCGAGGCGCCGTTCTGCGGTGTCTTCCTCGAGGAGAAGCGGGGCGGCGTTTATACCTGCCGCCTGTGCGGGCTGCCGCTGTTCAAGGCCGGCACGAAGTTCGAAAGCGGCACCGGCTGGCCGAGCTTCACCAGCCCCTTCGCCGAGGACCATCTGCGATCCATCCGCGACACGAGCTACGGCATGATCCGCACGGAGATCGTGTGCGCGCGGTGCGGCGCGCATCAGGGGCATGTGTTTCCCGATGGTCCGCCGCCGACCGGCGAACGTTATTGCATCAATTCCATCTCGCTTCAATTCACGCCGGCCGGCGAGGCGCTGCCTGACAGGCTCGGCCGCGGTGCGCCCGAGGGCGAAGCGTTGGAGAGTTGATCACCGCTTCCTTGCCTTGAACCCTGACAAAGACGCGGCTTCGACGTTCATGAAAACGCAGAAATGAGAGACTAGGGTTCCGGGCCAAGCAAAAGACGGGGAGCGCTTTGATACAGGCCCTTGGCGCCAGCGTAGGCGCAGCGACAGCAATCATGGTGGCGATGGTTTCCTATGCGGCAGGCGCCTCGCCGCTCATGACGCGGCATACCCCGCCGGATTCATTCTCCCTTCAAACCTCACTCCTCCACAGGGTTGTCATTTATGCCAAGGAAGGCAGCACGAAGCTTATCGACGGCCGCTGGAATCTCGGCCAAAGCGAAGCGAAGCTCGGCCTGAAACTTTCGCCCGATGAGACCAAACAGTTGATGGCGTGCACCGGGAGGATCGTGTGCCAGCAGCCTTGGGGCGAGGTTTTTGCTTCGGCGTCAAGTGTGCTGCGGCCGGACCTGCTGGTGACGGCGAAGCATGTCTTCGCCAAAGTCAGAGGCGGGCCGGTGTCGATCGGCAGCTGCAGCTTCCGCAGCTTCTTGCATCGGCGGACCGCCATCCCCGTTGTGGTCGAGAAAGACCAGAGGACAGGATATTTCCTCAATAACGAGGATTTCATCGTCGTCCGCCTGAAGCGCGACGTGCCGGACTGCACACCCTTGGCGGTCGCCGCCGTCGATAGTTCCCTGTCCGAAGGGGAAGAGATCTTTTCGGCGACCGGTTACCAGCTTCGCGCCTTGAACCGGCTCTCGGACCGCGAACCGGTGCTGGCGAAGGGAACGGTGCGCGGCGTCTTCAACCCCTATCTTGGCGGCGTGCCGTTCTACTCCACCGATATCGATCTCGACAAAGGCGGTTCGGGCGGCGCCATTTTCGCGCTTAAGGATGGACGCGCCGTTGCCGATGACGAAGGCCGCCTCATCCTGAGGGGGATCCTGGTGGCGCACGGGCCGCGCGCCAAGAGCGGCAAGCCCTTCAGCGAAGAGCAGAACTATACGATCATCAACGGGCTGCAGGCGGCGTTCAGGGAGCTCGTCAAAGGCAAAGCGCAGAAATCGGCCGCCATGACCCCGGCGCCCTGTTTCCCTGGCGAGACGGCCAAGATCGAGGTGCTGTCGGAGCCTGTCCCCTCGCCTCAGTCCTTGGCGCTAACGCCGCTCCTGCAGCAAAATACTTGCAAGCGCGAAACGGCGCCCGGCCGCGACGCCAGCAAGAACGGCGCCGATTGCCTCGCGCACGAATTGAAGGAGATCGTCAAAGGGATCGAAACCTTGGCCGTTGCGCGGCGGGGCAAGGAGAAACTCGAATTCAGGCTGAGGAACGGCACAAGCTGTCCGGTCTGCTTCACCTATAATCGCTGCAACGATTACGGCTGCTGGGACGAGACGGTGATGGCGAGCGCCAAGTCGACCCTGTTCGCCGGCGCGGGCGAGCGAGCGCCCACGATCAGGAACCCGCAATTCTGCATGCTGGCGCGCGCGCCGGCCTATGTGCATCCAACCCTGCCGCACCGTAATCCGGAAAGGACACTCATTGGCGTGATCGATTCCCGCCAGCGCACCGTCGCGCCCGAAGCCCTATTCCTGACCGCCAAGGAAAAGGCCAGGCGCGATGGCGTCTGGACGCTGACGGAAGAGGACATTCGCGGCTTGAGCCTGGAGCAGATCCGGGAACTGCGCGGGTATTAGGTGCGCGTAGGAGGCCTATTCCTTCACATAGACCTCGCCACCCAGGGCGCGGAATTTTTCCGACATCTCCTCCATGCCCTGTTTTTTGGTTTGCTCTACCGCTTCGCTGCTTGAGAGCAGTTCTTTCTCGGCGAGCTTCGCCGCGTAGTCGCGCACCTGCTGCGTGATCTCCATGGAGCAGAATTTCGGCCCGCACATCGAGCAGAAATGGGCGAGCTTGTGCGCTTCCTTCGGTAGCGTCTCGTCGTGGTAGCTGCGCGCGGTGTCGGGGTCGAGCGACAGGTTGAACTGATCCTCCCAGCGGAAATTGAAGCGCGCGTTTGACAGCGCGTTGTCACGCGCGACCGCGGCGGGATGGCCCTTGGCGAGGTCGGCCGCGTGCGCCGCGATCTTGTAGGCGATGACGCCCGCCTTGACGTCGTCGCGGTCGGGGAGCCCGAGATGCTCCTTCGGCGTGACGTAGCAGAGCATGGCTGTGCCGAACCAGCCGATCATCGCCGCGCCAATCGCGGATGTGATGTGGTCATAGGCCGGCGCGATATCGGTGACGAGGGGCCCGAGCGTATAGAACGGCGCCTCGCCGCAGAGTTCGAGCTGCTTCTCCACGTTCACCTTGATCTTGTGCATCGGGATGTGGCCAGGCCCTTCGATCATCACCTGGCAACCGTGGTCCCAGGCGATCTTGGTCAGCTCGCCGAGCGTCTCGAGCTCGGCGAATTGCGCGCGGTCGTTGGCGTCGGCGATGGAGCCAGGACGCAAGCCATCGCCGAGCGAGAAGGACACGTCGTAACGGCGCATGATGTCGCAGATGTCGGCGAAGCGCTCGTAGAGGAAGCTTTCTCTGTGATGCGCCAGGCACCATTTGGCCATGATCGAGCCGCCGCGCGACACGATACCCGTCACGCGGTCCGCTGTGAGGTGGATGTAGCCGAGGCGGACGCCGGCATGGATGGTGAAGTAGTCGACGCCCTGCTCGCATTGCTCGATCAGCGTGTCCTTGTAAACCTCGAAGTCGAGCTTGACCGGATCGCCCTTGACCTTCTCCAGAGCCTGGTAGATCGGCACGGTGCCGACCGGCACCGGCGCGTTGCGCAGGATCCATTCGCGTGTTTCGTGGATGTTGCGCCCCGTTGAGAGGTCCATAATGGTGTCGGCGCCCCAGCGGATCGCCCACACCATCTTCTCCACCTCCTCCTCGATGGACGAGGTGACAGCCGAGTTGCCGATATTGGCGTTGATCTTGGTGAGGAAGTTCCGTCCGATGATCATCGGCTCGGATTCGGGGTGGTTGATATTGGCGGGGATGATGGCGCGGCCGCGCGCCACCTCCTGCCGCACGAATTCCGGGGTGACGAAGGAGGGGATCGCGGCGCCGAAGCTTTCGCCGTCGGCGAGACGCGCATCCGCTGCTTCGGCCGCGCGCTCGCGCCCGATATTTTCGCGGTGCGCGATATAAACCATCTCCGGCGTGACGATGCCGGCGCGCGCCAGCTCGAGCTGCGTCACCAGCTCACCGCGTCGCGCATCGATCCACGGGGCGCGCAGATGCGGTAAGCCTTGGCGCACGTCATTGGTCATGACGGGGTCGGTGTAAGGGCCCGATGTGTCGTAGAGCCGAAACGTTTTACCGTCCGCGAGCGCGATTTCGCGAAACGGCACGCGCAGATCCTCATGACCTTTCGGCGCGGAAAAAATCTTGCGCGAGCCAGACAGAGGCCCGGTGGTGACCTGCGGTGCAGCCGCGTCTTTCGGGGAGAAATGTTCGTTCATCGGTCCCATCCCTTCGCCGGCATGACCCGGATCAGGTTCGAAGGGTCTCCGCTCCGGCCCTGAAACGGTCAGGGCAGCGGACTCTCAGCCCCTTCCTGGGGCTCCCCTCGGAACATGTCTAATGTAGACCTCAAGCGGCTTGTGTCAAACGGGCCTGCGACGTTCTCTCAGGCGAACATCTGCCGATAGTGGCGGTACCATTCGCTCTGGAACATTTCGTCGGGATCGTAACGGCGTTTCGCGGCCAGAAATTCGGGCATTTGCGGATAGCAGGCCTCGACCTGGGCGCGGGACGCCCAGCGGTGATAGGTGAGGAAATAGCTGCCGCCAAACTCGATGGCGCGGTCGATCAGGCGGCGGAATTCCTCTTGCGCCTTGGCAATGCCCTCCGCGCTGTGATCGACATGCAGATTCATCACCGTGCACGCCCATGATTCCCGCGCCCAGGCGAGTACGCTTTCATTGTCGCGCTCGATCAGCCTGATGGTGCCGTAGATGAGCTTCGTCCCATGGACTTTGAAATCTTCACGCACGGCGGTCAGGAACGCGGCGAGCGCGCCGCGCGGCACGTAGAGCTCGCTGATCATTTCCGAGCCCTTGTGGGAAGCGTTGAGCTTCGCGTCCAAAATGGCGTGGTAGTCATCGATATAGACGCTGAGCTGACTTAAATCAGACCAGTAGCGCTGTCCGGAGGTGGAAAGATAATAGGAGGTATAGAGGTCATAGGCGGCCTTCGGGTCGGCGTGTGAAATGAAATAGAGGTCGCGCCAGGCCTCCTCACCGAGCTCCTTCGCTTCGGGCATCGGCGTGTCGGGCGGCAGCGGACGGTAGCAGGAGAACACGCCCGTGCGGAGATAGGTGTCGGAAGAGGGATCGGTGGAAAACTGGCAATCGCCGTAGAGGAATCCCTCGGCGATGCGGGCATCGAAAGCCGGCATCAACTGGTCGACGTCGATGAGCTTCACGATACGCTCGAGCTTGGTGCGCGGCATGAGCCTGAGCTTGACGCGGGTAATCACGCCGAACAGGCCGTAGCCGCCGATGGCCAAGCGGAACAGCTCCTCATTCTCGCTGCGGCTGCACTCGTGCAGGTCGCCTCGCGCATCCATCAGCGTAAAGGATTCCACATCACCGATGATCGGTCTGAAGGTAAGTCCACGGCCATGGATATTGGAGCCGAGCGCGCCGCCAAGAGTGAGCCGGTCGGCGCCGGTCTGCTTCTGGATGATGCCCCATTGGCGCGGCTCCCCCTGTTGCATGGCGATGAGGCCATCGATGAGACCGGGCCATTCGATCCCCGCCTCGATCTCGACAATTCCCCGCTCTGAATCGAGACCGAGGATCCGACGCATCGAGCGCGTATCGATGAGAACGCTGCCGGCGGCGAATTGCTGGCCGCCCATCGAGTGCCGTCCTCCGGCGATGCTGACCGGCTTGCCGCGCTGCCTCGCGCCGGCAATCACCTCTCTGAGATCCGCATCGGACGCCACCGAGACAATACTGTCGACTTCGGTCGCATTGAGCTGCGAATGAATGTCGTTGACGAGGACGCCCGCATGGGCCCGGCCGCCAAGATAAGGCAGTACGGCGAAGCCGACCCCGGCCTGCGCCGCTAGTCTGACGATTTGCCGGCGTGTCGGCATGCGTTTCCAGGCCCTAGAGCCGATCAAGGATCGAAGGTTAGGCGAGCGGAATTATGGCTTGTCAAGCCAGGGCCTGGTTATTTCCGGCGTGGTCGTTTGCGCGGGCGGGAAGACGCGACAGCGTGGCGTCTCTTCTCCCAGAAATGCCCGTAGCCGTGATAGACCAGCACCCCGCCAAGCACGATCAGCGCGAGGCCGCCGATGATCATGAGGGCGATATTTTCGGTCATGCCGGTGCCGAGCGCCTGCACCTGACCGGGAAGCAAGATTCTGAACAAGCCGCCGACGATCGCCAGCCAGCCGAACACGGTAATGATCACGCGCCAATCGTCGGTCCACAGATTGTGCAGATTGACGATAGCGAGGCCCGCGAGCAGTGTCAGCATGCCGGCGAGATAGATCAATCCGCGATTGGACAAGAATTCTCGCGACAATTCACGCATGGTGTCGTTCTCGATCACCATGCCAAGGCCCATGGCTAGCATCACGGGGCCCATTAGCCGCGCGATGGTTTTCGATGTGGTCATTGGCTGTTTTTCCCGTTTCTCATAGATCAAACAAGCCGCCCTCCGGCCGAAGCACACAGCCGGAGCAGAGACTTTCGTCCCGTGCCGCATCGCCAGGAATAGACTGTTAAGAACTAAAGACCGGGGCTCCCTCGCTAAGCTCCCCAGAACCCCGGGATGCCCCTAGTGTGAAACCGAACCGGCCGGATGGCAAGAAGCAGCAAGCCCAGGGGAAGAGCCGTGTCAAACGGCCTCGGGCCCGCAGTAAACCCTTATGGATAAGCCCATTCTTGCGATTGACGCCTAAGCAGTTTAAGCCTCTGGCCATCATTCTGCCGTGCTTCGCCTTGATCTGCGGGGGGCTGGGCCACTTTTGGCCGGCCCATATCCGCCGATATGCCCGAGGGAAAAAGACGTGAATCAGGAAGCTGCGACCCACACACGCACTCCCCAAAAGAGCAAGAGCCACTGGCGCTGGATCATCCTCGGCGCGCTACTGCTGATTACCGTCGTCGGCATCCTCGGCTATTGGCGTTACGCCGAACTCTATCCCTCGACCGATAACGCTTATACCGGGGCCAACATCGTGCGGGTGGCGTCACAAGTGTCTGGTCCCGTGGCGCGTGTCTATGCCGGCGAGGACGACAAGGTGACGGCCGGCGATCCTTTGTTCGATATCGATCCCACGCTTTATGAGGCTGCCCTGCGCAATGCGCGCGCGCAGTTCGATGCCGCCGCCAATGCCGCCGGCACCGAGGCCGACGGTCTGAAAGCAGCGGCGACCAAGCTCGATGAAAAACGCGCGGCGCTCGAAGATGCACTTGATGCCTATCGCACGGCGAAAGAAGCCCAAGGCGAAGACGAGGCGCCCTCGCCTGCGCTCACCACGGCGCTCACGAACTGGCACGACGCCATGAAATCCTTTCGGGATGCCCAAGCCGAGTTCGATACCGAGCAGGACAAACAACTGACCGTGACCACGCCGACGGTGCAACTTCGCGCGGCTTCCGCTCAGCTCGATAAGGCAACTCACGACCGGGTGATGACCCATGTCACCGCCCCTGCCAATGGCTGGGTCTCCAACATCAATATCAGGCCGGGTTGGGTGGTACAGGCCGGCTCGCCGGCCTTCGCCATCGTTGAGGACGGGCGCTGGTGGGTTGACTCCAATTTCAAGGAGACCGATCTCGGCCGCATCAAGAAGGGGCAAAGCGCGACCATCCATCTCGACATGTATCCAGGGGTCACGCTCGAGGGTGTGGTCGAGAGCATCAGTGCAGGTTCCGGCGCGACCTTCTCGGTGCTGCCGCCGGAGAACGCCACCGGCAATTGGGTGAAGGTGACGCAACGCTTCCCGGTGCGGATCAAGATCACGAGCGAGCCTAACCCCGATAAGCCGCTGCGCATGGGCGCCAGCGCCCACGTTAGGGTCGACACCACCGAAGGCCAGCAATGACCCGCCGGAAGGCTTCCGGCAGCGGGGGCCGTGGGCGAAAGCCTCCTCCTGCGCGGAGCGAGCCGTTACATGAGCCGGAAAAGGATCATGTGCCGGTAGCCCTGGTGGTGGCCGTGGTGCTCACCGCCTTCCTCGAAGTTCTCGACATCACCATCGTCAATGTCGCCCTTCCCCATATGCTCGGCGCCTTCGCCGCGACCCCCGATCAGATCACCTGGATCCTGACCTCTTACATGGTGGCGGCGGCGGTGGTGATGCCGCTCACCGGATTTCTCTCCAACTGGCTCGGGCGCAGACGTCTTCTGTTCCTTTCCATCATCGGCTTCACCGCCTCGTCGGCTCTTTGCGGCATGGCGTGGAACCTCGAGAGCATGGTGGTGTTCCGCCTGGCGCAAGGTGTGTTCGGCGCGCCGCTCGTTCCTCTCAGCCAAGGCATCATCCTCGACGCGTTCCCGAAGGAGAGGCACGGCCAGGCGCTCGCCATCTTCGGCCTCGGCATCATGGTGGCGCCGGTAGCCGGCCCGGCGCTCGGCGGCTATCTGACCGAGGTCTATTCCTGGCGCACGGTCTTCTACATCAACATCCCGATCGGCATATTCGCCCTGGTATTGGCCATGGGGCATCTACCGAAGCGGGCCATGAAGGACATCCAGACCGATTGGGTAGGCCTTGGTTTGCTCATACTTGCCGTCGGCGCGCTGCAATACGTGCTTGACCAAGGCCAGACACGGGACTGGTTCAATTCCAAGGTCATCGTGGCGGGAACGGTCATCGCCATCTTCTCGGGCACCGCCTTCTTCCTTAGAGGCTGGAACAAGACGGACAACATCATCGACCTTTCGCTGCTGAAAGACCGGAATTTCATCGCCGGCACACTGGCCATCACCGCCTATGGCATCAGCCTTTATGGCTGGATGGCGGTCATGCCGCTATTCACACAGCGGCTGCTCGGTTATCCGCCAGATCTGGCGGGGACGCTGTTCATTCCGCGCGCCCTGGTCAGCGCCCTCACCCTCGCCATTACCGGTAGCATCCTCGTACGCATGTTCGACGCCCGCTGGCTGGTGACAGCCGGACTCATTTTCACGGCGCTCGGCACCTTCCCGATGGCGTATTTCTCGCTCTATGTGGACTTCTGGGGTATCGCCACGCCGGGCATGATCGCCGGTATCGGCACCGGATTGTTTTTCGTGCCGCTGACCGCCGCTGCCTTTTCCAGCATTTCAAACGAGAAGTATGACGAGGCTTCCGGCTTCTATGCCCTCATGCGTGGCATCGGTGGCTCGATCGGCATCGCCGTGGTGAGTTGGCTGTTGGTGCGGCAGTCGCAGGTCCATTTCAACGAACTCACGGCGCATATCACGCCGTTTAATCGCGACATCGTGCCGTATCTGGCGGAACGCGGCCTCACGCCACTCTCACCCGAAGCGGGGCCGGCCATGGTGCAGGAGATCACGAGGCAAGCCTATATGCTCGCCTTCAACGATATCTTCTGGTTCATCGCCGTGGTGACGCTGGCGATCATCCCGCTGGTGTTCTTGATGAAGCGGCCGGAGAAGATGGAGCTTGTGCCCTCCCGGGCGTAACCGCTACCAGCAGAGCTTGGCGCCCGAGGTGCAGACGAAAGGCGAGACCACGCCGGACCAGCATATGGTGTGAGACGTCCCGGTGACGATGTCCGGCTTGTGGAAGAGATTGTCGCTCACGGTGTCGCGCCAATAAGGCTGGGGCTTCGCGCGCATCGGACTGACCGTGGTGGCGCCTAGCCGCTTCGCCGCCTTGTATTCCTTGATGGCTTCGTTGACGGCGTTCTGCGAGCGAGAGACGGCGGTTTGCTTGTCCACACCGTCGGCGGTTCCCGACAATCCGACGCAGCCCGCATGCGCCATCGTGCCTTGGGTCAGATAAAGCCCTGCCGCGACCAGTGCCAGCGTGCAGAGCCGCGCAAACGATCCCATCGGATATCCTCCCTCAAAGCTCCCCGACGCGCTAAGCTATGCGCGCCGAAACGCGGTGACCAGACTCTTTTGATACCGCATTGGGCGAGGGCACGGGTCTGTATCCTTTGTGCCACAGTGTCGCGCCCGAGGAGGAACCCATGACAGCCAAGCTGGTTCTGGTTAGCGGGGCTTCAAGCGGAATCGGTGAGGCCACGGCCAGACTATACGGGGCGCGTGGCGCCCATGTGCTGCTGCTCGCCCGCAATCCCGAGCGGCTCGATAGCGTTGCCAAGGCGATACGCCAGGATGGCGGCACAGCGACAGTCTTCCCGGTCGATCTCGCCGATGCGGAAGCGACGGAGAAGGCAGCAAGCCGCATCGCTGGCGAAACCGGCATCCCCGACATCCTTATCAACAACGCCGGCGCCGGGCGCTGGAAACCGTTTCTCGAAACCACGCCGGAAGAAGTCCGCGCCATGATGGCGGTGCCTTATTTCGCTGCTTTCAACCTCACGCGCGCCTTCGCGCCCGGCATGATCGCGCGAGGCAGCGGCAGTATCGCCTTCGTTACTTCGCCTGCCTCCTATCTCGCCTGGCCGCGGGCCTCTGCCTATATCGCCGCGCGGCGCGCACTCGCCGGCCTCGCCGAAACATTGCAGAGCGAATTCAAGGGTACCGGCGTCTCCGTGACCGTGGTGGCACTCGGCACGGTCGAGACGCCCTATTGGCAGCACAATCCCGGCAGCCGCGAGAACCTGCCCAAGGCCGATCCGCGGCTCGTGCCGGTGTTGACTCCGGAACAGGCGGCGGAAGCCATCGTGACAGGCGTCGAGCGGAAGAAGCGGCTGGTGGTGAAGCCCGGTATTTTCCGGGCGCTGTTCGTGCTCAATGCGCTGTTTCCGCGGATCGTGGCCCGCGAGCTCAGCCGCTGACGCAAGGCTTTTCAGGAGGCAAGTTCGAGATCGTCGCGCCGTGCGCCCGTCGCGGACTTGACGGCGGATGCGGTGAAGGTCGGCGCATCGCGGTCGTTGGCATCGAATTTCTTGAGCAGCCATCTGAGATAGCGGCGGAAACGGTAATGCTGGACTTCCAGCCGGTGCCACGCCGTCGGCTTATAAGGGATGCCGTGACCGAGATTGGGCTTGGCAGTCGCCTTAAGCCTGCGGAACCAGTCGGCGCGCTTCGGATCGTCATCGCAGGCCAGGATGAAATGGGCGATCACGCGGGCCTGATAGTCGGCAAGCTGCCACACGCCACCTTCCGCCGGCTCGAACAAGCCTGCCACGAACAGATCGTCTAACTCGCGATGGAAGGTATGAATGAAGAGCTTGGAGTTGCCTTCCTGGTCGAGAATGTAGGACTCGTCCATGAAAGGGAAGCTCACCTTGAAGCCCGTGGCATAGACGATGAGGTCGATCTCCTCCTCGCTACCGTCGGCGAAGTGCACGATCTTTCCCGCAAGCCGTTCGATGCCCGGCTTCACCGCGATGCGCCCATGCACGAGATGGTCGAGATAGGTGGTGCAGGCGGTCGGGTGCGCCTCGAACAGTTTGTGATCCGGGGCCGGCAGGTCGTAGCGACTATGCGGCCCCACGATGACCTGCAGGCCGAGGCGGTAAAGCCCGCGCATGACGGCGCGCGGCAGCGGCCAGCGGCTCATCAGGTCGATGATGACGTCGGTCGGCTTGCCGAACACCATCTTGGGGAAGAAGTAATAGGAGCGGCGCATCGCGTGCACGGCGCGCGCACCATCGAGTGCCGCATCATCAAGAATATCGACGGCCGAATTGCCGGCGCCGACCACCAGAACGCGCTTGCCGCTAAGCTGTTCTTTCGACTTCACATCATGCGAATGCAGGATCTCGCCGTCGAACTTACCGGGATATGTCGGCAGGCTCGGCTGCCAATGATGGCCGTTGGCGATAACGAGCCCGTCGTAAATGCGCGGCTTTGTCTCCCCGTCTATCGAGACATGCCAGCGCCCATCGATGTGCTGGGCCGAAACGACGCGCGTGTTGAAGCTGATGCGGTCGTAGAGCCCGAAGGTCTCGGCATAGGAGCGCAGATAGTCGAAAGCTTGGGCACGACTCAGATAATGCGGCAACCCTTCCGCGAAACGGAAGCGCGGATAACGGGATAAACGTTGCGACGAATTGAGGAAGGTCGAAGCATAAACCGTGTGCGGGCTGCGGGGATTCCAGATACCCCCGACATCTCCTTCGGCCTCGAAGCAATCAAACGCGATGCCCCGGTCGGCGAAGTTCTTCACCACAGGCAAGCCGCAGGCCCCGGCGCCGATGATGCAATATCGCCGCATCTTGGTCGTCCCTCGTTGCTACCCGTTACCCAATGAAAGCGCCCTAAGCAACCCCCCGAATGCTGGTTCAACCCCATACAATACCTTTCCGGCCCTATTGATCTGCGTCAAATCTTCCGTCCTTTGTTGACCGCGACTCTTGGTGTCTGGATTCGCCGTGGCTATGCTTTATGGTCTGCGCCCGTAGACGGGGAGCTTTATGGAAATCAAGCGGGATGTCGCCATCCGGAGTTGGGACGGCACCTGGGCTTATCACCCCGGTGTGATCGTTACGCCCCAGAACGTCGAAGACCTGGTTGATATCATGGCCGATACGGTGCGTTTTCCTTCACCGGTACGCCCCGCCGGCTCAATGCATTCCACCGCGCGCATGAATGGCGATGACGGCGGCACCATGGTCAATATGAAGGCCATGAACCGCATCCTGCATTTCACCGACGACACGGTGACTGTAGAAGCCGGTGTCACCTATATCGAAATCTCCAAGGCGCTGAAGGAACGCGGCCTGCAATTCCACGTCACCACCGAGATCGGTAACGTGACCCTCGGCGCCATGGCTTGTGCCGCCACCAAGGACAGCTCCTTTCCCGGCGGTTTCGGCCAGATCAGCTCATATGTGACGCGGGTGCGGCTGGTGACGCCGCAAGGCGAGTTGCGCGAATATAGTGAGGTGGAAAACCCCAAGGAGATGCAGATCATCAGGTCGAGCTACGGCCTGTTCGGCATCATCTACGAGGTAACCATCAGGGTCAGGCCGACCACCGCGCTCGCTGTGCGTCACTACGCGCTAACCCTGGAAAATTTCCGGCGGTATTTCCCCATCTACAAGGCACGCGGCTTCGCCGTGATGTATTACATCTTCCCGTATCAGCGCCGGGTCGTCGTCGAGCTGCGCAAGGACAACCCGGACGTCAAGCCGACGTCGCGCTTTCGCTGGAACTACCGCAACCGTTTCTGGCGCAAATACGCTCCCGCCGTGGCGGTCTGGATCCATAGCTACATTAAGAATCCGAAATGGCAGGCGCTCGCCGACCGGTTTCATTTCTTCCTGCTGAGCCAGCTGATCGTGCTGTGGGTGCGCAGCGATCGCACCTGGCCGCATGGTCAGATTATCAACTATCCGCGGGATCCGGGGCGCTTCAAATATCTGTTCAGCATGTGGTCGTTCCGCGAAGCGGGGTTCTTCGACATCCTCGAGGAGTATTGCGACTTCTGCATCGCCTATGAGCAACACACCGGCTATCGCTGCAATCTGCCGAGCGTCGGCTATTCCATTGCCAAGGATGTCGAGGCGCTGCTTTCCTATAGCTGGGAAGGGCCTAGTCTCAGCATCGACCCGGCATCGACCGGCGGCCCGGATTGGGAGAAATTTCTCCATTACTACAACGAGTTCTGCAGCGAGCGTAATGGCGTCCCGCTCTTCAATCAGACGCCGTTCCTGACGCGCGAGCAGGTCCGCAAGGCCTTCGGCGTGCGGCTTCAGCAATTCACCGCGCGGCGCAAGGAGGCCGATCCAAAGGATCGCCTGCTCGATTCGTATTTCCGCGAATTGCTGTCGTAAGCCGTTACGACTGCAGAGTGCGATTGAACCAGCGGATCAGCGGGAAGGAAACGGCACGCGGCAGAGCGCGCACGGTCTTGACGAATAGTTCCACCTTGGTGGGGAAGGCGATCTCGTAAGGCTTGCGCCGTAGCTTCTTGAGGATGCGGCTGGCGCAGACCGGGGCAGACATGACGAAGAGCTTCTTGTTGGGGTCATAGGCGGCGTTGAGCGGCGTATCGACGAAGCCCGGATTGATGAGCGTGACGTCGATGTCCGTGTTGTCGAGCTCGAGCTTGAGGCTTTCGGTGAGATTGATCACCGCGGCCTTGCTCGCACCGTAGCTGCCATTCTCTGGCCAGCCATTATAGCCGACCAGAGATCCCATGACGGCGATATGGCCGGAGTTGCGTGCCAGCATCGAGGGGAGCACCGCGGCCACGCCGTTGATCACGCCATCGACATTGACCGCCATGGTGCGGTGAAAACCGGCGAGATCGATATTGCGGATGTCGAAAGGCACATACATGCCGGCGCCAAGCAGCGCGAGATCGATTGGCCCGAGCGTAGTTTCGATTCTTGCGGCCGCCGCCTTCAGCTCTTCTGGATTCAGCACATCGGCCGGGAAAGCCGTAATGCGCTCGCTCGAGGCGGCAAGCCGGTCGAGGCGCTCGCTTGGCCGCGCCGTCGCCGCAACGGTCACGCCGGCATCGGCCAAAAGCCGTGCCACCTCGCCGCAAATAGCCCCCGAGGCGCCGGTGATCCACGCGATTTTCCAGGGATATTGCCGCTCGCCCATCCGTCTATCTTAATCCACGAAGGGATCGTGCACGAGGATGGTGTCCTCGCGCTTGGGGCTGGTCGAGAGCAGCGCCACCGGCGCGCCAATCAGTTCCTCCAGCCGCCGCACATATTTGATGCATTGCGCCGGAAGTTCGGCCCAGCTGCGCGCGCCGCGCGTTGATTCCGTCCAGCCTTCCATCGTCTCGTAGACCGGCTCGACACGGGCTTGTGCGCCTTGCGCCGCCGGCAAATGGTCGATGCGCTTGCCTTCGAGCTCATAGCCGACGCAGATCTTCAACTCGGGCAGCTGGTCGAGCACGTCGAGCTTGGTGAGCGCGATGCCGTTGATGCCGCCCACTTTGCGCGTCTGGCGGACGAGACAGGCATCGAACCAGCCACAGCGCCGCGCCCGTCCCGTGACCGTGCCGAATTCCTGCCCGCGCTCGCCGAGCAGCTTGCCGGTCTCGTCGGTGAGCTCGGTGGGGAAAGGGCCCTCGCCCACGCGCGTGGTATAGGCCTTGGTGATGCCGAGCACATAGTTGATGGCGCCGGGACCTAGGCCTGAGCCGGTCGCCGCCTGGGCTGCTACGGTGTTCGACGAGGTGACGAAGGGATAGGTGCCGTGATCGATGTCGAGCAGCGCGCCTTGCGCCCCTTCGAACAGGATGCGCTTGCCCTGCCGGCGCTTCTGGTCGAGCAGCGCCCACACCGTATCGACATAAGGAAGAATCTTCGGCGCGATCTCCGTAAGCTGCGTGCATAATTCGTCGGCCGAGATCTCTGGCTCGCCGAGGCCGCGGCGGAGCGGATTGTGATGGGCGAGGATGCGCTCGATCTTGGGCTTGAGGCTCGTCAGGTCGGCGAGGTCCATCACACGGATGGCGCGGCGGCCGACCTTATCCTCATAGGCGGGGCCGATCCCGCGCTTGGTCGTGCCGATGCGGCCGTCGCCAGCGCCCTCCTCGCGTAGCGCGTCCAGCTCGCGGTGGAGCGGTAGGATGAGCGTGGCGTTCTCGGCGACGCGGAGATTGTCGCGGGAAATCGCCACGCCGAGCTTTTCGATGCGGGCGATCTCGTCGGCGAGCGCCCAAGGGTCGACCACCACGCCGTTGCCGATCACCGACAGCTTGCCCTTGCGCACCACGCCCGAAGGCAGCAGCGACAGCTTGTAGGTGGTGCCGTCGACGACGAGGGTGTGGCCGGCATTGTGGCCGCCCTGGAAGCGCACCACGATATCGGCGCGCTCCGACAGCCAATCGACGATCTTGCCCTTGCCTTCGTCGCCCCATTGGGAGCCGACGACCACCACGTTAGCCACTTGAAAATCCTTCCGATTTAAGGGCCGGGACGCAGAAACGGCCCCGCGAAGAGGCAGGGCCGTGTCGCGTTATAGCGCGCCCGTGCAGCCGATGCGAGCCAAAGGAGGGCTAGGTTAATCAGGCGGCCTTGGCGACAGCTTGCTTGGTGACGGCGAAAGCCCAATCGAGCCATGGCATCAGGGCTTCGACGTCGCTCTTCTCGACGGTCGCACCGGTCCAGATGCGCAAGCCCGAAGGCGCGTCGCGATAGGAGGCTATGTCCTTCGCCACGTTTTCCTCGTCGAGCAGCACCGCCATGCGGCGCGCAAATTCATCACGCAGCTTGGGTGGCAGCGCCAGAATTTCGGGATCGACGATCTTCAAACACACAGAGGTCGTGGAGCGAGTCGCCGGAGCCTTGGCGAGATAATCGACCCAGGGCGTGCGCTCGACCCAGTCGGCGATGACCGCGGCGTTAACATTCGAGCGGGCAATGGTGCCCTCGACACCGCCGACGCTTTCCACGAAGGCGAGCGCGTCGAGATAATCTTCGAGGCACAGCATCGACGGCGTGTTGATGGTCGAGCCATCGAACAGCGCTTCGTTCAGCTTGCCGCCGCGCGTCATGCGGAACAATTTGGGCCGCGGCCACGGCGGCGTGTGGTTTTCCAGGCGATCGACGGCGCGCTGACTCAAAATGAGAATGCCGTGCTGTGCCTCGCCGCCAAGCACCTTCTGCCAGGAGAAGGTCGCGGCATCGAGTTTGGTCCAATCGATGTCGACGGCGAACACGGCGGATGTCGCGTCGCAAACCGTGAGCCCCTTGCGGTCGGCGGCGATCCACTCGGCATCCGGCACGCACACGCCCGACGTCGTGCCGTTCCACGCGAACACCACGTCGCGGTCGAAATCGACTTGGGTGAGGTCAGGCAATTCGCCGTAAAGGGCGAGCAGCGCGCGGACATCCTTGAGCTTGAGTTGCTCGACGATGTCGGTCACCCAGTCGCGGGTGAAGGCTTCCCAGCCAAGCACATCGACGCCGCGCGCGCCGAGCAGAGACCAGAGCGCCATCTCCATCGCGCCAGTATCTGAGGCAGGCACGATCGCCGCGCGATAGCCGTCGGGAAGTTTGAGCAGTTCACGGGTCCTGGCGAGCGCGAACGAAAGCCTCGCCCGCGTCTCGGGCGCGCGATGGTAGCGCCCAAGCAGAGCGCCCTTCAGGGCATCCGGTTTCCAGCCGGGACGCTTGGTGCAAGGTCCGGAAGAAAAGCGCGGGTTATTGGGCCGCACGGTCGGCTTTTCAATCGTTTTCATGCCCATTTCACTCGGTGATGTAACGGCTCACTCGGTGATGTAACGGCACGGATGCCTGGATCAAGCCCAGACATGACAATGACGTTGTAAATTTTGGGACTTTAGGCGGCGGCGTCGGAGAGGGCGTGAACGATGTCCGATACCACCCGCTTCACCAGGCGCTCGTCGTCGCCTTCGGCCATCACCCGGATCACGGGCTCGGTGCCTGACGGCCTGATGACCAGACGCCCAGCCTTACCGAGTTTCGACTTGCCGTCGCTGATCGCCCGCTGCACCCCGACATTGTCCAGCGGCTGGCCGTTCTTGTAACGGACATTTTGCATGATCTGCGGCAAGGGCTCGAAACGGTTGCAAATCTCGCTCACCGGCTTGCCGCTCTGCGCCACCACGGCCAGCAGCTGGAGCGCGGTGATGAGGCCGTCACCGGTGGTGGAGAAATCCGAGAGCACGATATGGCCGGACTGCTCGCCGCCGACATTGTAACCGTGGGCGCGCATATGCTCGACCACATAACGATCGCCGACAGGGGTGCGCACGAGACCGAGGCCGAGATTTTCGAGATAGCGCTCGAGCGCGAGATTGGACATCACCGTGGCCACTACGCCGCCGCCGGCAAGCCGCCCGCGCATCAACCAGGATTCGGCGATCACCGCCATGAGTTGATCGCCGTCGATAATGGCGCCCTTCTCGTCCACGATCACCACGCGGTCGGCGTCGCCGTCGAGCGCGATGCCGATATCGGCGCGCACCTCGTTGACCTTGCGGATCAGATCCTCGGGCGCGGTCGAGCCGCAATCCTTGTTGATATTCAGGCCATTGGGTTCGACGCCGATCTTGATGACCTCGGCCCCGAGTTCCCACAGAGCTTCCGGCGCCACCTTGTAGCCGGCGCCGTTGGCGCAATCGATCACCACGCGGATGCCATCGAAGCGGATATTCTTGGGCAGCGTGCGCTTGGCGAATTCGACATAGCGCTCGCGCGCGCTGTCAATGCGGGTGGCGCGCCCGATGGATTCGGCGGCTGCGAGCAACTCGGTCGAGTCGCCTTCCATCAGCTGCTCGATCTCGGCTTCCGTCTCATCCGAGAGCTTGTAGCCATCCGGGCCGAACAGTTTGATGCCGTTGTCGACATAGGGGTTGTGCGAGGCGGAGATCATCACGCCAAGATCGGCGCGGAGCGAGCGGGTCAGCATGGCGACAGCCGGCGTAGGCATGGGACCGAGCTGGAACACGTCCATGCCCACGGCGGTGAAGCCGGAGACGAGCGCCGATTCGATCATGTAGCCGGAGAGGCGCGTATCCTTGCCGATCACCACGCGATGGCGATAGGAGCCGTTGGTGAAGAGCTTGCCGGCTGACATGCCAACCTTGAGCGCCACTTCCGAGGTCATCGGAAAGGCGTTGGCGCTGCCACGGATGCCATCCGTGCCAAAATATTTGCGCGTCATGACAGCCGCTTCCCCCCGTCCAATCCCTCGATCGGTGCCCGGCCTTCGCATGGGAGCCGGAGGCGTCTGCCCATATTGGGGTCTGGCGGACGCCGTGAAGGATTATGCTACGCCAAGAAGTCTATCCCAGATCAATAAATGTAAGCAAAAATTACACCTGAAAGGCGTGGAAACCGGGTTTTTTCCTTAATTTTCAACCCCGAATGTGGCTGCGCGCCAGACGGCAAGCGTCTGGCGGGCCCCGGCTACATCATGCACGCGCAGGATCTGGGCCCCTTGCGCGGCAGCGGCGATGACGGCGGCATGAGACCCCGGTTCGCGGGCGCGCCGCTCCTTCTCCTGGCCGAGGCCGCCAATGAAACGCTTGCGCGAGGCGCCGATCAGGAGCGGCACGCCGAGGCCGTGGAACAGGCTGATATTGGCCAGCAGCGCGAGATTGTGGGCAAGCGTCTTGCCGAAGCCGAGACCGGGATCGGCCGCGATCTCGGCACGGTCGATGCCCGCCGCTTCTGCTGCTTCAATGCGCGCCTCGAGATAGTCGAACACCTCGAGCACGACATCGTCGTAACGGGGGTTGTCCTGCATGGTCTTCGGTTCCCCTTGCGCATGCATCAGGACGAGGCTCAAGCCGGCCTCCGCCGCGACCGTGAGTGAAGACGGGTCGTAGGTCAGTGCCGAGACATCATTGAGGATTTTCGCTCCTTCCTTCGCCGCAGCCTTCGCTACGGCAGCCTTGCGCGTGTCTATCGAGATGACGGCGTTGAGACCTCTCAGCCCCTCAAGAACGGGAAGGACGCGGGCAATCTCCTCAGCCTCGTTCACGGCATCCGAGCCGGGCCGTGTCGACTCCCCGCCAATATCGACGATATCGGCGCCAGCGGCGGTCAGTTCGGCCGCATGGGCAATCGCCGCTTCCTTGCTGTCATAAAGGCCGCCGTCGGAGAAGGAGTCCGGCGTGACGTTGACGATGCCCATGATGAGCGGGCACTCCAGCGCAAGCCCCGCGAAAGTCGAACGATGCGCGGTCACGCGTTTGAGCAAGGCCCTTAATCCCTCATCGCGAGACTCAGCGAGTGAGCGGGCGGTGAACAGCCGCCTATTGCTGTTACGCGCCGTGCCCTCGATCAGCACAGCCGCGGTGAAGGCGATCGGTCCTCCAGCCAAGGGCAAAGCCAGACGATCGGCGACCGCCGCCTCGGCGAGCGGGCCGCAGAGCAAGCCGATGGGCCTGAGATAGAGCTTCGCCTCAGCCATGCCTGAGGCTTAGCACACGCTCGCTATACGAGGCGAAACTCCTTATATTCCGGCTGAACGGAGCATCGGAGGCAGGCATGTCGCCTTATCGTATCAAGGCTGAATGGGATGGCGAGGCGGAAGTCTGGGTCGCCTCAAGTGAAGACGTGCCAGGCCTTGCCACCGGCGCCGACACGTTCGAGGCCCTAGTTGAAAAGCTGAAAATCGTCGTCCCCGAACTGCTGGAAGAAAACGGCCTGCTCGCCTCGGGTACGGCCGACGTCCCATTCGAGATCACAGCCGAACGTATCGAGCACGCCAAGCGCGTCGCCTGATGGCGGATAATTTTACGCCGCGCGTGAAAGCCATCCTGAAGGAAAATGGCTGCACTGTCGTGCGCCAGGGCAAAGGCGATCACGAGATTTGGCAGAGTCCAATCAATAATCGCCGATTCATGGTCGACAATTTTATCAAGTCGCGGCATTGGGCAAACCACACGCTCAAGCAGGCAGGTCTACCAAAGGCCTTCTGACGAAAAGCGATAGTCCTTAGATTAGGTTGAGGGCTGGGGTTCCATGCCGCCGGTATCGGGCGCCGGCCGTGGCTTCTTCTTGCTGCGGCCTGTTGCCGGCACGGCGGAAGCGGGACCTGGCCGCGGGCTGACTTCGGCGGCGAACTCGCGCACCGGCGGCTTGCCGGTGAGCAAATCCTTGATCTCGTCGCCCGACAGCGTTTCGTATTCCAAGAGACCGCGTGCCACCGTGTGCAGGTCGTCGATATTCTCCGACAGGATCTTGCGCGAAAGCTCCAACCCTTCATCGACGATGCGATGGATCTCCTCGTCGACCCGCGTCTGCGTCTCGTCGGAGAGATTCTGCTGCCGCGCGATGGAATGGCCGAGGAACACCTCTTCCTCGTTGTCGCCATAGGCGAGCGGCCCGAGCTTGTCGGACATGCCGAACTGCGTGACCATGGCGCGCGCGAGTTGCGTCGCCATCTTGATGTCGGCGGCAGCGCCGGAGGTCACCTTATCGTGGCCGAACACCAGTTCCTCGGCCACGCGTCCGCCCATGGCGACAGCGATATCGGCCTTGAGCTTGGCGCGGGTGTGCGAGAGCTGATCGCGTTCGGGCAAGCGCATGACCATGCCGAGCGCGCGGCCGCGCGGAATGATGGTCGCCTTGTGCACGGGGTCGGAGTCCGGCATGTGCAGCGCCACCAGCGCGTGCCCCCCTTCGTGATAGGCGGTCAGCGTCTTCTCTTCCTCGGTCATGACCATGGAGCGGCGCTCGGCGCCCATCAGCACCTTGTCCTTGGCGTCCTCGAACTCGACTTGGGTCACGAGACGCTTCGAGCGGCGCGCGGCGAGCAGCGCCCCTTCGTTGACAAGGTTAGCAAGGTCGGCGCCGGAGAAGCCCGGCGTGCCGCGCGCGATCACGCGCAGATCGACGTCGGGCGCCAGCGGCACCTTCCGCACATGCACCTTCAGGATCTTCTCGCGGCCGATAATGTCGGGGCGCGGCACCACCACCTGGCGGTCGAAGCGGCCAGGTCTGAGCAGCGCCGGGTCGAGAACGTCGGGCCGGTTGGTGGCGGCAATCAGGATGATGCCTTCATTCGCCTCGAAACCGTCCATCTCGACCAGCAACTGATTCAGCGTCTGCTCGCGCTCGTCGTTACCGCCGCCAAGACCGGCGCCGCGATGACGGCCGACCGCATCGATTTCGTCGATGAAGATGATGCAAGGCGCGTTCTTCTTGGCCTGATCGAACATGTCGCGCACGCGTGACGCACCGACGCCGACGAACATCTCGACGAAGTCGGAACCCGAGATGGTGAAGAACGGCACGTTGGCTTCACCGGCGATGGCGCGCGCAAGCAGCGTCTTGCCCGTGCCGGGAGGCCCGACCAGCAATGCGCCGCGCGGGATGCGCCCGCCGAGCTTCTGGAATTTCTGCGGATCGCGCAGGAATTCGACGATCTCCTGCAAATCCTCCTTGGCTTCGTCCACACCGGCGACGTCATCGAAGGTGACACGACCGTGGCGTTCGGTGAGCAGCTTGGCCTTGGACTTGCCGAAGCCCATGGCGCGTCCACCGCCGGACTGCATCTGCCGCATGAAGAAGATCCAGACGGCGATGAGCAGCAGCATGGGGAACCATGACACCAGAACGCCAAGCAGAGACGGCACGTCCTCTTCGGACGGCTTGGCAGTGATCTTCACGCCCTTCTGGTTGAGCTTGTCGACCAGGTTCGGGTCGTTCGGCGCGTAGGTCTGGAAATTGCGGCCGTCGGTGTAATGGCCGGAGATCTGATTGCCGGCAATGGTCACGTCGGCGATGTTGCCACCCTCGACCTCAGTGAGCAGCTGCGAGAAGCTGATCTCGTTGCCGCGAACCTGCGTCCCCGGACTCTGAAACAGGTTGAACAGGGCGACCAAGAGCAGGCCGATAAAGACCCAGATGGCGAAGTTGCGGAAGTTCGAATTCATAGACTGACCTGGTTCGATCTAGGCGGGGACGCCTCGACCATGATTCCTCGTCTGGCAGGGAAAGGCATTATGTCCCCGTAACATAGGAAGATGCACGCTTTTTGCCAAGTTAGGCTAACACCAAGAGTGTCCGTGCTTTGTCAACGGTTTAGGCCGCTCGGGTGTTCCGCGTTGATGAAAACGGCCCGGCAATCGACACCGGGGGACGAAGCGCCCCCAAGGGCGGGGACGCCCAGCAATTCGTCGTTCCGCCAGCAAGCAGGCAGGGTTCTGCCGGCGATTCGCGGCAATGAGGCGGAAATTTCCGAACGCTTGCGGAGCTGTTTCAGCCCTGCCTCGCCAAGGGCCTTCACTGTCAAAGGCGCACGCGCATGACGTCCCAATTCGATACGGAAGCGGTTGTCCCATAGCGCCCGCTCACCGGGCTTGAGGCGTAGCACGGGCAGGCCGTGCGCCCGTGCCTCCCGGAAGATACCGAGCCTCCCTGAGATGGGTTCGAGCCGGCAGCGGCCAAGCGTATGGGTCTTGTCCGGGTTTTCGGTAAGCGCCGCGAGCAAAGCTTCGAGCTTGACGAGCCGCACCGGTTCCTCGCCGCCGCCGACCGCGCCGATGAGACGGGCGAGCGCACGAAGCGCGATCTCCTGCGGCGCCGCGGCCAGCGCTTGCGCATCGACGGTCGCGTAGCCCGCCTCGCTCATCTCGCTGTGCTTGGCGAGAAAGCCTTCCGCGTATTGCTCGAGCGCCTCGCGCGCGCGGCGCAGACGCTGCGCTGACAGCGCCAGCGCTTCCGGCGTGAGGCCAAGCTTGGCGAGCGCCTCGATATTGTTTCGCATGCGTGCGCGTTCGAAGCGCGGATCGACATTGCTCGGGTCGGTAACATATTCGATGCCCCGATCGTCGAGCGTGGCGACGAGCCGCGTCTTCGGCAGGTCGAGCAGCGGTCGTAAAACGGCAATGCCCGCCCACGTGCTCCTCTCAGGAATGGCGGCGAGCCCGTCGAGACCGCTGCCGCGCGCAAGCCGCATCAGGAAGGTCTCGGCCTGGTCGTCGAGATGATGGGCGGTGACCAGCGCCGGGATGTCGTGCGCGTGACACCAGGCGGCCATCAGCTCGTAACGCGCCGCCCGCGCGCGCGCCTGAACGTTGGTGCTCACAGCATCTTCGCGCTCCCAGGCGAGGATCGCATGCGGCAGGCCGAGCTGCTTCGCCTGATGCTGCACCATCTTCGCCTCATCGCGCGACTCCGGGCGAAGACCGTGATCGACCGTGAGCACGCTGAGCTTCGGGCTGCCGCCATGCGATCTCGTCCAACCCACGGCTAGATGCATCAGCGCGACACTGTCAGGCCCGCCAGATACGGCGAGCGCGAGATGCGGGTAAGACGCAAGCGGCGCGAACAGCGTCCGCGTCTCAGCGTCGGTGATGGGTGCGTTGTTCATGGGCTTACTCATACCATTACCATGTCATTCCGGCGTAAGCCGGAATCCAGGCGGATGCATGTCGGAATTGCAGTCTGGAAACCGGCTTTCGCCGGCTTGACGAGTCTGCCTAGTAGTTGCGGGCCACGGCCTGATTGTTCAAGACCGTCTGCGCGCGGCGGTTCTGCGACCAGCAAGAGATGTCGTCGCAGGTCGCGACCGGCCGCTCCTTGCCGTAGGAGATGGTTTTGATGCGTCCCCCATTGACCCCGCTCTGGGCAAGGAAGGACTTCACCGTTGTGGCGCGGCGAGCGCCAAGAGCGAGATTATATTCCCGCGTGCCGCGCTCATCTGCATGGCCTTCGATGGTCACGCGGTATTGGGGATATTGACTGAGCCAGCGCGCCTGATTGCGCAGGATCGATTGCGCCTCGCCTGTGAGCGCCCAGCTGTCCACCTGAAAATGCACGACGTCGCCGACATTGACGGCGAAATCACGGGCCGACCCCGGAGCGGCAGGACCCTCGCCGCCGAGACCGTATTGATGAGGCTGTGTTTCCCGCGAGCAGGCCGCAATCAGCAAAGCGGCCAAAACCACGCCCGCGAGCCTGCAGGCGTAGCCAATCCGAGCCTTCGCACGCATGACTTAAGGGACTCCCGCACGCCAAAAATTAGGAAAATCGTAAGGGCCAATTCCTTAACGATTTCCTACATGCCCGCGGAACGGGCCGGCGGAATGCTGGGAGCCAAAAAGGAAGGGATGCCTGGAACGCCGCCGCATAGCTACGGCGCTCCGGCATCCATGTCCCATTACGCGGAAGATACCCTCCGCGCGAATTTCCTAGGTCGCGAGGTTAGACGCGAACAACCTGCTCGACCACGACGTCAGCTGATCCAAGCTTCAGAGGCTCGGTCACGACTGCCTTTTCGTGATGGCCGAAGCAGCCACCAAGCGCGACGGTGGCGGCCACAAGCGTGGCGACGATGACAACGCCCTTCAAACCCTGCATGGTCTTCTCTCCTTTTGTTAAACCGCAGTAGCCGTCTTTGCATGTACCGGTGCGGCCTTTTCAGATCAAGACAGGACTACCGTCTAGCGACCGTTTTCTCGGCCATAGATGCCAAAATGCCACGCCGAATCTCATCCTCCAGCCTGGTCAGGCTATCGCCCCGAAAGGCCCTGAGCAAGCATGGTTAACAGCCTGACGGAGTTTGCTTAATAAAGAGTAAGCCACTGTTGCATATTGGCCGCAGAGCCGGCTGAAGGGGCGAAAATGCGCTAATTTATCAGGGGAGACCAGGCGGGATCCGAGCCGAAGGCGGGGGTGGCGATCTGGCGCTCGTTATAGCCGGTGAGGTCGATCGTATAGAGCCGTGGACCGCCGCCTGAGCCGGGTGATTCTCTGAAGAACATCAAGACCCTGCCGTTAGGGGCCCAGGTCGGGCCCTCATTGTGGAACCCTTCGGTCAGAATGCGCTCGCCCGAGCCATCAGGTTTCATCACTCCGATCAGGAACTGGCCTCTAAGTGTCTTGGTGAAAGCGATGAGATCGCCCCGCGGCGACCAGACCGGGGTCGAATAGCTGCCCTCCCCCCGGCTGATCCGGCGCTGATCGGTGCCGTCGGCGTTCATGACGTAAAGCTGCTTGGAGCCGTCACGGTCGGTCTCGAATACGATCTGACGCCCGTCAGGCGCGTAGCAGGGCGCCGTATTGATGGCATCGATATTGGTGAGCTGCATGGTTCTGCGATTGCGCAGGTCCATGGCGTACAGGTTCGACACGCCTCCCTGCTCGAGGCTCATGATGATGTGCTGCCCGTCGGGAGAGAAACGGGGTGCGAAGGTCATGCCCGGGAAGGACCCTACGATCTCCTTCTGCCCCGTCTCGATATTGAGCAGGTAGACTTTGGGGGTCTCGCCCTCGAACGACATGTAGGTGATTTCCTGCGTCGATGGGCTGAAGCGAGGCGTCAGTACAAGCTCGTTGCCCGTGGTCAGGAGACGGACATTGTGGCCATCCTGATCCATGATGGCTAGACGCTTCATGCGCTTGTCCTTGGGGCCCGATTCGTCGACGAACACGACACGGGTGTCGAAATAGCCCTTCTCGCCGGTGATGCGTTCATAGATCGTGTCGGCGATGATATGGCCGATGCGCCGCGCATCCTTGGGGCGGGCGAAGAATTGCTCGCCGGTGAGCTGTTGGCCCGAGAACACGTCCCAGAGGCGGAACTCGGCGACCAGTCTGCCATCGCCGCTGCCGATACGACCGACCACGAGCGCCTGTGCGTTGACCGCGCGCCAGTCCTGGAAATTCGGCACCTGATCCATGTTCACGCCGCGCTCTATAAAGGCCGCCTGGTCGATCGGAATGAACAAGCCAGAGGCGCGGAGATCGTTTGCCACCACTTCGGAGATCTCGCGTGCGACTTGCGGATCGATCGAACCGTCGCCCGCAAAATCGGGAATGGCGATGGGGAGCGGCTGGATGTTGCCTTGCGTGATGTCGAGTTCGAGCACGGCTCCTGCCGGCTTTATGGCGGCAGATAAACCAATCAGAATGAGCAAAAGAGTGCGGATCATCTGCGGGACATGATGTTCGGGAATCGGCTGTTAGCCGCTCCGATACATGTCGCTTGGGTCAAAATTGAGGATCATGTCGCGCCACAGCGCATATTTTTCGCTTGGCAATGCATAAGGCTGGCACTGAAACACGGCGCGGACGGCACTGTCGGCGGCGGCCTGGAAAAAGGGCGAAGTGCCGCTGTTGGCGATAGTCGGATAGCCGACCAAGGTCCCATCCTCATTGAGCTTGAGTCTGATTCTCACCGTAATTTCTTCCGCGCCGAGACCCCCTGGCGGCGGGTTCCAGCATTGAGCGATGCGCGCGCGTAAGGCGTCGATCTCATTGACCGACATGGTCATCTGCGCGCCGTCCGTCTGCCCGCGTACGGGCTTCGTCTCCTCTGCCGTTTCCTGCGGCTTCGGCTCCTCGACTTCATTCGGCAGCTTGTTGAGTAAGGTAGCGATGCGATCGGTCTCGCTCTGTTTCTTCCTTACAGGTGCGGCAGGCTTCGGCTTGGGCACCGGCGGCGTGGCCTTGGCTTGAGCCGCGAGCTTGTTGTCAGCCGCCTGCTGCTTTGGTTGATCTTTGGGTTTTTCGGGGGAAACCGGCGGCTTTTCCGGTGCGGTTTCCGCCGTCTTCTCTTTCACGGCCGCCTGCCTTTGCTCCTTTGGCAGACCTGCCAAAGGCGCTTCGTCTCGAGCGTCCTTCATGCCGGCCTTGATCTTGGTGATGTCCGCCGGCGTGGCGAGATCGACGGGAATGGCGACGAGCGGTGAGCCGCTACCCGACGGGAAAGCAACGAGCGCCCAGATCAGGATCGCCACATGCAGCGCCGCCGAGATGAGGGTGCTTCTGCCCATGACGCTCTACGCTCACCAATTTCGTCAGAGTTGATCGAGCTGATCGGTGACGAGCGTCACCGGCAGACCCGCTTCCTTGATCCGCACCAGCACCTTGGCGACGTTGCCGTAGGAGGTGCTCTTGTCGCCGCGCACCCAAACTTGCGCGCCGCCACCGGCATCGCGGATGGCTTTCAGCTTCGGCACAAGCTCATCGAGGCCGATCTCCGTATCCTGGATGAAGATCTTGCCTTGCTGATCGACGGTGATGCTGAGCGGCGACTGTTCAGGCGTGATGGGTCCCGCCTCGGTCTTAGGCAACTCGATATCCGGTCCGGCCTTGGAGTCGATGTCGACGCCGACGGTGAGAAGCGGCGCCGTCACCATGAAGACGATGAGCAGCACCAGCATGACGTCGACGAAGGGCGTGACATTGATCTCGCTCATCGGCTGGCTCGAACGCCGCCGTGCGCGCCGGCTTGTAAGTGCTCCGCCGAGTTGCAGTCCCGCTCCCATCTCTTCGGTTACCTCGACTTGTCGATCTGCCGCGACAGGATGGCGCTGAACTCATCGGCGAAGCCTTCCAGGCGGGCCGCGTAGCGCGCCGCTTCCGTATTGAATTTATTGTAGAAAATCACGGCCGGAATGGCGGCGAGCAGGCCGAGCGCGGTGGCGAACAGAGCCTCGGCGATGCCCGGCGCCACCACGTCGAGGCTGGTATTCTTGCTCGCGGCGATCGCCTGGAAGCTCGTCATGATCCCCCACACCGTGCCGAACAGGCCGACGAACGGCGCGGTCGAGCCGACGGTGGCGAGGAAGGTGAGCCGGCGCTCGAGCCGCTCGACCTCGCGCGAGATACTCACGTCCATGACCTTCTCGACCCTGAGCTGAACGCCGGGCATCGGCCGTGATCCGCGGTCGCTCCCTTCACGTTCGGTCGAACGCTTCCATTCGCGCATGGCCGCGACAAACAGCGCCGCAACGCCCGTATTCCGCCGCGCCGCGAGAGCCTGGTAGAGCTCTTCGAGCGACTGGCCCGACCAGAATACCTGCTCGAACTTGTCGGTCTCCTTGCGCGTCTTGGCGAAGAGGAACCATTTCTCGATGATGATCGCCCAGCTCCAGATCGAGGCGAGCAGAAGTCCAACGATCACAAGCTGAACGATCAGATGCGCGTTCCTGAACAGCTCGATGAGCGAGAGATCGGCGGCGACATCCGGCGGAGTCATGAGGGCCTCATGGCGTGAGCTGTCGGCGGCCGCTGACCGGCGGTCGCACCCCGGTACAAGCGGACGCTTTACCGGTCGTCTTAAGTTTCACGCTCAGGGTTAACGAAACGTTGAAGCGCGCCGCGGACCAATTGTCCGATCCTCTGCGGCTTGCCGGACGATGAGACCAGCACCACCGTTACCTTGGCCTTGGCCAGGGGTTGATCGCCGCGCCGCACTTGCTGATCTAGGGTGAGGCTCGCGCGGCCGATCTCCGCGCAGGTGGTCACAATTTCGAGTACATCATCCATGCGCCCGGGCTTCAGGAAATCGATCTCCACCCGGCGCACGATGAAAATGGCCGGCTCGCCTTGCTCCGGATCGGCAAGGTTTGTCGCGTCGATGCCGAGCAGGCGGATGAAGTCGGAGCGGCCGCGCTCGCAGAATTTGAGGAAATTGGCGTGATAGACGACGCCGCCGCAATCGGTATCCTCGAAATATACACGGACGGGAAGGATATGGGTATCACCCTCGATCCGCCCCGCGAGATCGGGCCACTCGCTCACGATTCGTCGCCACCGTTAAACAGGGGAAATTGGGCTATCGCCTGTGCCGGCACATCGAGGCCGAGATGGGCGTAGGCATGGGCGGTGAGCACGCGGCCGCGCGGCGTGCGGGCGATGAAACCCTGCTGCAAGAGATAAGGCTCGATGATCTCCTCGATGGCATCGCGCGGTTCGGACAGGCCCGCGGCAATTGTCTCGATGCCGACGGGACCGCCGCCATAGTTCACGGCAATCAATCGTAGATAGCGGTGATCGAGCGCGTCTAGTCCCCGTCCGTCCACTTCGAGCTGCGACAGCGCCTTGTCGGCGAGCTTGGCATCGATGGCATTTGCGCCATCGGCGGAAGCGAAATCACGCACGCGGCGTAGTAGGCGTCCTGCCACGCGCGGCGTTCCTCGCGCGCGCCGGGCGATCTCGTGCGCGCCCTCCTGCGTGAGCGGCAGACCGAGGAGACGGGCGCCGCGACGCACGATCTCCTCCAACTCGCCGACCTCGTAGAATTCGAGCCTGATGGGAATGCCGAAGCGTTCCCTGAGCGGCGTGGTAAGTAATCCGGTGCGGGTGGTGGCGCCGATCAAAGTGAAACGCGCGAGATCGATGCGCACCGAGCGCGCCGCGGGCCCCTCGCCGATGATGAGATCGAGCTGGAAGTCCTCCATGGCCGGATAGAGGATTTCCTCGACCGCCGGGCTGAGCCGGTGGATCTCATCGATGAACAGCACGTCGCGGTCTTCGAGATTGGTGAGGAGCGCGGCGAGATCTCCCGCCTTGGCGATCACCGGGCCCGAGGTCGCGCGGAAATTCACCCCAAGCTCGCGTGCCACGATCTGCGCGAGCGTGGTCTTGCCGAGGCCTGGAGGTCCGGCGAACAGCACATGGTCGAGCGCCTCGCGCCGCGCGCGCGCCGCGTCGATGAACACTTTGAGGTTAGAACAGACTTTGGCCTGGCCGATGAACTCGCTCAAGCTTTGCGGCCTGAGCGAGGTCTCGCTCTTGTCCTCGTCGTGCCTGACCGCTTGAAGCATCCTCTCAGCCATTATTGGGCGAGCTCCTTAAGCCCAAGCCGGATCAGCTCCTCGGCCCGCGCCTCGCGTCCCGCCTTGCCGATCGCCGCCGAAACTGCAGCGGCCGCCTCGCCATGGGCATAACCGAGATTGGTGAGCGCCGAAACCGCGTCGGTCGCGGCAAGCCCTTCGGGCAGAGCTGTAACTGGCGCTAGACCGCCGCCAGCCCTGATGGCCGGCGCGAGTTGGGGCATCTTGTCCTTCAATTCGGCGACGATGCGCGCGGCGACCTTCGGACCAACGCCCGGCGCGCGCGCGACCAGCGACTTATCCTGCAGCGCCACGGCATTGGCGAGGTCTGTGGCCGACAGCGTGCCGAGCACGGCCAGCGCGACCTTGGCGCCGACCCCTTGCACCGACTGCAAGGCGCGGAACCAGGCACGCTCATGCTCGGTGGTAAAGCCATAAAGCCTGATCTCATCCTCCCGCACATGGGTATCGACGGCCAGTGTCACCGCCTCGCCGGCCGGCGGCAGCGATGTCAGGGTGCGCGACCCAACTGTAACCTCATAGCCAACGCCGCCGACATCGACGATCACCGTGTTACTGCTGATGGAATCGATGCGGCCTTTCAGCTTGCCAATCATGGCGCCGCTCCCGTCCCGAGCATGATGGCCGCTTCGACCCGCGCCCAGGGGCGCGAATGGGCGTGAGTGATGGCGATAGCAAGCGCATCGGCGGCATCGGCGCTGTCGAATCTCGCGCGCGGCAGCAGGCATTTCACCATGGCGCGGATTTGGCCCTTGTCGCCGTGCCCCGCGCCAACCACGGTCTTTTTCACGGCATTCGGGGCGTATTCGGCGATGGGCAGACCGAGCAAGGCCGGCACCAAAAGCGCGATGCCCCGCGCCTGACCCAGCTTCAACGTGGCAGCCGCATCCCGGTTGACGAAGGTTTGTTCCACGGCGGCTTCCTTGGGGGAAAGGTCGACCAGGACCGCCTGCAAGCCGTCAAAAATCTGGCGCAATCGCAGCCCGAGGCTCGCGCCATCGTCGGAGACGACCGAGCCGCAAGCCACGAAGCCGAGCCTCGTGCCGTCGGTGTCGATGACCCCCCAGCCCGTGCACCTGAGCCCCGGATCGATACCGATAATGCGAATCGCTTGGGTCATGCGCGAATCGTAGCACGGACACCCTTAATCAGGGTGTCAACAAGACTTGGCCGGTCAGCATTCGGCAGTTAGGGTCATGGCTGTGAGTCGCGTGGGGGAGCGTTGGAAACGGCCGATATGACTTTGGCGTTAGGCCGGGGAGAATCCGGATCACAGTCATGGCGATCTTCAGACGCCGGCGGACGGAACCTGGTTTTGAGTCAAAGAGGGCAATCACCCCAGCATCCAGGGCGCTCGATCCGATCGACGCCGCCCATACCGACATCGCCGGCTCCAAACATCTCATAGCCTCAGTCAGCGACGATCTCACTCAGCATTATCGTTGGATTGAGAGCAATCGCAGCGCGGAGATCAAACACAAGCGCCGGCTCAAGCGCCAGGAGGTGATGTACCAGTTAGAGCTTCACCGGCGAAGCCTTGTCCGAGTCATAAGACTCGTATCGCTGCTCACATTCCACTTTGTGCAGGAGGCGGCCCAGTTCTTGTGGGAGCATGCCAAGGCGGCCTTCTTCTATCTCCGTGATCTCGTTGCAAGAGGCGTGACATGGGCAGCTCCTTATGCCCGCGCCTTAGCCAAAGTCATAGTCATCGCATTCGTCTGGCTCGTGTTGGAATTGCGAGCTTTGTCACTCGCACTCGGCCGAGGCCTCGCCACCCTCTGGGCCTGGTTTCAGGAAAAGGGCGGTATCGCCGCCCGCAAGACCGGCGCGGCAATCTCGACATCCTCGGCCTGGCTTGCGGTCAGGCTTCGGACCTTCGCGCTTCAATCGCAGCAGCAGTTCACCATCTGGTGGGCAACGACCAAGGTCCATGCCGAGAGGCTCGCGCGCGCTTCCGCCCATGCCGCCGTGATCGCTGCCGCATGGTCCGTAACAAACGGCAAAGCCTTGGCGCTCGATCTTGGCAGATGGTTCTCTGCCGCTGCCTCTTGGCTCGGCAGAACAGGCGCGGCGTTGCTTCGCGCGACCTTTGGCGCGATCGCTGCAATCTCCATGCGGGTCGCCATGAAGAGCCGGAAAATGTCTCGAGCGCCGAAAGGTCCAGCCTTGCTGACCGATATGCGGCAGAGGCAGACGCCAGAGCCTTCTACCGCACTGACCGCCGTGGAACCGCTGCATGCCGCATTGCCGGTCGTGCAGACCGAACCGCAAGACTCTGATCAAGCCTCGCCGCGCGCCAAGAAACCCAAAAAGAGCAAGGGGCGTTCCGCGCCGCGCAAGCGTCCAATCAGCTCACATACGGGCCGCGCATCTCCCTGATTGCGGCTTGAATGCGCCGCCAATCGCGGGCTTGTGCCCTGTCGTGCAGCCGGTCGCATTCGGCGGCCCTCTGCGCTGCTTCAAATTCCGCCAATTCACCGTGCGCACTCAAGAAGCGCCGCGCGTAGTCATGGATTCCAGTCATATCCATGGCCATCCTCCCTTCATCATGCCCATTCTTCAGGGCTGGCCTCTCTCTGCCATGAGGCCGATCAAACTGAATGCGCAGGCTTACGGAGAGTTCCGAACCGATGCGTGAATCTGGCAGCCACGCAAAAGGTACGTTTTTCGGGAATATTGAGAACGATCCTTGCTGATATGACCAGTAACAGCTTGAAAGATGCCAGAGTTCAAATATCTTGTTTCCAGACATCGCATTGAGGTCATTCGTGATGCAGGGGATGTTCGGAGTGAGAAGCGATTCTGCCGGTCCCCGAAATCGTCTCTTGCGGTCGCTACCCCGGCAGGACTTGGAAAGACTGAGGCCGTTTCTCGAAACCGTACCTCTGGTTCCGAGACGTGTTATCCAGCACGCCAAATTTCCCGTCGAGCATCTCTATTTCATTGAAGAAGGTCTGGTCTCCGTCCTGGCGACGGCAGATGAGCGTGACGCGGTCGAAGTCTGGCTGATCGGACGCGAGGGTGTGGTCGGCGGCCCCGCCGTTCTCGGTGTGAATTCCTCGCCGCTCCGCCATGTCGTCCGCGTTGGCGGCCACGCTCTGAGGATCAGCGTCGATGACATAAATGCGCTCATCGATGAGTTGCCGATGCTCCGGACGACAATGCTCAGCTACGTTCATGTCGCCCTCATGCAGAGTTCGCAATCGGCGGCATGTAGTCTGCGCCATTCTTTTTCACAGCGCCTGGCACGCTGGTTGCTTACGGCACAGGATAGCATTGACAGCAGTGAGCTCCCGGTAACTCAAGCGTTGCTCGCTCGCACGCTCGGCGTAAGGCGAGCGACCGTGTCGGAAACGATAAAATCTTTCGAACGCAGGGGCGTGCTCGCACGGTTGCGCGGTTTGATCCGCATTCGTGACCGCGTACGTCTCGAAAACTTGACGTGCAGTTGCTACCGCATCATGCGGCGCGAGCAGGAAAGGCCACTGCGCTTGCCAACGGAGCGAGTGCCGCTTTTCGCTCTTCAGGCCGTTTGCTGCCTGGTTTAAGCCCTAGCTTGGAATGATTAGAGGCGCCCAGAATGACCGGGCGCCTCAAATTCGTTTGCTACTCGACGACACCCACGCACGTGTCGGTGTCTTTACGGAACTTGGTCAGAGCATCGCCGGCGGCATCAGGGGAATCGTAGCCGTCTTTATTCCCGATTGCGGTCAGACCGGCGCTCGTGCCGCCTTCGACCACGGAACAATTCTTCACGGTATCGACCACGACGTACCACTTGGTAGCGGCAAAAGCCGGCAGCGATAGACCGACCACCAGCAGACTCGCGACTACAATCTTTTTCATAAGCGTCTCCTCCTTTATTGAATTTTCAACGCAAACTGGAATATGGCTTCTCTTTGACATGGGGGCATCCGACCGATCGAAGAAATTGGTACGGTACATTACGTTTTTCTTGCCGCAGAGCGTTTGCCTGAAAATTTGCCGATTCAAGCCGATTGCGCTGCCATGTCTTGGCAATTCCCGAAATGGGAGCTGGGGTCAAAATTGTGCGAACTTCGCATCGTAGTGGACGACGTTCATCGCCACCCCGTTTTCATCTCGGCACTACCTGTTTCAGCCGTTCAGTCGTCATAACCGGGAAGCAGCTCCGGGGCTTGGCCTCGCCATCGTCAACGACATCGCCGATGCCTGGGGAGGCACGCTGTCATTCGAGACGTTGAAGAGAGGCTTCCGTGTCGATCTGCGCCTGCCGACGGCGCGCCGCCGGGCTCGCGCCCTGCGCAAGCAGGCCTGAGTCGCATCGATGCGGCGCTCACATCAGCACGGCATTGGCGAACAAGGTCTCATCCCATGCATAGAGCGGCCTGCCAAAGTCGGATTCGGTATGAATCGCGCGGCCTTTGCGGTCCGTCCATTTCTTGCCGTAAGTGTCGAACGGAAAGTGCTTGATGTAGTAGTCGCAGGTCTCTTCCCAGTGCGCGACCGAGAGTGACTTGCCGTAATGCTGACAGTAAAGATCAGTCGTGATGCGTTCCATGCCGCGCGGCGTGCGCCCATCGCCTTCGGCAAAGACGATCTGCGGCCGGTTGCGCCACAGCATGAGAATGTCTCGCTCCTCGGGCCCGAAATAGCGGCGAAAATCAAGCAATGCACGGCCTGATTCATACGGTGCGTGATCGTCGGGCGTCATATAGGCGTCGAACAGCCGGACCCGCACCGCATCGCAATCCTGTCCGCTAAGTCTCGCGATGAAGCCACGCAGATCGCCGGTCACGCGCTCGTCGGGATCGAAGCAGAGCATCCAGTCGTGCGGCACATTTTCGCGCGCGAGACCGAGCAGGAGCCCGCGATGACGCCCCTCGGCGAGCTTGCGCGCAGCAATGTCCTCTTCCCATTGCCGGTTGGCGACGACTAGCGCGACCTTCGGATGCGCGCTGAGGATCGCCACAGTATCGTCGGTGCTGGCGTCGTCATAGGCGAGAATCGCATCGACCTGGCCGGCGAGATAATCGAGCGTATCTGGGAGCAGCAGCGCCTCGTTACGCACGCGTGTCAGTGCGACCAGGACATGCTTCTGCCCCAGTAGCGTCTCGTTACCGGTAATGACCGTCTCGGATTCGCGGATCTGCCAAAGGCCTGCCATGCGTCAAAATAAGCCGAAACGCGCGAGCAAAGCCGCGAACCAGATCAGTCCCGTCAGGGCAATGGCGAAGAATACGCCGGCGGAGGCCAGGTCCTTGGTCACGCGGATGGCCTCGTGCCGCCCGGGATGGAGATGGTTGCACAGACGCTCGATGGCGGTGTTGAGAAATTCGATCGAGAGCAAAAGTAGCAGGCTGCCGATCAGCGCCACCCAGACCCAGAGATTGGTGGCGATGAAAAATGACAAGGGAAAAGCGATGAGCGCGATCGCCACCTCCTGCTTGATCGCCGCCTCGGTACTCAAGCCTTCGCGCAAACCGCCCATCGTATTCCAGAACGCACGGCCGATCCGTGCAAGACCGCCGTTGCCCGGCAATGCGGCCTGCTGTTTTCGGTGCCCGCGTGCGGCCTTGGTCGATGAACGGCGTGGCGTCATGAGGTTGCCATCTCACGCAGCGGTCAGTCTTTGCAGCACGTCCTCGGCGACGTCGAAATTCGCATAGACCTGCTGCACATCGTCCAACTCTTCGAGCGCGTCGATCATGCGCAGGAGCTTCTGGCCCGTTTCCTCGTCGATCGGCACCTCGGTCTTGGGCCGCCACACGATCTGTACGCTGCGCGGCTCGCCGAAACGTGCCTCGAGCGCCTTGGCCACTTGATGCAGCTCGTCGGGGTGACAATAGACGGTGTGGCCCTCATCGCCAGACTCGACATCGTCGGCGCCGGCCTCGATGGCCGCCTCCAACATGCCGTCGGCCGTGGCAACGCGCGCATCGAACTCGATGGCACCGAGCCTGTCGAAATTGAACGACACAGCGCCGGTCTCGCCGAGATTGCCGCCGAACTTCGAGAAGATCGAGCGCACCTCGCTCGCCGTGCGATTGCGGTTGTCGGTCAGGGCCTCGACGATGACGCCAACGCCGCCCGCGCCGAAACCCTCATAGCGGACCTCCTCGTAATTGGCGCCGCCCGCCTCCTGGCTCTTCTTGACGGCGCGCTCGATATTGTCCTTGGGCATGTTCTGCGCACGCGCAGCGGTCACGGCGGTTCTGAGCCGCGGGTTCATGGCGGGATCAGGCAACCCCATCTTCGCCGCAGCGGTGATCTCGCGCGCGAGCTTGGAGAACAGTTTGGAGCGCTTCTTATCCTGCGCCCCCTTGCGAAACTGGATATTCTTGAATTTCGAATGGCCTGCCATGCCCGTTCCCTATTGGTCGGCGGCCTTTCGATCAAGCCCCCGCATCTTTCTTAGCGAAGCCTTAACCCCAAAGGCCTGACAGTTGAAGGTCAGCGTACCGCGTAACCGATGAGGGCTACCATGAAGCAGAAGTCGAAAATGCATGACGAAGTCATGCCTTCTTTTAGCTTATCCGAGCTTTGTTCGGAGGCCGCAGAGCATGTCGCCAAGGCGCGCAGGTCCCTGTTCAACGAATGTTATGATGCGGAAGTCGCTCTGCTTCATCTTGACGAAGCAATCTTCTGCCTGAAGCGCCTTCTCGCGCATGGCCGCTCGGCCGGCATCAACGGCACAAGCGCGAACGGCACGCATATTCAACTCCACTCCGCCTAAGCTTCCGGCAGAAAGAAGGCCGGCTCGGTCTGTGACAGCCTGCCGCCTATTCTGAGCGGGGCGATGGCGCGCGCGAGCCCGGTCGCATCGTCGATATCGATGCCCACGCCGCAAATGGTCGCCGCGCCCTGCGCAGGCGCAAACCGCGCGCTCGGTATCTGCGTGAGGAAACGCGAAAGCGGTTCTTCCTTGTCCATGCCCAGCACGGAATCGAAATCACCGCACATGCCGACATCGCTGATATAGGCGGTGCCGCCATTCAGGATCTGCTCATCGGCGGTCGGCACATGAGTATGCGTGCCGATCACCGCACTCGCCCGTCCGTCGACGAAATGCGCCAGCGCCTCCTTCTCGGAAGTCGCTTCGGCATGGAAATCGATGACGATGGCGTCGGCACCGGTCTTCAGTCCGCAGGCTTCGAGCTCATGCTCGATCGCGCGGAAAGGATCGTCGGTATCAGACATGAACACGCGGCCTTGCGCGTTGATCACCAGCACGTCGGCGCCGTTCGTTGCCTTGTAAAGGCCTACACCCTTACCCGGCGTACCTTGCGGATAGTTAATCGGTCTGAGCAGCCGGTCGTGACGCTCGATGAACACAAGAGCCTCGCGCTGATCCCAGACATGATTGCCGGTCGTCACCACGTCGGCGCCGGCATCAAGCAACTCGTTCAGGATCGGTTCGGTGATACCAAAGCCGCCAGCGGCATTCTCGCCATTTACGATGACGAAATCGGCGCGGTAACGCTGCCGCAATCCCGGCAATGAATCGATGACAGCCGAACGCCCTGAGCGTCCAACCAAATCCCCTAGAAACAAAACGCGCATAAATCCGCCGATCCAATGCCGAAGGGTCGCCTGTCGGGCGTCAATACCTAATAGCGGCGCGTGCCGCCAGTTCGAGGAAAATGGCAGGGCCGCAATGGCCGTCGGAGCGAAGATCCCGGGTGTCCCTACATAAGTAGGTGGGCGCCAAATGACGGAGACCACGATCCCCGCCAGGGTCGGCTCCCATAGGATCTTATAGGGCCCTGGGAAAAGTGCTCCTAACGCGCCTTGCAGCCCGCCAATGTGAACTTTAACGAAATGCGCTCGCTATGGCGACTGGCGCCGGTTCGTCGCACTGGTAACGCCTGCGGCGGCGAATTGCTCGTTCAACATTTCCAGGCGGTCAGCCGCGGCGCTAATCCGAGCGGCGAAATCCGATTGCGTGTGCTTGGCTGATTCGTCGGATGCCGACTTGTCGCGGCGCGCTTCAGCGAGTGTCGTCTTCATCGCCTCGATCTGGCGTCGCAAATCCCATAACTCATCAGCCACCACGAGCGAGGCCATGAGGATCAGCCGGTCGTCGCCGACTTGGCCGAATTTGCGCCGCATGGCCTCGACATGTGTCCCAAGATATTCGGCAAGCTCGAAAAGATGGGTCTCTTCCCCATCACCGCATTCGAGCCTGTAGGCGCGGCCGTTGAGCGTGACGTCGATCTGTCCCATCGCCTACCCCCGCTCTATCGGTTAGCCCGGCACTGCTTGCATCATGTCTTTTATCGTTCCCATCACGGCTTCGAGGCGGCCGGAAACGTCTTCATTGGCGGCTCGCAAGCGCCGCACACGCTCGCGTTCAGCGTCGAGATCCTGAAGCAGCTGGTCGCGCTCATCAGCCAGATAACGAAGCTGTTCTTGCATCTCGGCGAGAGAAACAGCGCCTTCTCCCGCGGCAAACACCTGGCGGACGAAATTCTCAAGCTCATCGACCGCCACATCAAGCCTTTTTGTTGCCTGCTGCAGAGCCTCGGCTTGAGTCATGGCGGTTTTCCCTCCGTTCAGGCGCCCCTTGCCACAGGTGACCGGCTTGATTTTGTGCCTTAGCGGTCTGGCGATAATGTGGTGGGTTAATGCATAATTTCAACTGCGATCAGACCATCGCTTTGCTTGTCCCCGGCCAGAGATTGACAGTGCCGCGAAGCGTATGATTTGAGACACAATCCTATGTCTGGTCATTCGGAAGCGCGGCGGGACCATCTGATCATGGCTGAAGCGAAGCCTAAGTGCCGACTCTACTTGCAGCTTCCGGTGCCCTCCACAGCACTGATTGAATCTCAACTCGCGCAAGCGCTGTCAAATACCCGCATAGCTTGCGTGTTGCTTTCTTCCGGCGAGGGGCCGCTCGATGAAATCCATGCCGTCCGGTTGATCGATCTTGTCGAAGCCACCGGAGCAGCCTGTCTGATCGACGGCGACGTACTTCTCGCCGAGCGGCTCGGCGCTGACGGCGTGCACATCGAGGCCGACGCACAAGCCTATACACAGGCTCGCGAGCGCCTCGGCAAGGAGGCAAGTATCGGCGCAAGTTGCGCTTTCAGCCGCCACGACGCCATACGCCTGGCCGAGATGGGGGCCGATTATGTCGCCTTTGGAGCCACCGTCCCGTCAGGGATCGAAACGATCGAGCAATGTTCGAACCTTATCTCTTGGTGGGCGGAAATGTTTGTAGTGCCTTGCGTGGCTTGGAATATCGATAAACCCGACGATGCAGCCCGGCTTGCCAGGCTCGGAGCCGACTTCGTGGCGCCATCGCGTAGGATTTGGCTGGACGGGAATCCGACAGGTCTCATTGCCGAGATCGAGCACGCTATCGCTGATGAGAGGAGAGCGGCGTGAACGCTCTTCAGGCGCGTACAGGCTTTCTCGTTGCGGCGTATGCATTGGCGTTCGCCGTGGCGCCGGCCATCGCGGCAGAAAGTCCGTCCTACACCGCCTACGCGCAAGGCCGCTATCTCACTGCCCTCGAACTGGCGCAAGAGGAGGCGAATCAAGGCTCTAGGGAAGCGTTCACGCTAATCGGCGAGATCTATTCCGAAGGCCTCGGCGTCGCCCAGGACTTTACCAAGGCTGCAGATGCTTACGCTCAGGCCGCCGATCTTGGCGACGCCAATGCCCAATTCTCGCTTGGATCTCTGGTGGCCGAGGGGCTGGGTGTGCGGAAAGATTTGCGCATTGCCGCCGATCTGTTCGAGCAGGCGGCGCAACAGGGCAACGAAGCCGCTGCGTACAATCTCGCCCTCATCTATCTGCATGGCAATGGCCGGCCCGTCGACGAGGCAAAGGCGGTCGAATGGATGCAGAAATCGGCCGAAGCCGGCAATCCCCGCGCCCAATACGATCTCGGCGCCTTCTATCAATTCGGCCGCGGCGTGCCGATTGATCAGGCCAAGGCCGCGGAATGGACCGCCCGCGCGGCGGAAGCCGGTCTCCCCGAAGCGCAAGTCGAATATGGCGTGATGCTGTTCAAGGGTAACGGTGTCACTGTCGACGAGGTGAAGGGCGCGAAGCTGTTTCGTCTGGCAGCCGAGCAGGGAAACCCCGTCGCCCAGAATCGTCTGGCTCGGCTCTATGCCAACGGTGTGGTGTTCGACGCCGATCCGGTGCAGGCGGCGAAATGGCATTTGCTCGCGCGCTCAGCCGGGGTCAGCGATTTCTCCCTCGACATCATGCTCGCCAGACTTCCGGCCGATCAGCGCATTCAGGCGGAGCGGTCGATCGATGCCTGGCGCTCCGGCCATCTGACCGAATAGGTGTCCAGTATCGGATGTCAGGCGTCAAAAAACCTGATAGCTGATAGCTAACACCGAATACCAGACACCCTGACACGTGGAACCTGACACCTGATGAAAATCAATGGCAATGAGATTCGCCCCGGCAACGTCATTCAGCACAAAGGCGGACTGTGGATCGCGGTCAAAGCGCAGGCGGTCAAGCCGGGCAAGGGGCCGGCCTACGCCCAAGTCGAGCTCAAGAACGTGCTGGACGGCACCAAGCTCAACGAACGCTTTCGCGCGTCGGAAACGGTGGAGCGCGTACGGCTCGAGCAGAAGGACTATCAGTACCTCTATGCCGATGGCGACATGCTCACCTTCATGGATACAGACACTTACGACCAGATCAACATCCCGCGCGATTTCCTCGAAGAGCGTGCCGCCTTCCTCCAGGACGGCATGATGGTCAACGTCGAGAGCCATGAGGGACGCCCGATCGGCGTTTCATTGCCGGATCAAGTCACACTCGAAGTTGTCGAAGCCGATCCCGTCGTGAGAGGGCAAACCGCGGCTTCATCTTATAAGCCGGCCAAGCTCGAAAACGGCGTGCGTATCATGGTGCCCCCCTTCATCGAAGCCGGCGAGCGAGTGGTCGTCGATACCAACGAGCTCACTTACGTCCGCCGCGCCGATTAGCACTGGACGAGGACAATGCCAGCATCGGCGCTGATGAATGTGATGCTCGCGGCCGCACGCAAAGCCGGGCGTAGCCTTGCGCGCGATTTCGGTGAGGTGGAGCAGCTTCAAGTCTCGCTCAAGGGCCCTGCCAATTTCGTCACCGCTGCTGATACGCGTGCCGAGCAAATCCTCTACAGCGAGCTATCCCATGCGCGCCCCGGCTACGGCTTCCTGATGGAGGAGCGTGGCGAAGTGAAGGGCGCGGACCAGACGCATCGCTGGATCGTCGATCCGCTCGATGGCACCACCAATTTCATGCACGGCATCCCGATCTTCGCCATCTCCATTGCGCTGGAGCGAGAGGGCGATCTGGTGGCGGGGTTAATCTATAATCCTGCCAACCAAGAGACCTTCACCGCCGAGCGGGGCAAGGGCGCCTTTCTGAACGACAGGCGGCGTTTACGGGTTGCAGCCAGAGCTGAGATCTCAGACTGCGTACTCGGTACGGGCATTCCTCACCGGGGACGCCCGGCACACGACGTTTTCCTCAAGGAGCTAGAAGCGGTCATGGCTGCGTCAGCCGGCGTGCGGCGGCTCGGCGCAGCCTCGCTCGATCTTGCCTGGACGGCGGCCGGTCGGCTTGATGGCTTCTGGGAGCGCCATCTGCGTCCCTGGGACATTGCCGCAGGTATTGTCGTTCTGCGCGAGGCAGGCGGTTTTATCAGCGATGCCGACGGCAAGGACAAGATGCTGGAAAAAGGCAGTATCGTCGCCGGCAACGAAGCCATCCACAGGCGTTTGCTCAAGCTTCTTAAGGCCGCCGGCGCGGAAAGCGACCTCACTACGCCATGATCGGCCTGAGCCGCTTCCGCGAAAATTTGGAACGGGACGACCCCCTTTAACCTTTTCTCACGGGCATACATTAGGAAAAAGGGAGAGTCGGCTGCCCTGAGGTTGCCGTTTTGCCTGCCACACTATTCGGCTAATCTCATCGCCCGCGCAATCCGGACCACCACGTCGGAAGATGGCAACGAAAACCTACAGGGTCACGCTTACGCGCCCGCAAGTGTTTCTGTGGCGCATGGCGCTTTTCCTCATCCTCGCGGTGCTGCTCTCGATCATTCTGGATGGTCAGACGGGACAGCTCCGGCAGAGCTTCATGGCCAATCCCGGCCTGAACGGCCTGATCCTTGCCGTGCTCTTCGTCGGCATCGTCTATGCCTTCCGCCAGGTGCTGATGCTTTATCCGGAGATCAACTGGGTCAATAATTTCCGCATTGCCGATCCTGGCATCGCGGTGGACAAACCGCCGGTACTGCTCGCGCCCATGGCTACCATGCTGCGCGACCGCACCGGCCATCTCTCGCTTGCCACGGGCTCGATGCGATCGCTGCTCGATTCCGTCGCATCGCGCCTGGAAGAAGCACGCGAGACGACGCGATATCTGGTCGGGTTACTCATCTTTCTCGGCCTGCTTGGTACGTTCTGGGGTCTGTTGCACACGGTAAGCACGGTCGGCACCACGATAGGCGCTCTCGACACAAGCGGCAGCGAAGACGTGATGCTGTTCGATCAATTGAAGGAAGGATTGGCCGGACCGCTTAAGGGCATGGGCATCGCCTTCTCCTCGTCCTTGTTCGGTCTGGCTGGCTCCCTCATTCTCGGTTTCCTCGACCTGCAAGCGGGCCATGCCCAGAGCCGTTTCTATAACGAGCTTGAAGACTGGCTCTCCGGCATTACCGAACTGCAATTGGCCGACGAAGGCGCCGCCGGCCTGCCGCCGCAACTCAGATTTACGCTGCTCGACATGCAGCGTTCTCTGTCGGACCTGAATGAAAAGGTTGACCTGCGCCTGCTGAACGACAACACGGGCGACGCGGTGAAGGACCTCGCCCAAGGCGTCGACAAATTGATACGGCAGATGCGCGCCGAACAGAAAGTGGTGCGTGAATGGGCTGACGAACAGGCCCAGCAACAGCATGAGCTGGCCACGGTGCTGCGGCAGATCACCGACAGAACCCGGGCGGCTGCGCGCGAGGAGCGGAAATAGTCATGGCCATGGCGCGTAACCGCCGCGGCCGGCTCGCCACCAATTACTGGCCCGGCTTCGTCGATATGCTCTCCACCCTGCTGCTGGTGGTGATCTTCCTCATGGCCCTATTCATGTTGACCAATTTCATCATCACGCAAGCGGCGAGTGGCAAGGATACCATGCTGTCGCGGCTGAACCGGCAATTGTCGCAGTTGACGGAGTTGCTCGCACTCGAACGCTCAAAGAAAGAATCGGTGGAGGACAGTCTCGCCGCGCTCCAGGCCACTCTGCTCGACAAGGATAAGGAAACCCAGCGCCTGGCAGGACTTCTGGGCGATGCCAGCGGAAAAACAGAAGGGGCAGAAGATCGGGCACGTGCGCTCGGGACCCAGCTCGACGAGCAGAAGCAGATCACCAATGAGGCGCTGGCCAAGGTGGAAATCCTCAACCAGCAGCTTGCGGCGCTCAGGTTACAGCTCGCCGCACTGCAAGAAGCGCTCGACGCCTCGGAGGCCAGAGACAAAGAGAGTCAAGTGAAGATCGCCGATCTAGGTCAGCGTCTAAACGTGGCGCTCGCCAGGAAGGTGCAGGAGCTTGCCCGCTATCGCTCTGACTTCTTCGGCAAGCTGCGCGACGCGCTCGGCAACCGTCCTGATTTCCAGGTGGTCGGCGATCGTTTCGTATTCCCGTCCGACGTGCTGTTCGATTCAGGCTCGGCCGAGATCAGGCCCGAAGCTTCAGCCCAACTCGACAAGCTGGCAGCAGCCCTTAAAGGGCTCGAGGGGCAGATCCCACCGGATATTGCCTGGGTCATGCGCATCGACGGCCATACCGATATCAATCCGATCGCCACGCCGGAATTTCCCTCGAACTGGGAGCTGTCGAGCGCGCGTGCCATCTCGGTGGTGCGCTATCTCATGCAGCAGGGGGTACGGCCCGAGAGACTGGTGGCAGCGGGCTTCGGCGAGTTCCAGCCAATCGATGTCGGCATCTCGGACGATGCCTTGCGCCAGAATCGCCGCATCGAGCTTAAGCTCACCGAACGGTAATTTATTCGGCAGCATCGGGGGCGAATTGCAGCGTGGCGAGACGGCGATAAACGCCCTGCCGCTCCATAAGGCTACGATGCGTTCCCTCTTCGACCAGGCGCCCCTGATCGAGCACGATGATACGATCGGCGCGCATCACCGTTGCGAGCCGATGCGCGATCACAAGCGTCGTGCGACCTTCCATGATCTTGTCGAGTGCACGCTGCACCAAGGTTTCACTCTCCGAATCGAGCGCGCTGGTGGCTTCGTCGAGCAACAGGATAGGCGCGTCGCGCAACACAGCTCTGGCGACGGCAATGCGCTGGCGCTGCCCTGCCGACAGAGTCACGCCGCCCTCCCCCAGCATGGTGTCGTAGCCTTGCGGCAAGGCCATGATAAAATCATGCGCGAAGGCAGTCTTGGCCGCTTCCAAGATCTCGCTTCGGGTCGCTCCATCGGCGCCATAGGCGATATTGGCGGCGATGGTATCGGCGAACAGAGCTGGCTCTTGCGGCACGAGTGCAAAACGACTGCGAAGATCGGAAAGCTCGGCTTCATTGACGGGGACGCCGTCAATCTCGACCACTCCGCGGGATGGATCGTAGAAGCGCAGCAATAACGCAAATATCGTGGTCTTGCCGGCGCCCGAGGGACCCACAATGGCTACCCGCTCGCCGGTTTTTACCTGGAAACTGATATGTTCGAGTGCGCCTGTCTCAGGGCGCAAGGGATAGGCAAAGCAGACATCGCGAAAGTCGATCTCGCCACGCGGCGGCTCGGGCAGCTTCTTAGGATGCGCCGGCGATTTGATCTGCGACTGAGATTGAAGCAGTTCACCGAGGCGTTCGGCCGCGCCTGTGGCCTGGGACACCTCGCCCCACACTTCGCTCAAACCTCCGACGGCCGCGGCGGCAAGCACGGCGTAGAGCACGAACTGACTGAGCCGGCCGCCGGTCATGGCGCCTGACATCACGTCCTGGGCACCGTACCACAGCACGCCGACCACACTGACAAAGACCAGGAAGATGGCAATCGCCGTGAGGCCGGCACGCGCTTTGGTACGCTCATTGGCGGCGTCAAAGGACCGCTCGACGGCCTGGCCGAAGCGCGCGGCCGCCGCCTTCTCATGGGTGAAGGCTTGCAGCACACGTACCTGACCCAGGCTCTCGCTGGCATAGGCCGAGGCTTGCGCCAGAGTATCTTGCGCGTGACGCGACAAGGCGCGCACGGAGCGCCCGTACGCCACAAGTGGCAGCACGATGAAGGGGATGGCAATCAACACGGCCAGCGACAGCTTGGGGCTCGTCACCACCATCATTACGCCCGCGCCGGCTAGAAGGAGAATATTGCGGATCGCTTGTGAGATCGCGGTGCTCGCCGCCGCCTTGATCTGCGTGGTGTCGGCCGTGAGGCGCGACATCACTTCACCGGAATGCGAGACTTCGTAGAAAGCGGGGCTCAAGCCGGTGAGATGCTTGAACACGTCGCGCCTTATATCGGCGACCACCCGTTCGCCAAGCCAGTTTACGCAGTAGAAGCGGACAGCGCTGGCCAGCGCGAGGATCATGCCGATGCCGATCAGGGTAAAAAAATATTTGTCGATGAGCTCCGGGTCGATCCCTGAAAAGCCGAGATCGATCATCCGTCTCACGGCGAGCGGTACGGTGAGCGTAGCGACCGCGGCGACGATCAGCGCGAGCAGCGCCGCGGCGATCATTTGCCGGTGCCGCAAAAGATAAGGTCGAAATGCCAGGAGAGGACGCAGCGAGGCGCGCGTTTCACCCTGTTCCGGCGGATGCAGCGGTGCTGAAGCCTGGCGGTCTCGACCGTTCGGCTGCTGTGTTACGAGTTGCACAAAAAGAGCCCAGCTGATTATTCAGGGGGCAGACTTTAAGGGCGGGAGCGCCCGGCGTGAAGGGCTAGATGCCGCGCCCTTCCGGCGCAGCCTTGTATCCGGGAAAAAGTTCCGATATAGGCTCGGGCCAACGAATTCCTCGAATTGCAAGGCCAGCCCATGAAGAAGGACATCCACCCGGACTATCACCGCATCAAGGTGGTAATGACCGACGGCACAGAGTTTGTCACCTATTCGACCTACGGGGCGGAGGGCGACACGCTCAAGCTCGACATCGATCCGAAGACGCATCCGGCATGGACCGGCGGCGGTCAGCACTTGATCGATCGTGGTGGACGCTTGACCCGTTTCAAGCGGAAATACGAAGGCTTCCTGAAATAGCGGCTAGTTATTCGGCGCTTTTGCCGAAGGCCTCGCGCAAACGCGAGAGCTGCGTCTCGAGCGGATGATGGCTCTCGCTCGTAGGCGGCATCTCGCCAACATCAAGCATCTGATCTAACCGAAGAACGCGTTCTTGCAGCTTGACGCTTTGCTCGACCAGATCGCGCAAGCGTTCCGGCAATGAGCTAAGGTCGCGCCCGGGTGCATCGCTACCCCTTATCGGCAATTTAATCTTGCGCTGCTCCTCAACCGCCTGCTCGGGCGTCAATTCGCCCTCGCTAACGGCACGGCGGATCAGAAGCCATGAGGCGAGTTGCATCAGCCGCGTGGTGAGACGCATGCTTTCGGTGGCATAAGCGAGAGAATGTGGCGGCCTGAGCTTACGCGCTTCCTTGCGCCCCTCGCCGTCGAGATAGGTAGCCGCCGCTTCGACCAGCGCCATGCCTTCGCGGAACACGGTTTTGAATTGATCGGAGCGCGCAAACTTGGCGCCGAACGATACGGTGACGCTTTCGCGATCTCCGCTTCTCGATCTCCCCGCCATCGGCCACTCCAATCGTGCTACTTGAGCCGGCGGCATAATATGCCATGCGGAAGCCCCGTCTCAGCCTTCCGCCCACAAAGGTTAAACCTTCGAATCCGGCAAAAAAAGAGCCGCCATGCGGCGGCTCAGGAAGTTAACAGGGAGGCGTCAAACAGAGTGGAACAGGCCACTCAGATCCAGAGGACTGGATGAAGGGAAGCCTAACAGCGATCCCCTACCAACGGGTTAATGCTAAGCCGGGATTTACCTAAAGAAAGCGTAGCTCGATCTATGGTTAACGCTTGAATACCTGTTCTGCCGCGCTCTTCGACGATTGCTTGGCGGCTAGCATCTGCTCGATGCGCGCGATCTCGGCCTTGAGCGTCTCGACCAGCTCTTTCAGATCGTCGACCGAGAGCTTGCCGAGATCGGCGCCGATCTCATGGCCCTTCTTCTTTTTCGGCTCAAGCTCTTCGAGGTCCATGCGGGTATCTTACCATCGAGCGTTCTCGTGCTAATCCCTTTTGTCATTATCCCCCGGAGGATAGAGAAGCCCGATGCTGCCGAAGACCATGACTGTGATCGAAGCCCGGGAGGCCGGCGGCCCGGAAGTTCTCGTTACAGGAGAGCGCCCGGTACCCGAGCCCGGACCCGGCGAGGTGCTGATCGAGGTCGTGGCGGCAGGCATCAATCGCCCCGATGTGCTCCAGCGTCAGGGCCTCTATCCGCCGCCAAAGGGTGCCTCCGATCTCCTCGGTCTTGAAGTAGCCGGAAAGGTCATGGCGCTGGGGCTTGGGGTTACACGCTACAAGGAAGGCGACGAAGTCGCCGCGTTGGTGAATGGCGGCGGCTATGCCGAATTCGCCGTGGCGCCGGAAGCGACCACCCTCCCCGTCCCGCGGGGGCTATCGCTCGAAGAGGCCGCGGCGCTGCCCGAAACGGTGTTCACCGTCTGGCACAATGTATTCGAGCGCGGCGGCCTCAAGCCAGGCGAATGGCTATTGGTGCATGGCGGCGGCAGCGGTATCGGCACCACCGCCATCCAGCTCGCCACGGCACTCGGTGCTAAAGTCATGACGACGGTGGGCAGCGCCGCCAAGGTGAAAGACTGCGAAGCGCTGGCCGCGGTCCGCGCCATCAATTACCGCGAGGAGGATTATGTCGAAGCGGTGCGCCTGATTACCGATGGACATGGCGCCGACGTCATCCTCGACATGGTCGGCGGGGATTACATCGAGCGCAATCTCAAGGCAGCGGCGCTCGAAGGCCGCATCGTGCAGATTGCTTTCCTCAAGGGCTCCAAGGTCGAGATCGATCTGATGCGGCTGATGATGCGGCGGCTGACCATGACCGGCTCGACTTTGCGGGCACAGACTCCGGAAGCGAAGGCGCGCATGGCCAAGGCGATCGAGCAACGCGTGTGGCCTCTAATCGCCGAAGGACAGGTCAGGCCGATCATCGATTCGACGTTCCAGCTCGCCGATGCGGCGGGTGCGCATCGTCGCATCGACGATCCCGAGCATATCGGCAAGGTCATGCTCGCGGTGAAAGATGCGGGGATTTCTCGGAGTTCTTAGGCATTTCTCATGCGTAAAGCCGTCTTGATACTCGTCTCGATGACCATCGGCGTGTTGATCCCGCTCATAGTCTTCGAGATCGCTTTGCGCTTCATGCCCGTCAATGAAGGCATAGCGGCAGCTCGGGTAAACGAGTCCGACCCAATCTTTCACTTCATACCGGATCAGAATTTGATTTGGTCGCGAGGGTGGGATTTTTCCCAAGTAAACAGGGTGCGCGTAAACAATACCGGCTTTGTCAACGACCAGGATTACGACCGATCGAGTGATGATCCGCTCTTCGCTGTCATCGGCGACTCTTATGTCGAAGCGGCTATGGTGCCCTATGCCGAAACCATTCAGGGACGCTTAGCGCAATTGGTTGGTCCGGATGGACGCGTCTACAGCTTTGCCGCGTCTGGCGCCCCACTTAGTCAGTATCTCGTATGGACCAGGGATGCGCGCATGTGGTGGAGAGCCGAAGCTCTTGCCGTCGTCATCGTCGGCAACGATTTCGACGAAAGTCTCGCCGCCTACATGCAAAGGCCGGGCTTCCATTACTATTTCGAGACTTCCGACGGCACGCTCACTTTGAGACGCGTCGACTATGAACCATCTTGGGGCCGTGAGCTCGTAAAGAGAAGTGCACTTCTCAGATATCTGGTGCTCAACTTGCAGACCCTGGACAGACTCAAATCTCTCTCGGCGACCTTTCCCTCTATAACTCGACCGGCGAAGGCCGATGACTTTGTCGGCAATACGCCCAGGAAACGCGGCGCGGCACGTCTCGAGCGTTCCCGGAACGCCATACGTGCCTTTCTGCGCGACATGGTTACGTACGCCGGATGGCGCCCCGACCAGGTCGTATTCGTGGTCGATGGTATCCGGCACCCGACCGATAATCCTAGGGTAAAGTCTAGCTACTTCATGCAGATACGGGAATTTTTCATGTCCGAGGCCAGACTGGCGGGATTTGAGGTCGTGGACATGGACAAGCTCTTTTTTGCGCTTTTACGTGGAAAGCTGTCGCTTTTGACTTCGGCACCATCGACAAGCACTGGAATGGAACGGCCCATGGCATCGCCGCCGATGCTATCGCCTCCAGCGCGGTATTCACCCGCTGGCGGCAGCAACTCATTCTGTCCAAGGGTGAGACACAAAGCCCTTAACTAATCGGGCTCAAGGAGCGAACTGTAGTCGATGCGCAATGACGGTTCTTGATCAGCCTTGCGCAAAAAACAGTTACCAACGACAAGCACCTCCATATCGGTGCCCATGAAGCAGCGAAAAGCATCCTGGGGCGTGCACACTATGGGTTCGCCTCTGATATTGAAGCTCGTATTGATCAGCACGGGACAGCCGGTGCGCGCCTTGAAGCGGAGCAGCAGTTCATGGAAGCGAGGATTGGTTTCCGCGTGTACTGTCTGCAGCCTCGCTGAATAGTCAACGTGGGTGACTGCCGGGATTTCTGAGCGCACCACATTCAGCTTGTCGATCCCGAACAGTGCCCTTTCCGCATCCGTCATATTCCGTCGCCGCTTCTCGCGCACATCGGCGACAAAGAGCATATAAGGCGAGTTGCCGGCATGATCGAACCATGCACCGGCTTCCTCGGCCAGGACGGCCGGTGCGAATGGCCGGAATGACTCGCGATATTTAACGCGCAAATTTAGGGTTCGCTGCATGGTCGAGCTTCGCGGATCGCCGAGGATGGAGCGGTTGCCAAGCGCGCGGGGGCCAAATTCCATCCGCCCCTGAAACCAACCGACCGCTTTCTCCTCTATCAGGGCATCGACAGTTCGTTCATAGAGTTGGTCATCGTCGAGAATATCGAAGTTGGCGCCGGCGCCTGTCAGCAGTTCGGCGATACTGCCTTGGTCATAAGCCGGACCAAGATAGCTACCTGCCATGCCGTCAAGCGCGCGGCTAGGCTCTCGTGGTCCACCAAGCTCCATATGATAGGCTGCCAGCGCAGCGCCGATCGATCCTCCGGCATCGCCGGCGGCGGGCTGCACCCAAATATTCTCGAACCGGCCATCCCGCATCACCTTGCCGTTTGCCACGCAGTTAAGCGCTACGCCACCGGCCAGACAGAGATTGGTTTCGCCCGTCTCATCTGCCAGAGCGCGGGTAAGCCTGAGGACGATCTCCTCGGTCACTGCCTGGATCGAGGCCGCTATATTCATATGAAAGGTGGTCAGAGGTTGTTGCGGGTCGCGTACCGGCTCGCCGAACAAGGCTTCGAACCGCCCATTGGTCATGCGCAAGCCACCCATATAATCGAAATAAGACTGGTCGAGCCGGAAGCTGCCATCCGGCATGACGTCGACGAGGTGGTCGAGAATTTTCGAGGCAAAGACCGGTTCGCCGTAAGGCGCCAGCCCCATCAATTTGTATTCACCGGAGTTGACCTTGAAGCCAGTGTAATAAGTGAAAGCCGAATAGAGCAAGCCGAGCGAGTGAGGAAATTGTATTTCCTTTAGCAGCTTCACGTCGCTGCCCTGCCCGATCGCGCTGGTCGTGGTGGTCCATTCGCCGACGCCATCGAGGTAAGGATGACGGCCCGCTCGAAAGGCGAGGGATAAAAGGCGCTCGCTGCGTGGCTCAGATGATGTTCGCAAAAAAGTAATTTGGTGGAATCGAATTCCCGATCGAACGCGCGCAACTCCCGCTTAAGGAGATCCTTCTGGAACAGCTTCTCGCGAAGCCATATGGGCATGGCCATGAGGAACTGGCGAAACCCACGCGGGGCGATCGACAGATAGGTCTCGAGCAGCCGCTCAAACTTCAGAAACGGCTTCTCGTAGAAGACGACCGCATCCAACTCCGCGAGATTGGTCTTGCCCTCGCGCAAGCAATACTCAATCGCGTTACGCGGAAACGAATCGTCGTGTTTGCGCCGCGTAAACCGTTCCTCCTGCGCGGCGGCAACTACTTGCCCATCCACCACCAATCCCGCGGCACTGTCGTGATAGTAAGCCGAGATGCCAAGGATACGCATGAACTTGCCCGTTCGAGAAAGCCAGGCTAGGGCACCGGCCCAGAATAGGCTCGGCTAAAAGATTGTGTAGATGAACGGTGCCACAGCCGATCCCTTGCTCAGCACGACAAGCCCGCCAAATATCACCATCATGACTACGATTGGAATGAGCCAGTACTTTTTACGTACCAGCATGAATTCCATCAACTCGTGTAGGAAAGAAACCATTGGCTCAATACTGTTTCGTCATGGGACCTGGCTGCGCAGCGTTCTCGTCCCGTCCTTGCCAATAGCTCGCCGCGTCACGCTGAAATCCATGCGACAGCGGCCGTTTCCCGAATAAGCGCATCAACAGGGCGATGGGTGTGATCACGATAAAGAAAAGCAATCCCATAATCAGCGGGTTCACAACCTTGTGCAGGGCAAGGCCAAACAAGAACCAGATACGGTTGAGAGGAGCAAGAGCTCCTGGCCATAGCCAAGCGAAACCCGCAAACAGCAGGGCCGTAATGGCCCAGTAGCGCCAATAAGAAGTATCGAACCACAGACCCAGGCACGCGATGATGAGACATGCAACGGCCATCACAAGGCCAAAGGCTCGATTGGAACCGACCTTAACGTCCTGCTCCCGTTTAAGGTTCTCGTGCAGACCGGCCGCCATGCGATTCCCTATAGCCAGCAGATGCCCCTTCGCTCGGGGATAGCCGAACCCGGGGAACGCGTCTAGACCCGCGGGGTGAGCCGCGTTCACGCGTAGTTCAATCCAACAATTGCCTAGCGAGACGGCAGCCTCTATATAGAGGTCATTCCCCTTCACGTGATTTCGTTGGCTTCTTTCGCCGGAGGGGGCGGAGGCAGCGCCCGCTACCCCCTTAAGGTTTAGAGAGCGACCATGGACCGTATCCCATTAATGCCAAAAGCGACTGCCGTGTGGCTTGTCGAGAACACCTCGCTGACCTTCGAACAGATCGCCGAGTTTTGCGGACTGCATGTGCTCGAAGTGAAGGGCATTGCCGATGGCGACGTGGCCCACGGGATTAAGGGCATGGACCCGATCTCGTCCGGCCAGTTGAGCCGCGAGGAGATCGCTCTGGCCGAGAAGGAGCCGAGCCATCGCCTCAAGCTGTCCGAACCGAAGGTCGAAGTGCCCGAGGTCAAGACCAAACGCGGACCGCGTTATACGCCCGTGTCGCGACGCCAGGACCGGCCCAACGCTATTCTCTGGCTCCTGAAGAACCATCCGGAGCTCAAGGACTCGCAGGTTATGCGGCTCGTGGGCACCACCAAGCCCACCATCATCGCCATCAAGGAGCGCACCCATTGGAACTCGCCGAACCTCGTGGCGCAGGACCCGGTGACGCTTGGTCTTTGCTCGCAGACCGATCTCGACAACGAAGTGAAGAAGGCGGCGCGGCGCCTCGAACGCGAGCGCAAAGCGGCCAGCGCAACCGAACAGCCGAAGGCCGGTACCTTGCTTCCAGCCGAAGAGAGCACCGCCGCCATGGCCGGACCTGAGCCAGTGCCCGAGGCGGAGGCGGAGCCAGAGGCACCCATGGCCACAACGCTCGCCCAGGAGGCGCGTGAGGCTATGTCAGCGCAAGAGGAAGAGGAGGAGACACCCGACGCCGATTCGGTGTTCGCCAAGCTTAAGGACCTGAAGCGCGACGACGTTCCCTCGGAATAACCCGCTCTATTTTCAACTTTGATGCGGATCAAAGCGGCACCTAACGCGGGGCCGCATGTTCGGCACCTCGAACACATCCCGGAGGTGCCCCATGAGCTGGGTCGATATCTTCTATCTCACCTTGGTATTATGTGCGTTGTCCGGCTTCGCCATCGCGCTTGCCTATTTCTCGCAACAGGACCTCAGATATAGAACCGAGCGCCGGAGGGCCGAGGAAGCGGCAAAGCCGGCGCCTCAGCCTGTCAAGCCGAAGACTCCCACCGCCGAGAAAATTCTGGAACACGCCTGAGGGTTTAGGACGGCAGGGAACGGTTTTTCGCCGAATCGTGGACAAGGACAATTGATCGTCGGGGTTGAGCTTGGGTAGGGTGCGCTGAGGGAGCATACCCACGCCTATGTCCAATCCTTACCAAACCGGCCTCGATAAGAACCCGGCGAACTATCAGCCGCTGACCCCGCTCGTCTTTCTGGAGCGGGCGGCGAGTGTACACCCCGATCATACCGCCATCATCCACGGCAATAAGCGCATCTCCTATGCGGAGCTTTACGCACGCTCCCGTAAACTCGCCTCGGCCCTTGCTTCGCGGGGCATCGGCGTGGGCGATACTGTTTCGGTGATGCTCGCCAATTCGCCGGCCATGCTCGAAGTCCATTACGGCGTGCCAATGACCGGCGCCGTGCTGCACGCCATCAATACCAGACTCGATTCAGCGGCCGTCAGATTCATGCTCGATCATGCCGACACCAAGGTGCTGATTGGGGACACCGAATTCGCGCCGGTGCTCAAAGAGGCGCTTGCTCAGGCAAAGGTGAAGCCCCTGCTCATCGACTATCGCGATTTGCAATGTGGCATCGAAGGCAGCCGGCTCGGCAATCTCGATTACGAAGACTTCATCTCGGATGGCGATCCGGACTTTCCTTGGCCCATGCCGACGGACGAATGGGACGCGCTCTCGTTAAATTATACCAGCGGCACGACAGGCAATCCCAAGGGCGTGGTCTATCATCATCGCGGCGCGGCGTTGATGTGCTACGCCAACGCCATCGCCACCGGCATGAGCCAGCACCCGGTTTATCTCTGGACGCTGCCCATGTTTCACTGCAACGGCTGGTGCTTTCCCTGGTCGATTTCACTCCTTTCGGGCACGCATGTCTGCCTGCGCTCGGTCCGCGCCAAGGCCATGTATGACGCCATCGCCGAGCATGGCGTGACGCATCTCTCCGGAGCGCCGTTCGTGATGGCGACCCTGCTCAACGCGACTGACGAGGAGCGCCGGGAGTTCCCACAGCGTGTCTCATTCAGTCATGCTGCGGCGCCTCCACCCGCCGCCGTACTCGCCAAGATGGACGAGGCCGGCTTCGATCTCATGCATCTCTACGGACTGACCGAGACCTATGGGCCGGCGACGCTGAATGAATGGCATCCTGCCTGGGACGAGCTGCCAAGAGAGGAACAACTCTTAAAGCGCATCCGCCAGGGGGTACGCTATCACGCCCTGGAAGGCCTGACCGTGATGGACCCCGCGACCATGGAGACGGTCCCCGCCGACGGCGAGACGCTCGGCGAGGTCATGTTCCGGGGCAATATCGTGATGAAAGGCTATCTCAAGAACGCGAAAGCCACAGAGGAGGCGTTCGCCGGAGGCTGGTTCCATTCCGGCGATCTCGGCGTGCTGCACCCCGATGGCTATATCCAGCTCAAGGACCGCTCAAAGGACATCATCATCTCCGGCGGCGAAAACATCTCATCCATCGAGGTGGAAGACGTGCTCTACAAACATCCGGCGGTGGCCGCCGCGGCCGTGGTGGCCAAACCAGATGCGAAATGGGGCGAGACGCCGTGCGCCTTCGTCGAGATGCGGTCGGGCGCCAAAGTGACGGAGGATGACATCATCGCCTGGTGCCGCGAGAAGCTCGCCCGTTACAAATGCCCACGCCACGTGGTGTTCGTTGAGCTGCCGAAAACCTCGACTGGCAAGATTCAAAAATTCAAGTTGCGCGAAATGGCCAAAGACGTGTGAAGACGTCTCATCCATTTAAACTTGCATTGGCAGGCGGGTTCGCGCCAATCTTGCAAAGGGGGGCATAGCCATACCGATCGAACAACATTTCAACGCGGCCGCGACCTATATCGCACTCCTCATCGAGTGCGGCGCCGTCTTTGTTGTGAGTTTCGGCGCGTTCCAGGCCTTGATCGGCGTCATTACGGCGATCATCAATCGCAATGCCAACGAGATGACTGGCCGTGAGATCTGGCTGAAATTCGCCACCTGGATCTTGCTCGGACTAGAATTCGCGTTGGCCGCCGACCTCCTGCGCACGGCAGTGGCGCCAACCTGGGAGGATATCGCCAAGCTAGCTGTGATCGCCACCATCCGCACCATGCTCAATTATTTCCTGGCCAAAGATATCGCCGCCTTTGACGCAGCCCGGCAATCTGGCGGAAATCCACCCTTAAACCCGGTCTAGAGCGGGGTTTTCACCCCCTATTCATTGGACCGCAGCCCCCGAACGTGGTTGAATAGCAAGAGAATTTGGGACGCGGTGCCCAGATGCGGAAAAATCTGGCGCCGTCCGGCAGTGCTCGGGGGTCGAGGACGCAAAATAGCCGGTAAGCGTCCATATAGAGGCGAATGCGAAGACCAGACCTTCGCAGCATTGGTCGCTTCTTGGGATCGAGGGATGCTCAGCACTCAAGGTGTAGCGAAGCGGCGCTTTCAGTTCATCCTGATTAAGCCCTCGCATTACGACGCCGACGGTTATGTCGTGCAGTGGGTACGCTCGACCATGCCGTCGAACTCGCTGGCTGCCGTCTACGGCCTCGCGCTCGGCGCCGCAGAGCGGCAATTGCTCGGCCCCGACCTTCCCATCGATGTCCACGCCATGGATGAGACCAACACGCGCGTCAAACACCGCGAGCTCATAAAGCTCATCAAGCGGAATGGCGGGCTTGGCCTGGTCGGCATTGTCGGCGTGCAGTCTAACGAATTTCCGCGTGCCGTCGATATCGCCCGGCCCTTCCGCGAGGCCGGCATCCAAGTCTTGATCGGCGGCTTCCACGTGTCCGGCTGCCTTGCCATGCTGAAAGATACGCAAGCCGACATCAAGCTCGCCCAGGACCTCGGAATTTGCATTTACGCCGGCGAGGCCGAGGAAGGTCTAGACGAAGTGATCATCGACGCGGGGCGCGGCGAGCTAAAGCCTCTCTACGATCACATGAAGCATTTGCCGGATATCGGCTCTGTCTCCTCACCCCCCTTCCTGCCATACGATTTCGTCACGCGGACGATCGGCAATACGACGAGCTTCGACGCCGGCCGAGGCTGCCCCTTCCAGTGCTCATTCTGCACCATCATCAATGTGCAAGGTCGCAAGTCGCGCTACCGCACACCCGACAGCGTGGAGCACATCCTGCGCATGAACTACGCGCAAGGGGTCAATCGCTTCTTCATCACCGACGACAATTACGCGCGCAACAAGGACTGGGAAGCGATCTACGATCGCATCATCAAGCTGCGTGAAGAAGACGGGATGGACATACGCTTCTGCATCCAGGTCGACACGCTCTGCCACAAAATCCCGAACTTCATCGACAAATCGAAACGGGCTGGCGTCACCCGCGTGTTCATCGGACTCGAGAACATCAACCCGGCCAATTTGATTGCGGCCAAGAAGCGGCAGAACAAGATCACCGAGTACCGCAAGATGCTGCTCGAATGGAAGCGTGTCGGCATCATGACCTATGCCGGCTATATCCTCGGCTTCAAGAACGATACGCCACAGTCGATCAAGCACGACCTCGAGATCATCCAGAAAGAGCTCCCACTCGACATGCTCGAGTTCTTCGTGCTGACGCCGCTGCCCGGCTCCGAAGACCACAAGGTGCTCTACGAGAAGGGGGTCTGGATGGACCCCGACATGAACAAATACGATGTCGAGCACGTCGTCACCGCGCACCCCAAGATGACGCCTGCAGAGTGGACCAATGCCTACCGCACGGCCTGGGGCATCTATTATACCGACGAACATCTCGAGACGATCATGCGCCGCGCCTATGCGACCGGCATCAACCTCCGTTCGCTGCGGACCGTGCTGTTCTGGTTCTCGAGCGCCGTACCGATCGAGGGCCTGCATCCCCTGCAATGGGGCATCTTCCGCATCAAGCACCGTACCGACCGCCGCTCCGGACTGCCGATCGAACCGGTCATTCCCTTCTACGCACGCTACGCGGCCGACATTGCCCGCAAAGTCGTGATGGTCGCCAAGCGCTGGCGCCATCTGACGAAGATCATCCGCAAGATCGAGGCCGACCCTGCCGCCAAGTTCTATATGGATGAGGCGCTGACCGCGGTAGCGGAGGAAGACGCCGAGCATATGGAACTTTACACACAGAACGAGGCAGCCCGCGTGGCGGTGGAACGCGAGCGGCGCGTGGCCGGCGTCAAAGCGAATGGTAACGGTTCCGCCGTCCTCATCGCCAATTGTCGCGCCACGCCGGCCCACCAAAGCAACAATGGGCTCGATGATGGCGAGCACCCTGGCCAGGAATTGCACCAGCCTGCGGTCGCACCACCGGCTTAAGTCCGGCTAAAAAGTCTTCCGAACAAGGTACGCTGCATCATGCTGGCGATTCCGCCGTGACGGCGGAAGACTGCGCGCCGCGGCTATGTGCGGCTCTTCTTGAATAGGCGGTAGCCTAAACCACTGGCCGCTGCCAGCAGCGTCATGTGCCTCAAAGGGACTTGAGTCGGATCAGTTACCGCCGCCAAAGGCGCGGTTGATCATGTCGGCGAAGCCGCCATTGAACAGGCCGCGGCGACGCTGAGGAGGTTGCTCGTAATAAGCGTCATACTGCGGCTGTTGGTAGCCCTGGCCCGGCGCGCCAGTCGGCGCGAGGTTTTGCAGCTTCATCCAGCCCGTTGCCGAGCTTTGCGGATCGGTTACCTGGGCCCACTCCCCGTCACGTGATATCACGCGCAGATTGCGTCCATAGGGAAAGGCGAACAGCGACGGCGCGTCGTCGGCTGCGCTGGAGCGCATCTCTGCGCCGGATTGGACGACCTGCGCCCATTGTTCGCCGCTCTCGGTGTTCTGGTCAGCCCATTGATTGGGGTTCTGACCATATTGACCTGGTTGATTGCCCCACTGATCCTGGGGCTGCTGCGGATTGCCCCACTGATCGCGAGGCTGCTGCGGATTGCCCCATTGGTCGCGAGGCTGCGCGTTGCCCCATTGATCCTGAGGCTGCTGCGGATTGCCCCACTGATCGCGAGGCTGCGCGTTGCCCCGGTCGTCCCACTGATCGGTGGCGCCTCGATCGTAGTTATCATAGCCTTGGTCGTAACCCTGGTCCGAGGCATCGTTGCCCCACTGATCTTGGTTCTGGCCGCCCCACTGATCGGCGCCTTGATCGTAATTCTCGTTGATCGACCCTTCGTCTGGCGGCGCCCAAGTGTCGTGGCTTTGCTCCATCGGCGGCTGAGGGGCGTAAGGATCGTGGCCTGCTGGCGGTACGCCTGCCATACGCGGCGGCGCGCCGGCGCCATCCCGCAGCCAAGGCATTTCATCGCTCTCTGACGGCTCTTCTGGCGGCTCGACGGCAGCCTGGTCTTGAGCAGGCGCTTCATCGGGGACATTCGGAGTCTCCGCCGGTTTTGGCGGCTTAGTTTCGGTTTTCGCTTCAGATTTGTCCTCCGGTGGCGGAGGTGCCTTATCCGAGGACTTTTCATCGGCGGCACGAGGCGTTGCAATCGCCTGCTCGTAGGCGAGCGTGCGGGACGGCGGCTCGGCCTTCACCACTTTTTTGGCGGGCGGCGGCGCACTGACGATCATGAAGATCACGGCACAGGCGGTAGCGGCCAGTGCCAACAACGAAATAAGGAGCTTTTTGATTGCCGGTACTCCCGTAAACCCTCCGCCATTTCGCCCGGAAAAGGCGGCAACAGCATGTCAATACGCCGGTATTATAGGATCGTTAAGCTTAATTTCGAATGAACTCTTTCCCCCTCCCGAGGGGAGTTATATGGTTGACAAAGCATCTTAGCCGCCCTCATAAGGCAAACGACAGGCCGGCGCTCAAGTTAAGTAATAATTCCGATTCGGCGACACTCTGCTTCAGTAGCCAGGAGGACGCGCTGAACTTCGCGCGCCGTGGCATTGAGTATTCCAACTGCGGGGCCGCCTTTAACCCCATTGAACTGGTCGAAAGCTATGTGAAAGGCGATGTTTGCATCGTACTTAAAATGGCTGCCAGGAGCGATCCTAGCGAATGTGATGCGGTTTTTGTCGCGCTCCCACCGGACTCCGATACCCCCCGTGCCCGAGATTTCGCCCGAATGAAGGTGCATTCCAGCGGAGACTCCGACTGGGATCAAAAGCCTATGTTTGTTGGCATTACAGAGTTTGTTGAGGACCCAGAGGGCGTAATTCCCTCTCTCATGCGAATCGAACGAGCGAAAGAGCGCCGAAATCTCTGGCCTCAAGTCTTTACATCTCCCGGCAACATTGTTGTCCAACTCGGTCGGGGTATCCCCGAAAGGGAAGTAGGCTTTTTTGGGATTAGTAATTCCGCCCAAGACACCAGCGGCGTATCCACACTGGTCGAGGGTAGATCGGAGGGCCTCGATGGCCTCGACGGCGGAGTCGGTCCAACTGTCTGGGAAATCGCGCGCAAACTTAATGCAATGGACATTAAACCCATCAGGATCAACCTCGATAGTAGAAACTGCTGGGTGTTTCTTGAAGAACGTTTGAATACGCTTTCCGAGTCTGTTGATATGCTGCTTTGCGCGAGCGAGCCGCCTCTTTGGGCTGGCGAACGGATCGATCTTTCTCATGGCGAACAAGCGAAATAATCAAGACGAAAAAGACCTAGAGAAGCTGGCCAAGAAGCTCTTGTCCATGCCTCACAGGCCCCGCGAGGAATCGAAGATCGGGAATCCCAAGACGACGAGTGTGTCCCGCAAGCGGCGCTCCACAAAAAAGCGTTAAAAGAGAACAAAGTGTGGAGTCAAATTATTGCCTTACGCCGCGAACAGAGTCAGCCTCCGAATCACTCAAAAAGAGGGCCTCGTGCGTCAACACGAGGCCAGTGACTCAAGTTACCGCCTTACTCGAATACCACTAACGCGTTGCCAACGCGGTGATAGCCGCCGTGCGTATCGGTCATCAGTGTTGAATTGCGGCTGACATTCGTGACTAACAGTGGGCGAAGCGTTTTGCCAGTCACATTGGCAATGTGGTGTGAGCGGGAGCGCCCACCGCGCTCGACTAGAGTATGGACGATCTGCTTGCCCATGCCACCGATGTTGGATGCCTTGCGCTTGCCAAGGCGCTTGTTCTTTTCTTTGCCGCCAATGTAGGTGGTATCAGCTTCGATAATCTTGCCTTCGCCGCCCATCGGTGTTGGGTTCTTATCGGCCATTGCTTCGCGGATACGGTGCGAGAGGAACCATGCCGACTGGTAGGTGATGCCGAGCATCCTATGCAGCTGATGGGCGCTGATGCCCTTCTTGCTGGATGCCATGAGATGCATGGCAAGCAACCACTTATTTAGCGGGATTTTGGAACGCTCCATCACGGAGCCAGTAGTCACAGTGAATTGCTGGCGGCAATCGTTGCACTGCCACACGCCGGGACGGTGAGCCTTGCCCTGTAGGGCCGTCACGGAAAAGGAGCCGCAATGCGAGCAATAAGGGCCATCGGGCCAGCGCTGCATTTCGAGCCATTCGCGGGCCTTTTCTTGGTCTTGGAAACGCGGATCGGTAAGGTTCATCGGTCAATCCCCTGTCTCTACTTGACAATATGGGGACTCACCGATGCTTTGTCAACCATATAACTCCCCTCCCGAGGGGGTGAAATGGGAGGTACCCCCTGCCCTAAGGCTAGCAGATTCCAGCCCTCTAAGGCTTTACGTAGTAGCCGACACCGCAAACAAGATCCCCGACCTTGGTGTAATAAGAGGATTTCTTGACCGGAACCTCCGACCCGGGGCGCGTCCATTCATAGTCGACCTCCTTGACCTCGCCCTCGGTCGCGTTCGCCATGACCTCCTTGCCGAACTCATAGTCCAAAATCCTCACGCCCTTCGCTGTGGGATGCACGACGGAAACGCTATCGGAGACATTGGAGCAGAACACGTAGAGATCGCGATCCCGGAAGCTGTCGCTATCCAATTGGGGAATCGCCCCGCGCCCCTCCGCCTTCAAGAGGGCGACGGCCTGATCGAGCAAGGCTCTCGCCTCCTCGGCCGAGCCGTATTCGGACGTTTCGGCCAAGGCTGACGGTGTCAGTATAAGTGCGAATACAGCAATCAGGACAAGTTTCCGGAGCACACTTCGCCTCCCCTCAATATTTCCATTCATTCGCCGAGAATCATACCCGACTTTGTCTCAGGCACAACGATTTCAGATCAGGTTCGGCAAGAAGGAGGATTAGCGTTCGGTGGACGGCACGGCAGGCGTCTCTTGAATCGATTCGAGATATTGGATGATGGCTTCGACATCGTGAGCGCTGAAGACGAATATCGGCATGTCCGGGTGACCTGAAACAATGCCCTCGGCAAGCGACTCGGCAAGATCGCCAACCGGATATTTGCTTGAGAGCGTGCGGAAAGGCGGTGCGTCCTTATGCGGGCTATCACCTTCCATGCTGATGGCGTGACAGCGCGCGCAATTCTCTTTGACCAGGACTTCGCCTTTGGCAACCAGGTCTTTTTCAACAGCTTCCACCGGCATGGCGAAGCCGAGCAGTAGCAAGGCTACCGTCGACAATCCCCATAATCCTCCTAGTCGACGAAACATGGTGGCATCTCCCTCATCTCGCATAGCGGGCGTTTGCATTCGCCTCTTTGATCTAAGTCAGTCCTAGAAAATCAAAGGCCGGGGACGCTTTCCTCGCATCCCACGGCCTTTGCCAAAACGCTCCACCGTGCGTCAACGCACGGATCAACGCTCAAGATCCGGCTCGCTCATGTTAAGTCGAGCCTTCCGGCTAGTGGCTCTGTTCGTGCTTAAGCCGTTCTATCTCATCCTTGAGACGCAGTTTCAGACGCTTCCACTCCGCGATCTTGAGCGTGTCGGCCTGTGGCCGCGCTAACTCTTCTTCGATTTTGCGATCTAATGCGCGATGCCTCTCTGACAACTCAACGAGGTGTGCGTCTAGCGCCATATCGGACCTCCTTTTCAGTGGTCTCCGATCACCCATCATGTCAAATCGGCGGCGATTTGTCTAATGCCCTACTGTCACGCTCAATATCTCTTCCCCAGATTGCGGGTCTCAGGCCCTTGCGCCACAGCCCTTTCATCAACGATACTTTCCGCTGTCCCATAAGGCAAAGGAGCAGGGGACGCCCAATGGAGAGCGAGGAGATTCGCGAGCTTCGGGCGACGTTGCTCAGGCTCAAGCAGGAGCATCGCGACCTCGACAGCGCCATCAATGCGCTGGAGGAATCGGGCCGCGCGGACGCCCTACAGTTGAAGCGGCTCAAGAAGAAAAAACTTTCGCTGAAGGACGAGATCTCGCGTATCGAGGATCAACTGCTTCCCGATATTATCGCCTAGGGATGCGGCGCCGCCCATAAGCGAGGATTGCAAGACCGAGAAATCCTGCCGCGAGTTCGACGGCTAGATAGATGTCGAGGAGCCGGCTGGCAGGACCGTCAACGATCAGGCTGATGATCCGGCCGAGAGCAAGAGAAAGCGCGAAGATAACCGCCCAGGCTACCGCCGGTCGCTGCCAGTCAGGCCTGAAGGCGGCAACGGCCCAGAACACGACCGCACCAAGATAGAGGCACATCATCGCGCGGAAGATTTGCGTCTGGTCGGTCCCCTCGACCGTGATGTCCAGGAACTGCGGCAGGATATTCGCGGGATCAATGCCGTAGCTCAAGGCGATGGGCGTGACGATCAAGACAGCGCCCAAAAGATACAGTCTCATGAGCTTGCTGACACGGGAAGGCGAGGTTTCGTCCCTGGACATGTCCTCTGTCTTAGCCTTATCGCCTCCCGCCCACAAATAGCGCTTGCCGGACTTGCCTTGCCAAGCCGGACGTAACCCTATAATTCCGCGCTTTCGCCGGCCTAACCGCTAAGAGCCCAAAGCATGAGCGTTACCAAGCCCGTTGTCGGTATCATCATGGGCAGTCGCTCGGACTGGCCGACTCTGAAGGCCGCGGCCAAGGTGCTCGATAAGCTTAAAGTGCCTTACGAAACCCGCGTGGTCTCGGCCCATCGCACGCCGAAACGGCTTTACGACTATGCCTCAAGCGCGCGAAAGCGGGGGTTGAAGGTGATCATCGCCGGCGCAGGCGGCGCGGCGCATCTCCCCGGCATGACTGCCTCGATGACCGAACTGCCGGTGCTCGGGGTGCCGGTCGAGAGCAAGACGCTGAAGGGCCTCGATAGCCTCCTGTCCATCGCTCAGATGCCGGCCGGAGTTCCGGTTGGCACGCTTGCCATCGGCGAGGCCGGTGCGACCAATGCGGGGCTGCTCGCCGCCGCAATCATCGCGCTTGGTGACACGAAGCTTGCTGCGCGAGTACTCGCTTGGCGCGCGGCGCAGACCGCCGCTGTCGCTGAGATGCTTTAGGCATGCCCAAAACACCGCTGCCGCCCGGCAGCACCATCGGTATTCTCGGCGGCGGTCAATTGGCGCGCATGTTGTCCGTCGCCGCGAGCCGCCTCGGTATCAAGACGTATATCTATGCCGATGAGGCGGCGGCTCCTGCATTCGCCGTGGCTTCAGACAGAACCGTCGGCGCCTATGACGATGAGCAGGCGGTCGCCGCTTTCGCCGGCAAGGTCGCTGTCGTTACCTGCGAGTTCGAGAACGTGCCGGCTAAGGCACTCGAGGTCGCAGCACGGGCGGCGCAGGTGTTACCACCGGCCAAGTCCTTCGCCGTGGCGCAAGATCGGCTCGCCGAGAAGGATTTCGTGGCGGGGCTTGGCATTCCCGTCGCACCTTATGCTGCTGTCGAGACACTCGATGAGCTCCGCGCGGCGCTGACACGCTTGAAACTTCCAGCTCTGCTCAAGACGCGGCGGCTTGGCTATGACGGCAAGGGCCAGGTGCCGATCCGCGACGCGGGCGAGGCGGGAAGCACCTGGCACGCGATTCACGGCGTGCCGGCAGTGCTGGAAAGCATGGTGAGGTTCGAGCGAGAAGTGTCGGTCATCGCCGTGCGCGGGCGGGGCGGTGAAATACGATTCTACGATCCAGTCGAGAACGTGCATCAGGACGGCATCCTCGCCATCAGCCGCGTGCCCGCCGCGATCCCGCCAAGTTCCACCGTTGAGGCCCGGCGTATCGCCGGTGCGATCGCAGAAGCGCTTGGCCATGTGGGCGTCATCGCCATCGAAATGTTCGAGCGTGAGGATGGCAGCCTCGTCATCAATGAATTCGCGCCACGCGTGCACAACTCAGGCCACTGGACCATCGATGCCTGCCTTGTCAGCCAGTTCGAGAATCATGTCAGGGCTATATGTGGCTGGCCGCTCGGCGATACCGGGCGCCACAGTGACGCGGTGATGACCAATCTAATCGGGGCCGACATAGACAAATGGCGCGAGCTTGCCGCCGAGCCCGGAACTTCGGTGCATCTCTACGGCAAAACCGAGGCCCGTCCGGGCCGAAAGATGGGCCATGTCACCCGTCTCTCCCCAAAAAGCTGAGCCCATCTGGACAATGACATTCTCTTCTGGTAGATCGGCGCCGGATGCGGGACCCAGCCGGTTTCGGTCAGGGTTTTGTTTGGCCCCCGCTCCACTCCCAAAACCCAAAGGCCAATCGGAGATCTGAGACGCGTGCAAGTCGTCGTTCGCGATAACAATGTCGATCAGGCCCTCAGGGCACTGAAGAAGAAAATGCAGCGCGAAGGCATCTTCCGCGAGATGAAGCTCCGTAATTATTACGAGAAGCCGTCGGAGAAGCGCGCTCGCGAAAAGGCGGAAGCCATTCGCCGTGCTCGCAAGCTCGCCCGCAAAAAGGCGCAGCGCGAAGGTGGTGGCGGCGGACCCAGCACGACCCGCACACCCAAGCCGCGTGGCCGCCGCTAATATTTCTAAAGGCTAGATTTTCCGGCGCCGCGCCCTACAGCGCCTTGGCGATCTCTTCGGTCATCTTCTTGGCGTCGCCAAGCACCATCATGGTGTTGTCCCGGTAGAAAACAGCGTTATCGATGCCGGCATATCCCGACGCAAGCGACCGCTTGTTGAACAACACCGTCGCCGACTTCCACACTTCTAGCACCGGCATGCCATAGATCGGCGACGACGGATCGTCTTCAGCGGCTGGGTTCACCACATCGTTGGCGCCGATCACATAGACCACATCGGTCTGTGGGAACTCCGAATTGATGTCCTCGAGCTCGAACACCTCATCGTAGGGGACGTTCGCCTCGGCGAGCAGCACGTTCATATGGCCCGGCATCCGCCCCGCGACCGGATGGATGGCATATTTGACCTCGACGCCTGCCTTCTTCAGCCCATCCGCCATCTCGCGCAAAGCGTGCTGCGCCTGGGCCACCGCCATGCCGTAGCCCGGCACGATAATCACCCTGCCCGCATTCTTCATGAGGAAGGCCGCGTCCTCGGCCGAGCCGAGTTTCACCGGCTTCTGCTCGGCGCCATCGCCAGGACCCGCCACTTCACCGCCGAAGCCACCCAGGATGACACTGATGAAAGAGCGGTTCATGCCCTTGCACATGATGTATGACAGGATGGCGCCGGAGGAGCCGACCAGCGCGCCGGTGATGATCAGCGCGATATTGCCAAGCGTGAAGCCGATGCCGGCCGCCGCCCACCCCGAATAGGAGTTGAGCATGGAGATGACGACCGGCATGTCGGCGCCACCGATTGGGATGATAATCAGCACGCCGAGCAGAAAGGCGAGCGTCGCAATCGCCCAGAAAAAGATACCGCTTTGCTCCTGGCAAAACAGGACGATGCAGACGACGAGCGTGATGGCGAGCGCGATATTGAGGAGATGGCGCGCCGGCAGGAGGATTGGCTTGCCGGACATGCGGCCCGACAATTTCAAGAAGGCGATGATCGAGCCGGTGAAGGTGATGGCGCCGATGGCTGCACCGAGCGACATTTCGATCAAGGTCGCCGTCCTGATCGAGCCACGCGTGCCGATGCCGAAAGCTTCAGGGGCGTAGAAGGCAGCCGCCGCCACCAGAACCGCGGCGAGGCCCACCAGCGAATGGAAACCGGCGACGAGCTCCGGCATTGCCGTCATGGGGATGCGACGTGCGATCACCGCGCCAATGCCGCCGCCGATGGCAATGCCCCCCATGATCATCGCCCAGGTCACAGGTGATTGTGGGCCGGCAACCGCGAGCGTCGTAAGTACGGCGATGGCCATGCCGGTCATGCCGAGATAATTGCCCCGCCGCGAGGTCTCGGGCGAAGAGAGTCCGCGCAGCGCCAGGACGAAGAGCGCGCCTGCAGTAAGGTAGAGAAGCCCTACGAGTTCTGCGCTCATTTCTTTTTCTTCTGATACATGCCGAGCATTCGCTGCGTGACGAGGAATCCACCGAAGATATTAACGCTCGCCATGATCAGAGCAGCGAGACCAAGCAGCTTGGCGATCCAGTGACCCGAAGAGGCAGAATCGCCGGTCTCGACGGCGACTGCCAGCAGAGCGCCGACCACGATCACCGAGGAGATGGCATTCGTCACCGACATTAGCGGCGTGTGCAACGCGGGCGTGACGCTCCACACCACGTAATAGCCGACGAACACGGCGAGCACGAAAATGGAGAACTGGGCCACGAAATCATGCCCATGCTCGGCGGCGGCTGCGTCTTGCGCGATCGCGCTACCGGCAACGGCCAGCATTCCGAGCGCAATCGCCAGCCCGAGGCTCAAGCTGCGAAGCATCATGACTTGCCTCCTTTTCCCAGACGTTCGGCGATCATGGCGTTGACGATGGCGCCGTCGCGGGCAATCGCCGTACCCTTGATGATCTCATCGTCCCAATTGATGGCAAGCGCCCTCTTATCCTTGTCGATCATCGGCTCGACGAAGGCCTGAAGATTGCGCGCGTAGAGGCTCGAGGCGTTGACAGGCAGCGAGCCGGGCAGATTGAGCAGACCAAAGATGCGCACGCCATTATGCTCAACGATCTCGCCGGGCTTGGCGAGTTCCGCATTGCCACCGCGTTCGACGGCGAGATCGACGATGATCGAGCCGGGCCGCATGCTTTCGATCATCTCCTTGGAGATGAGCTTTGGTGCGGGGCGGCCGGGAATCAGCGCCGTGGTGATGACGATGTCCTGATTTTTCACGTGTTCGGTAATGAGCTCGGCCTGTTTCCTCTTATAAGCTTCGGACATTTCCTTGGCGTAGCCGCCGGCGGTTTCGGCCTGCTTGAACTCCTCGTCCTCCACGGCGATGAACTTGGCGCCGAGCGAAGCAACCTGCTCCTTGACCGCCGGGCGTACATCAGTGGCAGTAACGATGGCGCCGAGCCGACGCGCCGTGGCGATCGCCTGCAACCCGGCGACTCCCACACCCATGATGAACACCTTTACGGCCGGCACTGTGCCTGCCGCCGTCATCATCATCGGCAGCGCCCGCTGGAAGGCAGCAGCGGCATCAACGACCGCCTTGTAGCCGGCGAGATTCGATTGCGATGACAGCACGTCCATGACTTGCGCGCGCGTGATGCGCGGCATCAGCTCCATAGAGAACAGCGACACGCCGGTCTTAGCCAGCGTATCGAGGCCGGCATCGTCGGCAAACGGATCGAGCATGCCGACCAGCGCCGCGCCCTTCTTCATCGACTTGACGAGCGCGAGCGGCGGGCGCCTAACCGTCAGCACGATGTCGGCGTCGCGCACCGCCTCTTCGTCGGTCTTGGCGATGTTCGCACCGGCGTCCGTGTAATCCTTATCGGTGAAATGCGACCTGAGCCCCGCGCCGGAACGCACCGTGACGGTGGCGCCTTGCTTGACGAGCTTCTTGACCGTTTCGGGCGTCAGCCCGATGCGCGGCTCGTCCTCTCCTTCAGCGGGTACGCCAATCGCGACCATAGTGGAGTCTTCTCAACTATTCTGAAACGCGAACGCTGGCGCTCGCCGAACGAATGTCGAAGGGGAATAAGACCAGCCAGGCCGGCCCGGCGTCAAACCACGAAAATGAAGAGAAGCAGCATGAGCGCAGCCACGCCGATGACCGTATAAACTGACAGCTTCAGAAACAGTTTGTAGGTTTTCTGATGCTCGGCATAATCCATTGCCGGGTGGCATTCTTTCGGGTCGATATGCATTCCACTCCCCTTCGATGGCCGCGATTATTGCTCTTGCCGTCGCCCATACCACAAAGCTTGCGGGGCGAGCAATAACCGGCCCTCCAGGGGCTAAATCTCCACTGGCTACCTTGGGTTAGAGGACGAAGTCGCCGGCAGAGAGCGCGCCGGCCTTGACGAAGATCTCGAAGTCGGCCTTGCCGTCGCCGTTCACGTCACCCTGGACGATGACCGTCGAGCCCTTATCCTCGTAGCGGAGCTGACCCTTCGTCCCGCTGAAATCGGCCTTGCCGATGAAGTTGAACTTCTGATTGCCGCTAACGCCGGTCTTGGCGTCGATATCCTTGAGGTCGATGTGATCCTGGCCGCGCTTGAAATCCATGATCTTGTCGCGCTGCGAGCCGACCTTTGTCTCCGAGATCTTGTTAAAGTCGAAGACGTCATCGTCGGCGCCGCCATAGAGCACGTCGCGGCCGGTTCCTCCGGTGAGCGTGTCCTCGCCGTCGCCACCCTTCAGCACATCGTTGCCGGAACCACCGCGCAGATCGTCGGCAAAGATGGTCCCAGTGATATTGTCGTTACCGCCCTTGCCGTCGAAGTAGGCAAGCAGTTTCACCTCGTCCATACCGGCGAAGTTGAACGTATTGGCCCCATTCGTGCCGACGATACCCTGTCCGTTACCATCCCAGGCCTCGATCTGCGAGACCTTCGCGTCGAAATTGCGGAAGGTGATCGCATCCGTTCCGTCCACCTGGATGCGATCTCTTCCCGTCACCCGGAAAAAGTCGCTATCATTACCGCCATACATTTCATCGGCGCCAGGTCCGCCAATGAAATTGTCGAAACCGTTGCCGCCGAACAATTTGTCGTTGCCGGTTCCGCCGTTCAAGATATCGCTCTCATTGCCACCAAAGAGCGTATCGTCGCCCGATCCGCCCCAAATGACGTCGGAACCGCTCCCGCCGATGATGGGTCGTTGCCGGCATCCCCGAACAGCCAATCTTTCTCGCCCCCGCCGTTTATGATGTCGTCGCCGAGACCGCCTGAGATGTAATTGACAAGATTGTTGCCGGTGATGGTGTCTTTGCCTTGCTCGCCGAAGGCATAATTGGCCTCGCCGAGAGTGATGGTGTCGTCGCCTCTACCGGCGAGAATCCGCTGGCCGGCCAGGCCCGTGTATGTGTTGTCGGCGCTGTCCAGGATGTAGTTGGCCGATCCGTCGCTCTCCATAAAGAGGATCGAGTAGTTGCCGGCCCGATCATCGCCGAACTCGCTCGCCTCGACAAAGTAGGTGCCTGTGGACGGCGCAACGAACGACACGAAGGAGTTCTGGTCTCCGTCCGCGCGGTCGTTATTCGAAGCAACGACTGTTCCGTTGGAATTGTAGATGCGCAGCATCGAATCGCCGCCGCTTGCAGGCACCACGATGTTCTCGAAGTGCATGAAGAACTCGTAGATCACGCCTTGCTTGAGCTCGACCTTGATCCAGTCACGGTCGCCGGAGACCTCAAGCTGGCCGGAAAACGTCGCGAATGCGGGCAATGAAGTGTTCCCAAAGATGCCTTCGAACATCGCGGTCGTTGTGCTGTTTGCAGGAATGTCAACCATGATTGATCTCCATCGTCAGAGTGCTGGGGGTTAGAGGATGAAATCGCCGGCTGAGAGCGCGCCGGTCTTGACCAGGATCTCGAAGTCGGCCTTGCCGTCGCCGTTGACGTCGCCTTGCACGATGACCTTCGAACCGAGGTCCTTGTAGCGGAGCTCGCCCTTGGTCTCACTGAAGTCGTCTTTGCCGATGAAGTTGAATTTCTGATTGCCGCTAACGCCGGTCTTGGCGTCGATATCGCGGAGGTCGATGCGGTCCTGGCCGCGCTTGAAATCTATGATCGTGTCGCGCTGTGAGCCAACCTTCGATTCCGAGATCTTGTTGAAGTCGAAGAAATCGCTTTCCGCGCCGCCGGTCAGCGTGTCCTTGCCCGCCCCGCCGCACAGCACGTCGGCGAACTTCGAGCCAGTGAGCTTGTCGTTGCCGCCCTTGCCGTCGACAAAGGCGAGGCCGTCCTTCTCCTTCAAGTAGGAAAAATTGAAAGTATTACTTGCGGACGTGCCGAACAGGCCCTGGTCATTGCCCTCCCAGATCTCGATCGACGAAGCCAACGCATTGAAGTTGGAGAGGGTGACCGTACCACCGCCGTCGACACGAATCGTGTCGTTATCCAGGCCGCCGTCGATGCTATCGCCAACGCCTTCGCTGCCTTTGATGTGAAACGTGTCGTTGCCGGACTCGCCCTTGAGCGTGTCGGCGCCGGGTCCGCCATAGATGTTGTCGCCATGGTCGCCGCCGAAGATGAAGTCGTTGCCGGCGTCGCCGAAAAGAAAGTCCCCACCGCCGCGGCCGAAGATCGTGTCATTGCCGAGGCCACCAAAGATGTGGTCGCCAACCGCCTGGCTGGCAATATCGAGGCCAGTAATGGTGTCGTTGCCTTGCTCACCAAACACGACCCCCGTATTGCCGACACTGAGAGTATCGTTGCCCTTCCCGCCGGCGACGATCTCATCTAATTGCGCTTCATAGACATTGTCCCCATCCGAAAGACCATGAAAGATATCTTGGGAAGACGTAATCACATAAGCCAAGCTGTAGGATCCCGCCGCGTTGTCACCGAACTCAGCCGCCTCAATGTAATATGTGCCCGTCGATGAAGGGCTGAACTCGATGAATGAATTCAGGCTACTCAGATCGCGATTGTCATTTTCGGCTACGAGATCGCCATTCGCATTGTAGATGCGCAGGACCGAATTCCCGGCCGTAGCCGATCCCGCTTCCTGGAAGGACAGAAAGAACATGTAGGTCTGGGTATCGCTCAGAATGACTTTGACCCAATCGCGGTCGCCCGCCTTTTCCAGCGCTCCGGAATATGATCCCCAAAAGCCCTCGCGGCCGTCGAATGTCGCCGTGGTCGTCGCGTTGGCAGGGATGTCGACCATCGTAATTCTTCCACCTCGCGTTTCACGTACCGTCTTTCGGGCGAAGGGGGAGCGTTGCGTGCCGAGGCATTTCTCGGCCCGATGCGGTCTCCGCGATCACGTCGAAATTCGGTTGGGCATTGCTGCCCGTTCGTGCGGCTATTTAGGTCTTAGGCGGTGGGAGGGGAAGACCGGCTCGTGTCGCTCACAGCAAAGGTCCTGTCGCTGTCAGCAAAGCCGAAAATGTGAAGATATTCAGTATATTATTGGAGGATTCCTATGCGCCTAGCTGCGTCGGATGAGAGGGTTCGTCCGCACGCCTGTCGGCGTATCGCCGAATCTCGCACGGAACAGCCGGTTGAAGTGCGTGACGTTGGTGAAACCAACCTGCGCCGCGATTGCCGCCACTGTTCCAGTCTTGGCTTCCCCCAGCGAGGGGTTCGACAGTAATTCGTGCGCGCGCTGCAGGCGCCGCTCGAGCAAATGCTCGTAGAATGTCTTGGTGGTCCACTCCAGGAGCCGGTGCACCTGGCGCCCGGAAATGCCGAGTTCGTGCCCGATACCGTCGGTCGACAAGGATACGTCGTCAAACCGGCTATCGATAGCGCGCAGCACCGCGCCGAGACGTGCCGCTTTCAACCCTCTCTGCTCGATCAGCTCGCGCCCGTCGCGCGATGGATTGAGCAGTAACGCCACGAGATCGACAACCTGCCGGCCGATCGCCGCGCGCTGCTCATCTGTCGTCGGCTCGGTCTTGCTGGTGACCAGCGGCAACATATTCCGGATAACTCCGAGAAGATGATGCTCCGATGCGAAGGTCTGTGCATCCAGATCGAAGCCCTTAGGCATGAGCTCAAGTAGCGCCTGCCGGTCGATAAGCAAAACATCATTCAGACGATTATCTGGCGCGGCGATGTCAAAGGGCCGATCATGGGAAATCAGGAAGGCCCCGCCACGCTGAACGGCAATGCGATCCACTTTCGCAGTGCTGTAATTGCCGTTCACCCGGCAGAGCGTTAGACTGAACTCATTGCTGCCGTGATTTGCCTGGCGCGTGGAGCGACCGTAGCGTGAAGCTTGCGCCTTGGTTCCGGCGATCGAAAGCGGCCCTGCATTCCAGAGATCGACCTCACCGTCGAAGTCCTTAAACGAGCCAGTCGAAACTTCTACTTCGGCAAGGCGTAGCCACAGGTCGCGCCAGGTCTCGAATTTGCCTTCCGGCGCAATGTCACGAGTCGAGAAGCGGAAGTGATGGGGAACTGGAGGTGCGGCTGGCTGCCCTCTGTCAGAGTCTCCATCGGCTTGATCCACCCGCGCATCTGGATGCTGAGGCGGCAACCGATCGTCGCTCTTCTCCATCACCCACCCTCTCCAACGGCAAGAAGTAGTGGAACGGGTGAGACTTTCAACCGCTCAGAGCAAAGGGGATACTGCTTGAGGCGATCTTTATTGATCTCTAGGGAGGTTTAGTTGACTTTACCGGCAGAAAATCGACTCCCTAGGAGGGGGCAACCAGCCCGTTAACCTTCGGGTAGCGGCACGCCGGCTTGCGTGAAGGCAGCGTGCTGGCGACCAGCTACTTCAGTGAAATCGGCGCCAGCAATGGTGTCGTTGAACAGACGGTAATAGTTGAGCTCGGCGTTGAGATGCAGAAATACGCCACCGAGCCCAATGGCCGCGCGGTCCATGAACACGAATTCGCGGGGTACTTTGACCGGACCTTTCTCCTGTAAGCCCTGATGCACCTTGAAAGCCTCGCGCCGCCCATACATGCCGGGGCTCACCCTGTCGGCGATGGTGCGCACGCGATCCTCGAGCATCGGGCCATAGATGAAGTTCGCCCAGATGTTGAGAATGTCGATCAGTTCGTGGGAGAGGCCAGTGAAGCCCCAAGTCTCATAAGCTTGCACGATGAGCGCGCGGTCATTGTGTAACAGTCCCTGGTAGAGATCGATGACGCCCTGGATGAAGCGCGGGGCAAAGGTGCGCATGCAACCATAGTCGAGAAGATTGATCCCGGCGGCTCTTCCCGATTCGTCTTCGAAGATCGAGTAATTGCCGAGATGGGGGTCACCGTGGATCACGCCGTATTGGCTGAACGGGAACCACCAAGCACGAAACATAGCGCGGGCGATTTTGTTGCGCTCTTCCAACGGACGGTCGGTGTAGTCGAGCAGGCGTCTGCCTTCGAGCCAAGTCATGGTCAGCAATCTCCGCGTCGACAATTCGGGGAGCACCTCAGGTACGCGGATCAGCGGGTCGTCTTCGAAGATGGTGCCGTAGAGTCGCGTGTGTTTCGCCTCCAATTCATAGTCGAGCTCTTCCCGGAGTCGGGCTGCGATCTCCTTCAGCATCTCCGAGGTTTCGATCGCAGGTCGCAAACGGCGATGGATCGAGAACAGCACGCCAAGCTGGGCAAGATCGGCTTCGACGGCGGACTGCATGTCAGGATATTGCAGCTTGGCGGCAAGCGCGCGCCCATCATGGCTTGTCGCCCGATGAACCTGTCCGAGTGAAGCTGACGCTGCCGCCTCATGCTCGAAACTTGCGAATTTCAACTCCCAATCGGGTCCAAGCTCCGCCGCCATACGCCGGCGCACGAACGACCAGCCCATTGGCGGTGCGTGGCTTTGGAGCTGGCCAAGCTCGGCGGCGTATTCGGCGGGCAGCGCTTCGGGAATGGTGGCGAGGAGTTGCGCCACCTTCATAATGGGGCCTTTCAAGCCACCAAGCGCCGCGGCGAGTGCGGCTGCTTCTTTGTCGCGGTCAGGATCAAGACCAAATATTTGCCTCGTGGCGATGCGCGCGGCCACGCTGCCGACATTGGCGCCCACGGCGGCATAGCGCATGGCACGGGCTGAGAGGCGGTTTCGTTCGCTGTCTGAGGTCATCCCGGTTCAACAGGTTGCCCTGAAGGTAAGGGGTTGAGAGGAAATTGCCAGGGCGCTGCTGACGACATTGTCATTTGCCGGTGGCTCGACCCGCGCTGCATAATAGCGCACAGGAGGACGTAACCATGGTCCGTATGCTTTTGGTGTTTTTGTTGAGCTTTATGCTTGCGCCCTTGCCGATCACCAGCGTTTCAGCCGTACAACCTGAGATCGAGGTGTGGAAGTCGCCGAGTTGCGATTGCTGCATCAACTGGGTCAAGCATCTCGAAGACAACGGGCTCACTGTGAAAGTCCAGGACGTGCCGTCAGCCACGCTCGATCGGATCAAGCGTCAGGCCGGGATCACCGATAAGCTTGCTTCTTGCCATACCGGCAAGATCGACGGCTATGTCATCGAGGGTCACGTGCCCGCCGCCGACATCAAGCGTCTGGTCAGCGAAAAAACGGACGCAGCGGGTCTTACCGTACCGGGCATGCCAGTCGGCTCGCCCGGCATGGAAGTCGGCAATGAACGCGAGCCCTACGAGGTGTTGCTGCTCAAGAAGGACGGCACTACCGAGGCATTCGCCAAATACTGATCGGCGCGGCCTTCAATCCTTGCCGAGTTTATCCAGCGCCGTCCGGTAATCGTCCAATGCTTTGCGCGCGACCCGCAACTCATGTTCGAGAGCGACCGTGGCCGGTGATTTCGGCTTGCGCACGACGAGGAACAGAAGCACGGCGAGAGCGATCGGCGTGAGGAAGTCAGTAATCATGATCGGCCCGGCATTGCCCGGCGCGAGATTGCCGGTTTCGAGAATATCATTGATATGACCGACACCGGCGCCGATTAGGAAGCAGAAGGCGGCGATGACGATTGTGACCCGCGCCTGAAAAGTGGAGAAGGCAGCATAGATACTGGCCAAGCCTAGACCGAGATTGGCGACACCGATTTCGTATTGAAACGGGCTCGTAGTCCAGCCAATCGCCGCCGCCGACTGCTCGGGGAAGAACACATGGCCTATGAAGGCCCACAGACTCAGCACACCGAGCGGAAAGAGCAAGATGTAGCGCAGCAATTGGTCGATGACGTAGGCGCGTGCAGTCGGCTGTGGGCCACGCGCTATGGCGACGTAAGCCGCCACCAGCGCCGCTACCCAAACGGCGATGGGCATGACCCACATCTGCACACCCACTTGCATGACTAATGACCCCCCCTACGGCTTTTAACCTTAGTCCCCCGGTCTCATAATGCCTTGGTTGATAGGCCTCTCCAAGAGCACCGAAAATATCCACAATGCGGCTAGGATAATCGCCCTTAGCGTTCCAGGGCCTCAAGCTCGTCGATCAGGCTTTCAATGACGGCAAGGCCCTTCTGCCAGAACTCGGGATCTCGAGCGTCGAGCCCGAATGGCTTAAGTAACTCCGAATGATGCTTGGTACCGCCCGCCGCGAGCATGTCCAGATACCGCTCGGCGAAACCCTTTTCGGCATTCTCGTAGACGGCGTAAAGCGAGTTCACCAGGCAATCGCCGAACGCGTATGCGTAGACATAGAATGGCGAATGGATGAAATGTGGAATGTAGCACCAGAAGGCCTCGTAGCCCGGCTTAAGATCGATGGCAGGCCCAAGACTTTCGTGCTGGATTTCGAGCCAAATCTCACCGAGACGTTCTGAGGTGAGCTCGCCGTCGCGGCGCTCAGCGTGCACCTTGCGCTCGAAATTGTAGAAGGCAATCTGTCTGACCACAGTATTGATCATGTCTTCGACCTTGGCGGCGAGCAGAGCCTTCCGCTCGCGTTTGGTCGGTGCCTGATCGAGCAACGCGCGGAAGGTCAGCATCTCGCCGAACACACTCGCCGTCTCGGCGAGCGTCAATGGCGTCGGCGCCATGAGTGGGCCCTGCTTGTTGGCGAGCACCTGATGCACGCCATGGCCTAGCTCATGCGCAAGCGTCATCACATCACGCGGCTTGCCCTGATAATTGAGCAGGATATAGGGGTGAGCGCTCGGCACCGTAGGGTGCGAGAAGGCGCCTTGCGACTTGCCTTCGCGCACCGGCGCATCGATCCAACCATCGGTGAAAAACTTCCCGGCGATATTCGCCATGCGCGGCGAGAAGCCGCCGTAAGCGGTGAGTACCGTCTCACGCGCCTGATCCCAGCCGATCACTTGCCTAGGCTCTTCGGGGAGCGGCGCGTTTCGATCCCAATGTGCGAGCTTCTTCTTGCCGAGCCATTTTGCCTTCATGGCGTAATAGCGGTGTGACAGGCGCGGATAGGCCTCGCGCACGGCGGCGACCAGGGCGTCGACCACCTCTTTTTCCACGCGGTTGGCGAGGTGACGCGAATCGGCGACATCGGCAAAGCCGCGCCAGCGATCAGATATTTCTTTGTCCTTGGCGAGCGTGTTGGTGATCAAGGTAAACAGCCTGACATTCTCCTTGAACACTTTGGCGAGAGCCTCGGCAGCTTTCCGCCTTTTCTTACCGTCGGGGTCCAGGAGCAGATTGAGCGTCGGTTCCAGACTGAGTTTCTTGCCGCTGACCTCGAATCTGAGCGAGGTCATGGTCTCGTTGAAAAGCCTGTCCCAGGAACCCGAAGTGACCGACTTTTCGTGGAACAATTGCTCAAGCTTGTCTTCGAGCTGATAAGGCTTTTCCTTGCGCAGATCCTCGAGCCATGGGCGGTAATGGCCGAGCGCGGGATCGGCCATGGCTTTTTCCAGCACGGTGTCGTCGAGACGGTTCAGCTCAAGCGGAAAGAACAGGAGCTTCGAGGAGATGGCGGTAATCTTCTCTTGGACATCCCCATAGAATTTCTGCCGCTTGGGATCTGAGGTGTCGGCGGCGTAAAGCAGACTCGCATAGGAGACGATGCGGCCGAGCAGGTCGTTGAGTTTTTCGAATTCGCGCACGGTTCCGGCCAGAGCCGCACCACCCTCACCGCCATGGGCTAGCGTGGCGAGCTTGCCGGCATAGCGCTCCTGAAAGGCCGCGGCCGCGCTGGCCGAAGATTCAAGATCGGACCGCAGCTCAAGCGCGTCGGGGCCAATGGGGCCACTATAGAGATCGGCGAGGTTCCACTCCGGCAACGCGCCGAGCTTCTTTTTGGCCTTAGAAGAAACGGTCTTGGCGGAAGCGGCATAGTGCGGAAGCTTCGGCAAACCAATCAAGGTGAACAGCATCGACAATCCTTGCTGAGGGGAAAGCCCTAGTGTGGGAAGCCCGGCGCGTCCCTGCAAGGCCAAATGGGCGCAGGTTTCAGCACCACTTCACCAAAATCGTACGCCGATAAAGAGGTTATTTACCCTTCCACGGCACAAATTTGGCACAGGCGCGGTCTCAAGCACTTCGCGTAGCGTCATCATAAGTGAGTTTTGCGTCATGCCTAAATACGTTCTGGTCGTCGACGACGACCCCGTCCAACGCCGCATCCTCGAAGAGACCATCAAACGGTCGGGCTTCAATGTCACCACGGCCGAGAGCGGCGATCGGGCGCTCGCCGCGCTCAAGGCCGACGAAGCCGGTGACATCTGCCTCGTCCTTCTCGATCTGGTCATGCCGGGCACCAGCGGCATGGACGTGCTTTCCGCCATGCGGAGTCTGCCGCGCAAACCTCCCGCCATCGTGCAAACCGCACATGGTTCGATCGCCACGGCGATAGCCGCCATGCGGGCTGGGGCGATCGATTTTGTTGTCAAGCCGGTGAGCCCCGAACGCCTCGAAGTCTCCATCAAGAACGCGCTCAAGATCGAAGCTCTTACCTCCGAGCTCACCCGCATGAAATCGACGGCCAAGGGCGAGCTCGGCTTCACGGATCTGATTGCCGGCAGTGATGCGATGGCCAGGGTCGTCGAACTCGGCCGCCGTGCCGCAAACTCCAGCATTCCCGTGCTGATCGAAGGTGAGTCTGGTGTTGGCAAGGAAATGATCGCCCGCGCCATTCAGGGCGAGAGTGACCGCAAATCCAAACCTTTCGTGACGGTCAATTGCGGTGCAATTCCTGAGAATCTGGTCGAGAGTATCCTGTTCGGCCATGAGAAGGGCGCCTTCACCGGCGCCTCCGAGAAGCGTGTCGGAAAGTTCGTCGAGGCCGATCAGGGGACCTTGTTCCTCGACGAGATCGGCGAGTTGCCGCTCGATGCCCAGGTGAAGCTGTTACGCGCGTTGCAAGACGGGGAGATCGATCCCGTCGGCGGCAAGCAGAAAGTCCGGGTCGACTTCCGCCTGATTTCGGCAACCAATCAGAACCTGATCGATCTCGTAACTGAAGGCCGCTTTCGCGAAGACCTTTATTACCGGCTGAACGTGTTCCCCATCTGGGTGCCGCCCTTACGCGAACGGCTTGAAGATGTGCCGGAACTCGTACGCCACTTCATCACCCGCTTCGCCGCCGAGGAAGGCAAGCGCATCGATGGACTCGACGCCGAGGCGAACGAGATGCTGATGCGATACACCTGGCCCGGCAATATCCGCCAACTCGAAAACGCGGTATTTCGGGCTGTTGTGCTAGCCGACACACCCCTGCTCACTGTGCGCGAATTCCCACAGATCGCGGCTCATGTGAAAGGTTATCAAGTGACCGTGCCGGCCGCGCCTCCGCCAAAAGATCTCATTCCGCGCATCGAAGGGCCCGTGATGCTTGGCCAATGCGCAAGCGCTCCCGCAACCATCAACGTCCCATCAGCCAATGGTAAGGGCGCCATCGGCATTCCGGCGTTGAGCGACAATGGCGACATCCGCTCGTTAGATGCCATCGAAGCCGACTTGATCAGGCTCGCTTTCGGACGTTACCGCGGCAGGATGACGGAGATCGCAAGACGGCTCGGTATCGGCCGGTCTACCCTCTATCGCAAAATGCGGGAAATCGGCCTTGAGGCGAGTGTTAATTAGGGACGATGGGCTTTGGCAAGAAAGCCACACCGTACCGAAAAAGCGAGGATCGAGAAGCTTTTACGGCGGTGTCGGTATGGTCATTGAGGGAGCACCAAGTTAGGGTCGAAGCTACCGTCAGGACTTCCGAATCGGCTCGGAGTAAATTATGCGGCAAATTCATCGTGTTGCGCTGACACTGTTCCTGGTAATGCCTTTTGGCGCTCCGGTTTTCGCCGTCGAGCCTGATGCACCCCAGACACTGATTACTCGGGCAGACGGCATCCGCATGGCTGTTCAAAGCCAGCTCGCCGAGAAATTCACGGTAATCACCGAGCATCGCAAGGACGAACAGGGCGCGCTGGTTGAATATTATTCCAATCCTGAGCAACGTCTGCTGTGGGTCGATGAGAACGGTATCACTCCACGCGGCAAGGCAGTCATCGCCGAGATCAGACAGGCAGACGATTACGGCCTGCGCGCCGCCGACTACAAGCTGCCCGATGCCGACGCCTTCGGCTCCGCCGAAAATCCCACGGACTGGCTCGCCACCGCCGAAATCAAGATCAGTTTTGCCATGCTCGACTACGCGCACCATGCGCGCGGCGGACGGATCGAACCGCAAAGTATCTCGAAAAATCTCGATCCCTCACTTGCCTTGCCCAATCCCACCGAGGTGATCGAGTCGATCGCCATCCGCTCGGATCCCGCGGCCTATCTGCGGAGCTTCCAACCCAATCATCCGCAATTCGAAGCGCTGCGGCAGAGACTGATCGAGCTGCGCGGCGGTAAAACTGAAAAAGTCAAAGAGGTCGTCCGCATTCCCGATGGGCCCACGCTCAAGCTCGGCGTGGAAGACCCGCAAGTGGCTCTGCTCAGGCAGAGGCTCGATGTGCCGGTGGGCGACAACGAGAATCTTTTCGACGAAACCCTGCTCGCGGCGGTGAGACAATTCCAGGCTGAGCACAACACTCATGCCGATGGCATGGTCGGCCCAGGGACGCGCCGCATGCTCAATGAACCGCATAAGCGCGAGGCGGGAACCAACAAGCAGGCCAGGATCAAGGCCATTCTGCTAAACATGGAACGCTGGCGCTGGCTCCCGCAGGATCTCGGCGGATTCTACCTCACCGCCAACATCCCGGAATTCACTTTGCGGGTTTTCAAGGAGGACGAAGTCGTCCACAGCACAAGGATCGTCGTGGGCAAGACCAATACGCAGACCCCGGTCTTTTCCAACGAGATGCGGACATTGGTCTTCGGTCCTTATTGGCACGTGCCGAATTCGATCAAGGTCGGAGAGATCAGGCCCTATTTGCGCCAGGAGGCGTCCTGGTTCTTCGGTGGCGGCGGTTGGAACACAGGGATTTTGCAACGCCAGGGTTTGCGTGTCCGATATGGCGGACGGGAAATCGATCCACGGTCACTCGACTGGGACCGCATCGATATCCGCTCTCTGGAGATTTACCAGCCGCCTGGGCCCACCAACGTGCTGGGCAAGGTCAAATTCATGTTTCCCAACAAGCATGACGTCTACTTTCACGACACCACGCAAAAGCACCTCTTCAGCAAGCAGGTGCGGGCGGAAAGCCATGGCTGCGTGCGTGTCCAGAATCCAGACCAGCTGGCCAGCATCATCATGCAGCGGGACCAGGGCTGGTCTCCCGGCCGCACCCGGTCGGCTCTGGATAACAGCTACAATAACCAAATCGCGTTGCGGGAGACGTTGCCGGTCTACCTGACGTATTTCACCCTCAAAGTGAACGAGGACGGGTCCTTTTCGACCTTCGGCGATCTTTATGGTCATGACGCCCGGATGGCGGCAGCCTTGAGGCTTTAGCCTCTGAATAAGCTGGGGAAATCTTGTTAACTTTGCAGGCAGATTCCAGATCGGGTTAACCCGATTGCCTTGTTTTTCCCCCAATTTGGCGAATACTATGCTTAACATCGGGCATGTGACGTATGCCTGACGTTTCGCTTGGGCCTGAGGGGGCCTTGGCGGTTCGGGGAAAGTCGGCCAAACGCCGGCGAGGGAAATTCAGGGATGCGAATTCGGGGGAGGATTGCGCGTCGCGCCGTGCTGGGCGCAAGCTTGGGGCTTGCTCTCGGTGTGGCTTGGTGGTCAGCCTCCGATGCTGTCGCCTCCGGCGAAATCCGCACCCTCGCCCTCTACAACATCCACACCAAAGAAACCGCTTCCGTCACCTACAAGCGTGAGGGCAAGTTCGACGAGGAGGGTCTCAAACAGCTCAACCGGTTCATGCGCGATTGGCGGCGGGACGTCGAGACCAACATGGATCCGGAGCTGATCGACTTGATCTGGACACTCCACAAACATCTCGGTTCGCAGAAACCTGTCTACCTTATCTCCGGATACCGTTCCGCCGAGACCAATGCCAAGCTTAGACGTACCCGCGGTGGTCAAGCGCGGCGCAGCCAGCACATTCTGGGCAAAGCCGCCGACATTCACTTTCCCGATGTTTCGATCAAGACGCTGCGGAACTCCGCTCTCGTGCAGGAGGTCGGCGGTGTCGGCTATTACCCGACCTCTGGTATTCCCTTCGTCCATGTCGATACCGGCAATGTGCGCATGTGGCCTCGCATTCCGCGGCTCGAGCTTGCGGCGCTCTTCCCGAATGGGCAGAGTAAATATTTGCCGTCTGACGGGAAGCCGATTACGCCAGCTGATTACAAGCTCGCCATGGCCAAGGGCATGACCAGCAGTACCATGGTCGCCTCGGCCGCCGGATCTGTGCCACTCCCGGATGCCAAGCCTGCGTCGGAAACGCCCCAGCCAGTCCTTGCATCTTTGACCACGGCAGCACCTGAAGGCACCGCCGATATGCCGCGCCCAATTCTTGCATCCTTTGCACCTGAAGGGGCGGTAGAACCTGCCGTAGCCACGCAAGCAGATACCGGTGAATCGTCGGGCCGGTTATTTGCCTATGCCAGCACAGGTGGGATCCCGACGCTTTCTCGGCCGAGTCTCCGTCCCGATGATGGTGTTGTACCGCTCTATGAGAGCGCAGAAGTCGTCAGCGCGCCTGACGTCGACGATGACCATCCCGACGAGTTGAGCTACGTCCCCTTCGAGACGGCAAGCCTGATGACCGAGACCTCGGTAGCATATAGCGATGCCGTCGGTACTCTCGTCCATCCCGAACAACAGGAAATCGACTATCTATTCGATGATATGGACGAACCGACCGCCTTCACCCTGCGCAAGAGTTCAGGCTATACTAGTTTGGCGGCCACGCAGCAGTTCTCGGGTCATGCGGTGAAGAGCCTCTATGCCGAGGTCGAGAGAGCTCCTGCCCCGACACAGATCGCCAGCAGACATTAGGCGACACACGGCGCACGAACCTTAGCAGCAATTATTGGAATAAATTTCCCTCGTGCTGTCCGGCGATTAAGCCGCTTCGGCCGTCTCCATGCCGAGCGCATGGAGATAGGTGCTTAGCACGGCCTCTTCCTCGCGGCGCTTGTTATCGTCCTGCTTGCGCAGGCGGATCACCGCGCGGAGCGCCTTGACGTCGAAACCATTGCCCTTGGCTTCGGCATAGACCTCACGCAAATCGGCGGCGAGCGCCGCCTTCTCTTCCTCAAGCCGCTCGATGCGGGTGACGAAGGCGCGCAGCTGATCTTTGGCTGATGACTGGAGCGGCAATTCTGGTCCCCGAGTTTTTTGACGATTCGATGAAAGCGCAGCTTAGTGGCTAGAGATTTTCCGCTTCAAGGCTGTGCCTTAGCTTATCCCGCTTATCCAAGGCCCCTGTGGATGCTCGCGTTACGGTCGTGGCGTCTGGAATTTCGCTTTCCACGCCTCGTAGGGCATGCCGTAAACGCTCTCGCGGGCCTGTTCCTTGCTGAGGGAAATGCCTCTCTCGGCCGCAGCTTCCATGTACCAGTTCGACAAGCAATTGCGGCAAAAGCCCACAAGCTGCATGAGATCAATATTCTGAACATCGTGGCGTTCGCGCAAATGCTGAACGAGCCGCCTAAAAGCGGCTGCCTCAAGCTCGATCCTGTTGTTGTCACCCATGCGCTTCAATCCTCCCTGACCTCCCTGGTGAGCGGTCGGTATAAGACCCATGCAACTCGACCGCATGGAGCGCCGTCCCGGTGCTGAGCACACGACGCAAACCCTCGGCTAATCGTCCCGCCCATTCCGCTTGACCGTCCGCACCCAGGATCAAATCCTGCCGGATCTCGACCAGGGCATGGGCAAGCCCGCGTGCGGTGCCGTGGCGATAAAGGGTATCGCCTTTGAGCTGTCCGGAGTAAGGCACGTTATCGCCCACCTCTATTGCAGGAATGGCCTGCAAGCCTTCAAGCAAAGGTACGGCGAACCGCGGGTCCTTATCCCATAGCACTGAGACTTGCCAGGGACGCGGCACGCCCTTCCAGGCCTGGGTGAAGCTATGTATGGCGAGCAGGATTGGCGCCTTGCCGGCGGCAAGCCCCGACTCTATGGCGCGGTCGATGGCGCGATGATAAGGCTCGTAATAACGCGCGATCCGGGCGGCGATCTCGCTCTCACCAATCCCAACATTGCCTGGCACGATGAGCCCGTCGGAGATCTGCATCACCAGGGTTGGGTCGTCGAGACCGCGGTTAGGATCGATCAAAAGTCTCGAAAAGCGGCTGAGCAGCGCCGGCGCACCGAGCATTACCGCCAGACGTTCAGCTACCCCTGCCGCCCCGAGATCATGAGCAATGTGCCGGTGAAGATCCTCTTCCCGCAAACCGAGCGTTCCGTAGGCTTCAGGCAGCGTATTCTCGGCATGATCGCAGAGAATGAGGAGTCCCAGACCCACGTCCCCGTCGATGCTTCGATAAGGATTCTCCCTGAGATCTGCTTGTAACAGGGTATCCAGAACTTGCTCCACGCGACCTGCCCTCGCCCCCTTTTCTTGCGCTTAGCGATCGATCACGGCAAGAAAAAGCTCGCGCCGCGCCAAGGTTGCGTCGCATTTTCCGGCGATGTAAAGCCTTGATGTTCCGGGGCGGCGAACTCGCTCTATAATCGGCCCAACCCCCTGCGGGGTTGAGAGAAAAACAAGCGGTTTTCTGTTATTTTGTCAGTCGTTAACCTCGTTCCAGGCTATAAGATTCCGATGTTCGCTTCCGACCCGATCAGATACTGGGCCCCTCCCCGTTGGTGGGCAGGCGCCGCTCTCTGCGCGGGGTTTGCTGTCGTGACGTGTTCCACCGTTACGCCCGCCAAGGCCGATCTCAAGCTCTGCAACACCACGACGAGCCGGGTCGGCGTCGCTATCGGCTACAAGGACGCGGAAGGATGGGCTACCGAGGGCTGGTGGAACATCGCTTCACATACCTGCGAGACCCTGCTCAAAGGCGCCCTGATCGGCCGTTACTATTACATACACGCCGTTGACTACGACCGGGGCGGAGAATGGGCCGGCAGTCTAACTATGTGCACCGACGACAAGTCCTTCACCATCCGTGACGTCAAGGACTGCGTTAAGCGCAGCTATAAACACACCGGTTTCTTCGAGGTCGATACCGGGGAGGAACGGGACTGGACCGTCCGCCTGACCGATCCCGAGGACGAAGCGAAGCCGACGCAATGAGGCGCAATCGCCGGGTCAAGATCGTCGCCACTCTCGGACCTGCCTCCCAAAACGAAGAGACGATGCGCCGCCTGTTCGAAGCAGGTGCCGATGTTTTTCGCGTGAACATGAGTCACGCGAGCCACGAAACTCTAAGCGACATCCACGCCATCGTCCGAAAGCTCGAGGCCGAGTTCTCGCGGCCCATCGGCATCCTAGTCGATCTGCAAGGCCCTAAACTCCGCATCGGCAAATTCGAGTCCGGCTCGATCAGGCTCACCGAGGGAGACATATTGACTTTCGTCCGCCGCGAGGCAATCGGCGGCTTGGGCCGCGTGCACCTGCCGCATCCCGAGATCTTCAAGTCGGTGGAAGCCGGCCACACGCTTTTGCTTGACGACGGTAAGTTCAAGCTTCGCATTGTCGAGGCAAGTGACGTGCGCATTGATGCCGAGGTGATGACAAGTGGCTTACTAGGCAGCCGTAAAGGCATCAGCCTTCCCGACACGATCCTGCCGCTAGACTCTCTCACCGAGAAGGATCGCGCCGATGTGGAACACGCCATGTCGCTTGGTGTGGCGTGGATCGCGCTATCGTTCGTGCAACGTGCCGAGGACATTGCCGAAGCTCGCAAGCTGTCGCGCGGTCGCTCCGCTATCATGGCTAAAATCGAGAAACCGTCGGCTCTTAACCAATTGAAGGAAATTGTAGATCTTGCCGATGCCATCATGGTGGCGCGCGGCGATCTCGGCGTCGAGCTGCCAGTTGAGAAGGTGCCTGGCATCCAGAAACAGATCATCCGGACCGCGCGCAATGCCGGCAAGCCGGTGGTTATCGCCACGCAAATGTTGGAATCGATGATCTTCGCTCCTATACCGACGCGCGCCGAGGTTTCCGACGTGGCAACCGCCGTATTCGAAGGGGCTGACGCGGTGATGCTGTCGGCAGAATCTGCGGTCGGGAAATATCCGGTCGAGGCGGTAGCAACGATGGATCGCGTGGCCATCGAGGTGGAGCGCGATCCTCTTTATGAGGCAATCATTCATGCCCAGCGCATCGACCCGGAAGCAACCGGCGCCGACGCCATTTCAGCTGCGGCGCGCACGGTGGCAGAAACGCTAAATCTTTCGGCCATCATCTGTTATACGGCCTCAGGCGCCACAAGCCTCCGCGCCGCGCGAGAGCGTCCGCATCAGCCGATCCTCGCTTTGACTCCGATTCCAACGACGGCGCGCAAACTCTCAGTCGTATGGGGCCTGCATTGCGTGCTGACTGACGACCCTCGCGACCTCGACGACATGGTGGCGAAAGCCTCCCGTATCGCCTACCAGGAGGGCTTCGCACTACCCGGACAGCGGGTGATCATCTCGGCGGGCGTACCGCTCGGCACGCCCGGCGCCACCAATATGCTGCGTATTGCTTTTGTCGGTGATGAAACGGAAGAATTCTAGCTTAGGCTAGAGTTTCTGACCCTCGACCTCGCGGGAAAGGGCATCGACTGAACGCCGCGCATCGTTCAGGAAGGGATTGATCATAAGCGCCTCGCGATAAGTCTTGAGCGCCTCCTTCTTGGCGCCAAGCGCTTCCAGCATGCCGGCAAGTTGGTACATGGCGCGATAGTGTTTCGGATCGATATTGAGCGTGCGCCTGAGATCGGCCAACGCGCGCTCCGGTTCCTGTTTACGGAGACGCACAACTGCCCTCTGATGCCAGACTTCGGCATCTTCAGGCGCAATGTCGGCGGCAGCATCGAGGATCTTCAGAGCGAGATCGAAATCTTTTTCCTCGATGAAGCGTTCGGCGCGGGCAACCAACAGATCGACCGTATCACTTCCCGATATGCGCCAGAGTTCCTCGATGGCCGTCATAATCGGTTGCGCAGCTTCAGCACTGCGCGCCGCCCTAAGACGCTCATAAAGTTCGGCAAGCAGCTTCGGCCTATCAATGGTTTCAAGAGGCGCATCGCCAAGCCCGAGATTGAGCTTATCTTCCTTGCGTTCCTCAGCCGAATACGGTGGCGCCCTTTCTTGCCCCTCTAGCTCGCCTTCCTTGGCGTCGGGCGGCGGAAGGCCTTCCCTGCCCTCCAGATCATCTCCCTCGTCATTGGTCTCTCCCAGACTGTCTAAATAGATTTGCGCGAGTCGCTCTTGGGCAGACGACCGAGGCGGAAGTCCGAAGCTCACAATGAGCGCGACAAAAAGGGCTGGAAACCAGGCGCCTGCCTGAAGTGTCCTGAACATGTCCGAACAGTACGAAACGGGATTCTATGGCGTCAAAACAAATCGACGCCGGCGCTCAGCCTTGACGGCCCTTAAAGCGGCGATTGGTCTTGTTGATGACGTAGAGACGTCCCCGACGCCGCACCACACGGTTGTTGCGATGGCGTTTGCGCAGCGACCTCAACGAATTCTTGATCTTCATGGCAAAATCCATCGGTTTGAGAGAATTGGCCGGGGTAGCGGTAACCGGCCCGCGAGCCGGGGCGGACCATAAGAAGAGCGTCCCGTTCTGTCAACGACTTGGGAAATCGGCTGAGTGTAAGCCGCCGGGGTATCCCCGGGGGCATAACTGACGAACTAGTCTTCTTTGACTTTCTTGGTAACGTTGAAGTCTTTATCGAGATAGACGTCGTATTGACCGTCCTTGCACAGGACGTCGTCGGCCTCGTATCCCGAACCCTCGGTCTCTATGCCGGTATCCTCGACCGTGCACTCCATGGCCTTGATCGCCTTCTGGACCCCCATGACCTGATCTTCGGTGACCGCGTCCATCGCGTAAACCGAAGTCGTTGTGGCAAACACGAGCGCAGAAGCGACGATAAAAATCCTCATGGTACTTCCTCCGAAATGCAGCAAAAAAACCGCCACCTACCATTGGGAGCGGAAGGGTCTGGTCTAAGATCGTGATTATTGAGGCCGTTTTACGATCTGTCATCCCAGGCTTGGTCAGGAAGATTCGGCACTTCACGACCCTTGACAAGCGTCACGCGGAGATCATACACTTAACCATATGGTTAAGTATATTGACAACGCTCTCGATCGCACATTTGCCGCTCTTGCCGACCCCACACGGCGTGCGCTGATGGCGCAACTTGAAGCGCAAGAGAGCGTTTCAATCAGTGAGCTTGCCAAGCCGTTCCCCATGTCCCTTCCCGCCATCATGAAGCATCTCGATGTCTTGTCGGACGCTGGTTTAATCACCCGCATGAAGACGGGCCGCACGGTCACCTGCCAGTTGACCGCCGGTTCGATGGAGCAAGCCATGCACTGGCTCAATCATTATCAGCGTTTCTGGTCGGAACGCCTCGATCGCCTCGCTGTTTTCGTGGAGGAAGACCCATGCCTGCCCAAGCCAAACTCGCCACCGAACCAAGCCTTACCCTCAAACGTCGTCTCTATGCCGCGCCGGAAAAAGTCTACGAGGCCTGGACGGACCCCGAAAAAATCGTGAAGTGGTTTGGCCCGGATGCGGGACCGGTCAAGCATGCCGAGGCCGATGTCAGAGTGGGCGGCCGATACGCGATCATCTTCTACACCGAGGACGGTGAGGAACATCACGTGAGCGGCATCTACCAAGAGGTGGTGCCGAACGAACGGCTGGTTTTTACCTGGGCTTGGCGCACGATGCCCGAGCGCGAGTCGCTCGTGACCATACTCATCAAGCCGGATAGTGGCGGCTCGCTTTTCACACTCATACACGAGCAATTTTTCGACGAGCCTGCACGCAACCGGCACCGCGAGGGCTGGACGGGCTGCCTCGACAAGCTCGAACGCTATCTCGCGTGAATCAGGTGCATTGATCAGGGAGTCGCCTCATGAACGATATCGGAATCAAGCCGAGCACAGGCGTAGAGTTCACCATTAGGCGAACATTCGCGGCTCAGATCGATCGCGTGTGGCTAGCCTGGACGAGCCCCGAGCAAATGGCCAAATGGTGGGGCCCGAAGGGCTACGCCTCTGAAGTTGTTAAACTCGATCTCAGGCCAGGCGGTATTTGTCACTACCGGCTGGTATCGCCCGACGGTCAAGAGATCTGGGGGAAATTGCTCTACCGTGAGATCGTACCCAAGGAACGGCTTGTCTTCATCACCGCCTTCTCCGATCCGCATGAAGGGCTGACCACACATCCGCTCAGCCCCGACTGGCCGCGACAGATGCTGACGACTGTGACCTTCTCGGAACAAGCCGGCAAGACCACCGTTACGGTTCACTGGGTGCCATATGAGGCAACCGACACTGAACGTGAAGTGTTCGAAGCTGGTCTAGGAGCCTGCGAGGCCGGCTGGTCCGGAACTTTCGAGCAGCTGGAGGACTATCTGGCAAAGTCCTGAACCGAACGGCGGGCGATCAAATCTTGGAGGAGCTGTTATGTCTTTGAATCCCTATTTGACCTTTGACGGCAATTGCGAGGAGGCCTTCAGGACCTACGAGAAGGTGCTCAACGGAAAAATTCTTGCCATGATGCCGCACGAAGGCACGCCGGCTGAAGAGCATGTGCCGGTGGAATGGCGCAAGAAAATCCTGCATGCGCGGCTTCAAATCGATGACGGCGTGTTGATGGCATCAGACGCGCCCCCCGGCCGCGGCCAGAAGATGCAAGGGTTCTCCGTGACCCTCGTGCTTAAAGACCCGAAGGAGGCTGTGCGTATCTTCAATGCTTTTGCCGAAGGTGGCACCGTGACCATGCCGCTCGCGGAGACCTTCTGGGCGCAGAAATTCGGCATGCTGACCGACAGATTCGGCACGCCGTGGATGATAAACTGCGAGAAGCCGATGGCCGCGTAGGATCATGACACGCGCCGCAAGCGACAAAGGCGACTTAGCGTAATCCGCATAAATAAAGGAGACTCAAATGGTCTATGTCGATGGATTTATCGTGCCTGTCCCAAAGAAGAAGATCCCTGCCTATCGCAATCTAGCGCGCAAGGCCGGCAGGATCTGGAAAGAGTACGGCGCGCTCGAGTTCAAGGAGTGCGTCGCCGACGACGTTAAGGTCGGCAAGTGGACGTCCTTCCCGCGCAGCGTCAAGCGCAAGCCGAATGAGACGGTGGTGTTCTCCTATATCGTCTACAAGTCGCGTCGCGACCGCGACCGGATCAATGCCAAAATCATGAAGGATCCGCGCCTTGCTAAAATGATGGCAGGAAAGGAGATGCCTTTTGATGGCAAGCGGATGATCTATGGCGGCTTCAAGACGATCGTCGATTTGTAATTAGCGGTGATGCCCACCCAACCGTTCGACGAATATTGACGAACCCCAATGCGGTGAGCCAGCTGCGAAGGCGGGCCCAGTCAAATGTTTCCTTAGAGGGGAATGGTGGGCGCGACTGGGATCGAACCAGTGACCCCTGCGATGTCAACGCAGTGCTCGTACCGCTGAGCTACGCGCCCGTGCTTTTGGGGATGCCTTCTATATCGGGTTACGCCTGGTAAAGGCAACCCGACCGAACCGTAAAAAACGTCCTACGCCGCAAGCATGCGCTCGACCTGATCGACCAGGTCGCGCAGATGGAAGGGCTTGGACAGGATCTTGGCATCCTTCGGCGCGTTGTTGTCGGGGTTGAGCGCGACCGCCGCGAAGCCGGTGATGAACATGATCTTGAGGTCGGGGTCGAGCTCACTCGCTTTGCGCGCCAGCTCGATGCCGTCCATTTCCGGCATCACGATGTCGGTGAGCAGCAGCATGAAGGGCTCCTCCTTCAGCCGCTCGTAAGCCTCAAGCCCGTTCCCGAAAGACACGACGTCGTAACCGGCCTTCTCCAGCGCTTTCACCAGGAAGCGGCGCATGTCCTCGTCATCTTCAGCGAGGAGAATACGCTGCACACTGCCCGCCCGCGGATCGTTCGCCTCCATCCCAGTCCCCCTTACTCTCGCCCTTTTGGGCGTACACGAACTTCGTAAACGACTTGGTAAACGGCCTGACGCCGGCATCCCGAACCCAAATCATCGCGTCTTATTCGCCGTCGCACAAGGCAGAAGACGCCTAGACAGGCTTAACTCTCATTGGCAGAGTTAAGAGCGAAGCCAGGCTGCTGGGGTACTATCCCAAAAGGCCCTGAATGAAGGATTGGCCATGAGCCCAAATGAGGCCGAGGCGATCGAGAGTGAGCTTGCGCCACCGTTTACCGTGGCGCAGCCGCAACAGCTTACCCTGCCTTTCGTCTTTAACTCACCCCATAGCGGCCGCATCTATCCGCGCGCCTTCCTCGAGGCCTCGCGGCTCGACCCGATGTCGCTCAGGCGATCGGAGGATTCCTATGTCGAGGAATTGTTCGGCTTTGTCACCGATCTAGGCGCGCCCCTGCTCCATGCCCATTTCCCGCGCGCTTATCTCGATGTCAACCGGGAGCCTTATGAGCTCGATCCGGTTCTGTTCCGCGACGGCCTGCCCCATTACGCCAATACTCAATCGGTACGGGTGGTTGGCGGTCTCGGTACTATTGCCCGTATCGTGGCGGAATCCGACGAGATCTATCGTGAGCCGCTGAGCGTGGGCGCGGCGCTCGAGCGTATTAACCGCCTCTATACGCCCTACCATGAGACGTTGAAGAGATTGCTGCTGAACGCGCAGAAGGAGTTCGGTCTTGCCGTCCTGATCGATTGCCACTCAATGCCTTCTAGTCCTGTGACAGATGGCGGCGACCGGCCTGATTTCGTTCTCGGCGACCGTTTCGGCACCTCGTGCAGCGCCGAATTGACCCGGATTGCTGCCAGTCATCTCAAGGGACTCGGACACAAAGTGGCGCTCAACAAGCCCTATGCTGGGGGTTACATCACCGAGCATTACGGACGCCCGCATAAGGGGCGGCACGCGCTGCAGATCGAGATCAATCGCGCGCTTTATATGGACGAGGTCACTTTCGAGAAATCTGCCGGGTTTACCCGGCTAAATAGCAACCTCGATACCATGGTCCGGGCGATCGCGGCGGGCACTCCGGGGCTTGCCGTTCCACGCGCCGCCGCTGAGTAAGTTCAAGCTACGACACAAAAAAATGGGCCGCTCGATTGGACGAGCGGCCCAAGTCTAGGGAGGAAACGCCCAAGGAGGGCAGCGGCACAGCCTGGAGAGCCATGCCGCGTTGCAACAATATGTCATTGCGCCGCACAAATAGCAAGGTTCCAATGACGTTCTCGCGGCATTTCCGAAACACTGATGCAGATGTGTCACGGGAACATGAGGCAAACCCCTGGGTGCAGGCCGACGCCTTGACTCGCAAGACAAAATCCGAACAAAGCTGACAAGGTGAGCACCCCCGAAACAGCGGATTTCCAATCCCTTCTCGCCACGGCCCATGCCGCCGCCGACCGGGCCGGAGCGGTCATTTTGCCGCATTTCCGGACAAATAGCCCGGCTGACCACAAAGGCGGCGATTTGTTCGACCCGGTCACCATCGCCGACCGGGAGGGCGAGAAGGCCATCCGCGTGGTCATCGAACAGGCCTATCCAAACCATGGAATTACGGGGGAAGAGGGAGGAACTGTCCGGGAAGAAGCCCAAGATCGCTGGGTCATCGATCCGATCGATGGAACCCGCTCCTTTATGCTCGGTTTGCCCATATGGGGCACCCTGATCGGTCTTACGCGAGAGGGCGAGCCGCTGCTTGGGCTAATGGATCAGCCCTTCACCGGCGAGCGCTTCTGGAGCAGCGAGTCGGAAGCCTTCTTCAGCCATCAGGGCGAGACGCGGCTCATGCATACGCGAAGCTGCACCTCGCTCGGCGAGGCCCTGCTCGCCACCACCAGCACGGATTTCTTCACAACCGACGACGAGCACCGCCGCTTCGGCGATCTAACGCGCGCAGTGCGTCTCAGACGCTTCGGCGGGGATTGCTACAATTACTGCCTGCTCGCCCTCGGCCATATCGACCTCGTGGTCGAGGCAGGATTACAGCCATACGACATAATTCCGCTGATACCGATCATCGAGCGGGCTGGCGGCATCGTCACCACCTGGGAGGGCGGCGACGTGCGTAAAGGCGGCCGGGTGGTTGCCGCCGGCGATCGGCGCATCCACCAAGAAGCAGTCAAAATCTTATCTGACTAGCTCGCGATGCTGAGAGCGGCGGCGCCGGGGATATAGGCATCGAAGGCCGCCCAAAACTGCTCGCGGATGGAATCGCGCTCCTGCATGATCTCATGGCGGCTGCCGCGCAGCACGAGCTGGGTGCCAGCGCGCAGGCGCGAGGAGAGCGACTCGATCGCCTTGCTTGACACGATCTCGTCGTCGCCGGCGGCGAGCATCAAGGACGGTATGCGAACGCGTGGCGCAAACGCATCGCTCCGGACTTCGGTGCTGGCGGCGAGTGCTGCGTTCATCCAGCCGAAGGTTGGCGGCCCAATGGAAAGCTCTGGCGCGGCATCGAGTACGCCCAGATTGCGAAAGAAACGCTCGCGATCGGAGGTCAGCAAATTGCCTTCGAACTCGCGGCTCAGCCAAAGGTCCTTCCTGCGGGTGAACACCGCTTGCTTGCCGAAGCCGCAGAGTTTGAGGCCTTCGGCGATTTGGCCGCAGCGCTCCTGCGAGAAAGGCAGGTTCAAGATCTCGACCATCGGCGCGGTCAGCACCATGCGGCTGAACCAGCCGCCCCGCTTGGTCGCAGCGCGGAACAATATTGTCGCCGCCATGGAATGGCCGAGGGCGAAATATGGCGTGGGGCAATCAGGCAGCACCACGCCTTTCATGAAATGCGTAAGGTCTTCCTCGTAGTCGTCAAAATTCCTGACATGGCCCTTGATGGGGTTGCGCGTAAGCCGGCTCGATCCTCCCTGGCCGCGCCAGTCGAGCACCGCCACGGCGAAGCCCCGGCGGCGGAGCTCGCTCACCACTTCGAAATATTTCTCGATGAACTCGTTGCGGCCGGGAAAGATGCAAACCGTGCCGCGCCGCTCTTTGAGCGCCGACTGCCAGCTTGCGTAACGCAAGCGGAGCTTCTTGCCGATCTCGAGATACCCGGTCTGGGCGCCGAGCGGGATAGGGTTCTTGGGAGTGGCGATAAGGGTCATGGGGGTCTTATAGCAAGCGCGTCATGCCTTGCCACAGCGACGCAAAAATGACGCGCTCAGCATGGTAGAATTACCCTTTATATTCAATGCGCTACCCCTCTTGACGCGGTCAAAATCCGTTCCCATATCCGCTCCCGGCGCAAGGCCATTCGGCTTGCGCATCCCCTGCCCGGCTCATTCCACGAGCGGGCAATCCAACCATATCGCTTCTAGGAGGATGTGACATGAGAGCTTTCGATCTTACCCCACTCTATCGTTCTACCATCGGCTTTGACCGTCTCGGCACGCTGCTCGATTCCCTCGGCACTTTTGACGGCGAAGCCCCGAGCTACCCGCCCTACAATATCGAACGGGTCGGCGAGAACGAGTATCGGATCAGCATGGCCGTCGCCGGCTTCGGCGAGGGCGACCTCGATATCGAGCTCAAGGAGAACACGCTCACGATTCGCGGCGAGAAGAACACCGAAACCGAGAGCCGCGACAAGACTTTCCTGCATCGTGGCATTGCTTCGCGCAGCTTCGAGCGCCGCTTCCAGCTTGCCGATCATGTCGTGGTAAAGAGCGCGAGCTTGGAGCACGGCTTGCTGCATGTCGACCTCGTGCGCGAGATTCCCGAGGCCAAGAAGACCCGCAGCATCCCCATCTCGACCAAGACTGGCGAGACGGCGAAGGTGATCGACAGCAAGGCCGCCGCCTAAGGCACCAGGCCGGAATATCAGTCTGGCCTAAGACGAAGGGGGGCGCTCTCGCCCTTGAGGGCGCCCCTTTCCCATCAGCGAATCCCGCTTGTCTGGGCCTTGAAAATCTGTCATTTTGACAAATAGGACAGGCTTGCTGACCTTTGTTTCAGGAGGGCTGAAGCGGCCGAAAATCCCGTGTGACACATGGCATCGCGCGCGTCTCTTTTCCGTTCCGCGAATGCGGCGTGGCCCTCTCCGCCGCCCGCGCAAGGACTCTATGACCCGGCCCGCGAGCATGATGCCTGCGGCGTCGGCTTCGTTGCCGACCTGAAAGGCTCCCCGAGTCACGCCGTCATCCAGCAGGGCCTTCAGCTTGTCGAAAATCTCACCCATCGCGGCGCGGCTGGCGCCGATCCTCTCGCCGGCGACGGCGCCGGCCTGCTGGTGCAGATTCCGCACGAATTCCTGACAGAGGTCTGCACGCCACTCGGCATCAAACTTCCCGCTCGCGGCCATTACGCCGTCGGTCAGATGTTCCTGCCGCGCAATCGCGCGCAGCGCATCTATTGCGAGCAGGTGATCGCGCGCGTGATCGAGGCTGAAGGACTCAAGTTGCTCGGCTGGCGTGACGTGCCGACCAACAATTCATGTCTGTCGCAGACGGTCATCGAGACCGAGCCAACGCATCGCCAGGTGTTTATCGGCCGCGGCGGCAGCATCGAGGACGACGAAGAGTTCGAGCGCCGGCTCTATATCCTGCGCAAGGTCATCTCCAATACCATTAATGGCGACAATGGCGGCCGCGATATCGGCTTCTACACCGTGTCGCTGTCATGCCGCACTATCGTCTACAAGGGGATGTTCCTATCCTATCAGCTCGGCGCCTATTACAGCGACCTGCATCATCCGAAATTCGCTTCGGCACTCGCGCTCGTTCATCAACGCTTCTCGACCAATACTTTCCCGTCGTGGAAGCTCGCGCATCCCTATCGCATGGTCGCCCATAACGGCGAGATCAACACGCTGCGCGGCAATCTCAACTGGATGGCGGCACGTCAGGCGAGCGTAACCTCGCCGTTGTTCGGCGAGGACATCGAGAAGCTCTGGCCAATCTCATATGAAGGCCAGTCCGATACCGCCTGCTTCGACAATGCGCTCGAATTCCTGGTGCAGGGCGGCTATTCGCTCGCGCACGCGGCGATGATGCTGATCCCCGAGGCCTGGGCTGGCAATCCGTTGATGGATGCCAAGCGCCGCGCCTTCTACGAATATCACGCCTGCCTCATGGAGCCGTGGGACGGCCCCGCCGCCATGGCCTTCACCGACGGAAGGCAGATCGGCGCCACGCTCGACCGCAACGGCTTGCGTCCCGCGCGTTATCTCGTCACCAAAGACGGGCTCGTGATCATGGCGTCCGAGACCGGCGTGCTGCCGATCCCGGAGAAGGACATCGTGGAGAAATGGCGCCTGCAACCCGGCAAGATGCTGCTCATCGACCTTGAGAAGGGGCGCATCATCTCCGATGAGGAGATCAAGGCCGAACTTGCCGCGGCACATCCTTATCAGCAATGGCTCGACCGCACGCAAATCCGCGTGCATGAACTGCCGGGCGACCCCGCACCGTCGCCGCGCACCAATGTAAGCCTGCTCGATCGCCAGCAGGCCTTCGGTTACACGCAAGAGAGCGTCAAGTTCCTGATGCAGCCTATGGCCGAGTCAGGCCAGGAGGCTGTCGGCTCCATGGGCACCGATACGCCGCTTTCCGCGCTGTCCGACCGGCCGAAGCTGCTGCACACCTATTTCAAGCAGAACTTCGCGCAAGTGACCAACCCGCCGATCGACCCGATCCGCGAGGAACTGGTCATGTCGCTCGTGACCTTCATCGGACCACGGCCGAACCTGTTCGACCTCGAAGGCACCTCGAAGCAGAAACGGCTCGAGGCGGCGCATCCCATCCTCACCAACGCGAATCTGGAGCGCATACGCGCCATCGGTGACGTCGCCGACAACCAATTTCGGACCGTAACCCTCGACATCACCTACGGGGCCGAGCTTGGCGCCGACGGCATGGCGAGGGCCTTGAACAAACTTTGCCACCGCGCCGAGGAGGCGGTCCAGGCCGGAGAGAATATTATCATCCTGTCGGATCGCGCGGCCGGACCCGATCGCGTGCCGATCCCCTCGCTGCTCGCGACCTCTGCCGTGCATCACCATCTGATCCGGCGCGGCCTGCGCACGTCCGTCGGCCTCGTCGTGGAGACCGGCGAGGCGCACGAAGTGCATCAATTCTGCACGCTCGCTGGCTACGGCGCCGAAGCTATCAATCCTTATCTCGCCTTCGAGACCCTCGAAGCCATGCTGGCCGAACTCGACGACGAGCTGACCGCGGAAGAAGCCGTCAAGCGCTACATCAAGGCGATCGACAAGGGCATCCTCAAGGTGATGTCCAAGATGGGCATCTCCACCTATCAGTCCTATTGCGGCGCGCAGATTTTTGACGCGGTGGGGCTGCGTTCGGACTTTGTCGCCAAATATTTCACCGGCACCAACAGCCAGGTCGAGGGTGTGGGGCTCGAGGAGATCGCGCGCGAAACCGTCGAGCGCCATCGGCTTGCCTTCTCCGATGCGCCAGTGCTCCGTCAAGCGCTTGAAGTCGGGGGCGAGTATGCTTTCCGCGTACGCGGCGAGACGCATATGTGGCGCCCGAATGTGGTCGCCGATCTGCAACACGCAGTACGAGGAAACCTGCCGGAGAAGTACCGGTCCTTTGCCACGCAAATCAACGAGCAGACCGAGCAGCTTCTCACCTTGCGCGGCATGTTCCGCATCAGGAGCGCCGAAGAGATCGGCCGCAAGCCAATCCCCCTTGAAGAGGTCGAGCCGGCCAAGGAGATCGTCAAGCGCTTCTCCACCGGGGCTATGTCGTTCGGCTCGATCAGCCGCGAGGCGCATACCACGCTCGCGATCGCCATGAACCGTATCGGTGGCAAGTCAAACACCGGCGAAGGCGGTGAAGAATCCGATCGCTTCAAGCCGTTGCCGAACGGCGATTCCATGCGCTCGAAGATCAAGCAGGTGGCCTCAGGCCGGTTCGGCGTGACCACGGAATATCTCGTCAATGCCGACATGATGCAGATCAAGATGGCGCAAGGCGCAAAGCCCGGCGAAGGCGGTCAGCTTCCCGGCCATAAGGTCGATGCCACAATCGCCAAAGTGCGTCACTCGACGCCGGGCGTGGGTCTCATCTCGCCGCCGCCGCATCACGACATTTACTCGATCGAGGATCTGAAGCAGCTGATCTACGATCTCAAGAACGTCAACCCAAAGGGTGACGTCTCAGTGAAGCTCGTCTCGGAGGTCGGTGTCGGCACGGTCGCCGCCGGCGTGGCCAAGGCCATGGCCGACCATGTCACCATCGCCGGTTTCGAGGGTGGCACCGGCGCTTCCCCGCTTACCTCGATCAAGCATGCCGGCTCCCCTTGGGAGATCGGCCTTGCCGAGACGCAGCAGACCTTGGTGCTGAACCGCCTGCGCGGGCGTATTGCCGTGCAGGTCGATGGCGGTGTGCGCACCGGCCGCGACGTCCTGGTCGGGGCGCTTCTTGGCGCCGACGAGTTCGGCTTCTCCACCGCGCCTCTAATCGCCGCCGGCTGCATCATGATGCGCAAATGCCATTTGAACACCTGCCCGGTCGGCGTCGCCACGCAAGACCCGGTGTTGCGCGCGCGCTTCCAGGGCAAGCCTGAGCACGTCATCAACTATTTCTTCTTCGTCGCCGAGGAGGTGCGTGAATACATGGCCGCGCTCGGCTTCCGCACCTTCGCCGAGATGATCGGCCGGACCGAGATACTGGATAAGAGCCAGGCCATCGACCATTGGAAAGCCAGAGGTCTTGACTTCACCCGCATCTTCCATAAGCCCGAGGTGCCGCCCGAGGTCGCCATCTACAATTCGGAGCGGCAGGATCACGGTTTGGAGAAGGTCCTCGACCGGAAGCTCATTGCCCTTTGCCGGGAGGCGATCGAGGACAAGAAACCGGTCAAGCTCGATATGCCGATCAGGAATGTCGACCGCACCACGGGCGCAATGCTGTCCGGCGAAATCGCCACGCTCTATGACCATACCGGCTTGCCCGAGGACACGATCTGGGTGAGCTTCACAGGATCGGCCGGTCAGAGCTTCGGCGCCTGGCTCGCGCATGGCGTCACCCTCGATCTGGTCGGCGAGGCCAACGACTATGTCGGCAAGGGCCTGTCCGGCGGCCGCATCATCGTCCGCCCGCCGGCAGAATCGGGCATCGTCCCGGAAAAATCGATCATTGTCGGCAACACCGTGCTCTATGGCGCCATCGCCGGTGAATGCTATTTCCGCGGCATTGCCGGCGAACGCTTTGCCGTGCGTAATTCCGGCGCCATCGCCGTGGTCGAGGGCACCGGCGATCATGGCTGCGAATACATGACCGGCGGCGTCGTGGTGGTGATTGGCCCGACCGGGCGCAATTTTGCCGCCGGCATGTCCGGTGGCATAGCCTATGTCCTCGACGAGGACGGCGACTTCGAGCGCCGCTGCAATCTCGCCATGGTCGAGCTCGAGCCGGTGCCCGGCGAGAACCAGGTCATGGAGCGCAGCCGCCACCAGACGGGCGACCTCGAGACTCATGGCCTGGTCGATGTGACCGACATGACCCGTTTCGATGCTGAACGCCTCTACCAGCTCATCGAAAACCATTTGCATTACACCGGCTCGGCGCGGGCGCGTACCATCCTCGACAATTGGGCGGCGTATTTGCCGAAATTCGTCAAGGTCATGCCGGTCGAATATCGCCGCGCGCTTGAGGAGATGGCGCGCCAGCAGATGTCCGAAAAGACGGGTCTCGGCGAAATCGAAATCGGGCTCCGCGCTAACGGCAAGTAACCGGAAAGGCCACCAATGACGATGACCTGGATGAGATCCCAGGCAGGGCACCGATTGCGCGCCACGGCGATCCTTATGCTTGACGGAGGCCTGGAAGCGGCCACACTCGCTGCAGAGATGAGCTAGAGGCGAAAAGCGTGACTCTCATGGGCAAGATCACGGGCTTTTTGGAGATCGAGCGGCAGGACCGGTCCTACGAGCCGGCCGCCGATCGCATTCGCCATTACCGTGAGTTCATCATCCAGCCGAGCGAGGCCGAGATCACGCGACAGGCCGCCCGCTGCATGGATTGCGGCATCCCCTACTGCCATACCGGCTGTCCGGTTAACAACCAGATCCCGGACTGGAACGATCTCGTCTATCACGCGGACTGGCTCGAGGCCGCGCAGAACCTGCATTCGACCAACAATTTTCCCGAAGTGACGGGCCGCATATGCCCAGCGCCCTGCGAGGCGGCCTGCACGCTGAACATCATCGACGTGCCGGTGACTATCAAGTCGATCGAATGCGCCATCGCCGACAAGGCGTTCGAGGAAGGCTGGGTGCGGCCGCAACCGCCCGAGGTCAAGACCGGCAAGCGTGTGGCCGTCGTCGGCTCAGGCCCCGCGGGTCTGGCCGCGGCGCAACAACTCGCTCGCGTTGGCCATGACGTGCATGTCTATGAGAAACACGCCCATCCCGGCGGACTGCTGCGCTACGGCATCCCCGATTTCAAGATGGAGAAATATATCGTCGAGCGGCGCGTGGCGCAGATGGAAGCCGAAGGGGTCACCTTTCACTGCAACGTCCATATAGGGCGTGACATGACGCTCAAGAAACTCGAACGCGATTACGACGCGGTGTTGCTTGCCGGCGGCGCCGAGCAGCCGCGCGATCTTGCCGTGCCAGGGCGCGAACTCGACGGTGTGCATTTCGCCATGGATTTTCTCCCGCAGCAGAACCGGCGCGTTGCCAACGAGCCGCTCGGTGATGTCGAGCCGATCCTCGCCACCGGTAAGCAGGTGGTGGTGATCGGTGGCGGCGATACGGGCTCTGACTGCATCGGCACCTCGTTCCGCCAAGGCGCGGTTTCCGTATCCCAGCTCGAAATCATGCCGCAACCGCCTGAGACGGAGAATAAGGCGCTGACCTGGCCGCATTGGCCGCTAAAACTTCGCACCTCGTCTAGTCAGGCGGAAGGGGCGGCGCGTGATTTCAGCGTGGCCACCAACCGGTTCATCGGCAAGGACGGCAAGGTCGCCGAACTCGAATGCATCCGTCTCGACAGCCAGATGAAGCCGGTACCCGGTTCCGAGTTTCGTATCCCGGCGGACCTCGTTCTGCTTGCCATGGGCTTCCTGCACCCGGTGCAGGAAGGCATGGTCAAGGAACTCAGGCTCGATCTCGACCAGCGCGGCAATGTCAAGGCCAATGAACTCGATTATCGTGCCTCGCGGACCAAGATCTTCGCCGCCGGCGACATGCGGCGCGGTCAGTCGCTCGTGGTGTGGGCCATCCGCGAAGGTCGTCAGGCAGCGCAGGCCATCGACAAATTTCTGATGGGCAAGACGGACCTGCCCCGCTAGGGCCTAGCCGCCTGACCAGGTGAAATCGTCGGCGCGGCCCGATTTCGGCTTGAGCTGCTCGCCTTTGACCAGGACCTTGTAATAGGGCCGCTGGGTGAGTGGCAGTCGCGGCCGCGACGACGAGAAGAGCGACAGGTCGGTCACTGCCGAGATAGTGGCGACAGCAGTCAGCCCGTTGGGAAGCTCATTCTTGATGATTTCAGAGTCCAGTGCAGGCGTAGCGCCTTGTGCGCCGATGCTTCGTGCCGCCTCAAGTGTCGTTGGCGTGATCACCGGCCTGATGACGCTAACCTCGCCGACCATGCTTTCCGGCGGCGCGATGGCGACCTCGACGGCTTGCTCCTCTCCTTCTACCCCCTCACTCGACTCGGGTTTCGGAGTAGGCGTTCTCGCTTCGGCAGCCGGGGACATCTCGGCCGGCGCCGGAGCCGCCGGTTCAGTCCGAACGATGTCGCGGCCCATGACCTTCGCCTGCTCTTCCTCGTTACCGGCAAGCGGAATGTTGCGCTCGGCTTTGGCGGCAGCAAGATCTTTGCGGAGGTCCGTCTCAACGAAATGGGCGAGCTTGTGATAGCCGCGCATGGTGAGATGCAGGCCGTCATCCGCCCTCAGTCTCTTCGGCTGCCCGGTTATATCCGGCCCATAGGCACTGAAGCGTCCCGTCTCGTCGGTGAAGCCGGCCCAGGTGTCGACAAATTTGGCGCCGTTGATGAAGGCCTTCTCGCGAAACACATCGTTCATGGCCTCAGCATCGGTACTCTGGGTGGGGCTCCGCATGATCGGCAGGCCGACCCAATAGGTGGCGATATTCTTGGCGCGCAGCTTCTTGATGATCGCTTCGACGCGCTCGCCATAGGCCTCGCGCCAGCCATCGGTGCCGACCTTGAACGACTCTTTGCCTTTGCGGATGCCATAAGTATCGTTGGCCCCGAACATCACCACGGCGACCTGATAGGTCTCATCCTTGAAAAGTTTGTCGAGCTCCGCATTCCAGTCGTAGTTGTCGGTACGCGCGAGACCGCTCGAGGGCTTGGTGCGGTTGATGAATTCGAGCGTGGGATCTTCCTCGAAGGTGCGATAGAGACCGCCCCATAGCCCCTCGGCGAGCGAGTCGCCAATCACGATGATGCGGTAGCGGTCTCCGTTAGGGAAGGGATTGATGTAACTCCTCTGCACCGCAGGGGCGTCCTGCGCTCCTACGGGAGATGCAAACGAAGTCAGCATGAGCGGCAGGAGGACCACTGCCGCTGCCGCGAGATGGCACAAGCGGTAGTCGAATGCATTACGGGACATGAATTCGCGGACTGTCATCTGTTTTCCTGGCCCGATTCAAGCAGTCTAGGTCTCGGCGCGCAAGGCCTTGAGGACTGTTAGCGTGGGGAAGCCGTCCACCGGTAAGCCCTTGTTACGCTGGAAAGTCTTGACCGCTTCGAGTGTCAACGGCCCAATGACCCCGTCAGGATCGCCTTCCATCAGCCCTCGCGCGATCAGAAGCTGCTGCAACTCCTTGCGTTGATCGAGCGATAGGTGATTTTCGTCGCTAGGCCATGGATGGACGAAGGGGCCGCCGCCTTTCAACCGGTCGGAGAGATGCCCAACCGCCAGCGCATAGGAATTGGCCTGATTGTAGCGGAGGATGGAGCGGAAATTGTTGAGTGTTAGAAAGACCGGGCCGTTAGTCCCCTCAGGCGCGAACATGGCCGCCTTGTCGGCCGGCCGCGGATAGGGCTCGCCGTTCACCCGGACGACGCCAAGTTTCTGCCATTCCGCGAGCGACTTCTGCGTCTTCTCGCCATATCTCTTGGGATTGAAGCCCTTCGGGATCTTGACCTCGTAACCCCAAGCCGCACCTGACTGCCACTTCGAGACTTTCAGATAGCTCGCGGTCGAGGCGAGCGCATCGGGAATAGTGCCCCAGATGTCGCGCTTGCCGTCGCCGTCATAGTCGACGGCATAGGCTGTGTAGGTCGTGGGAATGAATTGGGTATGACCCATCGCGCCGGCCCACGATCCGTTCATCGCTTCGAGGGTGATGTCGCCGCGCTGAAGAATCTTCAGCGCCGAATTGAGCTGCTGCCGCGCGAATTGCGATTTGGTACCGGAGCAAATCAGCGTCGCGAGCGAGCGGATCACATTCATGTCGCCGGGCTGCGTGCCGTAATTCGATTCCAAACCCCAGATGGCGACGATCACGTTCCGGTCCACCCCATAGCGGGACTCGATCTTATCGAGCAGTTCCTTATTGTCCGCGAGTCTTAGTTTGCCGGTTTCGAGCCGCTTATCCGACACGGCACGATCGATATATTCGCCAATAGGCCGCACATATTCCGGCTGATAGGTGGCCTGCTCGATGACCTTCGGATCATGCGTGACACCTTGGAAGGCCCGGTCGAAAGTGGCGCGCGTGACGCCGGCGGACTTGGCCGATGGCCATAGGCCATTCACGCAGTTTTGGAATTTGTCGGCCCATGCGGGCTGAGACGCGCCGGCGAGCAGCATCGCCGAGCCGGCAAGGGGCAAGAAAGTCTTGGAAATCATAGCGATTCTCATTGGCAAACCCTAACAACACTCCCGGGCAAAACCTAGGCACCGAGGTTAAAAAGAAATCCCTTAGTCTTGTGTTACGCTGGCTGCCTTGAGGACCCGGTCGATCAGGGCACTGCTTGGATAGCAGGTGAGCGGCAGGCCAAGCTTCTTCTCTTGCTGGCCGATGCTTCGCCTTGTCTTGAAGCCGGAAAGCCCATCGACCTTGCCGACATCCTGACCTTGCGTCACCAGCACTTCCTGGAAGCGTTGGATGCGATCGCGGGGGAAGCTTTCGACCTTCTGCCATTTGCCGACGAAATCGACAGGCGCACCGTAGGCGATCATGTCGGCGACATGGCCTACGAAAATCGCATAGACATCGGAGTTATTATAGAGCTTGAGCACCGAGAAATTGTTGGTGGCAAGGAAGGCTGGACCTTTCATCCCGGCGGGCAGTACGAGGAAAGTTTCATCATTGGCACGCGCTTCGGGGAATGGCCGGTCGCGAACGCGATTGACCCCGAGCTTCACCCATTCGGAAATCGGCCGGGCGAGATCGGGGCCTTGCAGTGTGCAATCGAAGCCTTCGGGCAGCTCGACCTCGTAGGCCCAGGGCTGTTTGCCGTCCCATCCTTGGCTGTGCAGGGCGTTGCCCGCAGAAGCAAGCGCATCGGGGATTGAGTTCCAGATGTCGCGCCTGCCATCGCCGTCGAAATCAACGGAGTGAGTCTCAAAGTCTGACGGCAGGAATTGCGTATGACCCATGGCGCCGGCCCAAGAGCTTTTCATCTCGGACCGTTTTGCATGCCCGAGATCGATAATTTTGAGCGCGCCTATAAGTTGCGGGCGAAACTCGTCGGGCCTCCGTCCCATGAAAGCTTGCGTGGCGATCGCCGAGAGCGCGTCGTAAGGCAGCGCCGCTTTGCCAAAGCCCGTCTCGCGTCCCCAGATCGATACGATGATGCTCGATGGCACTTGGTATTGCTGCTGGATGGCCGCCAAGGCGGTTGCGAGCTGTTTGGACTTGGCACGTCCAGTATCGGCGAGCGCAATGAGCGAGGGCTTGTTGAAATATTTCTCCGGCACGTCGAACTCGGCCTGATGGCGGGGCTTTGGCACAAGCGAAGCAGGCAGAGCGGGACCGTCGGGGCCTGCCGGATCAGGCGGCACAAGATGCGGCAACGACCAATCGAGTTTAAGGCCCTTGAGGTGCGCGTCGAAAGTTTTGCGCGAAATACCGGCGGCTTCCGCCTCTGGCCACAGTGTTTCGAGCCAGCCGGCGAAACGTTTCTCGACGGCGCGCTTATAAGCGGCCACATCATCCTGTCCGTTCGCAGGATGGGGCACGAAAGCGCCTATGGCGACGACAAGACCGAGGCAGATTATCTGGAGCATTCCCGTCCCTGGCGATTCGAGGTCGTGTCCGATTGTGGGCAGAGCTTGGGGCGCTGAAAAGGCAAATCGGCAGAGTTTAAGCGGTTGTCGGGGTTTGCATTTCTCCCGTTCCTGTCGGAAAAGAGGCCCGACACACCATCTGACGGAGACATGGATGACTGCTCGGGTGCGCAAAGCGGTGTTTCCCGTGGCGGGACTCGGCACCCGTTTCCTGCCGGCGACCAAGGTCATGCCCAAGGAAATGCTAACCGTGGTCGACCGGCCGCTTATTCAGCACGTTGTGGAAGAAGCGCGCGACGCCGGCATCGAGGAGTTCATCTTCGTCACCGGTCACAGCAAGAGCGTCATCGAAGAGCACTTCAAGGAAAATCCCGAGCTCGAGCAGGTACTCACCGCCCGCGGCAAGAAAGCCGAACTCGCCGAACTAGCTCGATACCAGCTGCCAAAGGGTAGCGTTCATTCCGTCATTCAAGAAGAGCCGCTCGGCCTCGGCCATGCCGTATGGTGCGCGCGCGAGCTTATCGGCAATGAGCCTTTCGCCTTGCTGCTGCCCGATGTGCTGGTGCAGACGCAAGGCAAGAACTGCCTCGCCCAGATGCTCGACATCTATGCGGCTCATGGCGGTAATATCATCGCCGTCTACCCCGTGCCGAAGGATCAAGTGCAGAGCTATGGCGTAGTTGCGCTCGGCGAGCGCGATGAAGATGTGTCCCGCATCGTCAGCCTGGTCGAGAAGCCAAAGCCGGAGGCTGCTCCGTCGAATCTCGCAATTCTGGGGCGTTACATCTTGCAGCCGGAGATCTTAGCTTTTCTCCTGTCGCGTGAGACGGGCGCCGGGGGCGAAATCCAGATCACCGACGCGATGCTCGCTCTCCTCAAAGAACAACCCTTCTATGCGGTACAGTGCGATGGACGCGTGTTCGATTGCGGCTCCAAGGCAGGGTTCCTTGCCGCTAATATAGCCTATGCGCTCGAACGCCCGGAATTACGGGACACCGTCATTGCCGAAATCGAAAAACTGACCTGAGGCGATGGAAAACAAGGTTAACCGGACCTTACTTGGGCGTTACGGCGCCACAATCCGTGCTAAAATTGGCGCACCACAAGGGGGAGCGTGCTAATGCCAGCCGGCCTGAAACGGGACGCATCGCCAGGCGACCGCAAGGATGCCGTGCTTTCGGCCACGCGTACCCTGCAATTGGAAGCCGAAGGCCTGAGCGCGCTCAAAGCAGCGCTCGCCAGCGAACTGGTCAGCAGTTTTGCGGCCGCGCTCGAGACGCTGCGCGAGTGCAAAGGCCGGGTCATCGTCACCGGCATGGGCAAGAGCGGCCATGTCGGATTGAAGGTTGCCGCCACCCTCTCCTCCACCGGCACACCGGCTTATTTCGTGCACCCGAGCGAAGCAAGTCACGGCGATCTCGGCATGATCACCAGCGACGATATCGTGCTCGCCTTCTCCTGGTCCGGCGAGACGGTCGAGCTCGGCAACATCGTTTCCTATTCGCGGAGATTTGCCGTGCCGCTGATCGCCGTCACTTCCAATGCGGATTCGACACTCGCGCAACAGGCGGAGATCGTGCTGGCACTGCCGCAGGTGAAGGAAGCCTGTCCGCATGGTCTGGCGCCGACCACCTCGACCCTCATGCAGCTCGCGCTCGGCGACTGTCTTGCCATCGCGCTGCTGGAGAGCAAAGGCTTTACCGCCGTCGATTTCAAGGCCTTGCATCCCGGCGGCCAGCTTGGCGCGCGGCTGAAATTCGTCAGCGACCTGATGCATAAAGGCGACCGCCTACCGATTGCGGATATGGACCTGGTCATGTCCGAGGCCATCGTGATCATGACCGAAAAGGCGCTTGGCTGTCTCGGCGTGGTCGACGGTCACGGCCAGTTGATGGGCATCATCACCGACGGCGACCTGCGGCGGAACATGGGGGGTGCATTGCTTACCCGCCGCGCCGGCGACGTCATGACGCCCGGACCAAAGACGGTGGCACCGGACCTTCTCGCCAGTGCCGCGCTCGAGCTGATCAACTCGTCCAGCATCACTGCTTTGTTCGTGGTCGAGGACGGGCGCCCAGTCGGCATCATCCACGTCCATGACCTGCTGCGTGCCGGCGTCGCCTGACATTGGGCGCTAAGCGACGGCTCGTTCTTCCACCCGACGTTTCACGCGCGAGAAGGACCGCCCGGCATCGGGCATGACATCATTTGAGTGCTCGGCCCGAGCGAGGTCTCGCACAATGGCGTCGTAGTGATAATGTGTCGCCACTTTGAGCGCATAGATGAACAGGATATGCGGCTCACGCCAGCGTGTCTTGAGGACGCGAGAAAGCTGTTGCCGGTATCTCATCTTTAGCCTCTCGTCCTTTACTTGCGACAGCAGGCGCGTGGCGAGCACCGAAGCTCGCGCGTAGTTGAGGACGCACCTCCTGGCCCAAGCCATGCGGTTGCTCTGCCAATAAGGCAGTTGGTGCAGGGTGAACTTGAAGTTTTCGTCGATGAATTGCGCATCGAGGCGCTGGAAATAGGCATCCGCGCCATAACAGGCCTTCATCACCTGTAAGAAACCGTCGCGCAATGTTTCGCGTGACATGCCAAGCGGTACGACATTGGTGCCGTATTTATCGCTGTCTTCGTCATCGTTGAGGCGTCCCGCCAGTTTGAGGCGGTCGTAAAGCGGCGTGGTGGGGATCGCATGCAACATGCCGATCAGCGCCGCGGAGATGCGTGCGTCTGAGAGGAATTTCGGCATGACATTGAAAATCGAAGGGTCGTCGTGATCGAAACCTACAATCATGCCGCACCACACGTCGATGCCGTGGCTCTGGATGCGATGCACGCGCTCGAGCAACGTTCCGGCATTCGGCCGCACATTCTGTAGCTTCTTGGTCTCGCGCAGAGATTCCTCGTTGGGCGTCTCAATGCCGATAAACACGTTCTGGAAATTGGCAAGACCCATCAGCTCCATGAGTTCCTCGTCCTCGGCAAGATCGAGTGACGCCTCGGTGAAAAGTGTGAGCGGATAGGCGCGTTCCTGCTGCCAGCGGATAATGTCACGCAGCACCGGTTTGATCGCCTTCTTGTTGCCGATCAAATTGTCGTCGACCACGAAAACGATCTTCATGCCGGCGCGCTGAAAGGCTTCAAGCTCGGCCAGAACCTGCTCGCTGGTCTTGAGGCGGGGGCGTCGCCCGAAAGTTACGATGATGTCGCAGAACTCGCAGGTGAAGGGACAGCCGCGGGAGATCTGCAGACTGCCGAACATGTAACGGTCGATCTTGAGGAGATCGATGCGCGGCAGAGGCAGGCTTGTGACCTCGGTCTTTTCCGCCTGTTCGTACCGGCTCTTGTGACGCCCCTCCTCCCAGTCGCGCAGGAATTGCGGCCAGGTTACGTCGGCTTCCCCGATAAAAATGACGTCGGCCAACCCGTCGAAGACTTCCGGCTCGACCGTGGCCATAGGTCCACCGACTGCAACCATGACACCACGCGTCTTGGCCGCCTCGACGATCTCGATCAGCCGCCGTCCCTGGATGCTCATGCCAGTGACACAGACCAGATCGGCGCCGGCAAGAACATCGAAGTCGATGTCTTCGACGTTTTCGTCGATCAGCGTCACTTGGTGATGATCAGGAACGAGCGCGGCAAGCAGAGCTAGGCAAGCAACGGGCAGGTTGGCCCGCTTGCCGAACAGTTTCATGCAATGCTCAAGGCCCCAGAACGACACGCCGAAGCGCGGATTGATGATGACGATATGGGCCATGGGTCCTCCCTGACGCGTAGAGAGTATAGCGGGCGCGCTGGAAGATAAACGACCCAAAAAACGTAAGGTTCTATGACCGTAGGCGAAATTGGCGGGTTCAGCGCAGTTTAGACTGGAACGACCCTCAGCAGCGTGCCATCGGCGCCAATCACCTTGATGCGTGCGCCTCGCGGCAACGCGGGGCCTTCCACCCGCCAGATCGTGTCGCCGATTTTGATACTACCACGCCCATCGACGATGGGATCGAGCAGATCGTGGGACTGGCCGATCAGTTGTACCGCACGCTCGTTGAGCAACGGTCTGTCGCTTTCGATCGGATGTTGGCGCAAATATTTATTGGCGAGCAACACGGTGATCAACGACAGGACGGCAAACAATACAAGCTGCCATTGCCAGTCCATGTCGTAACGAAACACGATAAGCCCGGTGACGGCGGCAGCCACGCCGAACCACATAAAGAAGATACCGGGCGAGATCAGCTCGAGCACGAGCAGAATTGCCGCAAAGATCAGCCAAGCCCAAGGGCCGATTTCCATGATAGTTTCCATGCAAGCTCCTCCGCCTGGCTAGACGCTCGGGACCGAACCAGGAGGTCGCACGCGCTGCGCCTCGGCCTTCCTGGGTTGGGTTGCAGGCGCCGCACCTTCGCCGCCTCCGCCGAAGGCCTCGCGCGCAATCTCGCCAACACCGGCAATGGCGCCAATCACCGACGAGGCTTCGAGCGGCATGAGCAACACCTTCTGATTCTTGGCTGTCGCCAGTGCCTTCAAAGCCTCCACATAGTTGTTGGCCACGAAATAGTTGATGGCCTGGACGTTGCCGGAGGCGATCGCGTTGCTGACCATGGTCGTGGCCTTGGCCTCGGCTTCTGCCTCGCGCTCGCGCGCCTCCGCGTCGCGATAGGCTGCTTCACGGCGGCCTTCCGCCGCCAGGATCGTCGCCTGCTTCTCACCCTCGGCGGTGAGGATCGCGCTCGCCCGCTCGCCTTCCGCCACCAGAATGGCGGCGCGCTTGTCGCGCTCGGCTTTCATCTGCCGCGCCATGGCGTCGATCAGGTCGCGCGGCGGGGCGATATCCTTGATCTCGATGCGGGTGACCTTGACGCCCCAATTATGGGTGGCGTCGTCGACGACCTTGAGCAGCCGGTGATTGATCTCGTCGCGTTCCGACAAAAGCTTGTCGAGGTCCATCGAGCCCATCACCGTGCGGATATTGGTCATGGTGAGGTTGAGGATGGCGACCTCGAGATTGGTCACCTCGTAGCTCGCCTGGGCCGCGTCGAGCACCTGGAAGAAGGCGACACCGTCGACCTTCACCATGGCGTTGTCCTTGGTGATGACTTCCTGACTCGGCACCTCGACCACCTGCTCCATCATGTTGAGCTTGCGCCCGACACGGTCGATGAAAGGAATGATGAGCGAAAGACCCGGACGCAAGGTGCGGGTATAGCGGCCGAAACGCTCGACCGTGAAGTTGTAGCCCTGCGGCACGATCTTGACCGCGGCCATGACCAGCAGGACGAAAAGAGCGAGTAAAGCGAGGACGAAGAGATCGAAGCCGAGCATTGGCACCCTCCGGGAGGCGTCGGTGGCTAAGCGGGTTGCCGGTTCATTTTAGTCCGCCCAACGATTTACGGCAGCCGATAAATGGTGGAGGAAGGTTGCTATTGTAAGGGTTCGGTGGGGATGAGCTTGAGAATGTCCCGAGCCGCCGCCACGGCAGCCGCTTCGGCAGCCCCGCCCCATTTGCGATCGAGCGAACCCTGACGCACCTCCTGCTCCTGGGTCACATTTCCGAGTTGAGCCCCATCGGGGCCGAGTATCGTCCAGTCGATGCGGACCGCCTGCCTGCCTTTTTTTGCCGGGCCGAGCTTGACGATGCCCTGGATCTCATAGGCATTCGGCGTCGGGGTGCCGGCGATGGCCAGGCCATGAGACAGGAGGCGCTCGGAGAGGGCGGCGGCCAATGCTTTATCGCCATCGCCAGAAGCGCCGACCACGTCGATGAACACGAGCGTGTCCTCCGCGAAGCTTGCAGGGGTGTGCACCAGGCAAAGGAGCAGGCAGGCACCTGCTAGTGTAACCGCTTTGCGGATCACTCACGCCCAACCCTTCAGCTCGCGCTCGATCAGATGGACCAGCACGCGGATACCGTCCTCGCCGTCATTGAGGCAGGGGATATAAGTGAAACGCTCCCCGCCATGATCGAGGAAGATCTCCTTGTTCTCCTGCGCGATCTCTTCAAGCGTCTCGACGCAATCGGCCACGAAGCCGGGTGAAACGACAGCAATCGACTTCACGCCGTCACGGGCGAGCGCCTCGACTGTCTTGTCGGTATAGGGCTTGATCCATTCGGCGCGGCCAAAACGCGATTGGAAGGTCAGCTTTAGCTTGGCGCCAAGCTCGGGGCCGAGTGCTTCGCGAAGCGCCTCCGTGGTCTCGATACATTGTTGCTGATAGGGATCGCCTCGATCGACATAATCCTGCGGCACGCCGTGGAACGAGGCGAGGATCGCCTCAGGCGTAAAGTCGAGCGAGGCGAGGTGCGCGCGGATCGAGACCGCGAGCGCGGCGATATAGACGGGATCGGTCGGATATGGCGGCACGGTACGAAGCGCCGGCTGCGCCCGCATCTCCTTCAGCACGTCGAACACTTTGTCGTTGACGCTCGCCGTGGTCGCCGCCGCGTATTGCGGATAGAGCGGAAAGACCAGCAGCCGGTCGCAACCTTGATCGTAAAGTTCTTCGATGCGCGAAGCGATGGAAGGATTGCCGTAGCGCATGGCCCAATCGACGAGGATCTTGTCATGAGAGGCAAGCGCGGCCGCGACCTTCTCGGCCTGGCTGCGCGTGATGGTGCGAAGCGGCGACTCGTCGAGCTCCTCGTTCCAGATCGAGCGGTATTTCTCGCCACTCGAGAAGGGGCGCTTAACCAGAACCACGCCATTCAGGATCAGCCACCACAGGACGCGGTTCGTCTCGATCACGCGGCGATCGGAAAGGAACTCCTTGAGATAGCGGCGCATCGGCCAATAGGTGGTCCCGTCCGGCGTGCCGAGATTGACCAGCAGCACGCCGATCCTGCCGGACGCAATTTGGCCTGCGTCCGGCGTGGCGAAAGATTTGCTGCCTGTGGTTTCATTCATGTCGCGGACCTTATCAGTTCCTGCCCCTCCTCGTCATTGCCGGGCTTGTCCCGGCAATCCAATGGTGAGTCACTATTGGATGCCCCGAACAAGTCCGGGCATGACGCCAAAGAGTAGACGTGCGAATTCATTACCGCGATGCGGGTTAGCGCATCCGGGGTCTGCTGTTTCCCCCTCCGGACATGAGAAGGGGGACGGCGCGCCGAAAGACGCGGTCCGTAATGGGTTCGTGCCTTGCGGCACGCAAGCGCCTCTCGGCGCGCCATCGCGGCGTCTCCAGCATCGGGCCCTGCTTCAGCCGAGGGTCGGATCGAAACCGCCGCACGACGTTCAGTCAGCTCCTGACAGGACCTCGTAATGGGTCCGGAGGGAGCCCCGATGCCGCCCGAGTGCCCATGCTGCGTTGGCATGAACCCGCGGGCGCCGCACCCCGTCCCGCCCTCATGACGTCTCATGAAAACGCCCTTCGACTGGACGAGGCACGCGCATTGTAAGGGAGGTTCGGAGGGCGGGGATAAGGCGGAGATAACCGCGCGCTTATTACCGTTTCTTCGTTCCGCCAGCGCTCAACAAGACCTCGGCGTCGGCGAGGATTTTCGCGTGATCGAAGGCGAGGGTAGAATCACGCCAATTCTCGACCCATTCCACCGCCGCGGCGTCGTCGCCGGCGCGGGGCGTCATACGGTCCGGCGCTTGGGCGAGAAAAGCGACGCTGACCGTATGACCGCGCGGGTCGCGCTTCGGATCGGAATAGACCCCGACGAGACGTAGCTCGCCGACCTCGATGCCGGTTTCTTCGCGCAGTTCGCGGCGGCAAGCATCCTCCACCGTCTCGCCGACATCGACGAAACCGCCGGGCAGCGCATAGGCGCCCTTGAACGGCTCGTTCCCGCGCCTGATGAGCAACACGCGGCTCTCACGGTCAAAGATCGCACAATCGACCGTCAGAGCCGGCGTTTTCGGCAAACTCATCTTCCTCTCGCCCTCATCGGCCATTCGAAAAATACCAACATTGGGGGTCATTGACATCAAGGTTAGGCATATCTACATACTGCCGTCGCTCTTGACTTAATTGGATTTCTTCAGGATTACCATCTTCTGAACTTTTACCTTACTTAGCGATCACGAGTATTGCGCAGGCATATCTCGGATCTCGGAGGAAACGAGTATGCCCACCCAGAACGCCCACAAATGGATCACGAACGGCAACAGAGCGATTGAATACGGGGCGACCGAGTTTGTTTGGCAGATCAGCTCCGGTGTCTTGGTCGGCGCAAGCGCCAACGACGCTGTTCGTAGTCTGAATAACGGGAGCACGCTGAGCAATTTCGGCCATATCTTTTCTGGCAACGGATATGGCGTCGTGTTCGAAGGTTCCGATAGCACCATCACCAATCATGTCGGTGCAGTCATCGACGGTAATTTCGCCGGACTCCTCATCACCGACATTGTAGCAAACGTGACGAACCACGGGTCTATCCTTAGTAGCGAGGGCTTGGGACTCTTCTTCGGCGCCGATAGCCGTCTCATCGAGGTAACAAACACCGGCGAAATCTGGGGAAAGCTCGCCGGAATACTCGCCCTGTTCGATGGCGGGAAGATCAACAATTCGGGTCTTATTCATTCCCCTGACTTTGGCGTTTCGTCAGGCCCCTCAATCGGATTCACGAACACTCTCATAAATAGCGGAACCATAAAGGCTCCTAAGGAAGCGGTTTCCAGCGATGGAGGCCGCCTCGTCTTTGAGGACACCGGTACGGTGCAAGGTCTCGTCGATTTCGATGCATCTGCTGGCAACGTCAACGATGTTGTGGTCAACAAGGGCACGATCACGGGCACCGTCTCCCTCGGGCCAGGCAACGACAAGTTCGACGGCAAGGGTGGTACCTCAGGGACGGTGTTTGGCCAGGCAGGTAACGACAAGCTGTCCGGCGGCGACAAGGCCGACGACCTGCGCGGCGGCGGCGGCGAAGACACGCTCCGCGGCGCTCTTGGCGCGGATGACTTGAGAGGCGGCGCCGGCCGAGATTTCTTCGACTACAACTCGATTGCCGAAGCCGGCAAAGGTTCTAAGCGTGACGAAATCTTCGACTTCAGCCACAGCCAAAAGGACAAGATCGACCTGAGCGACATCGACGCAAAGACGGGCATCGGCGGCAATCAAAAGTTCACTTTCATCGGGACAAAAGCTTTTAGTGGAGAGAAGGGTGAGTTGCGTTGCAAGAGCGGCCTCATCCAGGGCGACGTAAACGGCGACGGTAAGGCCGACTTCGAGATCAAGATGAACGTCTCGACCCTCGTTGCAAACGATTTCGTGTTGTAGTCACCGGGACTGCCGTCAACCGCGCGGTTGCGGCACGATGCGGATATAAGGCCGCGGCGACTTCCAGCCGTCGGGGTAGATTTTCTTGGCCTCGTCATCGGTGACCGAACCGGCGATGATGACGTCTCCACCCTCTTGCCAGTTGGCCGGCGTCGCCACGCGGTGCTTGGCGGTGAGCTGCAACGAGTCGATCACGCGCAGCACCTCGTCGAAATTGCGGCCCGTGGTCATCGGATAGACCAGGATCAGCTTGATCTTCTTGTCGGGGCCGATGACGAACACATTGCGCACGGTCTGATTGTCGGCGGGTGTGCGGCCGTCGGAGCTATTGGGTGCGCTCGCCGGCAACATGCCGTAAAGCTTGGAGATGGCGAGCGTCGGATCGCCGATCATCGGGAAGTTCGGCGCCGTACCTTGCGTCTCGGCGATGTCTTGCGACCATTTCTTGTGGCTCTCGACCGGATCGACGCTGAGCCCGACAATCTTCACGCCGCGCCGGTCGAATTCCGGCTTGATGCGCGCCATGTAGCCGAGCTCGGTGGTGCAGACCGGGGTGAAGTCTTTCGGATGCGAGAACAGCACGCCCCAGGAATCGCCGAGCCACTCATGGAAGCTTATGCGGCCTTCGGTGGTGTCGGCCTTGAAATCGGGGGCGGTATCGCCGAGCTGGAGCCCCATGGTTACTCCTCCCTAACAATCATGCAGCAGATCTAGGATGCCTTGCTCCCCTGCGGCAATCTCTAGCGGCAAAAAGAAACAGCATACTCCACCTTGAGGCAAGGGCAGTATGTCTATTGCGGGGATTGCGCGATTAGAAGGGTCGGACCGGGCCGAGCGAGGCGATAAACAGCAGCGTCCCCATCAGGAAGATGACGAGCGCGCCGCCGATGGCGCACATCGTCCACACCGCTTCCGTCCAGCCGCTATTGCCGCCGCCAAGCTTGAGCGCGAGCTCACGCGAGCCAAGAGCCAAGGTTGCCAGCGCCGCGACGGTGATGGCGGTGCCGAGCGCCATGGCAAAGGTGGCCGCGACTCCGGCCCAGAACAGGCCCTGGGCCAGCGCGAAAACGAGAACGAGGATCGCGCCGGTGCACGGCCTGATGCCGACCGAGAACACCACCGCCATGACCTTGCGCCAGGAGAAGGGCCCCGCCACTTGCCTGGCATCGACGACATGGCCGCAACTCTCATCATGCACATGATGGTGGTGGCCGTGATGGTCATGAGAGTCGTGATGATGCTCATGATGATGGTCGCCGTGAGCACCCGGATTCGACGCTGTCTGCCGGCGGCGCCATAAATGCATCGACTGGGTCACCAGCAGATAAAGACCGACGGCTGCGATCAGCGCATAGCTCACGCTTTCCAGCTGATAGGCCCAGGCATTTAGCTCAAGACCCGTGGCGTTGAAACCGATCAACAACACGCTGACCAGCACGATCGCCGTCAGCGCCTGAAGGCCCGCGGCGATAAAAGAGATCAGAACGCCGCGCCGGACCGTCTCTTCATTGGCAATGACGTAGGAAGAAATGATCGCCTTGCCGTGGCCGGGGCCCACGGCATGCAGCACACCATAGACGAAGCTCAAGCCGGCAAGCGCCAGCGCCGCCGTCAAGGCATTGCCATCCTTCAGACGTTTGACGCTGTCGGCAAGCTGTCTATGCAATTTTTGCTGTGTCTGCATGACCCAGTTCATGAGCGAACCGAACGCGCCTTGGGCCTGCGCGGGGGGCGCGGGAGCAAAGGCTGATGGTGGACTCTGCTGCGCCTGGGCGCCGAAGGCGGCGGGAGGCTTGGTCTCGGCTTGAGCAGACGGCTGGCTGACGGCGATCAGCAAGAAGCCGAGCAGACATGGCAGGATCGCACTGAGAGCGGCCCGAATCAGGGGGTCGCGCATTTGACGATCGCTGTCTGAGCGAACCGCGAGCCGATAAATGACTCTGGCCCCAACTCGCTGAAGAAGGCTTCGGTCAGCGTCTTGGCCTCTGCCACAGTCTCGGCATCGGGCTGCTTCACCTCAACGCCACAGCCCGGCGCAGCCGTGCCCGCCATCTTCACCGGCGCTTCGGTGGCGAAGCCGAAAGCCACGAAATAGGACGGGTCGAACACGTCGATCACCACTTCCTTGCCGTTCGGGTCGATCGGCGTTTCGAGCGGCAGGGTGAAGTGCAGTGTCAGCACAGTCTTGTCGTAATCGATCGAGTAATCGATCGGCGGCTTGAGCGGCAGCTTCTTGCCGTCATCGCCGTAGCGTACGAAGGTGAAAAACTCGAACTCCTGCAGCGAGTCGACATTGACCTGGGCGAGCGGCTGCAGTTCTTCCTTTGAATAGACGCCGTCGCCATCGGTATCGAGGCCTTGCACCGCCATGGCGGTATAGAACTCGTCAAAGGTCCAGGCGTGGCGGATGCCGGTGATCTTGTTGTCGGGGCCGAATACGACTTCGGAGCGGACCGTGGTCCAGACATGCGGATGGGCGAGTGCTGCGGAGACTGCGCCCATGCAGACCACGCTCATCGCGATTAATGTCAGCAGAGACCGGCGTCCCGGTTTGCCACAGAACCTCAAGGCGCAAGCTCCCTCGAAAGCGAGTCTTCTATTCGAGAAATATGGAGGATTGGGGGCTTGTGTGCCGGAGAAAATAACCGGCTCCAGCGCCAAGAGGCCTGAGGCGCTGGAACCGGCAACTTATGAGATCAGCCTTTCGGCGGCAGATCGACGGCAGCCTGATTGAACAGCTCGTCGATCGAGCCGCCCACGGCCTGGACGGCCGTGAGCAGGGCGACAGCGAGGCCGGCGGCGATCAGGCCATATTCGATGGCCGCCGTGCCGCTCTCGTCCCTGATAAAACACGCAAAAACACTCCTCATTTTTTCGACTCCCCTTTGGATCTGGGTTCAAAAAGGCCCCGAAACCGTTGTTTGCCCGACGGTGGAACCTGGGCGGGACCCTAGCGGCGACCCGTTAGAGGCAGGTTAAATCCGTCCCGCAAAGGCACGGCAAACAGGGTAAAAAGACCGTTATTGCGCCTTTTTGTCAGGAAACCCCGCAGCGCCCGGGCGGCAAAGTATGTCTCGATTGTCACCCTTGACTCCGCCCCCCGACTCGACTAGAACAAAATAAGAACACGTGTCAGTACGCGTTGCGTTGCGTAACGGTGTTGCAGGCGAGCGCAGACGGTCCTTCGCGTATCGCGCCCCTCGCGCCGTCGAAGCAGGCGGGGCACCGGGTTGGGTCCTGATTGAGCGTTAGGGAGGCGTTATCCCGCAAGCTTAGACAGGTTCCGTGTCCCTGGCATCCCCCCGCACCGGGTCCGGCCCCTGCCCGACCCCCGCCTGCCTTCTTTTTCTCGCCGCGATGGCGCGGCTATGCTCCCGCCCATGAAACTCTTGCCGCGCCTGGCGACCATCGGCCTTGCCATCCTCATCGCGCTCCTGCCGCACGTGGCCGACTTCGCCGGCCGCGTCCATGCGCTCGAACTGCCGGAAGGGGCGAGCGGGCTCGCGCCGAAGCCCCTGGTCAAGGCCAAGAAGCACATGGTGGTCACGGCGCATCCGCTCGCGGCGGAGGCGGGACTTGCCATGCTGCGCCAAGGCGGCAGCGCCATCGACGCCGGCATCGCCGCGCAGATGGTGCTCGGCCTGGTCGAGCCGCAATCCTCAGGCATCGGCGGCGGCGCCTTCATGCTCTATTGGGACGCGGCAGCGCGCGACCTCTTAAGCTATGACGGACGCGAGACGGCTCCGGCTTCAGCCACGCCGGATCTGTTCCTCGACGCGAGCGGCAAACCCCTGCCGCGCGAGGAGGCCATGGCCAGCGGCCTCTCGGTCGGCGTGCCGGGCGTGCTCGCCGCGCTCAAGCTCATGCACGACACATACGGCAAGCTCCCTTGGGCGGAACTGTTTCAACCGGCCATCGCGCTTGCCCGCGACGGCTTTCCCGTCTCGCCACGCTTCGCCAAGATGCTGGCGGAGGCCGACCCCAAGACGTTCACGCCGGAGGCCCGCGCCTATTTCTTCGATGAAGCGGGGCACCCCTGGCCGACCGGCTTTAAGCTCAGCAATCCCGCGCTCGCCGAGACGCTGTCGATCATCGCCCGCGACGGCATCGAGCCTTTCTATAAAGGCGACATCGCCCGTGACATTGCGCAAGCGGTGCAGAACGATCCGCGCAAGCCCGGTGGACTTACCCAGGCAGATCTCGCCAGTTACCGCGCCAAGGAGCGAGAGCCGGTTTGCGTCGCCTATCGCGACTATCGCGTGTGTGGCGCGGGGCCGCCCTCCTCGGGCGCGATCGCCGTAGGCCAGGTGCTCGGCATGATCGAAGCCTTCGATCTCGGCGAAGCGCCACTCGAATTGGAACAAACCCATCTCATCGCCGAAGCGCAACGTCTCGCCTTCGCCGACCGCGCGCGCTATGTCGCCGACCCCGATTTCGTTTCCGTGCCCGTCGGCGGGCTGCTCGATGAAGGTTATCTCGCCGAGCGCCGCGCCTTGATCGATCCCGATCGCGCCATGACAGACGTGAAGGCGGGATCGCCGCCGAATGTGCAGCAAGGCGCTTACGGCCTCGACAGCAGCAAGAAGAAAGGCGGCACGAGTCAAATCTCGGTCGTGGACGATGCTGGCAACGCCTTCTCCATGACCACCAGCATCGAGAACGCCTTCGGGGCGAAGAGCCTGGTGCGCGGCTTCCTGCTCAACAATCAGCTCACCGATTTCGCCTTCGAGCCGGTCGACGGCGAAGGCCACAAGGTCGCCAATCGCGTCGAAGGGGGCAAGCGCCCGCGCAGCTCGATGGACCCGACCATCGTGTTCGACAAAGACGGCAAGCCTGCCTTCGTGCTCGGCTCGCCGGGCGGCGCGGCCATCATCTTGTTCAACCTGAAGGCCGTCATGGCCCTGATCGATTGGCGGCTCGATGCGTCTGAGGCCGCTTCGCTCGTCAATTTCGGCAGCAGCGAAGAGCGCTTCATGCTCGAGGAAGGCGCGGCCTGGGATGCCCTGGCGGAGGGGCTTGCCGCCATGGGCCATGAGGTGAAACGCATGCCGTTGACCAGCGGCCTGCATATTATCGCCATCACGCCGGAGGGCCTCGAAGGCGGCGCCGATCCGCGCCGCGAAGGCGTGGCGCTAGGGGATTAGACGCCGCCCCTCCGACGCGCTATCCGAGTCCGGATGGCAGGCAAAAAACCATCGATAGCGATACGCGGGGCGGGCGTGGTCGGCCTGTGGCAGGCGTTGACGCTGGCGCGGGCCGGTCATGACGTCACGCTCTACGAGCGCTCGGCGAAGCCGTTCGCGCAAGCCTGCAGTCCTTTCGCCGGCGCCATGCTCGCGCCGCGCTGCGAGGAGGAAACCGCCGATCCGGCGATCAGGAGGCTGGGCGTGCGGGGAATTGAACTTTGGCGCGAGACCTATCCCGGCACGACCGTCAATGGCAGCCTGGTCGTGGCCCAGGCGCGCGACCGGGTTCTGCTCGACCGTTTTGCCCGCATGACGCAAGACGCCGAACGGCTTGACCAGGATGCGCTTACCTCACTCGAGCCCGATCTCGGCACGCGTTTCGGGGGCGCACTTTATTATCCGGGCGAAGCGCATCTCGCGCCAAGCGCCGCACTCGAATTCTTGATCGATCAGGCCAAAGGGGAAGGCGCGCGGATCAAACTCGGCGAGAGCGGCAGGCCTGAGGGCGCCGATCTCGTCATCGACTGCCGGGGACTTGCCGCGAGAGACGACCTGCCGAGCCTGCGCGGGGTGCGCGGCGAGCGCATCGTGGTCAGGACACACGACGTGACGCTGAAGCGATCCATCCGCCTGCTTCATCCGCGCTTTCCGCTTTATGTCGTGCCGTGGGGCGACGGGCTCTACATGATCGGCGCCACGGTGATCGAGAGCGAGGACGATGGCCCGGTCAGCGTGCGCTCGGCGCTCGAACTCCTGAGCGCCGCCTATGCGCTCGATCCGGCTTTTGCCGAAGCCGAGATCGTCACGCTGGGCGCCGGCGTGCGCCCCGCCTTCCCCGATAATCGGCCTAGGATTATCCCGGCGAAGGGCTATATCTACGTCAACGGCCTTTACCGGCACGGATTTTTGCTCGCGCCCGTTCTGGCGCAACTGGTCGCCGCCTATATCGACACGGGCGCCACCGAACCGGAGGTGTTTCTTGCAGATCCTGCTCAACGGTGAGCTTCACGCGACCGACGCTAAGACCCTGTCGGAGCTTTGCGCGCGGCTTGGCTTTGCCGAGGCGCGGATCGCCACCGCCGTGAACGGCAGCTTCATCGCCGCTTCGTCACGCGAGGCCACGAAACTCGCCGAGGCCGACGAGATCGAGATTCTGGCACCGAGGCAGGGCGGCTGATGCTCACCCTCTACGGCAAGCCCTTCACCTCCCGGCTCCTGCTCGGCACGGCGCGCTATCCCTCGCCCGAAGCCTTGAAACAGGCGGTGAAGGCTTCCGCCACCGAGATCGTCACGGTTTCACTGCGGCGTGAATCGGCGCGCGCGCGCACGGGCCAGGGCTTCTGGGGTTTGATCGAGGAGCTTGGCTGCCGCGTGCTGCCGAACACCGCTGGCTGCCGCACCGCCAAGGAGGCGATCTCAACCGCCGCGATGGCGCGCGAGTTGTTCAACACCAACTGGGTCAAGCTCGAAGTCATCGCCAATGACGACACGTTACAGCCAGACCTGTTCGGGTTGGTCGAGGCCGCGAACGTCCTGGTCGCCGAAGGTTTCGAGGTGCTCCCCTATACTACCGAGGATTTGAGCGCGGCCGAGCGCCTGGTCGCCGCGGGCTGCGCCGTGCTGATGCCGTGGGCCGCGCCGATCGGCTCGGGTCAAGGCCTGATCAACAGAGACGCGTTGAAGACGCTGCGCGCCTATTTCCCCGACATTCCGCTGATCATCGATGCCGGGATCGGCACACCGTCGCATGCGGCCGAGGCCATGGAGCTCGGCTACGACGCCGTGCTGCTCAACACGGCCATCGCCGAAGCGGGCGATCCCGCCAAGATGGCGGAGGCCTTCGCGCGCGCGGTCGAGGCGGGGCGGCTCGCCTACGAAGCCGGACCGATCGAACCGCGCGACATGGCGCAGCCCTCCACGCCCGTTGCCGGCACGCCGTTCAAGGTCGATCACGCCTCCTGACCGGCGCGCGTCACGAGGTTTCACCAACTTGATCAAGCTCGATCCGTTTTACCCCATCCTTCCCGACACGGCCTGGCTTGCCAGGCTCTTGCCGCAAGGCATCAAGCTCGTGCAGCTCCGCATCAAAGACCAGGGCCCGGACACGTTGCGCACGGAAATCGGTAAGGCCGTCGCGCTTTGCAAGGGCTATGACTGCCGGCTCGTGATCAACGATTATTGGCGCGAGGCGATCGAGGCGAAAGCCTCGTTCGTGCATCTCGGCCAGGAGGATCTGGCGGCCGCCGATCTCAACGCCATCAGGAAGGCCGGCATCAGGATCGGCGTCAGCACGCATAGTCACGAAGAGTTGGACAAGGCGCTGTCGGCGGACGCCGACTATGTGGCGCTCGGGCCGATCTACGCCACGACGCTCAAGGCAATGAACTTTGCGCCGCAGGGGCTGCCCCGCCTCGCCGAATGGCGCGCGCGGATTCGCTGCCCCCTGGTGGCCATCGGCGGCCTGACCGTCGCCCGGGCGAAGCTGGCGCTCGCCGCCGGCGCCGATAGCGTCGCTGTCATAACCGACATTGTGACGGATCAGGCCCCTGAATCAAAAGCGAAAAATTGGATCGCGGCGACCGCGCCCTGGCGCGACTTATCCACAGGATGCCCGCAAAACTAGCGGCCCAATTGGACGTCTTGATTATGACGGCCGTAGCCGGAATCATAGGTCCCTAGGGGGACCTCAATGACCTATCGTCTCGACCCGGCCACGCCGATGAGCGAGGCTCTGCGGCGCGTCGCCTTCGGCGAGCTCGAGATCGCGCACGCTGCGCTCGCGTCCCCACCGGAATTGCATAGCGGCGTGCATAGCGCCCGCAAATGCCTGAAGCGGCTGCGCTCACTGCTGCTCCTGATCCGGCCCGGCATACCCGAGCCGGTGTTCGCATCGTTGTTCGAGCGGCTGACCACCGTCTCAAGGGGACTGGCGCCGGCGCGCGACGCCCAGGCCCTGATGGATGCGGTCAACAAACTCGAGCGCGATACCCCGTCCGGTCCCGGCGACGGAACGATCCAATCCTTGCGCGGCTGGTTGATGAAGCGCCGGCAGGCCGCCGAGCACAATCTCGAACGCAGCACGGCGTCCGATGCCAAGCGCGCGCTGCTCGAGATTCGTCCCGCGATCGCGGGTCTTGCGGTCTATCCCGACGATTTCACCCCGCTGGAAGAGGGCTTGCGGGGCTGTTACCGCGCGACACGTAAATTCTTCCGTCAGGCTTACACCTCCGACAGTTCCGAGGAGATGCATGACTGGCGCAAGGGCGTGCAGCATCATTGGCGGCAGATGCAGCTCTTGGCGCCATGCTGGCCATCGGAACTGAATGCGCGGGTCGAGGCGGCGCGCGCTTTGTCGCAAATCCTCGGCGACGACCATGACCTGTTCCAGCTTAGCCGGCTGATGGCCACGCCGACCATGACCTTCGGCACGCAAGGCGAGACCGCCGCCTTCCTGAAGCGCTGCCGCAAGCGGCAGAAGGCGCTGCGCAAGGAGGCGCGCGTCAAGGGCGAACGCCTGTTCGTCGAGAAGGCGGGGCCCTTCGCCGAGCGCATCGATGCCTATTGGCGGATCGCCGCCGGCGGCGCGGGCGAGCCGGTCGTCAAGGTCCGCAAGGACGAAGCGCGAATGGACGAAGCGCGGCAGGACAATGTCGTTGCCTTCGGCGAAAAGCGTACGCCGCGCGCGGGCTAGAGTCCGCGGGGCTCGCGCCAGGCCTGGAACATCAGCACGGTCCAGAGCGGCGCCTGCCAATTGCGCCGTCCCTCGAGATGCTCGCGCCATAGCGCGCGGATGGGCGCCGGGTTGAGCAGGCCGCCGGCGGCCAGCCGCCGCTCCGACAGCAAGTCCTCGGCCCATGATCTGAGCGGGCCTTTGAGCCAGCTGCCGATGGGGATGGCGAAGCCCGATTTGGGGCGGTCGACCAATTCCTTCGGCACATGGCGGTAGAGCACCTGGCGCAGCAGCCATTTGCCCTTGCCGTGCCGCATCTTGAAGCGTGACGGCAGCCGCCAGGACCATTCGACGATGCGGTGGTCGAGGATCGGCACGCGCACTTCGAGCGCGACCGCCATGGAAGCGCGGTCGACTTTGGTGAGGATGTCGTCGGGAAGATAAGTGAGCGTGTCGAGATATTGCATGCGGTCGAGCCCGTCGGGGAGCGTCTTGGCCAAGGCGCCGTCGTCGAGCGGCAATTTCAGCTCACGCCCGGTACGCACAATGGCGCCCGGATCGTCGAAGGCGCTGATCAGGCTGCGATAGGCGCCGGCCTCGCCACCCTCTTGCAGCATGGCGGCGGCTTTGAGCATCTTGTCGCCGGCAAGCGAAGGCCGCTTCTTCGCCGGCAGCCAGTCGAACAGGCGATCCCAGACGGACGGTCCCGCGAAATTCAGCCCACAGGCCAGACCCCGGCCGAGACTTTCCGGCATATTGGCCAGAAGGCGCGCGAAGCGGTGGCGTGTATAGCCCGCGAACAGCTCATCGCCGCCGTCGCCAGACAGCGCCACGGTGACATGCGCCCGGGTGAGCTTCGACAGGAGATAAGTCGGCACTTGCGAGGAATCGGCGAAGGGCTCGTCGTAGATCGCCGGCAGATCGGGGATCACGTCCTGCGCCTCGGCCGGCGTGACATAAAGCTCGGTATGCTCGGTGCCGAGATGCTCGGCCACCGCCTTGGCGTGCGGCGCCTCGTCATAGCGGTCCTCGTCGAAGCCGATGGAATAGGTCCTGACGGGCGCATTGCTGTGTGCGCGCATCATCGCCGCCACGGTCGAGGAATCGATGCCGCCAGACAGAAACGCGCCGAGCGGCACGTCTGAAACGAGGCGGCGGGAGACCGCGTCACCGAGCAGCGTCTCGAAGATATTGACGGCCTGGCCGTCGCCCACGTCCGGGGGAGATGCCAAACCCCGCCGCGCCACCTCCAACAGGCTCCAATAGGCGGAAACATCCGCCTTGCCGTGCTGATCGATGGTGACGATATGGCCCGGCGCGAGCTTGTCGATGCCGCGATAGATCGCATGCGGCGACGGCACGTAGCTCAGCCTGAGATATGAGGCGAGCGCGTCCGCGTTCAGCTCAGGCCGCCAGTCGGGCAGCGCCTCTAAGGCCTTCAGCTCGGAGGCGAACACCACGCGCCCGTTTTGCCGCCCCCAGTAAAGCGGCTTGATGCCAAGCCGGTCGCGCACCAGGCTCAGACGCCGTTCCTGCCGGTCCCACAGCGCGAAGGCGAACATGCCGATGAGACGGTCGAGCGTGGCGGGCAGGCCCCACTCCGACACGGCCTCGACGATGATTTCAGTGTCGGAGTGGCCGCGGAAACGATGGCCGAGCGCCTCAAGCTCGGGCCTGAGCTCGTTCGCGCTATAGACTTCGCCGTTATAGGCAATGACGTAGCGGCCGTTGGCCGAGATCATCGGCTGGGCGCCGGCCGGCGACAGGTCGATGATCGAGAGGCGGGTATGGCCGAGCGCGATGCCGGCTTCGGCATCGGCAAACACACCGCGCGCATCGGGACCGCGATGGGCGAGCGTCGCCGCCATGGCGCCGGCGATTGCCTCGAGCGCTTGCGTGCCTGAGCGGCGCTCAAGCTCCAGAAAGCCTGCGATGCCGCACATGGCTAGACCTTCACCTCCATCCCATCATAGCCGACTTCCCACCCGGCGCTTTCGATCGCCTTGCGCTCGGGCGCGCCTTCGCGCAAGGCCGAATTGGAATTGTTGATGTGGATGAAGACCTTACGGGCGATGTTAAGAGGCGCGAGCTGAGCCACGCTTCCGCCCTCCCCCGACATAATAATGTGGCCGATGCGCTCGCCCGTTTTGTTGAGCAAACCTTGGGCGATCATCTCGTCATTGGTGTAGAGCGTGCCGTCGAAGAAGAGGAGCGGCGCGTCCTTCAGGCGGGCGCGCAAACGATCGTCCACCCTGGCGCAGCCGGGAATATAGAAGAAGTGTTTGCCGCTTGCCGTCTCGGTCACTTTGAGACCGACGGTGTCTTCTTCCTGCGCGCCGAAATCGGCCCCCGCCGTCTTGTCCTCGAGATAGAGTGGGACCTTGGCCGGAACCGCGAAAGCCTCGACCGTCAACCCGACCGGACCTGAAGGCCCTTCGACCGCGAACGGTTCACCAAGCGTCATTGGCACGCGCTTGACGAGCTCCCCAGCGAGCACGTCGAAGATATTGTTCGCAGCCAGAATGCCGAGCACACGGCGCGTGGCATAGACGGTGAAAGGCTGTCCTTCGCGCATGACCAGCAGACCGGCGACCGCATCGACATCGCCGTTGGTCAGTACCACAGCCTTGATCGGGCTGTTGCGCGGCGGACCTTTTGGATCCGGATGCAGTTCAGGCGTGTCGCCGATCTGTTGTCTGAGGTCTGGGGACGCATTGAGCAGCACCCATTGACGGCCGTCGGCGCTGACCGCGACGGAGGCCTGTGTGCGTGGGCTCAAGCCCGCCACACCTTTGCGCACATCGGCGGAGTTTCGGCCGTTGCAATTCCACTGGGGAAAGCCGCCGCCCGCCGACGAACCTAGAATTTTGATCAACATGGTCGATGTCAGATGGCGGGGCCATGCTGGCCCCGTCAAGATAAAAAGCGCCTCACGGCGACTTGTCCGATCCCACTTTATCTTGGCCTTCCGGCACTTCGCCGAGACGCGTGATCGATGGGAGATGCTGAATGGCCGCCCGCATCAATTCGGGCAATGACTGGACCCCGAATTTGGCTTTGAGCTGGGCGCAAACATTGGCGACGGTCTTGTAGCTGACGCCGAGATGCTTGGCGATGACACCATACGGCTTGCCCTCCGCCACCAGTGCCAGCGTCTGCAACTCGCGCAGCGACAGATTTCGGATCGGATTGGCTTTCTCTCGCGCCTGATTGAAAGCAACCTCGGCGGCCAGATCATGACTGAGATAGAGCTTGCCGTCCCGCACGGTCTTGAAGGCCCTCAGAAACTCTTCGGCCGTCGAGTCCTTGAGGACGTAGCCGTTTGCGCCAAGCTCAAGCGCTCGACTGACGATGACCGGATCGCTGTGCATGGTGAAGACAAGCAACGGTGTTTGCTGGTCATGCAGGCGAAGCCGGCGGATAAACGACAATCCATTCAAAATGCCGGTCCGCATGGCGAGATCGACGATTATCAGATCAGGCTTGTGCTTGCGGTAAAGCTGGAACCCCTCGGCGATGCCTTGCGCCGGCACGATCGCGGTAGCGCCAACCGTCTCCAGGATTTCCCGAGTGCCCCGCAAGACCACGGGATGGTCGTCGATAACGAGAACGCGAGTCATGACCGCTCCCTCACGAGTGCGAGCGGTCGCGTCTTGGCCACTTTCCTGCGCGGCAAGGGGATCTCAATGCGAATGGAGGCGCCTGCCGGGCTCCTCGCTTCGATCAGGCAGTCTCCGCCGAGCGAGCGGACCCTTTCGGTCATGGTGGCAAGAACGAAGCTCTTGGTCGCTAGGGAGGTGAATCCGGAGCCATCGTCAACGAGCTTGAAATAAAGCATGGGCCGCGGCCGCTTTCCCTTTCCAGAAAGCCGTTGCTCGCCGATCTCGAGGACAATCTCGCCCGCTTTGTGCGACTCGAGCGCGTTGGCGATGCCTTCCTGGACGCAGCGATAGAGCGTGAGGTCGAGGGCTTCACCGTAGCTGTCGGCGAGCTTGGAGATGGAGGCCGTAATCCGAACCGCCGGATGACGGTGCTGCAAACCGGCGATGAGTTCATTGAGAAGCTGGTCGAGTTTCACCTGACCGAGCGGACCCGGCCTGAGCTCTTTCAGGAGAGCGCGGTTCATCATTTTCAACCGCTCGGCGATACCGAGAATTTCGTCGGCGCGCTGCTCGATCTCTGGGAAGCGGCCATCCGTCATCCTGTTCGCGAACGTCTTGACCGAGGACGCATTGGCCGTGATGCCGAAGAGACAAGGTCCGGCCTCGTCATGCAACTCGTTGGCGATCTCGCGCCTCTCTCTTTCCTGAACCGAAATGAGCTGGCGGTAGAGAGTGCTGTTTTCCTCTCTGGCGGATTCGAGAGAACCGGCCAGCGTATTGAACCGATTGGCAATCGAGGCGATCTCCTTGACGCGGGGCGGCTTGAGCCGCGTGGCGTAATCGCCATCCTCCAGATCGTGCAGTCCGCGCGAGAGACTGATGAGCGGATCGAGCAGGCGGCCAAGAATGGCCCAGAGCACGATGAGAACGAGGGCATTGAGCACGAGCCAGACCAGAGCGAGCTCGGAGAATTCCTCCCAGGCCTCGGCGATTTCGTCAGAGGGCTCGCCGACGATGATCACCGGCAACATTCTATTGGCTGAAGTGACTTTCGTGATGCGTGCACCGATCTTCGGCGCGACCAGATTCTTGAACCATTTTGGGACCCACCGGGCAGCACGCGGGGAATTTGCCTCGGGCTGCGGCGAGACCACGGCAAGATTGCCGAAGCTGTCCACAATCATGATGCGCACATGGCGCAAATGCCTCAGCTCAAACGGTAGCTGTTCGGAGAGCTGCTCGAGCTGGCCGCGCGCCGCCAGTTCCTTGGTGGTCGCATCGACAAAGCGCTGCGCTATTTCAAGCGATGCTTCGACTTCGAGGCTCGTAGCGAGTCGCGCATTCGGTATGGCGACGGCGACAACAATGATGGCGGCGAGAACATTGATCACGCCGACGGCGATGAGCAGTTGCGCCTTGACCGAGCAGCCGTACCAAAAGCGTTTTAGGCTGAACTTTTCAGCAGATCCGGTCTTATTCTGCCCCACAGATTTTTCGCCCCATCTCCAGCATGGACTCTGGGCTCTCCCCCTATTGTCATACGCATATACGGCAGTTTAAACGGGAAGATTATGCAATTCCAAGCGTTTGAAAAACCTTATTTTTTACTTGGGGCGACCCGCAAAAATGAAGGGGGCGCAGGCTGTTCGCTGCACCCCCTTGCTTCAATATCAGGAAAGTCAGGCGCGGATCGACGCGCATGACGACTTGGTCAAAGCTTAGTCCACGGTGATCGCGAACACCTTGAAGTCTTTGTCGAGACGGAAATCGTATTGTCCGGCCTTGCACTTGACGTCTTCGGCCTCATACACGCCCGTACCTTCCGATTCCTTCTCATACGTGCCGCCCGAGCAGCCAAACTGCTCGATCGCGGCCTTGATCTTGGCGACCTCATCGTCGGTGGGTTTGTCATCGGCGATGGCGATACCGGCGGCGCCGGCGGCGAAAACGAACGCAAGAGCGATGGTTGAAAATTTGCTCATTCCGGTAGACCTCCTTTGAGCTGATAAAAAGGTTGCAGACTGAAAGCTGAACGCTTTCGCCCGCCCTGGCGTTTCCCTTGATGAGAAACTAAACCCACGATTGCCGAAATGAATAGAGAAGAAGAATAGGAAAGCTTGGTAGAAATTTTGCCTAGCCCAATGAGGCGCTTGGTCAGGGTGCAGGCGATGGAATGTCAGGGCATTCCACCGCCTGCTGGTGGGAGGGAGGTTCGCTCACCTCACCATTTGTACTTGGCGCCGGCCATGATGGTGCGGCCGATACCCGGCTTCAGGCCATCCTCGCGGTCGGTGATGTAGATTTCGTTGGTGAGGTTCTCGCCGGAGATGAAGATCACCGCATTGGTGTTCGGGATGGTGTAATTGGCCCGTGCCGCGAGCAGCCAGACGCTCGGCACCTCGCCATTCTCGCCCTCGGGATCGCCGGCGAAGGGCGTGTTTTCCTCGTCGGTGAAGAAGGCGCCGCGATAGATGAAGCTCACGCTGGCATTCCAGCCCGCCGTGCTCTCGATTCCGGTCGTGATATAGGCGAATTCGCGCGGCACTTCGGGCACGAGGTTGCCGGCCACCGAGATGCCGTCCTCGTTGAGGCCCTGCTCGATCCTGTTGTCGGTGTAGGTGAAGCTGGCTTCGGCAAAGGGGTTCAGCTTCCAGCCGGTGAAGGGCCGTGTGTCGAGTCGACCGTACGCCTCGAAGCCGGTGTTGTGAACCTCATCGATCAAGGTAAAGACGTTCAGACCAGCCGCAGTCGTTGTGGAGCTCCTGATCTGATAGTCCTGGATTTGCTGGTGAAAACCCGCCACGTCGAAGGTCAGGCCTTTGATCGCCGTCGACCGCAACCCGATCTGGTAGTTGTCGCCGAGTTCGTCGCCAGGCGGGAAAGCCACCTCGCGCAGCACGGCCATGGTCAGGCCCCGGTGATAGCCGCCATAAAGTGTGCTGTTATGGGTCGGCTTCTGCATGGTGACTGGACCGAGCGACTTCGAACCGAAGTTGTTTGGCATGTCTTTCCCGCCAAATCCGTAGGCAAAGGCCACACCCGGAAGAACATGCGTGCGATCGAAGGACTGGGTCAGCGGATCGTCATCGAAGCCCTCGATGACGAAGCATGCCTCACCGCCGAACGCGCCGTCAGGGCACACGTCGAAATCGTCCTCGTCGTCGCCCGGCAAGGCGGTGGTGCGGCGTGTGATGCGGTAGCTGTCTAGCCGCGCCCCGGGCACGATGTTCAGATTGTCCGTAACGGTAATGTCGGTTTGCAGGAACGCCGAGAAGGCATCGGCTTCAGACGCCCGATCGAAGACGGTCAGGCCACTCGTAGCGAAGTCCTTGAGGATCTGGCCCTGGCGGCCGAGTATGACTTCGTCGGTGAAATCGTTGTACTCGTACCTGATGCCAGCCTGTACATTCTGCGACAGCCCGAAGAAGAACGGCCGGTTGGCGAACTCGCTGCGCAGCTCAGTGCCGAAATTGTCGTAGTTGCGCAAGCGCCCTTCCATCACGTCTTCGGGGATGAAGATGTCATCGCCGCTGATGAACGGGCTGAAGCTGGTGCCGGCGGCTCGGGGGTCGCCTTCCTCGAAATTGAAATAGCGATGCCGCTTGAGAAGCTGACCGTAGGCCCGTGCCGAGACCGTGGTGTCCTGGTCGACGTAGTAATTGTAGATACCCTGGAACAGCCACAGATCCGCATTGTACTCATTGAGCGCCGAAGCCGGGTTGAAGCACGACTTGCAGTGCTTGATGCGATTGAGGAACTCCCGCTCGACTAGGCCGCGCGGATCGTCGTCGTCACCCTCGAAGTTCGATTCGTCGTAATTGTCGCGCTGGGCGAAATAAACGGTCGTGAAGGTGAAGTCGGATTTCTCGCCCTTCCAGCCGAGGGCGCCGTAGAAGTCGTTGTAGCGCAGCCGCTCGGTGTCCCAGGCGCCTTGCGCATTGGCGCCGGTATAGGACAAGACAAGGCCCCAGTCGCCAGAGGTCCGGCGTGTGTGGACGTGCCATTTGGCCGCCGAGCCGTCGTCGTTGTCACCACCTCCATCCACCGACACCGTGCCGCCTTGAGCCGAAGCCACCGATTCGTTCGGCCCAAAGGGTTGCAGATTGCGGAAGTTGACCACGCCGTAATTGTTGTTCGGACCGTAGACGATCACCGTGCCGCGCAGCACCTCGACGGATTCGATACGATCAGGCGGCGGCACATAATGCGTCGACGGATCGAGCCACAGGCTCTGATTGATCGACCGCCCGTCCTCCATGACCAGGACTTTGCGGGAGCGCCGCGCGGGCGAACCGCGCACGCTGACGCCCCCGTGCCTTCCGAGGCCGTCGTCGTTGATGATGGCGACGCCAGGTACGCGCGAGAGAATGTCGTTGGTGGTGAGCGGCTCCTGCTCGTCGATCTGCTGCCGGGTCACCCGGCTTGCCGCGCCCGAGAAATCCATGAGATTGCCCGGCACGATGCCTTGCGTCGGCACGATCGGCGATTGCGCCGAATCAACCGAGCGCTCGAAATTGCCGGTACCCCCCGGAGGCCCGTAATATTGGGGGGTCGGTTGTATGAGTTCGTTGGGAATGATCAGCTCAGGCTCGATTGGCTCGATTGAGGTCTGTGGCGGAGGCGGCGTGTAAATCACCGGCTGAGCCGCAGGACGGGACCTTGGCTGGGTGGTGACGGGTCGCGGGGCCTCAGCCTGTGGCTGAACCACCTCGACTTCGGGAACATCGCTGCCCGATGTTGCTTCCGGGGTGCCCGCGGCAGCCGGCGATTCGGGTGAAGCCGTCTCGTCGTCCGTCTGCGCGCGCCCTTCACTTGGCATAACCATCGCCATGCCCAGCGCAAAGGCGCTTCCGATGAAGCGCTTTCTCATGTCAGACCCCCCGGCCAACTGCCCTTTTCGGGCACTTTTCCCCAACTTGACTCGGCAAAGGTGCCATAGAGGGGTCGGGGAAACTACACAAAAGGGTCTAGACCGAACAGCAATAACATCGGGAAAGATTGGCAAGTGAGCATGCCGACAGCCTCTCACAGGCGCTCGATACGCGAATCCCCCATGACGCCATCCAGCCTTCGGCCCCGGTTTAGGGGCCTATTTTGAACCCGGCCGGCCTACCAGAACTTCACCTTCACCCCGCCATAGGCCACGACCGGCGGGCCCGGGGTGATGGTGCGCGGGTTGGTGAAGAAGTCATCGCCAAGCGCCGGATCGGCACTGGCGGCGGAGTTGCCCGCCTCGAGATTAAAGAACGTGCCGAACACCCCATACTCGCGGTCGAAGACGTTATTGATGAGACCGAAGATCTGGATCCTCGGGGTGATGTCGTAGCTCGTGTGCAGATCGACCGTCCAATAGCCCCCTAGCGGCTGGTTGATATTGGAGTCGTCCTGGAAGAAGTACTGGCTGCTGACCGCAAGCGTGTCGGCACCGAACTTCCATTTCGACGTGATCCAGTAGTCGAAGCCGGCCTTGAAGCGGTGCTGAGGAATGCCCGGAATACGATCGCCCGGGCGCACGAAGATGCACCGGACTTCATCATCGTCATCCTCCCCCACTTCATCTTCGTCGTCATCGTCCCCCCCTCGGGTCTCGCATTCCGTGGCGCGCGGATTGTCCGGCGCAGCGAGCTCAAGAGCTGTCTCATAGGTGGCATCGATGAACGCATAGTTGGCGTAAGTGAACCAGCGATCGTTGGAGTAGGCCACGCTCGCCTCAATACCCTGACGTAGCGTGTCGCCGCCGTTCTCGAACACGCCACGGCCGGCGATCGGCGAGAACACCGTGATGATGTCGTCCGTGTTGAGCGTGCGGAACAAGCCGGCACTCCATTGCAGCAACTCGTTGCCCCTCTGGCGCTCGCCCCTGATGCCCGCTTCCCACGTATGCGATACAACCTGATCGAGCGGCGGGTCGGCGACCAGGAAGCTTTCAATCAGGCAGGGATTGTTCGGATCCGAGCAGGCGATTTCGGCAGCGACCGGAGCACGATTGGCCTCCGTGTAACCGCCATAGAGCGACAAGCCGTTATTGAGCTGGTAGGTGGCGCCGGCCGCCGGATTGAACCGTTGGTACTCGTTGGTGCCATCGAGCTCCGGCGCGGTCCCGCTCAGGTCCTGGATTTGAATCGTGGCTTGATTCCATCGTCCGCCGGCCGTAACCGCGAGTCGATCCGTGACGTTGAATGTGTCGGAGAAATAGACGCCGATATACTCGTTCTCGGTGCCGAGACTTTTCGCCTGCACCTCTGTCGGCGCGGAAAGGATGATCCCCGCGCCGTCCACCACGAAGCGCGGCCTGAAGAAGCCGAGCTCGCTCGAAGCGCCGTAGGTCACTTCGCCCTTGTCGTAGCTTGCCCCGACCAGGAACTGGTTCTGATGACCAAAGAGCCTGTCGGTGTTCACAAGCTGGACTGCGCCGCCCCAGCTATTGGCCTTTTGGCCGGTACGGTCGATGGAACCGATCGGCTGGCGCAGACTATCGAATTCGATGGGATTGCCCGTCTGATCGAGCACTTCCTCTCCTTCGATGCAAAGCAGCCCCTCCAAGGTCGGGTCGTTCTCACACTCCTCGGCTTCGGAGATATTGCCGTCGTCATGGCTCTGCCTGAAGTCACGGTAATAGGCCACGCCGCCCAAGGTCGTCGTTTCGTTGATTTTTGCCGTGCCGTTGAATGCCGGCATCAACATTTCGTTCTTGGTCGTTTGCGGCGAGGTGAAGGTGCGTTCGCGGTTGAGCGCGAGCAACTGCAGCGGGGCCGACGCGGTGACGCCGACGAAGTTGTCGGCGCCCGACAAATTGAAATGCAGATCGACGATGCTGTTCTGATAGCCGAGGTCGAAGAACATGCGCCGGACTTCCGCCTCGGAGAAATCGCGATAGCCGTTGTCGGTGATGCGCTCCCCGCCGAAATAGACGCCCCAGTTGCCGCTCCTCAAGCCGGCCTGCACATCGCCTTCGGCGCGGCCGAATGAACCCGCGCTGAAGATTAACTCGGCGCCCTGGTAGGTGAAACCGCTCTTCATGTTGACGACGATGGCGCCGCCGAGAGCGTTGAGGCCGTAAACGGGATTGCCGCTGACCACGGCAAGATTGTTGATCGCGATCTCGGGCAGAAAGTCCCAGTTCACGTTGTCGGCAAATGCTTCGTTGACGCGGACGCCGTTCTGATACACGGCGAGACCCTGCGGCACGCCGGGCACCGGAGATGCTTCAAAGCCGCGATATTGGATGTTGGTCTGGAATTCGTTGCCCTGCAGATCGCTGATGATCACGCCGGGCACGCGTTGGCGCAGAATTTCCTGGAACGTGTCGACGTAGCCTTCGCGCGCGAAGTCGGTCCCTTGCAGGATGCTGACACCACCGGGAACTTTATTGAGTGGAATAGCGGCGCCTGGGACGGGGGACATCGGAACGAGAGTTCCGGCTGACATCACGCTCCCTGCTGTTTCGGCGCCAATGGGAGCGATCTTTGCCGCAAAATCGGGTTCTTCAACCGGTTGCGGAGGCGGCACTGGCGGTCGTGACGCCGGACGTGAAGCCGTAATCTTGGGCTTGGTCTTTGCGGCCGAGGTGACCGTCTTTGCTTGTGGCTGAACCACCTCGACGGGCGCAACTTCCTCGCTCTGTTCTTCGGCGGTGTCGGCCGGCGACGACGCTTCGACGTCGCCAGTTGCAGGAGCGGTAGAGGGATTGGTTACCTCAGGGACGCTGGTGGAATCATTGGTTTGCGCGCTCGCGCCGGCTATGCCCAATAGGCACAAGCCGAGCACCAGCGCGCCCACAAGGACGCGAAATTTCATGATCAGTCCCCCTTATGAACCGGTCCATTTTTTTGCGGACTCACGGTTTGACGGGGCGAGGCTATCAGTGGTTAACGGCCGCGGCTATGCCAGTAGGAGTGCCGAAGGACGATAGGTTTGTTAGGAGGCTTGGCACATCTGTTGCCAAGCCTCTGAGGTTTGGCGTTGGGCTCGCCTCAAAGGTCGATCCGGCACTCGTTGGCGTTAAAGCAGGAAGTCGCCTTTACCCAGAGAGCTGACACCGGCGACCAAGATCTCGAAGTCGGCCTTGCCATCGCCGTTGACATCGCCCTGGACGATGACCTTCGAGCCCTTGTCCTTAATCAACAGCAGGGTCGGCCGTTTCAATCTGGTTGGCGTTAATGGTCGTATCGGTGTTGATTGTCAGGGGCATGCATTTCTCCTATCCACCGACCGCAACGTTTGCGTCCAGGCGCTAAGGCGCAGCCGACAGAAGTCAGCTACGCGGACTCGGCAAATTTGGGGGAGATCGGCGAGAGGCCAACGGCCCTCCAACTGACCTTAAACTATCCTAAGGTGAGATGAGCTGCCAGGCGATGTGGACCTCTACCGGCCATTCCACCATGACTACCGACACACGGCAGGAATTAAGGAAAGATTGGTATATCCGTTACCAAGATATCTGTAGTACCGTGCTTGAATATAGCTGGGGTGGCGCGTTAAATATCACCCGTAAGTAGGAATATAGGGGCTGGCAAGTTCTTGTTTCGATGTCGAGGTCCGGCCGCTCGTTGGCACCCTAGAGTTGATGGGTGACCGAGAAGTGCCTTCAAGCCGAGATCATTGCGAACAGGTACGCCCGGAACCGCTAAGGTAGCCAGACCGGTGGTCGAGACTGGCCGTCTCGGAACTGGTTGGCTCAGAGGTTTTGTGTGAACTTCGTTTGCCCCGGGGAAATTTTCTCCGGTGGATTTCTGTTTGGGAGGAAATGGATCATGCAGTGTCAGTTACAGTCTGATAGCCGATTTTGGATACGTTTAGGCAGAACGTCTCTGACGGCGGCAATCGCCGCCCTCATCGCCACATTCGGATTGAGCCCAGCACAATCCCAGGACGGAGGGGTGTCCATCGAGCTGAACAAGCTCGAGCCGCAAGGCGGCCAATGCCGCGCCTATTTCGTCATCAACAACAAGAGCGGCACCGATTACGAGGCCTTGAAGCTCGACCTCGTGCTGTTCAAGCCAGACGGCGTGATTGGGAAGCGTTTCGCCGTCGACCTCGCACCGCTCAAGGCAAGCAAGCGCGCGGTCAAGCTTTTCGACATCGAAGGCACTGCCTGCGACGAGGTCGGCAGCTTCCTGATCAACGATGCGATGGAATGTAAGGCTGCATCCGGGACGGTCGATGACTGCCTCCAGGATCTCGACTTATCCTCGCTGACCAACGTTCAACTCACGAAGTAAGGGAAAGTCTCCGTGGAGCAAGAGATTGCCGTTGCCGCTGCCGCCCCAGACTATTCGGTCTGGGGCCTCGTTATGCAGGCCGACCCTGTCGTCAAGGGTGTGATGATTCTGCTCGTTTTGGCCTCTGTCGCGACTTGGGCAATCATCTTCGAAAAAATTATCCGCGTCGCAATCCTCAATCGGGCTATCCGACGCCTGGGCACTGCAAGAGACAGCCAGTCCTCTCGCGGATTGGTTCGCGATGTCTTGCTCGCGGGAGAACACGAGGCGGATGCGCCGCTCGACGACACACCCGGCGAGAAGCGCCGTCGCATCGAGTCGGCCATGCGTCACGAGCTGAAAGCGCAATTGCAACGGATTGAGATCGGACTGCCCTTTCTCGCCACGACCGGCTCCGCCGCGCCGTTCATCGGCCTGTTCGGCACCGTGTGGGGCATCGTCAACAGCTTCACGGCCATCGCCCAGCAGAAGGACACCAGCCTTGCCGTGGTGGCGCCGGGCATTGCCGAAGCGCTTATCGCCACAGCGCTGGGTCTCGCCGCGGCCATTCCGGCAGTTATGGCTTACAACATGATCTCAGTGGCGCTTGGCCGGGCTTACGCCAAGGGCAATGACGCGATCATCGAGCTTGCGCGCGAGTTCGTGGTTGGCGATGCCCGCTCCGACGTGAGACGGCCACGCTCCGCCACAGTCGAGCGAATTCACGCAGGGAAGCACTCCTGATGGGCTTGTCGGTCGGCGACGGTATCGAAAACCGCGAAGAGGGCGAGTATCGCCCTATTTCGGAGATCAACATCACGCCGATGGTCGACGTGATGCTCGTGCTCCTTATCATTTTCATGATCACGGCGCCGCTGCTCGTTGCCGGTGTGCCGGTCGAATTGCCGAGTACCTCCGCTGCCCGCATCAGTCAGCCGCAAAAGCCCATGATCGTTTCGCTCGGCGCCGATGGCTCGATCTTCATCCGTGAGGAGCAGGTGAGCCGCGAAGGCCTGATCCCGAAGCTTCAGTCGCTGCGCGCAACGGAAGGCGATGCCGTGGTCTATGTCCGGGCTGACAAGAGCAGTGCCTATGGGGAAGTGATGGATCTTCTCGGCCGGGTGGGCGAGAGCGGTTATGCGCGGGTCTCCCTCCTGTCTCAGCCCAAGGCAAACGGGGGAGTCCCCTCTCCGAGCCAATAGGCGTACATCATGATTGTTTCCGTTCTGGCTTGGCTCATTTCTCTTGGTATTCACCTTGGCTTCGCCCTTTTCATGCTGCTGCCGGCGAGCGGCACCGCATTGGAGAAGGGCGCCGGCGACGACATCATGGTCGTCGAGCAAGGCATTGTCCTTGAGGGCTTCGCCAAGCTCGGAGATGATCTCGTCACGGTCGAAGCTGTCGACGTTCCAACCTCTCAAGCGGCGCTGGCCCAGCCTCTGATCGAGGAAAAGCCATTGCTGGAAGAAGTCAAACCCATCGAGGAGCAGCAGGTCATCGCCTCCGATGCGGGTCCTGAGCAGATCAATGTCAAGGAACCCGAGGAGGAGGTCGAGGAGCGCGACCTGGAGGAGGTCGAGGAGGTCGTCGAAAAGCCTGAGCCGGAGGTGGTCGAACAGCCGTTACCGCCGCAAATAGCCGCCCTCGATCAGACGAGCGTCGTGCCCATGCGCGAGAGCTCGGGCGATGAGCAGGAAGGCGGCAGCACCACGGAGCATACGGCCTATCTCGGCAAGCTGCGTACGCATCTTGAGCAGCACAAGATCAACCCGCGCACGCAACTCATCGGCACAGCGGTGGTGGCGTTCACGGTCGACGCCAGCGGCGAGATTTCATCGCGCCGACTTTCCAAGAGTTCCGGCTCCAAGGTGCTCGACGAGGCCGCAATTGCCTCGATCGAACGGGCTGCGCCCTTTCCACCAATTCCCACCGAGCTTGGCAGAAACCACCTAGAGGTTTCGGTGCCGTTCAAGTTCACCGTGCGCTAGTAATACTCGTAGCCGATAAAGACCTTGAGAGCCACGTCGGAGGTCACGTCGGTCAGCCCGAACTGCGCGCCGAGGCTGAGCACGAGTTCGCGGCTCTTCTCCCTGCCGCCTTCCTCCCATTCCCGCTCGAATTTGAGGTAAAATGCCGGGCCGATACTGTGCTCCTGCAGGTTGAAGGGGCCGGCATGGGCCAATTCCTCAATCTCGCCGAACATTTCCAGCGCCAGCGCCAGGCGGTCAGACACGTCGTATTTCGCCTGCCAGCCATACTCGAAGCCGAAACCATCCTGTTCGGATAGGTCGCCCCGCTCTCTGAAGAATAAAGGATTGAGGGTGAGCAGAAATTTGTTTTGAGCCAATTCGACGATCGGGCCGAAATGATAACTGAACGGGTCTTCATCACTCACCCTTCCGACCGGCTGCTCGACACCGCCTTGAATGGCGAGACCTAATCCGTTGCCTACGAGCGTGATGAGCTCAATCTGGCTTTCGAACTCGACCGCGGTCAGATCGAATTTGTCGTCGATCGGCTCGTCGAAAGCATGCGTAAAGGCCAGCAACCAATGGCTGGTAATGCTCATTTGCAGTTCGACTTCATGGCTTTGGCGGAGTGGCGCGATCTCGTCGTCGGGAAGTACGGGACCGAGAGGGACATCCCCTTTGGGCAGCCCCGAATGCCATGCGCCGCGATATTGTAGCTGGATCTCACCGGGATCGATGGTCGATTCCTGGATTTCGAACTCGGCTGAAACCGGAAGAGCAAAAACGACGAGCGACACGCTCGCGAGGAGCGCAACCAATCCATGCCGCTTGATTGTTAGCGAGCGCGGCATGCTAGTACTCCATCCGCAAAGTACCGCGGAGGGTGACGTCAGCCGTCTGTGAGGTCAGCCCGAACAACGTGCCTAAACCTGCGCTCCATTCGGCACTACGCCCCTGCTCATGCGCTTCGGCCTCGCCATGGTGCGCGCCGGAGAACCAATAGAGGCTAGGACCGACCGCGTGCGTCTGCACGTTGAACGGCCCGGTATGGGCGAGTTCCTCGATCTCGCCGAACGCCATGACGGCGCCTGACCAATGTGCGGCGAATCGATATTGCAGTTGGGCGGCATATTCGAGGCCAAGCTCTTCCTGATTGGCGATGCGCGGATTGAGCGTCAGCAGCCATTTGTCGTTGGCAAACTCGGCAACCGGACCGAACTCGACCTCGTCCGGATCATCTACATCGACGAACCAATCGGCAGGTCCGTAACCGGCCATGAGCGCCAGACCGAATCTCCCACCCTTGCGCGGAACGAGCACGAATTGGGTTTCGATCCCGACCGTGAAGATGTCGATAGAGTCGTCAGCCGGCTCTTCGAAATTCGGCGTGATGCGGATCATCCACCAATCGGCGATGGCGTATTGAATTTCGACTTCGTGCGATTGACGGAGGGCGTCGATGTCGCCGTCTTCGTCGGGACGCGGATAGCCCCAATGCTGGGCCCCGCGATATTCCAGCTCGAGGCCGCCCTTCTCGCCGTCAACCTCCGGAATTTCGAATTCGGCGAAGGCTTGTATCGGGCTGAATAAAAGCAACGCGGCGCCGGTCACTAACGCGGCCCGCAGCCCTGCCATTCCGGCGATGCGCCCCCTACTTCCAACTGGCCGCAAAACGTCCCCCAACCGGCCTTGATTCGCTGCGGTTTGCCCGCTTATTGCCCTGGTAAACGACCCTACCAATTTATCCCTGACAAGCAACTGACAGGCAATTTGCATAGCATACTTGGTAGGAATCTTACCGAGCTCGAGCGGCCAGGCAGGGCGTGGGAGGTCCTCAAAGGATTAGGAGAAATTCTGTATATAAAGAGGTTCCATTTACCCGTATGGCGTCCGGCAGATCTCTGGGCGCTGCGGGATATTCCCTGAAGGCTTGGGCCACCGAGGCCGGTCATGCGCTACCAGACCAAACTCCTCATCACCGCGGGGCTCTTGCTCGCCCTGTCGCTGTCTGCCGCGGCGCTGGCCTATTGGGGCGTCTCCCAGTCCCATGCTTACTTTGCCCGGTCCCGCATCGCCCACGAGCAGCTCGAGCGGCAATTGCAGCTTTCCCGCCACACCCAGCAATTGTTCAAGGTCTGGACCGACACCCTGCTCACCGGCATGACCGACAAGCCATTGGGCGCGGCCTATCTCAACAAGGTGATCGAGTCGGATCTGGCAGCCCTGCAAGACCTCACCGAACGGGAACTGGCCCTGGTTGGACCTCGAGAGCACAAGGGCGAAGCCGCCGAACTCGACCGGCTCGCCGCTATCAGAAGTGAGTTTCAGCGCGCCTTAGCCCAGCTCGAAGAGGTGGAGCAGTTGCGGAACCGCGGGCGCCCGGATGTCGCCTGGCAAAATCTGATGGCGCTGACCAAAGACGGCATAGACCAGAAGCTCAACGAGCTGATCGAGGTCGCCGTCGCCGACGAAACCGCGGAAGTGGTGCGAATCGACGCCGATGCGACCCAGCTGTTGAACCGGCTCGAACGCATCAGCCAGATCCACGCTGTGCTCGCCATCCTCGCCACCTTGGCGCTGGTGATCTTGCTGCTGCGAGGTTTGCGCACGCCGCTCGCCGAGCTTCTGCGTGGAACCTCGAAGCTGGCGGAGGGCGACCTTTCCCACCGAATTTCCGTCTCCGGCCGCGATGAATTCGCCGACCTTGGCCGCAGCTTCAACTCCATGGCCGCGGACCTGCAGTCTCATCAGAAGGCGTTGCAGGACGCGCATGCCAATCTCGAAAACTTGGTGGAGGAACGAACCGAGGAACTGCGCCGGGCGAATGAATCCCTGCGCCAGATCGATGAGACCAGGCGCGGTTTCTTCGCCGATATCAGCCATGAGCTGCGCACGCCGCTTACTGTCATCCGCGGCGAAGGCGAAATCGCACTGCGCGGCAAGAACAAGACCGTGCCTGAATACAAACGCTCCATCGACCGCATCGTCGAGCAGGCGAAACACCTCTCGGTCCTGGTCAATGACTTGCTGTTTATCGCCCGCCAGGGCGCCGGCGCCGCGCGTCTCAACTTGCAGCCGATCGATCTCGGCGACCTCCTGGAGAAGGTCTGCGGTGATGCCAAGGTTATCGCTCACGGCAAATCCGTGGATATCGCGCTTGCCAACGGCCCGGCTCACGAGGTGGTGCGCGGCGATCCAGCAAGGCTCAGGCAGCTTTTTTTAGTGCTCCTCGATAATGCCGTGCGCTATTCCAAATCCGAGGGTTCTGTAACGGTCGAGATCGGGCGCAGCAATGGCGAGGTAACGGTGCGTGTTTCCGATCGCGGCATCGGCATTCCGCCGGAAGAGCTTGAGGGAATATTCGAGAGATTCCGGCGTGGTGGCCACGCCGCATCCATGAACGAAGAGGGCTTGGGGCTTGGGCTTCCGGTCGCCAAAGCCATCGTCGAGGCCCATAAGGGAAGGATCGAGATGCAGAGCGAGGTCGGTGAAGGAACGACGGTGACGGTGGCTTTGCCCGCCGAGGCCGCGGAGGCTGCCGCGTGAACGTGCTGCTGGTAGAAGACGAGCCGCGTGTCGCCGATTTCATCGATCGCGGACTCCGTGCCGAGAATCACGGTGTCACGGTCGCATCCTCGGGCAGCGAGGGGGTCGATCTCGCCAAGACCGGCGAGTTCGACGTGATCGTGCTCGATCTCATGCTGCCCGATATGCATGGCTACGAGGTCTGTCAGAAACTGCGTCAAGAGGGCGATCACACGCCGATTCTCATGCTGACCGCCATGGATGCGCTCGAGGACAAGATCAAAGGGCTGAAGGTCGGCGCCGACGACTATCTGACCAAGCCATTCGACTTCGATGAGTTGCTCGCCCGTATCGAGGCGCTGGTCCGCCGATCTCATCACTTCGCGCCGCAGTCTCACGTGCTCCAGGTGGGCGATCTCGTGCTCGACCGTGAGCTTCTGGAGGTGCGGCGCGGCGACGATCCCATCAAGCTCACGGCCAAGGAGCTGGCGATTCTCGAACTTCTCATGAGCGCGCCGGGCCGCGTATTCTCACGTACGCGTATCCTCAACCAGGTTTGGGGCTATAGCGAAGATCCACTCACCAATGTCGTGGACGTCTATATCGCGCGGCTCAGGCGCAAGATCGATACGCCGGGGCGCGAACCCCTGCTCGACACGGTGCGCGGTCATGGCTACCGGCTGAAAGCTGCGGGCTGATGCTGAGAAAAAGCCGGGATATTTTGCTGCCAATTCAGTCCAATCTGACAATAAGGCATTGGAACCTTGCCATAAACGCCGGGATGGGTAGAGTAGGCGCCGCCACTCTAGCCGAAGACGCACATAACTCTTTCGGGCCTCGCCGGAGGGCCACGATTACGTTGGCCGCGCTAGCGGCAGCAAACCTACGTGCGCCGTATCGATTGGCTAGTCCCAACGTCATTGGATTTGAGCGATAACAACGTGAAGGAGCGCCCTTTGCGGTCATGTTTGTTAGCCCTGTTGGTCTGCGTAATGGCAAGCATGCCGCAAGGACATGCCGCCGAAACGCCGAGCAAGGTCAAGATCGGCGTGCTCAAATTCGGCACCGTGAGCTGGATGCTGGACACCATTCAGGCCAATGGGCTGGACAAGGCCGAAGGCATCGAACTGGAGATTGTGCCTCTAGCCAGCACGCAGGCGACAACCGTTGGGCTGCAAGCAGGATCAGTCGACCTCGTCGCCACCGACTGGCTCTGGGTATCGCGCGAGCGGTCGAGCGGCGGGGATTTCACCTTCTCGCCCTTTACCACGGCGCTCGGCGCCATCATGGTGCCGCCCAATTCACCCATCAGGACGCTGGGCGATCTCAAAGGCAAGCGGCTTGGCGTGGCCGGAGGGCCGCTCGACAAGAGCTGGTTGCTCATCGTGGCCTACGCATTACGCACCGCCAAGATCGATCTCAGAACTGAGACAAAGCAGGAATATGGTGCGCCTCCCCTACTTAATGAGCGCGCCAAGCAGGGACAGATCGATGCCGTGCTGAATTTCTGGCCCTATGCCGCGAGACTCGAGGCGGAAGGATTCACGCAACTGATCGGGCTCGAAGAGGTGGTGGCCGAGCTTGGCGCCAAAGGCGAAGTCGCCATGGTGGGCTTTGCCTTCAGCGAAGACTGGGCCGATAAGAATCTCAAAGGCATACAGGGCTTCTTGCGCGCATCGTCCAAGGCCGACGATCTGCTTGCCACGTCCAACGCGGAATGGGACCGGCTCAAGCCGTTAATGGCGGAGAACGATCCGAGTTTTACCGAGGCAACCTTCGAGGCTTTGCGGCGCCGTTATCGTGAAGGCATCCCCGAGCGTTCCGCGGCCCAGAACGAGGCCGACGCCAAGGTGCTCTATCAATTCCTGCGCGAACTTGGCGGCGAGAAGCTGGTTGGGCCGGGCACTGAGCTCGCTCCCGGGACTTTCTGGCATGGAGGCGATCAATGAGCTTAAGCCTCGCGCCAACCGAGACCGAGCAAGGGTCGCGCCTTCTGAGCGGACCCCTGATCTCGATCCTCTCGGTGGCGGGATTTCTGCTTGTCTGGTACATCGCGGCGGAGATCGCCCAGAGCCGTATGTTGCCGGGGCCGGTGGCCGTGCTGCAATATATCTATAACGAGTCGGTACACGGCGACCTCCTGACCGAGCTCGGCATCACTCTATGGCGGGTGGTGGCCTCCTTCGTGGTGGCGATGGTGATCGGCAGCGTTCTAGGCCTCGCCATGGGCCAGCACCCGGGACTGAATCGCGTTCTGGATCCGTGGCTTATCGTTCTTTTGAACCTTCCTGCCCTGGTGATCATCATTCTCGCCTATGTCTGGTTCGGCCTGAACGAAGCTGCCGCGATCGGCGCCGTGGCGCTGAACAAGATCCCCAATGTCATCGTCACCTTGCGGGAAGGCGCCCGCTCGCTCGATCCCGGGCTCGACGAGATGGCGCGGGCCTACCGCCTGTCGTATTGGAGCAAATTGCGCAATGTCACGCTTCCGCAGCTACAGCCTTATTTCGCCGCCGCGTCGCGATCGGGCCTGTCGCTGATCTGGAAAATCGTGTTGGTGGTGGAGCTGCTTGGCCGCCCGAACGGCGTCGGCTTCGAGCTTCATCTGAATTTCCAACTCTTCAACGTGACCGCCATTCTCGGCTACACGTTGGCCTTCGTCGCCGTCATGCTGGCAATCGAATATCTCCTGGTGCAGCCCATTGAACGACATGCAACGCGCTGGCGTAACAAGCCAGTTTGAAATCCGCATTGAGGACAAGACTTATGTCGGGGCCGACGGCAGCAAGCTGACGGCCATAAGCGAATTCGTCCTCGATGTCGCGCCTGAGAGCATGACCGTGCTGATGGGACCCTCGGGCTGCGGCAAGACCACGTTGCTCAGAATCGTCGCCGGACTCGACGGACGCTACAGGGGCGATGTCGGTCTGCCTCCCGACACGCGTATCGGCCTGATGTTCCAGGAGCCGCGCCTCCTGCCGTGGCGCACGGTGCGGCAGAATATCGAGCTGGTCGCCGCGCCCGATTTCTCGGCGAAAGATCTCGAGCATCTGGCGCAGGCCGTCGGCATCGCCGACATGCTGCCGCGCTATCCGCAAGAACTGTCGCTCGGGCTCGCACGGCGCGTGGCGCTCGCCCGCGCCTTCGCCACCAAGCCCGATCTTCTGCTTCTTGACGAGCCGTTCGTATCGCTCGACGAGCGCACCGCGGACCGGCTCCGGCGGTTGTTGCTCGACGTGTGGCAGGCGCGGCCCACCACGGCGATCCTGGTCACGCACAATGCACGCGAGGCGATTCTGCTTGCCGACCAGCTTGTGCTGCTCGCGCCCCGGCCGACCCGTGTGGTCGCGGTCGAGACAATCGCGGTGCCGCGGGCCGAGCGCGATCCGAAAACGATCGATGCCATCCATGCCGATCTTCTGGCGCGTTACCCCGGCAATTTTTCCAGCCGCTGATATCAGCCGGTGACAGGCGCTGCCACCTTCCGCTGCTGAATGCCGCGCGAGGGGTCGTAAGCCCAGATCGATAGCAACAGGAACACGAACAGGCACCCGGCAACGACCGCAAGTGCCGTCCAGTTGATCTCGCGATAGAGCGCGAAGCGGATAAGCTCGACCGCCCAGGTGAACGGGTTATAGAAGGCGATGTAATAGAGCCAGATGCTGCCTTCCTTGAGCTTCCACAGCGGATAAAGCGCCGATGAGGCGAAAAACATCGGGAAAATCACGAAGTTCATGATGCCGGCGAAATTTTCCAGCTGCTTGATGGTGGAGGACAGCAGCATGCCGAGCGCTCCGAACATCATGCCGGTGAGGATGAGGGCCGGCAACACATAGAGATATTCGATCGGCGGGATGACCAGGCCGAATTCGTGCGGCCAGAACGGGATGGGCGTGGTCCAGATCGCGTGCCAGGCCGGGAGCTGCACGCCGAGGAGTTGCGCCACGATCAGGAAGGCATAGACCTGGAACAGCGAGACGATGACGCTGGCGAACAGGCGCGCGAGCAGCAGGAACCAGCGCGGCAGCGGTGTGGTCAGCAGTACGCGCATCGATCCCATCTCCCGGTCATAGACCATCGACAGTGAACTCTGCATGCCCTGGAACAGCTGGATCATGGCGAGCAGGCCCGGCGTGATGTAGACGTCGTAGGTGATGTAGGTCTGGTAGGGCGGGATGATCGAAATGCCGAGCGCCGCGCGAAAGCCGGCGGCGAAGATGATCAGCCAGATGAGCGGCCGCACAAGCGCGGCGAGAAACCGCTCGCGCTGCTGCATGAAACGCAACATCTCGCGCCAGACGATGCCATAGAAGGCGCGGCCGTAATGGGTAAACGTCATGCGGCGACGTCTTCCTCGGCCGCACCGCCGATCAGGAGCTTAAACGCGCCGCCGAGATCCTTTGCTCCGGTCTCGGCTACCACGTCCTTGGCTACGCCGCGCGCCACGATGCGCCCGCGGTCGAGCACGAGCAGGTCATCGTCGGGCTCGACTTCGTCGAAAAGATGGGTGGCCCACAGCACGCCGATATTCCCGGTGCGGGCCAGATCGTGCACGTGGTTCACGATGGCCGAACGCGTCGGCACATCGAGACCGATGGTCGGCTCGTCGAGTAGGAGAAGCTTCGGGCTGTGCAGCAAGGCGCGCGCGATTTCGACCCGGCGCCGATGGCCGCCGTTTAGGGAGCGTACGCGTTCATGGATGCGCTCCTCCATGTCCAGCGCCGTAAGCGCCCGGAGCATCCGCTCGTCAGCCTCCTTACGGGCCAGGCCTCGCAGCGAAGCGAAGTAACGCAGATTCTGCTTCACGGTGAGATCGAGATCGAGCGTCGGCTGCTGGAACACGACCCCGAGAGGCCCAAGGGCGCGCGAGCCCCACTCGGACGCCGCCTTGCCGCAAATCTCGATGCGGCCCGTGGGTGCGTCGAACAGGCGGGTGATGAGCGAGAACAGCGTGGTCTTGCCGGCGCCGTTCGGTCCAAGCAGGGCAGTGACCTTGCCGGGATAGACCTCGAAGCTCACATCGTCGAGAGCGCGCTTCGCCCCGTACCAATAGGACACATTCTTGACGGTGAGGACGGGGGCCGGACCGGAACCCTTTCCAGACGCTTCTTTCTGCATGCGTCTCTATATCAGGTATCTGGCGCCAGGTGCCAACCCCTTGGCGAGGCTTCAAGGCTGAAACCCGACACCGGATATCCGGAAGCCTGTTCACCCAGAAGAAGGGCATTGTATACTTCCGAACCCAAATAATCTGTTATCCTCCCGATCTGATTGAACGGGGGTGATACTTGTTACCAGCGACAGTAACTATTGAGAGCGTCCGTCGTTTCTGGGAAGACAACCCTGTAGCTGCTGAGGGCATAGCTGCACCGCTTAGCAGTCCAGAATATTTCCGATGTTTCGATGAAATCCGTGAAGCGCAGGACTGCGAGCCCTACGCTTATTCGAATCTGATTCACGGCTATGAGATGAGCCATGGCAAGCGCGTCCTAGATGTTGGATGCGGTAACGGCTATGTCTTGTCGCGTTACGCAAGACGCGGTGCCGAGGTCCATGGCGTCGATTTGACCGGCACCGCAGTCAAACTTTCGCGTCGTCGTTTCGAGATCGAGGGGATACACGGGTCTTTCCAGCAGATCGACGGCGTTCACCTCCCCTATCCGGACCATCATTTCGACATCGTCTGTTCAATGGGCGTCCTGCATCATATCGCCGATCCTGCACCTTTGGTCGCGGAGATGCGCCGCGTGCTTAAGCCGGGCGGTGAGATCATCGTCATGCTCTATCATCGTTACAGCTACAAATATGTCGTGCTGTTTCGACTGAAACGTCTATTCGATCCTCGCTATCGCAGCATGACTCAGCAGGACGCCCTCAACCGCAACGACGGCGCCGCTTGCCCTCTTGCCATGGTGTATAGCAAGGGCGAGGCCATTGCCCTGCTGCGCTACTTCGATCAGCATGTCTGCCGCCTAAATCAGCTCTCTTACCGGCAGCTCTTCCTTGTGGGACCGCTCGCCCGTCTCGCTCGCGCCGTGCTGCCATCTGAATGCGACACCTGGTTGGCGCGGTACTTCGGCTGGGCGCTATATGTCACGGCGCGGAAGCCTTAGCCTTCCGCTTTGGCTTTAGTTTTGGCGTTGCTGGCGGTGGCGTTTACGCGATCTTCCTTAGTTGCTCCTCGAAAGCCGCCTCGCTTTCATCGTAGCCGAGTTCGCGGGCAACCTAAATACGGCTTGGATAGGACAGGTATTGGAACCCCGTTTCTTAGGGGGAGAAATGGGATTGCCCTTGGTTTGCCAAGTATACAATAGCCAAAAAAGAAGCCGCCCCGGAGGGCGGCTTCCCTTTGTTCTAGATTCGGGCTTGCGGCTTAGAAGAATATGATGCCGCCGACCTGGAACAGGTTGAAGTCGTCGAAGCCCTGGCCAACCCGCTGTGAGTTGATAACCGTGCCTGTGCCAGCAACGAAGTTGGCGCCAACGAAGTCTATGCTGACGTCCTGATGCTGCCACCTGGCGAACAGGTGCATGGCGGCCGAGTCGATCTCCTGGACCACACCCAGTCCCCAGCGCTGCACTTCGGATCCTGTCACGAACAGGCCAGTATCGACACCAATAACAGGTGCACAGAAGGTACCTGCGCTGCCTCCAAGACCGGCGAACGCGCCGCACTGGTTATTACCCGCAAAGCCGTTGAACTGATTGTTATACTGGCCGTACTCGCCATAGAGCACAGTAGCACCCGCCGGGTTCCAAGTCCTCTTGATGAAGGGTTTCAGGTACCAGACATCCGTATCGGCAAAACCCTGGTTCCTGTCAGTGACAGGGTTGAAGTAACTCCCGTCGAGGCTGTCGTTCTGGTACATGCCGTAAAGGCCGAGTCCTGAAGGCACGTGCATAACTGTTGCACCGGCCTGATGCAGGTTAACATCTGCACCTGAATTTGTTGCCACCAGCAAATTGCCGTCCATGTGCGTGTACGAATAGGCGGCCGACACTTTGAAGTTGCCCCAATCACCGTTGTAGAACACGGCAATGTCATAGGCATCGATATTCGGAGCACCTATGGCAAATGGGACACCACCCATCGGAATGCTCTCGAGGAACTCGGTCCAGCTCGCCTCGAAGCGGAAGCCGCCCCAAGTTGGCGAGTCGTAGCGCACGCCGCTTTGCGGAGCGCCATAGCAGTCCACGCCGATATTGCCGACGCCCGAGTTGCACTGCACCGGCGTAGTCAGACCAGAAAGGCCTGCCAGACCCCCGACGCCAGCGCCTTTGGGCCGCAGAAAGAAGCCACTGCCTTCAAACAACACCGCGTTCGATTCGATGACCGTGCCCGAAATGTCGGCAAGAACCGCCGGGTTGTCAGAGGCCGGGCTCAGATAACCCCAGTTGAGCGCACCCCAGGTATCGCTTTTCAGAAAAATGTAGGAATACAGCGTGTTGATACCGCTGAGGAGACCCGAGTCTTCGTTGAACTGGTCGGAATTGATACCGAACACGTTGCCATCCTGAATCTGGCCAGCAAACGCGCCCGGAACCGTGACAGTGATGTTGTAGCCGCCAGACCAGCCCGGTGCGATCGTCGCGCTGCCGGTAATGGCGAAGCGGCTCGCCAAGTCCGCGTCCTTGTCGCCGACATGGCCTTCGGAGATGTCCCCATCATCCCACCAGTTGACGGTCTTGACGACCCAACCGGAAAGCGTCACCGACACCTTCTTGTTGCCCTTACGGACGGTCGTCGCCTCGAGCTCGGCCACCCGCTCCTCGAGATCTGCGCAGCAATCGCCGCCTAAGTCGGCCGCTTTAGCGGGCCCAGAGCTCAGGGCGTAACCCCCGAGCGTCAAGCCAAACGCGGCTGCGATGGCGATGCGGCTGGATGTTTTTGTCAGTCCCCCAAACATGTCCATCTCCACCTTCCCTGATAAATTGCCTAAATCCAAACTCTCGCTTCGAATTGGCCTCTCGGCACCGTTTTGGCGAACCCCCGCCATAGTCCCTGGGCAGAAATCCCCCCGAAGAGAGTTCTGATCTGTGCTTATACGCGTTCCGGCAGGAAGGTAAATTGCTATCAAAGCGGGCGCGGTCGTTTTTGGCCTTCTTGTGACATTTCCGCCACGAATTTGGGGTGGAAAAAACGCGCGGGCGCCGGTTTTGACAATGCCAGAAAATCACCTGATGTCAAGAGCTTGGGAGTATCCGCAGAGCGTAACGAGGGGTTTCCCCAGGGCTCCGGCTGTGGTGATCTCGATCCGCGTCGGCGAGACGTGGACTGCCTAATCAGGTGGCAGATTGGCAGCGTTCTGCTCCTCAGCGCGATTCTCTATCCTTGCTAATACTCTGGGGTTTTCTTGGCCGAAAAATGTGGTCTTTACGCGCCGGACTGCTCAATCACGAGAGCCCAACCAGTTGCAGCGAATCGTGTCCGCGGCTCCGCCAGGCCATTGATTGCTCCCGGTCATGCGACAATCCGCTGCCGCCTGGAACGGCTTGGTTTCCTTGTGAGGCGGCCCTTATTAGGATACTTCCTTGGAACGCCTCTAAGACTTGAGTTTTCTGGGCTCGACGACGATATCTGACGGCGAGCACCCAAAAATGACAGAACGGCGAATGGCCGAGGTCTAGGGTAGTTGGGCATGGATTACGAGAATCGCTTTCGCCGACATCTTGAGTCGCTGCACCAGGAAGGCCGCTACCGGGTCTTTGCCGACCTGAAGCGCCGTTGCGGTGCCTATCCGATCGCCGACCATTTCAGCCCCGACGGAACGCGAGGCGTGACTGTCTGGTGCTCCAACGACTATCTCGGCATGAGCCAGAATCCGGCTGTGCGCGCCGCCATGCATGAAGCGATCGACGAAGTTGGCGCCGGCTCAGGCGGCACACGCAATATCGCCGGCACCACCCATTATCACGTGGAGCTCGAGGCCGAGCTTGCCGATCTGCATGACAAGGAAGCGGCTCTTCTCTTTACCTCGGCCTATATCGCCAACGAGGCGACGCTCTCAACGCTCGTCAAATTGATCCCCGGCACGGTGATCTTCTCCGACCAGAAGAACCATGCCTCGATGATCGAGGGAATCCGCCATGGCGGGGGCGAGAAGCACATCTTCCGTCACAATGACCTGGAGCATCTCGAAGAGCTGCTCAAGCAAGTGCCGGTCTCGACGCCGAAGATTATCGCCTTCGAGAGCGTCTATTCCATGGACGGCAATATCGCCCCGATCGCTGCGATCTGCGATCTCGCCGAGAAATATCATGCGCTGACCTATCTCGACGAAGTGCACGCCGTCGGCCTTTACGGCCCGCGGGGCGGCGGTATCGCGGAGCGCGACGGTGTGATGCATCGCATCGACATCATCAACGGCACGCTGGCCAAGGGCTTCGGCGTCATGGGCGGCTATATCGCCGCGAGCAGGGATTGTTGCGACGCCATCCGCTCCTATGCGCCGGGCTTCATCTTCACCACATCACTCGCCCCGGCGCTGGCCGCAGGCGCTCTGGCCTCGATCCGTCACCTGAAGCGGAGCGAAGTCGAGCGCGCACGGCTCAATGAGCGGGTACGCAAGCTAAAAGGCCTGATGGCCGAGGTCCGGCTGCCGGTGATCGAGAATCCGAGCCATATCGTTCCGGTCATGGTCGGCGATCCAGTTCATTGCAAGGCGGTCACCGATACGCTGCTCACCCGCTATGGCATCTATGTGCAGCCGATCAACTACCCGACGGTGAAGCGCGGCACCGAGCGTATGCGTTTCACGCCCTCGCCGGTGCATACCGACGCGCAGATGGCCCATCTGATCAAGGCGCTGACGGAACTCTGGGCCGCCTGCCCAGTCGCCAACGGTCAATATGTGAGGTTGGCGGCCGAATAGGCCCCCGCCTGCCTACCAGGCGACGCGCATGCCGGCCTTGCCGCTCAAACCGTCGATATCGTCGCCGAAGATGACGTCGAGCTTGGCGAACACGGCGGTGCCGGCGCCGGGCGTAAAGAGATTGGCGCCGAGCGATACTTCTCCCCAGATGTCGTCATGGCCGTCCTCGAAGCGGAAAGTGGTGCCCGTCGAGGTGAGCGTCGCCTGATTGGCGTCCGAGAGTGCGCCCCACAGACTGCCGATAACGAACGGCTCGAGCACCGTGGTCCCCCAGATTGGCGTGGAGGTGCCGACCCTAAGGCCAAGGCGTCCGCGCCACGCCGCCTCGTCGTCGAAGGACACCGTATTGCCGGCGAGCGAGAAGCCGTCGATATCAGCCCAGGTCACGAGGATGGTGGCCAGAGGCTCGATGAACGGGCCGCCGGTGAACGAGCCGAAACGGTAGCCGCTGTCGGTGCGCAAGCCCACCGTGGTGACGTCGAGCGAGCTGGGGAAGCCAAGCGTTGCGGTCTCGAGTTCGAGCAGATGCACGTTGAGCAATGTGTCGACGAACAACCCGCCCTTGAGATAGGTGGCATAACCGCCGACCTGTCCGCCCGAGAAGTCGAAGGCGCGGCCGAGCTGGTCGTAGTCGAGATCGGCATTGACGAAGCCGCCCAGCATGCCGAACACCAGGATGTCGTTGGCCGAGAGGAAATCGCGCTTGCCGAGATCGAGACCCATCTGCCAATCGATGATGTCGAGCTCGCGGTCGAGATTGAATTGGTAGTTGCGGCCGAAGGCGGTCACGCTCTCGCTCTTGTCGCGATCGAGCCAGGCGCCGGCACCCCTTGCCCAGACCGCAGGCGTGAAGGCTGCCGGCGCGCCATCGGCCTGTGCGCCGGTCGGGTCATAGGCAATGGGCGCCACGCCGCCGTTCAGGAGCACGCGCAGATCGGCGGTGCGGTCGAGCCAGGTCGAAGAGCTGAGATACCAGATATCGTGCGCCGCGGTGACGATCTGCGGCAGCAGACGCGCGCCGGGGCCGGCGAAGTTCCTAAGCTCGAAGATGCCGCTTCCGGTCGGCTCAAAGAACATGTCGTAATTAAAAAAGCCGGTGTCGATCGGCTCAGGTAGATAGAAGGCGTCCTTCTTCACATTGCCGTTCACATACACGACCGGAATGCCCACGGTATTGAGCGAGCCCGGGCCGGGATTGGTGTTGTTGACCGCTACCGGCGTCCTGCCGCTGACATTGCCGTTGATGATCAGATTATCGGCGGTGGACCCCGGCGGTCCGAGAAAGGCGTCGACCGCAAGCCGCGAATTCCCGGAGGCGGCAAAGTTGAGGTCCCTGCCGCCCACCGTGTTGGAGACCTCGAACACGTCGCCGACCTGATTGTCCTGCAGCGTGATCCGGCCCTGGTTTTCGAAGCGGTCGAGATTGATGAAGGAACTGCGCTCGCGCTGGCCGGGATTGGTGGCGGCCAGGATGGTCGCGCCAGCCTCGTTGCGGAACAGATCGCTGCCGCCGAAGAAGTTGCTGGTGCGCTTGGTCTCGAACACGCCACCCGCCTGGTTGAGGAAGGTGTCGGCTTCATCCGTCATGTTGACGAACCCGACAATGCGGCCGGTGTTGATGATGTCGACGCTCGCGCCGCGGCCGAGCATGGGATTGAAAAACGTCGCGCCGCCGCCGTCGATGGCCAGAAGCGACGACGCCGAAACGTAACCCGAATTGACGATGGTGGTGGCGGTGTAGCTGAAAGTGGCGATGCCCGCGGTTCCGCCAAACACCGACCCGGAATTCTCGATGGCAACCGGGCTGGTGGGACCCTGGGTGGCGGCGAAAATGCCGACCCCCGCCGCGTTCGCGCCGTTGCCGATTGAAACCCGGACATCGCCCCGGTTGACGATGCTGACCGGATTGCCGGGGGGAGAGTAGCCAAAAAAGCCGGTGAGCCCCAGAAGACCGGCAGCCAGGGTTCTGTCGCCGTTGCCGGCGATCACTTCGACATCGCCGGTGTTCACGATGCTGACGGGGCCGGTTCCGGGGTAGTAGTGATAGACGTTCGCCGCGACGCCAGCGGCAATAGAATAGTCGCCGTGGCCGAGAATGGCCTTGACGTCGCCGTGATTGACGATGGCGATCGGGCTCGCGCCGGTGCCCACGGCAATGCCGCTGGCGCGTGCATAATAGCCATTGCCGGTGGATGACACGATGTCGCCGCGGTTCTCGACGCTGATCGGGCTGTCGAAATAGGTCGATACGAGCCTGATGCCGCCACTCTGGGCGAAATCGGCATTGCCGACATTGGCTGCAAGATTGCCGTTGTTCACCACATTGATCGGGCTGCCCGCTCGACCCGTGCGCACATCGATGCTGTAGGCTCTGTACGTTCCGTCTGTCGTAACGTCTCCCCGGTTGATGATGTCGACCGGGCTGTTGAGTGAATTCGTGTCCGCGACAATGCCGTAGGCATAGCCATTACGAATAGTCGATACGATATCGCCTTCATTATCGATGGCGATGGGACTGTTCTGGTCGCCATAAACTGTGTTCGCAAAGATGCCGTAAACACTTGAGCGGTAGGCGAACCCGCCTGTGACGTGGAGGTCGCCGGTGTTCACGATGGTGATGGGCTGATCAGTGCTCGGCACCTGGAGATCGCGGAAATTTGCGTAAATGCCAAAGGCCCGCGAGTTGCGGGCAGCGCCTATCGTCACGGCGAGATCGCCGTGATTCTCGATGCCGATACTGGTTGTCGTCCCCAAGGCCAGCGCCGCAACACCAGCCGTCATGGTGTCATTGCCGTTGCCGGAGGTCACTTTGGCGTCGCCCCGGTTGAAGATGTCGATGTCGCTGTCTGCACCGACGGTGACGCCAGCCACACCGAAGGTATACAGGCCGTCGCCGTTGCCGTTCTTCACCATGAGATCGCCTCTGTTGGTGATGACGACGGGACTGGTGTCGTAGAGGGAGCGTCCCAGAATGCCGGTGGCAACGGCGTAGTTCCCATCGCCCGCCGTCGCCCTGAGCTCGGCGTCGTTGAAAATTTCGATGGGACTGTTGACGCCATACGAGAAGGCGATAAGACCCGATACGTCGGCGCCGAAGCCGTCGCCGACAACCGCCCTGACGTCGCCATGGTTCTCGATTCGGGTGGGCGTGTTGTAGCCCCGAACATCCGCAACGACGCCTAAGACGTGGATTTCGGTGCCGTCGCCACCGGTCACCGAGATGCCGCCAAGTTCACGATCTCGATGGAACTGTTAGAACCATTGAAGCTACCGATGCCGAACGCCTGTGAGAAGTCGCCATTGCCGGTCGTCGCCCTGAGCTCACCGCTATTCCGGATGGAGACGGGACCGGGGCCAGGGCTGGCAAAAACACCGTCCGCGACAATGCCGGCGGCGTAGGAGCCGGGGCCGGTTGCGTTCGCCACGATGTCGCCGCGGTTCACGATGTCGATCGGGCTGCTCGTGTAGGCTGTAAACGCGACAATGCCAATCCCGTAAATCCCGCCAGGAGTGTTGGCCGTGATGTCGTTGTTGTTGACGATGTCGATCCGGCTGTTGGTGCCATCTGTTAGGGCGCGAATGCCGAAAGCCTGAACCGCATCTTGGGAGATCAGCTCGCCGCTATTGTCCACATCGATGAACAGGCCGTCGCCACCGGTACTGAGATCGATGGCGATACCCGCATTGTTGGTGATGTCGAAGGCGTTGTTGCAGACGATCGGATCGGTGTTCAAGTTGATGAGGATCGGGCCGCCGGGAGGCTGAGGACAAAACACGACCGCCTCGGCCGGCGCCGGCACAATCAGGCTGCCGATCAGGAGCGTCGAAGCGAGCGCGGTGCCGAGCAGCAGCGATTTGCGCCGAACCGGCGGAAGCAGAAAAATTCTATGCTGTTGGGGCTTGAGACCACGCGCAGAACTAGCGCGCCGCAATCGCCGCGACGCGGGCATCCCCCGGTGTCTGCGGTGCCCCATCGCGGTCCCCCCCGACGCGCGCGGTTCAAGCAATCGAACTCTAGAGAAGGGTACGGGAAGGCATTAGTGCATTCGAGCAACAGTAAACAGTTGCTGGGCTCGGAACGGCGGTAACCGGGCCTGTCGAAGTGTTGCAATATTCGCTCCACGGGAAGGAATTTGCGCAACAGCCCTCCGGCACGTCGGGTCCATTGCGGCGAAGCCCGGTTTGAGAAAATATTTTCATCATATTCACCTATATCGGAACAATCTTCCTCCTTTCCGCTTTGAACTCCTTACGAGAGCAAACATTTTCCACTAAATTGAGGCGCTACGGTAGCGCGGAACTCGGGCGATATGGCGATGCAGGCCGGTGCGGCTTCCACGATGTCATTATTAGTGGCGCGGGCCCTGTGGGCCTGTTCGCCGTGTTTCAGCTCGGCCTCGCCGAGCTGAAAGCGTATCTCGTCGACTGCGGCTCCTGAAGGTGGCCTGACATGTATCTCACCGTGCGCATGCCCGACGGCACCACCCACCGGCTTGAAGCCTTGGAGGGCTGGCGCGTCATGGAAGTGATCCGCGACTGGGGCTTGCCGATCAAGGCCGAGTGCGGCGGCGCCTGCGCCTGCGCCACCTGCCATGTCTGGGTCGGGGAAGAGTGGGTGTCCAAGCTCGTGCCACCTTCCGGCGAGGAACTGGAAATGCTCGACGGCGCCTTTCAGGTTGACGCGCGCTCTAGGCTCTGCTGCCAGATCATCATGAACAAGGATCTCGACGGACTGGAAGTCGAGCTCGCGCCGGAGAGCCTCGCCGATATGCCCGAACCGATCGCGGTGGGAGGATAGGACCATGCGGACCTTCCCCATCTTCGTGAGCTTCGAGGGCAAGCCGCCGCTCGTAACCGGAGGCGGCGAACTCGCGGCTGTCAAGACGCGCCTCCTGCTGAAGCGCGCGCCGTCGGTGGACGTCGCCGCCGAACACCTGGTGCCGGAGCTTGCCAAGCTCGCGGAAGCCGGCCTCGTGGCCCTGGTGCCGGCGCGGCCGGGCATCGATCAATTGCGCGGGCGGCCGCTGGTGATCGCCGCGACCGAGGACGATGAAGAAGATACGCGCGTGTCGGCCATCGCCCGGGCGCTTGGCGTGCCGGTCAACGTTCCCGACCGGCCCGAGCTTTGCACATTCGCCCTGCCGGCAATCGTCGATCGCGGCGAGGTGACCGTGGCCATCGGCACCTCGGCCGCCGCGCCTGTGCTGGCACAGCGTCTCCGCGCCTGGCTCGAGCGCGAACTGCATCCGCGGCTCGACGCACTTGCCAAGCTCGCCGGTGAGTTTCGTAGCACCGTGGCCGAGCGCGTGCCCTCAGGTCCACCGCGCCGCAAATTTTGGGAAGCTGTGTTCGAAGGCGCCGCCGCCGAAGCCATGCTCGAAGGCGACGAGAAGAAGGCGCGCGGCCTGATCGGCACGGCCATCGACGAGGCGGCAGAAGCCGCGCCTGCGCGCGGCCGCGTGCTGCTGGTCGGCGGCGGCCCGGGCGATCCGGAGCTTCTCACCATGAAGGCAATCCGCGCCCTGAAATCGGCTGACGTTATTCTTTACGACCGGCTGGTCGGCGATGGCGTTCTCGATCACGCGCGCCGCGAGGCCGAACTGATCCCGGTCGGCAAGGCCAAGGGTGCGCATAGCATGCAGCAGGCGGAGATCAACGCCCTGCTCGTCGAGCATGCGCGCGCCGGCAAGACCGTGGTGCGGCTGAAAGGCGGTGATCCCTTCATCTTTGGCCGTGGCGGCGAGGAGCTTGATGCATTGCGGGCGGAAGGCATCGCCGTGGAGATCGTTCCCGGCGTTACCGCCGGCATCGCCGCAGCCGCAAGCCTACAGATCCCCCTCACCCATCGCGACGTGTCGCACACCGTCACATTCCTGTCCGGCCATGAGGCGGGCGGCGAGGATCCCTCCTTCGAGCATCTCGATCTCGCCGCGCTTGCCGCCGGGAAGAACACGCTGCTCGTCTATATGGGCGTTTCCACCGCCGGCGTGATTGCCAAGAAGCTGCTGGAAGCCGGCTTCGCCCCCACACTTCCCGTCATGGCGGTGGAGAATGCGAGCCGCGACGACGAGCGCCGGGTGCTTGCCACCATCGCCGATCTCGCCGCGAGCCCCGAGCGTCTCGGGCTCAAAAGCCCCGCAGTGCTCATCTTCGGCGAGGTTGCCGGGCTGCCGGCGAGCGGCATCGTCGAAGACATCCTCGCTCTAGAGGAGGTCAAGCGTCGTGCCTAATGTCGTGACCGCCAACCGCCTCACCGACGGCATCGTCGTTTATCTCGCGCCTGACGGCGGCTGGGTAGAGGATATCGCGCGGGCGCGCTTCGCCGAAACCGAAGAGGAGACCACGGCGCTCGAAGCGATTGGCGAAAAAGCCGTCAAGGACCGCATCGTCGTGGCCATGTATGCCATGCCGGTCGAGATCAAGGACGGCGAAGTCGATCCCCTTTCCGTGCGCGAGAAGATCCGCGCCGCCCACCGCACCACGTTGACCAAGGATTGGTACGATGTACCGCTATGACGAGTTCGACCACGCTTTCGTACGCGAACGCGTGGCGGAATTTACCGATCAGGTTGAGCGGCGCCTCGCCGGTCAGTTGACCGAGGACGAGTTCCGTCCCTTGCGCCTGCGGAACGGCCTCTATCTGCAGCTGCACGCCTACATGCTGCGCATCGCCATTCCCTATGGCGTGCTCAGCCCGCGTCAGTTGCGTCAGCTCGCCATGATCGGCCGGCGCTGGGACCGTTCTTACGGTCATTTCACCACGCGGCAGAACCTGCAATTCAACTGGGTCAAGCTGGTTGATATCCCCGACGTGCTCTCCGCGCTCGCCGATGTCGAGATGCACTGCATCCAGACCAGCGGCAATTGCGTGCGCAACGTCACTGCCGATCCCTTCGCCGCCGCCGCTAATGACGAGCTGGAGGACCCGCGCCCCTGGTGCGAAATCCTGCGCCAATGGTCGACGCTGCACCCGGAATTCTCGTGGCTGCCGCGCAAGTTCAAGATCGCCATCTCCGGCGCGGCGGAAGACCGCGCGGCCATCGCCTTCCACGATATCGGCCTGAAAATCGTGCGTGGGCCGAACGGCGAGAACGGCTTCCGCGTGCTAGTTGGTGGCGGCATGGGCCGCACGCCCTATGTCGGACAGGAGATCCGGTCGTACCTCCCGAAGGAGCACCTGCTCTCCTATATCGAGTCGATCCTGCGCGTGTACAATCTTCACGGGCGCCGCGACAATATCCACAAGGCGCGCATCAAGATCCTGGTGAATACACTCGGCATCGACAAATTCCGCGAGGATGTCGAGGCCGACTGGGAGGCCACACACAAGAGCACCATCGATCTGCCCGATGAGGAGCGCCGGCGGATCATGTCCTATTTCGCGCCGCCCGATCTTGCGCCGTGTCCGATCCGCGATGAAAAGCTCGATCAGCGCCGCGAGACCGACCCGGCCTTCGCCAACTGGCTCAAGCATAATGTCAGGGCGCATCGCGTGCCGGGCTATTCCACCGTGGTCATCTCGCTGAAGGAGCCGGGACGCACACCGGGAGATGCATCGTCGGAAACGATGGAACTTGTCGCCGATCTCGCCGAACAGTTCGGCCATGATGAGATCCGCGTCAACTACACGCAGAATCTGATGCTGCCGCATGTCGCGACCTCCGACGTCACCGCGCTCTACGACATCCTGCGCGCTAACGGCCTTGCCACCGGCAATCACGATTTGCTCGGCGACATGATCTGCTGCCCGGGTCTGGACTATTGCAATCTCGCCAATGCGCGTTCGATTCCCATCGCCAAGGAGATCGCCAAGCGCTTCGAGGATCCCGCGCGCCAGGAGCTGATCGGCCCGTTGCGGCTCAACATGTCCGGCTGCATCAATGCCTGCGGCCATCACCATTCCGGCAATATCGGCATTCTCGGCGTCGACAAGAAAGGCACCGAGCTCTACCAGATCTCGCTCGGCGGCAGTCCCAAGGACGACGCCGCCGTCGGCACCATTATCGGCCCGGGCTTCCGCGCCGAAGCCGTGCCGCAGGCCATCGACACGATTATCGACACCTATCTCGCCCATCGCAGCGACGGCGAGACCTTCCTGGATACCTGGCGGCGCGTGGGCGCGACCCCCTTCAAGGAGGCGCTCTATGGTGCTGGTTGATCTCGCCACCGGCACGCTGGTGAGCGACCCGGCCGAGGTCGCGACCGTGCTCGAACCGACCGCCGATACGGACACGCTTGCCGCGGCGGCTTCCGGCAATGCCGGGCCGGTCGCCATCCGCTTCCCCGTGTTCAATGACGGGCGCGGCATCAGCCTGGCGCGGCTGCTGCGCGATCGTCACGGCTTCACCGGCGAGATCAGGGCGATCGGCCATCTCATTCCCGACCTGGCCCAGTTCCTGCTGCGCTCAGGCTTCGATACCGCCGAGATCGCCGATCCGGAGCAGGCGCACGTGTGGAAATCCTCAGTCGAGCGCATCAAGCACAATTACCAGCCCGCGTTCCGCAATCCGCTGCCGCTGCGCTGGAGCGCCGCGCGCACCGAAGCGGCCGACCTCGATCAGCGGCTTGCCAAGATCAAGACGCTGACCGACCGCATCCGCGAGGTGGGACGCCGGATCGAGGGACGCATCGTCTTTTCCACCAATCTCGGGCTCGAGGATCAGGCCATTCTGCACGCCGTCGCCGAATCCGGCGTCGATGTCGACGTTTTCACCCTCGACACCGGACGCCTGTTTCCCGAAGTGCTGGAGACGGTCGAATTGTCGGAATTGCGCTATGGGCTTCGCATCCGCCTGGTCGCACCCGAGGCAAGCGAAGTCGAGGCACTGGTCGCCCGTGACGGCGTGTTCGGTTTCAGGGATTCGGTTGCGAACCGCAAGGCCTGCTGCGACATCCGCAAGGTGCGCCCGCTGAACCGTGAGCTCAAAGGGGCGCAGGCCTGGATCAGCGGATTGCGCCGGGAGCATTCCGAGGAGCGTGCCAATGTACCGCTCGCCGCCTGGGACGATGCGCGGGCGCTGGTGAAGATCAATCCCGTCGCCGAGTGGTCGACGCAAGATCTCACCGCTTATATCGCCGCCAACAACATTCCGGTGAATCCGCTGCATGCCCGCGGTTTCGTCTCAATTGGTTGCGCGCCCTGCACCCGCGCCGTGCAGCCCGGCGAGTCTCCCCGCGCCGGCCGCTGGTGGTGGGAGAACGAGGAGAAGAAGGAGTGCGGCCTTCACCTCAATCCGAAACGCAAGGGGGGAAGAGCCGCATGACTGCGCTGACCTCACATCTGAAGCTGCTTGAGGCCGAGAGCATCCATATCTTCCGCGAGGCGGCGGCGCAGTTCCGCACGCCGGTCCTGCTCTATTCCATCGGCAAGGACTCGACCGTACTCTTGCATCTTGCCCGCAAGGCCTTCTGGCCGGCCAAACCTCCCTTCCCGATGCTGCACATCGACACCACGTGGAAGTTCCGCGAGATGATCGCCCATCGCGACAAGACTGCGCGCGAGTTCGGCCTCGACCTGATCGTGCATACCAATCATGACGGTCTTGCCCGCGGCATCAACCCTTTCGACCATCCGCCGTCCGTCTATACCGATGTGATGAAGACCGTGGCATTGCGGCAAGCGCTCGATACGGGCGGTTTCGATGCGGCCTTCGGCGGCGCCCGTCGCGACGAGGAAGCCTCACGCGCCAAGGAGCGCGTGTTCTCCTTCCGCGCCCAGGGCCATCGCTGGGAACCGCGCCGCCAGCGCCCCGAGATGTGGCAATTGCTGAATGGCCGCCTCGGCAAGAGCGAGACCGTGCGCGTGTTTCCCCTGTCGAATTGGACCGAGGGCGATGTGTGGCGCTACATCGCCCTGGAGAAACTCGCAGTCGTGCCGCTCTATTTCGCGGCCGAGCGGCCGGTTGTGACCCGGGACGGCCAGCTCATTATGGTCGACGACGAGCGCATGCGATTTCTCCCCGGCGAGAGGCCGCAAATGCGCCGCGTGCGCTTCCGCACGCTTGGCTGCTGGCCGCTGACCGCGGCTATCGAGTCGGAAGCAAGCGACATCGACGCGGTGGTGGAGGAGACGCTCGCCGCGCGTGTGTCGGAACGGGCCGGGCGCCTGATCGACCACGATACGGCAGGCGCCATGGAGATGAAGAAGCGTGAGGGGTATTTCTGATGACTCTGGCTGCGCTCCAAGAAGACGTCCGGGTTGAGCCGAGGGCAGCGCGCGCCGCGCGAAGCGACGCCATGCTCAGGCTGCTCACCTGCGGCTCCGTCGACGACGGCAAGTCGACGCTGATCGGCAGGCTGTTATGGGATGCGGCCGGCGTCACCGAGGACCAGCGCATGGCGATCGCACTCGCCTCGCAAAATCGCGCGATCAACGGCGAGAAGATCGATTTCAGTCTGCTGCTCGACGGCCTTCAGGCCGAGCGCGAGCAAGGCATCACCATCGACATCGCCTGGCGCTATTTCGAGACGCAAAACCGCCGCTTCATCATCATCGATTCGCCCGGACACGAGCAATATACGCGCAACATGGCAACGGGCGCTTCGCACGCCGACATCGCCATCCTGCTCATCGATGCACGCCACGGCGTGAAGCGCCAGACCCGCCGCCACGCCGCCATCTGCAATTTAGTCGGCATCAAGAAGGTGGTGCTCGCCGTCAACAAGATGGACCTGATCGACTGGGACGAGGCGCGCTATCGGGCAATCGAAGCCGACTTCCAGGCGCTTGCCGGCAATTTCTCTTTCGCCGAAGTGGTCACCATTCCCGTGGCGGCGCTCTCCGGCGACAATGTCGTGCAGCGTTCCGCGCGCATGCCCTGGTATGACGGAACGACGTTGCATGAATATCTGTCTAACGTCGATCCAAAGGCCGAGCCGGTCGATGCGCCGTTCCGCCTGCCGGTGCAGCTTGTGCTGCGCGCCGGCGGCGACTTCCGCGGTTATGCCGGCACGGTTACCTCGGGAAGCATTAATGTCGGTGACCGCATCGTCGATGCACGCAGCGGCCTTGGCGCCACGCTGACCCGCATCGCCACTATGGATGGCGACCGTGCCACGGCAGGCAAAGGCGACGCCGTAACGCTCGTTCTCGACACCGATCTCGACATTTCCCGCGGCGCCGTCCTGTCCGAGTTGCCGCGCCGTCCGGTCAATGCCGACGTGATCGAGGCGCGCCTTGTCTGGCTGTCAGAGTCACCCTTCGACCCCGAAGCCGGCTATCTCCTGCGCACAGCCACCGACCTCACGCCCGTGACCAGCGTCAGTGTCTCGGCGCTCATCGATTTCGAGACGCTCGCTTCTTCGCCCGCGCATTCCTGCGGAATGAACGACATTGCCGATTGCCGTATTCTGCTCGGCCGGCCCACGCCCATCGATCTCTTCAGCGACTTGCCACTCACCGGGAATTTCGTGCTGGTCAGTGCTATTGACGGCGCCACCGTGGCCGGCGGCGTCATCACCTGGGCGCAGGCCGGCGCCGCTTCCGTCGGCGATAACGTCCTGGTGCTCGATCGCGCGCTGCTCGCACGCGGGGTGTGTGCCGATCTTGGCAATTCTCCGGCGGATGAGGCGGAGTTCAATCGCCGCGCGCAAGAAGTAGCGCTGATCCTCCGTTCGGCCGGCGTGCCCGTGGTGATCGATCTTTAAGACCGATCCGGCTCAGCCTTCCTTGAAGGTCCGCGCCACCTGATCCTCGAGAGGCTTGATCACGTAGGACAGCACGCTGCGCTTCCCGGTCTGAATAAATGCCTCGACCGGCATGCCCGGAACGAGCTTCAGTCCCTTGAGATTGCCTATCTCGTTCTCATCGATTGCGAGTCGAACGATGTAAAACTGCGCGCCGGAATGCGGGTCTTGGCTGAGATCACTGCGCATGTTCTGGTCGACCTGGATGATCTGCAATTCGACCTCGGCGATCCTGCCCTTGGCCTGGGCCATTGCCGCGACAAGCGTGCCGCTCTCGCCATCCAGCCGCACGGCCTCGCGTTCAAGCGCCATGATGCGGTTGATCTGTACGAGATTCTTGTCCCATAGCCCGCGCACCGCCTCGAGCTCCTTGTTGACGAGCACGATCTCTTCCTTCTTGGCGCCCGTCTGTTCTTCAAGTCCGGTGATTTCCTGACGCAACTGCGCGATGCGCTCGTTCAATTGCGACTTCTCGCCTTCCCGCGCATTCCTGCGCAGCTCGAAGAGCTTTGCCTCGCCGTCCAGAAGTTTCGCAACAGTATCGTCATCCTTGCGCGCCACAAGATCGGCCGGGAAATCGACGGTTTCAGCGCCGACCTTCTCGGCCTCAAGCCGCGCCCACGTGCCATGAGTTCGTCGATGGTCTTAACGACGATGCCAAGATTGGCCTTCGTCTGGGTGGCGTCGAGCCGCATTACAACTTCGCCGGCCTTGACATGATCGCCATCGCGCACGAACAGCTCGCCGACCACGCCACCGGTCGGGTGCTGCACTTTCTTGACGCTCGATTCAACGACAAGGAAACCCGAGGCGATCACCGCGCCATAGATTTCTGTGCTCGCCGCCCAGGCGCCGATGCCCCCGATCAAAGCGGCTACTGCCAGGAACCCGATAAGGATATGCCGGCGAAGAGAGGGATCGATGGAATGCCGCGAGGTTGACATTGGTCGTATATTCCAGGTGGCTAGTTTATTCCGCAGCCGTCGGGCGCACCAGCCCGACCAGCGCCTCTTCCTTAGGCCCGAAGCGCTGTTGGTTCCCTTGCATCAGCACAAGCACAAGATTGGTAGCGGATAGCGCGCTTGGTCTGTGCGCGATGACCACGACAACGCCGTTGCGGTCGCGCACACTCTGAATGGCTTTGGTCAGCGCGCCGTCGCCCGCTTCGTCGAGATTGGAGTTGGGTTCGTCCAGGACCACAAGGAAAGGATCGCCATAAAGCGCTCGCGCCAGTGCCACCCGCTGCCGCTGACCGGCGGAAAGCGCCTCGCCCGTATCGCCAAGCTGTGTCTCGTAGCCCTCGGGAAGAGACAGGATCAGGTCGTGCACGCCGGCCGCCTTGGCTGCGGCGAGCACCGTTTCGGGATTGGGATCGACTTCGAAACGGGAAATATTCTCCGCCACTGTCCCGTCGAAAAGTTCGACATTCTGCGGGAGATAGCCGATATGGCGCCCCAGCTGTTCCGGCGACCATTGATCGAGCGAAGCGCCATCAACACAAACCTTGCCACGCGCTGGCTGCCACACGCCCCCCAGAAGGCGCGCGAGAGAAGATTTTCCGGCGGCGCTGGACCCGATCACGCCAAGCGCATCCCCGGCCTTAATGGTGAAGTTAACGTCTTGCAGAATGATCCGGCGGTCACCCGGAGCCACGGCGGTGACATGCTCGACCGCAAGCGTATCTTCAGGCGGCGGCAATTGCATCGGTTCGCTGCCTGCCGGAAAGTTATCCAGCAATTCATTCAGCCGATGGCGCGCCTGACGCGCGGCGACAAAGCCCTTCCAGTTGGCGATAGCCAGCTCGACCGGCGCAAGTGCGCGCTATACGAGAATCGAACTGGCGATGATGATGCCGGGACTGGCATTCTGCAACAGCACGAGATAGGCACCGATGCCGAGCACCACCGACTGTATCAGGAGGCGCAAGGCGCGCGACAGGGTTCCTAAGCCGCCGGAGACGTCGGCGGCTTTGCGATGGCTGTGCATGAATTTCGAGTTGATCTCGGCCCAGCGCGCGCCGAGCCGTCCGCTCATGCCCATGGCGCGAACCACTTCGGGATTGCGGCGGCTCGTTTCGAGCAGACCGTGACGGGACGCGGTAAGTTCGGATGCGGCCTTGGTGTGCTGCCGTGTCATGATTTCGGCGGCCAATGTCACGAAGAACAGCAGCACGCCGCCGATCACCGCGGCAATGCCTCGCGGGACGGCTGGAAAAAATGTCTCCAGAGGTAAAAGGGAAGAAATCTGCTATGATTTTCACCGATCACAGCGAGACATCGAATAACCAGGGGAGGGAAAACATAGCAGTCGGCGCATCATGACGGTAGCGCTCCTTCTACAAGTAATCGCATAACGTGTAGCATAGTTAAATCCAAGAATAAGTGATTTCCCGGGGGGTATTTTATGTTGGATGCAAGCTGGGTATCTAGCCTCTTGCCTTTGGCATTAGCGGGCTTTGCGGTGGGCGCCCTGGTAGGCCTGACGGGGGTTGGCGGCGGCGCCCTGATGACGCCGCTCCTCATCTCGAGCTTCGGCGTACCAGCGCAGGTGGCAGTCGGCACCGACCTTCTCTATGCCGCTGTGACCAAAAGCGTCGGCGGCTGGCGGCATCACGTCGCCGATCATGTCGTCTGGCCTGTCGTGCTGAGGCTCGCCGCCGGCAGTCTCCCCGCCGCGCTTATCCTCCTCGCCATTCTGGCGCTGGTTCCGTTGAACACTGACCTGCCCCCATCGAGTGGTCCAGTTGCAATGTTAGTTTAGCGGCGTCCTGGGCGCCAGCGGGATCGTGGCCGTCGGAGCGGTTTGAGTGCGCGCAGACGGCCACGCTGCCAGGGCAGGCACGAA
>VGDX01000001.1 GCA_016869535.1 Alphaproteobacteria bacterium | reverse complement strand
TGATCTCTTCCGGCTTGTGTCGCTTCCTTCCCATTCCCTGGTCCTCCTCAGGCCAAAAGCCATACTCCGAGTCGGACCACTTCAGTGGGGGAGGATCACCGCGCTCACCAAGCGTCTCGAGGCCCTGATCGCACCGCCGGGATTCACCGGCAAGGCGCCAGGAGGCCCGAGCCGCTGGAGCACCGAGCGGTCCGGCGAATGGGAGCCGCTTAAGCCTCAGCTCGTAGTCGAGGTGCGCTACGATCATGTGACCGACAACCGCTTCCGTCACGGCACTAAACTCATGCGCTTCCGTCCCGACAAATCGCCGAAACAATGCACTTTCGAGCAACTCGCGCCACCTATGCTCCCCAGAAGCATAAAGCTTTTACTCAAATAAAAACTCGCGCGGCATCAAACTCATCTCGGTCCCAAACGTTTGTCTCACTGGGCAGAAAATCGAAACCAGCAAAAGGAGATCAACGATGACCAAATCCCTGTTGGCTGGCGCACTGGTGCTTGGACTGGCGACGCCAGCGCTCGCGGCAGAAGAATTTTTCGTGGCGCTCGACACCACGGCCAATCAATGCCGCGTGATGATGACCCAGCCTGATGGTGTCATTATGAGAATGGTGGGGTCTGCGTCCTATCCGAGCCTGGATGAGGCACAGGCGGCTATCTCAAACCTGCCTGAATGCAATAGTTGAGACCACCTTTGGGAACGCTCGTGAAAAACCCGGGCGTTCCCCCCAGATTCGGGCACTTTGCCCGTTCTGACCCTTGACGAGAGTGGCGTCGGTGTCCAACAAACTGGGGATGCCTTCACGCAAGAAGCTCCATATCAAGACTTTCGGCTGCCAGATGAACGCCTACGATTCCGAGCGTATGGCCGAGGCGCTGGAGCCTGCCGGCTATCGTCTTACCGACGATGCTGACGATGCCGATCTCGTCATCCTCAATACGTGTCATATCCGCGAGAAAGCTGCGGAGAAGGTCTATTCGGAGCTAGGACGCGTCCGCCTCGCCAAAGCGCGGCGCCGGAACGAGGGTCGCGATACCCTAGTTGCTGTCGCCGGCTGCGTGGCCCAGGCCGAAGGACGTGAAATCATCGCACGCTCGCCTGTGGTCGATATCGTCGTCGGACCCCAAAGCTATCACCGTCTCGCCGATCTCGTGGCGGAAGCGGTCCGCGGCGGCAAAGGCTTGGTCGAGACGGAATTTCCGGCTGAGGATAAATTCGCCCATCTACCTGCGCGTCCGCAAGGCAAGGTCCAAGTTTCTGCCTTCGTCACGGTGCAGGAAGGCTGTGACAAGTTCTGCACCTTCTGCGTGGTTCCCTACACGCGCGGCGCCGAATTCTCGCGTGCGCCGTCCGAGATCGTCGCCGAGGTCAAGCGTCTCGCCACGCGTGGCGTGCGCGAGATCACGCTGCTTGGGCAGAATGTCAACGCGTATCACGGCAGGGGCGACGACGGTGCGGACTGGCCTCTCGCCAAGCTCTTGCGCCGACTCGCTCAAATTCCGGACATCGACAGGCTGCGGTACACCACGAGCCATCCGCGTGACATGGACGACGAACTGATCGCGCTGTTCGCCGGCGAGAAGAAGCTCATGCCCTATCTGCACCTGCCCTTCCAGGCGGGCTCCGATCGGATCCTCGCCGCCATGAACCGCAAACACACCATCGCCGAATATGAAGAGACAATCGGCAAAGTGCGGCTGGTGCGCCCCGACATTGCGCTCTCCACCGACATTATCGTCGGCTTTCCGGGTGAGACCGACGCTGACTTTGAATTGACCCTGGCCATCGCCCGAAGGGCGCACTTCGCGCAAGCCTTCTCCTTTAAATATAGCGCCCGCCCCGGGACGCCGGCGGCAAAGCTGGAAAACCAGGTACCGGAGGAAGCCAAGCGCGAGCGTCTCGCCATCCTGCAAAGTCAGCTCGACAGCCATCGCCACGCCTTCGACCGGGACACAGTCGGCCGCAAGCTTCCAGTGCTTTTCGAAGGAAGGGGACGGAAACCCGGACAGATCGCCGGGCGTTCACCATATTTACAGACTGTGCATATCGACGGGCCCGAAACATTGATCGGGGAGATCGCAGAGGTTGACATCGTGGCCGCCGGGCCGAACAGTCTTACCGGTGTCATCAATTCGGGGTTTGAATGGCGCGAGCCAGTTCAGGCGGCCGTGTGACCAACAAGGCCAGCGGAAGGAAGGCGTCATTGGCGCGAGGGCGCGAGAGCCAAGCGGCGAGGCGCCCGGCTACGGCGCAGGCCAATGGCGGCGGCGAGCCCATAGTCGTGTATTTCGAAGATATGCGGCTTGTGCGCGATCTCCTCGGCGATTACGACGCCAATCTCGCGGTGCTAGAAGACCGACTCGGCGTGGAAGCCGTAGTCAACGGCAATGCGGTGGCTCTGCGTGGGCCCGATGTCGCCTGCGCCACGGCGAAGCAGGTCTTGGAGCAGCTCTATGCGCGCCTCGCACAGGGTGAAATGATTGGTGTCGGCGAAGTTGTCGGCGCTATTCGCCATGTTCGCGCCTACGTGCCGGGCGACGATGCCTCAAGTTATGCCGAAGCGCCTGCCGCCCAGCAAATCCGCACGCGCAAGCGCCTGATCACCGCGCGCACGCCCGCACAAAGCGCCTATCTCGATTCCTTGAAGCGCAACGACCTCGTCTTCGCCACCGGCCCTGCCGGTACCGGCAAGACATATCTGGCGGTTGCTTTCGCCGCGGCATGTCTGGAAAGCGGCAAATGCGACCGTCTGATCTTGTCGCGGCCGGCCGTCGAGGCGGGAGAGAGGCTCGGTTTCCTGCCCGGCGACATGCGCGAGAAGGTCGATCCTTATCTGCGCCCGCTTTACGACGCGCTCTACGACGTACTGCCCCCGGAGCGGGTTGAGCGTGGGCTCGCCGCCGGCGTTATCGAGATTGCCCCGCTCGCCTTCATGCGGGGCCGGACCCTATCTCACGCCATCGTCATTCTGGACGAAGCGCAGAACTGCACCCCTGTGCAGATCAAGATGGCGCTGACCCGTCTCGGAGATGAAAGTAAGATGATCGTCACCGGCGATCCCACTCAGGTCGATCTGCCGACCGGAAAGGATTCGGGCTTGCTAGAGGCCATCAACATTCTGCAAGGGATCGAGGAGATCGATCACATCGCCTTCACCAAGGCGGATGTCGTCCGCCGCGAACTTGTGGGCCGCATCGTCGAGGCCTATGAGTCCGTGCCTCATCGCGGGGGACGACCATGACGGAAGGTGGCCCTAGTCCCGGCATTGCTGCGCCTTTAGCGAGCCAGCGGTTCGCGATCGACGTCGTGCGCCATGCCGATGCCTGGGCGGAGGCCGGTATTACCGACGCAATGCTTGAGCGCGCCGGGCAAGCGGCTCTAACCGCCGTTTCTGATCGTCCGCTATCAGACTACGAAATCGCCGTCCTCCTGACCGATGACGCCGAGATGCGCACATTGAACCGCACTTGGCGCGGCAAAGACGCCCCTACCAACGTGCTGTCCTTCCCGGCCGATGAAACACAAGGTGGTACCAAGTTCGTTGGTGACGTGGTGCTCGCCTATGAAACGGCCTGGAAAGAAGCGCGCGAAGACAATCTCACTTTCCCTGATCATGTCTCCCACCTGATTGTGCACGGGGTTTTACACCTGCTCGGCTTGGACCACGCGGCTGACAGCGACGCCGAACGCATGGAAGCGATCGAACGCAAGGCGCTCGGCGCGCTTGGCATCGCCGATCCCTATGCTGAAGCAAGAGAAAAAAGCGTGCCGGAGTTGTTACCTTGAGCAATACCCCCATCACCGAGAATGATCTTCCGGCCGATGAAGCCCGCCCGAATGAGGAGGAAGGCTCCTGGTTCGATCGTCTGCTCCAATCATTCGGTCTCGGCGAGGAGCCCGACCTTCGTGAGTTGATCGAAGACGCGCTTGCCCGTAGCAAGAGCGACACGCTGAGCTTGCAGGAGCGGAACATGATGCGCCGCATCCTGCATTTCGGCACATTGACGGTGGAAGACGTGATGGTGCCGCGCACCGATATCGTCGCCGTCGACGAAAGCATTACCGTCGATGAACTGATGCGAGTGTTCCGCGAGGCCGAGCATTCGCGCTTGCCGGTCTATCATGAGACTTTGGACGACCCACGCGGCATGATTCACATCCGCGATCTCATGTCGTGGATCACCAAAGAATCCGAAACCGGCGCCAATGTTCCACTCGATCTCGGCCGTGTGGACTTGAAGCGCTCCGTCGGCGCCATCGATATCACGCGCGAACTCTTATATGTACCAGCCTCCATGGCCGCCCTCGATCTTCTGCTGAAAATGCAGAACACGCGCATTCATCTTGCCTTGGTAGTGGACGAGTATGGCGGCACCGACGGCCTCGTTACCATTGAAGATCTGGTCGAGGAAGTGGTGGGCGAAATCGCCGATGAGCACGACGTGGAAGAAGCGCCGTTGATCCGCACCGATCCGCGTCTCGGGCTTATCGCCGATGCGCGACTGCCGATTGAAGATCTCGAGAAGCATCTCGGCGTCGAGCTTGTTTCCGGCGATCAGCAGGAGGACATCGACACGCTTGGCGGCCTTGTCTTCGCGCTCGCCGGCCAAATTCCCGAACTCGGAGAAAAGGTGCTTCATCCAAGCGGCGTTCAATTTGAAGTGCTAGAGGCCGATCCGCGCCGGATTAAGAAGCTTCGCATCCATCTGCCTCCCCCGGAGGACATCGCCGAGACCAGAAGCGAGTAGGACAGGTGCAGCGCGCTGCCACTTGGGTCGCTGGCTTGGGTGGTTGGCGGCGCGCTGTCTTCGCCATACTGCTTGGCGGGATTTCTGTGCTCGCTTTCGCTCCCGTCTATGCGTGGCCGGTATTGTTTCTGACATTGGGAGGACTGCTCTGGCTGCTCGATGGTTGCAACCGCGACCATGCAACGCTCTCGCCGAGGCTCTTATGCGCGGCGCTCACCGGATTCTGGTTTGGCTTCGGCTTCTTCCTGGTTGGGCTCTACTGGATTGCCGAGGCCTTCCTGGTCGAGCCTTGGCGTCATGCTTGGCTTCTCCCCTTCGTCATGACGGCTCTGCCTGCGGGCATGGCACTATTCTTTGCCGCCGCTTGCGCGCTGGCGATGCTCATGTGGCTGCCCGGGCCTGGTCGCGTTTTCGGGCTCTCCATCGCCTTCGCTCTTGCCGAGTTCGCCCGTGGTCACGTGTTCACGGGGCTGCCCTGGAACCTCCTTGGCTATGGGCTGACCGCCAACGGTCCTTTGATGCAGATGGCCGCCTTGTTTGGTGTTTACGGCTTAAGCCTCCTCGCCGTGCTCCTCTTCGCCAGTCCAGCCGCGATCTGGGCGCCTGAAGGATCGGGACTCGCCAGGCAGAAACCCGTGGCGGGGCTAATAGTCGTACTGCTGGCTACGCTCGGACTTGGCTATGTCTGGGGCGAACGAAGATTGGCTCACTCCGAGACCGCCGAAACGGGTGTGCGTTTGCGTCTCGTCCAGGCCAATATCGACCAGGCTGACAAATGGCGACCCGAGAACAGCGCCGAGATCTTTGCCGACTATCTCGATCTGACCCTTGCCGATGGACTTGACCAAATCGACCTCGTCATCTGGCCGGAAACGGCAGTTCCTTTCCTGCTGGCAGATTCACCGGACGCCCTTGCGGCCATTGGCGAGGCCCTGCCGGATGGAACCGCCTTGCTCGTCGGTTCGGCTCGTCTTGTGGATGTGCGCGACCAAACTGGGCGGCTCAAGGCGCAACGCATCTACAACAGCCTTCTGGTCGTCGACGAGGGGGGCCGGATTGTCGGCGCTTACGACAAGATCCATCTCGTGCCATTCGGCGAGTACCTGCCATTCCAGGACTTTCTTGAAGGTTTGGGCTTCTTGCAACTCACAGGCGTGCGGGGCGGTTTCTCAGCCGGTACTGGCCCGCGGCTCCTTGAGATTCCCGGTGCGCCACCGGCTTCTCCCCTCATTTGCTATGAAATAATTTTCCCCCACGATGTGACTGACGCCGACAGGCGCCCTGGTTGGCTGCTCAACATTACCAATGACGCCTGGTTTGGTTCGAGCGCCGGCCCCTACCAGCATTTTCACCAAGCGCGGGTGCGGGCGGTGGAACAGTCGCTGCCGGTTTTGCGTTCAGCCAATACCGGGATCTCAGCAGTAATCGATCCTTATGGACGTGTTTTGAGTAAAGTTGATCTCAGAGAGAAAGGCATTGCTGACGTCATGCTTCCCAAGGCGAGAAGTCCAACGCCTTTTGTGCAATTCGGAACTATTATCGAAATATCGATGCTAGCACTTGCAATTGTATTTTGGCTCGCTTGCCGCGTGCACCTTACTAAATCGTAAGACAGGAAAGGTGCGGCGCATGTGTCCTTGACGGCACCTTGGCACACCCCTATGAACGCTCCCCAGTCTGGAAGATATTCCCTTCTCTTCAACTTCCTGAGATAAAAAGTACGTCTCAGCTTCACGATCTCACGAGTGGACGAATGGCAGGCAAGAAGCCCAACCCGGTTGATACGCATGTAGGAAGCCGGGTTCGTTTGCGACGGATGCTCCTTGGCATGAGTCAAGAGCGACTCGGCGACAGCATGGGACTGACATTTCAGCAAGTGCAAAAATATGAGAAAGGGGTGAACCGCATCGGCGCGAGCAGGCTGTTCCAGATCTCGAAGATCCTCGACGTACCTGTGCAGTTCTTCTTCGAGGAAGCGCCGCATGTGGGTAATGTGCGACCGGCTCGCGGCATGGCCGAAGCAGATTCGGAATCATTCATCCTCGAATTCCTCAACACGCGCGAAGGGCTTGAGCTCAACCGCGCGTTCGTTAAGATCCGCGATTCTAAAGTGCGCAAGAGTGTCGTCGATCTCACGCGGGCCCTAAGCGCAAACGACGATTAATTCAGCCACTACCGTCGGGGTTGACCCGGTCGCCGCGGTTTGCGAGAACCGCGCGCCGCGACCTGCGGCTTGATCATCGCCACTCCGACGAGGGGGTCACCCAAGTGTCCCGGGCCAATTACCTTTTCACCAGCGAATCCGTGTCGGAAGGGCATCCCGACAAAGTGTGTGACCGCATTTCCGATGCGGTGGTCGATCTTTATCTAGCCGCTGAGCCGCAATCGCGCGTGGCCGTGGAGACACTGGTCACTACCAATCGTATCGTCATAGCCGGCGAAGTGCGGGGGCCGGAGACGGTGACTCCCGAGAAGATCGAGGCTGCTGCCCGCCACGCTGTGCGGGAGATCGGTTACGAGCAAAAGGGTTTCCACTGGAAAGATGCCGAGTTCCAGAATTACCTGCACGAACAATCCGCCGACATCGCCGTCGGAGTCGATGCGACCGAGAGCAAAGACGAGGGCGCTGGCGACCAGGGCATCATGTTTGGCTTCGCCTGCCGCGAGACCGAACCGTTGATGCCCGCGCCGATCTTCTACGCGCATCGTATTCTGCACGAAATGGCCAAGGCGCGTCACACGGGACGCACGCCCGAACTCGGCCCCGATGCCAAGAGCCAGGTAACGCTCGCCTACGAAGACGGCAAGCCGGTGCGCGCCGATTCTATCGTGGTCTCAACCCAGCACGGTGAGGATGTGAGTCAAGAGCGCGTGAAAGAGATCGTGCGCGGTTTCATCGATGAGGTAATGCCCAAGGGTTGGGTCAACGGCTCTACAAAGTTATATGTCAATCCGACCGGACGTTTCGTCATTGGCGGACCTGACGGAGATACCGGTCTCACCGGGCGCAAGATCATCGTAGACACTTATGGCGGCGCGGCCCCTCATGGCGGCGGCGCCTTCTCAGGGAAAGACCCGACCAAGGTTGATCGCTCGGCAGCTTACGCGGCGCGCTATCTCGCCAAGAATGTGATCGCCGCAGGCCTTGCCGACAAATGCACCTTGCAGCTCTCCTATGCCATCGGTGTATCGCAGCCGCTTTCGCTCTACGTCGACCTGCACGGCACCGGCAACATTGCCGAGGACGAACTTGAAAACGCCTTGCGTCAAGTCATGGATCTGAGTCCACGCGGTATCAGGGAGCATCTCGGTCTCAACCGGCCGATCTACGAGCGCACGGCCGCTTACGGTCATTTCGGCCGTCAGCCCGATAATGACGGCGGTTTTTCCTGGGAGCGTCTCGATCTTGTCGAGCCGATCCACGGCGCTCTCTCTTAGACCTTTCGCGGACTACAAATAGCCCAAGAGCCTCAGCGTTTGATAGACAACGAGGATCAGCACGAGCGTGCCTACGGCAACACCCAGCGTCCGCGGCGAGATTCGCTTCACCACATATCCAGCAAGTGGCGCCGCGCACAGGCCGCCAACAATCAACCCCGCGACGGCCGTGGCATTCTGCGTCAGATCGCCGGCATCCTCCCAGTGCCCCGTCAATAGAGCCGCGAGGAAGGCGGCTGAGACGGCGGTGGTAAGCACGAACTCTGCGGTGTTGACCGTACCAATGACATAGCGCGGTTGGCCCCCCGCACCAACCAACGTTGTGGTTACGACCGGGCCCCAGCCTCCGCCACCAACCGCATCGACAAAGCCACCTGTCAGGCCAAGCGGTACGACGCCGCGTACCGGTTCTGTGCGCTGCTTAACGCCGTAAAGCGTGCGCCAGATGATGACGACGCCCATGACACCCATATAAGCCACGATGTACGGCTTGATCGTCGCACCGTCGACGGAGGTCAGTACGAAAGTCCCAACAACGCCACCGACCACACCGGCCGGGGCTAGTTTCCAGAAAAGATGCTTGTCAACGTTGCGATGCCAAAGGTGGGATAATGCCGAGGCAAAGGTTGTGAACATTTCGGCGGTGTGTACGCTCGCCGAGGCGTTGGCCGGAGCCACGCCGATCGACAGAAGGACTGTGGTCGAAACCACGCCATACGCCATCCCAAGCGCGCCATCGACGATTTGAGCCAAAAACCCAACTGCGACGAACAGCAGGAAATCCAATGACATAGGTTGCCCCCGGGCCTTGAGAGGCTTCCAAAATACCATTTATTCCTACCGAGTAACTAGTGTTTTCTTTGCCAGATTTGAGGGCGCGGGCTGACGCACAGGGCCCGCATCACATCGGCGAATGAGGATAATTAGGGCTGCTCTTATCCGCCGCTTCAAGCAAGCACTGCTGGAGTACCGAATTTGACGGAACTTAGACCCCTCAGATCCTATGGCAGACGCAAGGGCAAGCCCTTGAGCGCGCGAAAGGAGCGTCTCGTCCGTGATCTTCTGCCCAAACTTCATCTGCCTCTTGGGAAACAGCCTCCAGGAGATTTGCGAAATTTGTTCCCGATCCCGGTCAGGGAAGTCTGGCTCGAGATCGGTTTCGGCTCCGGCGAACACCTGCTCTGGCAATCGGATCATAATAAAGATGTGGGTTTCATCGGTTGCGAGCCCTTCATCAACGGCGTGGCGAGCCTGCTCGGTGACATCGAGGATCGTGGCATCAAGAGCATCCTCATCCACGAAGGAGATGCGCGCGATGTATTGGTCTGGCTACCTGGCGGCTCGATTGCCAAGATCTTTTTGTTGTTCCCCGATCCATGGCCGAAAAAGCGCCAGCAGAAACGGCGGCTCATCTCGTCTGATACGATCAGAGAAATTGCGCGTGTGCTGGCACCAGGCGGTGAGCTTCGTTTTGCTAGCGATGACGCTGAATATGCCGCGCAGGCACTCTTTGCAGTCGATGGCAGCGGCTCTTTCAAATCGCTGGCGGAGAGCGCTTCCGATTGGCCGGAGACCCGCTACGAGCGCAAGGCCTTGAATGAAGGCCGCAAGCCTGTCTATCTCAGATGGCGCCGCCTCTGAACAAAGGAGCATCCCATGCGCGCTCTCATTCTTGGTGCCTTGATTCTGTTGGCGCCCACCGCGCCGGCGATAGGCGATATCATCGCCACCTGCTACTCCGACTGCGAAACCGAGACCGACTCGAACCCGGCTTTCAAGGCCTGTCTTGCCCGCGCCGTCAACAAAGCCGACCGGCTGCTCAACCAGAGCTACACAACTTTGCAGGATGCTGTCCGCAAGCAGGCGAAGGCGATGGATCAGAGCCCCGACGGGGCGCTTGCGGCGCTCACGACCGCCCAGAAGAAATGGATCGATTACCGCGACAGCAATTGCACCTTTGAGGACGCGCTGGCTTTCGGCGGCACGGCCTCCGGCGGCAATTATTCCGGCTGTCTTTGTGCGCTGAGCTATGAGCGCATTAACGATTTCGACCGGATCCGGGAGCAGGTCATCGGGGAGTGACTTTCCCCGCTTGAAACCACCGCAAAAGCCTTTATATTACGCCTCGAAACTCATGATTGATTTGATCAGGAGTGGGCTGCGGCCCGCTCCTTTTTGTTAGGCTCATCGCTTCCTCACGTCGTGAGGATTGGCCAAGACCCATGTCGAGCCCGCTTACAAGCGCCGACCGCAGATTCGCCCGCGAGACGGGGACCGAGCGGACCATTGCCGATCTCGCCGAGCCCGTGCTCGAGGAACTCGGTTTCCGGCTGGTGCGGGTCAAAGTCTCCGGACGCGACGGAGGAACGGTGCAGATCATGGCCGAACGGCCGAGCGGAGATATGAGCGTGGAGGATTGCGCCATCATCAGCCGAAACCTATCGCCGGTGCTCGATGCCTACGATCCCATGCCAGGGCATTACAACCTCGAAATATCCTCGCCCGGGATCGACCGGCCGCTGGTGCGACCGAGCGATTTCGCGTTATGGACCGGTCATGAAGCCAAGGTAGAGCTGAAGGAGCCAGTGGACGGGCGTAAACGTTTCAGGGGCGTCATCGAGGGCATCGAGGACGATGAGGCGCGTCTCAGAATCGAGCTGGAAGGCAAGGCCGAACCGGTCGTGATCGGCCTTCCCTTCTCGCTCATCGGAGAGGCTAAGCTCGTGGCGGACATCGACCGCTTCAAGGCCGATCTCGCCGGCAAGAAACATTGAAATAGAGGAGACTTTAGACATGGCTCAGGCAGGCGTAAGCGCCAACAGGCTCGAGCTTTTACAGATCGCCGACGCGGTAGCGCGCGAGAAAGCGATCGACCGCCAGGTGGTGATCACCGCCATGGAGGACGCAATCCAGAAGGCGGCAAAATCCCGCTACGGGAGCGAGAACGAGATCAGGGCTGAGGTCGACCCCAAAACCGGCGAGATCAGACTCTCGCGTCTGCTCGAAGTGGTAGAGGACGTCACGCTCGAAGCAACGCAGATCTCGCTCGAAGAGGCGCGTCGCCGCAACCCGGCGGCCCAAGTCGGTGACTTCATCGCCGAGCCCCTGCCCCCGCTCGATTTCGGCCGCGTCGCGGCGCAGAACGCCAAGCAGGTGATCGTGCAGAAAGTGCGCGATGCCGAACGCGAGCGGCAATATGAAGAATATAAGGACCGCGTCGGTGAGATCGTCAACGGTATCGTCAAGCGCGTCGAATACGGCAATGTGATCGTCGATCTCGGCCGGGCCGAGGCCATCGTCCGCCGCGACGAGACCTTGCCGCGCGAGAATTTCCGCTATGGCGACCGCATCCGCGCTTACGTCTATGACGTTCGTCGTGAGCAGCGCGGGCCGCAGATTTTCCTGTCGCGCACGCATCCCGAATTCATGGCCAAACTGTTCGCGCAGGAAGTGCCCGAGGTTTATGAGAACATCGTCACCATCAAATCGGTGGCGCGCGATCCCGGCAGCCGTGCCAAAATCGCCGTGGTGTCGCGCGATTCCTCAATCGATCCGGTCGGCGCCTGTGTCGGCATGAGGGGCAGCCGCGTTCAGGCGGTGGTGAACGAACTTCAGGGCGAGAAGATCGACATTATCCAATGGTCGCCCGACGCCGCCACCTTCATCGTCAACGGGCTCGCACCAGCCGAGGTAGTCAAGGTCGTGCTCGACGAGGACGCCGAACGTATCGAGGTGGTGGTGCCGGACGCCCAACTCTCGCTCGCTATCGGCCGCAAGGGCCAGAACGTACGCCTTGCCTCTCAGCTCACCGGCTGGGACATCGACATCATGACCGAGGCTTCCGAATCCGAACGCCGGCAGGCCGAGTTCGCCGAGCGTTCAGCGACGTTCATGGAGGCTCTCGACGTCGACGAGGTGATTGCGCAGCTACTCGCTTCCGAGGGCTTCTCCTCGGTCGAAGAAGTGGCCTTCGTCGAGCCGTCGGAGATCGCCTCGATCGAGGGGTTCGACGAGAATACCGCCTCCGAGATTCAGACGCGTGCACGCGAACATCTGGAGAAGATCGAGGCCGAGCTTGACGCGAAGCGCAAGTCGCTCGGAGTCGCCGACGATCTGCAAGAGATTCCCGGTATCACCACCGCAATGCTCGTCACCTTCGGCGAGAACGGCATCAAGACCGTTGAGGACTTGGCCGACTGCGCCACCGACGATCTTGCCGGCTGGACGGAACGCAAAGAGAAGGAAAAAGAGACCATCCGTCATGACGGTATTCTCTCTGGCTCCGGCCTGACACGGCCGCAGATCGAGGATTTGATCCTTGCCGCTCGCGTCAAGGCCGGATGGATCGAAGAGGCGGCACTCGCGCCGGAAACTGGCGAAGGCGAGGTTGAGGCCGATGCCGGCATCGAAGATGAGACGCAAGGCCCTGGCGCCACCGCGTCATGAGCCCAGTTAGGAGATCAACGGTTGCGGTTAGAAGCAGCGGAGCACGTAAGGCAAGATCGGCAGACGGCGGAGACCGTCCGCCGCTGCGCCGTCACGCGCCGGCGACTTGCCAAGGACTCCCTCATCCGCTTCGTAATCGATCCTGACGGGACAATTGTTCCGGACATCAGGGAAAAACTCCCCGGCCGTGGCGTTTGGCTGACCGCCGCCCACGACACGGTGGCCGACGCTACGAAACGCAATGTCTTCACCCAGGCACTGAAGACAAAGGTTTCGCTCCCCGAGAATCTAGCCAGCCAGGTCGACGGGCTACTGGCCGAGGCCGCCCTGTCCGCGCTCGCTCTGGCCAACAAAGCCGGCGACGTTGTGTTCGGCGCAGCGAAGATCGAGGAGACGATGCGCAAAGGCCGCGTGATCGCTCTTATCCACGCCAAGGAAGCGGCGGAGGATGGACGCAGAAAACTCGACGGTAAAGCCTTGGCAATGACCGGGGGAGAGCCGATTCCTACTATTCGCATATTTACCGAAGGCGAATTGGGTTTGGCATCCGGGCGGACAAATGTGATACATGCTGCCCTCATCCAGGGCGGAGCGGCTCGAAAATTCCTTGCGGCGGCGGCGCGCTTGGAGCGCTACCGTAAGGGTAGTGCTGCGTTTGCCAACGAGAGCAGAGTGGATACGGAATGAGTGAGACTGAGACAGAAGAAAAGACGGCCCGAGGCGCGCGCAAGATGTCGCTGAATGTGCGCCGGACGGTGGAGTCCGGCCATGTGCGCCAGAGCTTCAGCCATGGGCGCTCGAAGTCTGTCCTGGTCGAGAAGAAGAAGCGCCGCGCAGTCGGCGCGCCCGGCACGCAGCCGGCTGAAGAGGTAAAGGCCAAGCCGCAGGCGGCCGTACCTACAGCAGAAGTCACCCCCCAGCAAAAGTCCGAGGAAGCCCAGGCGCGCCGCGTGGGCGTGGTGCTGCCGCAACTCTCCGAGGAGGAGAAGGACGCGCGCACACGAGCTCTTGCCGAAGCGCGCCAGCGCGAGGCCACCGAGCGCGAGAAGGTCCAGGAGACCGTCGCCCTTCAGGTTGTCACCGAAGAGCAGCGGGAGAAGGAGCGCCAGGAGGCCGAAGAGCGCAAACGCAAAGAAGAAGAGAGGCATGAGGTCGAGGCCAAGGCACGCCAGAAAGGCGAGGAGACCGCTCGCAAGCATCTTCTCAAGGAGGAGATGGAGGAGCCTGCTCGTCCAGCCGATGCCCGGCATAAGAAGAGTCCTGTGGCGCCGCGGCGCGGCGAGGAGCGGCGCGTCCGTGGTCGCCTCACCATCACCAACGCGCTCGATGAGGAGCAGCGGCAGCGAAGTCTTGCTTCGCTGAAGCGCCGTCAGGAACGCCAGAAGAAGCAAAGCACGGGCCCACTCACGCAGCAGAAGATCCAGCGCGAGGTCGTGGTCCCGGAAGTCATCACCATCCAGGAGCTCGCCAACCGCATGGCCGAGCGCGGCGTCGACGTCATCAAGTTCCTGATGAAGGACGGCGAGATGCACAAGATCACAGACGTGATCGATTCCGATACGGCCCAACTCGTGGCCGAGGAGTTCGGCCACACGGTGCGTCGCGTGTCTGAGGCCGATGTTGAGGAAGGCTTTATCGGCGACGACGACCAAGCCAGGGATTTACAGCCGCGCGCACCGGTCGTCACCATCATGGGCCATGTCGACCACGGTAAGACGTCGCTGCTCGATGCGATCCGCGCCACCAACGTGGTCAGTCAGGAAGCCGGCGGCATCACGCAACATATCGGCGCCTACCAGGTGGAAACGCCGGCGGGACAGAAGATCACTTTCATCGATACGCCGGGCCACGAGGCGTTCACTGCCATGCGCGCGCGTGGCGCCAAGGTGACGGATATCGTCGTGCTGGTGGTTGCCGCCGACGATGGGGTCAAACCGCAGACGGTGGAAGCCATCAATCATGCGCAAGCGGGTCATGTGCCGCTGATAGTAGCCATCAATAAAATCGACAAGCCGGGCGCCGATCCGCAGCGCGTACGCACCGAATTGCTGAGCCACGAGATCGTGGTGGAAAGTCTCGGCGGCGAAACGCTTGAGATCGAAGTCTCAGCCGTGAAGCGCACCGGTCTCGACAAGCTGCTGGAGGCTATTTTGCTGCAAGCCGAGGTGCTCGAGCTGAAGGCCAATCCGGATCGGCCAGCAGAGGGCGTGATCGTGGAAGCCAAACTCGAGCGTGGACGCGGCCCCGTGGGCACCGCACTCATTCAGCGCGGCACACTCCGTCTTGGCGATCTCATCGTCGCAGGCTCGGCCTGGGGCCGCGTGCGTGCACTGATCAACGATCTCGGCGATCAGGTGAAGGAAGCGGGTCCTTCCGTGCCGGTCGAGATGCTTGGCTTCGATTCCGCACCGGAAGCCGGCGATCAATTCGCAGTGGTCGAAAACGAGGCACGCGCCAGGGAGATCACCGATTACCGCATGCGCGAACGGCGCAAGCGCCTGGCGGTAGCCGGCCAACGCGGCAGCCTCGAACAGTTGATGAATCAAATAAAAGAGGCTGGAATCAAAGAGTTACCCTTGGTGGTCAAGGGGGATGTGCAGGGTTCGGTCGAGGCCATCACCACGGCGCTCGCCAAGCTCGGCACTGACGAGGTCAAGGCCCGCATCATTCATGCCGGCGTCGGCGGCATTACCGAGTCCGACATATCGCTTGCCGCCACCTCCGGCGCAGTCGTTCTCGGGTTCAATGTTCGCGCCAACACGCAAGCCCGGGAAACCGCCGAGCATGAAGGTGTCGAAATCCGTTACTACGCGGTGATCTACGATCTGGTCGATGACATGCGCCAGGCCATGTCAGGCCTGCTTGCACCGACCTTGCGCGAGACCTTCCTCGGCAATGCCGAGATCCTCGAAGTGTTCACCATCTCCAAGGTGGGCAAAGTCGCGGGCTGCCGTGTCACCGAAGGCAAGGTCGAGCGCGGCGCGAGCGTCAGACTGATCCGCGACAACGTCGTAGTCCATGAAGGCAAGCTCTCCACTCTCAAGCGTTTCAAGGACGAGGTGCGCGAGGTAATCGCCGGACAGGAATGCGGCATGGCCTTCGAGAGCTACCAGGACATGCGGCAGGGCGACGTCATCGAGTGCTTCCAGGTGGAGCAGGTCCAGCGCACGCTGTAACAATGCCCGTCATGGTGAGGTGCCCGGCCATCCTTCGAGGCTCGCTGCGCTCGCACCTTAGGATGACGGCCGGCCCTCGAACCATGCGGGCCTTACTTCCAGAGACGTAGGAAATGACAAATCGCAATAAGGCACCGTCACAACGCCAGCTTAAAGTGGGCGAATTGATCCGGCATGCCCTTGCCGACATCTTCTCTCGCGGCGCGATCAGGGACGAGGTGATCGAGCGGCATTCCCTAACAGTGCCGGAAGTGCGGATGACGCCGGATTTGAAGCTCGCCACCGTCTATGTGCTGCCGCTCGGCGGTGGCGAGGTTGACGAGGTCGTCGCCCATCTCGACCAGCACAAGCGTTATCTCCGAGGCGAGGTGGCGAAGCGGGTCAGCATGAAATTCATGCCGGAGCTCAGATTCAAAGCCGACACCTCCTTCGAGAGTTCACGCCGTATCGATGAACTGCTCGCCTCGCCTAAAGTAGTGCGCGACCTCGGCGACTGAGGCGGAACGCAGAAGATGGCGCGGCAGCGCAAAGGCACCCCCATTCATGGCTGGCTGATCCTTGACAAGCCGCCAGGGATGAACTCGACCAAGGCCGTTACGAAAGTAAAGCGCCTGTTCGATGCGGCGAAGGCCGGACATGCCGGCACGCTCGATCCGTTGGCAACCGGCATTCTGCCGATCGCGTTAGGCGAAGCCACCAAGACCGTGCCATTCGTGTTCGAGGGCAGTAAGGCATATCGCTTCACGCTACGTTTCGGTATCGAGACCAATACCGACGATGCCGAGGGGAAAGTCGTCGCCACAAGCGACGAACGCCCCACGCGGGGCGAGATCGAGGCGTGTCTGCCGCGCTTCACCGGTGAGATCGAGCAGGTGCCGCCGCGTTTCTCAGCACTCAAGGTCGAGGGTGCCCGTGCCTATGACCTCGCACGCGACGAGGAGGCGTTCGAACTTGAGCCACGGCGTGTGGTGATCGACCGGCTGACGCTGATCGACCATCCGGACCCCGACCATTGCGTGCTCGAGGCCGAATGCGGCAAGGGGACCTATGTGCGGGCGCTGGCGCGCGATATCGGCCGCGCGCTTGGTTCCTTCGGCCATGTCGAGGCGCTTCGGCGTACCCGGGTCGGCCCGTTCGGCGAGGACCAGGCCATTCCCTTGGACCGTCTGCAAGAATTGGCACAAAGCGCCTCAACCGAGGCTCTGCTTCAGATGCTTCAGCCGGTCGAGGCGGCGCTAGGCGGCATCCCGTCACTGTCGCTCAGCACCTCGGATGCGGCGCGCCTCAGGCAAGGCCAGTCCGTGCTGCTTAGGGGACGCGATACACCCATCATGAGCGGTACGGTCTATGCAACGTCGCGCGGCATGATCGTGGCGCTGGGTGAGGTTGAAAAGGGAACGCTCAGTCCGCGCCGTATCTTCAATTTGCCGGGATAATTGCGGCGAATACCGGCGAATTTGCCCAGTAATTTCTGCTAGCTTCGAGGCCGATAATCCCTATATTGCGGCCATTGCGCGGGCCCGGTAACGGCCAATTGCGCAATTCGAACCGACCGTGCTGGACGACATCCCGGCTCGGCCTTGTCCTAACTCCTAACAAAGAGGATCATCCGATGTCGATAAGCGCTGAGCGCAAGCAAGAGCTCATCAAGGAATATTCGACCAAATCCGGCGACACCGGCTCACCCGAGGTCCAAGTCGCCATCTTGACCGAACGCATCACCAATCTCACCGATCACTTCAAGACCCATACCAAGGACAATCATTCGCGGCGCGGTCTGCTCAAGCTTGTGAGCCAACGGCGCCGGTTGCTCGATTACGTCAAATCTGCCGATGAGGATCGGTATCAGAAGCTGATCAACCGGCTGGGTATCCGCCGGTGACGGCCGATCCTGTTTCACGCGCAATACTGAACGAGCCCTTCGGCAAACCGGCTGGAAGCGGTCTCCATCGCCACCCATTGGGACACAACCATGTTCGATAAACACACCGTAGAAATTGAATGGGGCAAACGACCCCTCAGACTCGAGACGGGGCGTATCGCCCGGCAATCCGATGGCGCCGTGCTCGCCACCTATGGCGAAACTTCCGTGCTCGCCACCGTCGTCGCCGCCAAGGAGGAGAGGCCTGGTATCGACTTCTTCCCCCTCACCGTGAACTATCAGGAAAAGACTTTCGCCGCCGGCAAGATTCCCGGCGGTTATTTCAAGCGCGAAGGACGCCCGACCGAAAAGGAGACGCTGACCTCGCGACTCATCGACCGGCCGATCCGTCCGCTCTTCGCCCCGGGCTTCAAGAACGAGACGCAAGTCATCGTCACCGTGCTCTCGCACGATATGGAGAATGACCCCGACATCGTCGCCATGGTCGCCGCATCCGCGGCGCTGACGCTTTCCGGTGTCCCCTTCCTGGGCCCGATCGGGGCGGCCCGCGTCGGTTATATCGACGGCAAATATGTGCTGAACACCATGATCGACGAGCAGCCCGAAACAGCACTCGACCTCGTCGTGGCCGGCACGGCCGATGCGGTACTGATGGTCGAATCGGAAGCCAAGGAATTATCCGAAGAGATCATGCTCGGCGCCGTGGTTTACGGGCAGCAGCAGTTCCAGCCGGTGATAGACGCCATCGTCAAGCTGGCCGAGCGCGCCGCCAAGGAACCTTGGGATCTGAAGCCCAAGGAGGAAAGCGACATTCTTGTGAGGGTCCGCGATCTCGGCGAAGCCGATCTGCGTCAAGCCTATACCATTCCTGCTAAGGCCGAGCGCCGCGACCGTGTAGCTGCCATCAAGGATAAGGTGGTGGTGGCTCTGGTTCCCGCCGATGACGAAGGTACTTTAGCCGCCAAAGTGTCGAGCGCTTTCAAGGAGGCGGAAAAGGACATCGTCCGCTCGACCATTCTCGAAACCTCGAAGCGCATCGACGGCCGCGACCTCAAGACCGTGCGGCCGATTTCCTGCGAGGTCGGCATCCTGCCCCGCACCCACGGCAGCTCGCTCTTCACCCGCGGCGAGACCCAGGCTCTCTCCGTCGCCACACTCGGCACCGGCGAGGACGAGCAATATGTCGACGCGCTCCAGGGCACCTATAAAGAGACCTTCATGCTGCACTACAACTTCCCGCCATATTCGGTCGGTGAGGTTGGCCGCATGAGTTCGCCCGGACGGCGTGAGATCGGGCATGGCAAGCTCGCCTGGCGGGCCATTCATCCCGTTCTGCCTGACCGTGAGAATTTCCCCTACACCATCCGCGTGGTGTCGGAGATCACCGAGTCGAACGGCTCATCGTCGATGGCCACGGTCTGCGCCTCCTCACTCGCCATGATGGACGCCGGTATACCGCTCAAGCGGTCGGTGGCTGGCATCGCCATGGGGCTGATCAAGGAAAGCGACCGCTTCGCCGTGCTGTCCGACATTCTCGGCGACGAGGACCATCTTGGCGACATGGACTTCAAGGTCGCCGGCACCTCCGAGGGGGTGACCTCGCTGCAGATGGACATCAAGATCACCGGCATTACCGAAGAGATCATGAAAGTCGCGCTCGATCAGGCGCGCGACGGCCGTATGCACATCCTTTCGGAGATGAACAAGGCTCTCAACACGGCGCGGCCAGAGCTTGGCGAATACGCGCCGCGCATCGAGACCATCCATATCCCAGTCGACAAGATCAGGGAGGTGATTGGCTCGGGTGGCTCCGTCATCCGCGAGATCGTGGCGGAATCCGGCGCCAAGATCGATATCTCGGACGACGGTACGGTGAAAATCGCCTCGGCCAACGCCGAATCGATCAAGGCCGCCATCACTCGCATCAAGTCCATCACCTCTGAGCCCGAAGTCGGCGAGATCTATCAAGGCAAGGTGGTCAAGGTGATGGAGTTCGGCGCGTTCGTGAACTTTTTCGGCCCCAAGGACGGGCTCGTCCATATCTCGCAGCTTGCGGACGGGCGGCCAAAGGCGGTGACCGACGTGGTCAAGGAAGGCGACCAGGTCTGGGTCAAGCTGCTCGGCTTCGATGAGCGCGGTAAAGTCAGGCTGTCGATGAAGGTTGTCGACCAGAAGACCGGCAAGGAGATCGAGCGCGCCGAAGCGAGCTGATCTCCCTCATCTGGACACCTAAAGAAATGCCCGGCCGAAAAGCCGGGCATTTTCGTTTTCCGAGTCGTCCTTCCCGCTGCTAATTTTCCTTATCGGCTTTCTCGCAGCGCCAGCCGATGACAAAATATTGGCTGTTCTCTTTTTGCCACTCAATCGCCTTGTCACCCGCCTGCTTGAGGCAGGCGATGATGCCCTCGGCGGATGCACCGGGCACCGACTTCTCAGAGCATTTCTCCGGCGTGGCTGTAAGGCAAATGAAAACCACTAGCTCGAACATAGAGTTACTCCGCTACATCCTGAAAATTTATTGGGCGGCTTCGCGAGGTGCCTTCACAACGGCCCCTTCGATCTCCTCCGCCTGCTCCATAGCCTTGAGTGCCGGCAGGTTTGGCATGGCAATGGTCGAATAGCCGCAATCCACGAAATGCACCTCACCCGTCACCGCGCCTGACAAATCTGAAAGCAGATAGAGTGCTGCGCCTCCCACCTCATCGAGCGTTGGTGAACGGCGCATTGGAGCGTGGCGCTGCTGATAATGGAAGAGCGTGCGTGCGTCAGAAATACCGGCGCCGGCAAGCGTGCGCATGGGGCCTGCCGACAGCGCGTTGACCCTGATCCCTTGCGGCCCGAAATCCGAGGCAAGATACCGGACGGAAGCCTCGAGCGCCGCCTTGGCCACGCCCATGACATTGTAGCAGGGCACCACCCGGGTCGATCCGCCATAACTTAGCGTCAGCAAGGAACCGCCGCGGGGCATCATGTCGGCAGCGAGCTTGCAAACCTCGGTGAAAGAGAAGCACGAGATGACCATCGTGTGCTCGAAATTGGGGCGCGTCGTGTCGCAATAGCGGCCCTTGAGTTCGTTGCGGTCGGAGAAAGCCAGCGCGTGTACGACGAAATCGACCGAGCCCCATTGCTTGCGGACGGCCTCGAACACGCGTTCGACGCTTTTTAGATCCTCGACGTCCGCCTCTTCGATAATCTTCGCCCCGATCGATTGCGCCAAGGGCACAGCGCGACGGCCGAACGCACCGCCCTGATAAGAGAAGGCCAACTCTGCCCCATGCGCATGCAGAACGCGGGCAATACCCCAAGCGATGGAACGGTCGTTGGCGACCCCCATGACCAAGCCCCTCTTGCCCGCCATGAGGGAGACCGGTTCGGCGATATTTTTTGTTGTTGTCATGACATTTACTCTGGTTGCGATTGACTTTCTGGTTCCTGGTTCCTGTTCCTCAGCCATCCAGTCGGCGGAAAACCAGTGTGGCGTTAGTTCCGCCAAAACCGAAGCTGTTCGACATAACGGCGTTAATGGCGACATTATCCTGGCGCTTCCGCGCGATCGGCATGTCGGCAACCTCGGGATCGAGTGTGTCGATATTGGCGGATTCGCAGATGAAACCGTTGTTCATCATCAATAGCGAATAGATCGCCTCATGCACGCCTGCGGCGCCGAGTGAATGGCCGGTCAGCGATTTCGTGGCGCTGATCGGCGGACATTTATCGCCGAACACTTCGCGGATCGCTTCGATCTCGCGCACATCGCCAATCGGCGTCGAGGTGGCGTGCGGATTGATATAGTCGATATCGCCGTTGCCATTCTGCATAGCCATGCGCATGCAGCGCACCGCGCCCTCGCCCGATGGAACCACCATGTCGAACCCGTCTGAGGTGGCGCCATAACCGGCCAATTCCCCATAGATACGCGCACCCCGAGCTTTCGCGTGTTCGAGTTCCTCGAGCACGACCACGCCCGCACCGCCGGCGATGACGAAGCCGTCGCGCTCGGTATCGTAGGCACGGCTCGCTTCTTCCGGCCGGTCATTGAAATCCGAAGACATGGCGTTCATGGCGTCGAACAGGACCGAGAGCGTCCAGTCGAGCTCCTCGCCGCCACCGGCAAACACGATGTCCTGCTTGCCCATCTGAATCAGCTCGCCGCCATTGCCGATGCAATGCGCCGAGGTCGAACAGGCCGAGGAGATGGAATAGCTAACGCCCTTGATGTGATAGGGCGTGGCCAGTGTCGCGGAGTTGGTCGAGCACATAGATTTCGGCACTTCGAAGGGACCGACCTTCTTCGAGCCCTTCTCGCGCGTCGTGTCGGCCGCCTGCACAATGGCGCGCGTGGAAGGGCCGCCCGAACCCATGATCAGCCCGGTCTTCTCGTTGGAAATATCGCTCTCCTCCAAGCCCGCGTCGCGGATCGCCTGCTCCATGGCGATGTAGTTCCATGCGGCGCCTTCGCCCATGAAGCGGCGCACCTTGCGGTCAATCATCCCTTCCCAATCGAGCTTGGGTGCGCCATGCACTTGGCAGCGAAAACCGAGCTCTTCGTATCTGTCGGCTTTGACGATGCCCGATTTCGCTTCGCGAAGGGAAGCGAGCACCTCTTGGGCGCTGTTGCCGATCGAGGACACGATGCCCATGCCGGTCACCACCACGCGTCTCATGGGATTGGGCATCCTTTGAATGAGCCGTTTAAATGAACAAGGTCAGACACTAGCAGGTGCGACATCGTCCGCCTGGAATAGACCGACCCGTAAGTCCTTGGCCGTGTAAATCGTCTCGCCATCGGCCTTCAACCAACCATCCCCCGTGCCGAGAGTGAATTTACGCCGGATCACGCGCTTGAGTTCGACGATATATTCGAGCTTTTTCATGGTCGGCAGCACCATGCCGGAAAATTTGACTTCGCCTACGCTTAAGGCGCGGCCCTTGCCCGGCGCGCCGAGCCAGCCGAGGAAGAAGCCAAGCAACTGCCATAATGCGTCGAGCCCGAGACAGCCCGGCATGACCGGATCGCCCTTGAAGTGGCAAGAGAAGAACCAGAGGTCAGGCTTTACGTCCAGTTCGGCGACGATACGGCCATGGCCGTGCTCACCGCCCTCCTCCTCGACCCGCGAGATGCGGTCGAACATCAGCATAGGGGGAAGCGGCAGCTGAGCATTGCCGGGGCCGAACAATTCGCCCCGCGCGCAAGCGAGCAAATCCTCGTAATCGAACTGAGACCGCCGTTCTACCCTCGATTTTTGCACGCTTTCCTCGCTTTTTACGCAACCTTGGACTTGGTTGAGAGGTTTCCTAACATAGACGCAGGCCTATCAAAAGCCTATGGAGCGTCAGTCCTGGCTAGAGCCGAAGAGGCTCCGGCATTGTGACGCATCGGAGGCTAGCGAGGCGACATTGCGGGGGCGGTCACTTCCGCTTATATTTTCTTGAGAATCCAACCCTAGGACGGATCGAAGCGAGATAACCCTTGCGAATTGAGACCACGATAATGGACGTTGCCAAGCGCTTGCGCGAGGCGGGTTTACGGCCCACGCGCCAGCGCGTGGCGCTCGCCCATCTCCTTTTCGCCAATGGGGACCGTCATATCACCGCTGAGGCCCTGCACGAAGAGGCGCAAGCCCGCAAGGTGCCGGTCTCACTCGCTACCGTCTATAATACGCTACACCAATTCACCGAGGCCGGACTATTGCGCGAGGTCGCGGTCGAGGGCGCCAAGACTTATTTCGATACCAATACCTCGAACCACTATCATTTCTTCTGCGAGACCTCCGGCAGGCTGATGGACATCTCGACCGGTGATATCCGCATCGAGGGTCTGCCAGAAGCGCCGGAAGGCATGGCCATCTCACGTGTCGATGTACTGGTACGTCTGACCGATAAGCGCCGCCGCTAAGTCTGGCTAGTTCACCTGTTCGCCGCGATAGACGCCCCAGAGCTTGTCCTGCTGGACATAGCCTGAATAGGTGTCGATCGATAGCTGACACCATTCGCCGTCGCAGGACGTCACGTTACCAAGCACGCCAGCCTGTAGCGATGCCACCGCGTGCGAGTTGGTAGATCGGCTTGCGTAGAGCGGCACACTCTCTCCCCCTTTGGTCCAAGGGGAGATGAGAACCGTGCGGCGCCCACTGAGAAGGCTATGGAACACCCAGCCGTCGGCGCCTTCGCTGTCGCGTACGCGCCGCCAATTTTCCGACTCGGCAATCACCTCGACCGGCAGACCGGCGCGCGAAAATACCCAGACAATTGCCTGGTCGCTGCTCGGCCCACGGCGCACATTAACCTTGTCGGATTTCAGACTGACGAAACGCGGGACCGGCAGCGCATTTTTGCGCCCCTCGTCAGGGGTAGACTTGGCCCCGTCTTCCGCCGCGCTAAGGCTTGCGACAGCTAGAAGGCTGAGCCCGAGGGCCAACCCGACCTCGATCAGGATCCGTTGCCGCACTGCCACTCCCCGCGTCCTTATGCCCCGAATCGCTTGTCCTCTCATGAAGCAGAAAAGTGAACGGATCGTGGCTCTAAGCCAATATGACGCTTTATCTCGGAAAGCCGCTTCTGTTAGAGAAAGCCCTATTGACTGCTTAGGGGGAAGACTCCCCCACCAATATCCAACGGGACGGGGTTATGGCCGAACGACCGCTGATTATTGTTACGCGTAAGCTCCCGGATGTGGTGGAGACGCGGCTTCGAGAACTCTTCGACGCGCGGCTTAATCTCGACGACCGGCCGTTTTCGCGCGAGGAGCTGATTGAGGCGGTGAAGACCGCGAATGTGCTAGTGCCAACCGTCACCGATCGCATCGACCGGGCGGTTCTTAGTCAGGCCGGTCCCAACCTCAAGCTGATCGCCCAGTTCGGCACGGGCATCGATAATATCGACCTCGAGACCGCGCGGAACCGCTCGATCCTCGTCACCAACACACCGGGGGTGCTTACAGAAGACACCGCCGACATGACCATGGCGCTCATCCTCGCCGTACCTCGGCGGCTCACGGAGGGTGCGGCCCTGCTCAAGGGCGAGAATGGCGGCTGGCAAGGCTGGTCGCCGACCTGGATGCTCGGACATCGCATTTACGGCAAGCGGCTCGGCATCGTCGGCATGGGACGCATCGGTCAGGCCGTGGCCAAGCGGGCGAAGGCGTTCGGCCTGCAAATTCACTATCACAATCGCCGCCGCGTTCCTCCTGACATCGAACATGCGCTCGAAGCGACATATTGGGAGAGCCTCGACCAGATGCTTGCGCGCATGGACATCATCTCCATCAATTGCCCGCATACGCCGGCGACTTACCATTTGCTTTCGGCGCGGCGTCTCGGACTGATGAAACCATCCGCCTACATCGTCAACACCGCGCGCGGTGAAGTGATCGACGAGAACGCTCTCGCGCGTATGATCGACAACAACGAATTGGCCGGCGCCGGCCTTGACGTTTTCGAGCACGAGCCGGCAGTGAACTCCAAGCTACTCAAGAGCAACAAGGTCGTGGTTCTGCCGCATATGGGATCTGCCACACTCGAAGGGCGCGTCGACATGGGCGAGAAGGTCATCATCAACATCAAGACCTTCCTCGACGGCCACGCCCCGCCTGATCGCGTCCACCCGGCGATGTTCTGATTTCAGGGTTCAGAAATCAGTGGTCAGTCGTCAATTTCTGATTTCTGATTTCTGATTTCTGGTACCTGAACGTGTTCGGGGCGGAAGCCCATACCGATCAGGCGGCCGGGAATGCGGCGCAGAAACGGAAAGCGTTTGAGCAAACGGGCCACGAAAGGTGGGCGCGGGTCAACTGTCATCGTCAGCACATTTTGAATGATGCGGTTCTGGATGATCAGCTGAACCGCCTGCGTCATCCTGGTCGGCCATTCCCGCCGGTCTTGTACCTTACGCAGCAATCCCTCGGAGACCGGTCCTTCACGCAAGGGTCCGGCCAGTATATTAGCGGCCGCCACCGCATCCTGAATGGCGAGATTGATGCCGACGCCGCCGACCGGTGACATGGCGTGTGCCGCATCGCCGATGCAAAGCAGTCCATCGCGATACCAACGCTTCAGCCGGTCGACCCGCACGGTCAGCAGTTTCACATCGTCCCAGGAAGCGATCTCATTTACGCGGTTGGCAAGGGCCGGGTTCAACGTCGCGATGTCTTGACGAAACGCATCGAGTCCCTTGCAACGGATCTGGCCGAAGCCATCCTTGGGGATGACGTAAGCACATTGCCAATAATCGCCACGGTCAAGCATGACGAATAGCCGCCCGGCCTGAAAGCGGCCAACGGCTTGCGAGCCGTCGCCGGGCCGTTTTGAAAGACTGAGCCACAATACGTCCATGGGCGCGCCGAGATCCTGGACTTCGAGTTTCGCCAATCTGCGCACCGCCGAGTGACGCCCATCGGCGCCGACAACCAGATCGGCATGGACTTCAAGCATGCCGCGCGGCAACTTGGCCTTAAGTCCCACCACGCGATCCCCGCTCCATATGAGATCATCGACCTCGGCCTTCATTTTCAGGTTGAAGCCCGGATAGCGTTTGCCATGAACGGCGAGGAAGTCGAGGAAATCCCATTGCGGTATGAAGGCGATGAAGTGACAGCGCGTCGGAAGATGCGTGAAATCGGCGATGGTGATGGTTTCGTCACCAATGACGCCGCTGATCTCCTGCACCTTCTGATGCGGCAGCTTGAGGAATTGATCGAGTAGGCCGAGCTCGTGCATGACCTCGAGCGTCGAGGGATGGATGGTATCGCCACGGAAATCGCGCAGGAAATCGGCGTGCTTCTCCAGTACTAAAACCTCGACCCCGGCGCGAGCGAGCAGGTAGCCGAGCATCATCCCCGCCGGACCCCCTCCGGCAATGGCGCAGCCCGTGGTGATGGTCTTTGCCATGACTGACGTTCCCTCTCGCCCCTAGGTAGGAATGGTTAGCGAGATTTTATATCGCTCGGCCGCCAACGGGACACTGAAGGTAACGATGTACGGAGCTTATCGCTCCATCACGCGCCAGCAATTGCCATTGTATTGCGATGATGAGAGAGATCGGAGAAGCGAGGATTACGCCCATTCAGAGGATTTTCCGGATCCCATGCGTAAGTGACCGTCGAGAAGCGGGTTTGTAGGGCGTCGTAAAGCAGAAGCCTGCCGACAAGGCTTTCACCGATACCGAGCCGTTCCTTGACCACTTCGACCGCCTGGAGACAGCCGATTACCCCGGCAACGGCGCCGAGGATGCCGGCCTCCGAGCAAGGCGGCACGGTGCCGTCCGGTGGCGGCTCTGGAAACAAGCAGCGATAGGACGGGCGCGGCACACCGGCCGCATCGTTTTCGAAGGAGCGGAAAGTGGTGAGATGACCATCGAACGGCCCGACCGCGGCGAATACCAGCGGCCGCTTGGCGAAGTAGCAGGCGTCGTTGACGAGATAGCGCGTGGGGAAATTGTCGGAGCCGTCGGCGACGAGATCGTAGTCGCCGATGATGTCGAGCGCGTTTTCCGGCGTAAGCCGTGTGGTGTGGAGATGCGTTTCCACATTCGGATTGAGGCGCGCGATGGTTACGGCGGCGCTCTCAGTCTTGGGCTCGCCAACGCTCACCGTATCATGCAGCACCTGGCGCTGAAGATTATCGATGCTGACGCGGTCGTCGTCGATGATGCCAATGGTGCCGATACCTGCCGCGGCGAGATAGAGCATCAGCGGCGAACCGAGACCGCCGGCGCCGACGACCAACACGCGCGCGTGCTTCAAACGCTGCTGGCCTTCGCCGCCGATCTCCTTCAGCACCAGCTGACGCTTGTAACGTTCGATTTCTTCAGTTGTAAGCATGATGGAAATGTAGGCCATCCCTCTCCCTTATGGGAGGGTCAGCCGGTGGAACCGAAGCCACCAGTACCTCGCGTTGTGGGTCTAAGTCCCTCGACCGCGACAATCTCGACATGGGACACAGGCGCGATCACGAGCTGGGCGATACGATCCCCGCGCTGGATCCGGAAAGTCTCGGCGCCGAGATTGATGAGCAGCACCTTCACCTCGCCGCGATAATCTGCGTCGATCGTGCCGGGACTGTTAAGAAGCGTCACCCCATGTTTGAGCGCGAGCCCCGAACGCGGACGGACTTGCGCCTCGTACCCTTCCGGTAGCTCGATGAGCAGCCCGGTCGGCACCAGCGCCCGGTCGCTCGGCTCAAGCGCCACGGGGCTATCTTCCGGCAAAGCCGCGACCAGATCGAGCCCGGCTGCATGGGGCGATTGATAGGCAGGTAGCGGCAGATTCTGCCCATGCGGCAGGCGTAGAACACGCACCACTATAGCAGGCCGGCCGGGCTCGCTCATTCGGCCGCCGGGCGCATGGCGGCAAAAGCATCGGCCACACGGGCAAGAAGGCGCGCCGCCATCTCGTCTTTGCTCATGGCCGGCCAATCCTCGACGCCCTGCGCCGTTATGAGGTGAATTTGCGTCTGATCGCCGCCCATGGCGCCTGTCCCCGGCCATACATCGTTGGCGACGATCCAGTCGGCGCCTTTGCGTGCGCGCTTGGCTGTCGCATTCTCGATCAAATCCTCGGTCTCGGCGGCAAAGCCTATGACAAGGCGCGGACGCTTGGGTCCTTTCTTAGCGAGGGTGCTCAGGATGTCCGGGTTGAGTGACAGCTTGAGCGTGGCCTCACTCACTTGACGCGGTTTCTTCAATTTATGCGGTGCCTCATCCGCAGCACGCCAATCGGCAACCGCTGCGGCGCAAATGGCGATGTCGGCCGGAAGCGCCGCCTCCACCGCGGCCAGCATCTCATGCGCCGTGTCGACCTTGACCACCCGTACGCCTTGGGGATCGGGAAGGGTCACTGGACCGCTCACCAGCGTCACCTCGGCGCCGAGTGCGGCGGCCGCTTTGGCAAGCGCATGCCCCTGCTTGCCTGAAGAACGGTTGGCAATATAGCGCACGGGATCGATCGGCTCCTGCGTCGGGCCTGAGGTGATCAACACATGCCGTCCACTCAGCGGCTTGGCTGAGTCCGAGACGAGGCGTGGCGTGGCACGCGGGGCTGCCGCCTTTGCGCCGAGCAATGCGCCGATAGCCTCGACAATGGCGGCAGGTTCGGTCATGCGGCCCGGCCCATATTCGCCGCAAGCCATCTCGCCTTCATCGGGCCCCACGACATGAATGCGGTCGGCGCGCAGTGTCCCCAGGTTCCGCTGCGTCGCCGCGTGCTGCCACATGCGCACATTCATGGCGGGCGCCACCAACACAGTCTTGTCAGTGGCGAGCAGCACGGTCGAGGCGAGGTCGTCGGCCAAGCCATGCGCCATCTTGGCGAGCAGGTCGGCGGTGGCCGGCGCCACTACGACGAGGTCCGCTTCGCGCGACAATCTGATATGGCCGATCTCCGCCTCGTCCTTGAGGTCGAACAGGTCGGTGAAAGTCTTCTCTTCGGAGAGCACGGAGAAGGAGAGCGGCGTGACGAACTCGGCGCCGCCGCTTGTCAGGATCACGCGCACGGACGCACCGCGCTCCTTCAAGCGGCGCACGAGATCGAGGCTCTTATAGGCGGCGATACCGCCGCCGACGATGAGCAATATGCGCTTACCTTGCATTACTCACACACTCCGCGTCATGCCCGGCAATGACAAGAAATAAGGCCGACGGTCAAGAATCAAAACAGCAGCGCTAGCGCAATCGCCACAAGCGCGATGGCGCCGATCCAGATGCCGATGCGGCTTCCCCGGTTTTGGCGGTCCTGGGCCTCGGCCAAGCGCTCCACGGTCTGATCGTCAAGGCGAAGCCCATCCTCGGCCATGGCTGAAAACGCATCGACCGTGCGCTCGGCCTGGCCGAGAAGTTTGGGGATTTCACCAACGAAGCGGCCAACGCTCACGGCCCCTTCCGCCGCCGCTTCGATCTGGGCGCCGGCGCCAAGCTCCCCCTCCATCCATTCGCGCACCACGGGCTCTGACACCACCCACATATTCAACTCGGGATCGAGCGAGCGCCCTACCCCCTCGACCACCACCATGGTCTTCTGCAGGAGCAGCAGCTCGGGCCGCGTCTGCATGTCGAACACTTCGGTATATTGAAAGAGCTGGCCCAGCAGATGTGCCATGGAGATTTCGCTTGCCGGCCGGTCCATGATCGGCTCGCCGATGGCGCGCAAGGCTTGAGCGAATTGCGCAACGGAATGTTTCCGCGGCACGTAGCCTGCCTCGAAATGAACTTCTGCCACACGAAGGTAATTACGTGTGATGAAACCGTGGAGAATTTCGGCGAGGAAGCGCCGCTCCTTCATGCCGAGCCGTCCCATGATGCCGAAATCGACGGCGACAATACGACCCTCATCGTCGATGAACAAATTGCCGGGATGCATGTCGGCATGGAAAAAGCCATCGCGTAGCGCGTGCCGCAGGAAGGTCTGCATCAGACGCGCGCCGAGCGCCTTCAGGTCGTGGCCCGCCTCTCGCAAGGCGTCGTGGTCGGCGATGGGAATGCCGTCGATCCATTCGAGGGTCAGCACGCGGCGCGCGCTGCGCGTCCAGTCGACCTCCGGCACGCGGAAACCGGCATCGTTCTTGGTGTTCTCCGCCATCTCGGAGATGGCCGCCGCCTCCATGCGGAGATCCATCTCGATGGCCACGGATTTTGCGAGTGTATCGACCACGGCGATGGGACGGAGTCGCCGCGACGGGACGTGGAAGCGCTCGATCATGCGCGCGGCGAAGAAATAGGAATCGAGGTCCCTCTGGAAGCGCTGTTCGATGCCGGGGCGGAGCACCTTAACCGCGAGATCCTTGAGCTTGCCATCAGGCGTGCGGACCTTCGCTTTATGGACCTGCGCGATCGAGGCAGCCGCGACCGGCGGCCCAAATTCGACGAAGAGTTCGTCGATCGGCGCTTCGAGCGCCTCCTCGACGGCCTGCTTCGCCTCGGTCTGCGAGAACGGCGGCAGGCGGTCCTGTAGTGTCGAAAGATCGCGCGCAAGCTCACGCCCAATGATGTCATCACGCGTAGCGAGAAACTGTCCAAGCTTGATGTAGGACGGCCCAAGCGAGGTGAGGGCCTCGGACAGTTTCGTCTCGTTGCCCCCCTCCGCGCTGCCGTTCTTGCGGAGCGGCGCGGTGACACGCGCGAACAGTGCAAGCGGCCCAGGCAGATTGGCATGTGCCGGCAGAACGCGCGCGCCTGACCAGGCGATGACCGTGCCCGCCTTGGTCAGCCGTGCCATATTGGCGATCGCGTTCACTTGGTCCTCATCTATAGACGCCAGGCGGAATGGATGGCGGCGATACCGCCGGTGAGATTGCGATAGCGCGTGCGCTCGAAGCCTGCATCTTCGATCAGACCCGTGAAGGATTTCTGATCGGGAAAGCGGCGGATGCTCTCAACGAGATACCTGTAGGCGCCGCTGTCTCCTGCCACGAGGCCGCCGAGCACGGGGATCGCCCCGAAGGAATAGGCGTCGTAAAGCCTGTCGAGCAGCGGCACCTCGACGGACGAAAATTCGAGGCAGAGGAATCGCCCTCCCGGCTTCAGCACGCGATAGGCCTCCTCGAGCGCCAGGTCGATCAGCGTGAGATTGCGCATGCCGAACGCAATCGTATAGGCATCGAAGCTCTTGTCGGCGAAAGGCAGCGCTTCTGCGTTGCCCCGCACGAAGGTCAGCTTCCCCTCGCCGTTAGCGCGGGCACGGCCTGCCTCGATCATCTCGGCGCTGATATCGCACACCACGGCACTCCCGCCCTTGCCTGCCTGCTCGAGAAAGCGGAAGGCAATATCGCCGGTGCCGCCGGCCACATCGATGAGCGCATAAGGCACGGCGCTCTTGGGCGGTGCGAGCCAGGCCAGAAGCTCTGATTTCCACAGCCGATGCAAACCCCCCGACATGAGATCATTCATCAGGTCGTAACGGGTTGCGACCCTGGTGAACACGTCGTTCACCAGCTTCTGCTTAGCGCCTGCGTCAACTTCGGCGAAGCCGAAGCTCACCGGGGTTTGGTAACCCCCGGATTTTCCTAAGTCCTCGGACATGCGCGCGACAATAGCGCAAGGGCGAAGTTCAGGCTATTGTTGCGGTGCAGCGGAGATTCTTCCGCACTGCAGTATAAGATCGCCATGCCAGAGTTGCCTGAAGTTGAAACCGTTCGCCGTGGCCTTGAGCCGATCCTGGTGGGCAATGCCATCGCGCGGGTCGAGCAGCGGCGCAACGATCTGCGCTTTCCTCTCCCCAAGGATTTCGGCAAGCGACTGTCCGGTAAGGGCATCGAGGCACTCGACAGGCGGGCTAAATATCTGCTGGCGCGGCTCGACGATGGCGAAGTGCTGGTGATGCATCTCGGCATGACGGGCCGTTTCTCCATCGCGCATGCCGGCGGCACACCGAGAGCCAAGACGCCCAAACACGAACATATCGTGTTCCATCTGCGCGACGGCACCGCGGTCCGCTACTCGGACACGCGGCGCTTCGGCCTCATGGATCTCATTCCATCGCGCACGCTCGAAAGCCATAAGCTGTTCAAGGGCCTGGGCATCGAGCCGCTCGATCCAGCCTTTACGCCGGAATGGCTTGCCGCACGTCTCAAAGGCAAGGCCACCTCGATCAAGGCGGCGCTGATCGACCAGAGGCTGATCGCCGGACTCGGGAATATTTACGCATGCGAGGCGCTGTTCCGCGCACGCATCTCGCCACTCACGCTTGCCGGTACGCTCGCTACAAAATCCGGAAAACCAACCAAGAAGACGGAAACGCTCGTGGAAGCGGTGAAGGCGGTGCTGGAGACCGCGATCAAGGCCGGCGGCTCGTCCCTGCGCGACTACAGGCGCACGGACGGCAGACTCGGCCGCTTCCAGCACAGATTCAACGTCTATGGCCGCGAAGGAAAGCCGTGCCGCAGGAAGGGTTGCGGCGGGATCGTGCGCCGCATTGTCCAAGCGGGACGCTCGACTTTCTTCTGTCCAACCTGTCAACGCTAGGGAACTCAAAAACATGTACGCCGAACCGCTCAGCAAAGAAAAAGACGATACGCGCTACGCCGACGCTTACGAGACGATCATCGTCACGCGGCAGGGGAAGGTCGGGCTTATCACGCTAAACCGTCCGCATGCGTTGAACGCCCTCAACACGCAGCTCATTGGCGAACTCAATCGCGCGTTGAAGGCCTTCGAGGCCGATCCGTCGATCGGCGCAATCGTCATAACCGGCAGCGAGAAAGCCTTCGCTGCCGGCGTCGACATCAAGGAGATGCACAAAAAGACCTTCGTCGAAGCTTATGGCAGCGATTTCCTCGCGCCTTTCGACAAGATCGGCACCTGCCGCAAACCGATTATCGCCGCCGTCGCGGGCTATGCTCTCGGCGGTGGCTGCGAGCTGGCTATGTCATGCGACATCATTCTTGCTGCGGATACCGCCGTGTTCGGCCAGCCCGAAATCACGCTTGGCATCATGCCTGGCGCCGGTGGAACGCAGCGCTTGACCCGAGCCGTCGGCAAGGCCAAGGCCATGGAGCTGTGTCTAACCGGACGGCGCATGAATGCGGAGGAGGCCGAGCGTTCAAACCTCGTGAGCCGTGTGGTGCCGGCCGGCGAATTGCTACCCGAGGCGATGAAGGTGGCCGACAAGATCGCCAACCTGTCACAGCACGCAGTGATGATGATCAAGGAGGCGATCAATCGCGGGTTCGCGACCACACTCGCCGAAGGGGCCCGTTTCGAACGCGGCCAGTTTTATTCTCTCTTTGCCACCGAGGACCAGAAAGAGGGCATGGCCGCATTCATCGAAAAACGGAAGCCGGTTTTCACGAACCGGTAGGTATCAATCAGGAGATGCGTGCGCTGCGCTCTGGACTGAAGTCAAAGGCTGAGTTTCATACCCGGTAGTAGTCGCGGTACCAGGCAACGAAGCGTTCGATCCCCTCCTCGAGAGGTGTCGAAGGCTGAAAGCCGATAGCCGCTTTCAACGCCTCCATGTCGGCATAAGTTTCCTCAATGTCGCCGGGTTGGGCCGGAAGCAATTCCATTTTTGCTTTGCGCCCAAGCGCCCTCTCCAACATCGCGATATAGTCGAGCAGTCCGACGGATGTCTCGCTGCCCATATTATAGAGCCGGTAAGGCGCCGACGAAGTCGCTGGGTTTGGCGCGGTGGCGTCCCAATCGGGATCGGGCGCAGCTACATGATCGAGAATGCGCACCATGCCCTCGGCTACATCGTCGATATAGGTAAACCCTCTGGCATGATGCCCACGATTGAACACCGGGATCGGTTCGCCCGCGAGGATCTTGCGGGTAAAGATAAAGAGCGACATGTCAGGCCGCCCCCAAGGGCCGTAAACGGTAAAGAACCGCAAGCCTGTCACCGGTAGCCCGAACAGATGCGCATAGGAATGCGCCATCAGCTCGGTAGCTTGTTTCGTGGCGCCATAGATGTTGATCGGATGGTCGGCGGGATCACTCTCTTTGTAGGGCAGTTTCCGGTTGCTGCCATAGACCGAGCTCGACGAGGCATAGACGAGATGCTCGACGCCGTAGTGACGGCAACCCTCCAAAACATGCAGGAAGCCCGTGACGTTAGAGCCGACATAGGTGTGGGGATCATCCAGGGAATAACGGACACCGGCTTGCGCAGCGAGATGGATCACCCGCTCGGGGTTCTCTTCAGCGAAAATTTTCTCGACTTCGTCCCGCGCAGCGATGTCGCCCTTGATGAAGCGGAAACGATCGTGCGGCGCAAGACGGGCGAGGCGCGCTTCCTTAAGCGAAACATCGTAATAGGGGTTGAGATTATCGAATCCGATGACCTCGTGCCCGCGTTCGAGCAGACGAGCCGCCGTGTGATAACCGATGAAGCCGGCGGCGCCGGTAACCAGGATTCGCATGTCGCGGCTTGTCGCTCTTCTTCGCTGCTCGGCAGCGAAAGAGCCACCGCTATCCTGATCTGTCAATTCCAAGGACCATCGTAGGGAGGCCGCGCATTTGAGCGCGGTTGACGCTTTGGGGGCTGCTCGCTATAGAGCAACCCAATCATCCCTATTTTCCGCGCTTTTTCGCGCTCCGCATAGCCGAAGGGCGCACGAGGATCGACAATGGCCAATACCAAATCGGCGAAGAAAGCTGCTCGCCAGACCGTCCACCGCACCGACGTCAATAAAGCTCGCCGCAGCCGCATGCGGGGTTCCATCCGCAAGGTGGAGGAGGCGATCGCCGCCGGCAATAAGGAAGCCGCTCTGGCTGCCATGAAGGAGGCTGAACCCATCCTCGCCAGCACGGCGCAAAAGGGCATCATCCATCGCAAGACGGCATCGCGAAAAGTATCGCGGCTGACCAAGCGCATCGTCGCTCTCGGCAAAGCCTGACACAAAAAAAACCGCTCTGTTGCGTAATGGCAACAGAGGTCGCGCGCCTGATTGCGCGGCGCATGTCAATTCGACGAATATTTCAACTGCTTGGCCTCAACCTTGATGCAGCGGGGCAGCGCGGCAGACTTCTTAACAGGCCCTCGCAAAAAAAATCGCACCGTCACAAAGCGCAAAATTCTGCGGCTTTCCGCCTGCATCGAGGCTCGTCTGCGCGCGATTCAAGCAAGCGGGACAGAGGCTTGCGCATCGCTGCTGAATGCTCTGATTACCGCGCTTTCCGGCGTAATTTGGCAAGCCACCTAACTTGATCAGCACTAGCCCCGTGTGTATAGTCTAATCATCCGAACGGGGTATTCACCTCTTTACAATTGAGTAGCTTGTGCCTGGCGATTGCCGGGACGGGTTTTCTTTGTCTCTCTGTGTAAAGTGGTGGAAATTCTGTGGAAAGCTAATGCGTAACCTGTGGTTGGGCATGGTCTAAGCGAGGGCAAGGCCCCCACCAATAGTAGTCAGCGCCAAATTTGTTCTTACGTAATTCTCTTTTTGTCGGGGAGGAAACCTCCATTTGGGCGCTCAAAACGACGAAATGGTGGTCGATGCGGTCGACGTGGAAACGGCCTGGAAAGGCCTCACGTCCAGCCCCCGCTCGCAGCTCGTCGATGTGCGTACGCGCGCGGAGTGGACCTATGTGGGTATTCCGGACCTCGGACCGGTCGGTAAGCGGGCTGTCCTCGTCGAGTGGCAGGCCTTTCCCGACCAGACCATCGATCCGCGTTTCGTCGAGCGTCTTGCCGGCGAACTCAAGGCATTAGGCGTCCAGATGGAGGATGATCTCTTCTTCATTTGTCGCTCGGGAACGAGAAGCTTGGCTGCGGCCAAGGCGATGGCAGAAGCAGGATTCCGCAAATGTCACAACGTCGCTAGTGGGTTTGAAGGACCGCTCGACGACGAGAGGCATCGCGGCTCAGTTGATGGGTGGAAGGCGGCAGGTCTGCCTTGGCAGCAAAGCTAAGGCAAATAGGCCGTAGGGAACGGACATGACTGTCCGCGTCGAATTTGTTGACTGCTTGAGTGTGAGGCGTGCGGTGCGTAACGGCGCGAACGATCGAATGGGAAAGAGAAAGAATTGTGGCACAGCAAGAACAAGGCGCCCCAAGCGAAGCTTGGGCGAGGATCAAGAGCCGGCTACGCGGCGAGTTGGGAGAGGATGTTTTCGCCAGTTGGTTTCGGGGGGTGGAACTCGAAAAGGTGGAGGGTGAAGACCTCCACCTTACCGTTGCCACACGCTTCCTCCGCAACTGGCTCAGGTCGCACTATTATGATGTTGTGTTGAGGCTGGCGCGTGCTGAATGGCCGCCGGTCGAACGCATCGAGTTCAAGGTCAGGCAGCCGCATTTCGGCGTCGAGGCACCTAAGGAGCAGCGACAGCGTCCGGTGCAGCCGCTGTACGCAGCTGAGGCACCATCCCTGCCCTTGCCACTTCGAACCGGCTATGGCGGGTTTGAAGGTTCGCCGCTCGATCCACGATTGACCTTTGCGAGCTTCCTGGTTGGTGTCTCGAACCGGTTGGCACATGCGGCAGCACAAGAAGTCGCTGTCGCCTTCTCGAGTCCGCAGCCACTCTTCAACCCATTGTTTCTCCATGGAAATGTTGGGCTCGGCAAAACCCATCTGCTACATGCCATCTCTTGGGACGTGAAGCAGCGCAAGCCCGAAGCCGAAGTGCTCTATCTCACTGCCGAGCGCTTCATGTCGGGCTTCGTTCAGGCGCTTCGCGCGCGCGATGCGCTCGCCTTCAAGGAGAAGCTCCGCAAAATCGACATTCTCCTGATCGATGACATGGAGTTTCTGCAAGGACCGACCATCCAGCAGGAGTTTTGCCACACGCTGAATTCGCTGATCGACGGCGGACGCCAAGTGGTGGTGGCGGCGGATCGCGCGCCGACCCAACTCGACAAGCTCGACATGCGCATGCGTTCCCGTCTCGGCGGCGGTCTCGTGGCCGAGATCGGCGCCATGGATTACGAGCTTCGCCGCAAGATCCTGGATAGGCGGGCGCAGGAAGCCTGTAGCGACACCAAGGGGCTCGAAGTCTCCGATATCGTGCTGGCCTTCCTCGCCGAGCGCCTGACCGAGAGCGGGCGCGAGCTCGAAGGCGCCGTTCACCGGTTGCGCGCGAGTTACCAGCTCACCGACGAGCCGGTGACCATAGAAACGGCCGAGCAGATCGTGCGCGATCTCATGCGCGGGGCAGAGCCTCGGCGCGTGCGCATCGATGACATCCTGCGCACCGTGTCGAAGCATTACGGCGTCAACCGTGGCGATCTGCTTTCGGGACGGCGGAATCGTTCGATCGTGCGGCCGCGCCAGATCGGCATGTATCTCGCAAAGTTGCTGACCTCACGCTCGCTGCCGGAGATCGGCCGGCGATTCGGCAACCGCGATCACACCACGGTGCTGCACGCCATCCGCAAGATCGAGCAATTGATGAACGACGACAACCAGCTCCGCGAGGAGATCGAGCTTCTGAAGCGCCTGCTGCGCGACTAGGGGGAGGGACGGGTTGGGGGCTTGGCCTAAGGCCGAGGCGTCCCCCACCCGCTCTTGCAAATTCGGCCCAGTTCGGGTCAAGTTTGGGCGGTTCTTCGCTTCCCAGCGCGTATTTTATAGGGGGTCTGGACCGAAGCCTGGCGCTTCGGCCATGGCCGAACCTACCGGCGGCAAGCGGCAAATTCGAGGGTGCGGTCACTTATGCGTCTTAGCATTGACAAACCGAGCTTGGCCAAGGCGCTCGCCCATGTGGCGAGCGTGGTGGAACGGCGCAACACCATTCCCATTCTCTCCAATGCGCTGCTCGCTGCGGCCAAGAATGAGCTGAAGCTCACGGCCACCGATCTCGACATGGAGGTTGTGGAAACAGTCTCCTGCAAAAGCAAAGGGGAAGCCGCCACCACCGTGCCTGCCCACATGCTCTATGACATCGTGCGCAAGCTTCCTGAAGGGAACGATATCGAGCTCGTTCATGACGGCGAGCAAGGCCGGCTAACCATCACCAGCGGTCCCGCGCAATTCTCGCTTCAGACCCTGCCGTCGGACGACTTCCCGGCGCTCAGCGTCGACGATCTCGGCCACAGCTTCACCATGTCAGCCGCCGATTTGAAACGCCTGATTGATAAGACGCGGTTCGCCATCTCCACCGAGGAGACCCGTTATTACCTGAACGGCATCTATGTCCATGCCACGGAAAGCGGCGGCAAGCCTACCCTCAGGGCTGTCGCCACAGACGGGCATCGTCTCGCCCAAGTCGAATTGCCGCTTCCTTCGGGCGCCAAGGGCATGCCGGGTGTCATCGTGCCCCGCAAGACCGTGCTCGAGCTTGCCAAGCTCGTGGAGGATGCCGACGGCGAGGTGCGTATCGAATTGTCGCCGTCCAAGATTCGCGTTTCTTCCGGCCGTGTCGTGCTGACCTCGAAGCTGATCGACGGTACCTTCCCCGACTATGAACGTGTTATCCCGCAAGGCAACGATAAGCGCATGGAGGTCGATAACACAGCCTTCGCTCAGGCCGTGGACCGTGTTTCCACGCTGTCGAGCGACAAGGGGCGCGCGGTGAAGCTCAGCCTTGACAGCGGCAAGCTCATTCTGTCGGTCAACAACCCCGATAGCGGCAGCGCCACCGAGGAACTCGCCGTCGATTATGCTTTCGATCCGCTGGAAATCGGCTTCAATGCTCGCTATCTGCTCGACATCTCGCAGCAGCTCGAAAGCGGTACTGCCGAGTTTCAGCTCGCCGACCCGGGCTCCCCCACCATGGTGCGCGACGTGAAGGACGCCACCGCCCTCTATGTCCTTATGCCGATGCGGGTATGAAGTCTTCGCGCAAGCATCATGGCAGGCTTGCTGCGGCCGAGGCTGATACCTTGCGCCATGCACCTGAGCGGCTTTACGTCGGTGAACTCAGGCTGACAGACTTCCGCAATTATGCAACGGCGAAACTTTCCCTCGACGCCCGGCCCGTGGTGCTGGTGGGCGATAACGGCTCAGGCAAGACCAATCTGCTGGAAGCGGTGTCGCTACTCAGTGCCGGACAAGGTTTGCGCGGCCGCCCCTATAGCGAGCTTTGCCGCAAAACCGGCGCCGGCGGTTTCGCCATAGCCGCGCGCGTGACTTCCCGTCACGGTGAAGTCGAGATCGGCACCGGCATCGCCGCAGGCACGCCCGAGACCGCGACAGGCCGTGTCGTGCGTATCGGCGGCAAGGAGCAGAGCGCGGGTGCACTCGCCGATCACGTCAAGCTTGTCTGGCTCATTCCCGCCATGGACGGCTTGTTCACAGGGCCCGCGTCCGAGCGGCGGCGTTTCCTCGACCGGCTGGTGGTGACCGTCGATCCCAAGATGCGCGGACCACTAGGCCGCTACGATCGCGCCATGCGGCAAAGGAATCGCTTGTTCCAGCTGCGTGAATATGCCGGAGCCTTGTTCGCGGGCCTCGAGGAGCAGATGGCTGAAGCTGGCGTCGCCATCGCCGCCTCACGCCGTGATGCCTTGGAGCGCCTCACCCGCCTGATCGAACGCACGCATGCGACACGGGGCGACGGCCCCTTCCCTCACGCCGTGCTTGCACTCGAAGGCACACTCGAAAGCGCTCTCGAAGACCGGCCGGCGACCGAGGTCGAGGACGAATTTCGTCATGCTCTGATGCAGGACCGGGAGCGGGACCGGGCCGCTTCGCGAGCCCTTGCAGGACCGCATCTGAGCGACCTAATAGTGATCCACGGCCCTCAAAATGCCCCGGCGCCCCATTGCTCCTCTGGTGAGCAGAAAGCCCTTTTGCTCGGGCTGATCCTCGCCAAAGCCGAGCTGATCAAGGAGCTCGAAGGGGTTTCGCCTCTGGTCCTTTTGGATGAGGTAGCGGCCCATCTCGACGCCTCCCGCCGGGAGGCGCTTTTTGCCGAGATCCTGCGGCTAAATGCCCAGGCCTGGATGACCGGAACCGACCGGGATCTGTTCCAGCCAATCGCGCAAAACGCCCAAATTTGGAGCGTGAATCGGGGTAAGATCGGAGCCTGATTCTCAAGGGTGGCAAGCCGCCCAAAAGACTACCAATTGCTCTCAGGAAATCATGACACCAGCCTCTAAACGCAAAGCCGAAGCCGCTGCCGATTACGGCGCCGAATCGATCAAAGTTCTGAAAGGCCTCGATGCCGTCCGCAAGCGGCCGGGCATGTATATCGGCGACACCGACGACGGCTCGGGCCTGCATCACATGGTTTACGAGGTGGTGGATAACGCCATCGACGAGGCGCTGGCCGGTTTCTGCGACGAGATTCAGGTGACACTCAACGCCGACGGCTCGGTCACGGTCGAGGATAACGGCCGTGGCATCCCGACCGAGATCCACAAAGGCGAAGGCGTGTCCGCGGCCGAAGTGATCATGACCCAGCTCCATGCCGGCGGGAAGTTTGACCAGAACTCCTACAAAGTGTCCGGCGGATTGCACGGCGTCGGCGTGTCCGTTGTGAATGCGCTGTCGGCAAAGCTAGACCTGATCATTTGGCGCGATGGTAAGGAGCATTTCCTGCGCTTCGCCGACGGCGTGCCCGAAAAACCGCTCAAGGCTATTGCCGATTCAGGCGGCAAGACCGGAACGCGCATCACCTTCGTGCCGAGCCAGAAGACCTTCACCATGGTCGAGTTTGACTATGCGACGCTGGAGCATCGCCTGCGTGAGTTGGCCTTCCTGAATTCAGGCGTGCGCATCGTGTTGTCCGATCATCGCGGCGTCGAGCCGAAGGTCGAGGAGATGCGCTATGAGGGCGGTCTAAAGGCCTTCGTCAAATTCCTCGATCGCACCAAGCATCCGCTGATCCAAGAACCGGTCGTGGTCGAAAAGACGCAATCGCGCATCTCGGTGGAGGCGGCGCTGTGGTGGAACGACAGCTACCACGAGAACGTGCTCTGCTTCACCAATAACATCCCCCAGCGCGACGGCGGTACGCATCTCGCCGGCTTCCGCGCCGCGCTCACCCGCACCGTCAACACCTATGCGGCGGAATCCGGTATCGCCAAGAAGGAGAAGGTGGCTCTGACCGGCGACGACGCCCGCGAGGGATTGACTTGCGTGCTCTCTGTCAAAGTCCCCGACCCCAAGTTTTCCAGCCAGACGAAGGACAAGCTCGTCTCTTCCGAAGTGCGGCCGGTGGTCGAGAGCGTGATGAGCGACGCGCTGTCCGGATGGTTCGAGGAGAACCCCGGTGAAGCGCGCAATATCGTCCAGAAGATCGTGGAGGCTGCGGCGGCACGAGAGGCGGCACGCAAGGCGCGCGAACTGACTCGCCGCAAGGGAGCGCTCGATCTGGCGTCGCTGCCGGGCAAGCTTGCCGACTGCCAGGAGCGCGATCCTGCCAAATCCGAGTTGTTCCTGGTCGAGGGCGATTCAGCCGGCGGCAGCGCCAAGCAGGCACGCGACCGCGCCTTTCAGGCGGTGCTCCCCTTGCGCGGCAAAATTCTCAATGTCGAGCGCGCGCGTATCGACAAGATGCTGTCGAGCGCCGAAATCGGTACGCTGATCACCGCGCTCGGCACCGGCATTGGCGATGAGTTCGACCTCGGTAAGCTTCGCTATCACAAAGTCATCATCATGACCGACGCCGATGTCGACGGCTCGCATATCCGCACATTGTTGCTCACCTTCTTCTTCCGGCAGATGCCATCGTTGATCGAGGCAGGCTACCTCTTCATCGCTCAGCCGCCGCTCTATAAGGTCAAGCGCGGCCAGTCCGAACGCTATATCAAGGACGAGAAGGCACTCGAGGACTACCTGATCGGGGAAGGTCTCGAAGACACGGTGCTGATTACCGGCGACAGCGCCACCCGTGCATCAGACGACTTGCGCGATATCGTGGAGACGGCGCGGAAGATAGGCTCCATACTCAAAGGCCTGCACAGCCGCTATCCACGCTTCATCGTCGAGCAGGCGGCCATTGCCGGCGCACTAAGTCCCAAAGTCTTGAAGGATAAAAAGCAGGCTCAAGGCGCTGCCACCTATATCGCCAAGCGGCTCGATTCGCTCGCCGACGAGACCGAGCGTGGCTGGCATGGCGAGGCGTTGCCCGAGGGTGGCTTGCGCTTCTGGCGCGAGTTGCGCGGCGTGATGGAGTCGCATTTGATCGACGGGCCGTTCATCGCCTCGGCCGATGCGCTCAAGCTCGACGGCTTTGCCGGGCATCTCCAGGAGGTCTATGCCAAACCCGCCAAGCTCAAGCGCAAGGATACGACGCTCTTCGTGCATGGGCCGAGCGACCTGCTTGAGGCGGTGATGACCGCGGGCCACAAGGGGCTTGCGCTGCAGCGTTATAAAGGGCTTGGCGAAATGAACCCCGATCAGCTCTGGGACACCACGCTCGATCTTAACACGCGCACCATCCTGCAGGTGAAGATCAAGGAAGGCGAGGACGCCAACGACATCTTCTCGCGGCTGATGGGCGACGAGGTCGAGCCGCGCCGAGAATTCATCCAGACCAACGCCCTGCAGGTCGCCAATCTCGACGTTTGAGGTGGGCTTTTCCCGTTCCTTAACGCTGTGGCAAGGCTGAGCGCCTAGCTTGTCTTTGACGCGGGTCGAAGGGGCGCAAATCCATGCAGAGTGCGCGGGGAAGCAGCAGGCCTGGTGGCGCCAAGCCGAAGCGCGCTCGGCCTATAGCTGGCGCCCGGCAAGCCTCACCGCGACGCCGCCGGCCAACCTCACGCCTCAGGAAACGGCTTAACCGGCTGAGGCGCGCAATTGCCCGGCATCCAGTTCTGGTTGGCACTGTCCGTTACACGCTGTTCGCCTCTCTTAGCCTCGCGATCATCGGTGGAATCGCACTGGCAATTTTCATCGCCCGCCTGCCCGATCCCATGCTCGACACACGGCCGCCCAACGTCACAGTGCGCGCCGCCGACGGCACCATTCTCGCCGAACGTGGCTTCCGTCGCGGCCATATGTCCCTCGATGCGCTGTCGCCCCATCTCGTCAATGCCGTACTTGCCACCGAGGATCGCCGCTTCTATTGGCATATGGGCATCGACCCACTCGGCCTCATTCGCGCCGGCATCCGCAACACGCAAGAGGGCGCCGTGGTCGAAGGTGGCTCGACCATCACCCAGCAGCTCGCCAAGAATTTGTTTCTCAAGCCTGAGCGCACCATCGCGCGCAAGCTCGAAGAGCTGATCTATGCTGTGTGGCTCGAACGGCGCTTCTCCAAGGATGAGATCCTCGAGCTCTATCTCAATCGTGTCTATTTCGGCGGTGGCGCCTACGGCGCGGAAGCCGCGGCGCGGCATTATTTCGGCAAGCCCGCGCGCGACCTCACCCTTCCCCAAGCCGCGTTACTCGCAGGACTGCTCAAGGCACCGTCGCGCTATACGCCGCGGCGTAGCGTAAAGCTCGCCAATGGCCGCATTACCGAGGTCCTCGACCGCATGGTCGATGCCGGTTTCATCGAAGAGGCGCAAGCGCGCGTGGCCTCCGCGCAGCCGCTCGGCCTCGTCGCCAAGGGAGACGATACCGGTTATCCTTATGCAGTCGATTGGGTCGCGGAGCTTCTGCCGGAGTTCGTTGGCGAGAACCACGGCGATCTGATCGTCGACACCACCATCGATACCGGGCTACAGCGCAACGCACAAAAAGCGCTGCGTCAGCTTCTCGATAGAGAGGGTCAGAAATCGGCGGCGGAAGAAGGCGCTGTGGTCGTGCTCGATCCGTACGGCGGCGTTAAGGCGGTGGTTGGCGGCCGTTCCTACCAGGCAAGTCCCTTCGACCGGGCGATCAAGGCTCTGCGCCAGCCAGGCTCGGCCTTCAAGCCGTTCGTCTATCTCGCCGCGCTCGAAGCCGGCTACTCGCCCAACTCGCGCGCCATCGATGGGCCGACCACCATCGCCGGTTGGTCGCCCCGCAATTATACCGGCACCTATCGGGGCGAAGTAAGCCTGCGCGAAGGCCTGACGCATTCGCTCAACACCGTGGCCGCCAAGGTCGCGGCCGCGGTGGGTCCTTCGCGCGTGGCGCACACGGCGCACCGGCTCGGCATCCAGTCGGCGCTGCATCACAACCCTTCGCTTGCGCTCGGCACCGCCGAAGTCACGCTGCTCGAATTGACCGGCGCCTATGTGCCGTTCGCCAATGGCGGCCAAAAGGCCATGCCGCATATCATCACGCGCATTCGCACAAGCGACGGCAAAGTGGTTTATGCGCGTAAGCCGCGTGCACCGGGCCAGGTGGTGGCATCCGCGCATGTCGGCGCCATGAACGACATGTTGAATTCGGCGCTCGTCCGCGGCACGGGCAAGCGCGCCGCGATACCGGCTCACGTCGCTGCCGGCAAGACCGGCACGACGCAGGCCTCGCGCGATGCCTGGTTCGTCGGCTACACCGCCCATTACGTCACAGGCGTATGGATCGGCAATGACGACAATAAGCCCATGCGCAAGGTAACCGGCGGCTCTCTGCCCGCACAGCTATGGCACGACATTATGGTGCAGGCCCACGCCGACAAGACACCGCTTGCCCTGCCGGGTACGCGCGGATCCTACGATGCCATCGCCCGGCTGCCGTGGAACGATTCTCCCGCGCAACGCACGGCAGAGCGCCCACTCATCCGCCGTATCTTTAGTTTTTTCGGCGGCTGATTTAAGCACCGTAGCAATGCAGGCTGGCGCCATGCTTGCGCAGCCACACCCGCGCCGTCTCGTGCTCAGGCATGGTGCGCCTGACCGTTGCCCAGAAGCGCGGCCCATGATTCATGTGCGCAAGATGCGCGACTTCATGCGCGGCGAGATAATCGAGAACGTATGGCGGCGCGAGCACGAGTCGCCACGAAAAGGACAAGGCGCCCGTCGCCGAGCATGAGCCCCAACGCGAGGTTTGGTCGCGCACGACGATACGCTTAGGCTGCAGACCGAGTCGGTTCGCATGCCGGTCGACGCATAGTTTGAGATCGGCATGTGCCTGGCGTTTCAGCCAATCGAGCAAACGACGCGGCGCATGATTCTCCTCACCTGCCACGCAGAGTAGCGGCAAGCTCCCGGCTGGCAAATTTGCCGTATCCGGCCAGGTGAACGATGCCTGTGCATCCTCCGCGGTTTCGATCCACACCAGGCCGCGTTGCGCTCCGACGAAGCGAATCTCGTGGGCATCACCCCGTATGGGCACTATGGCACCGGGGGCAAACCGCACGGCCTTGCCCAGGCCGGCAAGGCGTTTCTTTAGCCAGGTGAGATGCCGCGACAGAAACTCGTCGGCTTCGGCATAACTCGAATAGAGCGGCACGGTGAGCACGGCACCGCGCCGCGTTTCACTCACTTGTAGGCTCAGACGTCGCGCGCGGGGGTTTCGCCGCAATAACAACGGCATCTCGAGACCGTCGATCTCGACTTCGATGCTTTCGCCGCGCCTGCGTTTGAGCCGCTTGAGCATATCGTTCCTGTCGCCCGCCTTACGAATCGGCGGAACAGTAACATAGGCATTTGCCGGAAACGCTTTTGCGATCTAACCGGTAAGGCTGAACGCTCTGGCCAGCACGCCTTTGAAGGGCTCATGCGCCTCGGTAAAGACGCGTATCTTCGGCACGATCTCGGCGCGGAAGCGCGAGCCGTTAAACACGCCGTAATGGCCGACGCCCGGCTGCACATGGTGCTCGCGAAGCTCCTCGGGGAGATTGATGCTTAGAGCATGTGCAGCCTCGGTCTGACCGATGCCGGAAATATCGTCCTTCTCGCCTTCCACCGTCATGAGTGCCACGCGCTTGATCTTGCTCGGGTCGATCTTGGTATTGCGATGGACCATCAGGCCTCGCGGCAGCTTGTGCTCCAGGAATACGGTCTCGATGGTTTGAAGATAATAATCGGCGGTCAGGTCCATCACTGCCAGGAACTCGTCGTAGAAGTCGCGATGCTTATCGGCCGAGTCGCCGTCGCCCCGCACCAGATTGTGGAACAGGTTGCGATGCGCGGTGAGGTGACGGTCGATATTCATGCCCATGAAGCCCGAGAGTTGGAGGAAGCCCGGATAGACGAGGCGCATCATGCCCGGATAAGGCCAGGGCACCTGGGTGATGGCGTTGTTGCTGAACCAGCTGAGCGGCTTGGTCTCGGCGAAACGGTTGACCGCGGTCGGGTTCTTGCGCGTGTCGATCGGACCGGCCATGAGGATCATGGATCTCGGCACGTCACGGTCGCCACTTGCCTCCATCAACGCGACCGCGGCAAAGACAGGAACTGTCGGCTGACATACGGCCATGACATGCACGTCACCGCGGAACATTCGCAGGAATTCGATGACGTAGTCGATATAGTCATCAAGGCCGAAGAGCCCTTCGCCGCGCGGCACGAAACGCGCATCTTGCCACTCGGTGACATAAACCTCGTAATGGGGCAGGAGATCGCGCACCGTGCCACGCAAGAGCGTGGGGTAGTGGCCGGCTAGCGGCGCCACGAGCAGGAGCTTGGCGTCTTTGCGCCGTTGGCGCGCGGGCAGGTCGCGCTCGAAATGAACGAGATGGCAGAAAGGCTTCTTGACCAACACACGCTCGCGCACAGCCACCTCGCGACCGTCCACATCGGTCGTCTCAATGTCCCAATCGGGCTTGCGGTAGCGGCGCGTACTGCGCTCGAACAACTCAAGCGCCGCCGAGGCCGTGCGGCCTAAGGGGGTGTGTGCGGCCGGATTCAGCGGATTGCGGAAGAGGAGCCGGTAAGCGTCGGCCGTGGCCCGGGCAGGGCCCAGGGCGGCGTAATTCAGCTCATACAGGTGATAGAGCATTCATCTCCCTCGCAATTGCTGCATCTTAATGCTGCATCGCAATAAGAGATGGTGATTCTATGTTGCACTGCAACGACATCTTGACGCGGGGGCGTATCCGCCGCGCGGCGAAAAGTAGTGGGAAAACCTAAGAAAAGAGCCCCCCTGATATTTGGCGGGCTCTTTTGGTCGGGCCGGATTGCGGGCTGTTTCAAGCAGTCCAATCGGCACCGGCGGGGATGGGCGATAAGCGAAAGCGGGGACGAGACGATTGTGATGCATCATAGGACCTTGTTTGAGGTGCAGTTTCTGCCTCGGGTGAAGTTCCCAGAGGGGCCAAGGTGGCTGACGTTACGATCCAGGCCGCCGCAATGCTTATCAGGGTGGTTCCGATCGTGCTGGTGATCAGCAGGTGCGGAAACCGTTGATTTGACTTGATCTTGGTCATGGCGGTTATCCTCCGTTGTGGTTTTGTCGTCAGGTGAGAGTACCTAGGCGACGAGAACTGGCGCGACTTGTAGGGCAGTGCTGATCCAGACCGCGGCAAGGCTGATGACCGTGCCGAGCGTGCTGCACACCAGCACATAGGGGAAAGAACGGTCCGCATGGAAAGCGGGAACCTGTTTCGTTGAGCGGGTCATTTCAAGTCCTCCAAAATTCGCTGCTCAAGACCATCTCGAGCTCCAGCGTGAGGAGAACATGCGCCGACCCGCGGATTCTCGCTGTGGCATTTGTCACACGACAAACACGTCTCTTTTTTGGGTAAATCCCAGCCCTCTCGGCTATTGTTTGCCGGCTAGGACGGTATCCAGGGGGAGCCGCATGGCACAGCCCGAGACCATGGATAAGCGCCACTCGCTGGCGCGCATCGCCATATTTTCCGGTCTGCCGTCCGAGAGTGTCCGACGCATCGAGCAGCGTTGCGCGTGGCGGCACTATGTGCCGGGCGAGCCCATTGTCAGCTATCTCGATGCATCGGATGACGTGTTCTTCGTGGCGCTCGGCGAAGTACGCGTCACCATCTATTCCACGGCCGGTAAGGCGGTAAGTTTCCGCGAATTGGGGGGCGGTGAGACTTTCGGCGAATTCCCCGCCATCGATCAGGGACCGCGCTCGGCAAGCGTCGAGGCGCGCACCAATTGCATCATCGCCTCAATGCCCGGATCGACCTTCCGGGACTTGCCGCTATCCGAGACCGGCCTCGCCCAGGCGCTGCTGCCGCGGCTCGTGAAGACGATCCGTGCCTTGACGACGCGCATCTACGAGTTCAGCACGCTTGCCGTGAACAACCGCATCCAGGCCGAATTGCTGCGGTTGGCGAGTCTCGGATCGCGGCAGGGGAAGACCGCGCGCATTGTTCCGGCACCGACTCATGTGGAAATCGCCAGCCGCATCAGCACGCATCGGGAGGCGGTTACCCGCGAGCTCAACCGGCTCGCGAGGATTGGCCTGATCGAGCGGAAGGGCGCGGCGTTGCTGGTCAAGGATGTCGACCGTCTGGAAGAAATGGTGCACGACGCCACTGGCGAATAGGCCCCCCGAGGATTAACCAAAACCAAACCGGGAGCCTTGTTGCGCCGCAACTTCCCCAAGACTCCTGCCCCGATTATGCGATAAATGGCCAAAGCGGTTTCAGCCGGCGGGAAGTGAGCCTCTCAAGGAGGCGCTGGATATGGTTGAGTCTGGCCATCCCTTGAGGGAGGCAAAAACGAGTACAACGGCGCTCGGCTCCGCTTCTTCAGCCGCCAAGAGCGATGCGAAGAAGTCAAGGCAAGAGCTTCTCGACGAGATCGAGAGCCTACGCAGTCGCATAAGCAAGCTCGAATCCTTCGAAACTGACCATGAGGCCATCCAGACCGAGCTGAAAGGGACGCGGCAGCGCCTGCAATATCTGCTCAGTGTAAGCCCCGCCATCATCTACACGACGCAAGCCTCCGGCGACTATACCTGCACGTTCGTCAGCAACAATGTCGTCTCGATCCTGGGTTGCTCGCCCGAGGAGATGACCACCGATCCGAAATGCTGGCCAGATCATCTCCATCCAGAAGACGCGAAGAGAGTGCTTGCCGAGATGTCGCCCCTGATCGAGCGCGGTGGTGGGACGGTCGAGTACCGTTTCAAGCGCCGAGGCGGCGACTACATCTGGATCCAGGACACCTTCAAGGTCATCTATGACGACACCGGCAATCCGCTGGAGCTCGTCGGCGCCTGGGCCGATATCAATTAGCGCAAGCAGGCTGAACAAACGGCCCTCGATGCCAACGCGGAACTTCAGGAGACCAAGCGTTACCTCACCCGTCTGATTGAGAGCTCGCCCGACGCCATCATTGCCGCCGATAAACAGAACAAGGTCGTGCTGTTCAATGAGAGCGCCGAGACGTTGCTCGGCTACCGCGCCGGCGACGTGATCGGCCGGAGCACAATCGTTCTTTACGAGAACGAGGACCGCGCCCGCGAGATTATGCGCGAAATGCGCAAACGCGGCGGCACGGCTGCAGGCTTCGAGAGCGCGCTCCGCACCAAGGACGGGGGGACCATTCCCGTTCTCATGTCAGCCTCCGTCCTCCTTGACAAAGACGGCGCCGAGACCGGCATGGTCGCCTTCGCCACCGACCTTCGGGCGCGCAAACGCGAGGAAGGTGAGCTTCGCCGCACCCATGACGAACTGGAGAAGCGGGTCGAGGAACGCACCACCGAGCTGAAAACGGCGCGTGAGCGGTTGCAGTACCTCATGACCGTCACACCAGCCATCGTCTACACCAACCAGGCGAGTGACTATACCTGCACCTTCGTCAGCGAAAACGTCTCCCGCATCATGGGATTCTCGGCTTGGGAGATGCTCGAAGACAAGGATTTCTGGACGGTTCGCCTGCATCCAGAGGATGCGCCCCACGTATTTGCCGAAATGCCCCCTCTCATCGAGCAAGGTGGTGGCGCCGTCGAATATCGTTTCCGTCACCGGGACGGGCATTACATCTGGATTCAGGATACGTTCCGCGTCATCCAGGACGATCAGGGACGACCTTTCGAGATTGTCGGCTCTTGGGCTGATATCTCCGGCCGCAAACAGGCCGAGCAGGCGCTCGGCGAGCGCATGGCGGTGATGAACGATCTCGAGACGCTGGTCGGCGCGAGCCCCGCGATCATCTACACAACGCAGGTGACAGGGGATTACGCCTGTACCTTCGTCAGCGAAAATTTGGATTCGATCATGGGGTACGCACCATGGGAAATGCGCGATGACAAGAAGTTCTGGGTCAAGCGCCTTCATCCCGAGGATGCCGATCGTGTGTTCGGCGACCTCGATCGGCTGATCAAACAGGGAGGAGGCAGCCTTGAATACCGCTTCCGCCACCGCGACGGGCATTACATCTGGATCCAGGACACTCTCACCGTAACCCACGACTCGGAAGGCAAGCCGCAGGAAATCGTGGGCTCGTGGGCTGACGTATCCGACCGTAAGCGCGTCGAAGCCGAATTGCAGCGCCTCGCCGAGCAAGTCGAGCTGCGCAACCGGTTCATCCGAGAAACCTTCGGGCGCTATCTCACCGACGAGGTGGTCGACACCGTGCTCGAATCGCCGAGCGGCCTGCAAATGGGCGGCGAGAAGCGCAAGATAACCATGATGATGACAGACCTGCGCGGCTTCACCTCGCTGTCGGAGCGGCTGCCGCCGGAACGTGTTGTGGCACTGCTCAACCGTTATCTCACGACCATGATCTCCATCATCAAGCAATATCAGGGCACGATCGACGAGTTCATCGGCGATGCCATCTTCGTTCTGTTTGGAGCACCGGTCTGGAAGGAAAACGACGGCGAACGTGCCGTGGCTTGCGCCGTGGCAATGCAGCTCGCCATGGCCGAGATCAACAGGCAAAACCGTGCGGAAGATCTGCCTGAGATCGAGATGGGCATCGGCGTCCATTCGGGTCAGGTGGTGGTGGGCAATATCGGCTCACCGGAGCGCATGAAATACGGCGTGGTGGGAAACAACGTGAACCTCACTTCGCGTGTCCAGTCCTTCACCACGGGCGGTCAAGTGCTGATCTCGGAGGTGACGCGGCAGGAGGTCGGCTCGATCCTAAAACTTGGCAAAGAGATGGAGGTGAAAGCGAAGGGCATCGAACATCCAGTCACCCTCTACGAGGTCTTGGGGATTGGCGGCTCGCATAAACTTCTCCTGAGCGACAGCGTCGAGACCTTCGTGCTGCTCACCGATGAAGTCCCCTTCCGATACGAGGTGGTTGAGGCAAGCGAGATCGACGGGACGACACACAAAGGCCGACTAACCAAGCTCGCGGCCAAGTCGGCTGAGGCCAAGCTGGACGGCCCGGTGCCCGAGTTGAGCAATCTCAAGATGCAGTTCCTAGATGTCCCGGGCTCCGTCTATGCCAAGATCGTTGGGACCGTTGATGGGAACGATACCGACGTCTGCTTGCGCTTTACCTCGGTGCCGCCGGAAACCGAATCGTTCCTGCGTGGCCTCTTGGCGCCGAAACCTGCGGAGGTGGCGCTGAAAAAGACGCAAGCCTCCAGGCAGCGGAGTGTGTCTTCTGCATAAATTCGTCTAAAGATAGCGCCGCAGCGTCTCGGTCATCTTGGCTGCCGGAGTGCCATAAGGAATATGCGTGATGAACTCGCCGTCAGGGCCCATGAGGTAAACGAGCGCAGTGTGGTCGATGCTGTAATTACCGGCGTCTTCCGCGCCCTCGGGCGTGAATTTGGAGTAAGCCACACGATACGACTTGGCCGCTTCTGCGATGGCCTCGGGTGAGCCGGTCAACCCGACGAACTCGGGTCCGAAATTTTTCACATAGCTTGCGACCACCTCTGGCGTGTCGCGCTCTGGATCGAGCGTGATGAAGATCGGCACCACATCGTTCGCCTTGTCGCCCAATTCACCGAGGCTCGTGGCCATCACCTGAAGCTCGGCAGGGCAAATATCCGGACAATGGGTAAAGCCAAAGAACACGAGCATGTGGCGCCCGCGGAAATCGCGGTCAGTGACCGTCCCCTTCTCGCCGACAAGGGTGAAGGGACCGCCGACAAGCGCCTTGCCGGTGGTGGTTACTTTCGCGCCCGACGTAGCCTGACTCATGATGAGCGCCGCAGCGCCACCGAGAGCGCCAATGAGAAAGCCGGCTATAATGACCGCAAGCAGACGACGCTGCATTTACTCACCCAATCGTAAGAGCGTGCCGTTGACCTTGGCGCTGGCCAGGAAACGGCTGAAGGTCATATAACCCACGATCAGATAGATCGCGTTCAAGCCGAGCGCCCACCAGAGTTGGGTCACATCGAAGGTGTTGTGCAACAGAATTGATCGCATGCCTTCGAACACGTGGGTCGGGGGTAGCGCGAGTGCAACGGGCTGCAGCCAATCTGGCAGAACCGATACGGGATAGTACACGCAGCAGAGCGGTAAGAGCAAAAAGGCGAGCGACCAGGCAAGCTCCTCTGCGCCGAGCCCATAACGCAATATGACCCCTGCGGCGATCAGCCCGAGCGCCCAGCTCGTCAGCACCAGCACGCCGAAGAATGCGGCGAGCGGCAGGCCGAGATCGAGCAGGTTGAAGCCGAAGATGAAATAGGCGGCAAGCGTGACCGGCACCATGCCGACAAGCAGACGGATAATGCTCCATACACTCAAGCCGGCAACGAGCTCGAACGGCCGCAAGGGACTGGTGAGCAGATTGCCGAGATTCCGCGACCACATCTCCTCGATGAAGGTGGTGGAGAAACCGATCTTGGAGCGGAACAGAATGTCCCAAAGCAGAACCGAGCCGATCAGTACGCCCGCGGCCATGGCGAGCGGCGACGTGGTATCGGCGAGATATTTCTGCAGGAAGCCCCAGGTAAGCATCTGCAGGAACGGCCAGTAGATCAGCTCGATCAACCTCACCCCCGAGCTGCGCAATAGATACATGTAGCGCTGAACGAGCGCCGAGATGCGCCGGAGCGAGGCATGCAAGCCCGTCGGTGGTAGAAGCAGCGGCACCGCGCCGCTTCTTATGGCGCTTGTCGCGGTCATGATGCTTTCCGTTCCGGCACGGCCTGCTTGACGCGGCCGCGTACCACGTCGAGAAAAACGTCCTCAAGGGTTTCGCGCCCGTAAGTTTCGATCAGTCTCGCCGGCGTGTCGTCCTCGATGATCCGGCCGGCATGCAGCAGGATGACCCGGTCGGCGAGCCGCTCCACTTCCGTCATATTGTGTGAGGCGACGAGCAGCGTAGCGCCGCGCTCTTGCGCGTAAGCCTTAAGCTTGCCTCTGATCCAGTCGGCGGTGTCGGGATCAAGCGAGGCCGTGGGCTCGTCAAGAAGCAGCAGCTCTGGCGCGTTGAGCAAGGCCTTAGCAAGCCCGACACGTGTCTTTTGCCCGGCCGAGAGCTTGCCGGTCGGCCGGTCGAGCAAAGACTCGATCTGCAAGTCGTTAGCGATATAGGCGACGCGCTCGGCAACGTTGGCGACGCCGTAAAGCCCGGCATAGACGGTGAGGTTTTCCTTCACGGTGAGGCGCATCGGCAGATCGACATAGGGGCTCTGGAAATTCATCCTGTGGGCCACCGCGCCGCGGTTGGTACTCATATCGGCGCCGAAAACCCTGACCTCGCCCGAAGTGGGCATGACGAGGCCGAGCAGCATGGCGATGGTCGTAGTCTTGCCCGCACCGTTGCCGCCGAGCAGCGCCACCGTCGTTGCTGGGTGCAGTGCGAAGCTTATGCCGTCAACCGCGGTAACGGCGCCGTAGCGCTTGGTGAGATCGCGTACCACCACGGGGAGGCCCGATCCGCCAAAACCGGCTCTGTCAGCCAAATTGCCGATACTCTTGTCCATGGCCTTGCGCTGCGCGCCTGCTTTGTCGGAATTATGACTGGGGCTCCGTGCTAGAATTCACCTATGACCGCGCTCGACCATAGTCAAACCACCCGCCCCGCCACCGTACCGGAATGGCTGCGCGCGGGCGAAAGCCGTCTTAGGCTTCAGACCATCGTCAGGCTGCGCTGGCTCGCGGTGCTGGGCCAGACCATCACCGTGATCGGCGCCTATTGGGTGCTCGGCATCGAGTTGCCGATCGGTGCCTGCCTTGCAGTGATCGCGCTCTCGGCCTGGATTAACGTAGCACTCCGTATCCGCTTTCCGGCCAGCCACCGGTTGAAGAGCCATTATGCCTTCCTCATGCTCGGTTACGATATCCTACAACTCGCGGTCATGCTTTTTCTGACCGGCGGCTTACAGAATCCTTTCGCCTTCCTGCTCATCGCGCCGGTCACGGTGTCGGCCTCGACACTCCCACTCAAGATCATCTTCGCGCTGGGCGCGCTTGCCATCGGCGCGGCGACACTTCTCACCACTTTCCATTATCCGCTGCCCTGGTTTGATCACACCAATCTCGTCCTACCCTTCCCTTATGTGATGGGCGTCTGGGCGGCGCTCGTCTCGGGCATCTTGTTCATAAGTTTCTACTCCTGGCGCACGGCGGAGGAGGGACGGCGCATGGCCGAGGCCCTTGCCGCCGCCGAGCTCGTGTTGGCGCGCGAGCAGAAGCTCTCTGCGCTCGACGGTCTTGCGGCAGCTGCCGCGCATGGTCTCGGCACGCCGCTGGCGACCGTCGCCGTGGTAACCAAGGAATTGATGCGCGACGTGAAGCCTTCCGATCCGCATTATGAGGATCTCGTTCTCTTGAGGGCGCAGGCGGAGCGTTGCCGTCAAATACTTGCCGAGCTGGCCGGACGCGGCGAAGAGCTCGATGTCATCGTCTCGCGGCTCTCCTTGAGTCATCTCATCGAAGAAGTCGTTTCGCCGCACCGTCTGGTGGCGGTGCCGATCGAAGTCGAGACCGGACCTGCCGAAGGCGTTCAACCCGACAGCCCGGCGGCATATGAGCCGATCACCCAACGTAACCCGGGCGTCCTTTACGGTCTCGGCAATCTCGTTGAGAACGCGGTCGACTTCGCCACGAGCAAGGTCGATGTCACCGCGCGCTGGTCCAAGGACGAGGTGAGGATCGTCATCGCCGACGACGGCAAGGGCTTCCCGCCAAACGTGCTGGAGCAGCTTGGCGAACCGTTCGTCACCACGCGTCCCGATGAGGCATTTGGAGAGGATGCCCCCGACCGTGTCGGCATGGGCCTTGGCTTCTTCATCGCCAAGACCCTTCTCGAGCGCTCGGGCGCCCGACTTGAGCTTGCCAACCGCGAATCGCCGCAAAGCGGCGCTGTGGTCACGGTGGTCTGGCCAAGAGGACGATTCGAGCGCGCGGGGGAATGGGGTTCGCGCGAGTTAGACTAACGCTCCGTTAACCATGCCGCCTTATTATGGCGGATGGTGACGCCAATGAGTCTCAAGCACGAAATCCTGATTCTTGCCGCCCTGGTGGTGGCAACGCTGGTCACGGCCCAGGCGCTGGAAAGCGGCGCCATCGATCTCTCCCATTTCCGCCATATCGTGCTGGCCCGCACCTAGCAGGCCATCCCCGAAATTCGTCATGCCTGCCCTTGCCGAAGGGGGGCAAAAGACATAGCTAGGGCGTTGTAGGCACTCGCATTGCCCGTAAGCCTTTTATTTCCAAGGAGTCTGGCACGGCTCGTTTCGAGCCATCCGTTGCGAGCGAGAGGAGAGCTTGGACATGGAAGCGCAACCCGTCTCCCCCCTCCCGAAGGACAATACTCTCCTGATCGTCGACGATGACCGGGCCTTCCTTGCGCGGTTGGCGCGTGCCATGGAGGCGCGGGGCTTCGAGGTCGAGCAAGCCGCTTCCGTCGAGGACGGACTCACTTCGTTGAAGCGCCGGCCGCCGGCTTTCGCCGTGGTCGACATGCGCCTCGATGATGGTCACGGCATCGATGTCATCGCCGCGCTGAAAGATGTGCGACCCGAGGCGCGTGCCGTGGTGCTGACAGGCTACGGCAATATCGCCACCGCAGTGACCGCCGTGAAGCTCGGCGCTGTCGACTATCTCGCCAAACCTGCCGACGCCGACGACGTCTATAATGCGCTGGTCGCCGCCGCGACGGACAAGGCGCCACCTCCACCTGAGAATCCGATGTCGGCCGACCGCGTGCGTTGGGAGCACATCCAACGCGTCTATGAGCTATGCAACCGCAACGTCTCGGAGACGGCGCGACGGCTCAACATGCATCGCCGCACTTTGCAGCGCATCCTCGCCAAGCGCGCTCCGAAGTAACGCGCCTCAAATCTCGAAATTGCAGCCTGGATCGAGATGAAGTTGCAAGCGCAGCGCCGCCGCGCGTGCGAAAGCGAGCATCATGGCCTTGCGCCGCGCCGCATTGAGCCGCTCCTCGCACGCCTCGCGCATCATTTCGGCGCCGTAGCGGTCGGCGAGGATCAGCCCCGCTTGCTCGGGTATGATCTCGCACGGGAAATCTGCCGTCACGGCGAAATAGAGCCGGTCGCAATAGGGCAAATAATCATGCCACTTTCCGTCGCTCTGATAGTCGAGCAGGCAGGACTTGATCTCCACGATCAGCACATCGCCAGCCCCCGTCAGCGCCACCACGTCAGCCCGGCGTCCATTGGCGAGCGGCAGCTCGGTGACCACAGAATGGCCGAGCATTCGCAAGGCGCGGCATACGCCACGCTGAATCGCCGCCGCCACGGGCGATCGGCGTCCATCGAAAGGTATCACCACATCATGGCTGTCACCGCCAAGCATGAAAAAGGCTCCCGGGAATCAGATGATCGTCACAGAATTGTGCATGGTTAAACATTCCGCTTGATGGAACAAGTTGATAAAATTCGCGTTGTGACCCGTTGCCTGATTGCCGGCATTTGCCTTGGGAGGGAGTGATTTGAGTCTCGATAACGCCGTTCTCGCCGAGCCTATTAGGCGTGAGGAATCGACCTCCTCATCCTTGCGTGAACGCCTGGCTGAGACGCGGCAGCTCTCGACTGAGCTTGCATCCCCGTTAAGCGATGAGGATCAGGTCGTCCAGGCCATGGATGACGCAAGCCCCACCAAATGGCATCTCGCGCATACCACCTGGTTCTTCGAGGCCTTCCTCTTGAAGCGGTTCCTGTCTGGGTATCGTCTGTTCGACGATAGCTTCGAATATTGCTTCAACTCCTATTATGAGAGTGTCGGGCCGCGTCATCCACGCCCCAAACGCGGACTCTTAACCCGGCCGTCCGCTCAGCAGGTACGCGCCTATCGCACCCATGTCGACGAGGCTCTCGACCGCCTCCTCGAAGGCGATCTGCCGGACGACGCGGCTTCGCTGGTCGAGCTTGGCATCAATCACGAGCAACAACATCAAGAGCTTCTGCTCACCGACATCTTAAGTCTGTTCGCGGCGGGACCGCTAAAACCCGCCTATCGCGAAGCCGGTCCCGGTGTGTTTGCGCAAGAAACTGCGCCACTCGAGTTCGTGTCCTTCGATGGAGGCGTAGTGCCGGTGGGACATGACGGCAAGGGCTTCGCTTACGACAATGAAGGCCCCCGCTACGAGGCGCTGCTCCGCCCCTTCAAGCTCGCGCAACGTATCGTCACCAACGCGGAATGGATCGAATTCATCAAGGACGGCGGGTACCGCACGCCGACATTGTGGCTCGCCGATGGCTGGGCCACGGTGCAAATCCAAGATTGGCGCGGACCGCTTTATTATGAAGAGGCTGAAGGCGGCTACATGCAGATGAGCCTGCTCGGTTTCCGTCCCGTCGATCCCGCCGCACCGGTCACCCATATCAGCTATTACGAGGCCGATGCCTTCGCCCGCTGGGCGGGCTATCGGCTCCCTACCGAGTTCGAATGGGAAGTGGCGGCGAGAAGTGTGCCAGTTCGGGGTCGCATGCTCGGAGAAGATCAATTGCGCCCGATGCCCACCAAGAACTGCAGCGGCCTTACACAGATGTTTGGCGATGTGTGGGAATGGACGGGAAGCGCCTATCTTCCCTATCCCGGCTTCAAAGCGGCGCCCGGCGCTGTCGGCGAATATAACGGAAAGTTCATGGCGAATCAGTTCGTGCTCAGAGGCGGATCCTGCGCCACGCCAGACGGGCACATTCGCGCGACCTATCGCAACTTCTTCTATCCCCATCAGCGTTGGCAATTCATGGGGCTCAGATTGGCCGGCGACGCGTGACCGAACTGGACGAGCCCTTAGACCTGCCGGACGGCTCCGAAGCCTTAGCCGTCAAATCAGACGGACAGATCGACTCGTCGCATGAAGACTTGCGGGTGGCGGTACTTACTGGCCTCGCACGAAGACCGCGCAGCATCCCCTGCCGGTTCTTTTACGATGCGGTCGGTGCGGAGTTGTTCGAGCAGATCACCCGGCTCGAAGAATATTATCCCACCCGCACAGAGACCGCTTTGCTCGAAACTTACGGCGCAGACATCGCGGAAAGTGTCGGATTGCCGCGCGTGCTGGTCGAGTTCGGCTCAGGCTCGAGCCGAAAGACGAGCCTCCTGATCGACGCTCTTGGCGAGGTTCCCGCCTACATTCCTATCGACATCTCCGCTGAGAGCTTGCAGTCGGCCGCAGCTTGGCTTTCCGCCCGGCATGTGGGTTTGCCAATCCTGCCGCTTATCGCCGATTTCACCAAAACATGTACGCTGCCGAAAATCGCCGAACGTCACGCGAGGCTCGGTTATTTCTCCGGCTCGACCATCGGCAATCTTACCCATGAAGAGGCGAAAATATTTCTCGCCAGTGCCGCGCGGCTATTGGGCAAAGGGAGTGCCTTCCTGATCGGTGTCGATCTCAAGAAAGATCTGTCGATATTGTTGCCGGCATATGACGACGGCGCAGGTGTGACAGCTGCCTTCAATCTCAACCTGCTCGAACGCATCAATCGTGAGCTCGACGGAGATTTCGAGCTAAAGCGCTTTGCCCATGAGGCTATCTACAATGACCGCGCTGGACGTATCGAGATTTATATTGTGAGCCTTGCCAATCAGGTGGTGCATGTTGACGGCCATGCCTTCGCCTTCGCCAAGGGCGAGCGCATTCACACCGAAAACTCGCACAAATACACCGTGGCAGAATTCCAAGCGCTGGCCCACAGCGGAGGCTGGAGTCCCGCCAAGGTGTGGGTCGATCCCGCCAATCTCTTCAGCCTTCACCTGCTCCGGCTTTAGTCTGCATGGCTTGCCAGACGGCAATCGTCCGGGGCATGGTGCGCGGCCATCCTAAAGGGAGCGCTTCGTGCCCGATCTTGTCACTGGGAATGCGGCAATCGGCCAGTCTGGTGGGCCGACGGCGGTCATCAATCAATCGCTTGCCGGTATCGTCGAAGGCTTGCAGACGGGCCTCGCCGCCTCAGGCCAGGTGAAACGCATCATCGGGTTGCGCCATGGCGTGCGCGGGCTGCTCAAGCCGGGTGCAGAAGGCTTTGTCGATCTGACCACCATTGGCAAGGACAAGCTCGAGGCTATCGCCGGCACGCCGTCGGCGGCTCTCGGATCGACCCGCGACAAGCCCGACGAAGCCTATTGCGAGAAGATCCTCACATCCTGCCGCAAGCATGAGATCCGCTATTTTTTCTATATCGGCGGCAACGACTCGGCCGACACCTGCCGCATCGTCAGCGAAAAGGCGCGCGCCGCCGGCTACGAACTTCGCTGCTTTCATGTCCCAAAGACGATCGACAACGATCTTCTTGAGAACGACCACACACCTGGTTTCCCCTCGGCCGCGCGCTACGTAACACTCGCCCATATGGGGGACGCGCTCGACAATGCCTCGCTCGGCGGCATCAAGATCAATATTATTATGGGACGGAATGCTGGCTTCCTTACCGCCGCCGCCTCGCTCGCCCGAGGCGGTCAGAGCGATGGCGCTGCTCCGGCAGACCGATCCCCACCGCATCTCATCTATCTCCCTGAAGTCCCTTTCTCCACCGACGCCTTCCTTGCCGATGTCGAGGCCGTCTATGCCAGGCTGGGGCGCTGTCAGATAGCGGTAAGCGAGGGCATTCGCGACGCGAAGGGAGAGGAGATCGCACCAAAACTGATGGGCACCGGCGAAGTCGATGCGCACGGCAATGTGCAGCTCTCAGGCTCCGGCGCGCTCGGCGACGGGCTGTCCGATCTCGTCAAGAAGGGACTAACACCGAAGGGAGGCAAGACGCCGCGCGTGCGGGCCGATACGTTCGGCTACCTCCAGCGTTGCTGGCCCTATACGTCACCTGTCGATGCCGAGGAAGCCCGCGCGGTCGGACATTTCGCGGCTGAGCTTGCCGCGAAGGGTGATGCAGCCGTTTCGACGATTCTCGTGCGCACGAGCAATGCACCTTATCGCGCCGAATGCCGCCGCGCGGACCTTGCCGCGGTCGCCCGCCGCACGCGCCATGTGCCGCCGGAGTTTATTGCCGGTTCAAATGACATCACGGATGCGTTTATCGACTACTGCCGGCCATTGGTTGGAGATCTGCCGAAATTGGAGCGGCTCTAGATCGATTGACGCGATAGTCGATCAATTGGTCATCACGCATGATCGCCGCAACATCATTTCCCGAGAGCGGGGTTCCGGTGCTTTGATCGAGAGGTCAAAGAGCAACAAGATGGAGCCCTGCCATGAGAAAATATCTAATCGCTGCCGCTTTGATCGGCGTATTCGCCGGTCCGGCGCTCGCCGCTGAGTACTATATCATGTATGACATGACGGCGAAGAAATGCGTGACGATGAAGACCCACCCTGCGGACATGAAGAAGTTCAAGATGCTTGGCAAATACCCCACCTTGGGTGAGGCCGAGACCGCCATGCATACGATGACCGAGTGCAAGTAGCTTTCGGTCTTCGATCATTGCTCTAAGCCCCGCCATTCAGCGGGGCTTTTTTCCCAGGAGGTTGGCGCTGCCCCGTCAGGCCTCGACAAGCTCGCGCACATAGGCGGGGAGCGCAAAGGCCCCGGCCTGCACAGCGGGACTCCAATAGCGCGTGGCAAAGCCGCCGGCCTTGGCGTGGCGTTTGGCGATCTTGCGGGGTTTATGCTGCCTGAGCTTGGCGTTGTCGGTAGCCCAGCCATAGGACATTGGGCCACCGAAATAACTCGGCGTGGTGGCGAGATAGGCATAAGCATCATCGAACAGGTCACGAAAATAGGAAACGCTTTGCTTAAGTTCGGAAGCCTGTAGGAAGGGTATCCCGTTCTGCGTGACGAGAACGCCGCCATCGGCCAGTGCCCGGCGGCAATCGGTATAGAACTCCTTGGTGAACAGCACGGCTCCCGGCCCGATCGGGTCGGTCGAATCCACCAGGATCACGTCGAAACGCTCGTCGGTCTCCGCCACGAACTTGGTGCCGTCAGCGATTACGATGCGAGTGCGCGGATCGTCGTAGGCTCCGGCGGAAATGTCCGGAAAATGCTCTCGGCAGAGATCAATCACGCTGCGATCGATCTCGCATAGCGTAACACTCTTCACCTTCTTGTGCCTAAGGACTTCGCGCAGCACGCCGCCGTCGCCCCCGCCTATGATCAACGCCTTGCGCACGCGGCCATGCGCGAACAGCGGCACATGCGCCATCATCTCGTGATAGACGAAGTCGTCACGGGTGGTGAGCTGGACGATGCCGTCCAGCATCATCACCCGGCCGAAATCTTCGTTCTCGAAGATAATCAGGCGCTGGTGCTCGGTCTCGCTATCAAAGAGGACGCGATCGGTCCTCAGACGGACACGGAAGCCGCTATGGAGCGTTTCCTCGACCCAACGTTCCATCGGTTCATTTCCTTGCCGCGTAGCTGCTCCTTGACCACCACCCGTTTCGGGCTGAACGCTTCCTTCAAGACGTCTATGGACGCCCGAGGGTTGGTCTGGCCGCACATGAACACGTCAATCGCGGCGTAGCCATATTCAGGCCAGCTATGGATGGAGATATGTGACTCCGCCAGAACGGCGACGCCGGAAACGCCGCCATTCGGTGTGAAGTGATGGAGATGTATATGCAGGAGCGTAGCGCCCGCGACCTCCACACACCGCCGAAGAGTCTGGTCGATGTGGTCTATATCGTCGAGGCATTCAGCCCGAACGAGATCGATGATGAGATGAGTGCCCGCGAAGCAGACCCCATCGCGCTCACAGAAAAAGTCCTTGTGTCCCTCTCCTTCGGAGTGGGTACACCGGGAAAGCTTTTCTTCCGTTTGGGCGGTGCTTGAACCATGATCCAAGTCCATCCCCAATTGGAAGAGGGCGTCACTGGACATGGCGTCCTCCCCAACCAGCAGATGTTCAAGACAAACGACGCGCTATTTGCACCCCGTGTCCCCCCGATGCAAGAGTTTTTTGACCCTCCTCGGGTCAAGGATCTCCGGCGTTGGCGACCTCCTCTCCGCCAGAGCAAATGTGACAGCGTGAGAAGGATCAAGAAAGGATTAAAACCATGACGCTGCGCAGAGCCAAGTCCGTACTCGCTATCCTGATCGCAGCGCCCCTTGCCGCGCTTACTCCCTCGCCGCAGGAGGCGCATGGGGCCGACATGCTGCCCGCTCTTGGCGCTGACCTCGCTGCCACGTCCGTCTCTGGATTATCGTCGGGCGCCTATATGGCCGGACAGATCCAGGTGGCGCATTCGACGAAGGTCGTTGGCGCCGGACTCGTCGCCGGTGGACCTTATGCTTGTGCGGAAAGTCCCTTGAGCCGGCTCTTCCCATTCTGGCCGACGGCCGTCGGACAGAACGGCATGCAGGCGCTCTACCAATGCATGCAGACCTCGTTAGGCCATCCCGATCCAGCCAAATTAGTAAATCGCACCAAAGAGTTGGCTGATAGCGGCGCCATCGATCCGATTGCCGGGCTTGCCGATGACAATGTGTATCTCTTCGCGGGCGACGACGATCAAACCGTCACCTGGCCTGTGATCAAGGCAGCCGAGATCTACTACCGGAAGGCCGGAGTCGATCCAGGCAACCTCACCCTTATCGAGGACGCTGGCGGACACGCATTCATCACCGAGCATGGAGGGGCGGCTTGCGGCCTCTCCGTCGTACCTTTTGTCAGCGACTGCGACTACGGCCAGGCTCAAGCCATCCTGGCCTGGATCTACGGCCCGCTCGCCGCGCCATCCGACGAACCGCAAGGCGAGTTCCTGGTCTTTGACCAGCGGACTTTCGCCCAGCCCGGCGACGGCCTCGCCGATCAGGGCGTCGTTTACATCCCTCAGGACTGCCGCACCGCGACAGGCTGCCGCATCCATATCGCCCTCCACGGCTGCGAGCAGTCACGCGAGGTGGTGGGCGACGTCTTCAGCAAGGAGACCGGCTTTGCCGAGGCCGCCGATGCCAATCGGATCATCGTTCTGTTCCCACAAGCGAAGGCGAGCGCGGTCAATCTCAAAGGCTGCTGGGATTGGTGGGGCTATACCAGTCTTGATTATCTCGGGAAGGACGCCCCCCAGATCGCCGCCATTTGGGCCATGGCCGAGCGGCTGGCAAAGGCGCCGTAGGGCTGAATGACGAAAGAGCCAGACATTGCGGTCATTGAGGCGGTCTACGGCTCTGACCTCTATCGCCTGTCCTTGCGCCTCCGTGAGACCATCTTACGCAAGCCACTGGAAATGACTTTAACCCCTGAAGAACTTGCCGACGACGTTACGCGCCAGCATTTCTGCGCAATTTCCCACGGCGTCGTGCTCGGCACGGTGTCGCTGAAACCGCTCGATGAAGCGACGCTTCAGCTCAAGCAGATGGCCGTGGCCGAGCACCGGCGGGGGGAAAGGATCGGCGCACGACTGCTTGCGCATGCCGAAGACTGGGGCCACGACGCGGGCTTCAGCCTGATGGTCCTGCATGCCCGTATCGGCGCCGAGGGCTTCTATGCAAGATTGGGGTATGCCGCCGAAGGAGAACCCTTCGTGGAGACAACTATTCCACACATCAAGATGACCAAAGTCCTGGCCAGCGGCTAGGAGGCGTCTTCGGTTTCGGGCTTGGGCGCCGTGACCATAATCTTGTCGATGCGCCTCCCGTCGAGGTCGACCACCTCGAACCGCCAGCCTTTCCAATCGAAATGCTCGCCGGCCGTCGGCAAGTGGCCGAGCTGATGCAGGACGAAACCGGCTACCGTGTTGAAGTCCCCTTCTTCGGCCATACCCTCAAGGTTGAGCGCTTTCTCGACGTCGTCGACCGACATCAAACCATCGAGCAGCCATGAACCATCATCCCGCTGCACCGCTTCCGGCTCTTCCTCCTCCTCGCCTTGCGGCAGGTCGCCGGCGATAGCGGTGAGGATGTCCGTCGGCGTGACGATGCCCTCGAAGGAGCCGTGCTCGTCAACAACAAAGGCCATATGCACGGTGGACGTCTTGAAGCGTTCGAGCAGTCTCAGCACCGGCATGCGGTCAACCACGTAGGGCGCTTCGCGCGCCGCGACGATGAGATTAATTGTCCCTGTCTTGCGCTGTTGCTCGAGCAAATCCTTGGTATGCGCTACGCCGATAACGTCCTCGATATCGCCGCGCGCAACCGGGTAACGGGAATGGCCGCTGTCGCCAATCGTGGCAAAAATCTCTTCAACCGTATCATCCACGTCGAGCCAGACTACGGCGGTCCGCGGTATCATGATCGAGCGTACGGCGCGGTCGCCCATGCGCAATACGCCTTCGATCAGCTCCCGCTCGGCGGGTTGGAACACGCCTGAGGAAGCGCCTTCAGCGATCAACGCCTTGACCTCTTCCTCCGTCACCGCGCTCTCTGCCGCCGGCCTGAGGCGCAACAGGGCGAGTACACCGTGGGTGCTGATACGCAGGAACCACACAAATGGTGCGCCGATAGCAGCCAAAAACTTCATCAGTGGCGCTACGGCGCAGGCGATGGTCTCGGCATGATTGAGCGCGATACGTTTCGGCACCAATTCGCCGACCACCAGCGAAAAATAGGTGACGGTGACCACCACCACGGCGAAGGCAATCTCTTGAGCGTAGGTGGTGATTGGCGTGAACCCCTGCAGATATTCGGCGAGCGGCTCGGCGAAGGTCGCACCGCTATAGGCGCCGGCGATGATGCCTACGAGCGTGATTCCGACCTGCACCGTTGAGAGGAAGCCGACCGGGTCGTTGATCAGGCTGAGTGCCGCCTTCGCACCTCGTTTGCCCGACTTAGCCATCTCCTGCACTCTAATGCGACGTGACGACACGAGGGCGAGCTCGGCCATGGCGAAGAAGCCGTTGATCAATATAAGTAAAGCGAGGACGAGCAGTTCCCAGAACATTATGACTGCCGGTATAGGGGTGTTGATGTGATGGAGGTGTCGCCGATCGAGCCATTATTGCTCATGACGCGGCAGATTTTGAGAGGAAACAGCATGTCCCTGGCGGTGGGCGACGAGGCCCCTGATTTCACCCTTCCGACTGATGGTGGAGGCAAAATCTCCCTGAAAAGCCTGAAAGGCAAGTCTGTGGTGCTTTATTTCTATCCCAAAGACGATACCTCGGGGTGCACTGCCGAGGCTTGTGCCTTCCGCGACGCCACCCCCGATTTCTCCCAGGTCAAGGCTGAGATCGTGGGTATTTCCCGCGATTCGGTGGCGAGCCACGACAAGTTCAAGAAGAAATACCAGCTCCCCTTCCCGCTGGCCTCCGACGAGGATGGCAAGGTCTGCGAGGCATACGGCACCTGGGTGGAAAAGAGCATGTATGGGCGGAAATACATGGGTATCGAGCGCTCGACCTTCCTTATCGATGGCAACGGCATGATCCGCGCCATCTGGCGCAAGGTGAAAGTGCCCGGCCATGCCGAAGACGTGCTCGAAGCCGTCAAGGCATCTTAGCCTGCGTCTTTGGGATAGAGAGGAAAGCGCGTGGCGCAGGCAACACTGAGCAATCGGCTCGACCGCCCGGTTGATGAGGCGCACGACCACGTGCTCGGGCCGTCCAGCGCCCCTATCTCCCTCGTCGAGTATGGCAGCTACGCCTGCCCGCATTGCCGGGCGGCGAACGAGCGCATTGCACAGGTGCGCGACGAGCTTGGCAATCGCCTGCGCTACGTCTTCCGGCACAAGCCGCTGACCGGCAGCGACCTCGCCCGCCGCGCCGCCGAGCTGGCTGAGCGGATTACCGATCCCAAACAGTTCTGGGACGCTCACGTCACCTTGATGACTCGCTCGGGAGAATTGACCGAGGAGGATCTCATTTCCGTCGCCGAAAAGTTTGGCCTGCCGCCGGAGGCTTCGAAAGAGGGAAAGGAACAAATCGAGCGGGCGAAAGAACGCGTCGAGGCCGACGAGAAAAGCGCTCGATCAAGCGGCGTCATGTTCACGCCAACCTTTTTCATCAACGGGCGGCGCTATGACGGCCCATGGGACGAGAGTTCGTTCACCGATGCCATGCTCGGCCGGCTTGGCCATCGCGTGCGCGCCGCGGCGCTCGACTTTGCCGCCTGGGCGCCATCGGCCGGCATTTTGTTACTGCTTGCGACGATCATCGCCATCGCGCTCACCAATTCGCCTGCCGGCCCGGGCTTCCAGGCGTTCTAGCAGGAGAATTTCGGTTTCACGTTCGGCGGCGAAAGTTTCGATATGCCGCTGCTCTATTGGGTCAATGACTGGCTATTGACCATTTTCTTTCTGGTGGTGGGACTCGAGATCAAACGCGAGTTCACGGTCGGCCATCTCGCCTCGATCAGGTCAGCCGCGCTGCCCATCGCTGCTGCCATCGGCGGCATGGTGGTGCCGGCCGCCCTCTATATCGCGCTACTCCCTTCCGGTCCCTGGGCGCATGGCTGGGGCGTGCCGATGGCGACCGACACAGCCTTCGCGATAGCGCTGATCGTGATGATGGGGGCGCGTGTGCCGGTGGCGCTTCGTATCTTTCTCACGGCCGCGGCCATCGTCGACGATATCGGCGCAATCATCGTCGTGGCGCTGTTTTACTCCGAAGCCATGCACGTTGAATACCTCGTCGCGGCAATGGCTATCGTCGCGCTATTGGCGCTATTCAACCACCTCCGCATCTATAACCTCGCGCCCTACATAATCCTCGGCATTGCCCTGTGGGCCTTCGTACATGAAGGCGGGCTTCATGCGACTTTGGCCGGCGTGATCCTCGCCATGTTCATACCGACGCGCCCGCCTGCCGATCTTTATGCCTTGATGGCCCAGGCGAATGCCATCCTCGAGGTCGAGGCCCAGCGCCGCGACGAGGTATTGCGGCATGGACCGTCGCTTCCGGCACTGCGGTCGCTTGACTCCATCCATGATCGGCTGGAATCACCAGCCGACCGGCTGTTGCGTTATGCCGGCGCCCGATCAAGCTATATCGTGCTGCCGCTGTTCGCGCTTGCCAATGCCGGCGTACCGTTGACCATGGAAGTGGTGCACGGCCATGAAGAGTTGATGGGCGCGATCATGGCCGGCTTGATCGTGGGCAAGCCGCTCGGGTTGTTAGGCGCTTCGGCGCTCGCGGTATGGCTCGGTCTGGCGATCAAGCCCGATGACTATTCATGGCGGCAATTGGCGGGCGCCGGTGCGCTCGCCGGTATCGGTTTCACCATGTCACTATTCATCGCGAGTCAAGCCTTCCCGACGGTAACGGATTATGCCGCCGCCAAGATTGCGGTATTCGCCGCCTCGATCATCTCGGCATTGATCGGCGTAGCGATATTGTGGGGTGCTGGACGAAATACAAATGCCACAGACAGCGCTGCCGAGCAGTCACCGGCGCACTGAATCCCGCGCCGCAGGCGCGAGACGGAAACTAAGCTAGATCCAAGGTAAGCGGGCGGTCAGCATCAACTCCGACCGCCCGTTCCAGGACTACTGTTCGGCCGGCGGCTCTGCCATTGGTGACTCGGGGGCTGCAGCCGGAGGCGTCTCCGGTGCGGGCTGTGCCTGCTCCGGTGCCTTCTGTTCACCACCGCATTGATTGGCCGACAAGCCGACAAGGGCGATGGCCCCGGCGGCGGCGACTAAAAGAAATTTGCGTATCATGTAAATCCTCCTTCCCCTCCTCAAACGGGCTTACGCGAGCCCGTTGGTGGTGCCGCTGTTTGATCGCGGGTAACAAGAAATTAGCCGACCCACGCTGTAAAAACCATAGTCCCCTGAAATGGTTTCCCCTGCCGCCTCCTTATATGGTCCCGGCCGGCCGCATGCCGTTTCCGACCGCATTAAATAACATCCTCAAGGCCTTAGTCGAATTGTTCGCGGCCTTACGGGTCCTGCGGCACGGTGCCTCCCTTAAGTCTGACGAGACCTAAATTTGGTCTAGCCGATAGGCGGCGTGGATTTTTGCCTTTCCCGGTACACGCCGCCGGGCCAGCTTCTATCCGTCTCAGGACCTTGGCCAGGAAGATGCAAATGGGTCGATTTGGCCTGCTCTTTTGTAGCGCCGCCGTCTTAAGCGATCTTGCGGCGAAGCGTCGTGCGGATAACGTCTAGGCTTTCTCGGACAGCGTGAGCGCATTGCCGAACGCCGCGCCTGAGGCAGTGTTGTCGAAGATGCACCAGGCCTCGGCACCGCGCGTCCGGCTCTTGTCGAGACGCCGCCGCAATGAGGCCAACGCCGCCTCGTCGTATTTGGAATAGTAAATCTTCGGCGATCCGTGCCACCGGTAATAGACGAGCCCTTCCCAACCGCCGGGCTCAGCCCCGCCATCAATCTTTGCAGGATCAGCGATAACGCGTGCAACGTGACGCTTGGCAAGCCAGTCGCTGAGTTCTGGTGCGAACCAGCTCGCATTGCGTGGCTCCAGCGCAACTGGCGTGGCGATGAGCGCGTGCAGTTCCTTGAAGAATTTGTCGGCAACCTGTTCGTCGAAAGCGAGCTTCGGCGGCAATTGCACGAGAAGCACGCCGAGCTTCTCGCCGAGGCCCGTCACTTCGCCCACGAAGCGATCGAGCATGGCATCGCAATTTTTGAGTCGGGCAAAATGCGTGATCGACTGCGGCATCTTGACCGAAAAACGGAATACGTCAGGCGTGGACTTTGCCCAACGTTCATAAGTCACGCGCTGATGCGGCCGGTAGAACGAGGAATTGATTTCGACGGCGTTGAGCGCGCGCGCGTAGCGTTCGAGCTGGCTGCCCTCTTTCGGCACATCTGCGGCATAACGCGCCGGCACGGTCCAGCCGGCGGTCCCGATCCGTAAAGGCGCCTCGCCATGTAAGTCATTGGAGAGATTGGCGCACCCGACAGGATTCGAACCTGTGACCTCTGCCTTCGGAGGGCAACGCTCTATCCAACTGAGCTACGGGTGCTTGTGCTACGGAACGTAGTCAACCGGAACCCTTTAAGCAACTTGAGCCCGGCCAGACAAAGGCATAGGTAAGGGACAAGAAAGGCTGGGCAAGCCAATGAACGAAAAAGCCCCCAAGAAAGTCCGAAAAAGCAAAGCCACCAAGCCCAAGCCCGAGGCAAAAGCCTCCAAGACCAAAACCTCCGAGAGCAAGATCCCCGGCAAGAAGAAAGTCCTGGTTCTCGGCGGCGGCTTCGGCGGGGTTTATGCCGCCAAGGAGCTCGAGCGGCTAGGGCGAGGCAAGCTCGATGTCGAGCTGGTCAATGCCAACAATTATTTCGTTTTCCAGCCGCTGCTGCCCGAGGTGGCGGCGGCAAGCATCCATTCCGCCGATGCGGTCGTGCCGCTCCGCCAGCTCCTGCGCCGGGTGCAGGTCCGCCAAGCCGAGATCATGGGCATCGACTTCGACGAGAAGAAGGTCATCGTCGTGCAGGGGACGCGACGCATTCCCGTTGACCTTTATTACGATGAATTGGTGATCGTACTCGGCACCAGTGTCGATCTCAAACGCTTCCCCGGGCTATCCGAGCATGCCCTGACCATGAAGGACCTCGCGGACGCGCACCGTCTCCGCACGCATGTGATCGGCTGTCTCGAGACCGCCGACGTCACCGACGACCCAGAAGTTAAGCGGCAACTTCTCACTTTCGTGGTGGTTGGCGCCGGTTTCTCAGGTGTCGAGACCGTGGCGGAAATGCGCGAACTCGTGCGCCGCGCACTGAAATATTATCCGAACATCAAGCCGGAAGATGTCAGCGTTTATCTCATCGAATATGCCAACCGCATCCTGCCGACCTTCCCGGCCGATCTCGCCGCCTACGCGACAAAGCGCCTGACGATTCACGGCATCGAAGTGCTGACCGGCGTCGGCACCAAGTCGGCGACCGGCACAGCCGTCGAACTAACCGACGGACGGGTGATCCCAACTTCCACCATCGTCGCCACCATCGGCAACGGGCCGCATCGTCTAGTCGAGACGCTCGACCTCGACATGCATTGGGCCCGCATCAAGACTGACCGTTATATGCGCGTACCGGGCCGCGACCATGTCTGGGCGCTTGGCGATGCGGCGCTCATCCCGCTGGTCGACGATCCGAAGGAAGACCCTGCCGATTACGCCACCCAAACCGCGCAATTCGCCGTGCGCGAAGGCTGGCAACTCGCCGCCAATATCGTCGCCAAACTGAACGGACAGGAATTGAAGCCCTTTGCCTACAAGTCCAAGGGCTCGCTTGCATCGCTCGGCATGAGCAAGGCGGTCGCCGACGTCTACGGTTTCAAGCTCTCCGGCACGCTCGCCTGGCTCTTATGGCGCGGCTTTTATCTTTCCTTCCTGCCGGGCTTTGCCGCCAAACTCCGCGTGGGCGTGACCTGGCTGCTCAACAGCGTCATGCCGCCGAACATCGTGCAGGTTCAGGCCCCGCCGCCGGCGACCCGCTACATCCACTACCGCAAGGGCGACAAGGTGTTCGAGCCCGGCATGCTGATCGACGGCTTCTATACGGTGATCAGGGGCGCCTTCCGCCTCACCATCGACAATCCGGAGACTGGCGAGCATTTCGAGAAGGTGTTCGGCCCCGGCGAGCATTTCGGCGAGCGCGTGCTGGTTCGCTCGGCGCTGCGCACGGGTCTGGTCGTGGCTTTGGAAGACGGCCTCCTCCTGTTCATCGCCCAGAAGGACTTTACCCGCTTCGCCCGCGCCTTCCCCTTCCTCGATAATTACTTCAAGGACTATATCGAGCGGACCTTCGGCGGCCTCGACAAGTCCTTCGCGCCTGGCAGCACTAACGCCAAGACCGAGCTCGAAACCCTACCTTAAGGGCGGTCACCGCTTAATCGAAATCCTTTTCGTCAGCCCCGAGGGATCGATGAGCTCAGGATCCTGCGGCGTGCAGGCTTCGTCGAGCGCACCGCTCGTTACTGCCGCCTCGCAGCGCAGCATCGCTTCGGCGGAAGTTTCCTTTTGCGCCTTTTGAAACGCATCGTGCAGCGTCGGCGCCCCTGACCGAATGGCCGCCAGGAAATTACGGGTAAACGCGGCCGAGATGAGGTCGGCGAAGGCGATTTCGTGCGCCCGCGCCGAGGCGATCAGAGTGACCTCCTGTCTCGCGAGCTGAGCTGACTTGGGCGCGATTTCGTCGTCCGCGCCCGAGGCCTCGCAGGTGTCGAGAATGATCAAGATGTCCTTGGCAGGTAAGTCATCGACGAGCCTGGAAAGCTCGGAGCCTGTCATCCAGATACCAGAATGGACCGCCTGAACGGCGGCAAAAGGAGCGGAACTCGACCAGAGAATGAAGGCCTCCTCGGCCTCGTCCTCACCACCGCTCTCAGCCGGCACCAGCATGCCATGGCCAATATAGTAGACGATCAATGTCGATCCGCGCGGCAGGGTCTCCTGAAGCTTGCTGAAAGTCGCGCGGACCGCCGGTGCGCTTGCATCTTCATCTATGAGAGTCGTGATGCGATCAGGCGAGATGCCCATCACCTTTTCGGCGGTCTCGACAAATTGTGCCACGCTAGGGGCGCATACTTTGATCCTGTCCCGCCAGGGCGGGCAGGTGCCTATGGCAAGAACATAGATCGAGGCGGGATCTATGGGGACGCTTTCTGGGTCGGCGAGAGCGGTATGCGGTGCGAGGAAAATGGCCGCGGCCAGCACCCAGCGTGCCGAGCCGCCGCCAAGCCAAGCGAAGGCTTCCGCCATTATCTGTCCTGCTGAGGAACCGCGGCAGAGGTCGGGCTCTGACAGGCTTCGAGAGTGGCGAAGGTCTTGCCACTGATCTTGCCGCAGTCCGCCTCAGTCTGCGCGATGACACAGACATCCTGGATACGGCAAAACGTCCCCATCGGTAGGTCGCCAGGACCCATATTCGCCCGGACTGTCATTTCGGACACTGGCGTTGCAAGCAGAAAGGCGGCAATAGCAGCTTCGATCATGGCGGTCTCCTTACGGCATCTCAATTCTATATGGCGTGAGAAGAGGGGAAAAGCCCCTGACTGAGAGGCCTGACGTGCTGACGGCACGCCAAGCAATCCCTATATTTCGGCTAATCATGGCAAGGGCAAAATCCAAGGACGAGGCGGCCGGCAAGCCGGTTGCCAAAGGCGATCACGTCTATCTGGTCGACGGTTCGGGCTACATTTTCCGCGCCTATCACGCGCTGCCGCCTCTGACCCGCCCTTCCGACGGGTTGCCGGTAGGCGCCGTGCACGGCTTTTGCGGCATGTTGTGGAAGCTGCTGCGGGAAACCGGCGAGCTTGCGCCTCCGACCCACTTGGCCGTGGTGTTCGACTATTCGGCCAAGACCTTCCGCAACGATTTGTTCGACGGGTACAAGGCGAACCGCCCCGAGCCGCCTGGCGACCTCATTCCGCAATTTCCGCTCGTGCGCGACGCGGTGCGCGCCTTCAACGTGGCTTGCGTCGAGCAGGAGGGTTACGAGGCCGACGACATCATCGCCACTTATGCCTTCCAGGCGCTCGATGCCGGCGCCGAGGTGACCATCGTCTCCTCCGACAAAGACCTGATGCAAATCGTCCGGCCAGGCATCCGCATGTACGACACCATGAAGAACAAGGTGATCGGCGAAGAGGAGGTTATGGAGCGTTTCGGCGTGCCGCCGACCAAGGTCGTCGAAGTGCAGGCGCTGATCGGCGATTCATCCGACAACGTGCCGGGCGTGCCGGGGATCGGCGTGAAGACCGCGGCGTTGCTCATCAACGAGTTTGGCGACCTGGAGACGCTGCTCGAACGCGCGTCCGAGATCAAGCAGGAGAAACGGCGTGAGAATCTGATCTTTTTCGCCGACCAGGCGCGCCTCTCCAAGACGCTGGTCATTCTCGACACGCATGTGCCGATCGATGTGGAGTTGGCCGAGACCGCGGTGCGGGCACCTGACACCGAAGCGCTCGCCGCCTTCATGCGCAAGCTTGAATTCAGCACGCTGCTCAAGCGCGTGGCGGAAGGTCTCGGTGCGGAGTTGCCGCTTGGCGAGGGCGAAGCCAAGCTGCCGGCACCCAAGCGCAAGAAGAATGATTACGATCATCCCTTGCGGCGTTCGCCGCGCGGCGAGGCGGGACAGGCCAGGGAGCACAAAGTCGTCGGCGGTTCGCCGGCCGAGCTTGCGGTTGAGCGCGCGACAAGGCTCGAAACCGTGCCCCTCGATCGCACCAATTACGAGACGGTGACGGAAGCCTCCCGCCTTGCCGATCTCCTGGAGGCCGCGCGCTTCCAGGGGCATTTCGCTTTCCGGGTCAAACTCTCCTCTTTCGATCCCATGCAGGGCGAACTCGTAGGCGTCGCGCTCGCGCTCGTGCCGGGGCATGCGGCCTATGTGCCGCTCGGCCATCGCGCGGGTGAAGGTTTCGACCTCGGGGGCGGCGAGGCCATCGTCCAGATGAAGATGCGCGAAGCGCTCGATCTGTTGAAGCCAGTGCTTGAGGATGAAGCCGTGCTCAAGATCGTGCAGAACGCGAAGTTCGACATGGTGGCGCTTTCCCGTTACGGCATAAGGCTCGTTTCGGTCGACGACCCCTGCCTCATGTCCTACGCACTCGATGCCGGCCGTGCCGAGCATCTGCCCGAGGAGCTTGCCTCCCGCCTCCTCGGCCATACCTGCCTCACCGACAAGGAGATCATGGGTTCCGGCCGCGCCGCCATCGATTTCGATCAGGTGAGCGTGGCGCGCGCCACGGAATATGCCGGCGAGGAGACCGATATCGGGCTCAGGCTTTGGCTCATCCTTAAGCCACGCCTGGCAGCCGAGTCCGTCACTGCCGTTTACGAGACCCTGGAGCGGCCGATTGCGCCGGTACTTGCCGATATGGAGCGCGCTGGCGTCAAGGTCGAACGTGCCACGCTAGCCAGTCTCTCGGGATCGTTCGCCCAGACTATTGCCCGCCTCGAGGACGAGATCAGGGAGCTCGCCGGAGAGGATTTCAATATCGGCTCGCCCAAGCAGCTCGGCGAGATCCTATTCGACAAGATGAGCCTGCCCGGTGGGCGCCGCACCAAGACCGGCGCCTGGAGCACCGATGCCGCCGCGCTCGAGGAATTGGCGGCTGAGGGTCACGAACTGCCACGCAAGGTGCTCGAATGGCGCCTGCTCGCCAAACTGAAGAGCACCTACACCGACGCACTGCCCAACTATATCCACCCCGAGACCGGCCGTGTGCACACTTCCTATCAGCTCGCCTCGACCACCACGGGACGTCTCGCCTCGACCGAGCCGAACCTGCAGAACATACCCGTGCGCACGGCGGAAGGCCGTTCGATCCGCAAGGCCTTCGTGGCCGAGAAGGGCAAGAAGCTGATCAGCGCCGATTACAGTCAGATCGAGCTTCGCGTGCTGGCGCACATGGCCGACACGCCGACACTGCGTCAGGCTTTCGCCGACGATCTCGACATCCATGCCATGACTGCGAGCGAGATGTTCGGCGTGCCCATCAAAGGCATGGACCCTGCTGTCAGGCGCCGCGCCAAGGCCATCAATTTCGGCATCATCTACGGCATCTCTTCGGTGGGGCTCGCGGCGCAGCTCGGCATCGGCAGGAGCGAGGCCGGCGCTTACATCAAGACCTATTTCGAGCGCTTCCCCGGCATCCGCGACTACATGGAGGCCATGAAGGCCGAGGCGCGCCGCCAGGGCTATGTCAAAACGCTGTTCGGGCGGAAGGTGCATTACCCCGAGATCAACACCAAGAACCCGAGCCTGCGCGGCAATTACGAACGCGCCGCCATCAACGCGCCGATCCAGGGCAGCGCCGCTGACATCATCCGCCGCGCCATGATCCGCATGGTGCCGGCGCTCGCCGAAGCGGGGCTCACCGCGCGCATGCTGCTCCAGGTGCACGACGAGCTCGTATTCGAGGCGCCTGAAGATGAGATCGATAAGACCATGGAAGTGGCGCAGGCGGTGATGGAGAAGGCGCCGGAGCCTGCTTTGAAACTCAAAGTGCCGCTGAAAGTTGACGCCCGCTCAGGCGACAACTGGGAAGCCGCGCATTGAGAGCATAGTTGCTTAGCCCTTCCGTGGGCGAACCACGGCGATGATGTTGGTCTGCACCACGCCGTCGACCTTGGCGATGTTGTTGAGGATCGCCTTATCGCCGTCGGTGGAATCCTTGCAGTCGAGTTGGGCCACGAGCTTCTCGTCGGAGAGCATGACCACATTGGCGAATTTGCATTTATCCAGCGACAGTGCCTTGAGCGTGTCGACGGTGGCCGGAGCATCGGCCGAACCGAGCAGCTCGATGAAGAGATAGATATTCACCATGTGGCGGGCTCCTTTGGTTTCCTTGACCTGTGTGAGAATAGGTGCGTTAGGCTAGCAGGTCACGCATACTTGGAGGTCCAATGCGTCGCTGTCTCAGTTTTTTCAGGATATTCACGGCCATTATATTGGCAGCACCTGCCACGGCTTTCGCGCTGCCCGCGCCCATGTCCGAACAGGAGCTTCTGGAGAAGAGCGACGTCGTCGCGCTGGTCCGCGTGTTGTCGGTGGCCTGCACCAGCGTGACCAAGGACGAACAGACAGGCGAGGAGCTGCCGGGCTATCTCGCTACTTTGCAAATCCTCGAAGTGAAGAAAGGCGATGTGAAGCCGGGCGGCGAGGTATTCGTGACCTGGCGCGCCATTCCGACCGGCATCGTCGGACCGTGGGCCGTCTATTACTATCCCGGCGAAGAGGTGTGGACGCATCTCACCAAGCGCAGCGGCGGGGCGAGCTATGCCACGACCTGGTGGAACGCCAAGGGCGATCCAGTAGAGAAGGCGCAGATCACCGAACTCCCCACCAAGGTCGGGGATACGGTCACCGTCATCACCAAGCCGAAGGAATAAGTTAGGCCGACGCGCCGTCGAGCCAGGCGTTGAACAGGCGCTTGCCCGCATCGTTGGCGGCGGGCGCGAACCGCGCCGTCTCAGCGCGCATGGCATTGAGATCGACCTTCGAGTTGGCAAGTTCGCCCGTATGGCCGATCAACCAGCGCTCCATGTTCCATGGCTCAAGTTCGACATGGAATTGCAGCGCCAGCACCTTCGGCCCATAGGCGAAGGCCTGGTTCGGCGTGATCTCGGTCGAGGCAAGACGCGTAGCACCGGCCGGCAGGTCAAACGTGTCGCCATGCCAATTCAGAATAGGCACGCCTTCGAGCACGCCGAGCGGCGAGGCCTTGCCTTCTTCGGTCAGCGTGAGCTCGTCCCAGCCGAGTTCCTTCTGCTTGCCGGGATAGACGCGCGCGGCGAGCACGGCGGCGAGCGCCTGGCAGCCGAGGCAGATGCCGGCGACCGGCGTGCCCTGCTTCACCGCCGTCTCGATGGTGGCGAGTTCGTCTTTGAGGAACGGATAGCGCTCGATCTCGTAAATGCCGATCGGGCCGCCAAGCACGAGCAGGAGGTCGGCATTCTTGGCGGGTGAGAGATCGTCGAGGCCGGCTTCGAGATAACTGAGCGTAATCCCGCGCTCGGCCAGCACGTCTGCCATGATGCCGGCATCCTCGAAAGACACATGACGTATGGCGACGGCATTTCGCATGGTGGCCCCTCACCCGCTATCGGCTTCCACGCATCCTGCTCTGATGAGCCGGAACCCACTTGGCAATTAGCGACGCTCGATTGACGGTTTGCGACCCACTTACACGATCAAGGCGACGCCTTGGCGGCGCGGATCGCCCGCCCCTTCCACCCCGCCATGTCCGCTACGGCGCGCGGCATGCACACCGCCGAAGAACAGATTGCGCTCCGGCCATGCATGCGTCTGCTCGGCTTGCACGAAATCCGCCAGCCCCGGTTCGAAGCTCGTCCGGCCGTCGCGCTCGACATGCAGGCGGGGCGCAACGACCGCCGCCTCGAGGTCCATGCCGTGATCGAGCAGATTGACCGCCACTTGCAGAATGGCGGTGCGGATGCGGTTCGAGCCGCCGGTGCCAAGCGCCGTCACCGAGCCGTCCGGTGCAAGGATGATGGTCGGCGCCATCATGGACGACATACGGGTGCCTTCGCGCCAAGCGTCGAGGTGTCCACGCGCGAGATCCTCCTCACCCAGCATGTTGTTCAGCATGAAGCCGAAATTGCCGACGATGTGACCGTTACCCTCGCCGTTCGAAAGGCTGATCGCGGCGGCGTTTCCGGCGGCATCGATGACGCTGATATGCGTGGTGCCGCGATAGGCTTGCGGGTGACGCTCCGCGGCGCGCAGTTTCTTGGCAAGCAAGCCACTCGCCAAATGCTCGGCAAGTCTCTCGCCATGCGCGGCACGCGCTTCATTGGTGGCGTCCATAGCCCGCTTCAGTGCCAGGGCATCGATCACGCGGCCCTGCGCTTCGAGATACGCAAGTCCGTAGGCGATCAGCGCGCCGCTCGCCGCGGGCGGTGGGTTGAGCGCCACGGTGGCGCCGGCATGTTTCCAATAAAGGGGCTCGCGCAGCATCGCGCGGTATGACTTGAGATCATCGTAGCGCAGATGTCCGCCAAGTGCTTCCGACTGTGCCACGATGGCGTTGCCGACATCGCCATCGACGAAGAGGCGCGCGCCATCCTCGGCGAGCCATGCAAGCGTCTCGGACAAACCTTCATTGCGGAACGTCTGGCCGGCTTGAAGCAATTTGCCCCCCGGTGCGAAGATCGCCGCGACGCCGGGACTTGCGGTGAGGATCGGGGCGATGACTGTGAACAGATAGGCCTGAAAGCTGGTCAACGGAAAGCCATCGCGCCCCGCGCGCACCGCAGGCTCAACCAGCCGCTTCATCGGCAGGGTGCAGAGCGCCTCATGCATGGCGAAAAGGCCCTGCACCGCGCCTGGCGTCGCAGACGAGCCGAGACCGATATGGAATTCCTGTTTGGCCGGGCCGAAATCGGCGTGGATGGGATAGAAGGAAATCTCACTTTCCGGCCGGCGTTTCAGCGGCGTCTCGACGAAGAAATCGAACAACGCCGCCTTGTCGCTTTCGGCGCGGCGCGCCATGAGGAAACCGCCGCCGCCCGGCGCGCAGAATACGGCTTCCGCCACGAAGGCCATGAAGGTGCCGGCAAGGGCAGCGTCGAACGCGTTGCCGCCGTCCTCGAGGATTTCCGCCGCGGCGCGTGCGGTCAGTTCATGGCCTGCCGCTACGACACTGTTCGTCCTACCCATGCGCCTTGCCTAAGGCGAAGCGCCGCATGCGGCAAGACCAAGCAGAAGGCTCTAGCTCAGACGCTTTTCCAGCGTGGCGAGTTCGTCCTTGAGGCCTTGCGGAAGCTTGTCGCCGAAAATGGCGTAATGCTCCTTGATGAGCGGAATCTCGGCCTTCCAGCCTTCCGTGTCGACCGTGGTCATCGCTTTCATGTCGGCCGGGTCGACCTTCACACCCTTGACGTCGACCGCGCCTTCCGCCGGAACCTTGCCGATCGGCGTGTCGACGGCCTGCGCTTTGCCGTCGCAACGCTCGAAAATCCATTTGAGCACGCGCGAGTTCTCGGCGTAGCCAGGCCACATGAACTTGCCGTCGCCGTTCTTGCGGAACCAGTTCACGTAGAAAATCTTCGGCATTTTGGCACCGCCCTTCTCGCCCATTTTCAGCCAATGCGCGAAATAGTCGCCCATGTGGTAGCCGCAGAAGGGCAGCATGGCCATCGGATCGCGGCGGATGTCGCCCTTTACGCCGGAGGCGGCGGCGGTCTTCTCCGACGCCATGATCGAGCCGAGGAACGTGCCATGCTTCCAGTCGTTCGCTTCGGTGACGAGCGGCACAACCGAGGCGCGGCGGCCGCCAAACAGGATGGCGTCGATCGGCACGCCTTTCGGATCCTCCCATTCCGGCGCGATCACGGGGCATTGCGCTGCCGGCGCAGTGAAGCGGGCATTAGCATGCGCGGCGGTGCGGCCCGCGCCCGGATGCCAGTTGCGACGCATCCAGTCGATGGTGTGCTCGGGCGTCGTGCCCATCTGCTCCCACCACACGTCGCCGTCATCGGTCAGCGCGACGTTCGAATAGATGCAGTTCGCCTTCAGCGTCTTCATGGCGTTGGCGTTCGATTGGTCCGAAGTGCCGGGCGCCACGCCGAAGAACCCGGTCTCCGGGTTGATCGCATAAAGACGTCCATCCGCGCCGAATTTCATCCAGCAGATATCGTCGCCGATGGTCTCGGCCTTCCAGCCGGGAAGCGTCGGCTGCACCATGGCGAGATTGGTCTTGCCGCAGGCGCTCGGGAAGGCTGCGGCGATGTACTTCGCCTGGCCTTCCGGATTGGTGAGCTTGAGGATGAGCATGTGCTCCGCCATCCAACCCTCGTCGCGTGCCTTCACGGATGCGATGCGCAGCGCATGACATTTTTTGCCGAGCAGCGCGTTGCCGCCATAGCCTGAGCCGTAGGACCAGATCTCGCGCGTCTCGGGGAAGTGCGAGATGTATTTCGTCTCGTTGCAGGGCCACGGTACATCGGCTGTCGTGGGCGTCGAAAGCGGATAGCCCACGGTGTGCATGCCGCGCACGAAATCCTCGCTGTTGCCGAGTGCCTTCCAGACCTTGTCGCCCACGCGCGTCATGATGTGCATGTTGGCGACGGCGTAAGCGGAATCGGTCACCATCACACCGATGCCGGCAATCGGCGAGCCAACCGGCCCCATCGAATAGGGGATCACATACATCGTGCGCCCGGCCATGGCTCCGTCATAGAACTTGCGGAGCGTCTCCTTCATCTCCTTGGGGTCGAACCAGTTGTTGGTCGGCCCGGCGTCTTCTTTCTTCTCGGAGCAGATGTAAGTCTGGTCCTCGACGCGAGCGACGTCCTTGGGATCGGAACGAACCAGAATGGAGTTCGGACGCTTCTCCGGATTGAGCCACAGCGCCGTGCCGCCATCGACCAGCGCCTTGAGCATTGCCTGGTATTCTTCCTTGGAGCCATCGCACCAATAGACGGCGTCGGGCTTGAACAGCGCCCGAGCCTCTTCGACGAAGGCCAGCACCTTCTTGTTGGCGGTCTTGACGTCTTCAGGCGCAATCTTCGGCTGTACGCTCATGCGGCATGATCCCCGGCGAAATGGTGGATTGGGTGGCGAGAGGCCGACCCTCACCTAGCACCGAATATGCAAGGCTTTCAAGCTGGGCCGAGGACAAAGCAGGCATGCCTAGGATTTGGCCGCTTCCCGCGCTTCCGCTTCGGTTGCCGTGCCCGCTCACTTTCTGTTTGGCAGGACCGCTCTCGCGTCATAAAGGAACAGCGCCCTGAGCTTGTCCCAGAACTCGCCGCCCAGGACGAACAGGCTCGCGACCAGCACCAGGTCCAGCGCCAGATTCGCCCATAAGCGGGCGCTCGGATCGCTTGGCATGAGTTCGGGAACGTAGGTGCCGAGCCAGGCGTAAGCAATCGCCCCAATGAGTAGCACAAGTCCGATCGTGTAGCGGGTACGGCTAACCTTGCCGGCAAGTACGACGCCCTTCACCCGGCTCACGATGCGATCGAAATTCTCTTTGCCCATGAGGGCGACAGCCGGAAACATCAGGATTTCGAAGCCGAAGATGAGAAGGCCGCTCACGCTGTTCTTCACCCAGTCAGGCCAATCCGTCTGCAGAACCAGCACTGTGCCGAATGGCATAATCAAGCCGACCACGAGCAAAGCCAGTCCAAGCTTGAGCCGAGTGTCTGCGCTCATGACCTGACCTCCCGTGCCAACTCAGCGAGCAGCGGAGTTCTGCCTGTAATCGGCGATGTGACTGAGGAACTGGACCATCAACTCGGAGATCGTGAGCGCCGTGATCTGGCCGGGATTGTCGAGCGGGGGGCAGAAGCAGACAATGTCAGCGCCGACGATATCGATACCGCGCAGTTTGTTCATGATGGAGAACAGTTCGCGCGTTGTCATACCGTTGACCTCGGGGTCGGCAACCGCCGGCGCATAGGCTAGGTCGAGAACGTCGAGGTCGAAGCTGAAATAGGTCGGACCATCGCCAACGACGCGCCGAATCTCTGACGCGACCCAGTCGACCCCGCGCTCGAACATCTGTTCGAGGTTGATCACGGTGAAATGCTCTTTCGACCAATCGTCCGCCGTCAAGGCCGCCATAGAACCATGAAAGCCGACTTGCACTGTTCGGGCCGGGTCGATTAGGCCCTCGTCAAACCCGACGCGAAACGGCGAGCCGGCATGGTGGAGCGTGCCCAACGCGGCACCGTGCGCGTCGGGATGAGAGTCGAAGTGAATCATCCCGATCGGTCCCCCGCGGCGGGACTTAGGACCGGCAATGGCGCGCAAGATCGGCGTGGTGACCGAGTGATCGCCCCCGATGCTGATCGGAATAATGCCGTGCTCGTCGACCCGCCGGTAGAACGCTTCGGCATCGCGTGCCGTCAGATCGGGATTTAGAATGTTCGGCATCGGCACATCGCCGAGATCGCTGATCCGCAATAACGAGAAGGGATTGACCTGAAACACGCGGTGCGACCGGCGATAAGCGACGGCGCGGTCGCGGACGGCGCGTGGCCCGAGATACTGCATGCGCTCGATGCCGTTGCCACCGCTATAGGGAAAGCCGATCAGTCCGACATCTGTGTCGCTCAGGTCCGGCTTGAGCGGGCATCGCATGAAGGTGGCGATGCCGTACCAATGCCAGTAACCCTGTATCGCTGCTGCGATCTCTTCGTCCGTCATTTCGTTGGACATGAAATATTCCCCCCAACACAGCGATTTGAGCGCTTTGTGTAGAGTAAGTTTATCCCGGCTGCAATTCGGCGGCTACGCCTCATGGCTTACCGCTTTAGCTTGCGCGCCTGTTCGGCAAGTTGCACCAGGGCCTTGCGCGCCTCGGCCGTGGTGCCGATACGCTGCTCGAACGCGATACGGCGGGCGTCCTGGCCGAGCACGAGATCGCAGCCCTCGGGATCGATGCCGGTCATGCGCCACGCGCCCGGCGATGCGCCGGCAAACGCTGTGGCATAAAGCGCGAGCGCATCGGCATGGTCTTCGTTCATATGGGCGATGATGCCGGGCTCGGCTTCGAGCAACGCCTCGGCCCCTTGAAGGGGGACCAGTAGCTCATCTGGTTCGAGATCGAAGATGCGGCCAAAGCCACCGATATAATGCCCGCCCTCCACCTGTAGGCGCCAAAAGGCGAAATCCGGGAAATCGGCATAGAACTCTGCCTCTGGGTGGCGGGCGAGGAACCGCCCCCGGATCCCGTTATCGCTGACCTTCTCGGCCCGTCCGAATAGCGTCAACCGGGCGCCTTGCAAGGGATCGGCAAGCGCACCGGTCGCATCCACCAGGATGGAAGCCCTCGGGTCCTTGGCCAGATTGGCGGTATGCCGCGCCAGATTGGAGATGAGGAAGATGGGCGCGCCAGCGGGGTCGGTAGCGACGATAATCAGAGAGGCATAAGGATAGCCGTTGCCGCGCTCGATGGTCGCGAGCGTGCCCTTGAAGGCGCGGCGGATAAGCCCCCGCGCATCGGCCGAGATGGCGGCTTTATTGGGCATTTCGGGCTTATTCACTTGCGCCATAAGGATATTTGTTGCACCACGGAAAAAGATGGGTGGCGGACTGCGCCCCAATGCTGCCATAATTGAAGGCAGCCCTAGAACCCTTAATCCCCCAACCCCCCAAGGGCCCCCAATGCCAACAATCGCACTTGTCGACGATGATCGGAATATCCTCACTTCCTTGCGCATGGTGCTCGAGGCCGAGGGCTATAAGACCCAGACCTACAACGATGGCGCCAGCGCGCTTGACGGCTTCGCCGAGAGCCCGCCCGATCTGGCCATTCTCGATATCAAGATGCCCCGCATGGACGGCATGGAACTCCTTAGGCGCCTGCGCCAGCGGAGCGAACTGCCGGTGATCTTCCTCACGTCCAAGGACGAGGAGATCGACGAGTTGTTCGGCCTCAAGATGGGCGCCGACGATTTCATCCGCAAACCGTTCCCGCAGCGCCTTCTGGTCGAACGGGTCAAGGCGGTGTTGCGCCGGGCGCAGCCCCGTGACACCGCGGCGGTGGTCGAGGACAAATCCAAGGTTCTGGAGCGCGGCAAGCTCAAGATGGACCCTGAGCGCCATACCTGCGTGTGGGACAACCGGCCCGTAACCTTGACCGTGACCGAATTCCTGATCCTCCAGGCTCTTGCTCAGAGGCCGGGCGTGGTGAAAAGCCGCGATGCGCTGATGGACGCAGCCTATGATGATCAGGTCTATGTCGACGACCGCACGATCGATAGCCACATCAAGCGGTTGCGCAAGAAGTTCAAGGCGGTCGATCAGACCTTTGACGTGATCGAGACGCTGTATGGAGTTGGCTACCGTTTCAAAGAGTAGCGGATCGGGCCAATGACCGTTGAGGCGGACAGATCCTGGGAACGGGCTGAAGCCACAACGACCAAGGAGCGCTTGCGCCGCGCCTTGCGGGTCGCAGGCCAGCGCACGCGCCAGGCCTTCGTCTGGCTCGCCGACTACCTCCCCTTTAGGCATGGATTCTCCAGTCTGACGCGGCGCATCGTCGTACTCAACCTGATCGGGCTCGCCATCCTGGTCTCGGGCATCCTCTATCTCAATCAGTTCCGCGCCGGCCTGATCGACGCCAAGGTGCAAAGCCTGCTCACCCAGGGCGAGATCATTGCCCGCGCCATCGCGGCATCCGCCGGCGTCGATACCAACGAGGTGCAGCTCGATCCCGAGAAGCTCCTTGAAATCGCCTCGGGCCAGCCCGGCGCTGCTGACGATGATACGCTCGGCGGTTCGCTCGGCTTTACCATCGATCCGGAGCGCGCCGCGCCGATCCTGCGGCCTTTGGTCAAACCCACCGGCAGCCGCGCCCGCATCTATAACCGCGACGGCGCCTTGATCCTCGACTCCGACACGTTCTACTCGCGCGGCGAGGTGCTGCGTTATGACCTGCCGCCGCCCGACGCCCAGGAGCCTGATGCGCTCACCCAGTTCTGGCAGGCGGTCAAGACGCGCACGACGCAATATGACCTGCCGCTTTATACCGAGATCGGCGGCGCCAACGGCAAAGCCTATCCCGAGGTGGCGACGGCGTTGACCGGGGCTTCGGTGCCAATCGTCCGGGTCAACGATAAAGGCGAGCTTGTGGTGTCGGTCGCAGTGCCGGTGCAGCGCATGCGCGCCGTGCTCGGCGTGCTTCTGCTGTCAACGCGTGGGGGCGACATCGACAATATCGTCGCGGCCGAGCGCTGGGGCATTGTGCGTGTCTCCTTGTTCGCCGCGCTTGTCACCATCGTGCTGTCGCTCATTCTCGCCAACACCATCGCGGGACCCATGCAGCGGCTCTCTGCCGCGGCCGAGCGCGTGCGTCACAGCGTCAAGGCCCGGGCTGAAATTCCGGACTTCACCGACCGCACCGACGAGATCGGCCATCTCTCCGGCGCTTTGCGCGACATGACCCATGCGCTTTACCGCCGGATTGACGCCATCGAAAGCTTCGCCGCCGACGTGGCGCATGAGCTCAAGAATCCGCTCACCTCCTTGCGCAGCGCCACCGAGACCCTGCCACTCGCCAAGGACGCTGAGGCGAAAGAACGTCTGCTGGAGATCATACAGCACGACGTGAAGCGGCTCGACCGGCTGATCAGTGATATTTCCGACGCTTCGCGTCTCGACGCGGAACTTGCGCGCGAGGTCGCAACACCCGTCGACATGGCGGAACTCCTGCGCGCCACTGTGTCGCTGTTCAACGATATCCATCGCGACGACACACCCGAGGTGGTTCTCGAAATCTCATATGCCGCCGGCGCCCATCCTTATCGCGTCACCGGCCATGAGAGCCGCCTAAGCCAAGTGATCGTCAACCTGCTCGACAACGCGATTTCCTTCTCGCCGCCGGGGGGCCGCGTGGCCGTGCTCGCCCAGCGCAAGGGTTCGGAAATTCAGATCGCGGTCGAGGACGCGGGGCCGGGCATTGCGCCGGAGAATCTGGAGCGCATTTTCGAGCGCTTCTATACGGACCGCCCGCAAGAGAATTTCGGACAGAATTCGGGGCTCGGCCTCAATATTTCGCGTCAGATCGTGGTCGCCCACGGTGGACGCCTCTACGCCGAGAATCGCACCCTTACGGGTGGCAACGCGAATGGGAGCGGGGGCGCGCGGTTCGTAATTCGACTGCCAGCCGCTTGAGCCCGGAATAAGAGGGAACGTTTGGCGCGTAAGCTCGTTCATGGCACTTGCGTGGCTTTGGGTGCCGATGCGGTGCTCTTGCGCGGACCGTCCGGCTCCGGCAAATCCGATCTGGCATTCAGATTTCTCGCGCTCCCCGGCGAAGGCAGTTCACTGCCGAAACTCGTCGCCGACGATCAGCTTTGGGTCACGGCAAGCGCCGAGGGGGAACTCATCGTTTCAGCCCCCAAGTCCATCGCCGGTAAGATCGAGGTCAGGGGTTTGGGCATTGTGACAGTGCCATTTGTTCCACAGGCGCGGCTTAACCTGGTCTGCGATCTCGTAAAATGCGAGGACGTGCCCCGACTTCCTGAAGACCCGTGGGAACGCACGGAAATCGCAGGCGTTGCCGTGCCGTTGCTCAAACTTTCCCCTTTTGAGCCATCAACGCCCCTGAAATTGAAAATGGCGCTTTTACTGGCATCGTCAAAACAGTTTGTTTGAAATGCAGCTTGTGACTTGCGCTTGGCACCTCACCCGACAAATATAGCGGCCTTTGGCCGAAGGCACCTTCCCCAAGAGGCACAATGATCGGCGTCGTCATCGTTACCCACGGTAGGCTCGCGCACGAATTTCGTGCCGCGCTTGAACATGTCGTCGGCCCGCAGGAGCAGATCGAGACGATTTCCATCGGTCCCGATGACGATCTCGACGAGCGACGCAGCGACATGCTAACTGCGCTGTCGCGCGTCGACAGCGGCAACGGCGTCATCGTGCTGACCGATATGTTCGGAGGCACGCCGTCCAACCTTGCCATCTCGGCCATGGAAAATTCGAATGTCGAGGTAATCGCCGGCATCAATCTGCCGATGCTGGTGAAGCTCGCAAGCGTGCGGGGCGCATGCGGGCTTGAAGAGGCGATCACCCAGGCGCAAGAAGCCGGCCGCAAATATATCAGCGTCGCAAGTAAAATCCTCGCAGCCAACTAGAGTCGCGTTTCGCGGCGTTTCAGCAGGGCAAGGCACAATGGGCGCGAGCATGCGCAGTCGGATGCGGCAAGGCGAAGACGGGACGCCGCGCGCGGGCCTCTACTTTGCCGAGGTGACGATCCCCAATAAGAAGGGCCTGCATGCGCGCGCCTCCGCGAAGTTCGTGCGCTGTGCCGGGGAGTTTCAATGCAAAGTCCAGGTGACGCGGGAAGGCCACACCGTCGGTGGCACCTCGATCATGGGGCTGATGATGCTCGCTGCGGGTCAAGGGCATACCATCCTGATCGAAACCGAAGGCGAGGATGCGAAGGCTGCGCTTGAAGCGCTGATCGCTCTCGTGGAGGGAGGCTTCGAAGAAGAGGACTAAGAGGGGTTCGACGTCAATGCCTCACCGGTGACGGTCAGGCTGTGGTTCACTCAGACTGCGGTGCCGACCAAGGTTCCGATCCCGAACGTGACTGCCATGGCCAGCGCACCCCAGAACGTAACACGCACAATGGGCTTCAGAATATCGGCGCCGCCGGCCTCAGCGCCGAGCCAGCCAAGCACGGCTAGCGCAAGCAGAGATCCTCCCGCGACAGTGGGAACAAGCCAGTCCGTGGGAGAGACGAGAACGAGCAGAAGCGGCGTGGCGGCTCCCACTGAAAAGGTGGCAGCCGAGGTGAGTGCGGCCTGCACCGGACGTGCCGTTGTGATCTCGGAAATACCGAGTTCGTCTCTGGCATGCGCGCCGAGTGCATCCTTGGCCATCAGTTGATCGGCAACCTTGTGCGCAAGGCCGGTCTCGATCCCACGTTCCATATAAATTTGCGCGAGCTCCTCATGTTCGGCTTCCGGCTCTGTCGCGAGTTCTTCACGCTCGCGCGCGAGGTCGGCATTCTCCGTGTCGGATTGGGAGCTAACCGAAACGTACTCCCCCGCGGCCATCGACATGGCCCCCGCCACGAGACCGGCGATACCTGCAAGCAGGATACTGCTCTTCGAGGCCGAGGCGCCGGCAACACCGAGGATCAGGCTCGCCGTCGAGATGATGCCGTCATTGGCGCCGAGCACCGCGGCGCGCAGCCACCCGATCCGCCAAACGAGATGACGTTCCCTGTGAGCCTTGGCGATTGGCGCGCGCGTCACCGGTCAGATACCTTTGACCGGCGGCACGAGGTTGAGCTGCTGGAGTAGCGCCAACGCATCGTAGTTCACCCAGGATTCGACGATCTTGCCATCGACGATGCGATTAAGGTCCATGCCGGTGTAGCTCACGCTTTTTCCAGAAGGACGCAAGCCGAGAAATTCGCCCGTCTGCGTGCCGCTGGCCGAGAAGCGGCTTAAGACCAGTTCGCCCTCGGCGAGTTGCGCCTCGACGACATAAGTTAGATCGGGGAAGGCCGTGCGGAACAGCGTCACCGCCTGCTTGATGCCCTCAGGCCGCATCACGCGCGAAGCTTCCGGCCCGCGGCCGACATGATCGACATAATCGGGTGCATAGAGTTCGTCGGCGACTTCGAGTCTGCCTTCGCCCCAGAGTTCGACCAGCACCCGCCGGCCGATCAGCTTGTTCGCCGCCAGCCTCGCCTCGTCGCTCATGGATGCCCTAGCTGCTCGAGCGCCAATCGCAGCGGATCCGGTCTCACCTTGATGAACCCGCTATAGGGCTGATCCATCTCGAGGATGAGGAAGATTGACCCGGCGACCGACAATCCCGCGACGAACAGCGCCGCGACGACGAGGTAATTTCGCGGCGCGAACAGGCCGAAACTCGCGAAGATGACCGAGAGCCAAAAGATCAGCACGACCAGAAACGCCCAGCGCATATTGCTCGCTATCTGCTGGGCCATGAGCCAGCGGCTTGCCGCGATGTTTTTGGTGATCTCAAGCGCCGTCGATTTAAGCCAACGCTGCGCATCGTTTTCGGGGGTCAGCGCGAGTAGCGCCTGCTGAACGCCCTCGATGCCTTGGCCTTTGGTGAGAATTTCTGGTGACACATGTTGGTCGCTGCCTGACCAGACCTGGTTGATCCGCATGGCAACCGTCCGCTTCAAGAGATCGCGCGCTTGCTGCGTCTCCGGTCCGTATTCGGCGAGCGTGCGATCGAGCAGAATGACCTGCGATGCCCAGGCCTTCACCGCATTCTCCTTGTCGTCGAGTGAGTTCTTGGCCGAGGCGGTCAAAAGACCAAGCACGAGCGCCGCGAGTGTGGCGATCATGGCCATCGTCACCTTGATGACGTCCTTGGCGTCGCTGCTCAAATGCTCCTTGGGCAAGACATTGCTCAAAAGCATGCCGGACAGCGCGCCGGCAAGGACGCAGACGAGGACGATCGTGGCCACGCTGAATGCGGTCATGCTGCGGTTCCTATACCGGCCTTCCCTTAGGCTGGCAGGCTATCTACCACGCGGAGGCCGGATTTCCAGTCCAGGGTGGGCTTGACTCCAAGCGTCTCAAGTAAGATATAAGGACTTCTTTATATCTTTATACACCCGGAGCGGAGCGTATGAATTACCACGTCAAGGATATCGGGCTCGCCGATTGGGGCCGCAAGGAAATCGCCATCGCCGAAACCGAGATGCCCGGCCTCATGGCTGTGCGCGAGCAATATGCCGCGAAGAAGCCGCTCAAGGGCGCGCGTATCGCTGGCTCCCTGCATATGACCATCCAGACCGCCGTGCTGATCGAGACGCTTGAGGCGCTCGGCGCCGAGATCCGCTGGGCCTCATGCAACATCTATTCGACGCAGGATCACGCCGCCGCAGCGATTGCCGCGCAGGGCATTCCCGTGTTCGCCTATAAGGGCGAGAGCCTCGAAGATTATTGGGACTACACCCATCGCATCTTCGAATGGGCCGACGGCGGTACACCCAACATGATCCTCGACGACGGCGGCGACGCCACCCTCCTCGTGCATCTCGGCGTGCGCGCCGAGAAGGGCGACACCGCCTTCCTCGACAAGCCGAGCAACGAGGAAGAGGAAGTTCTATTCGCCGCCATCAAGAAAACGCTGAAGGCGAAGCCCGGTTGGTATTCGGAGATCGCCAAGAACATCCGCGGCGTCACCGAGGAGACCACGACCGGCGTGCATCGTCTTTACGAGATGCAGAAAAAGGGCACGCTGCTATTCCCCGCCATCAACGTCAACGACAGCGTCACCAAATCGAAATTCGACAATCTCTATGGCTGCCGTGAGAGTCTTGTCGACGGTATCCGCCGCGGCACCGACGTGATGATGGCGGGCAAAGTGGCGATGGTTGCGGGCTTCGGTGATGTGGGCAAAGGTTCGGCCGCCAGCTTGCACAACGCCGGCTGCCGAGTGCTCGTCGCCGAGATCGATCCGATCTGCGCGTTGCAAGCCTCGATGGAAGGCTACGAAGTCACCACCATGGACGAGGCTGCGCCGCGCGCCGATATCTTCGTCACCGCGACCGGCAATCTCGACGTCATCACCGTGGACCATATGCGGGAGATGAAGGACCGCGCCATCGTCTGCAATATCGGACATTTCGATTCCGAGATTCAGGTCGGCGCGTTGCGCAATTTCAAATGGCACAATGTCAAGCCGCAGGTTGACGAGATCGAGTTCCCAGACGGCCATCGCATCATTCTGCTGTCGGAAGGACGGCTGGTGAATCTCGGTAACGCCATGGGCCATCCGAGCTTTGTCATGAGCGCATCGTTCACCAACCAGACGCTGGCGCAGATGGAGCTGTGGAACAATCCTTCAGCCTATAAGAAGGAAGTCTATACATTGCCCAAGCAGCTCGATGAGAAGGTAGCAAGGCTGCATCTCGGCAAGGTCGGCGCCAAGCTGACGGAGCTTCAGCGCTATCAGGCCGATTATATCGGCGTGCCCGTCGAAGGCCCTTACAAGCCCGACACCTACCGCTACTAAGTATGACAGATCATACTGCGCGCGATGGTGGGCAAGACTCCACGAAGCGGCTAATCTCAATCTGATTCGCCTTGAGGGTCGCGAGTTTGGACCGGCCCGCGTCATGTCTTCGACACTCAATCGAAGCGAGGCGGATGTAAGGCCATGGAGCGGCGGCGTGGAGCGAGGGGACCATGCGGACCAGCGGGGGCAAGGCTGCACCTTCATCAAGGTGGCCTGAGAAGCTGTCACGCGTCTCTGCCTTCATCATTGCGATCGTCATCGCGGAGGCGGCGCACGCTGCTTCCGGCGTAGCCCCTATCGACGCGCAGACGCTCCTCATGCTCGGCGTCAATCTCGGCATCATCGCCTTCGCCGTGGGCACGGCTATCGCTTGCCTGCGTACCACCGAGCGCGCGCGCAAGGCCGAGATCGCCGCGAAGCATGAGGCCGAGCTTTATCGCCTGCACGAGACCATGCTCGACAAGGTGCTCGCCGCCGAGCCGCAAGCGCTTCTCACCGTCGACGAAGTTGGCAAACCGGAACTGCTCGCCGCCACCCTGGCGCCAGAACTGGGCGTGCCGAGCGAAGCGAGTAGGATTCTGCATTTCGCCGCCTGGCTCGACGAAACTTCCGCCTCTGCGCTGGTCGCGGCCATGCAAGCTCTGCAAGACCGGGGCGAAGTCTTCACACTGACACTTCGCACGCAGCGCGACAGATATGTCGAAGCCGATGGCCGCGCCGCCGGTCATACACTTATGTTAAAGCTGCGTCAGAGTACCGATGAGCAGATCGGGCGCGCCAATCTCGCCATCCGGCATCAAGAACTCGAAGAGCAGGTCGCTGCTTTGCGCGGTTTGCTCGAGGCAGAAAATGACCGAGAGCGCAGCAAGGCCGAATCAAAGCCAAGCCTCGAAACCCGTTTCCGCAGCTTCGATCGTCTCGCCACCGCCTTTGCCGTGTTCGATGTCGAGCAGCGGCTCACGCATTTCAATCAGGCCTATGTCGCATTATGGCAGCTCGACTTGGATTGGCTCGCGAACCACCCGCGCGATGGCGAGATTCTCGATCGCCTGCGCCAGGCGCGGCGGCTACCCGAGAAGGCCGACTACCGTGAATGGAAAACGGCGTGGCTGTCTGTCTATGGCACCAACGCCCAGATCGAGGATCAGTGGCATCTTCCCGACGGCCGGACCCTGCACGTGGTCGCCGACAGCGACAGCGATGGCGGCATCACCTATCTCTACGAGAACGTCACCGAGCGTCTCGCGCTCGAGAGCCGCTACAACGCGCTGATCCAGGTCCAGCGGGAAACGCTCGACACTTTGCGTGAAGGGGTCGCGGTGTTCGCCCCGAGCGGCCGCCTGCGCCTCTATAATCGCGCCTTCGCCACAATCTGGCAATTAAGCGAAAGCCAGCTCGACGCCGAGCCGCATATCGACGACATCATCGCGTGGTGCAGCGGCCTCTATGACGCGCCTGGAGAATGGGAACGCACCAAGGCGGCCGTAACCGCTATCGTTGCCGAGCGTCACCCCTATGAGAGCCAGATCGACCGTTCCGACGGCAGCGTGCTCGCCTGCGCCGTGCTGCCGCTCCCCGACGGCGGCACGCTCCTCACCTATGTCGATGTGTCGGATTCGAAACGCGTCGAGCGCGCCCTGATCGAGCGCGCGCACGCGCTCGAAGCCGCCGATCGGCTCAAGAACGCCTTCATCAGCCATGTGTCCTACGAGCTGCGCACGCCACTAACCAACATCATCGGCTTCAGCGAGCTGCTCGCCAGTCCCATCGCCGGACCGCTCACCGACAAGCAGCACGATTATCTTGCCGACATCCGCCTATCGGGCCGCACGCTGCTCGCCATCGTCGATGACATTCTCGATCTCGCCACCATTGATGCCGGCGTGCTCGAGCTGAAGCTCTCCGATGTGCGGGTGCACGACGTGCTCGATCAGGCGGTGCAGGGCGTGGAGGAGCGGCTGAAGCAGAACGATCTTGCGCTCTATATCGGCATCGAGCCGGGCATCCACAGCCTCACCGCCGACGGCAAGCGCGTGACCCAGATCCTCTATAATCTTTTGTCCAACGCCATCGGTTTCTCCACCGCAGGAGGACGGATCTCGCTGACTTGTGCGCGCGACGATTCTATGCTCGCCTTCACCGTCGAGGACCAGGGTGTGGGCATTCCGGAGGACTTCCAGCAGGCCGTGTTCGAACGTTTCGAAAGCCGCTCGCTCGGATCGCGCCATCGCGGCGCGGGTCTTGGCCTTTCCATCGTCAAGAATCTTGCCGAGCTGCATGGCGGCCGCGTCAAGCTGTCCTCCACGCCGGGCCAGGGAACGCGCGTCACCGTGCTGCTGCCGATCAGGCAAAAGACGGAAGGGCAGGCGGAGCTCGATCTCAAGGTCTATAAGTCAGCGGGATGAGCGCCGCATGGAGTCTTGACGACGTCGACCTCGTCCGGCTCGACCTTCTCGCCAGCCGCCTCGCCCTGATCCTGAAACCGGGCGATGTCATCGCGCTGAGCGGTCCGCTCGGAGCGGGGAAGACCACCTTGGCGCGGGCGATCGTCACCCGCCTCGGTGATGAGGAAGAAGTGCCGAGTCCGACCTTCGCGTTGATGCAGCGCTACGAGACGCCGCGGCTCACGCTTACCCATTGCGATTTCTACCGGCTTGAGCCCGGCGAGATCGACCAGCTCGGCCTCGATGATGAATTGCGTGAAGGCGCCGTGATGATCGAATGGCCTGAGCGCGCGGAGCGCTGGCTCCCCGCCGACCGTCTCGACATCGCCATGGATGAGACGGCGGAGCCCAACCTTCGCCGCATCGTGCTAACCGGCCACGGCGACTGGGAGGCGCGACTTCTGCGCCTCAAGGCGCTCACTATATTTCTTGACGAGACGCCTTATGCCGAGGCGCCTGCCCGTTATCTTCTCGGCGATGCTTCGACGCGGAGCTATGCCCGCCTCGTCCTACCCGACCGTACCGCAATTTTGATGAATTCACCGCCGCAACCCGACGGGCCGCCGATCCGCGACGGCAAACCTTACAGCGCGCTCGTGCATCTCGCCGAAAACGTAACTCCCTTCGTGGCGATAGCGCACGCGCTCACCGCATGCGGACTCTCCGCACCAATGATCTATGCCTTCGATCTCGATCGGGGCTTTCTCATCCTGGAGGACCTCGGCGATCTCGTGTTCGGCAGCGAAGTGGCCAAAGGCCGCCCGCTTGGCGAGCTTTACGGCCCGGCCATGGAGGCCCTGCTCGTGCTTGCCGAGAACCCTCCGCCCAAGAGCCTTGCCGTCGAAGGTCATGCGCCTTATCAGCTTCCCCGCTATGACGCCGACGCCATGCTGACCGAGGCCTCGCTCCTCATCGACTGGCTCTGGCCGGCGCTGCACGGCAAGGAAATACCGGCCAAAAGCCGTGAGGAATTTACCGCCCTGTGGCGGCCGCTCCTCGAGCAAGCGGCCGAATCGGACCTCGGCTGGGTGTTGCGCGACTACCACTCGCCGAACCTGATTTGGCTGCCCGACAGGGAGGGGGCGCGCCGGGTCGGCATCCTCGACTTCCAGGACGCGCTTTTGGGGCCGCTCGCCTATGACCTCGTGTCGCTCCTCCAGGACGCCCGGCTCGACGTGCCGGAAGCGCTTGAAGCGGAGCTTCTCGCTCGCTACTGTGCCGACCGAGGCGCGCAAAGCCAGCACTTTTCGAGCGATCAGTTTGTCTCGCTCTACGCAACGCTCGGCGCCCAACGCAACTCTAAGATCCTCGGCATCTTTGCTCGATTGGCGAAACGTGACGGCAAGCGCGGCTATCTTGCTCATATCCCGCGGGTCACGCGCTATCTTGAGCGGGACCTGGCCCACCCGGCTTTGTCTAAGCTTCGGGCGTGGTATGCGCGCGAACTGCCGAAAGCCCAAGACCTGCCTCCCCTCACCCTCTAGGAGGGCAGCATGAGCGAGGCGCGCACCGCCATGGTGCTGGCCGCGGGGCTTGGCGAGCGCATGCGCCCGCTCACTCTGCGCATGCCGAAGCCGATGGTCCCGCTTGCCGGCAAGCCTCTGCTCGATCACGTTCTCGACAGGCTGGCGCAGGCTGGCGTCGAGACCGCGGTCGTGAACGTGCATTATTTTCCCGAGCAGATCGAAGCGCATGTCGCAAGCCGCACGGGCAAGCAACCCGACCTCGTCATCTCCGACGAGCGTGGCGTGCTGCTGAACACCGGCGGCGGCGTCGTCAAGGCGCTGCCTCTGCTCGGACCGGGGCCATTCTTCGTACACAATGCCGATTCGGTGTGGAGCGAAGGTCCAGGACAAGCTCTAAAGCGTATGTTGCGCAAATGGGACCCGGCGCGGATGGACGCTTTGCTGCTGCTTGCGCCGCTGACCACCAGCGTCGGTTATGTCGGTAGGGGCGATTTCGCCATGTCACCGGACGGACGACTAACAAGGCGTGGCGAACGGGAGGTCGTACCGTTCGCCTTTGCCGGCGTGTCGCTCTGCGATGCGCGCATGTTCGAGGAGGCGCCGGAGGGTCCCTTCTCACTCAACCTACTCTGGGACCGCGCGCTGACCAAAGGCCGGCTGTTCGGGCTGAGGCTCGACGGACGCTGGATGCATGTCGGCACCCCGGATGCCTTGACCGAAGCCGAAACGTTGTTCGAGCGTGAAGGTGCCTGACCGACCGAAAACAGGGCCAAGGCTCTATACCATCCCGCCGACGGCGCCGTTCCTCACCACGCTTGCCGGCGCTATTCTCTCGGGCGATTTGCCCCTTCCCGGCGGGCCCAAGCCCGATCCGCTGTATCTGCCATCCTTCACCCTCTATCTGCCGACACGACGCGCGGCACGGGCGCTGCGCGAGGCCTTCCTCGCCGAAGCGGGGGGCAACGCCATGCTTTTGCCGCGCATCCGCACCCTCGGCGATCCCGATGAAGAAGCCGCCCTTATCCTCGGAGCCGACGACACGGAAGGTGGTGACTCCGAGGGAACGGCCGGCGCGCCCGCCATCGGCGCGCTACAGCGGCGCCTTGCCCTCATGCGGCTCGTACTCGCTTACAGGCATCGTCCTCCCCCCGCCGCCACCGAACTCGACATCGATTCGATTCGCTGGGACCTCTCGCCTGGTCAAGCCTCAGGCCTAGCCGCCGATCTCGCCCGGCTCATGGACACAGTCGAAAGCGAGGAGGTTGACCTCTCCGCGATCGACACGATCGTTCCGGAAGAATTTGCCGAACATTGGCGTAGCACCGTCGAGTTTCTCAAGATCGTCACCGAGCATTGGCCGCAATATCTCGCCGACAACGGCCTGGTATCGCCCGTCATCCGCCGCAACGCATTGATGCAGCGTGAGGCCGAGCGTCTCTCCGCCGGTTCGCAGCATCCGGTGATCGCCGCGGGATCGACCGGCACGGTGCCCGCCACGGCCCGTCTCCTGAAGGTCATCGCCTCGCTGCCCAACGGCGCGGTGGTGCTTCCGGGGCTCGACCGCTGCCTCGACGAGGAAAGCTGGGAGAGCCTCGAAAAACATCCCGAGCATCCGCAGGCCGGCATGGCCTCGCTTCTGCGCGAGCTTGGCGCGGGGCGAAGCGACGTCGCCGACCTGCCGGGAAGCGCGCCCGATGCCGCGGCAAATGCGCGGCTCAGTTTCGTGAGCGAGGCGTTGCGTCCGGCGGCGACCACCGATCATTGGGAGAAACTGATCGAGGATGGCCCAGAAAAGTCGGATCGTGATGCAAGCGCGAACCTCGCCAACGCGCTTCCCAATGTCCATCTGGTCGAGGCGCCGACCGCCCATGACGAGGCGGAGTCTATCGCTCTGATCCTCCGGTCCTGCATTGAGACACCGGGCAAGACGGCGGCGCTGGTAACGCCGGATCGGGTGCTGGCGCGGCGCGTGGCCGCGAGGCTCAGGCAATATGAGCTTGCTATTGACGATTCAGCGGGGCTGCCCGTCGCCCGCACCGCCCCCGGCGCCTTCCTCGATCTTGTGCTCGGCGCGGTGGAAAAGGACTTCGCACCGCAAGCGCTCATGGCGCTGCTCAAGCATCCGCTTACCCTGCTCGGCCGCACGCCAGGCGATATCCGCAAGACGGCACGGATGCTTGAGCGTGGCGCCTTCCGCGACATCTATATGGGCCAAGGCTTGGGTGGCGTTCGCGACGCGCTCGAGGCGCCACGCGACGAAGCCCTGAAACGGAAGCGCACCGAGCTCAGCTCTGACGAAAAGAAAGATGTTCTCGCTCTGATAAAGCATCTCGAAACCGCTTTCGCGCCACTGATGAACCTATTTTCGACGACGACGGGCCACAGCCTCGCTGATTTGACGGAAGCCCATGTCGAGGCGGCGCAAGCCTTGGCCCGTGATGCCAGCGGCTCGCATGCGTCCTTGTGGCAAGACGAAGCGGGCGAAGCGCTGGCGGTGCTTCTTGCCGAGATGATCGCGGCCGGGGCGAATGTCGACATGCCGGCCGCCGATTATCCCCCCTTCTATCGCAGTCTGCTCGCGGGCCAGGTGGTGCGGCCGCCAGGGCGCGCGCATCCGCGTCTCTTCATCTGGGGACCACTCGAAGCACGCCTGCAACAGCCCGACATCGTGGTCCTCGGTGGCCTCAACGAAGGTACATGGCCGCGGCCGCAGGAGGCCGGCCCCTGGCTTAGCCGTCCCATGCGCCAGTCACTCGGTCTTGCCCCGCCCGAACGGTTCACCGGTCTGTCGGCGCATGATTTCGCGCAAGGACTCGGCGCCCGTAACGTCTATCTCACCCGTTCGATGAAAGTCGAAGGCGTGCCGACCGTACCGTCGCGCTGGTTGCAGCGCCTGCTCGCACTGGCCAAGGCGTCGCGGATCGACCAGGAGGCCGCACCCGAGCCGCCGTGGGTTGCTTGGGCTCGCGAGCGTGACTGGGAGCCTATGTTCGATCCAGCGAAGCCGCCCAAGCCCAAGCCGCCGGCTGCGGCACGACCGCGCGAAATGAGCGTGACCCGAATCGAGCGATGGATTGCCAATCCTTACGAGATCTTCGCCCGCAACATCTTGAAGCTCGAAGCATTGAAGCCGCTCGGCGCCGAACCCGATCCGGCCTTGCGCGGCAGCCTCGTCCATCGCGCCCTGCATGACTTCGCCCGGGCCTTTCCCGACACGCTGCCCGACGACATCGAGGGCGAATTGACCAAGCTCGCCGATAAATATTTCGACGAACTGGGCGGGTCGCCACGCGTCGAGGCCTTCTGGCGGCCGCATTTCCAGCTCTTCGCCCGCTGGTTCGCCGCCACCGAACCGGGACGGCGCGCCGAGATGACGCGCACATGCACCGAGATGCGGGGCGTGATCGATCTCCCGGATGGTTTCCGCCTCACCGCCCGCGCCGACCGCATCGACATCCACACCGACGGCGAAGCCACGATCTACGATTACAAGACCGGCAAGCCTCCATCGCCCTCGAATGTCGAAAAGCTGTTCGCGCCGCAGCTTCCCCTCGAAGCGGCCATCGCTGGAGCCGGCGGCTTCGCCGATCTCGAATCGCTGACGGTTAAGGGGTTACGCTACATCCGTGCGTCCGGCCGGAACGATGGCGGTGAAGATAGCGCGGCTGCGAACGCCACGGCGCAAGCTCTGGCGGAAAAGGCGCTCGGAGACTTGCAGCGCTTGGTCAATAAATATGCCGATCCGGGGATGCCCTATGAGGTGAAGCGGCGTCGCGGCACGGCCTTCACCAATGCCTATCGCTACGACGACTACGAGCTTCTCGCGCGCGTCCAGGAATGGCTGACGCTCGAGGCCGAGGAGGAGTGGTGACGAGCATCGAGACCCTTCTCCAGGAAGCCGATGCCAACCAGGCGCGCGCTTCGGACCCGGAAGCCTCAGCCTGGGTGTCGGCCAATGCCGGCACCGGCAAGACCGCCGTTCTGGTGAAGCGTGTGTTGCGGCTTCTGCTCGCCGGCTCGAACCCTGAAGCCATCCTCTGCCTCACTTACACCAAGACGGCCGCCGCCGAGATGCAGAACCGGCTGCTTGGCGCGCTGGCCGCCTGGGCGACCATGACGCGCGATGCGTTGCGCGAGGATCTCGGCAGGTTGCTGGGCCGCGCACCGGACGACAAGGAGCAGAAAATTGCCCGCCGTTTGTTCGCGCAGGCGCTCGAAGCCAGAGGCGGACTCAAGATTCACACCATTCATGGCTTCTGCCAACGGCTGTTGCAGCGATTCCCGCTCGAAGCGCGGATCACGCCACATTTCACCGTGCTCGAAGAACAGGACGCCGCGCGGCTCAAGCGGGAAGCCTACGAAGCAACCATCTCCCGCGCCGCACAGGACCGCGACAGTGCGCTCGGCAAGGCGCTCGCCAAGGCCATCACCTTCACGAGCGACGATTATTTCCGCAAAGTGGTTGAGACGGTGATGGAACGTCGCGGCGATCTTGACCGCATGATGGCCTTTCACGGCGGCATCGACGATTGGGCCCTGGCGGAGGCCGATTCCCTCAAGCGCCTGTTCGGCGTTGCCGAGCAGGCAGAAGAAGAGGCGCTGATCACCGGGCTTGCCGGCGTTCTGTCCGATGCCGACATCGATGCGGCGATAGAAGCTTTCGAAGCCTGCGGCAGCGCCGCCAAAAGGGATTGCGATACGGAGCGGCTTCTGCGTGAGGCGCGCTCCAGCACGGGCGAAGCAAGGGTGGCGGCACTCAAATCCGTGTTCCTGACCACCGCCGGCGATCCAAGAAAACAGATTTGTACCAAAGGCTTAGCCGACAGCGCGCCCAATATTGCCAGCAGCCTCAATGCCGCCAAGGAGCGCTATGCCGCGCTCAACGACAGGCTCGCGCATCTGCGCGTGGCCGAGGCAAGCGGCGCCGTGATTGCTTTCGCCGATGCGATCCTCGCCGATTACGAACAGCGCAAGCGCGCCGAAGCCGCGCTCGACTATGACGACCTTATCGCCAAGACGCAGTTCCTCTTCTCCCGCGTCGGCGCCACGTCCTGGGTGCTGTACAAGATCGACGGCGGCATCGATCATATTCTGGTCGATGAGGCGCAGGACACCAACCCGGCGCAATGGCAGATCATTCAGTCGATCGCCGAGGAGTTTTTTGCCGGCGCTGGCGCGAGTGACAAACTGCGCACGCTGTTCGCGGTCGGTGACGAGAAGCAATCGATCTATAGCTTCCAGGGCGCCGACCCATCGCGCTTCGGCGTGATCGGCAAAGATTTCCAGCGAAGAGCCGTGGCCATCGCCGCCAAATGGCACGACGTGCCGCTCAATCTATCCTTCCGCTCGACCAAGCCGATTCTCGATGCGGTCGATGCCGTGTTCGCCTCCACCGAGGCGCAGCACGGGTTGATTTTCAGCGAGGGCACGATCGTCCAGCATTACGCGCGCCGTAAAGGTCAGGCAGGATTGGTCGAGCTGTGGCAACTCCAGAGCGAGACCAAGTCCGATCCGGTCGAGGCCTTCGAGCCTTGGAAAGAAGAAACGAGCGGCGCCCACTCGGTCGATCTGCTCTGCCGCCGCATCGCCGCGACCATTAGGCGTTGGCTCGACCAGGGGGAGATGCTCCCCTCGCGCGGCCGCAAGATACGCGCCGGCGACATCTTAATCCTGGTGCGCCGCCGCGATCCCTTCACCACGCCCATGATCCGCGCGCTGAAGCAGTTGGACATCAATGTGGCCGGCGCCGATCGCATGAAGCTCATGGGTCAGCTTGCCGTGCAGGATCTGGTGGCGCTTGCCGACGTGCTCTTGCTGCCGGAAGACGATCTTGCGCTCGCCGTGGTGCTGAAGGGTCCCTTCTTCAATCTCGATGACATGGCGCTGTTCGACCTCGCTTATCGCCGGGAGGGCTCGTTATGGGCGGCACTCAAGTCCAAGGCAAAGACGGACGCGCGTTTCGCCGAAGCGGAGCGGCGCCTCACCGAATGGCGCAAACGCACGGACTTTCAACCGCCATATGAATTCTTCTCCGAAGTGCTCGGCGCCGAGAACCAGCTTATGCGCAAGCGCATGCTAAGGCGGCTTGGCCCCGAGGCGGCCGAGGCTATCGACGAGTTTCTCGATCTCGCCCTGCGTTGTGACCGCGACGCCGCACCGTCACTTCAAGCCTTCATCGACCAGCTGCGCATGAGCGATATCGAGATCAAGCGCGACATGGAACAGGAGCGTGATGAAGTCCGTATCATGACAGTGCATGGCGCCAAGGGGCTCGAGGCGCCGATCGTGTTCCTGCCTGATACCTGCATGCTGCCGCGCGCGCAGGGGCCGCGCATCTTTCCTCTTGAGCGCGCGGGCGAACCGTCGGACGCGGTGCCGCATCTCGCCTGGGCGCCAGGCGGTCATTCCGACCTCGAGGGCCTGGCAAGGTCCAAAGACGCCCTGAAACGGGCTGAGCGCGCGGAATATAACCGGCTGCTCTATGTGGCCATGACGCGGGCGAGCGATCGTCTCTATGTCTGCGGCTGGATCGGCCAGAAGAAGGAGCCGGAAACCAAATCCTGGTATCCGCTGATTGAAGACACCCTTGCCGGGCTTCTCACCGAAACCGGGGATGCTGACGGTATCACCGTGCGGCGTATGGCGAGCCCGCAGGAGACGCCGGTCAAAGACGAGGATGCCAAGGGCGAGGGAAAGGACGTTCCGCCGCTTCCCGCCTGGGCGCTTACGCCGGCCGCGCCGGAACGGACAAGGCCGCGCTTTGCCCCATCGAGGCTGGCCCTTGGCGCCGTAGCCGGCGGCCACGGTTTCATCCAGCCGCCGCTGGGACCGCTCGCGCTCAGCGCAAGCAACCGCTACGCCCGGGGCCGTCTGGTACACGCCCTGTTGCAGCATCTGCCGGAGGTCAGCCCCGAGAACCAGGAGAAGGCGGCGCGCGCCTTCGTTACCGTGCGCGGCGCCGGCCTCTCGGAAGATTTGAAAACAGAGATCATCACCGAGTGCTTGGCGATCGTCCAAGATGCCGGCTTCGCGCCGTTGTTCCAGCCGGGAAGTCTGGCCGAGGTTCCGGTCGTGGCCAGGATTGGCGACGGCGATAAAGCTTTCGAGCTCGAAGGCCAGATCGACCGTCTGGCCGAACACGAAGGCGATCTTATCATCCTCGACTACAAGACCAACCGCCCGCCACCCGAACGGCCCGAGGAGGTGGCACCGGCCTATATCGCCCAGCTGGCTGCTTATCGCTTGGCTCTGGCGCCGATCTTCCCCGGCCGCAAGGTGCGTGCGGCCCTGCTATGGACCGATGGGCCGAAGCTCATGGAGATCCCGGAAGCCATGCTAGATGCTGCCGAATGTCGCCTCATGCAGGGCGGAGCAAACCTTGACGGCCCGGAAGGGCGCACCTAGGTTCCGGTCTTCCAAAAACGGCCGCTCAGCACGAATCGGCCTCGGCACGCGAGGAATAGCGATATGGCAACCGAAAAAGTCTCCGACGACACCTTCGAAGCCGAGGTGCTCAAATCCGCAACCCCCGTGGTGGTGGATTTCTGGGCCGAATGGTGCGGCCCGTGCCGGCAGATCGCGCCGGCACTCGAGGAGATTGCCAAGGAGTTCGACGGCAAGGTGCGCATTGCCAAGCTGAATGTCGACGAGAACGCAGAAATCAGCACCCGCTACGGCATTCGCAGCATCCCAACCCTGATGCTGTTCAAGGACGGCCAGGTCGCCGGAACGCTCAAAGGCGCTTACCCCAAGACCCAGCTCGCCGCCTGGATCAACGGCACCCTCGGCACCGCTTAAGGGATTTTATTTTCCGTGCAGCTTCAGCACGTGGCCCGCGAGATAGAGCGAGCCGCAGATCAAGATGCGCGCCGGTCCCTTTACCGTTGCCTGGGATTGCAGCAACGACGCCTGCACGCTTTCCGCGGCAACAACATCGAACCCTTCCGCCTTGGCGATCTCGGCGAGCGCGGCCGAGCCGAAGGCATTCGGCTCTTCGGGGATCGGCACGGTGTAGACGCGCTCGACCAGCCCCTTGAACGGAGCGATGAACGCGTGCGCGTCCTTGGTTTCCATCATGCCCCAAATAAGATGCACGGGCCGAGCCAGGCGCTCGTCGAGTTCGGCCAGCGCATGCGCCGTGACCTGACCGCCGGCGGCATTGTGCCCGCCATCGAGCCAGATCTCCGTGCCCTCACCGACCAAAGCGTGCAGCGCGCCGACGGGTAAGCGCTCCATGCGCGCCGGCCATTGCGCGTGCGTCAGGCCATATTCCAGCGCACGCTCGGTGAGCGCTTCGCCGAACACGATGCTCGCCTCGGCGATCGACATGCCCGCATTGTCGATCTGGTGACGTCCGGCAAGCCGCGGCAGCGGCAGATCGAGCAGGCGTTCCTCCGTCTGGAAGATCAACCGCCCATGCTGCTCGAAAGCGTCGAAATCGCGGCCCGACACATAGAGTGGCGCGCCGACTTCCGCCGCCCGACGTTCGATCGTCTCGAAGGCTTGCCGCTCCTGCTTGCCCACGACGCAAGGCACGCCAGGCTTGAGGATGCCGGCCTTCTCGCCGGCGATCTCAGCCATAGTCTCGCCCAGAAACGACACGTGATCGATGGAAACGGGCGTGATGGCAGTAAGCAGCGGCTTTTTCACCACATTGGTGGCGTCGAGCCGGCCGCCCAGTCCCGTTTCCAGCAGCAACAGATCGGCGGGCTCTTCGGCGAAGGCGAGAAAGGCCGCGGCGGTGGTGATCTCGAACAGGGTGATCAGCTCGCCGTCATTGGCATCTTCCGCACGGGTCAGGCAGTCGACCAGAAAATCTTCATCGATAGGCCGCCCGCCATGCGGACCGGCCAGAACGACGCGCTCATGAAAATTGACGAGATGCGGCGACGTATAAACATGCACGCCCTTGCCCAGCCCCTCGGCGATGGCGCGGAGGAAGGCTTGGGTTGAGCCTTTGCCGTTGGTGCCGGCCACATGCACCACCGGCGGCAGCCTGTCTTGCGGGTTGCCGAGTTTTGCCAGCAACCGCTCGATGCGCCCAAGCGACAGATCGATCGACTGCGGATGCAGCCGTTTCAGGCTTTCGAGCAGGGTATCGCTCGACGTTTGCCTTGGGCGGGCACGCGCCCGCCCGGCGCTGTGAGGGAGTTGGGTCAAGTCCGTGAGAGCCTTCAGGCATTGTGCGGCGGCGGGGGATTAGCGCCATCGCGAATGCTCCCCGTCAAGGCGTCATGATCGCGCTGGTCGGTCAAGGCAGGCTGCCCCTTGCCGTCCGGGACCGTGCCGGAATTGCCCGAGTTCAGCGAGTTTCCGGAGTTTCCGGAGTTCCCCGAGTTGCCCGCGTGATGCGCCAGGCCGTGCATCTCCTCGGCGACCGCGGCATGGCGGGAGGCGTGGCGGTGAGTCAAGAGATGGCAGAGACGGGCAAGTGTCGCGCGCAGTTCATGACGGTGCACCACTATATCGACCATGCCGTGGTCGTAAAGATATTCGGCGCGCTGGAAGCCGTTCGGCAGCTGTTCGCGGATGGTCTGCTCGATCACGCGCGGTCCGGCGAAACCGATCAAGGCGCCGGGTTCGGCGATCTGGATGTCGCCGAGCATGGCGTAAGAGGCCGTGACGCCGCCGGTGGTTGGGTGCGTCAGCACCACGATGTAGGGCAGGTGCGCCTCGCGCAGCTCTTGCACCGCCACGGTGGTGCGCGGCATCTGCATCAAGGAGAGAATGCCTTCCTGCATGCGCGCGCCGCCCGAGGCGGCGAATAGAATGAAGGGAGTTTCGCGCTTCACGGCGGTGCGCATGGCGGTGATCACCGCCTCGCCCGCGGCGGTGCCGAGCGAGCCGCCGAGAAAATCGAAATCCTGCACCGCGGCGACGATCGCCTCGCCTTCGAGCCGCCCAGCGCCGGCGAGCACCGCGTCGGCCAAGCCCGTTTTGCTCTTCGCATCCTTGAGGCGGTCGGTATAGCGGCGTTCGTCGCGGAACTTGAGCGGATCGACCGGTACTTCCGGCGTAGGCAGCGTCTCGAATTCGCCGCTGTCGAACAGGCTCTTAAGCCGCGCCGACGCCGACATGCGCATGTGATAGTTCGAGCCGGGGACCACGAACTGATTGGCTTCGAGGTCCTTGTAATAGATCATCTGCCCGGTCTCAGGGCACTTCACCCAGAGATTCTCCGGCATCTCCTTCCGGCGAAGGATGGAGCGGATTTTGGGTCTTACGACGCTGTTGATCCAGTTCACGGGTCTACCGAACTCTCAAAAAACGATCACACGATGGCTAGACGGCCTCGGCTTCAGCCGGGTGATGCAACGCCGAGGCAAGACGTTTAACAAAATCAATTACTTGCGGCTTGGTCGCGGAACTCGCCTGCCCCTTGCCGTCAAGGCTTTGGGCGATGGCGGTAACGAGCGCCGAACCCACAACCACGCCTTCGGCGAGCCCCCCGATCGCACTCACCTGCGCTTCCGTCTTGACCCCGAAGCCGACGGCAATGGGCAGATCGGTATGCGCCTTGAGGCGCTCGACATGCGCCTTGACATCGCGCAAATCCGGCGCCGCCGTTCCAGTAATGCCCGCGATCGACACGTAATAGACAAAACCGCTCGTGTTCGCGAGCACTGCCGGCAAGCGCTTGGCATCGGTCGTCGGTGTCGCCAGCCGGATGAAGTTGAGCCCCGCCGCGCTCGCGGCCGGGCGAAGCTCGGCATCTTCCTCAGGCGGCATGTCCACCACGATCAATCCATCGGCGCCGGCTTCCGCCGCATCGGCGACGAAGCGGTCCACCGGATAGACATATATGGGGTTGTAATAGCCCATTAGCACGAGGGGGGTCGTTTGATCCCCGGCACGGAAATCGCGCACCATACGAAGCGTCTTTGCCATGGTCTGGCCGGCTTTGAGCGCGCGTTGCGAAGAGGCCTGGATCGCCGGCCCGTCGGCCATGGGATCGGAGAAGGGCATGCCGAGCTCGACGATGTCGGCGCCCGCCTTCGGCAATTCCTTCAGGATGGCGAGCGAGGTGTCGTAATCGGGATCGCCGGCCGTGATGAAGATGACGAGCCCCGCGCGCCCTTCGCGTTTCAACGCGGCAAATCTTTTATCGATCCGTGTTTGGCTCATGCCTTGGCATCCAGATAGTTCGCCACGGAATCGAGATCCTTGTCGCCCCGGCCTGACAGATTGAGCACCATCAGATGCGATTTCGGCTTCTGCGGCGCCACATCGAGTACGCGGGCAAGCGCATGTGCGGGCTCAAGCGCCGGAATGATGCCCTCGAGCTTGCTGCAGAGCTGGAACGCGCTGACCGCCTCGTCGTCGGTCGCCGAGAGGAATCGCACGCGGCCGACATCGTTGAGCCAGGAATGCTCCGGCCCGATGCCGGGATAATCGAGACCCGCCGAGATCGAATGCGCCTCCTCGATCTGGCCGTCATCATCCATCAACAGATAGGTGCGGTTGCCATGCAACACGCCCGGCCTGCCACCGGCGATCGAAGCGGCATGCTTGCTGTCGAGCCCATGTCCGGCTGCCTCGACACCGTAGATTTCGATGCCGCGTTCGTCGAGGAAGGGATGGAACAGGCCCATGGCATTCGAGCCGCCGCCGATACAGGCGATCAGCGAATCCGGCAGCCTTCCCTCAGCCGCCAGCATCTGCTCGCGCGTCTCCCGCCCGATGATCGACTGAAAGTCGCGCACCATGGCCGGATAAGGATGCGGGCCCGCCACCGTGCCGATGCAATAGAAGGTATCGTGCACATTGGCGACCCAGTCGCGCAATGCCTCGTTCATGGCGTCCTTCAGCGTCTTGGAGCCCGATTCCACTGCGCGGACCTCGGCGCCCAGCATCTTCATGCGCAGCACATTCGGCTTCTGCCGCGCCACGTCGACCGAGCCCATATAGATGATGCAGGGCAGGCCGAATTTGGCGCAGAGCGTGGCGGTAGCGACCCCATGCATGCCGGCGCCGGTCTCGGCGATGATGCGCGTCTTGCCCATGCGCTGAGCGAGCATGATCTGGCCGAGCACGTTGTTGACCTTGTGCGCGCCGGTGTGATTGAGCTCTTCGCGCTTGAAATAGATCTTGGCGCCGCCGCAATGCGCCGTCAGCCGCTCGGCGAGATAAAGCGGCGACGGACGCCCGACATAGGTTGAGAGATGCGCATCCATCTCCGCCTGGAATTTCGGATCGGCCTTGGCTTCATTATAGGCGCGCTCGAGATCGAGGATCAGCGGCATCAAAGTCTCGGCGACGAAGCGGCCGCCATAGAGCCCGAAATGGCCGCGTTCGTCGGGACCGCCGCGATAGGTATTCAATGGGCTTTGCTCGGATCTCGCGCTCATGACGCCTTCGCCCGCGTTTGCGGCGTCGCTTCTTTCGCCGCGTGAATGAAGCTTCTCACCAACCCTGCATCCTTTTCTCCGGGCGCGCTTTCCACCCCGGAGGAGACATCGACCAGAATTGCGCCGGTTATCGCGATCGCCTCGCCGACAGTGTCGGGGTTGAGACCGCCCGACAGGGCGAACGGCGCGCCGACGCCGCGCAGCAGCGTCCAATCGAATGCGACGCCGGCGCCGCCAGGGACCTCCGCATCAGCCGGGGGCTTCGCGTCGAACAGAACAAGGTCGGCAATCCCGGCATAAGCATCAGCCTTGGCCGTGTCGGCTTGGCCCTGAACGCCGATCGCCTTCATGACCGGCAGTCCGGTACGCGCCTTGACGGCTTCGACCCGCTCGGGCGTCTCGCTGCCGTGCAACTGCAGGAGAGAAGGCCGGACCCGCTCGGCGACCGCATCGATCAGCGCGTCGTCGGGATCGACCAGAACGGCCACGGCACCGATTTTGCCGCGCGCGATGGCCGCAAGGACCCGCGCCTCCTCCACCTCGACATGGCGCGGGCTGTGCGGAAACAGAACCAGACCGACAAAATCGGCGCCTTCGGCCGCCGCCGTCTCGATAATGGCCGGCGTCCGCACGCCGCAGATTTTAATCTTGACCGCCACGGGCTTAGCTCACGAGGTGGGAGTTGCCGGCTTATGGGCTCGCGCTGGGGCAACCCTATGCCAATCCGCTCATCCAAGTCTATCGCACTGCAACATCGGCCTTGCCAAGGGGTTTAGGGCGGATCGGTTTACGCGCCCGCCGGCCGCCAGACCGTGAGCCATGGTGCGCGGACCAGAAGACCGTCTAATTGGCAGGAAGCCGCGGATGATGGGCCGGGTCGCGCTCCTCGAGCTCCTGCTCGAGCTTGTCGGCGCGTGTGTGCCACTCATCGGCTTCACGGCGCCGCACCCGCGCCGATTTGCGCCATTTCCCCTGGCTGAGCCAGGTCGCGATACCACCCACGATGAGCCCAAGCGCGAAGGTGACGAGCAGGAACATGAAAAAGGGGCCTTGCCAGATCAGGCCGGGATCAGGACCCCCGAACGGGTCGAGGATCAGCTCGACCGGCTTACGGTTGACCACGGCAAGGGCGATCAAAAGCACGCCGAGGGGCACAACGATCAGGGCAAATGCGAGCTTACGCCACAAAGGCAGCTCCATAAATGGCGCCAGCGCCAGGTTTTAAGCGCGCGGCCGCCCGGCTCTAGGGTTCAGCCGCTCGCGCAGCTCCTTGCCAGTCTTGAAGAAGGGCACGTGTTTGTCCTCCACGAAGACCGTATCGCCGGTGCGGGGATTGCGTCCCTGCCGAGCCGCGCGATGCTTGACTGTGAAGGCGCCGAAACCGCGCAACTCCACCCGGTTGCCGCGCGCCAAAGCGCCGGTAATTTCGTCGAGAATGATGTTGATGATGCGCTCGACGTCACGATGAAAGAGGTGCGGATTGGCCGCAGCCACTTTCTGAATCAACTCAGACTTGATCATTATACGCCCCACCGGCCGGCCACCCGAAAAGGCGGCGGACGCCCCCCACTATCCCGAATTAGGGTGCCAAACCGAGACAAGACCGTCAAGCTTAAGGGTTGACGCTGCTTGCCCAATCAAACCAGCGATTGTGCCCGAGGAAAGGCCGAAAGCGTCGGCCATCGAGTGGATCAGCCAGCCAAATAGGCCGCTGGATTCCGCCTTGGGCTTCCACTCGACGATCTTCAGGCCCGCCGGTACGTCCCGTTCCGTCCTGAGCCAGCTCATGGCCGTTTCCTCGTCGCCGATCTGGTCGGCGAGCTTGAACTCGACTGCCTGCCGGCCAGAATAGATGCGGCCCTCGGTCAGGCCAGGAACCGAGGAAGGCTGGATATCGCGGCGCTTGCCGACCAGATCGACGAACCAGGTCTTCGCTTCCTGCACCATTTCCTCGGTCAATTCCCGCGCTCTCTCGTCTGCCGGCTGGAACGGGCTCGGCACGGCTTTCAACGGTCCGCTCTTCACCTCCTCGACCTTGATGCCGAGCGTTTGCAGAAGCTCGGTGACCTCGGCCCATTGGAAGATCACGCCGACGGAGCCCGTGATGGTGTTGCCATAGACGAAGATACGGTCGGTGGCGAGCGCGACGATATAGGCGGCGGAGGTGGCGAGCGTGCCGCACACCGCGACCACCGGCTTTTTCTCGGCGAGACGGCGCACGGAGTCGTAAAGAGCCTCGCCCCCCGTGGTGGTGCCGCCGGGACTGTTGATGTCGAGGATGACGGCCTTGACCTGATCGGACTGTCCGACCCGCTCGATCAATTCCTGCATCTTGCGATCGTCGGTAATGACGCCGCTGACCGTCACTCTTGCGACATGCGGCAGGATGCCGGCCGAACTCGTCATCTCCTGGTCGCCCAGGAACAATGTGCCGATCAGGAGGAGGCCGAAAGCGACGGCGGCGATGCGCCAGGCGGCGATCCGCCGTCTCAGGCGGCGGCGTTCGATCACGCTTTCGGGGTCGAGAGCCATCGGGCTTCGCTCAAATTCGTTCTGCTGCAAGCGGCGCCAAGAGTATCAGGTCAGGCTTGGCTCGGCCGCTCATTCTTCCGGCGCGGCTTCGGTTTCTTCAGCCTTGGCCTTGGCGCGCTTGCGCTTCGGCTTGGCCGGAGCTTCCTCGTCCTCGCCCTCGTCGCCCTCGTCGCCTTTCGCTTTATTCAAGGCTGCGCCGAGAATGTCGCCAAGCGAGGCGCCGGAATCGGTCGAGCCGTATTGGGCCACCGCTTCCTTCTCTTCGGCGATTTCGAGCGCCTTGATCGAGGCCGTGACTTTGCGGGCTTTGGCATCGACCTGGGTGAGCACCGCGTCGAACTTCTCGCCGACGCCGAAGCGGTCGGGTCTCTGCTCCGAGCGGTCGCGCGATAGATCGGCGCGGCGGATGAAGGTCGTCAGGTCGTGGTCGACCAGCTTGACGTCGAGCCCGTTATCCTTGACCGCGGTCACCTCGCAAGTCACGCGCATGCCTTTTTTGAGCTTGGCAGACGGCGTGCCCGAAGCGAACGGGTCGGGCGTGAGCTGCTTGATGCCGAGGCTGATGCGCTCCTTCTCGGAGTCGGCTTCGAGCACCACGGCTTTGACGGTATCGCCCTTCTTGTAATCCTTGAGCGCTTCCTCGCCTGCCTTGGTCCAATCGAGATCGGACAGATGCACCATGCCGTCGATGCCGCCGTCGAGTCCGACGAACAGGCCGAACTCGGTGATATTGCGAATCTGGCCTTCGATATTGGTGCCCGGCGGATGATTGGCGGTGAAGGCGACCCAGGGATTCTCCTGCGTCTGCTTCAGGCCGAGCGAGATGCGGCGCTTGTCGGGATCGACTTCGAGCACCTGCACCTCCACCTCCTGGCTCGTCGAGATGATCTTGCCGGGGTGGATGTTCTTTTTCGTCCAGCTCATCTCCGAGACGTGGATCAAGCCTTCCACGCCGGCCTCGAGCTCGACGAAGGCGCCATAGTCGGTGATGTTGGTGACCGTGCCCTTGAAGCGCGACTCCACCGGGTATTTGGCGGCGATGCCTTCCCAAGGATCCGATTCAAGCTGCTTGATGCCGAGGCTGATGCGCTGCGTCTCGGGGTTGATACGGATGATCTGCACCTTCACCGTGTCGCCGACATTCACGATCTCAGACGGATGGTTGACACGTCTCCACGCCATGTCGGTGACGTGCAGCAGGCCGTCGATGCCGCCGAGATCGATGAAGGCGCCGTAATCGGTGATGTTCTTGACCACGCCGTCGATGATCTGACCCTCTTCGAGACGCGCCACGATCTCGCTGCGCTTCTCCGCGCGCGTTTCTTCCAGAACCGAGCGGCGCGATACGACGATATTGCCACGCCTGCGATCCATCTTCAGGATCTGGAAGGGCTGCGGCATGTTCATGAGTGGGCCAACGTCGCGAATCGGGCGGATGTCCACCTGGCTGCCCGGCAGGAAGGCCACGGCCCCGTCGAGATCGACGGTGAAACCGCCCTTGACGCGATTGAAGATCACGCCTTCGACGCGCTCGCCGGCTTTGTATTTCTCTTCCAGCCGCGTCCAGCTTTCCTCGCGGCGCGCTTTCTCGCGCGACAGCACGGCTTCTCCGGCTGAGTTCTCGACGCGCTCGAGATAAACGTCGACCTCATCACCGACGGAAAGCGTCGGTGCGCGGCCTGACAAACCAAATTCCTTGAGTGGGATGCGTCCTTCGGTCTTCAGTCCGACGTCGATAACCGCGACGTCCTTCTCGATCCCGACGATGGTGCCTTTGATGACACTGCCTTCCTGGAGCGCGGTGCCGGTCAGCGACTCTTCAAGAAGGGCTGCGAACTCGTCGCGGCTCGGATGGCTTACATTCGTCTGCGGTTCGTTCATCTAGTATCCTACTCGCCGTCCCATCATATCGCTGAACCCTGACCCCAAAGGCTTGTTTAGGGAGCAGCGCGTCCAAGGCTGCCACCCGACTCCGCACGAATTTTTCGCGGAAAACATCGAAAAAGTGGTGTGCCAATGCAAAATGGGCAGGAGCCTCAACCGGCCTGCCCCGCATGGCCCATCGCAGCATCGACTATATCAATAGCTGCCCTGAACGCGGCGTCTATATCCAAATTCGTGGTGTCGAGCAAGACCGCGTCTTCCGCCTGGCGAAGGGGCGCTACGGCCCGGTTTTGATCGCGTTCATCGCGGGTCTTGATGTCGTCGAGCACTTCGTCTTGCGTAACCTTCGCCCCGTTCTGTTTCAGTTCGAGATAGCGCCGGCGTGCGCGCTCCTCGGGTGAGGCGGTGACGAAGAGTTTCACGTCGGCGTCGGGGCAGATTACGGTTCCGATGTCGCGCCCGTCGATCACCGCGCCGGGGTTCCTCCGCGCGAACGCCCGCTGATAGGCGCGCAAGGTTTCGCGTACTTTGGGATGACGCGCCGCGAACGAGGCGGCTTCGCCGATCTTCGGGCCGCGCAGCGCGGCATCGTCGAGGCTTTCGGGATCGAGAGCACGCGCGGCCGCAAGTGATGCCGCTTCATCGGCAGGATCGCCGCCCTTGGCAAGCGTGTCGCGCGCCACCGCGCGATAAAGCTGGCCGGTGTCGAGATGATGAAGGCCGTAATGGGCGGCGATGCGCTTGGCGAGCGTACCCTTGCCCGACGCCGCGGGTCCGTCGATGGCGATGATCATGAGAATTGCGCGCCGAGCTTGGTCAGCAGCTCGGCAAAGCCGGGGAAGCTCGTGGCGATCATGCGCGTGTCGTCGACCGTGACCGGTTCGCGGGCGCCGAGCCCGAGAACGAGGAAGGCCATGGCGATGCGGTGATCCATATGCGTCTCGACCATCCCGCCGCCTTTCACTTCGCCCGACCCCTCCACGATCAGATCGTCGCCTTCGATACGCGCCGCAACACCGCATGCGGCGAGACCTGTGGCGATGGCGCTCAGACGATCGCTCTCTTTCACCTTCAGTTCCGCCAATCCCTCCATGCGCGTCTCACCTTCAGCGAAGGCCGCCACACAAGCAAGGATCGGATATTCGTCGATCATCGACGGCGCACGCCCCGGCGGCACGCGCGTGGCCCTGAGCGGCGCGCCCCTGACACGCAGATCGCCGACCTGCTCACCGCCCGCCTCGTCGAGATTTAGCACTTCGATATCGGCGCCCATTTCGCGCAACGTTTCGAGAAAGCCGATACGCGTTGGATTGAGCAGCACGCCTTCGATGACGATCTCGGAGCCCGGACAAATGGTGGCCGCGGCAACCAGGAAAGCAGCGGAACTGGGATCGCCGGGAATCTTCAGCTTGAAGCCGCCAAGCTCGGCGTCGCCGCCCACCGTAACCACGCGCCCGCCTTCCTCGGTTTCCTCGACGGAAATTTCCGCGCCGAATTGTCCAAGCATGCGCTCGGTGTGATCGCGGGTGGGAAGCGTCTCGACCACCGAGGTGCGCCCCGGCGCATGCAAACCGGCCAGCAGGATCGCCGACTTCACCTGCGCCGACGGCACCGGCAATTCGTAGACGATGGGGATGAGGTCGCGTGTGCCTGAGACCGTGAGCGGCAGGGTCGCTTCCTCGGCGCTTGCCGCATTCGTCCTGAGTCCCATGGTCGCGAGCGGCGCCAGCACCCGGTGCATGGGACGGCGGCACAAGGAACTGTCGCCGGTAAATTCCGCAACCATGTCATGGCCGGCGACCACCCCCAGCATGAGCCGGCTACCCGTGCCGGAATTGCCGAAGTCAAGACGCGCTTGGTGTGCAAAGAGGCCACCGACGCCTTGACCGCGCACCTCGAAGGCCCCATTTGACCGCGCGACCTCGGCGCCGAGTGCCGCAAGCGCCTTCGCTGTGGCCGTTATGTCGTCTGCCTCGAGCAGGCCTTCGATACGGCTGGTACCTGAGGCAAGCGCGGCCAGGATCAGCGCCCGGTGCGAGATCGACTTGTCGCCGGGTACGCGCACACGGCCCGTAAGGGGTTGCGAGCGGGTGGCTGTCAGGGGCTGGCGCATAGGCTTTAAAATAGGGTTTTTCGGGCGTTCAATAGCTTTTGACAGCACAGATGAGGCGTGGCAATGGGGAGCGCTACTCAAGAAAAGCAACGAGGGGTGTCAATGTCGAAGCCCGCACGGGGAACCAAGCGTGTTTGCCCGAGCTGTGGGGCGCGGTTTTATGATCTGGGCCGGTCGCCGATCGTCTGTCCCAGCTGCCAATCCGTCTATCAGATGGCGCCCACGCGGCGCGCCGAGCGCGCGGCCCCGGCGCCGGTCACAGTGAAGAAGCCCGAGGTGGTCAAGGCCCCGGCCCCGGTGCTGAAGCCCCGTCCCGAGGTCGTGAGCCTCGATGAAGCCGACGAGACGGGATCCGACATCCCCGTCGAAGAGGAGGAGATTGTCGACCTCGGCGACGACGACACCGAGATCCCGGCGGCAGAGGACGACGACACCACCTTTCTGGAAGAGGAAGAAGAGGGCGAGACCGACGTGAAGGGTATCGTGGGTGGCGGCCAGGCCGAGGAAACCTGATTTCAGGGATCAGAAATCAGTGATCAGAAATCAGAGGGCCGTGCCTCCTGGCAGGACGTGCATTTTCCTTGAACCTCGAAGATCGCGGCCCTAAGTCAGATGCCAAGATTGGTCCGTGGCGATAGAATTCAGTTTCCCTGATCACTGATCTCTGATCACTGATCCCTGAATGGGGCCATAGCTCAGTTGGGAGAGCGCGTGAATGGCATTCACGAGGTCGGCGGTTCGATCCCGCCTGGCTCCACCAGTCTCCGGCGTGCTTTCGCAACGCGGTAATCTCATCCACGATCGATAGTGACGCGCAGGAAGGTTGCCGGAATGCAGGTGACGTCCGGGCTCTCGCTCGTGTTCTGGCTGTCGAACAACATTTCGAGTTCTGACTGCAGCTCGCCGGCGCGACCGCTCGCTTCAGCCGCGGCGAAGGCGTTCATGGTCGGCCCGTAATAGGAGCGGAACGCGTCAACGAAGCCCGCCGGGGTGCCGGGATATATGAAGGTAAAGGTGTCTCGCGCGAAGGCGATGTTGCCTTTCGGAATCCCCGCCGCCGCAAACCGCTCAATCACCATGTCTTCGATTCCCCAGGTCATGGGGCTGATGAAGCCTTCCGGCGGCGGCGGCGTGTAGGCTGAACAGATCTTCAGGATCTGCGCGACGAGGGTTGGGTCGTTCGGGATCCAGTTCCCCATGACGATCCGGCCGCCCGGTCGCGTGACCCGCACCATCTCCTTGGCAACGTCGAACGGCTTTGGCGCGAACATCGCCCCGAAGATGCTGACGACGAGATCGAAGTGTTCACTCTCCAGAGGTTGAAGGTTCGTGGCGTCCCCTTGCCGGAAGGTGCAGTTGGAAAGTCCCTGCTCGCGTGCGCGTCGGTTGCCGGCCGCGACGAGATTTTCGGCGATGTCGACGCCGAGCACATCAGCGCCAAGTGAAGCTGCCGGCAAGGCCGTGGTTCCGTCGCCGCAGCCGAGATCGAGGACATTTTGCCCCTTGGTGATGCCCAAGCTTTTGACGAGCGCTTCACCGCTCTCACGCATGGTCGCCGCGATGCGCGTGAAGTCGCCTTTTTCCCAAAGAGCCTTGTTGGGATTCATGCGTGTCGGGTCACTCTCGTTGACGTCTGGAGGCCCATCATGCGCGCAAGTCCCGAATGCTACAATATCGCGAGCTGCACACAAAAATGTGCGGGCTTCTCGCGGGCGCATCAATTGCCCGTGAAACGCGTCATTTTCGATACCAAACCCGCGCGTCCCGTCATATCTCCATATGGTGCGAGAACGCTGTCGGAGGTGATCATGACCAAGCTGTCGAAGGCTTCCCGGATTTCCACGCAGATAAGCGGCGGTTACCTGACAAACTTCATCAATACCGCCGTTATGATGCTGCTTCTCGCCGGCTTGCTGTTCACGTTTTCGTCGGGCGCTGAGGAGGCGCGGTCACTGCCGCCGCCCACGCTCGACCAATCTCCAATACCTGAGGCGAAGGAAGAGGTCGCCGTGTTTGCCGGCGGCTGCTTCTGGGGCGTGCAGGGCGTCTACCAGCATGTCAAAGGCGTGACCAACGCCGTCTCGGGATATGCCGGCGGCAACAAAGACACCGCGCATTATGATCTGGTCGGCTCTGGCAGTACGGGACATGCCGAGGCCGTGCGCATCACCTACGACCCGAGCAAGATCTCTTACGGCCAACTGCTCCAGATCTTTTTCTCGGTGGCGCATGATCCGACCCAACTCGATCGCCAAGGCCCCGATATCGGCACGCAATATCGCTCGGCCATCTTTCCCATGAACGCCGAGCAGGCGAAAATCGCCGATGCCTATATCACCGAGATCGACCGCTCGCGTGCATTCGATTCCAATATCGCCACCAAGATCGAGCCGGATCAGTCCTTCTACCCGGCCGAGGATTATCATCAGGACTTCATGGTGATGAACCCGGCCTACCCCTATATCGTCATTCACGACAAGCCGAAGGTCGAAAACCTGAAACGCCTCTTCCCCGAGGAGTACCGTTCAGATCCCGTGCTCGTGTCGGCGCAACCCTCGAACTGACCACGCGCATTGGCGCTAGCGGTTGAAGTCTCTAGAGTGCCGGTCTCAACTTGGAGACTGCCATGAGACGCTCGCGTCAAAAGATCCTTGCCTTGCCTCCCATAAAGGCGCCGGCCATGGCGGGCGGGGCTTTATCAGCCGGCACCTTCGCGCTCGGCTCTTTCGCCATCGGCGCACTTGCCGTCGGCGCAGTGGCTATCGGCGCTCTGGCCATCGGACGCCTGGCCATCAAAAGAGCCACCGTGCGCAAGCTGCAACTCGGCACGGTCGAAATCGACGATTTGACGGTCAAACGCCTGCGCGTGATCGAGACGCTAGAGGATGACGGCAAGAGCGAAGAGACGGCGTGATGCCTATTCGGCGCCGACCACGCCGATGGTGAGGTTGAGCGCGCGTGCCGCACTCACTTGTTGCGGCAGGTCCTGATCGTAGGCGCCCGGCGCGAGCATGATGGTATCGCCCGGTTTCGCCGCGCCTACGGCATGCGCCAGCGTTTTGAAGGCCGAGGATGGATTGCGGCCGTCGTTTGAATCGATGCCGGTCTTTGGGTTGACGTACCAAGTCATGAGAGCCCGTGTGCCATTCCGATCAACACAGTCCGCGATAGGGCCGAAGGTGCTTCCAGGTCAAGCCCCTCGGCTTGAAACCGTTGTGGAATTCCCCATATCCCTGTTCCCTCCCTTACGGCTACGACAGGACCAAGGTCGATGACCGAAGAGAAAGAAGCCCACCAGCCGACCGCTTTGATGAGCATGAAGGAGCTTGCGTTGCTCGGCGACGGCGAGGTGGCGTATATCAAGCAGCTCGACGCCGATACCGCCGAGCAACTCTTCCCATCGCTCAAATCCGCCCCGAAAGGCATCGATCTCTACGCCGTGCTCGGCGCCGACGGCACGCCGATCGCGTTGACCGACAGCCGCCATGCGGCCATCGCCAACGCCCTCGAGAACGACCTCGTGCCGGTCAGCGTGCATTAAGTCTCGCCACCTTCCTGCGTCTCCACAACGCCACTCCTGATCTGCTATGAATGGCCGGGGTTGGCCGTGGGTCAGCTATGACGATCAGCAGAAAGACTGGAAACGAGGTGACCCGCCGGTCGATACTGGCGTTGGGCGCCGCGGCAACGGTAAGCGCCGTCATGCCCTCGGCGCCACGCGCCGAGAATGCGCCCGCCAAGACGGCGCAAGCGCCCCTGCCGAAATTCCAGGTTACTCCCGATCAAATCATCGGCGCGCGGGCTGGATTGCGTCCCTTCCGGCCTTCCGGTTTCGTAGTGCGGAGCGAGCCGTTCGGCGACAAGACCCTCATCCACAATTACGGGCATGGCGGCTGCGGCATAACGCTCTCCTGGGGCACAGCCGACATGGCGGCGAAGCTCGCGCTTGAAACGCCGCATCGCCAGGCGGCGGTCATCGGCTGCGGCGTGATCGGGCTTACCACCGCCCGCCTGTTGCAGGACCGCGGCTTCACCGTAACGATCTACGCCGCAGCGCTCCCGCCGTACACGACCTCCGATGTTGCCGCCGGTGCGTTTGGCGTGACCAACATCGTCGACGATGCCCACCAGACCGGAGAGACCGGCAACCGCGTCGCCGAGGCGGCGCGGTTCGCATTTCGCTATTTTCAGAGTCTCCCGGCCCGCTACGGCGTGAAGCCGATGGATCTCTATTTTATCGGGCCGCGGCCGATCGACGTGCCGTGGGATTTCGCCATCACGCCCGATCTTTTTCCCTTCGAGAAATTCGGCCCGGACGAGCATCCGTTTCCCAATTCCTATGCCGTCTTCACCAAGACCCTGATCGCCGAGACCAACACACTGCTCCCGGCGCTCATGGCCGACTTCCGGGAAGCTGGCGGCAGAATCGAGACTCGCGGCTTCGCCGACAGATCCGAGCTGCAAACCCTCCAGACGCCGCTGATCGTCAATGCCACCGGTATCGGCGCCAAGGCATTGTTCGGCGATGCCGAGCTTGTGCCGGTAAAGGGTCAACTCACGCTTTTGAAACCGCGCGCGGATATCCACTACGGTTATGTCGATCCGGTGCTCGATCTCTACATGTTTCCGCGCAGCGACGCGCTTGTCCTTGGCGGCAGCCATGGTCATGACGACTGGTCGCTGGAACCCGATCCGGAGCGGGCGGCGCAGATCCTCGATGGACACGGACTGATCGCCAACGGCATGAAGGGCTGACGCCGTCAAGGCGCGCCATCAACACAGAATACCGCCTAGGCGGCTCTCTCCGTCTCGTGCATAGTTGCAGCTTCAGCCAATCGGGGAGCGCCAGTATGAATCACAGATCATCGTTGCGCGCGGTTCGCGCCGCCATCGCCGCCGGCCTTTGTACCGCAATGCTCGCTTTTGCACCGGGACACGCGCGCGCCGAGAATAAACTGCTCGCCGATACGGTCGACCTGACCGGCACCATCCTGTTTCTCAGCGCCGATGTTCCGGGGATGGTGATCGGCGTCATCCGCGACGGCGAAACCGTGGTGCGAGGTTTTGGCGAGATCGCCAAGGGCAGCGGCAAGGCGCCCGACGGCGACACGCTGATGCGGATCGGCTCAATCACCAAGGTATTGACTGGGGCAACATTGGCGAGCCTGGTGGTCGACGGCACGGTCAATTTCGGCGATCCTCTCCAGGAGCGGCTCGGCTGGGACGTCACGATCCCCGAACGCGACGGCAAGAAGATCAGGCTTATCGACCTTGCCACCCACTCCTCGGGCCTGCCTCGCGAAGCCGAAATCACATTCATCGAGGGCCATCCGACGGCGATGGGCACCAAAGAAGACTACATCGCCACGCTGAAGGACGATCCGCAGCTGTTCGCGCCGGGCACCGGCATCCTCTATTCCAATTTCGCCTTCGATCTCCTGGCGCTGGCTTTGGCCAATGCCGCCAGCAAGCCCTACGCGGAACTCCTCAAGGAGCGCGTGCTCGATCCTGCCGGGCTGAAAGACACGCGCTTCAACCTCACCGAGGCCGACAAGGCGCGCACCATGCAGGGCCACAATTTTGACGGCTCACCGCTCGCCTTCGTCGAAACCGCGCCGATCATCGAGGGCGCCGGCGGTCTCTATTCGACGGCCAACGACATGTTGCGCTGGCTTCACTGGCATCTCGGCAACGACGCGAAAGATTTCGACATGCGGCTCCTGGAACATGCCACCTATCTCCAGCGCGACGGCCTCGATCCGGTCATCGGCCTGGACGAGGGCGGCGAGATGGACGCGATGGGATTGGGCTGGGTGATCCAGAACCCCGCAGGCAACCGCCCCCTGATTTTGCAAAAGACCGGCGGGCTGAACGGCCAGTTCAGCTATATCGTGTTTGCGCCGTCGCGCGGCATCGGGGTCTTCGTTTCGATCAATCAGTTCAACGTCCCCGCCTTCTACGCCATGGTGCAGGCGGCGAACGGCCTGATCACGCAACTCGCGCCGCGTTAGGTGCTGGATGATGGCGGTGCTCAGGCCGCGTGTGACGAGGCGGCCTGCTCGGTCATAACGGCGTAGAGAGCCGCCGCATCCCGTGACCCCCTGAGCTTCTCGACGGCCTCGCCGTCGCGCAGCACCCGCGAGACGCTTGCCAACGCCTTCAGATGATCGGCGCCGGCGCCCTCGGGCGCGAGCAGCAGGAACACGAGATCGACCTTCTCTCCGTCGACCGAATCGAAATCGATAGGCTCGGCAAGCCTAGCGAACATGCCGACGATCTGCTTCAAAGCGGGAAGCTTGGCATGCGGTATGGCGACGCCGTGACCGAGCCCCGTGGAGCCGAGCCTCTCGCGCTGCCACAGCGCGTCGAAAATATCGCGTTCGGAAAGGCCGGTGAGCCGGCTGGTTTTGACCGACAATTCCTGCAGGAGCTGTTTCTTGGTCTTGACCTTGAGCGAGGGAATCACAGCCTGGGGTGAGATGAGATCGCCTAAATGCATATGCCTACCCACCAGATTCTAGGGGAACGACAGGGGTCGGTCCGGTTCCGCTTCAGCGGCGCTTGACGCGCCGCACACCCGTAAGATCGATCCAGCCGATATTGCCGTCGTCCCGACGATAGACCACGTTGACTTCGCCGTGGCTAGCGTTGCGAAAGACGACAAAGGGCCGGTCTGAGAGATCCATCTGCATCACGGCGTCGCTGACCGCCATCTCGTGCACCATGGTCTCTGATTCGGCAATGATGATCGGATTGTCTTCATCGCGTTCATCGTGCTCCTCTTTCGCGGCCTGGATGACATAATCTGCCGCCGGCGTCTGTTTACGGTGTGTATCGCCGCCACTGTGCTTCTTCAATCGGCGGGTATAGCGGCGCACTCGCTTCTCGAGCCGTTCGCAAGCAAGATCGGCGCTCTGATACGCATCCGGCGCCATGCCATGAGCTTCGAGACTCATGCCTTGCCACAAATGGATCGTGCAGTCGGTACGAAACTCTCCACGCTCCTTTTCGATCCGCACATGCCCCGAGGGCCGGCGCCCGAGATACTTTTCTACGGTGCTTGCTACGCGTTCCTGGACGTGACCGCGCAACGCCCCACCGACGTCCAGGTTTTTTCCGGTTACTTGTATCGCCATACCCGTGGAAGGCTTAGTCGAATGGCCCCTTACCGTGCTTCCCGGGACGCAATTTGCGGGACCGATATCGCCAAAGCCATGCAAGCGCTTTGAACCCAACTTGTTCGGCCGTACACGCGAAGCGGAGGCTAGACGCCCCCTACTGGGGTGTCAAACCAACTATTTTTACATCTCGGCTTTACAGTTATTGCCAGCTTTTACAATGACTTACCCGCCATCAGGCGCTCGCGCCGAGGCCCATGCGCTTCAGCCTTCGGCGCTGCACCGAGGACGGGATCCTGAGCGCCTCGCGATATTTCGCCACGGTACGACGGGCGATGTCGATTCCGTCCCCTTTTAGGCGTTCCACGATCTTGTCGTCGGACAGAACGTCGCTTGCCGGCTCCGCCTCGATCATCTCGCGGATGCGGTCTCGCACCGCTTCGGAGGAATGCGCATCGCCGTTCATGGTCGCGGCAATGGCCGAAGTGAAGAAATATTTCAGCTCGAACAGGCCGCGATTGGTGGCCATGTACTTGTTGGCGGTGACGCGGCTCACGGTCGATTCATGCATGGCGATGGCATCCGCCACGGTCTTGAGATTCAACGGCCGCAAATATCGCACGCCGTAGGCGAGGAACGCATCCTGTTGGCGCACGATCTCTTGCGCGACTTTAAGGATGGTGCGGGCGCGCTGATCGAGACTCTTCACCAGCCAGTTTGCCGTCTGCAAACATTCGCTGAGGTAACTCTTGTCCTGCTTGCGCATCGCCGATTTCGAGACGGTCGCATAGTAGGATTGATTCACCAGTACGCGCGGCAGCGTGTCGCTGTTCAGTTCGACATGGAAGCTGCCGTCGGGAAGGCCGCGCACAAGAACGTCTGGCACGATCGGCTGGGTCGGCGCCGAGCCGTATTTCAGGCCGGGCTTCGGATTGAGGCGCTTCACCTCGGCGATCATGTCATGAAGATCTTCATCCGACACGCCGGTCGCTCGCCTCAACGCCGTGAGGTCATGCGATGCCAACAGAGGCAGATTATCGATCAGAGAGGCCATGGCGGGATCGCAGCGATCCTGTTCCTTCAGCTGAAGCGTCAGGCATTCGCGCAAGTTCCGGGCGAACACGCCGCAAGGCTCGAAGCCCTGCATCACCGCAAGCGTCTCCTCGACCAGCGCGAGGTCGGCGCCGAGAAGCTCGGCGAGCGGCTCGAGTTCGCCCTGCAAATAGCCGGCTTCGTCGGTCATATCGATGAGATGATGGCCGATCAGGCGGCGCGCCGGATCGGCGAAGGCGAGCACGAGCTGATCGGCGAGGTGATCGCGCAACGTGCGCGCTTCGGCGACATAGGCTTCGAGATTGGCGTCTTCGTCGCCGCTGGCGCGCGGTCCTTGCGTAAGCCCGCTCCAGCCTGAATCCTTCAGCGCATTGGGCGAAAATCCGTCAGCGTCGGGAAAGACATCCTGCGGCTCGATATCGAGATCGTCGCTATGGTTGGCGCCGCTATCGGACTCAAGATCGACCCACTCATCCGCGGCTTCGGTCTCGGTTTCGCTTCCGCCGTCTTTATCGGTTTGTTCTTCCTTGACAGGCGCAATTGCGGCCTCACCCGCCAGCCCGCTAGGCTCCTCGGCATCGGCGCGTTCCAGCAGCGGATTGCGCTCAAGCTCCGCTTCGATGAACGAGACCAGCTCGAGATTGGACAATTGCAGCAGCTTGATCGCCTGCTGCAATTGCGGCGTCATCACCAGGCTGTGCGCCTGGCGCAGTTCGAGCTTTGGATTGATCGCCATAATCGTACTCACCCGCGATCAGATGCTCAGATCCTGAACTGGTCACCGAGATAGACGCGCCGCACGTCCTCGTTGTTGATGATCTCATGTGCGGTGCCGTGGGTCAGCACCATGCCATCGTGGATGATATAGGCGCGGCTGACCAGCTCCAGCGTCTCGCGCACATTATGGTCGGTGATGAGGACGCCGATGCCGCGCTCGGTGAGATGGCGTACCAAGGCACGGATGTCGTTGACGGCGATCGGATCGATGCCGGCGAACGGCTCGTCGAGCAGCATGAAAGACGGACGCGTCGCCAGTGCGCGCGCGATCTCGACGCGGCGGCGCTCGCCGCCCGACAGACGCATTGAAGGCGATTTCCTGAGACGCGTGATGCGGAATTCTTCGAGCAGCGCGTCGAGCTGCTTCTGGCGCTCGCGCTTGTCCGGCTCGACCATTTCCAGCACGGCGAGGATGTTCTCCTCGACGGTGAGGCCGCGAAAGATCGACGCCTCTTGCGGCAGATAGCCGATGCCGAGCCTTGCGCGGCGATACATCGGCAGCTTGGTCACGTCGCGGCCGTCGATCCTGATCGATCCCTCATCCGCCGGGATCAAGCCGGTGATCATGTAGAACACGGTGGTCTTGCCGGCGCCGTTCGGACCGAGCAGGCCGACAGCTTCGCCGCGCGCCACGTCGAGGCTCACGCCGCGCACCACAGTGCGCTTCTTGAAACTTTTGACAACGGAGCGGACCGTCAGCCAGCCGGCGGCGGAATCCGGCCGCACGCCCGGCGCCTGGATCTGTGGCTCAGCCGGTACGGCAACGGCCTGCGGTTGCGCGGCGGCGAATATCTGACGGCCTGGGAATGACAGCAATTTGCCCACCGACTTCTTTCCCGCTTCAGTTGAAGCGCCGGCCTCTTAACATCGAATGAAATGCTTGGCTCACTCTACGGCTGCTCAGGAACGAGCGGCAAAGGCCCACCATCGTCGGCGGTCGCAGCCGCCGGCTCACTGCCGTCATCTTCCGCCGTAGGTTTTTTCTTGCGCTTCTTGCCATCCTCCGGCTCGGCAGGGGCATCTTTCGGCATGAACAGCGCACGTATGCGGCCTCCGGCGACGGTATTTCCTGTGTTTTCAAACCGGCTTTCGCCCGTCTTCAAATCGATGACGAGCCGGTCTCCCTTTAGCACATTCTTTCCTTGCATTAACACCACATTGCCACCGACGGTTACCATCTGTGTCGGCACGTCGTAGAGCGCCCAGTCGCTGGTCGTGGTCTGGTCGTCCTCGCTGGTAATGACGACATTTCCTTTGGCCTCGATCTTGACGATCTGCGTGCCGCTCTCCTGTTTGACGGTAACAGGCACCTTCCCGGGTTCAGTGGGCGTGGCGGCGTCGCCGGCTTGCACAGTCTCTGGCTCCGCCGTCTTGGCGGCCTCGGCGGCGGCACCGGTAAGTTTTTCGCGGCCGCCGACATAATGAACGTCGAGCTCGAGCGACCGCAGTGTCGTGGTGCCTTGGACCGCGACCACATTGCCTTTGAAGGTCGCGTATTTCTTCGCGTCGTAAACCACGAGCACGTCGGATTGGATATCGATGGGCTCATCGGAGCTTTCCGAAAGTCCGCCGAAGGTCGGCGTCTGCGCGAACGCCGGTGCGGCGACAAGAAGCGCCGCGGCCAACGCAGCCATGTTCATGCTCGTGCGGAAGAGTGTATCGCTCATTGCGGCATCGGCGGCAGTTCGGGCATGCCGCTCTCTTGCATAGTGATACCTGACGGAGGCGGTGGCGCTGCAACTTCGGCAGAAGGCGCGACGGTTTGTGGCGCAGGTGCGGCTTCGGATACCGGTTCGGCGACTGCGGGCATTTGCTGCGCGGCGGCTTCAGGCGGCGGCAAAGCTGCTTCTGCCGCCGGCACTGCACCTTCAGGCTTGGGCGAAGCGGACGTCTTGCCTTCCTCCTTAGGGGGCTTGACGAGATGGACATGCACCTTGCCGAGGAAGGTCAGCTCGCTCACATCGGAGCGCAGTTTCATCGCGCGCGCCGTAACCTTCCCATTCGGCAGATTGAAGAACACCGGCAGGTGCGAGCGGAGCGTCTGGGTCTTCATGTCAAGCGTCGCGTGTCTGAGTTCGCCATCGACGCCGGAATCCGTGGCAACGGTGATCTTGTCCTGCATCACCAGGCGTTCAGCGGTGCTGTCGAACACGCCGCGCTTGGCGGTCATGCGCGACCAGCCGCCATTCGGATTGGCAACGTCTGCCTTGATGGCGTTCAGCTTTATGATCTTGGGGTTCTTAACGTCCTGGTCGGCCCAATCGGCGGCGATGACATATTTCCCGTTCTCCTTGTTGGAGCCTTTGAGCGTGGGATTGACCATGCGCAGATTGCCGTCGGAGATCTCGATGCCGCTGATGCTCGCCGTCATGTCTCCGACCGTGACGCTGAGATGGGTGGAAATGAAATATGTGAAGAGCACGATCACGGCCAGGACGGGCAGCGTCTTACGCAAAATGCCGACGAGCTTGGTGTGCTTCGCGGCGACAGTGAAGGCGCGTTCGCGTTCGGCGGCCGTTCGCACCCGATGGTCGTGGCCGGCCGGAACGAGATTCGCCTCGAAGGTCATGGTTCCCGCCATTTCTCGAGGACACCCTACTCCTTATGGCTTTGCCCAAGCTAGCCGCAGGACTTTGATCAGATTGCGACCGGAAAGCCTGGAAACTCGATCCCTAATGCGCGAAGGGATCGATATCGGCCCAGCCGGCGAGATCGAGCTCGACGCGGGTGGGGAGGAAGTCGAAACAAGCTTTAGCCAGCCTTTCGCGCCCTTCGCGCTGTAGCATAGCGTCGAGTTTCTCCCTTAATGCGTGCAGATGCAACACATCGCTCGCGGCATAGTTGAGCTGCTCGGTGGTGAGTTCCGGCGCCCCCCAGTCAGAGGATTGCTGCTGCTTCGACAGCTCGATGCCGAGAAGCTCGCGGGTGAGATCCTTGAGCCCGTGCCTGTCGGTGAAGGTTCGCGCGAGCCTGGACGCCACCTTGGTGCAATAGACCGGACGCGGCATGACCCCGAAGAAATGCTTGAGCACGGCCATGTCGAAACGACCGAAATGGAAGATCTTGAGCACGCTCTCGTCGGCGAGCAGGCGCTTCAGCTCCGGCGCGTGGTAATCGCTCCCGCTGAACTGGAGCAGCACGGCGCGGCCGTCACCTTGCGAAAGCTGCACGAGGCAGAGCCGGTCGCGATAGGGATCGAGCCCCATCGTCTCGGTATCGATGGCGATCGCACGTGTGGTCATCCGCCCGGGCGGCAGGTCGCCTTTATGGAAATCGATGGTTGGCGGGCTCTGATTCACGTTGCAACGCTCCTTGACGGCCGCATTGTGGACGCGAGGGGCTTAAGAAACCGGGAATGGTGCCCAGGAGAAGACTCGAACTTCCACGCCCTTTCGGGCACTAGCACCTGAAGCTAGCGCGTCTACCAGTTCCGCCACCTGGGCTTGGGACCCGTTCAGGTACGATCAGCCCTCCCCAAAGTCAATCGGGGCCCTTGGTCTTCAAGCCTTTGCCGGCCTCGTGTATTGCTGCAAAGGTTAACCGGCGGAAAGCAGGTGTTACGTGGCCATAACACTCAATAATCGGACTTTGGTGACCATCTATGGCGGGTCCGGCTTTCTGGGCCGCCATGTGGTGCGCGCCATCGCCAAGACCGGCACGCGCATGCGGGTCGCGGTCAGGCGGCCCGAGCTTGCCGGCCACCTTCAGCCGCTTGGCGGCGTGGGCCAGATCGTCGCCGTGCAGGCCAATGTGCGCTTCCCCGACTCGCTGCTGGCCGCAGCACAGGGCGCCGACGCGGTCATCAATCTCGTCGGCATCCTTTTTCCAAGCGGCAAGCAGACCTTCAAGGCGGTGCAGGACGAGGGCGCGCGGCACGTGGCGGAAGCAGCGCGTGTTTCAGGCGCGCGAGCGCTGGTGCATGTCTCGGCCATCGGCGCCAATGCCGATTCGCCGTCGATCTATGCCCGCAGCAAGGCCGAAGGCGAGACCGCAATCATCGAGACATTTCCCGAAGCGGTCATCATCAGGCCGTCGGTCGTGTTCGGCCCCGAGGACGATTTCTTCAACCGCTTCGCCAAGCTCGCGCGTCTCTTGCCGGCGCTGCCGCTGTTTGGCGGCGGCAGGACCAGGCTGCAGCCGGTGTTCGCCGGCGACGTGGCGAAAGCCGTGGTCGCTTCACTCGAAGGCAAGGCGCAAAGGAGCGGCGCTTACGAACTCGGTGGACCGGAGATTCTGACCCTGAGAGCCGTGATGGCCCGCGTGCTTGCTTACACCATGCGCAAGCGCCTGCTCGTGCCGGTGCCCTTCTGGTTCGCCAAGCTGCAAGGCGCTTTCCTGCAATGGCTCCCCAACCCGCCGCTCACCGTCGATCAGGTGCGTCTGCTGCAAACCGACAACGTGGTGAGCGAGGGCGCGATACGGACCGGCCGCACCCTCGAAGGTCTCGGCATCGAGCCCGTCGCCATCGCCTCGGTCGTGCCGGATTATCTCGAGCAGTTCCGCCCGCGCGGCCAATTCTCGATCTACCGTCCTTAGGAGGTGTAGAGCAGCACCAGCAGGAAGCCGCCGAGCACCATGCGGTAAAGCACGAAGGGCAGGAAAGAGATCCGCCGCACCAGCGCCATGAGGAAGGCGATGGCCGCGAGCCCTGCGAAGAAAGTCAGGATGGCGCAATAGAATGCATCCATGGTGATGGGGGCGCCGCTCGATATAGCATCGCCGAGTGTGAACACCCCGGCGCCGGCGATGGCCGGAATGCCGAGCAGGAAGGAGAAGCGCGCCGCGTCGGGCCGGTTGAAGCCGAGAAACCGCGCCGCCGTCATGGTCACGCCGGAGCGACTCGTCCCGGGAATCAGCGCGAGCGCCTGGGCCACGCCGATGATCAACGCGCTGCCGAGCGTCATCTTCGCCATGGTCCGGTCCTGCGGCCCCACCATGTCGGCGATCAGCATCAGAATGCCGTAAAGGATCGTGTTCCACGCCACCACGGCGACATTACGCTCGAGATCGGCGAAACCGAACTTCTTCAGGAAGATGCCGAAGGCCACCGCCGGAATGCTGGCGAGCAAAATGTAAATGGCCAGACGGCCGTCATCGGTGACATTGCCCTTTAACAGCTCGAGGCCTCCCAGCGTGAGCCGCCAGACGTCGCGCCAGAAATAAATGAGGATGGCGAGCAGCGTGCCGACATGCACCATCACGTCGACGAACTGGCCCTGGTCCGGCCAATGCAACAGATTGGGGATAAGGATGAGGTGCCCGGAGGAGGAAATCGGCAGGAATTCAGTGATCCCCTGCACCACGGCGATCACGATGATCTGCTCTATGGTCATTGACCCTCTTGCCCCGCTTGTTCCCCGCGCGAGCAGGTTCTATACCGAGCCCCTAGCGTCTGCGCGATAGAATTTCTGCGAAACAGCCACCGAATGGGACGATGGCTACGCTTCTGCATTACCCACTCTGCGCCTTTTCCCGCTCGATCCGGCTCGCGCTTGTCGAATGCGGGTTCGAGGCCGAGCTTGCCGAGGAGCGCCCTTGGGAGTGGCGGCGCGCTTTCATCGAGTTGAACCCGGCCGGCACCGTGCCGGTGCTCGTCACCGACGAGCATGGCCCGATCTCGGGGACTTACCCCATCTCCGAATATCTTGCCGATACGATCGACGAACGCGACCCGCGCGGCTTCCAGCTTTTCCCGGGTGAGCCGCCGGCAAGAGCCGAAGCGCGCCGCCTGGTCGACTGGTTCCACCGCAAGTTTTACGACGAGGTGACATCCTATCTCGTCGACGAGAAGGTGTTCCGGAGATTCGGGCCGCAAAGCGCCTCGCCCAACATGGAAGCGATGCGCGCCGGACACGATAATCTGCGCTATCATCTCACCTATATCGGACACCTCGCCGATACGCGGAGCTGGCTCGCGGGCGAGGCGTTGAGCTTCGCCGATCTCGCCGCCGCGGCGCATCTGTCGGTGCTCGATTATCTCGGCGAGGTGCCGTGGGAGGAATTCGAGGCGGCGAAGAACTGGTACGCATTGTTGAAGTCGCGGCCGTCCTTCCGGCCTCTGTTGCAGGATCGGGTGGCTGGTTTCACGGCTTCGGAGACTTATGCCGATCTCGATTTTTGAGCGCGGCGTTCCGACATAGTGGCGTATGGCTGAGACACTGAAAGCAAGGATCGCGAAAGAGGCGAGCGCGCTCGGCTTCGATGCCGTGCGCTTCACCTCGGCCGACGCAGCGCCAGGCGCCGGCGGCTATCTTGACGCGTTCCTCGCCGAAGGCCGCCACGGCGACATGGACTGGCTCGCTTCGACCGCCGATCGTCGCAAGGCGCCGCGCGCGCTGTGGCCCGAAGCGAAGAGCGTCATCGTGCTCGGGCTGAACTATAACCACCCCGGCGATCCTCTCGCCATCCTCGAAGAAAAGTCGCGAGGCGCCATTTCTATCTATGCGCAGAGCACCGACTATCACGACGTGATCAAGCCGAAGCTGAAGGCGCTGGCGTCATGCGTGCAGGCGCTGGCCGGCGGCGCGGTCAAAGTGTTCGTCGATACCGCGCCGGTGATGGAGAAGCCGCTTGCCGCGCGCGCAGGCCTCGGCTGGCAGGGCAAGCATACTAATTTGGTGTCGCGCGAGTTCGGCTCGTGGCTGTTCATCGGCTCGATCTTCACCGATATCGAGATCGAGCCCGACGAGGCCGAACAGGATCATTGCGGCGCCTGCCGTCGCTGCCTCGATGTATGCCCGACCGATGCTTTCACCGCGCCCTACCGGATCGATGCGCGTGCCTGCATCTCGTATCTCACCATCGAGCATAAGGGACATATCGATGCGCGCTTCCGCACCAAGATGGGCAATCGCATCTATGGCTGCGACGATTGCCTTGCGGTCTGCCCATGGAACAAATTCGCCCATGCCGCGCGCGAAACCAAGCTCGCGTTGCGCGCCGAGACCGGCAATCCGCCGCTCGCCGAGTTGCTCGCTCTCGATGATTCAGCGTTCCGCGCGCGTTTCCGCGGCACGGCCGTAAAGCGAACGGGGCGCGACCGCTTCCTGCGCAATGCGCTGATCGCCGCCGGAAATTCCGGCGACAAGACGCTTCTGCCGCTCATCGAGGCGCGGCTCGACGATGCCTCGCCGCTGGTGCGGGCCATGGCGGTCTGGGCCCTGTCGCGGCTTGCGCCGGAACGTTTCCGCGCCCTGCGGGCCATGTACGCCGCCGCCGAGTCGGACCCTGACGTGCGCGGCGAATGGCTGGCGGAAGCGGCATGAGCCGGCTGTTCGCCTTCGGCCTCGGCTTCTCGGCGCAGGCGCTTGCCGAGCGTCTCGCGCGCCGAGGTTTCGAGATCGCCGGCACCGCGCGCGACCCCGGCAATGTCGTGAAGCTCGACGCGCAGGGCTATGCCGTCACCCGCTTCGCCGGCGAGAAGGGCAACGCCGCGCTGCCCAAGCTCCTCCAAGGCACCACGCATCTTCTGCTGTCGATCCCGCCGGGCGCGGAAGGCGATCCGGTGCTCGCCCATTATCGGGATGAGCTTGCAGCACTCACCTCACTCCAATGGATCGGTTATCTCTCGACCGTCGGCGTCTATGGCGATCAGGACGGCAACTGGGTGGACGAGACCACCGTGCCCAAGCCGAACAATGCGCGCACCGAAGCGCGCGTCGAGGCCGAGCGCGCCTGGCTTGGATTCGGTGAAGCGGCCGGCGTGCCTGTGCAGATCTTCCGCCTGGCTGGCATTTATGGTCCAGGCCGCTGCGTGTTCGACAAATTACGCGACGGCACGGCGCGGCGCATCCGGAAAGGCAATCAGGTGTTCAGCCGCATCCATGTCGAGGACATCGCCCGCGTGCTCGAAGCCTCGATCGCCCGCCCGCGCGCCGGCGCCATCTACAATGTCGCCGACGATGAGCCCGCCGCGCCCGGCGATGTCGTGGCCTATGCCGCCGACATGATGGGAATGAAACCGCCGCCTGAGGTTCCTTTCGAAGAGGCCGACCTCACGCCCATGGCGCGCAGTTTCTATGAAGGTAGCCGCCGCATCGGCAATGCGCGCATCAAGTCCGAGCTCGGCGTCACGCTCCGTTACCCAACCTATCGCGAAGGCCTCGCCGCGCTCATGGAAAATGCCTCACGCTGAACAGCGTATTGAAGCAGGCCGGTCTCAAGGAGAAGAAGTGATGCGTTACGCAGTGGTGATCGAAAAGGCGAATGGCAACTATTCTGCCTATGTGCCCGACCTTCCCGGCTGCGTGGCCAGCGGAGATAGCGTTGAGGCGGTAGAGCGGGAGATTCAGGCAGCCATCCGCTTCCATATCGAAGGTCTGAAAGCCGACGGGCTGGAGGTTCCTGTCCCGACCAGCATCGCCGATTACGTTGAGGCCTGACGCACTTTCTCCACCAGCGCCGCGACGGTCAGCTCCAGGCGGCGGAGATCTTGCGGCCGCGACAGGCGGTGATCGCCATCCTTGATCAAGGTTAGCACGACGTCATCATTGGACAAGAGATCGACCAGATCGAGCGCGTGTCCCCACGGTACATCCGGGTCTTCCATGCCCTGCAGGATGCGGATCGGCAGATCGAATGCGAGCGGCCCCGCGCCCTCGCCGATGAGATGATTGCGGCCTTCTTCGATCAGGCGCTTGGTCAAGGGATAAGGATCGCCGTAAAGCGACGGCGCGTAGAACACGCCCTCTGTCTCGATGATGGCCTTGGTCTTCTCCGACAGCTTCCGCCACATCAGCCGTTCGGTCATGTCGAAGGCCGGTGCGAGCAGCACGAGGCCGGCGAGCCGCTCAATCTCTCCTTCCTGCTGCAATTGGCGGGCAAGCAGCAACGCGATCCAGCCGCCCATCGACGAGCCGACCAGGATGACGCGGCGCTGGCCGGCAAGGCGCAGCATGGCGCGGGCTTCCTCCAGCCAGTCGCCGATCGTGGCCTCGAGCATGTTCCCGGGCGACAGGCCATGCCCCGAATAGTCGAAACGCAGCATCGGCAGCCCTTGCGCCTCGGCGAACGTGGCCAGCGATACCGCCTTGCTCCCGGCCATGTCGGCGAGGAAACCCGGGAGCCACAGCAGCACCGCCTCGCGCCCGTTCTGGTCGGCGAAGCGGTAAGCGACAGGGCGGGTTTTTGCCCCCTCGCCCACTTCCAGGAATTGCGGTTCGTCAGCGTCCATCCTAAGAACCTTCCGCCATGCCGGACGTGACCATATTGCAGGTCGTGCCGCGCCTCGAAACCGGGGGCAGCGAACAGGCCGCCATCGAGATCACCGAAGCGCTCAAGCGCGCCGGTGCGTCCGCTCTGGTTGCCACCGAAGGCGGGCGCATGGCAACCGCCATCACGCGGGCCGGCGGCGAGATCGTGAAGATGCCCGTGGCGAGCAAGAACCCGCTCACCATGCTCGCCAATGCCCTCCGGCTGGCGCGCCTCATCAAGCAACGCAATGTCGATCTGGTGCATGCGCGGAGCCGCGCGCCGGCCTGGAGCGCCCTTCTCGCCGCGCGCCGCACCGGGCGTCCGTTCGTCACCACCTATCACGGCGCCTATTCCGACATGGGGCCGGTCAAGGCCGCCTATAACAGCGTCATGGGCCGCGGCGACCGGGTGATCGCCAATTCCCTTTACACCGCCGACCTCGTCGCCACCCGCCAGCACGTCGCGCGCGAGCGCATCCGCATCATCTATCGCGGCATCGATACTGCGCTCTTCGACCCGCTGGTGGTGCCGCCGGGACCCGTGGCGCGGCTGCGCGAAAGCTGGGGCGTCGCGCCCGGCACCAAGATCGTGCTGCTCGCCGCGCGATTGACCGCGCTGAAGGGCCAGCGCGAGACGATCGAGGCGGCGCGCCTCCTAGATGCGGAAGGCGCGCTTGACGGCGCGGTGGTGATCCTTGCCGGCGATGCGCCCGGCAAGGAAGTCTATCGCCAAAATCTCCTCGCCGTGATCGAGAGCCATGGGCTCAGCGACAAGGTCAAGCTTGTCGGCCATTGCACCGACATGCCCGTCGCCTTTCTAGCCGCCAATGTTGCGCTCGTGCCTTCCCTCGTGCCTGAAACCTTCGGCCGCACCAGTATCGAAGCGCAAGCCATGGGCTGTCCCGTCATCGTGTCGGATATCGGCGCGTTGCCCGAGACCATCGTCGCGGCCGAGCAGGACGGGGCGGGCTTCACGGGCTGGCTCGTGCCGATCGGCGATGCCGAGGCCTTGGCCGAACGAATAAAGCGCGCGCTGAGCCTGGCGCCAAAAGAGTTTGCCGCGATCGGGGCCCGCGGCAGCGCGCGTGTCCGCGCCCTGTTCGATCTTTACCAGATGCAGGTCAAGACCTTGGCTGTCTATGACGAATTGCTCGGGACGCGCCTGGCCGCTTCTTTCATGCATCCTCCGTCATTCACCGTCATGGAAGACGGGGCATGAAGGCCGAGCCCCGCCTGCGGGCTTGACTTGTCAGGGCCAATTCCCATCCTGTAAAGATGGACAGCTAACGCGTCATTTGGGGAGCGCCCCATGCCTCGCCGCGGCCGGGCGCTCGTAACACGGGAAGAGGAGAACTGAACATCGTAGCAAGACGGCCTATGAAGCTTGCCCCCTCGCGGGAAGGCCCTCGTATTAACGAGGAAATCGACGTTCCACAAATTCAACTCATCGACGTCACCGGAGATAATGTCGGCGTGGTCGCCATCGCCGATGGTCTGGCGCGCGCCGCCGAGGCCGGGCTCGATCTGGTCGAGATCGCGCCGAATTCCGAACCGCCGGTGTGCAAAATCCTCGATTACGGCAAATACAAATATCAGGCGCAGAAAAAGGCCGCCGAGGCGCGCAAGAAGCAGCGCACTGTCGAGATCAAGGAAATCAAGATGCGGCCGAACATCGACACGCACGATTACGACGTGAAGATGCGCTCGATCCGCCGCTTCTTCGAGGAAGGCGACAAGGTCAAAGTCACCTTGCGCTTCAGAGGCCGGGAGATGGCCCATCAGGAGCTTGGCGCCAAGCTGCTTGATCGCGTCAAGGACGACACCTCGACCATTGCCAAGGTGGAATCCGAGCCCAAGCTCGAAGGCCGGCAGATGGTCATGGTGCTGGCCCCGCGCTAGTCCCTCGCCACTTGCACTAGGTTCGTTTTCGGCCTTATAAGGCGCCCATAAGGGAGCCGCCCGGCGGGGCATGCCGTGGCGGCTCGCATGCTTTCAACCGTCAAACGTGTGCGTTCGCGGGCCAAATGCCCGCCGTGGCGCCGAGAAAAGGAAGCCAAATGCCCAAGCTCAAGACCAAGAGCGGTGCCAAGAAGCGCTTCAAGGTCACGGCCTCAGGCAAAGTCAAATGCCAAGCCTCGCGCAAGCGGCACGGCATGATCCAGCGCCCCACCAAGTTCATCCGGAACGCGCGCGGGACCATGGTGCTGTCCGACGAGGACGCCAAGATCGTGAAGAAGAATTTCCTGCCCTACGGCCGCTAGGCTAAAGGCGACAGTTTCGAAGGAGCACTGCTATGTCCCGTGTGAAACGCGGCGTTACCGGCCATGCTCGTCACCGCAAGGTGCTGGCCAAGGCCAAGGGCTATTACGGCCGCCGCAAGAATACCATCCGCGTCGCCAAGCAGGCGGTCGATAAGGCCGGGCAATACGCCTATCGCGACCGCAAGGTGAAGAAGCGGACCTTCCGCGCTTTATGGATCCAGCGCATCAATGCCGCGGCGCGCGAAAACGGCACGACCTATGGCCGGCTGATCGACGGCTTGAAGAAGGCCGGCATCGAGCTCGACCGCAAGGTGCTTGCCGATATCGCCGTGCACGAACCTGCTACCTTCAAGGGTCTGGTCGAGGCTGCCTCCGCCGCACAGGCCTAAGATCAGCGCCTCCGGGCCAGGGGAGCCGGAGCCATGAGCGCGCCAGAACTCGATATGCTGAAGGAAGAGCTGCTCGATGCAGTCGCGCGCGCGCCGGATCTTGCCGCGCTGGAGGACGTGCGCATCGCCGCCCTCGGCAAGAAGGGGCGGGTGGCCGACCTGATGCTGCTTCTTAGCGATATGCCGCCGGATGAGCGTCGCGCCTTCGGACAAGCCGCGAACACTATCAAGGATGCCGTCTCGCTCGCTATCGATGCCAAACGCGCGGAGCTGGCCCGCGCCTTGACCGCCGAGAAGCTCGCCCATGAGCGCGCCGATGTCACGCTGCCCGTGCGCGAAGGACCGCTCGCCGATGGGCGCATTCACCCGGTCAGCCAGGTCACCGACGAGCTCACCGAGATCTTCGCCGATATGGGCTTCAGCATCGCCGAAGGCCCCGACATCGAGACCGACTTCAACAATTTCACCGCGCTCAATATCCCGCCCGAGCATCCGGCCCGGCAGGATCACGACACGTTTTATTTCGCGCAAAGGCCGGACGGGGAGCGGCCGGTGCTGAGGACGCATACGAGCCCGGTGCAGATCAGGACCATGCTCGCCGAGAAACCGCCGCTTCGCATCATCGCGCCGGGAAGGGTCTATCGCTGCGATTCCGACCAGACGCACACCCCGATGTTCCATCAGGTCGAAGGGCTGGTGATCGACGAGGAGACCCATCTCGGTCATCTGAAATGGGTGCTGGAAGAATTCGCCAAGGCGTTCTTCGAGGTGAAGCAGGTGAAGATGCGCTTCCGCGCGAGCTATTTCCCCTTCACCGAGCCGTCGATGGAGGTCGATATCGGCTACGCCAAGGTCGGCGACGAGATCAGAATCGGCGAGGGCGATGAGTGGCTGGAGATTCTCGGCTGCGGCATGGTGCACCCGAATGTGCTGAAGAATGTCGGGCTGGACCCTGAGCGCTATCAGGGCTTTGCCTTCGGCCTCGGCATCGACCGTCTCGCCATGCTGAAATACGGCATGCCGGATCTCCGCGCCTTCTTCGCCGGCGATCTCCGCTGGCTCAAACATTACGGCTTCCCGCCGCTCGCCATCCCGACGCTTGCCGCCGGGCTGTCGCTATGAAGTTCACGCATGCATGGCTGAAGGAGCATCTCGACACGCGAGCGAGCGTGACCGAGATCGCCGGCACGCTGACCCGCATCGGTCTCGAGGTCGAATCCGTGTTCGATCCGGCGGTGGCGCTCAAGCCGTTCCGCGTGGCGGAAGTGGTGAAATGCGAGAAGCACCCGAACGCCGACAAGCTCACCGTCTGCGAGGTCGATACCGGCTCGGAGCGCCTGCAAGTCGTGTGCGGTGCACCGAACGTGCATGTGGGCATGAAAGGCGTGTTCGCACCCGTCGGCAGCTATATCCCCGGCATCGATCTCACCCTCACCAAGGCCAATATCAGAGGGGTGGAGTCAAACGGCATGCTGCTGTCCGAACGCGAGCTTGAACTCTCCGACGAGCATACCGGCATCATCGAGCTGAACCCGAAGGCGAAGGTGGGAAGCCCCGCCGCCAAGGCGCTCGGCCTCGACGATGCGGTGTTTGACGTGGCCATCACGCCGAACCGCCCCGACTGCCTCGGTGTGCGTGGCATTGCGCGCGATCTCGCCGCCGCGGGTCTCGGCAAGCTGAAGAAGGATCCGGTCAGGCCGGTCAAGGGCCGCTTCGCCAATTCCGTTCGCATCAAGCTCGAATTCGACAAGCGGAGCGCCGATGCCTGCCCCGTGTTCGCCGGACGCCTGGTGCGCGGGGTGAAGAACAAGCCAAGCCCCGAATGGCTGCAGCGCCGCCTCAAGGCGATTGGGCTCCGTCCCATTAACGCATTGGTAGATATAACGAATTTCATCTCGTACGATCGCGGACGGCCGCTCCATGTCTATGACGCCGACAAGCTCAAAGGTGCCATCCGGGCGCGGCTCGGGCGCAAGGGCGAGAAATTTCTTGCCCTCGACGGCAAGACCTATGCGGTCGATGCCGATATATGCGTCATCGCCGACGACCGCGCGGTGCTCGGGCTTGGCGGCGTGATCGGCGGCGAAGACACCGGCGCCACGCTCGACACCACCAATGTGTTCATCGAGTCGGCGTATTTCGATCCGAAGCGCACCGCGCGCACCGGCCGGCGGCTCGGCATCCTGTCTGACGCGCGCTACCGTTTCGAGCGCGGCGTCGATCCCGATTTCGTGGTGCCGGGGCTTGAACTCGCCACCAGGCTGGTGCGCGAGCTTTGCGGCGGCAGCCCGAGCAAGGTGACGGTCGCCGGCAAGAAGCCGAAGCCCAATCCAGCTTTCAAGTTCAATCCGGCACAGGTGAAGCGGTTGAGCGGGCTCGAACTGCCTGAGCGTAATATCGAGCGTCAGCTCCGCGCGCTCGGCATTATGCTGACCGGCAAGGGCAAGACGCTGAAGGCGACGCCGCCCTCCTGGCGTCCCGATATTTCGGGCCCCGCCGATCTCGTCGAGGAGATGGTGCGGCTTACCGGCGTCGATGCCGTCCCCGCCACACCGATGTCGCGCGAAGCGGGCGTCGCCCGTCCCGTTCTCACCGAGACCCAGAAGCGGCAGCGTCTGGCGCGCCGCGTGCTTGCCGCGCGCGGTCTGGTCGAGGCGGTGACCTGGTCGTTCATTCCGCCCGACCAGGCGAAATTGTTCGGCGGCGGCCAGATGGAATTGACGTTGAGCAATCCGATCTCGACCGAGATGGCGGTGATGCGGCCCTCGCTCCTGCCGGGATTGATCACGGCAGCGCAACGTAATCGCGATCGCGGCTTTGCCGATGGCGGCCTGTTCGAGCTTGGCCAGGCCTATCGTGGCGCAGCCCCCGAGGATCAGTTCGTCGCCGCCTCGGGCGTGCGCTTCGGCCGCTCGTCTTTGCAAGGTTCCGGCCGCCACTGGTCGGGCGATGCCCCGGATGCCGAATTGTTTGCCGTCAAGTCCGACGCAGTCGCCGTGCTTGCCGCGCTCGGCATGGATCAGAGTAATTTGCAGATCGCCCGCGATGCGCCGTCCTGGTTCCATCCCGGACGCTCCGGCGCGCTCAAGCTCGGGCCGAAAACCCTGCTCGGCACCTTCGGCGAGCTGCATCCCGACCTCATCGCCACGCTCGGCGTCGATACGCCGATCTCAGCCTTCGAGCTTTATCTCGACGCGCTGCCCACAAAGCGTAAAGGCGCTAGCAAGGCGCTCGACGCGTCCGGCCTCCAGCCGGTCAGGCGCGATTTCGCCTTTCTGCTCGACCGCGATATTGCCGCGGGCGACGTGGTCCGCGCCGCCGCATCAGTCGACCGCGCGCTGATCGCCGAGACGCGCGTGTTCGATGTGTTCACCGGCCAGGGCGTGCCCGAGGGCAAGAAATCGCTCGCCATCGAGGTGACGCTGCAGCCGCGCGACAAGACGCTGACCGATGCCGAGATCGAGGGTGTGGCGGCCAGGATCGTCGCCGCCGTGCAGAAAGCCACCGGCGGCACGTTGCGCGGCTAGCTGTCACATTGCAGGGAACCAAACACCCTGCTTGGGCGTCTTATTGATATCCCCGCCCATGCGTATCCTCCTGACCAATGACGACGGCATCGAAGCGCCAGGCCTCGATGTGCTCGAGAAGATCGCCACCGATCTGACCGACGATGTGTGGGTGGTGGCGCCGGAGATGGACAATAGCGGCGCCTCGCACTCGCTTACGCTGGCGGAGCCTCTGCGCATGCGCGAGCTGGCCAAGCGCCATTTTGCCATCAAGGGCACGCCGACCGATTGCGTCATCATGGGCGTGCGCTTTCTGCTGCAAGACAAGCCGCCAGACCTGGTCTTGTCCGGCGTCAATCGCGGGCAAAATCTCGCCGACGATATCAGCTATTCCGGCACGGTCGCCGGCGCCATTCAGGGCTGCCTGCTTGGCGTTCCCTCCATCGCCATGAGCCTCGTCACCGGCCCCGCCGAGTCCGATCAGGGCACGGGCGAGCCGTTATGGGAAACGCCGATGCAGTATGGCGCCGATCTCGTGCGCCGATTGATGCGCGAGGGCTGGGCGGAGGGCGTGGTGCTGAACGTCAACTTCCCGAACTGCCCGCCTGAATCGGTCAAGGGCATGTGCGCCACGGTGCAGGGCCAGCGCGATCCGGACATCTTCCGCATCATCGACCGGCTCGATGCGCGCGGGCGCGCTTATTACTGGATCGGGGTTGAGCGCCGGCGCGCCAAGCCGCCTGAGGACACCGATCTTTGGGCGGTGCGCAGCAACAGGATTTCGGTGACGCCGCTTTGCCTCGATTACACCGACCAGGACACGCGCAAGCAGCTCATGGCTGTGCTCGACGAGCGGCAGGACGGCAAGCGGGTCAGCCGTCCTTCGCGGGAAGGTCCGGCACCAGGACGCGCAATTCACAATCATCGCGAGTGATCTTCACCGCACCGGATTTTTTGGGTGGATGATACACCCGGTCGTCGATGCGCGCGTGACCGTGCTCCCAGCGCAGCCGCACCTTGCCTCCTTGCCGGACCGTGACGGGAGGCGGTTCGCTTTCCGGATTTTCAAGCCATGAGAGCATCGGCTTCTTGTCGTGCTCGAACAGGAAGACCACATCGAACAGCCCGTCGCCGGGCGCCGCCTCCGTGGACAGCGGCAGAGCCGGACCCGTGCGTCCGAGATTGGCGATCTCGACTAGCAGGAACTCCCCGGCGAATACCTCGCCGTCGACCTCGATTTCGTAGCGTTCCGGGCTCGCCTCTTTCAGATATTGCTGCAGCTCTTCCCGCCCCCAATAAACGCGCAAGCCGATCGGCGGCTTTTCGCGGCCGTCGCTATGGGCAATCGCTTTGGCAATGGTGCCGAAGCCGACCGCTTCGAGAAAGCGGCGCTTGCCCCAGGGTCCGTGCGCGAGCCCGACATCGAGCTTTTTGGGTTTGGCGCTTTGCAGCCCGGCGATGAGCGGCTCGATCTCGCCATTCAGGCCGAGTGCGCGGGCGACATTGTTAGCCGTGCCGACGGGCAGAATGGCGAGCAGCGTTTCGCGACGTTCGATGGCGCGGGCGACCTTGTTCACGGTGCCATCGCCGCCGGCGACGACGACAAGATCCCATTTTTTGCGAAGCGCGCGCTTGTAGCCGTCTTTGCTCGATTGATATTTCGGCGAGAAGCCAGCGCTGGCGAGCAAGTCCATGAGCTCTTCGCCGCTGGGATCTTCTTTTCCGGCTTTCGGATTGTGAAGCAACAAGGTACGCAATGCGCAATGCCTCTCGGTTGACCGCTGAAACACCCCAGCGGAAAACGCCGAATGGCAAGGAAAGTTTCCGCGTTTCTTACCGGAAGCTGCCGAAGGGCGAAGCAGGCGCGGCGCGGCGCGCGGGCCCGGGCCGCGTCGTGCGGCGCTTCGCTACGCCGGGCTGGCCGTAGAACGGTTTGTCCTCGCAAGCCTTGTCGATTTCCTCGGCAAGCTCCGCCGCTGGCGCCGAAGCCTCGCGCCAACCCTGGCAAAGCTCGCCGAGCTTGCCGCCGAGATCGGCGGCGCCGGACGCGCAATAAAGTCCCGTCCCGTTGTCCTGCGGCGTGAAGCGCACGCCTATTGCGCGCTTGCCGTCGTCGAGCGCGCTAGACAGATGGTTGAGCGCATAAATGCGCCTCGTACTCTCGGAAGGCGGGAATCGCTTGGGCCGCATATGCGTATTGGTAAGCGGGATCGCCTCGATTGCCGCCACCCGGAAATCCCCGCCCTCGCGCACGAGATGAACCTTGGCCATCAGACCGTAATCGCGGCACATGCCGAAGCGCGTCATCTCCGCCGTGCCGGGATGCATGAAATTGCCGAGGCCATAGAAGATGAGCGACTTGCCGTTCATTTCGACGCCCTGCGCCACATGTGGATGGTGACCGGCGATCAGGTCGATGCCCTTCAGCTCGGCGGCAAAGCCGCGCCATTCGGTAAGCTGCCTGTCGTCCGGCACGACACGGCCTTCGACCCCGTAATGGATGGAGAGGATGCGGTAACCGGCTTTCATGGTGGCGAGCCGGTCGACCACCGTCTCGAAATCGAGACGGTTGCGGTAGGAGGCCTGCCCCGGCTTCTTGGGCCCGGCGCGATGCTGCGGGATATCGCCAGTGACGATGCCGATGGCGCCGAGCCCGATACGCGTGCCGTCGACCTCGAGACAGGTCGGCCGCGTCGCCTCATCGAAATCGGCGCCGACGCCGGCAAAGGCGATCGGCCGGTCCCCGCCGGCCACGGCCATGTGAAACAGCGTCTCCTCGAGGCCCTTCGCGCCGTAATCCATGGCATGGTTGTTGGCGAGCGAGAACAGATTGAAGCCTGCCGCCGTCAGCGCCTTCACCCCGTCCGGATGGCTGCGAAAATGAAACGCGCCGCCGGATTTGTTGCCGTCGGTCTTGATGTCGTTCTGGTCGGTGACCACCGTCTCCAGATTGACGAAGGCGAGGTCGCCGTCGACTTCGTTCGCCACGCCCGAGATGGTATCGGCGAAGCTCATCACTTCGCCTTCCTTCTGCGCCACGCCGGCCGGATCGACCGGCGCCAAACTCGCGTTGAAGCCGGTATCGCCGACCAGCACGATGGTGAGACGGTCGGCGCCTTTACCCTCCGTGGTATCGGTCGAGGCGGTGCTGTCCGCCGTCGCGCATGGACGCACCGTGGCCGCGGCATGAAGCGGCTGAGCAGGCGCGAGGCCGGCAAGGGCGACAACACCGAATAGGATGAACCGATCAAGCACCACTTCGTCCCTCAAGCCGCTTCCGTGTTGGCGCCGGTATCGAAGCCGAGGTTGTGGTCGCGGGCAAGATGCACCATGGCGCGCTCGGCAAGGGCGGTGATGGTGAGCAGCGGATTGACGCCGATCGAGCGCGGAATCACCGCCCCGTCGCAGACATAAAGGCCCTCATGCACGCCTTCGCCGCCCGGTCCGGCGAAGACCTGGCATTTGTGATTGACCACGCCGGAGCCGGCATCCGCGCCCATGCCGCAGCCGCCTAGCGGATGCGCGGTGGCGGGCTTGGTGCCCATGGTCGTCGCCGAGAGCGGGCTCTTGATGTAGCGCGCGCCGACCGCCTGCGCCGCCTTGGTCAAGGCGTCGTCCACCCGGGCATAGACCTCCTGCTCGGCGACGCCCGGCCAATGGATTTGCGCGCGGTCCTTATCGAGGCGGATGCGGCCCTTGGCGTCGTCATGCGAGACCACGAAGAACGTATGGAGATGCGACAGCGGGCCCTGATAGACACCTTTGATCAGACTTTGCGCCGCACCAAGCAGCCGCCCACCCGAGATGAAGAACACCGGCAGGAGCGGCGCGAGCGCCGAAGGCAGCACGCCTTCCTGGATGATCATGCTCCGGTCGAGCGCTTCGCCGTCGGGAAGCTCGATCTGTCCGGCGACACAGGCGCCGATGATGTCGCCCACGAATTTCGGCGGCTCGCCGACGCCGACGGCATTCACCCGCTCCCTGCCGCCAAGGGCAAAGGCGATGATGTCGCCATTGGCTGAGAAGCCCTCGCCGAGCCGGTCCGAAAAAGCGAGCCCCTTCTCGCGCGAGCGCAGCAGGATCTCGGTCGAACCGAGCGTGCCCGCGCCAAGCACCACGGTCTTCGCATCGACGAAGGCCCCCTCTTTATCCGTGCCGTTCGACGGCAGGAAATGCACGCGCCATCCTCCGGCGCGCTTTTCGATATGGGTGACGGCAAGCTCGGTGAAGATCTCCGCGCCATGCGCCCGCGCATCCGGCAAATAGGTCATGGCCACGGTGTTCTTGGCGCCGACATTGCAGCCCGAGCAGCAATCGCCGCACAAGGTGCAGGCGGGTTGCATCACGCCGGCAGGATTTACCGTTTCCTCGAAACTCACCACTACCGGAGCCGCGACCGGGTCCACGCCGAATGCCGCGCTCGCCGTCTGAAGCGCACGATATTTCGTCAGTCTATTCGCATCGGCATAACGCGACGGGCGCAGCATGGCGTTCGCGCGGCCGAAGCCGAGATCGAGCAGCCCGTCACGCGTGACTTCCTCCGGCCAAGCCGCATCGGCGAACACCCGCGCATCGGGACGCAAACCCACGCCGGCATTGATCAGCGAGCCGCCGCCGAGACCGCAGCCCACCAGCACATGGATGTCGGCGCCGACCCTGAAATCGAACAGCCCGGTGCGCGAGCCCGAGCGCATGGTGCCGCCGGTCAATTGCAATTCGCGGCGAAGCTCGGGCAGGCGGCTCGGAAACTCGCCGGTCAGGAATTCGCGCCCGCGCTCGATGACGCACACGCTTTGCCCGGCGCGCGCGAGCCTGGAAGCGGCGACCCCGCCGCCATAGCCGGAGCCTACCACCACCACGTCATAGGCCGGCTTCAGCGCTGGCCGCGGTAAGGACAAAGGCTGCATCAATCCTCGAGTCTCAGGCAAAGGGGTCCCGGGCCGGGCAGGTTAGGTGACGGACAGGGAAATGGGCAATATATGTCGGGTTTGCTGTTGGCGCCGGACGCCATAGATAAACCCTGTAGAATCGATCCTATAGGATGTATTTCCGCGCTTTTCTCATGGTGAACGGCCAATGGCGATCACGATCAAAGTCCTGACCAAGTCCAATGTGGACGTCAGAGGGCTCTTGGGCCACGTTGCCCATGTCGACGACATCGACCCGCGCGGCGCGGCGCGCTTCACCGGCGAGGACAACAACCACAATTTCACCTTCGACGTCAGAGGTTCCGGCTTCAAATACTCGCTCATCGGCATTCCCACTGACGGCCTCGTCTCCCGCATAACGATCGACAAGGGCTCCGCCGCTCAGCTTCAGATCGACCTGTCGCCGAAGCTTGCCGTCAAGAAAGCGCTCACGGCGAGTTCGCTGGAGAGCTTTATCGACAGCCAAGACATCCACATGACCGGCAACAGCGGCAAGGACACATTCTCCGCGGGCAAAAAGAACGACATCCTCAAGGGTAAGGCGGGCAACGACAATTTCGAAGGCGGCAGAGGCAACGACACGCTCTACGGTGACGATGGCAACGACACGCTGCGCGGCGAGAAGGGCAACGACAAGCTTTATGGCGGCAAGGGCAACGACCACCTGTTCGGCAGCGCCGGCAACGATATTCTCACCGGCGACCATGGCCGTGACAATTCGCATGGCGGCGCCGGCGCCGACCGCTTCGACTTCAACAAAGTGTCCGACAGTCCGGCCGGAGCAGGCCGCGACACGATCCACGATTTCAGCCAGTCGCAAGGCGACCGCATCGATCTCCGCGACATCGATGCCGACACCATGATGGGCGGCAAGCAGGATTTCACCTTCATCGGCGATGATGCGTTCACCGGGGTGGCGGGCGAATTGCGCCAGGGTGGAAATATTATTCAGGGCGACACCGACGGCGACGGCGAGGCCGATTTCGAGATCAGGCTGGTCAACGCGCCGACCCTGACCGACGCCGATTTCCTGCTCTAAAGACCGCCCCGGCCAAGCCCTGGCGGGGGGCTCCCAAACGTCTAATAAATGCCCGGCGGGCTTCACTTTATTTCACGCCCACGCGAGGGCCTCTTTGCGATTGGCCGGGAATGGCGTTTATTTCCATTGGCGCCGCAAAGAGGCTACCCAATGAAGCAGGACGAAGTCGTCTACCGCCATTCGCGCACCGTACGGCTGACGCATTGGATCAACGCGCTGATCCTGCTCGTCCTACTCATGAGCGGAATGCAGATCTTCAACGCGCATCCGGCGCTCTATCTCGGCCAGGCCTCGGATTTCGATCATCCCATCCTGGCCATGAAGGCGGTACGCGACGGCGAAGCGATGCGCGGCGAGACCACGCTGTTCGGTTACAGCTTCGACACCACGGGCGTGTTCGGCGCCGGCGGCGACGCCGAGAGCGGTTATCAGCGATACGGCTTTCCCTGGTCGGTCACCCTCCCCGGCTATCGCGATCTCGCCATGGGGCGGCGCTGGCACTTCTTCTTTGCCTGGCTGTTCCTGTTCAACGGCGTGATCTATCTCCTGTGGAGCCTTGCAAGCGGCCATCTCAGGCGCGACCTCGCGCCGTCGAAACCGGAGCTCAAGCATATCGGCGCCTCGATCCGGGAGCATTTGCGCTTCAGATTCCCCAAGGGCGAAGAGGCGAAACGCTATAATGTGCTGCAGAAGCTGAGCTACCTCGTCGTCGTTCTCATGCTTCTGCCGCTGATGCTGCTGTCGGGGCTTGGCATGTCGCCGGGCATGGACGCGGCCTGGCCCTGGCTGCTTGACGTGATGGGCGGGCGGCAAACCGCGCGCACCATCCATTTCGTGACCGCGAGCCTGATCGTCCTGTTCTTCGTGGTCCATATCGTCATGGTGCTCGTCTCGGGCGCCTGGAACAATCTTCGCTCCATGATTACCGGCCGCTACGTCGTCGAACCCGCAGAGGACAAGCCATGAGTTCCGGAAACCCTATCGATCGCCGCAATTTCCTCACGCGCGGCATGGCGCTGGCGGGCACCGCCATGCTCGGTGGCTGCGACGCGCTGTCGAGCGAGCCGTGGGTGAGGAGAATTCTCGATTTGGCGGAGCCGCTGACACGGGTCACACAACAGGCGCTGCTCACGCCGCAAGCGCTGGCGCGGGAATTCTCCGAGGCCGATATTTCCAAAAATTTCCGTGCCAACGGCTCGATCAATCCTCGCGACCCGCAATATGTCGCCCATGCCGAGAACGGCTTCGCCGACTGGAAGCTCACGCTTGGCGGGCTGGTCGAGCAGCCCCTCGAGCTTTCGCTTGACGAGCTACGCGCCTTGCCTTCGCGCACGCAGATCACGCGGCATGATTGCGTGGAGGGATGGAGCTGCATCGGCAAATGGAAGGGCGTGCCGCTGCACGGTCTGCTCGAACGCGCGGGCCTCAAGGCGGATGCGCGCTACATCGTGTTCTATTGCGCCGACGATCTGGGCAAAACCGGCACCGAGGCCGGCAAATATTACGAATCGATCGGGTTGGACGATGCGTTCCACGCGCAGACCATTCTCGCCTACGAGATGAACGATCAGGTTCTGCCCATCCCGCACGGCGCGCCGGTCAGGCTGCGGGTCGAACGGCAGCTTGGCTACAAGATGCCGAAATACGTCATGCGCATCGAAGCCGTCGACGATCTCGCCAGGATTCGCCGCGGGCGCGGCGGCTATTGGGAAGACCGTGGTTACGAATGGTATGCCGGCATCTGAAAAAGAAAAGGGGCCGCAAGGGCCCCTTTCCGTGGCTACTGAACCGGTAAAGCCGATTAGCCCTTCTGAGCGTGCTTCCAGTTGTGCTTGCAAGACTTCTTGTAGTGGTGACGCATCTTGCGATCGTCCGGATACGACATCTTTGCCGCCTCTTTGCACGGCGTTCCGGGAGCGACCGAGGCTGCCTGGACAGGCGTGAAAGCGGCAGCAATAAAACCGGCCGCAACCGCGGCGCAAAGCACTTGCTTGAGCATGTTCTATTCTCCAATCGGTTGAGGAGCCCCTTCTAGCAGACCCGGCCTAGGACCTGACAACGAAAAATTTATGGCAACCTCACGGTTTTGCCGCATTTTCTCCCTCCCGCGCTTGACCGGCGGGCGCCCGCGCCCCTACCTAGCCCGCCATGAGTCCAAAAGAGGCAACCTCCCTCTCCCGCATCCGCAACTTCTCCATCATCGCCCATATCGACCACGGCAAGTCGACGCTCGCCGACCGGCTGATCCAGTTATGCGGCGGCCTTACGGCCCGGGAGATGAAGGAGCAGGTGCTCGATTCGATGGATATCGAGCGGGAGCGCGGCATCACCATCAAGGCGCAGACCGTGCGCCTGGATTACCGTGCGCATGACGGACAGCTTTACGAACTGAACCTGATCGACACGCCGGGCCATGTCGATTTCGCCTATGAGGTGAATCGCTCGCTTGCCGCCTGCGAGGGATCGCTTCTCGTGGTCGATGCCACGCAAGGGGTCGAGGCGCAGACACTCGCCAATGTCTATCAGGCGCTCGACAACCATCACGAAGTGGTGCCGGTTCTGAACAAGATCGATTTGCCGGCGGCCGAACCCGACCGGGTGCGCGAGCAGATCGAAGACGTGATCGGGCTCGACGCGCATGATGCGCTGGAAATTTCCGCCAAGACCGGCCGCGGCGTGGAAGACGTGCTGGAAGCCATCGTACATCGTCTCCCCGCGCCGACGGGCGACGCGCAGGCGCCGCTCAAGGCGCTGCTGGTCGACAGCTGGTACGACGCTTATCTCGGCGTGGTGGTGCTGGTGCGCATTTTCGACGGCACGCTCACCAAGGGGAGCCGCATCAAGCTGATGTCCACCGGCGCCGCCTATCAGGTGGACCGTGTCGGCATCTTCCGTCCCAAGCAGGAAATGCGCGACCGGCTCGGCCCGGGCGAGATCGGCTTCTTCACCGCATCGATCCGCCAGGTCGCCGATACCCGCGTCGGCGACACCGTCACCGAGGAGAAGCGCGGCGCCGACACCCCGCTGGCCGGCTTCAAGCCGGCGCAGCCCGTGGTGTTCTGCGGCCTGTTCCCGGTTGATGCATCCGATTTCGAGGATCTGCGCGAGGCCGTGGCCAAGCTCAGACTGAACGATGCGAGCTTCTCCTACGAGATGGAGACCTCGGCCGCGCTCGGCTTCGGCTTCCGCTGCGGTTTTCTCGGCCTGCTGCATCTGGAGATCATCCGCGAGCGGCTCGAGCGCGAGTTCGATCTCGACCTGATCGCCACCGCGCCGAGCGTGATTTATCGCGTCTATCTCACCGACGGCACCATGAAGGAGCTGCACAATCCGGCCGACATGCCCGAGCCGCAGAAGATCGCCAAGATCGAGGAGCCGTGGATCGAGGCGACCATCCTCGTGCCGGATGAGCATCTGGGCTCGGTGCTCAAGCTCTGTGAGGACCGGCGCGGGCGGCAGAAGAACCTGACCTATGCCGGCAGCCGCGCCATGGTGGTCTACGAACTGCCGCTCAACGAAGTGGTGTTCGATTTCTACGACCGGCTGAAATCGGTGAGCCGTGGCTATGCCTCGTTCGATTACCACATCACCGGCTACGAAGACGGCGACCTGGTCAAGATGGCGTTGCTCGTCAACGACGATCCGGTCGATGCCCTGTCGATCATCGTCAACCGCTCGCGCGCCGAGATGCGCGGCAGAGCCATGGTGGAGAAGCTGAAAGACCTCATCCCGCGCCACATGTTCAAGATCCCGATCCAGGCGGCGATCGGCGGCAAGGTCATCGCGCGCGAGACGATCAGCGCGTTGCGCAAGGACGTGACCGCCAAATGCTATGGCGGCGACATCACCCGCAAACGCAAGCTTCTGGAGAAGCAGAAGGCCGGCAAGAAGAAGATGCGAAGCTTCGGCAAGGTCGACATTCCTCAGGAGGCCTTCATCGCCGCGCTGAAGATGGATGCCGATTAGCTATTCATGGACGTGCGGCGAAGGACACAGTAACGTTTCTCTATGAGGATAGAGATACACCCTCATGCACGGGCACGCATGAAGGCCCGCGGCGCCAGCGAAGAAGAAGTTAACCAAACCATTGCCGAAGGTGAGCGTTTTCCAGCAAAGCATGGAAGACACGGGTTTCGGCTTAAATTCCAGAGAGAAGTTCGATGGCGCGGCAAGCATTTCAACGGAAAGCAGATTGAGGCCTATGTGGTGGTAGAGAACGGGGCCACCATTGTGATAACGGTGATCGTGAAATATCTCACAGAAGTACAGCCATGAGACTGACCTACGACCCGAGCCGCAACATCGCCTATATCGCCTTTCGTGAGAAGGGCGCCGAGGTCGAGGCTTTGCGTGTGAGCGAGGACCTGATCGTCGACATTGCGCCGGACGGCACCGTGTTCGGCATCGAGCTTCTGAACGCCAACGAGCAGCTGGGAAGCGCCGATGGTGGCCGCTTCATCTTCGTCGACCCGGTGAGCGGCAAAGAACACACGCTCAAAGTCGCTTAGCAATCTATTCTAAGACTTTGCCTTTTAACCCTGAATTGCAACCGTGCCGCAAACTTGCGCATCCCGGGTTGATTTGCGGCGAAGATGCGGCAGAGCCGGGGTCTTATTGTGCAAAAGGCCCCTAACGTCTTGACCGGTCCCGGACAATCGAGTCTCATCCTCAGCCGAAGAGGGAAGCAGCCAGACGGGGGAACAAAGTCGCGAAGGTTTTCGCCGAGCCGATTTCTCCGGACAAAAATTCAGCTGCTAAATAGACGCCCCCGGGATCGCGCTCTCGGGGGCGCCGCTTTTCTGGGCTCACTTAATCCGATCAGAGCTCGCGCACTTTCCAGGCGAGATAGGCGAGCGCCACGCCCTCACTGACAAGCAGAATGCCGAGCAGCACGCCGAGCACCCATTCGGAAGAGACCGGCATGTTCGCCCACAGATAGACCGCAAGCAGGATGCCGACGAGCCCGCTTCCCAGCACCCAGCCCCAATTGGGGAACGGCTTGATGGTGAGCGCGAAGATCACCTTGGAGATGCCCTCGACCATGAAATAGACGATGAGCAGCACGGTCATGATCAGGAGCCCGCTATCGGGCTGACGCAGCAAGAGCAGGCCGATGACGATGGCGAGCACCGCGGAGATCAGCGACAGCCAGTAATGCGGCACGTCGCGGGCGCCGATCAGGCTGATGCCCTGCAGCACGCCGGTGATGATCAGGATCCAGCCGAGCAGCGTGATGATCGCCACCGACGCGATGATCGGATAGACGAGCGCCAGAACGCCGGCCACGATCAGCAGCACGCCCTGCAGGAGATACCACAGCGAATATTTCTTCACCGTCTCGCGCATGGCCTCGCGCATGGCCGCGGCGGCGGCCTCCAATGGAATTGCCATTTGCGTATCCTCCCCATTTTGAGCCGAATCGGCTTGCCTAGTGACCCAAGAATACTCCAATGACTGACGGTCCGCCTCTCCTCCGAGGGGCATCGGGGGGTGGCATGGACCAGGAACGGGCATTGCAGTCTGCTGTCGGCAAGGCCGTGCGCCGACTCATGCCGTTTCTCATCCTTTGCTACATCATCTGTTTCCTCGACCGGGTGAATGTCGGTTTCGCCGCGCTCGCCATGAACGAGGATCTCGGCTTCACCCCCGCCGTATTCGGCACCGGCGCCGGCATTTTCTTCATCGGCTACATCCTGTTCGAGGTGCCGAGCAATTTGGCGCTGCACCGCTTCGGGGCGCGCATCTGGATCGCGCGCATCATGATCAGCTGGGGCCTCGTGTCGATGGCCATGGCGCTGGTGAGCGGCGTCACCAGCTTCTATCTGTTGCGCCTCCTGCTCGGCGTGGCCGAGGCCGGCTTCTTTCCCGGCATCATCCTCTATCTGACCTATTGGTTTCCCGCCCGCGAGCGCGCCCGCGTGGTGGCCATGTTCATGGCGGCGGTGCCACTCGCCACCGTATTCGGCGGACCGTTATCCGGCGCGCTGCTCGAACTCGACGGCTTTCTCGGCATCAAGGGCTGGCAGTGGATGTTCCTGATCGAGGGCCTGCCCGCCGTGCTGCTCGGGCTTATCACGCTGCGCTTCCTCACCGACCGGCCGGAGCAGGCCTCATGGCTCACGGTGGCGGAGCGCGAAGCGCTCACAGCGCGGCTCGCGGCGGAGGCCGATGTCACCCGCGAGACGGGCTACCACCAGCTCAGCCATGCCTTCATCCGTCCGCGTGTCCTGATGCTCGGACTGATCTATTTCTTCCTCTGCTCCGGGCTCTACGGCATCGCCTTCTGGATGCCGCAGGTGATCCAGACTTTCGGCCTGTCGCCGCTCAAGATCGGTTTTCTCACCGCCATCCCTTATGTCTTCGCCGCCGCCCTCATGGTGATCTGGGGACGGCGCTCGGATCGCGTCGGCGAACGCATCTGGCATACGGCGCTGCCGCTCGCTCTTGCCGGCATCGCCTTCATCTGGTCCGCCGTGAGCGGTCCGCTGCTCCCCACCATGATCGCGCTCACCCTGGTCACGATTGGCATCTATGCCGCGCTCGGCGCCTTCTGGTCCCTGCCCACAGCCATCCTCACCGGCCTTGGCGCCGCGGCCGGACTGGCGCTGGTCAACTCGATCGGCAATCTCGGCGGTTTGATCGCGCCGGCCGTCATCGGCGTCTTGCGTCAGGAGACCGGCGACTTCAGCGCCGCGTTGTTCTTCCTCGCCGGCAGCTTGCTGACAGGCGCCGCGCTCACGCTGATTTTCGGCTATGCGCAGCGGCGGCGCGATCGCCTCGCCGAGGCGGCATGACTTTAGGGAGAGGACAGACGCGGCGAGATATGCGAAAGCGATGGCTGTTCACGCGGGAGGGACGCATGCCTGACACACCATTCGCGTTGACACGACGAAGCCTGATGACCGGCCTCGCTTTGATCGCAGGCGCCGCCGCTCTGCCGGCGCGCGCCCAAGCCGCTTCGGGCAAGCATGTGGTGCTGCTCGGCGATTCCGCTTTCGCCAATGCCGCCTATACCGAGGGCGGACCCGATGTCGCCGCGCAACTGAAGACGCTTCTGCCCAGCGACTGGCAGGTGACCGTGCTTGCCGCCGACAGCGCGCTCAATGCCGACATCGCCACCCAGCTCGAGCAGCTTCCCCCCGATGCGAGCCATCTCGTGCTGTCGGTCGGCGGCGACAACGCGCTCGGGCTGGAAGCCTTCTTCGAGGACGAGGCTGACACGGTCGCCGACGCGCTCGAGCAGCTCAACGAAATCAGGGAGGATTTCACCGCGAGCTACCGCAAGATGCTCGACGGGGTGCTCGCCAGCAAGCTGCCGGTCGCCATCGCCACCATCCACGATACACACTACAGCGACGCCGCGCGGACCGGCATGTCCAACACCGCGCTTGCCGCCTATAACGACATGATCACCCGCGAGGCTTTCGCGCGCGGCCTGCCGGTGATCGATCTCCGGCTCATCATGAGCGAGAGGGACGACTACGCCAATCCCATCGAGGCCTCGGTGACGGGCGGCGAGAAGATCGCCCGCGCTGTCGCCACCCTCCTCACCACCCACGACTTCGCCGCCAAGCGCTCGGAGATCTACACGGATTAGCTTCCGAATGTGCGCCCGTTACGACCTCGTCATCGCCCAGGAAATCTACGCCCGCGCCTTCAAGGCCGCGCGCCTGCCGCAATCGAATTTCCCGCCGCGCTACAATATCGCGCCCACCGACGCCATCCCCATCGTGCGCATCGACCCGCGCGACGGGGAGCGCGAAGTGGTGATGGCCCGCTGGGGCCTGATCCCCGCCTGGATGAAGGAGAAGCCGAAAGCCCCGCATATCAATGCGCGGGCCGAGACGGTTCATGAGAAGCCGCTGTTCCGCGAAGCCTTCCGTAAGCGCCGCTGCCTGATCCCGGCGACCGGCTTCTTCGAGTGGGAGCAGCGCGCCGACGGCAAGCAGCCCTGGCGCTACACCCGCAAGGATCTCGAGCCGTTCGCCTTCGCCGGGCTGTGGGAATTCACCCGGCAGGGCGGTGAGGACATCGTGTCGGCGGCCATCATCGTCGGCGGCCCGAACGATCTCGTCGCCCGCGTGCATGACCGCATGCCGGTGATGCTGATGCCGGAGGATTACGATCGCTGGCTCGGCGCCGGCGCAACATCCGAAGAATTACGCGCCCTGCTCAAGCCTTACGACGCCAAGCTGATGGAGGCTTACGCCGTGAACCGCGCCGTCAACAGCGTCAAGAACGACACGCCGGAGTGCCACGCGCCGGTCTAACGGTAAACAGCGCGCGGAGACTTACGTGCGGCAAAGTAACGCCCAACCTGGACAAGAACTTTGCCCGTTAAGCTTGATTTGATTGGGGAATTCGGCGCTGTATAAACTTAAAGTGAAAGTATTGGCGTTATCAATACTTAAAAAATCGCTGGCGGACGCGAACGCGTAGGCTTATCGTCATCGGTTAAGCGCGGTACCCCGTCGCGCGGCGCCCGTGTCGGCAACCAACAACGACCCGATAGCCCACGGCCGCCAAGCCCCGGTCCCCCGTTCATACGCGCGATAACCGCGGGAGGCGGCCATGGCCAATGCAGGGGCGAATCTCTTCGACGGCTACCAAGATTATTTCAGCTTCACCACCGGCTTCAAACCACAAGCCGAGATCGCGTCCACGACCTTCGAAGTTGTATCATCGTTTGAAGGATACAAGTATATTGTCACCTTCGCCGACAATTCGAGAATCGAGTTTCGCCTACCCGAGAAAAACAGCCCGGAGAACCTCGACCCGCCCGGCTTCGATAATGTTGAGCATTATCACTTCGCCTTGAGCGGCGGCTTTCGTATTCTCGATCAAGGCGGAGACATCAACTTCAAGATTTTCAGCTCTACCGGCGCTCTTGTCCTCGACTCTCAGACGCAGGCTGCGCAGCCGCTCGGTAACGTCTCGATCTTCTCGCCGGATTTCGTTGAGACCTGGTTTGATGGCTTCGGTTTTATCGCGCCGAACGAAAATGAAACTATACACGGTGACCAGGTAATCCACGGCTGGGGTGGACAGGACAACCTCTATGGCGGCAGCGGCGACGATACCATCTTTCTCGACAAGTCAGGCCTTACCGTCATGGCGGGAGGGACACCGAATAGCAATGTGCCAACCGGAAACGATACGTTCGTCTTCCTGGCCAATGTGATTCCACCGCCGGCCAATCCCCGGCCTGTTACCATCGTCGGCACAGAATCGAACTTCAACACAGCACCGGTCACGGGCGAAATCAACACCATCGAGGCGCGAGGCAACAACGATTTCTCCTACGCCTCGATCTTCTGGATCAACAAGATCGTTTTTAACGGCGCGAGCGATCTCAAATTTGGCGGCGGCAATTTCTTTAGCAACGATCACATCGCACCCAATTCGACTGTCGTCGGCGACTCTGATGCGAATACATTCGAGGTGTGGGCTAATCCTGCGAATATCCAATCCGGCCATTCGGACGCGAACTTGTCACCGGATATCGATCTTTCAAACTTTACATTCCAGAACTGGAGCCCCAACGACAAAGTCATCATCACCGCCGACCAGACCAACACCGCCGGCTCGGCTATCATCAAAGCGCCCAATGTCCCGACTATCATCAAAGGGGGTCCGCAGGCCTTCGGCGACCAGCTCTTCGGCGGCTCTGCCAACGACCAAATCACCGGCGGCATAAATGATGACATTTTGCGCGGCAACGGCGGCAATGACACGCTTGATGGCGGGTCGGGGAACGACACTCTGCGCGGCGATGCCGGCAAAGACATTATCAAGGGAGGTTCCGGCAACGACGCGCTGAGAGGCGACGATGCTAATGACACGCTTGATGGCGGGTCGGGCAACGACACTCTGCGCGGCGATGCTGGCAAGGACATCCTAGTCGGCGGCAAGGGGCTCGATATCCTCACAGGTGGATTCGACGCCGATCGGTTCGACTTCAACGATATTTCCGAGACTAAGTCCGGTAATAACCGCGACACGATTAAGGATTTTTCGCGCGGCCAGAACGACAAGATCGACCTCGAGGACATCGACGCCAATACCAAGAACGGCGGCAATCAGAAATTCTCATTCATCGGCGTCGATAAATTCAGCGGCAAGGCCGGAGAACTGCGTTATAACGACCACGGCTCGAAGGTCACCATCCAGGGCGACGTCAACGGCGACGGTAAGGTTGATTTCGAGATCAGGGTGGACGTCGGCAGTCTGGTGAAGGGCGATTTTATTTTGTAGCGGCGAAAATCCCCACGATGTGCTTTAAGCCACGCGGCGCGGTGCCGGTTTGCGCGGCGGCGGGGCGTCGGGCGTTCCGCCCTCCTCCTCATCTTCCGCTTCCGCCTTCTCGGCCTTCAGCTCGCCGCGCGCCGCCTTGACGCAGATCTCGACCGCGCCGCTCAAAGACGTGGCATAGGCGTCGGCCTCGGCCACTTTGAGCCGCTCAAGCACATCCTTGGCGTGATCCTCGTCGGTCCAGCAGGCAACGAGAATGAGCGTGCCCTCAGGCAGGATGCGCCTCAGGCGCCGCACGAGATAGCGGATCGGCGCCGGGCCCTTGCCGAGCCCAAGATAAGAGATGCAGACGAGCTTTGACTCCGTGCCATGCAGCGAAGCGATGTGCCCCGCTGACAAAGTCTCGGCCGGCAGCGCCTTGGCGGCCAGCCCCCGCTTGTTCAATACGGCGGCGAGCATGGCGGCGGCCGCCTCGTCGAGCGGGTTCCGCGCGCCGATGGCGAGCACCGGGTGCTCAACCACCCAACCCGGCGCCAGCTCCGAGCGCTCGATCACCGGCAGCGTCTCTTCTTCTTCCTCCTCCTCGTTCCCTTCGAGCGAAGCGAGCCCGCTCTGTTCCTCCTTGTCGCCATTCTTGGGCTTGCCGCGAAGCTTGGCGAACCAGCGGCGCGGCTCAAAATCGGCGAGGTCTTCCAGCATCTCCTTGACCGTGGCGCCGATCCGCTCCGCCTGCTCGGCGTCGAGCCGCCCGGCCGCCGCGTCGCGCCCGGCAAGCTTCAGCCCGCCAAGCGCCACCGTGCCGAGATAGGCCTGCAGGCTCTCGTCCTTCAGCGCGAGTTCGGCCTCGTAAGTGGCCTCGGCCGCGTCGCCAGACAGCGTGCGCTGATAGAAGCTCTGCTCCGGCGTCAGCGCCGGCTCGTTCGACAACAGCACGTCGAAGAATTGCAGGCCCTCGACATGCCGCCCGAGCACGGCGAGGCAGACGGTGAGCGGATAAGCGAGCACCAGCCCGAGCGGCCCCCATAACCACGTCCAGAACACGGTCGAGACTACGAGCGCGAGCGGCGACACGCCGGTGCCGCGGCCGAACACCAAGGGCTCGATCACCTGGCCCATGACCATCTCGCCGACCACGTAGAGCGCAAGCACCAGCGCCACCATCGACCAGCCGGGATCGATCATGGCGGCGAGCAGCATGGGCGGTATGGCGGCGATATAGGAGCCGATGAACGGCACGAAGCGCATCAACGCGGCGAGCGCGCCCCACACGATCGGGCTCGGTATGCCGATCGACCACAGCGCGAGCGTCATGAAGGCGCCGTAGGCGGAGTTGATCAGGAGCTGGCGCAGGAAGAATTTGCTCAAGCGGTGCGCCGCGTCGTTCATGGTGGTGGTGGCGCGCTGCATGTCGGAGGAGCCCGCGAGCCGGATGAGGCGGTCGCGCAAATCTTCGCGCTTCAGGAGGATGAACACGACGAAGATCAGCACGATGCCGGCGATGGCGAGCGGCGGCAGCACCGTGCCGGCGATGCGGCGGAAGAGCTCGAAGCCGGTCGGCTCGCGCGCGGTGATCTCGACCTGGATCGGCTTGTCGTCATCGCGTGCGTCTTCGAGTTCGGCTCGCGGCGGCGCGGGCGTGACGGCGGCGTCCGGCGCCTGCCCGTCGGCCTCGGGTTCGAGCAGCTGCTCTTCCAGTTTGGAGACGACCTCGCCGGCTTTCTTGAACACGGGCGAGGCGGAGGTGCTATCGCGTAAGCCTTTGATCTTTTCGCTGAGCGCCTGCTGATAGGCGGGCAGATCGGCGGCGAGTTGCGTCGCCTCGCGCGACAACAGCCAGCCGAGCGCGAAGATGATGGCGAAGGCAAAGGCGACGACGATGGCGACGGCGGCGACGCGCGGCACTTTGAGCTTGCGGAGGAAGAGCAGCGGCGGCGACAGCACGAAGGCGAGCAGGATGGCAAGCGCGAGCGGGAGCAGCACGTCGCGCCCGACATAGAGGCCGGTGATGACGATGGCGGCGATGAGCAGGCCTTGCAGGATCGCCGTGCGCTGATCCGAGGGCTTGGTGAACAGGGGGAGGGCTGAGCGGGGCGACATGAGGGATGAGCCTAGACGATCGGCGGCCCTGGCGGAACGCGAAAGCGTGATTTTGCGGGTTTCCGGGGGTGCGCCCGCCGACATGGCGTGTTTCCGGGCAAAAACGCGCAATACCGGTAGAGTTTCCCTGTAAAAGGGACGCGCGAAGCCGCCGATTTTAACCGCGATTGCGCCGGGGCTCGCGTGTGGGGCGCGCGATTTGCTATGCTCCGCGGCCTAACGACTGTCGTCAAAAGGAGGACCCACGTGGTCAAAAATCTGTTTGTTCTTCTTGCCTTAGCTGCCGGGTTGTTGGTCATCACCCAGACCGGCGATGCCGATGCGCGCTGGCGCTGCGGCCCCGGTGCCTGCTGGTGGACGCCTGGTTATACCGGCTACGTCCCGCCTTACGCTTATGGCTGGGGTCCGCCCCATCGCTCGCACTGCTTTTGGCGGCTTAATCGCCGTGGCGTATGGAGATACGACTGCTAGCAGAAGGCGTTAGCCCAGCGGGCCGTCGCGGCCCGCTGGCATTTTTTCCGGCGGGCGGATCAGGTGATCTCGTCGCTCCGCTGCACGGGCTTGAAGATCAGGCCCGATTTGAGCGTCTCGGCATCGCAGACATAATGGAACGCCGTCTTCCGCTCCTGGTCGAAAATATCGACATATTCCGTCCATCCCCACACCAGGATCACCGCATTGCCCTTGCTCACACGATCGGCGATGTTGCGGGTCGCTTTGCACTCGACGATGCTGGCGCTGATCGCGTCGCGCCCTAGCCGCTGCGTGCCTGAATTCGCCGCGCGATCCGGCAACGGCATTATGGGAACCTCCGCGCCATCTTCCGGCTCGTGAACCTTGACTTCGGCGGCGCTGCGCTGATCGAAGGCAGGCGTTTGGCCGCTGTTCTTGAACACGAGCTTGATCTTGACGATGCCCTCTGTCTCCGGCGCTTCGACAAACTCGAGCTTGTCCACGTCGACATAGGCCCTAAGCTCCTGCCGGCGCGCCTGTTCGAAGGCACGGGCAGCCCTCCAAATGACATATGCCCCGGCAAGCAGAGCAAGCCCGATCAGCGACAATAGGGTTGCTACCGCAGCCGCAATCAAAGTCTGCAACCAGGCATGCCGCGCCGCGCGCTGCGTGGCGGTCGCGGTCTGCTTATCCGCCAGTGCCGTTTCTTCAGCCGCTTGTGCCTGGCGCCATTGCTGGCAGAGATCGGCTTCGTAAGGGTGGCGGTAATTTTCGCAGGGTGTCTCAGCGCTCCAAAGCGCCGGACTCTCTTCCTGAGCTTTAGCCTTCAGGCCGGTCAAGGCCAGGACGGTGAGTAGAACGGCGGCCAAGACCGCCAAAGAAATGTGCCGCACTCGAAAAGACATGGAAGCGCCAAACCCGAGATTACTCTTGGGCGCCGATCTTATTCGGCAAATCTGTCCCTGTCTCCCTCTCGAAAACAGGCCATTGAGCGCCTAATTGCCGCTTTCCACATCGGCCGAGACATTGGCGAACGGCTGCTTGGACTCCATGGAGATCGTCATGATCGCCCCCTTGGCAGCTTCGAGTGCCTCCTTCAGATCGACCATGCGGATCGACTGGTCCTCGAACGTGCGAAAATACCAGCGCAGGTTCTTGAGGTCCGAGACGCTCGTCCACTCGGTGGTCTCAGGCTGGGCGCTGCCGACCGAGGCGTTGATCACTGAGCCTTTCGGGATGTCAAACTGATTCAAGATGTGGAACGCGCTGAAGACTGCATCTTCGGCCTTGGGATTGGGCGTCGCCGCCTGGCCGAAGATCGCCGCGCGTACGAAGCGCGAGGGTGAGGTGAAGTCGCCGGGCAGCCCATGCAAGCCAAAACCCGAACTGACCGCATTCAGCGTCACCGGACCAAGTTTCTCGGAGTCGACGTCCTTCACGCTAAGGTTCAGGTAGTTGTTGAGATTGGTCATATGCCAATCGTAGGTCGGTGCGTTGGTCATGATACCGAGTGGCGCATCATGCACTTTCAGCGTGTTGTCGACAGGCTCAATCGCGATCGACTTACCGCTTTTGTCTTGTATGAAGAAATGCGCGGGCGCCACCGCGCCTTGCGGACTGCCGAGACCCTTCGCCGGCGTCGGCACCAAGACGATATCCTTCACGCCTGCTTTCACCTCATCAACCGTGGCGAAATTGGCAAGAACCCATAGACCGAACTCGTGCGGCGCGAGGGCGCGCTTGGCATTGTCGGCAGTCACTGGCGTAAAGCTTGCGTAGCCAGGAAAATAGAACAGGCCGACAGCGAGACCTTGATCGTTGATGCCGTCGAGAATGACCGGCAGGTTGAGAGCATCGGCGCCGACAATGCCATAACGCGTGGTGTAAGTGAGACCTTTGCCGCCGTCTGGCAGCGTGCCGCTGAATTCCTTACCGGCCGGGATGACGATCACATTCGATCCCATGGGAAAGCCGAACTCGAGCGTGCGGCCGCGAATGGCGGCGCCGTCCTCCGCCTTCAGGCTAATGCCGGTGCAGGCGATGGAGGGCGTCGTGCTGAGACTGAAGGCGGTGATGAGGGTGAAAATCGCAACGCGGTGAAGCATTATTTCCTCCCGGTGACTGAGTTCGAGCCCCTTGCACAGAAATTAGCACGCTAAGCGAATAGGCATAACCGAGAGACGCCGGTCCCGCTGGAAATCATTCCTGGGACCGGCGCCGGCCGAGGTCGGTCCTACGATTGAAGCAGGTTCACCTTGCCGGTGGCGATGTCATAAACACCGCCCGCAATATCGATTCTCTTGGCGTCAAACGCCTCGGCGATGATCTTTGAATCTTTTCTCATCTCCTTCATGCCATGCAGGACATTTTCCTCTATGGCGGCTGCGAGGAGATCGCTCGGGTGGCGGGCGTGCGCCGCGATTACAGCGGGCTCGATCGCTGCGATCAGGCCGGGCAGATGACCGGGGAGCTCGACGCGGTCTTTGACCACCTTGATCGCCGCCTCGACCGCGCCGCAACTCGTATGGCCCATGATAAAGACGAGCGGTGCGTTCAAGACCATCACGGCATATTCGAGGCTCGCATAGACGTCGTCATCGACGATATTTCCTGCCAGTCTCACTACGAAGAGGTCGCCTGGTGACTGATCGAACACGAGATCGGGCACCACCCGGCTATCCGAACAACTCACGATCGCCGCGACCGGAAACTGCGCCTGGGCACGGGCAGCCCGTTCCGCCGAGAAATCTCTTTCATTGGGTGTATTGGCGGCGTAGCGCGCATTGCCTTGCATCAGACGCTCGAGCGCTTCGGCGGGAGGAATCGCATTCTGGGCTGCGGCTTTCTCCTCCGCGCGCGTGCTATGAGGCAAGGCGCTCGCGGTAAGCAAGGCCGCCGCTCCGGCCATCATGCTCCGCCGCGACAAAATGGGCAGCGAAGACTCACAAAGCTTGCACATTTAACCCCTCCCTTGTGGTTATGGGCGGTAGCCTCGCCCGCCAAGAAAAAAGGCGTCAAGTGAGATACTGGTTTGGATTCTAAAGGTCTGGAGAGCTCGTCTGGTTTGTATGTCGAGCGGCAGGTCGATGCTGCAAACCACTCCACCGGGATCGAACCGCCAATCGATGGTCGCAGACGGAAGCCCCCGCTCGATCAGCTTGCTGCCAAGGCCCTTGCGCGATGGCGGCGAGACCTGCGGTCCGTCGCGTTCAGTCCAGATAAGACGCACACGACCGTCAGACACGGTCCAGTTGAGCGATACCTTGCCGCAATTGTTGGAAAGCGCGCCGTATTTCGCGGCATTGGTACCTAGTTCATGCAATACAACGCCGAGTGCAATCACTTGGGTCGGCAGGAGCCTGACTCTCGGCCCCTTGATGTCACAGCGTTCCGCCACGTCGAGACAGAATGGAGCCAGTTGTCCCTTGGCAAGCTCGGCGAGATCGGCGCCGGCCCAGTCTTTCGCCAATAGCAGGTTATGCGCTTGCGCCAACGCCTGAAGACGTCCCGTGAAAGAGGCAGCAAAGGCTTCAGGCGATGTCGCGTTGCGCAAACTCTGCTGTGTGATGGCGAGGATCACTGCAAAGCTGTTGTTGACGCGATGCGCAAGCTCACGCAGGAGCAGCGTCTTCTGCTCCTCGGCGTGTTTGCGCTCCGTGATATCGACCAACATGTTTACTGCGCCGATCATGCGGCCTTCGGTATCGTGAAGCGGTGTTGGATAGGGCAGAATGGGGACGCGCGTGCCGTCGGGGCGTTCGACGATCTTCTCTGTACCGCGCACCGGCTGGCCAGTCTTGAGCGCCATGGCCATGGGACAATCTTCGTAAGCGATCGGTGTGCCGTCGGGCCAAAACAATTTTCCGCCCACGCTCCAGGCATCGGTGCCAAGGATCGGGGTTCTCCCGGATAGATCGACGGCGGCTTGATTGTAAAAGGTAAGGCGTCCCTCGGCATCGGTGGTGTAGATGGCCGCAGGAAGGGCATCGAGCAGCGCGCGATGCCATGTCTCGCGTTCCCCCAACCTGTCTTCGGCGAGCTTTCGCGCGGTGATATCCTGGAAACAGCCGACACCGCCGACAAGATTGCCCTCGTCGTCGAACAATGGGTCGAAATGACCGAGAAGCGTCAGTCGCGTCCCGTCAGGCCGCTCGACGTCTAGCTCACGATCGCGGATCGGCCGTCCTGACGCCAGCATCTCGGCCATCGGCATCTCGGCCGGCTCGAGCTCTTCACCGTTAGATCTGTAAGCTTTATATGTCCCGCAATAGCGATGCCGTTCCTCGGCGGGGTCGGGAGCATGGCCCCAAAGCTCAAGGGCGCGCTGATTGTATTGGACGAGATAACCGTCGCGATCGCACGCATAGACGCCGATCGGCAGCCACTCGAGAAGCTTGTCCCATGAACTCAGCGCCTGCTGCAACGCCCGCGCAATCGACGGCGCGGCGTGTTCGTCAAACGCCACATTGGTCATGCGAACCTTGCCTCTCACGCTTACAAAAGACCCTGTAGCGTAAAAAATGCATGACCCTTCAGAGGGTTCCACCTCCGAAAGCCAAGGTTATGCTGGCTTAGATGGCGAGTAAGCCGCTATGGCACAAGGGCTGAAAACCCACGAGAGGGAACGGGCGCCCAGTCTAAGCTGGTTTGTGCAGGATCATCCGGTAGCAATCGAGGCTGCGCTGCAGGAACTCATTGGTTGCGCCCCATAGATACAGCCTGAACTTACGGAATTCGAAATCGCCGAAGGTTGCTCGCACATAATCCTTATGCGCATCGAGATTTTGCGCCCATTGCCGGAAAGTAAGGAAGTAGCTCCAACGATCGTCATGGATTTCCGAAACTTCGAGATCGGTCTTGAAGAGCTTATTGATAAAGTCGTCAAGCACCAGGAAGGAGTGATTGCCGGGATAGATGTGTCGCACCATGAAGGTCGACAGCTCGTATTTTTTCTTGGCGGCACTGCCGTCGAGGAACACACGCCCGTCCGGTTTGAGCAAGCGTGAGAATTTCTTCAGCACCCGTTCGTAATCCGGCAGGTGCTCGATAACACCCATGATGACGATCGCGTCGAACGGCTCTTCCGGCTCGTAATCGTAGAAATCGGTGAGCACGATGTCGAACCTGTCGCCGAAATTGGCGAGCTTCCCCCTGAGATAAGATTGCGACACTTCGGAATTGGTGATGCCGGTGAAGTGTACGCCGGCTTGTAGCGCATGGCCGGCGAACGCGCCCCAGCCGGGACCGATTTCCAGAACTCTCTTTCCTGGACCAAGTTCGCATTTCTCGATTGCCCAGTCGAACTTCCGCTCGAGTGCTTTCGACAAAGGTTCATCGTCATGCTCATAAACACCCTGGCTGTAGGCCGGGAACACCGGATCGAGAAAACTCAGGAAGAGTTTCGGGTCGAGATTGTAATGGGAGGCGATCGCCTGCTTGTTGGTATAGACCTGCCCGAACAACAACGGCTCGATGAAGCGCCAAGCCAGCACCAAAGGATGGCGATCATGTAGCGAGCTACGCAGCTGGAAGGGCTTCAGCATGTCACCCTCGATGTCGATATCACCCTGTACATAGGCTTCGGATATATTGCCCTCATCGAGCGAACGTACTGCCCGAAGCGCGCGCTCGTTGCGCAAGGCCACATGGAACTCGGGCTTCCCCTCGCCCACGCTGCGCGTCTCGCCATCCGGTAATTCGACAATAAAAGGCGTGGTGACCGGCCCGATACGGTTGATCAAGGCGTCGATCGTGCTGGCAGCTAATGACATTCTCAAAACCCCCGACTTAACCATTGCCCGCGGATCAATCCTACGGGCCAAATCTTGGCGTCTGGCCTAATAGTGACTCGGAAATCGGCGGATTGAAATGCCTTCGTCTAGGGCGGATGCGCGCGGTCGCGTAAACGGGCTATCATCCCTCTGCGACAAAACGGGAGTGGAGAATGCAAAAAATCGGGCATTGTTTGGGACTTACGGCCACAGTTCTCGTGGCATTTTGGCTTGGCTTCGGCTTCGGCGGCAAAGCGCTCGCGAACCCGCCGGGAACGATCCTCAATGTCTGGCCGCTGACCGGTGGGGGTCCTGGCGGCGGCGATGCCTTCCGCATTCTCTACAGCTCGACCGGGTTGAACGGCGAACCGATTGAGGTTTCGGCGGCGATATTCATCCCGGCCGGAGAGCCGCCGGCGGGGGGGCGCAACGTGATCGCATGGGCGCATCCGACCAGCGGCGTGGTCGAGGCTTGCGCGCCTTCTTTGATGCCTGATGTCGCTGGCATGACCTGGGGTCTCGCCGACATGCTAGCCAAAGGTTACGTTGTCGTTGCCACCGATTATCCCGGGCTCGGCGCGCCAGGGGTCCACCCTTATCTGATCGGTGCGAGCGAAGGACGCGCGGTGCTCGATTCGGTTCGCGCCGCGCGCAATCTGCCACGGTCCGGCGCATCTGAACGCTTCGTGGTTTGGGGACACAGCCAAGGCGGTCACGCCGCGCTTTATACCGGTGAAGTTGCTGCTGAAGGTTATGCGCCGGATCTGAAGCTTGTCGGCGTCGCCGCGGCATCACCCGCCACCTACCTCATTGAGTTGTTCAATGCCGACAAGTCGAGTTCCGCGGGCAAGGAGCTTACCGCCATGGCGCTCTACTCCTGGTCTAAGCTTACCAATACGCCGGCATCGAGCCTCGTCGAGCCTGACGCCATGAGCGTGTATGAGGAAATGGCGCAGGACTGCATCGAATCGATTGCCCAGTTCGTGGCGCTTGACCAAGCGGAGAAGCCCCTCACCCACGAAAAATACCTGAAGGCGAACCCCGCCGAGACCGAGCCGTGGAAAGGAATCATGGAGAGCAACTCTCCCGGAAAAGGCAGAATCGAAGCACCGGTGTTTCTCGCACAAGGAACCGCTGACACGACCGTGCTTCCCGCGATTACCAAGCAATATGGCGACGTGCTCTGCGCGCAAGGCACGCGGGTCCACTTCGTCGAGCTCCCCGGCGTGTCCCATGTTTTCGCCGCCAAGGAGAGTGTCAATGCGGCACTCGCCTGGATGGACGACCGCTTTCGCGGTACGCCCCCGCCATCAAGTTGCGGGCGCTAGAGCAGGTGGTGCCTCGGGCTCAACGCCGATCAAGCTGAGAATCAGGAGCGTGACGAATAACACCAAAAAGAAGACGAACATGAATTTGGCCCAGCTGGACGAGCGGGTAGCATATCGCGAATAGCCGATAACCCAGGCGATCACGGCGATCACCAGGCAGGCGCCCGCCCATATCAGCAAATTAAAATCCATAATGCCTCCCCTCTGTATCGCTTAAGGCGTGATCTTTATGCGCGTCTTGCCCGGCCCGTACCGCTGGACGAGGGAATACAGCTTTGCGGCGTTTTCGGGATGCAACCGCACGCAACCATGCGAAGCCGGACGCCCAAGATGTTTGATCTCATAGGAACCGTGAATGGCGTAGCCGCGCAGAAAGAAGATCGAGTGCGGCATGGGCGAGCCATCATAGATGGTCGAGCGGTGGTAACGGACCAAAGCCGTGGGCTTGAAGGTGCCGGTGGGTGTGCGGTAGCCGGCCCTCGCGGTCGAGACCGGCCAGCTGTAACGTGGCTCGCCATCGACATAGACACTCATTCTCTGGGTCGAAAGGTTGATCTTGGCGACAACCGCCGCATAGGCGGCATAGGGCAGCGTGAGGATCAAGCCGAGCAGCCCAGCTAGCAGAAAGCGCCTCATAGGGTTGCATCTCCCTTTGGGTAAGGTGAAATGGAGCCGTTTCCTAGCTTTCGGCATCTGAATATCGGGTGAACAGGCACTGAATAAAGGTGGCTCGCAGCTGGAAAGACGTCTCGGCTTCTAATTGCCGCCATGATTTATGCTAGGCTTTAGCCTTGACGGGGCCTCACGGGGTCGAGGGCCTATGCTGAAGCTGATCTTGAGTCTTGCGCTCGTGCTGTTCTCCTGGACGGCAGTATCTGCCGAGCCAGCCGGGACAACCACGAAGGCCGCTGTCGCGACGGCCAAAAAAGCTAAGCCTGCCCGGAAGCCCGTACCCAAGGGACCTCCAGCCAAAGAACTGTTCGCCGCGGCTTCAACGCCAGCGCCTCTCGCCGCCCGCGCGATCGGAGCCTATTCCAAAGGCTGCCTCTCAGGCGGCGTTCCTCTCTCCCTCAACGGGCCCAACTGGCAGGTGATGCGGCTGGCGCGGAACCGAAATTGGGGGCATCCTCGCCTGATCGATTATCTGGAGCGGCTCGCCAGTGACGCGCGCGCGCTTGATGGCTGGCCGGGTCTTCTTGTCGGTGACCTGTCGCAGCCGCGCGGCGGCCCAATGCTCACCGGCCATACCAGTCATCAGATCGGTCTAGACGGCGACATTTGGCTCACCCCTATGCCCGACCGCACACTCAGCTGGCAGGAGCGCGAAGATGTAGAAGCTCTATCGATGCTGAAAGACCCGTTCAGCGTCGATCCGAACGTGTTCACCATCCAGCAGGTGAAGCTCATCAAGCGCGCCGCTTCCTATCCGGAGCTCGAACGCATCTTCGTACATCCTGCGATCAAGAAGGCGCTATGCGAGCAGGCGCCGAGCATCGGCAACGAACGGGCATGGCTCGGCAAGGTCAGGCCTTGGTGGAACCACCATTATCATTTCCATGTGCGCCTCTCCTGCCCGCCCGGCGTCGCAGGATGCGACAATCAGAAGCCGGTGCTGGGTGACGACGGCTGCGGCCAAGAATTGAAGAATTGGTACGAAATGCTTCGTAAGTCCGCGATCTGGCAGGCTGAGCAGCAGGTAAAGCTGGATACGGTAAAACCCGATACGGTAAAGCCCGATACCAAGCCAGCTCCCAAGAAAAAGGCGATGACACTCGCAGATCTGCCGAAGGATTGCAGCACGGTGATCGCCGCCGGTGGTAACAAGCCGGTCGTGGCGGCATCGGCTGATGCGATGCCGGTGGCCCTCACCGCGGCGGCGAACAGTAAAGAGGCTGGTCCTCCCGTGCCGGTGCTGGATCCTGACGCACTCAAGGCACTACGCAGCGGCAAACCGGTCACTGCTCTTAGCAACGTTGCAATGCCCCTACCTGAGCGCAATCCGGTTCGCTAAGGCTTCACCTCTTCGCCAGCATCGGGCACTATGCCTCGCATGCAGGAGCGACGCGCACATCCGCTCGAGGGACAACGCAACGTTTATGGCGAGCCGCTGCAAAGCTGCTCGGAGCGGCCGTTGACCGGCTTCTATCGCTCCGGCTGCTGCCATACCGGGCCCGAAGATCTAGGACTTCATACCGTGTGTGTGGAGGTAACGGCGGCGTTCCTCGCCTTTTCCAAATCGCGCGGCAACGATCTCTCGACGCCGCAACCCGAGTTCGGCTTTCCCGGCCTTGAACCAGGCGACCGCTGGTGTCTGTGTGCCGCGCGCTGGCAGGAGGCCTTGGAAGCGGGTAACGCGCCGCGCGTCATCCTCGCTGCCACGCATGAGGCAACACTTGAGATCGTGGCGCTCGCTGACCTCAAGCGATTCGCCATCGATCTCGCTTGAGGGTTCTGGCGCCGCTTGTTGGCGGCCCCGACTGATGGCAGCATGACCTCATGGCCAAGACCAAAGCCCCTGTAAAATCGAAGACCGCCAAACCGGCCAAGCCTCGCAAGAAGCGTGAGATTTATGCCGAAGGCCACAAGCGCAAATTCCTCGTCGTTGTGGACGAGACGCCTGAATGTGAGAGCGCGCTTGCCTTCGCCGCGAGCCGTGCCAAGCGCACGCACGGCCAACTCGCGCTGCTTTACGTCATCGAGCCGGGCGTCGAATTTCAGCCTTGGCTCGGCATTGAGGAAGTCGCCCGCGAGGAGGGTTTGAATAAAGCGAAAGCGGTATTTCGCCTGTTCAGCCGCAAGCTCAAGGCCATGGGGTTTGAGAGCCTCGGGCCGGAGGAGATTGTGCGTGAAGGCTTGAAGGATGAGGAGATCACCCGGCTGATTGAGGAGGATCAGGATATCGGGGTGCTGGTACTCGGCGCTTCAAAAGATCCCTCGGGACCGGGCCCCCTGGTCTCGACGCTCGCCGGCGGACACGCGGGAACCTTCCCGGTGCCTATCACCGTGGTGCCCGGCCATCTCTCCATCGAGGAGATCCTGGCGCTCGCTTGACATATTCATTGACACCGAAAGGAAAAAATGACCGCCCACATTATCGACGGCAAAGAAATCGCTGCCGGCTTAAGCCAATCCGTCGCCGCCGCCGTCAAGCGCGTGACGATGGCGCATGGCATCGAGCCCGGTCTAGCCGTGGTTCTGGTTGGTGACAATCCAGCCAGCGAAATCTATGTGCGGAGCAAGACCGCCAAGACCGCAGCTGTCAATATGCGCTCGCTGTTCTACAAATTGCCGGCTACCGCCAGCGAAGCTGAGCTGTTGGATTTGATCGAGCGGCTGAACCAGGATCCCAGCGTGCACGGCATTCTGGTCCAGCTACCGCTGCCGCCGCAGATCGATCAGCGCAAGGTGATCGAGGCGATTGCGCCATTGAAAGACGTCGACGGGTTCCATCCGCTGACGGCAGGCCTGCTGTCGACCGGCCTGCCCGGCATCGTGCCCTGCACGCCGCTCGCTTGCATCATGCTCGCCAAGAAGGTCCACGGATCGCTCGCCGGACTCGAGGCCGTAGTGATCGGACGCTCCAATATTGTCGGCAAGCCGCTGGCGCAATTGCTCCTGATGGAGAATGCGACGGTCACCATCGCGCATTCTAAAACGCAAGATCTGCCGGATGTATCGCGTCGCGGAGACATCGTATTTGCCGCTGTCGGTCAGCCCGAGATGGTGCGAGGTGATTGGGTTAAACAAGGCGCCACAGTCATCGATGTCGGTATCAATCGCGTGCAAACGGGCGACGGTAAAAGTAGGATCGTCGGCGACGTTGCCTACGATGAAGTCGCCGAGGTCGCCGGCGCTATCACGCCGGTGCCGGGCGGCGTCGGACCCATGACCATAGCTTGCCTGATGCTCAATACTCTGAAGGCCGCCTGCGCTCAGAACGAGCTGCCGGCGCCCGAGGTCACTGCGTGAAGCTAGCCTTGACTTTCGACGGAGCCGGACCAAGTATAGAATAATTCTAATGTGGTGCGGACGTTTGACCCCTCCCGCGCGTTAGGAGCCTTAGAGGCACCCATGTTCATACAGACCGAAGCCACGCCGAACCCCGCTACCTTGAAATTCATTCCGGGACGGCCCGTACTCGAGTCCGGCACGCTTGAATTCCTCGACTCCGAGCAAAGCAAGGCCTCGCCGCTCGCCGCGCGTCTGTTCGAGATCGAGGGTGTTAAAGGCGTCTTCTTCGGCACCGACTTCATCAGCGTAACCAAGGGTGAAGGCGAGTGGCAGCATCTGAAGCCCGCCATTCTCGGCGCTATCATGGAGCACTACCTTTCCGGCGACGCCGTAGCCGAGACGAAACCGGTTGGGAGCGAGGGTGAAAGCGAGTTCTATGCGCCGGAGGACGAGGAGACGGTCAAGACCATCAAGGAATTGCTCGAGACGCGCGTGCGTCCGGCGGTCGCGCAGGATGGCGGCGATATCACTTTCCAGGGCTACCGTGATGGCGTCGTGTTCTTGCATATGCGCGGCGCCTGCTCCGGCTGCCCGAGTTCGACGGCAACCTTGCGTCACGGCATCGAGAATCTCCTCCGGCACTTCATTCCCGAAGTGCAGGAGGTACGGCCGATTTGACGGAGCGGATCAAAGAGGCTTGCCTCGATCAGATCTTTCACGAGGCCCGCACCCATAATGCGTGGCTCGACAAGGATGTCCCCGACGCTCTGCTGCATGAGATCGTCGACCTCACCAAGCTCGGCCCTACTTCAGCGAATTCGAGTCCCGCGCGATTTCTCTTTGTGAAGTCGAAAGCGGCCAAGGAGAAGCTCAAGCCGCATCTGTCGGAAGGCAATCGTGAGAAAACCATGAAGGCGCCCGTGTGCGCCATCATCGGTTACGACCTCGATTTCTATGAGCATTTGCCGAAGCTCTTTCCTCATACTGATGCGCGAAGCTGGTTCGCTGGCAAGGACGCCAAGATCTTCGATAACGCCTTCCGCAATGGCACGTTGCAAAGCGCCTATCTAATCATTGCGGCAAGGGCTCTGGGCTTGGATTGCGGGCCGATGTCGGGCTTCGATAACAAGGGCGTCGATCGCGATTTCTTCGCCGGCACCAACATCAAATCCAATTTCCTGTGCAGTCTCGGTTACGGTGATAAGAGCGCATTGTTCCCGCGTTCGCCTCGTTTCACCTTCGACGAGATGGCGCGCATCATCTAAAACGGCGCCATGAACGTTCTTGCGCTCGATACCAGTATGGGCGCCTGCTCGGCCGCCGTGCTTCGTCAAGGAGGCGCGGCGCAACCTCCATTTTCGCGCTATGAATTAATGAGTCGCGGTCATGCCGAAGCTCTGATGCCAATGACGGCGGAGGTCATGGAAGACGCCGGCCTCTCCTTCAGTGATCTCGATGTGATTGCCGCCACGCTTGGACCAGGCAGCTTCACCGGCGTACGTATCGCCATCGCTGCTGCGCTTGGTTTTGCACTCGTCATTCCCGTCAAACTCTTCGGTATCGACAGTCTTAGCGTCATGGCGCGCATGGCATTGGCCGAGGGCCTCACACCGCACGGACCATTCGCTGTGGCGGTCGATGCAAGGCGCGGCATGCTCTATTTCGCGCTTTTCGATGCTGACGGGGTAAAGCGCGAGGGCCCGCTTCTTATCGGGCCGGATGATGCCGTCGACATGCTGCCCACTGCACTTCACGCCGGCGTCGGTAGCGGTGCTGAGCTTGTCGCCGAGGCTGCCGCGCGACGCGGCAAACGACTTGAGGCGATGTTGCCTGAACTACAGCCGAACGCGAGCGCACTTGCCGAGATTGCCTATTCGTCCGATGAAACTTTCTCGACTTTGCGGCCACTCTATCTCCGTCCACCGGATGCAAGACCGCAAGGTTACACCCTTGTCGCGAGGCGTTGATGTCGGAATTGTTCATCCCTCGATCAATCGTCGTACGTCAGGCGCTCCCCGCCGATGCCCCGGCTCTGGCTGCCCTACACGCGCGCTGCTTCGCGCGCCCCTGGGACGAGGGAGCCTTGGCCCAGTTCATCGGCGTTCCAGATTGTCTAGCCCTCATCGGCGCGCTCCGAGATGAGCCTCCGCAGGGGTTTCTCATTGTTCGTGTTGCCGCTGACGAAGCCGAGCTCCTCACGCTTTGCGTTCTGCCGGACCATCGCCGCCGGGGACTTGCCCGCGCACTGCTTGGCGCCGCCGCCAGCCAGCTCAGAGGAGGGGGAACCAAACGTCTGTTCCTGGAAGTGGACGAGCAAAACACGCCCGCTTTGGCGCTTTACCGCACTCTCGGTGCGGAAAAAGTCGGCCTGAGGAGCGCCTATTACGAGCATGGCGCGGACGCGGTGATCTTCAGTCTTGCCCTTTCGGGTCCAGGCTCCGATGATGGTGGCCGGAAGCGCCAACTCACCATGGCTAAAGCGGAGACCGGCATAAGCAGGTTGGAGCGCCTTTGCGCCGAGAGAGGCCTGCGCATGACCGGTCAGAGGCGCATCATCGCGCGCGTATTGTCGGAGGCCGAAGATCATCCCGACGTCGAAGAGGTTTACCGGCGCGCGAGCACGCTCGACCCGCGCATCTCGCTTTCGACTGTCTATCGCACAGTCCGTCTCCTGGAAGGCGCGGGTATATTGGAACGGCATGCCTTCGGTGACGGACGGGCCCGCTATGAGCCTGTGGGTCACGGCCATCACGATCACCTGATCAACGTTAACACCGGTGAAGTCATTGAATTCCACAACGAGCAGATCGAGCGCCTGCAAGAAGCGGTGGCGCGAGAACTCGGCTTCCGTCTGATCGGGCATCGGCTCGAACTGTTCGGAATGCCGATCAAGAAGAGCTGAGTCGCAGGTCTCCATGCGAAGCGTGCGTGCCTTTCTGGTGCTGGCCACCTTCTTTGCCTTCACCTTGCCCCTGATGCCGCTCCAACTTTTGTTTCTGTGGACCGGCTCGCGTTACGCGCGCACCTTCCCGCATTGGTATCATCGCCAAGTGTGCAAGATCGTCGGCATTCGTCTCAACATCGACGGCGGCATCGCCAAGGATCAGGGCGTCCTGTTAATTTCCAATCATGTTTCCTGGCTCGATATCACCGTGCTCTCGGCCGTTGCGCCTGTGTCATTCGTGGCCAAGCAGGAGGTGGCGTCCTGGCCGTTTGTAAGCTGGCTCGCCAAGCTGCAACGCTCGGTGTTCGTGGACCGCACCCGTCGTAACCAGGTTGGAAACAAAGCGAATGAGATTTTGAGCCGTCTCGAAAGCGGCGATCACATCGTGCTGTTCGCCGAAGGAACATCGAGCGATGGAAATTGCGTCGTGCCCTTCAGGACGGCACTGTTTGCCGCGGCCAAGCCCATTGACGGCAATGCGAGTGGCGAAACAATCTCGGCGCAGACGCTCGCCATAACCTATACCAAGCTTCACGGCCTTCCGCTCTGCCGCCGCGGGCGTCCCCAGGTCGCCTGGTACGGTGACATGGATTTGGCGAGCCACGCCTGGCGGCTCCTGGGCCTAGGGCCGCTCGATGCGCATATCCGTATCGGGCCACCGGTTCCGCTCGATGCGTTTCCTGACCGCAAAGCTTTGGCCCGATACGCCGAGGACAAGGTCCGGAACGACGTGGTGAACCTGCTGCGCGGAACGGCAGCGGTTTCGTCTTAAGGGTCTTCGTCGCGTCAGATAGCCCGGCGCATCCTGATCGTGTCCAACACCGTGGCGGGAGCGAAGTTGCCGTTGGGCAATTGCCGGATAAAACCTGCTTTCACCACATTGACGAGGGTCGCGTGCACGCCGCGCTCGGCACTGTCGCCGTCGGCGAAATAGCCCTCCTGAACCGCCAGGCGGCGCAGATCGTCCCGCGACATGGCGCCGACTTCGCCGAGCTTCCGAATAAGGAAATCGGCAAGAGGTTGATGCGGCTGCGCGGCCTGCTGTTTATGAGATTGTACCGAGTGAACAGGTTGAGGTTGAGGTTGCTGATGCAGCTTGGGTTGAGTCTGAGACATTGAGCCCGCCCCGGACATGCGACGATTCTCGATCTCCATCAGCGTATTGACGGCCGCTTGCTCGATCCGCAATTCCTCAAGTCGGCTCTCATGTTCCCGTTTAAGCTGTTCAACCAGCTTTTCGAATTGTGCCTGCTGTGCCTTGCACTGCTCTTCGAGCAGATTGGCACGATCTTGCAGGTCCCCGCGAATATCACGCATCGAATGCCCCCTGAATTGACTGACCTCAATCAAACAACCAGCCTGAAACGGAGTTCCCCCGCGCGACCCTCATCAAAGGTCGCCGATCACCGTTAGGCCGGTACGCAATACTGGGTTACGAGAGACCCCGGCTGAGTCTCTAGCCTGGAGTCATGGTGCCATTCTAACCGCTCCCGCGGTCTCTGTCTCGTCTCCCGGCGCGAGCCTGTGCCCGGCGCGTCAAGTTCGACGGCAGACAATGCCGGAACTAGCCAGAACTAGACGCGCATCGGCAGGCACCCTACATCGCTTAAAGAGCGCGCCCACTTGGCGGGCAGGCTTGCTTGACCGGGATGCCGCTTCGCTATAGTTGCGGCCTTTTCCCGGCGTTTTTCCGTTGAGGAGGGGTGGCCGAGTGGTCGAAGGCGCACGCCTGGAACGCGTGTAGGCGGGCAACCGTCTCGAGGGTTCGAATCCCTCCCCCTCCGCCAGTTCACGGCGCGCTCAAGCAAGGCTGATTTGAACGTGACGCGCCAATGGCTTATGTAACGGCTTGAGGCTCAAACAACTCCACTTAAGGTTCGCATGCGTACGCTGCTGCGCATTCTCGGCGTCTGGCTTTTACTGCTGGCCATGGTCGCCGCCGTCGTCGACGCCACGAAAAGCCTGGCGGGCGGCGGCGCGTGGGTGGTCACGCCGCTCGGCGAGCAATGGAAATCCCTTAATGTCGAGACACTTACCGGCTTCGAAAACTGGACAAAGACCACGGTCGGGACATTTCTGTGGGATCCGGTGCTGATCACCATCCTCGCCGCGCCGACCTGGTTAGTCTTTGGCATCCTTGGCGTTTTCCTCTACTGGCTCGGCCAGAAGCGGAAACAGGTGGAGATTTTCATCAATTAGACGGGGATTTTTACGCACCGAAAAACGGGGGAACCACGCCGGGATTGCGGCCTTTTGTACGGAAACCCTTAGCATTTGAACGGAAACCACGCATGTTCACCCTGAAACGGAAACCCCTCACCATCCCCTCACAAGCTGACGCCCTTCCCGGCCGTCCCGATCCCATCCCCACCGCCGAGACTCACTTCATCACCGGCGCGAAGCTCAAGGGCCCCTACCCGGCGGGTAGCGAGACGGCGATGTTCGGCCTTGGCTGCTTCTGGGGCGCCGAGCGCAAATTCTGGGAGCTGCCCGGCGTGCAGGTCACCGCGGTCGGCTATGCCGGCGGCGCCACGCCCAACCCGACCTACGAGGAGGTCTGCTCAGGCCGCACCGGCCACAACGAGGCGGTGCTCGTCGTCTACGACCCCAAGCAGGTGAGCTACGCGCAATTGCTCAAGACCTTCTTCGAGGCGCACGACCCGACGCAAGGCATGCGCCAGGGCAACGACATCGGCACGCAATATCGCTCCGGCATCTATACCTTCACCGAGGCGCAAGCCCGCGAAGCCGAAGCCGCCAAGGCGATGTACGAGACGGCGCTCCGCGCGCAGGGCCTCGGCCCCATCACCACCGAGATTCTGCCGGCGCCCGAATTCTATTTCGCCGAAGACTACCACCAGCAATATCTCGCCAAGAATCCGCGCGGCTATTGCGGGCTGGGCGGCACCGGCGTGTCGTGTCCCATCGGCACAGGCGTCAGCGCCGCCTGATCCTCCTGCAAACGTTTCAGTAACAGCTTCCAAGTTCGCTTTGAACCGACATACGGACGAGTTGTTACTTTCAGAACCTGACGCTCCCGAATAACCGTACATTGGCGCCTGGCTCCAGCACACCCTCGCGCCGTTTGAAGGAGGCCGAGTTCAGCACCTTCTCGTCAAGCAGGTTGTCTCCTCTGAGGCCAATGAGCATGGTTGGGGCAAGTCCGGTTGGCCCCCCGGTCTTCACCACATAGCTAAGCTCGGCGTTGAGCAGGGTGTAGCCCGGTGTGGTCAGCTCGTTTGGTGCGACCTGATCCTGGTCGAAGGCGTGTAGCATGCCCACGCGCGCGAACCAGTTGCTGTTCCTGTAATAGACGCCGCCTCCGAGGCGGTGGGGTGGCATGCGCGGCACATACCCGCCCTCGTCAAATCTAGCGTGGACGAAATCATACTGACCATCGATGCCCCAAATACCGCGCCAGATTGATCCCACGTCGTATTCGCCAAGCAACTCGACGCCATAAAAGGTGGCATTGCGTTGCTGGAACAGCACCTGGTCGAAGCTATGAGCATGGCCGTGCTCTTCTTCTTCTCCATGCTCTTCTTCCTCGCCCTCCGCGTGGCATGAATCGAGATCGACGCCACAGGTGAGCCCCGTTAGCTCGCGGAAAATGAATCCGTCATAGTTCGTGTAGTAGCCATTGGCATCGTAACGGAATTTTCCAGCCGTGCGCTTCAGGCCCACTTCTAGCGTCTGGGCCTTCTCCTCGTTGAGGAAGGGATTGCCAATCTCGAAGGTGTTGCTCGCATGGTGCGCCCCTTTCGAGAAGAGCTCCGCCGCAGCCGGCGCACGCTCGACTGCCTGACCGTTCAGCCGAAATACCGTATTGTTGCCCAGCTCGTAAAGCGCCCCAAGCCCGCCGCTGACCGGCACGAAGGACCGCTTGCCAGTGAAGATCACGGGGGCGGCGGGATCATCGATGCTGGAATACCCAGTTCCATCGACGCTGGCACCCTCTACCCGCAGCGCAGTTTGGAAGCGCCACCGGTCGGAGGCTTCCAGCTCTTCAAACCAGTACCCTGCGAAGCTCTCTGCATCCACGGGCTCGAGCAGCGAGTCGCCCTCATTGCTCAGACCTGCCGTGTCAGCGTGGTCCCAGTGAAAGCCGATCGCACCGCTCAACGGGCCGAACCTGCTTATGGCCGGAGTGTGTTGGATTTCTATACGGGCTTCCTGCTCCTCGTTGGTGAAAACTGAGCCAACTTCGAAGCCTGCAGGTTCTTCCTCATGCTCGTGTTCTTCGTGCTCCTCGTGTTCGTGCTCGTGACCTCCTTCAACATGTCGTTCGAGCTCATCATGCGCATAGTCGGACGCGCCGAACCAAAGACGCACGGCTTCGATGCCTGACGAAACAGGTCGCCACTCGCCTTTGACGAGAACCTTGTCCTGCTCGAGATCGATCCTTGGCAAGAAGCCTTCTTCCGCCTCTTCGCCCGGGATACCGTAGAAGCTCTCGAAGCGTGAAAATGAAACGCCGATGAAGCCGTTCGCCCAGACATGAGAGACGCCCGCCGATCCGCCTCTGCTGTTGACAAAACTATTCAGCTCCTCGCCGAGCGGTGTGTCGTAGTCGTTCACGTCGCGAATGAAGCCGTCGGCATGGAGCACTATACTCTCGGCGCCACCAGTCACGCTAAAGGCGCCGTCGCCACCGTCATCGACCGTATTGCCGCCGCCCTTGATCATGGCTGAGAACCCACGCTCCGGCAGGTAAGTAGGGACGCGTTGGTTTTCGACGGAGACGACACCACCGATCGCTTGCGACCCGTAGCGCAATGTGGAGGGACCGCGGACTACCTCGATATTGTCGGCGTTCGATGGGTCGATGGGAACGGCATGATCCTCGGAGATTGCCGACACATCGTGGGTGCCGATGCCGTTCTCTTGGATGCGGATGCGGTAGCTGTCGAGGCCGCGTATGATCGGCCTGTTGGCCCCCGGAGCAAACGTCGTGCCCGCAATCCCGGGCTTGTTCTGCAGACTGTCTGTGATGGTCTGGCCGGGGTTCGCAAGGATCTCGCGCTCCGTAGCGACCGTCACCGGTACGAAACTGTCGGCCCCTGAAACGATGGCCACGCCCGCGGGGATATCGATGTCCAACGTTTCGTCGATGCGTTGTCCGGATGCAGGCTGTGCTTGTCTGGAAGGCGCGGTGGACGTGCTTCGAGACGTTCCGCCACTTGTGGCTTTCTTGGGCTTGGCTACTGGGCTCGCCGTGGTGATCTCGATCGGTGGCAGTTCATAGGCCTCTCCCGAATCCTGAGCCTGAGCTACGCCGGCACCGCCAGCAAAGACCAAGGAAATTGGGCACAGGAACGCAAGGTTCCTGTTGAGCGAAACAGACATGACCGCCCCCGAAATACGTTATAACAAATCGAATGTTATAGCATATCACCGTCATTGCCAAGGTACGTCCCTCCTCACCTTGCTGTGGATGATGCGCGCGCGGACTCGCGCGCCTTGGCCGCCCTGCCCTAGCCTGGAGGGTCGCGGGAGGATTCGACTCATGGCAGACGACTATCAGATCGAGCGCACGCGCTCAGGCATGCAATATCTCATCCCCGGCACGGAGCGGCGCACGCTGCCGAAATGCGCCAGGCCCGAACACGCCCGCGAAGGCGATCAATATGTGATCCCCGGCGCAGAACCGATCTCGACCGGGGAATTGCTGACGCGGCTTGCCGGCAAGCCGATCAGCCCGCGCCGCGCACAACAGGGCCTCAAGGGCACGAAACTGTTTCAACTCGGTTAGGCCGGCGCTTAGTCATCGCCCTCACCCGGTTCGCGCTCGCGCATGGCTTCGCGCGACCCACCCTCTCCCGCTTGCGGGAGAGGGAAGCGAGGTCCGCCAGGACCGAGCAGGGTGAGGGCTAGTCGGAGACTAGCTCCGGATGAAGCCGACGATGTCCTTGGTCTTGGCGAGGATCGGGTCGGCGATGTCATGAGCGCGGCGGGCGCCATCTGAAAGGATGCGGTCGATCTCGACCGGATCGGCTAACAGCTGCCGCATCTCGTCACCGATCGGCGTGAGCCTGGCGGTGGCAAGCTCGGCCAACGCCTCCTTGAATTTCGAGAAAGTGGCGCCGCCGAACTCGCGCAGCACGTCGTCCTTGGAAATCTCGGCGAGCCCCGCATAAATCCCGACCAGATTGTCGGCCTCCGGCCGCGCTTCCAGTCCCTTCACCTCCGACGGTAGCGGCTCCGGATCGGTCTTGGCCTTTTTGATCTTCTTGGCGATCAGGTCGGCATCGTCGGTGAGATTGATGCGCGTCATGTCGCTCTCCTCCGACTTCGACATTTTGCGCGTGCCGTCGCGCAAAGACATCACCCGCGTGGCCGGCCCGGTGATCAGCGGCTCGGGCAGCGGAAAGAAACCGTCAGGGTATCCGGCACGCGCGATGGTCTTGGCAAAATCGTTGTTGAATTTCTGGGCGATGTCGCGCGCCAATTCGAGATGCTGCTTCTGGTCCTCGCCGACCGGCACGTGCGTGGCGTGATAAAGCAGAATGTCGGCGGCCATCAGATTCGGATAGACGTAAAGCCCGGCGCTCGCCGCCTCGCGGTCCTTGCCGGCCTTCTCCTTGAACTGCGTCATGCGGTTCAGCCAGCCGAGCCGCGCCACGCAATTGAAGATCCAGGCAAGCTCGGCGTGGCCGGAGACCTGGCTCTGGTTGAACACGATGTGGCGGGCGGGGTCGATGCCCGAAGCGATGAAGGCGGCGGTCACCTCGCGGGTGTTGCGGGCGAGCTCGTCGGGGTCCTGGAAGGTGGTGATGGCGTGCAGATCGACCACGCAATAGAGGCAGTCGTGGTCGGCTTGCAGCTTCACGAAACGCGTGATGGCCCCGAGATAATTGCCGAGATGCAGATTGCCCGTGGGCTGAACGCCCGAGAACACGCGGGTTTTATGCGCCATGCGTCAGCCCCTGTCGCGAAGCGCCGGTTATGGCTTGGGGGCGGGGGTTAGGCAAGGTATCTGCCTTCACCGCTTCGCCATCGGCCGAGTTCAGTCTTTGCTATCCAAGTACCTTCCGCCTGCGCGATGATCGCTCCACGCGGTTACGCAGATGAGAACTCGCGCGTAAAACAGCGTGCTTTAGTAATCTGCCAGCCCGAAAATAACGGGAAAAGTTCACTCTTTCTTAGGAAATATTTGTATGATAATATTTCTCAAGGAAGAGCCATGAAATCTGCTCCTAAGGATCGTGAACTCCCCGGAAATCGCCGTGCGGCGGTGACGAAAGCAACCCTTCGAGCTGCCATCCAGTTAGCAATCACTCAGGGTCAACTCGCTACCATCATCGGTGTTTCACCCACATCAATCTCTCGGATGGCGAACGAGGGAGTGAACCTGAAACCTGACTCCAAAGAATATGAACTCGCAGTCCTATTCATCCGGCTCTATCGCTCGCTGGATTCGGTTGTTGGTGGTGACGACCTAGTTTCACAACAATGGCTCCAAAATTTTAATCGTGCATTCAATGACAAGCCAATTAACCTGATAAGACGGGTATCAGGATTGATGAATGTCATCCAATACTTGGACGATAGCAGAGCTCGTATCTAGTATCCATTCGCTTTCGGGCGCATGTTGGCGCGTTGTCGAAACGCAATACAAAAATTCGACAATGAAACTTACCGACACTCTCGATGAGCAAGCGATCATTGAGCAAGAAATCGAGGAGACGAAGCCTCCCATACCCGCTGAATGCCAACATTTAGACGTGTTGCTTTATACGCCGTTTCGCTATCGCCCATATAAATTCAATTCTCGTTTTCGAAGGTCGGGAAGCTTGGAGGGTGCCTTCTACGCTTCAGAACACGTCGAAACCGCTGTCGCCGAGCAAGCATTTCGTCGTCTACTTTTCTTTGCGGATTCACCGGACACCCCATTTCCTGAAAATCCCACCGAATACACTGCCTTCAAAGCTGATTTTGAGACCAACAGAGCAATCGACATCAGTGCAGGAGCGTTGGCGCGACCGTATTTTCTAGACCCTATCGATTACTCCGAATGTCAGCGTCTTGCAGAAGCGGCACGCGCCGAAGGTGTTGACGTCATCCGATCGACTTCCGTTCGCGACCCACAGGGGAAGGCGAACATTACCATTCTCCGCTGTCGCGCATTTTCCAAACCGACCACTCGCACGAGACAAACGTGGCATCTGCATCTAGGTTTTGAAGGCATAAGGGCCTACTGCGAGATGCCCGCCGCTTCATTGATGTTCAACCGAGACACCTTCACTGACCCGCGGCTGGACGCATTTTCTTGGGACCGCGCGAGCCCTTAGTCTCGGTCGAAGGTTCCTTGCCTCTTCCTGATTCGCTCCTGGATGCTCCGAGGGCCCGTGCGGTTGGCTTTGGATTCCCGCTTTCGAATGAGCGGATGCCCCCGCGGGGCCCGCCTAGTAGACGCCGATCAACTTCAGGCCGGCAATCAGCAGAACCACGCCAAGGGCCTTCAAGATCGCCGGCGATGGCAGGCGTATGCCGAGTGTGGTTCCGACCAGCGCCCCGCCGAGAACGGCCACGGCATAAATCGGCAGCTCGGCGGGCAGCGACTGAACAATCGTATAATTGCCCGCAAGCCCCGCAATCGAAACGCAAAGGATGAATAATGCGACCACGCCAGACGCCGTGCGAACGTCCGACCAACCGAGAAAGAGCAACAGGGGCGACAGGAATATGCCCCCTCCTGTTCCCGTGAGACCTGCGAGCAACCCTATGCCCGCGCCGGCAACGATGCCCCATGCTATTGGCGGCTGACGCGGTTCGAGGACGCTTTGCATGTCCTTAGGCCACAGCAAGCGCGCCGACGCGATCAGCAGAACTGCGCCGACCAGGACCTTATAGAGGTGGCCGGGAACAGGAGTCGCCCCACCGATGAAAGCGAGGGGCACGGCCCCGATCAGGAATGGCCACAAGGTTCGCCACTTGAAGAAGCCCGCGCGCAAATAGCGGTAGGAGGTGAAACTCGCCACCAGGACATTCAGCGTCAAAGCCGTGGGGCGCATCACCTCGGGCGCGATCCCGAACAAGGCCATGAGTGCGATGTAAGCCGAGGCGCCAGCATGCCCCACGGTGGTGTAGAGCGCGGCAGCCAAAGCCATGCAGATGGCGAGAAGAAAATTCAGCTTGGCACCGCCTCAACCGGGTTGGGTCATCTTTTAGAGTCCGAGAAGCATATATTGGCCATGATTTCTCCATCGGATTTTTTCGCAACGGTGGGATACCGGCGTAGCCGTCATGACGATCAGCGGCCGAGCAGAATCTGGGGCAGCGATCTCAGCCTGACCGCGCCGGAAAGCTCGACCGCGGCGGCATAGATCAGAAGGCCAACGCCGACGAGGAGAGCGAGCGCCGCGCTTTGCACGAACAGCCCAGCCCCTGGCGCGAGATATGGCTCGAGCCAGGACGCCAGCACCCAAATACCGGCGCCCATAGCTGCGCTCGAAGCGACGATGCCGGCAAGCGCGCGGGCCAATTTGGCGCTTAAGCTGAACTCGCCGCGCCGCTGCAGCGTGACCGCGAGCAGGGCGAATTTGAGCCAACCCGAGAGCGTGGCGGCGAGTGCGATGCCGATCGGGCCGATCCAGAAAAACAGCGCGAAGCTCAGCACCGCGTTCACCGCAAGCGCGACGGCGGCAAAGATCATCGGCGTCCTGGTGTCCTCGCGGGCGAAGAAGCTCGGATGCAGCACCTTGACCATCACGTAAGCGGGGAGGCCGAGCGCCAGAACCGACAGCAGGGCGGCGGTGGCTTCGGTGTCGGTGGCGGCGAAGGCGCCGCGCTGGAACAGCACGCGGATGATCGGCTCGGCGGCAATATAAAGTGCCGTGGCGGCAGGCACCGTCAGCAGCAGCGCCACCTGCAACGCGCGGTTCTCGCTCTCGGCCACCGCCTGATGATCGCCGGCGCGGAGCTTGTGGCTGAGCTCGGGCAGCAGCACCACGCCGATGGCCACCCCGATCACCCCCAGCGGAAGCTGGAAGATGCGATCGGCATAATAGAGCCATGACACCACGCGGTCCTGCAGCGTGGCGATGATGGTGCCGATGAGGATGGTGATCTGCGCCATGCCGCCGGCGATGAGGCCGGGGGCGGCGAGCTGCATCAGCCGCTTCATTTCCGGGGTGAGGCGTGGGCGCTGCCAGGAAAGTCCCATGCCGGATTTCACCACCGCATAGATCACGAGCAGCACCTGCAGCACGCCGGAGATGGCGACACCCCAAGCGAGCGTGATCGCGGCCGTGCCCTTCTCATCGACGCCTGCGGCGATCATGGCGAGCAGCGCGGCGATCAGCACCACGTTGAGGAGGCTCGGCGCGAACGCGGCCAGCGCGAAGCGGCCGAGCGCGTTCAGCATGCCGGTATAGAGCGCGACGACCGCCATGCACACGAGATAGGGCAGCGCAATACGGGCGAGCAGCACGGCGAGGTCGAACTTGGCGGGATCGCCCCGGAAGCCCGGCGCGAGCAGCAGCATGAGCCAGGGCATGGCGATTTCGGCCAGAACCACCAGCACCACGAGCATGAGGGTGAGCCCGGCGAGAGCCTGGCTGGCGAAAGCGCGCGCGGCTTCCGGCCCCTCGGCGTGGAAGCGCTTGGCGAATAGCGGAATGAAGGCGGCATCGAGCGCGCCTTCGGCGAACAGGCGGCGGAACATGTTGGGCACGCGGAAGGCGACGAAGAAGGCATCGGCCGCATACGACGTGCCCAGCACCGCGGCGATGCCCACGTCGCGCACGAAGCCGAGCACGCGGCTCAGCACGGTCATGGCGCCGACAGTGGCGAAGCCGCGATAAAGCTTCATCTGGTCAAGCCGGGACGAGCGGCGCGGCAGGCTGCGCCTGGAGCGCCTTCATCAGCCGCTCGCGGATGGCGGTCTCGCGCGAGGTGCTCGTGATCTTCTTGCCCGTGAGGTCGGTGACATAGAACACGTCGACCGCCTTCTCGCCGAAGGTGGCGATATGCGCCGAGGCGATGTCGAGATTGAGGTCCGAGATTTCGCGCGTCACGTCGTAGAGCAGGCCGGGGCGGTCGAGCCCGTTGATCTCGATCACGGTGAGCGCGTCCGACAGCGTGTTGTCGATCACCACCTGCGGCTCGACGGTGAAGGCGGCAAGGCGCGCCTTGGGCTTCTTCTTGGTAGAGATCACTTCGGCCAGACGCGTGTCGCCGCGGAGCAGCTTCTCGATGGTAGCGGCGATCTTGCGGGCGCGGCGCTCCTCGTCCTCGGCGTGATCGAACTCGCGCTCGAGCTGGATGGTGTCGAGCGCCATGCCGTCGCGGGTGGTGGAGATCTGCGCGCTGACGATATTGGCGCCGGCGCCGGCGCAGGCGCCCGCGACCAGCGCCAGCAGGCGCGGATGATTGGGCGCGAGGAAGGTGATCTCGGTCACGGCGCGGAAGGCGTCGGTGGCGATATGGGTGACGATCGGCAGGTTCTTGGCCTCGGCGTCGCGTACGAGCTTGGCATGCTCGGCGATGACGTCGAGATCGGTCCGCAGCCAATAAGACGGGTAGTGCCGGCCGATGAAGCGCTCGAGCTCCTTCTCCGGCCAGCCGGCCAGGCGTTCCTGCAATGCGGCTTGCGCCTGCGATACGCGCTCGCTGCGGGTGAGCGTGGTGTGGCCGCCGCCGAGCAGCGGCTCGGTCTCGAAATAGAGCGTGCGCAGCAGCTGGCCCTTCCACCCGGTCCACACGCCGGGCCCCACGGCGCGGATATCGGCCACGGTCAGGATCAACAACAGCTTCAGCCGCTCGCGGCTCTGCACCAGCTCGGCGAAATCGCGGATGGTCTTCGGGTCATTGAGATCGCGGCTCTGGGCGAACAGGCTCATGGCGAGATGATGCTCGACGAGCCAGGTGGCCGTCTCGGTCTCCGACGGCGTCAGACCCAGACGCGGGCCAAGCTCGCGGGCGATGCGCGCGCCGGCCACCGAATGATCCTCGTTGCGGCCCTTGGCGATGTCGTGCACGAACATGGCGACGAACAGCGCGCGCCTATTGTCGATGGTGCGCACGATCTCGCTCGATACCGGATGTTCGGCGGCGTAGCGCCCGCGCTCGATGCCTGAGAGGAAGCCGATGGCGCGGATCAGATGCTCGTCCACCGTGAAGTGGTGATACATGTTGAACTGCATCATCGACACCACGCGACCGAAATCCGGCACGAAGCGCCCGAGCACGCCTGCCTCGTTCATCTTGCGCAAGGCATCTTCCGGATTGCGCGCGTCGGTGAGGAGACGCATGAACAGGCGATTGGCGGTCAGATTGGCGCGCAGCGTATCGTCGATCAGGCGGAAATTGGCGCGCACCTGGCGCAGCACCTCTGGCGAGAACGACGCCTGGTGCTCGTCGGCGATGACGAACAGGCGGATGAAATTGACCGGGTCCTTGGCGAAGGCGTCCTTGTCGACGGCGTAGATGCGCCCGTTCTCGATGCGGAAATCGGATGTGCGCCTGAGCTTGGCGCGCCGGCGCCAGCCGAACGGCTTGAGCAGCACATCCAGCGCCGGGAGCGATTTGAGCTGCTTCATCTCCAGCGCCGAGCAGACGATGCGGGTCAGCTCGCCGACTTCCTTGGTGACCAGGAAATAATGCTTCATGAAGCGCTCGACCGCGCTGAGCCCCGCATGTCCGCGATAGCCGAGCCGCTCGGCCATCATCTGCTGCACGTCGAAGCTCAGGCGCTCCTCGGGGCGGCCGGTCAAGAAATGCAGCTGGCAGCGCACCGACCACAGGAAGCTCTCGCAGCGGCGGAAGCTGCGATATTCGTGCCGGTTGAACACGCCGGCCTCGACGAATTCCTGCTCGGCCTTGTCGGGATAGAGGTGCTTGGCGAGCCAGTGCAGCGTGTGCAGATCGCGCAAACCGCCCGAGCCTTCCTTGACGTTCGGCTCGACGAGATAGCGCGAGGCGCCGGCCCGGGCATGGCGCGCGCTCTGCTCGGCGAGCTTCGCCTCGATGAAGGGCCTGGCATTGCCGTCAAGCACCTCGGCGCGGAAGCGCCGCTGGAACGCGTTGAACAGCGACGCCTCGCCGAGAATGAGCCGCGCGTCGAGCAGCGCCGTGCGGATGGTCATGTCGGAGTGGCCGAGCCGCAAGCATTGATCGATGGTGCGGGTGGCGTGGCCGACTTTGAAGCCGAGATCCCACAGAAGATAGAGAATGTATTCGGCGACGCTCTCGCCCCAGGCGGTCTGCTTGTACGGCAACAGGAACAGGAGATCGATGTCTGAGCCCGGCGCCAGCAGTCCCCTGCCATAGCCGCCTTGCGCCACGATGGCCATGCGCTCGGCCGCCGAGGGATTGTCCTGAGGATAGACGTGGGTGGTGGTGAAATCGTAAGCGAGCCGGATCAGCGCGTCCTGAAAGGCGGACAAATTCTCGGCGCAGGCGCGGCCGTCGCCATCCTGCTCGAGCTGGCGCCTGGCGGCTTCGCGCGCTTCGCCGACCAGCGGCCGTAAGCGCTCGACCAGCGCGGCGCGCAAGGCCGTGACCTGCCCCTCATAGAGGCGGGCAAGCTCGGACGCCTCGTGACGCAACAGATCGAGGTCGAAATATGGGGCTTTTCTCGGTGCCGGCTGGTCCATGGCAAGGCCATCAAGTGCCTAGGACATGGCCTCTTTAATCTCTGTCCGCAAGCAAAGCTTTCAGCCGATAAAGCGCTTCGAGAGCCTCTTTCGGGCTCATGGCATCGGGGCTCAACGCCGCGAGCGCCTCCTCAAGTCGCGAGGCATGATCGGCTTTGGGTGGGGAAGCGCCCTTCGCCGCGCTGAACAGCGGCAGATCGGCCGCAAGCTCTGACGGCTTCGGCCTTCCATCGGCCTCCTCGAGCGCACTCAAGACCTCGTCGGCGCGGGCGAGCACCGGTCCCGGCAACCCGGCGAGCTTCGCCACGTGAATGCCGTAAGAGCGGTCGGCCGCGCCCTGCACCACGCGATAAAGGAACACGATCTCCTCGCGCCACTCCTTGACCTCGACGGTGGCGTTGGCGGCGAAGGCGAGCCGTTCGGCGAGCGCGGTCAGCTCGTGATAATGCGTGGCGAACAGCACGCGCGAGCGGTTCACCTCATGCAGATATTCGAGCGTGGCCCAGGCGATCGACAGCCCGTCGAAGGTCGCCGTCCCCCGCCCGATCTCATCCAGCACCACGAAGGAGCGCTCCGTCGCCTGATTGAGGATCGCGGCGGTCTCGACCATCTCCACCATGAAGGTGGAGCGTCCGCGCGCGAGATCGTCGGCGGCGCCGACCCGGCTGAACAGCCGGTCGACCACGCCGATATGCGCGGCCTTGGCCGGCACGAACGACCCGGCCTGTCCAAGCACCACGATCAAGGCGTTCTGGCGCAGGAAAGTCGATTTGCCCGCCATGTTCGGGCCGGTCACCAGCAGAATGCGCGGCCCGACCGGACCATCGCCGAGACGGCAGTCATTGCCGACGAAGTTCACGCCGTCGCCCCGGCGCAAATTCTGCTCGACCATCGGATGACGCCCCTCCTCGACGATGAAAATGACGCTTCCGTCGATTTCGGGGCGAACATAATTCTGCTCGACCGCCAGCTCGGCGAGCCCGGCGTGATGATCGAGTTCGGCAAGCGCGGCGCTCGCCGCGGCGAGCGCATTTTGCGCGGCAAGGACCTGTTCGCTGAGCTTCCCGAAAAGCGCCAGCTCGATGGCGAGCGCCCGATCGGCGGCCGAGGTAATGCGCGCCTCGAGCGCGGACAGCTCCGTGGTGGAGAAACGCATGACATTGGCGAGCGTCTGCCGGTGGATGAAGGTCTCGACATGCGGCGGCTTGGTCAACGAACCGGCATTCGCCGCCGTCACCTCGACGAAATAGCCGAGCACGTTGTTGTAGCGCACCTTCAGCGACTTGATGCCGGTGACGTCGGCGTAGGTTGCCTGCAAGCCGGCGATGACCTGACGGCTGTCGTCGCGCAAGCGGCGCTGCTCGTCGAGATCGCCATTGGCGCCTTCTCTGATGAAACCGCCATCGCGGGCATTGACGGGAAGGCTTTCGGCCAGCGCCGCCGACAGAGACTCCGCCACCGCGGCAGGCGCGCCATGCAGACGCTCGGCGATCATCGTCAGCACTGGCGGCAGGCCAAGCGCGCTGCCGGCGCGCCCGAGATGCGCGGCAAGCATCTGTGCCGACAGGATGGCATCGCGCACCGCGCCGAGATCGCGTGGACTGCCGCGGCCGAGCGCCAGACGCGCCAGAGCGCGGGCGAGATCGGGCGCCTGTTTCAGCGTTTCGCGCAAAGTTTCCCGCAGGCGCGGCTCTTGGGTGAGATAGGACACGGCATCGAGTTGGGCATTGATGGCCGCAACGTTGGTCAACGGGCTGACGATGCGGCTTGCCAGCTCGCGCGCGCCGGCCGGCGTCACGGTGCGGTCGATGACCGCGAGCAGGCTGCCTGCGCGCTGGCCCTGGTTCGAGCGGGCAAGTTCGAGATTGGCGCGCGTCGCGGCATCGATGATGAGCAGGCTTCCGGCGCTCTCCTTGCGCGGCGGCCTGAGCAGCGGCGTTCTGCCGACCTGGGTGATCTCCACATAGGTGAGCAGGCCGCCGAGCGCGGCAAGTTCGGCGCGCGTGAACTCTCCGAAGGCATCGAGCGCGGCGACGCCGAGACGGTTCTTCAGCGCGCGTTCGCCGCGCACCGAATCGAAATGGGCGCGCGGGGCAGGCGTCAGCGCGGCCCCTGCTTCCTTGATCAAGCGCTTGATTTCGGCGTTACCGGCGAGATCGTCGCCGACCAGCACCTCACCCGGCTTCAGCCTGGCTAATTCTCCCGCGAGGTCGCTGAGCCGCGCCGAGGCCGCGATCAGCTCGCCGGTGGAAATGTCGAGAGAGGCGAGCGCGTAAAGCAGCTCATCGCCAACATCTTGCGACGGTCCGCGGAACAGCGCCGTGAGGAAATTATGCGCACGCGCATCGAGCAGCGTCTCTTCGGTCAGAGTGCCCGGCGTGACGAGACGCACCACGTCACGCCGCACCACGGATTTCGCGCCGCGCTTCTTGGCTTCCGCCGGGTCCTCGGTCTGTTCGCACACCGCCACGCGATGTCCTTGCGCGATCAGGCGCTGGAGATAGTCGTCGGCGGACACCACCGGCACGCCGCACATGGGAATGTCCTGGCCCTGATGCTTGCCGCGCTTGGTGAGCGCGATGCCGAGAGCGCGCGAAGCAATCTCGGCATCATCGAAGAACATCTCGTAGAAATCGCCCATGCGATAGAACAGGAGACAATCGGCATTCGCCGCCTTGATCTCCAGATATTGCGCCATCATCGGTGTGGCCGCCCGGGCCTCAGAGGCGCCGTCGGTCAGCGGCGCCTGCGCACGGCTCTCGAAACCTGGCGATAGAGCCTCTTGCGCCATCTCGTCCCTCATGCCGGCCGCTTCGTGGCCCGCAGTATGCAATGGCAAGCCACTTGGTGGCGAGCCTACCAGCTCACATCTTCCCTGGCCTTTTCCAGTCTCTCAGTAACTTTCGGACTCATGCCTAAAAACCACACACCTCCGAGCAAATGGCGAAAGCGCGGATTACGGCTGGCTTCCGCCACTATGGCGTCAACCACCGGACCGTCTTCCGCCGGAATCAAATCTTCCAGCATGCCGGCGGCGAGAAGACCAATTACATGCGGGTTGTCTTCGATTTCCACAATGGCCTTGGTGAGCTCAAGCGCCTTGAGCGGGTCCTCGTTCACGAGTTCGAACTGGTAGTCGAACAGCGCACTCCAGTTGCCGTCTTTTTCCTTGTCGAGATCGGAACGCGAATTGATCTCGACCCAGAGCGGCGCAAGCTCGGCGACCGACAGCGATGCGAAATCGATGATCTCGTGGGATTTGTAGCCTTCCTCCCACGCTTTATAGGCATCCTTGTCGGTTATGGAGAGCAAGCGGCGCTTGGTATCCGCATCCTCGATGCCGCCGCTGATGCTCCAATAGGCGGTGCCCATCAGCCAGCGAAGCTTCGGCTCGCGCATGGCAAGTTCCTGAAGTGAGCGGGCCACACGCGCACCGTTGAAATGCAAAAGCTGCCCAAGCAATTTACCCTGGCCGGTCAGGGCCACGACCGCATCATCCGGTTCCTGTTTGAGCAGCGCCTCGATGAAAGCCACGGCGCGCTCCGGCTCGTTGTGCCCCAGGCCGTCGAAATACATCATCACCGCATGCGTGCCGTCAGTCCGGTCCTTGAGACCGGTGGTGCTCATCTCGCGCCAAGCCCGCACCAGATCGTCCAGGGAGAGCGCATCGAGCCGCGCCTTGACTTCTTCTTCCGTCGGCGCCGTGGGGCTGAAACCGAGCTTCTGGTCACACCAGTTCATGGTTAGCGTGGGTAGCTTTTCGCTGGAACGGGCACAAGGCCACGGCCGGAAGGAGTTGGGGAAAGGGCTTTGCCCTGGGCAAAGCCTCCTCTAGGGTGCGCGCGGTTTTCAAGGAGAATAGCCATCGTCCGCCCCTCAAAACGCGCACCCGACGCGCTGCGCCCCATCAGCCTGGAACGCGCCGTGTCGCGGCACGCCGAAGGCTCATGTCTGGTGCGCTTCGGCGAGACCCATGTGCTGTGCACGGCGACCGCCAGCGAGCCGCTGCCGCCCTGGCTCAAGGGTCAGGGGCGCGGCTGGGTCACGGCCGAATACGGCATGCTGCCGCGCGCCACGTCCGAACGCACGCGCCGCGAGGCGGCCGCCGGCAAGCAATCCGGACGCACGCAGGAAATCCAGCGCCTGATCGGCCGCTCGCTCCGCGCCGTCACCGATCTTTCGGCGCTCGGCGAGAAGCAGATCACCGTCGATTGCGACGTGCTCCAGGCCGACGGCGGCACGCGTACCGCTTCGATCACCGGCGCCTGGATCGCACTGCACGATGCGCTTGCCTGGATGCAGGCGCGCAACATGATCAAGGCTGGCGTGCTGCGCGATCATGTCGCCGCCGTGTCTTGCGGGCTCTATGGCGGCGAGGCGATCCTCGATCTCGATTACGCCGAGGATTCGGAAGCCGACGCCGACGCCAATTTCGTGATGACCGGGGCTGGCGGCATCGTCGAGGTGCAGGGCACGGCCGAGACCGAGCCCTTCAGTCAGGAACAGTTCGACAGATTGATGTCTCTGGCGCGGGCGGGCATCGCCGAGCTCGTGCAATTGCAAAAGCTCACCGTCGCCTGAGATGCGCGGGGTGTTGCGGCGCGGCGCGAAGCTCGTCATCGCCAGCCATAATGAAGGCAAGGTGCGCGAGCTGGCCGAATTGTTCGCGCCATACGGCATCGACTGTATCTCTGCCGGAAGCTTGGGCCTGCCCGAGCCCGTTGAGACCGGCGCGAGCTTCGCCGAGAATGCGCGCATCAAAGCCGTTGCCGCAGCGTGTGGCGCAGGGTTACCGGCGCTTGCCGACGATTCGGGGCTCGAAGTCGCCGCGCTCGGCGGCGAACCCGGCATCCATTCGGCGCGCTGGGGCGGCGCGGCCAAGGATTTCACATCCGCCATGACACGGGTGCATGAGGCGCTTCAAGCGCGCGGCGTAAGCGGCGCAAACGCCAATTTCACCTGCGCCTTGGCGCTTGCTTTGCCCGATGGCGAAACATCGGTGTTCGAGGGTAAAGTGTTCGGGACGCTGACCTGGCCGCCGCGCGGCGGTCGCGGTTTCGGCTACGATCCGATCTTCGTGCCTGACGGCCATGATGAGACCTTCGGCGAGATGGACCCGGAACTGAAGAACAGGCTGTCGCATCGCATGCGCGCCTTCGAGAAACTGATACAGGCGAGCTATGTTAATGAGTGATGCGGCTTCCGCCGCCCCGTTCGGCGTCTATGTGCATTGGCCGTTCTGCCGCGCCAAATGCCCCTATTGCGACTTCAACAGCCACGTCCGTCATAACGGCATCGACGAGAGTGGCTTCGTCGCGGCCTATCTCAGAGAGCTCGACTATTTTGCCGTACTGTCCTCCGGCCGCAACGTGTCGAGCATCTTCTTCGGCGGCGGCACGCCGTCGCTGATGCGTCCCACAACCGTTGCTGCGATCCTTGATGCCATCGCCGCGCATTGGACCGTCGCGCATGACGCCGAGATCACACTCGAAGCCAATCCCACTTCCGTCGAGGCGGAGAATTTCGCGGGCTACGCCGCCGCCGGCGTCAACCGCCTGTCGCTCGGCGTGCAGGCGCTCGACGATGCGAGCCTGAAGGCGCTCGGACGTCAACACACCACCCAGGAAGCGCTCGAAGCGCTGGCGCTTGCCAAGCAGCATTTCGGCCGCGTGTCCTTCGACCTGATCTACGCACGCGAGGGGCAGACGGTGCGCGCCTGGGAAACTGAATTGAACCGCGCTCTCGACCACGCCGCCGATCATCTCTCGCTCTATCAGCTCACCATCGAGGACGGCACGCCATTCGCAGCGCGCCATGCCGCCGGCACGCTGCGTGTGCCTGACGCCGCCAAGGCGAGAGCCCTTTATGAATTGACGCAAGGATTGTGCGAGGCGGCCGGGCTACCGGCTTACGAGATTTCCAACCATGCGCGGCCTGGAGCTGAATCGCGGCACAATCTGCTTTATTGGCGCGGTTACGATTACGCCGGCATTGGCCCCGGCGCTCATAGCCGCATCACCCTGAACGGCATGAAGCGCGCGCTTATAGCGACCAAATCGCCGGAAGCCTGGCGCGAAGAGGTGGCAACGCGCGGGCATGGCATCGCCTCAGACGAGACTTTGAGCGCGGCGGAAGCGGCGGAAGAATATCTGCTGATGGGCTTGCGCCTCGCCGAAGGCATCGACCTTGCTCGGCTCGCTTCCATCGATGGACGCAGGATCGACGCGCAAATTCTCGGCGCGCTCGCCGGTGAAGGCCTGCTCATGCGTGACGGCGACCGGCTCGCGGCCACACCCAAAGGCAGGCTCGTGCTCGAGCGCCTGATCCTCGAACTTGTCGATTAGCAAACACGCGGGCGACGCGGTGCAAGATCACCAACACCGAGAGAAAAACGCGCTACTGCCGGAACGCGCGCGTGAAGCTCTGGAAGAGCTGATCGCGCGGCCGCTGGCGCCTGGGCTTTATCTTGTGGCGACGCCGATCGGCAATCTCGGCGACATCTCTTTGCGCGCGCTGGCCGTGCTGGCCCGTGCCGATTTGATTGCCGCCGAAGACACACGCCATAGCAAGAAACTCCTGTCCCATTTCAACATTCAAGCGAAGCTTGCGCCTTATCACGAGCATAACGCCGCGCGAGCGCGGCCCGCCCTCATCGCACGCCTGCGCGCCGGCGATGCCGTGGCGCTGATCTCAGACGCCGGCACGCCGCTCGTCTCGGACCCCGGCTACAGGCTGGTGCGCGAAGCGCTCGATCAAGGGATCATGGTCACGAGCATCCCCGGTCCTTCGGCGCCGGTCGCCGCGCTCACCAGTTCGGGTTTGCCGACCGACACGTTTCTGTTCGCGGGTTTCCTGCCGCCGAAGCAGGGCGCCCGCCGCACGCGTCTTTTGGAGCTTGCCGCCATGCCGGCCACGCTTCTGTTCTTCGAGACGGCGCCGCGTCTCGCCAAGAGCCTCGCCGACATGGCCGAGATTTTGGGTGCGCGCGAGGCGGCGGTCGCGCGCGAATTGACCAAGCTGCACGAGACGGTGACGCGCGGGCGGCTCGACCAGCTCGCGCGCGAACTCGCGCAAGCGGAGACTTTGAAGGGCGAATTGGTGGTGCTGGTCGCGCCGCCCTTTCCCGCAAGTCTCGACACCAGCGATGAAACGATCACGGCCGAGCTTAAGCGGTCTCTGAAGACGCAAAGCTTCCGCGACGCCGTGCGCGATGTGACCGAGTCCCTCGGGGTGAAACGCGCGCGCGTCTACGAGCTTGGCTTTGCACTCAACCGTAAACGAGACTGATGCGGCGCGAACGCGAAAGAGCCTATCGCCGCGGCGTTTTTGCCGAAACCTTGGTTGCCTGGCTGCTTCGGCTCAAAGGTTACACAATCGTGGCGCGGCGCTACAAGACGCCGGTCGGCGAGATCGATCTCGTGGCGCTCAAGGGCAAGCGTCTCGCCTTCATCGAGGTGAAGCGGCGCAAGACGCAAGAGGACGCCGCCTGGACCCTGCCCGCCAGACAAAGGCGGCGCATCGTGCGCGCGGCGCAATATTGGCTGGCCGGACACCCGAATTATTCCGGACACGACATCGCTTTCGACGTGGTGCTCGCCGCGCCGTGGACCTTGCCGCGCTATATCGCCAACGCCTTTCCCGTGTCATAACGGCGCGCCATGGCCCTCAAAGTCGCCTTCCAGATGGACCCCATCGAGCGCATCGATATCAGGGGCGATTCCAGCTTCGCGCTGCTGCTCGAAGCGCAACGGCGCGGCCACGATGTGTTCTATTACACGCCCGACAATCTTTCGCTGCGTGACGGCAAGCTCATAGCCGAAGGCCACAGCCTCACGGTCGAGGACAAGCCCGGCGATCATTACCGGCTGGCTTATCCCCGCGGCGTCGATCTCGCCGGGTACGACGTGGTGCAGCTCCGCCAGGATCCGCCCTTCGACATGGCCTATATCACCACCACGCATCTGCTCGAGCGCATCCACCCCAATACGCTGGTGGTCAACGATCCGACATCCGTGCGCAATTCGCCGGAGAAAATCTTCGTGCTCGATTTCCTCGACCTGATGCCGCCGACACTGGTGACGCGCGATCCGGTCCAGATCCGCGCCTTCCGCGACCAGCACAAGGACATCGTGGTGAAGCCGCTTTACGGCAATGGCGGCGCCGCCATTTTCCGCATTCCGGAAGACGACACCAATCTCAATTCGCTGATCGAGCTGCTCGGCATGACCTTCCGCGAGCCGATCATGGTGCAGCGCTATGTGCCGGCGGTGAGAGAGGGCGACAAGCGCATCATCCTGGTCGACGGCGAGGTGGCGGGCGCCATCAACCGCGTGCCGCCGCCCGGCGAAACGCGCTCGAACCTGCATATCGGCGGCAAGGCGGAAGCGACCCAGCTCAGCAAGCGCGACCGGGAAATCTGCGCGCGGCTCGGGCCTGAGTTGAAAAAGCGCGGGCTGATCTTCGCCGGCATCGACGTGATCGGCGACTATCTCACCGAGATCAACGTCACTTCGCCGACCGGCATCAGGCAGGTGGCGCAATTCGGCGGACCCGATATCGCCGCCATGATCTGGGACGTGATCGAGAAGAAGGTGAAACGCACACGGAGGGTGTGATGACTTCTGATCCGAAAGATCTCGGCACCGTGTTCGACGCCCATACCGCAGCCGAGTTCAAGACCCGCGACATCGACGCGACCATGGCGACGATGAGCGAGACGCCGCACCTGACCCATGTGCCGACCATGACCGGCGGCAATGGACGCGAAGCGGTGCGGCACTTTTACGAAACCTGGTTCATCGGCCACTGGCCCGGCGACACGGCAATCGAGCTGGTGTCGCGCACCGTGGGCGAAACCAGAGTGGTCGACGAAATCATCGTGAGCTTCACGCATGACTGCGAGATCCCGGCGATTCTGCCGGGCGTCGCGCCGACCGGACGCAAGGTTGTGCTGCCGCATGTGGCAATAGTCGGATTCAAGGACGGCAAGATCGACTACGAGCATATCTACTGGGACCAAGCCTCGCTGCTCGTGCAAATCGGCCTGCTGGACAAATCGAAGTTTCCGGTGACCGGGCCGGAGCAGGCCGCGCGGCTGCTCGACCCGAGCCTGCCCTCGAACACGCTCATTCCCAAAGTTTAGCGCTTGGCGCGGCGCCGGCCGAAAACGCGCCAGGCGTGAAAGGCGAGGCCTAAGCCCCAGCCGAGCGCCACCCAGTAGAACCACCAGACATTCGGCGTCACGGTGAGGTTGACGAACAGCAGAAGCAGGATGACCGCCACATAGGCGAAGGCGTGCACGGCGAAGCCGCGCGCCTTCCTGTCCACGAAGATACGTTCCCGCCGCCGTGCGGTGCGCAGATAGAGCGCGAAACCGTGCGTGGCGATGGCGATGCCCCAACCGAGTAGCACCCAGATGAACCAGCGGGTGTGCGGCGCGACCCACAGATTGATCGCCGCGCAAACCAGCACGGCCACGACAAAGACCGCGAGATGGATGACGAAGAGACGCTCCGCCGGGTCTTCTTTGTGTTTGGCTTTAGCCATAGGGCTCCGGTCCATCCGATCGACATTAGCCTGGCCCATCTGCCAACGTATTGACACAACACAAAGGTTAATGTTCGCTAATTGTTCTTGCGCCTTGGTACACGCTTGGCTAGAGTAGATCAGACACAAACGGGGGTTGAGCGATGTTCGCCCGGGTCACCACGGTCGCATTCGAGGGCATCGAGGCGCGCGGCGTCGACGTCCAGGTGCAGATCGGGCCCGGCATGCCCCATTTCACCATTGTCGGCCTGCCCGACAAGGCAGTGGCCGAGAGCCGTGAGCGGGTGCGCGGCGCGCTGAACGCCATCGGCTTGGCGCTGCCGCCGAAACGCATCACCGTCAATCTCGCGCCGGCCGACCTGCCGAAAGAAGGCAGTCATTACGACCTCCCCGTTGCGCTCGGTCTGATGGCCGCGGTCGGCGCCATCGCCCGCGATGCCATCGAGGGCTATTGCGTGCTGGGCGAGCTTGCCCTCGACGGCTCGATCGCGTCGATCGCCGGCGCGCTGCCCGCGGCCATCGGCGCCAATGCCATGGGCAAGGGCCTGATCTGTCCCGCTTCCTGCGGCGCTGAAGCGGCCTGGGCCGCTGCCGACATGCCGATCCTCGCGCCGTCAGACCTGCTCGTGCTGATCAACCACTTCAAGGGACTGCAGACCCTTAGGCGGCCTACGCCGACACCCGACCCGGGCGACGAGGCGATGCCCGACCTGAAAGACATCAAGGGTCAGGAGACCGCGAAGCGCACGCTCGAAGTGGCCGCGGCCGGCGGGCACCATCTCTTGCTGATCGGGCCGCCAGGTGCCGGCAAATCGATGCTGGCGCGGCGACTGCCCTCGATCCTGCCGCCGCTCGAGCCCGCCGAAATGCTGGAAGTGAGCATGATCAGAAGTCTGGCCGGCGATCTTGCCGGCGGGCGCATCGGCCGCAGCCGTCCCTTCCGGGCGCCGCATCATTCGGCGAGCATGGCCGCACTGGTCGGCGGCGGCACGCGTCCGCGTCCCGGCGAGGCGGCGCTCGCCCATCTCGGCGTGCTGTTTCTCGACGAGCTGCCCGAGTTCAATCCGCAAGTGCTCGATGCGCTGCGCCAGCCGCTCGAAGCGGGCGAGACAGTGATCGCGCGCGCCAATCACCGCATCACCTATCCCTCGCGCATCCAGCTCATCGCCGCCATGAACCCATGCCGCTGCGGCCGCGCCGGCGAGCCGGGTTATGTTTGCCGCCAGGGGCGCGCCTGCGCCGACCGTTATCAGGCGCGCATCTCAGGCCCCATGCTCGACCGCATCGATCTGCAGATCGAGGTGCCGGCGGTGTCAGCCGCCGATCTCGTTCTGCCGCAAGCTTCCGAAGGCAGCGCCGAGGTGCGGGCGCGGGTGGCCGCCGCGCGGCGCATGCAGATCGCCCGTTATAAAGATCTGGGCTGCGTGCGCATTCGCACCAATGCCGAATGCGACGGTACCCTGCTCGAAGAGATCGCAGCACCTGAGCCCGCCGGCCTCGTACTATTGCGTGACGCCGCCGATACTCTTTCTTTAAGCGCGCGTGGCTATCACCGGACACTGCGGGTCGCGCGCACCCTCGCCGACCTCGACGGCGAGGAATGCGTGGGGCGCATCCATATCGCCGAGGCGCTCAGCTATCGCGGTGAGACCCTGCGCCGGGCCCAGGCCGCCGCCTGATTCCAGGGACCGGCAGGCGCTAAAGCCTTTCTCAAGCATTGTCTGCTTGGCTGGCCATATGGCCAGGCCGGCGAAAAATAAGCGGCGGAACACGGCGCTCGACAAGGATCTCGAGGCGCTCAAGGACCTGCAATGGGAGATACGCGAGCGCGAGGCGCGTTACCGGGAGCTGGCGCTCGCCGCGGCGCGCGACCAGGCGATGAGCGCCAGCGAGGCGAAATCGCGCTTCCTCGCCACCATGAGCCACGAGATCAGAACGCCGATGAACGGCATACTCGGCATGACCTCCCTCCTGCTCGACACCACGCTCACACCCGAGCAGCGCACCTATGCGCGCGCCATCTCGACCTCGGCCAAGACGCTTCTGTCCCTGATCGATGAAGTTCTCGATTTTTCCAAGATCGAAGCCGGACGCATGGAACTTCGCACCGAGCCCTTTGACGTCGCCGACGCCATCCAGGGCGTGATCGAACTGCTGGCGCCGCGGGCGCATGACAAGGGGCTGCAGATCGGCTGGCTCGCTTCGCCCCAACTGCCGCGGAGAGTCATCGGCGATGAGACGCGCATCCGTCAGGTGCTGACGAATCTCGTGGGCAACGCCATCAAGTTTACCGAAACGGGCGGCGTCGTTCTGTCGCTTCAGCCTGCACCCGAAATGCAGAATGCCAAGGACGGAAAAGTCTGGCTTCGTTTCGCGGTGCGCGACACCGGCCCCGGCGTGCCGGCGAATGCCATCGGTCACATTTTCGAGGAATTCGAGCAGGCCGAACCCGGACCGGCGCGGCGCCATGGCGGCACCGGATTGGGGCTCGCCATCTCCAAGCGCCTGATCGACGCCATGGGCGGACGCATCGAGGTCGCCAGCGACCGGGGGAGAGGCGCCACTTTCACCGTCGATCTGGCCTTCGTCACGCTTGCCGGCAATGAGGAACTCGGGGCGGATTGGCCCAAGCCGCGGCGAGGCGAGAAAGTTCTTCTTGCCCTAGACAGCGCTGTCGAAGCCGAAGCGATCAGCGCCCAGCTCGCCGAGATTGGTGTCGAGGCTGTCCATGCAAGTGCGGAGACCGCCGCCTCGCTTGCGTCCGGCGCCGCGTCTCACGGCAAGCCTTTCACCGCATTGCTGACCGATGGCCCCACCATCAAGGGCGCGGCGCATCTCGTTCCTTTGTTGCGGCCCAAAGCCCGCGCCGTGGTGGTGATCGATCCGGCCGAGCGCGGCGACATCACGAAATTCCGCGTGCTCGGTTTCAAAAATTATCTCGTCCGCCCGGTCAGGCCCCTATCGCTGCTGACCCAGTTGTTCGGTTCCACCGATAAAGATCCGGCGCACAATTCGCAGACACTGTCTTCGCAGGCTTGGCGCCGCACATCCGGGATGAGACACGTTTCGGTTCTGCTTGCCGAGGACAACGATATCAATGCGCTGCTCGCCAGCACCATATTGGAGAAAGAAGGCGCGCATGTCGTTCGCGTGAAGAACGGCCACGATGCGATTGCGGAAGTCAACGGTGCGCGCGCCGATGGCCGCGCCTTCGACATCGTATTGATTGACATCCATATGCCCGACATGGACGGTGTCGAGGCGGCGCGCGGCATAAGGTTGCTCTATCCCGACCATGCCCGTCCCGCCGCCGGACGGCCGCCGATCGTCGCCCTGACCGCCAACGCTTTTGCCGAGGATCGCGCCGCCTATCTTGCCGCGGGCCTCGATGACTACCTCGCCAAACCCTTCGAGAATGCCGATTTGGCGGCCTTGCTGGCCCGCTGGTATCCCGGCCGCAAGGATCAGGAAAAGCCTGGTCTTTGCGCCTCGTGATCCGCGCAAAAAGGCCTTTTCCCGCCCCTTTCCCCAGCCTGTCACATTGGCTTCGAATTGGTTTGCTAACCGAGCCGTGTTGTGGCCGAATCGGTAGCGGCGACCTCGGCAGCTAAATCAGTCCCGTGGCGTATTCCTCCCCTCGAATCGCGGTGGCGCAATGTTTCCAGGATTGACGTTCAAGCCAAGCCAAGCCGGCGCCTTGCCGCTTCTTGGCCGCCGCTTGTTCGCCGGGGGTGCGTTCGGCCGGTTTCAATCGCCTAAAGTCTATGGCCGCATCGGGCCGCTCGAAGTGCGGCTCGCCTCGAAACGTGCCGAGATTAGGCGCGCGCAGCGACTGCGTTATAAGGTCTTCTATGAGGAGATGTCGGCGACCCCAGGCGCGCTCGCCATCCTCTCCCGGCGCGATGAGGACGCTTATGACGGGATTTTCGATCACCTCCTCGTGCTCGATCGCGGCGACCCCAATGACGGGCGGCGCTGGCGGCGCTCGAAAGTGGTCGGCACCTATCGCGTGCTGCGCCAGGAAATCGCCTCGCTCTATGACGGCTTCTACACGCAAGACGAATACGACGTCGCTTCGCTGATCCGGTCGAAGCCCGATTACACTTTCATAGAGCTCGGCCGCTCTTGCGTGCTGAAGCCCTATCGCAACAAACGAACCCTTGAACTGCTGTGGCAGGGGGTCTGGTCATATGTCCGCGAGCATGGTGCCGACGTCATGCTGGGCTGCGCGAGCTTCCCGGGAACAGATCCCAAGGCGCATGCCCTCGCGCTGAGCTTCCTCCACCATAACGCGCTTGCGCCCGAAGAATGGCGCGTGCGCGCGCATGCCCATCGGCATGTCGACATGAACATGATACCGCGCGAAAAGGTTGACATTCGCGCCGCGCTCAAGGCGTTACCCCCTCTGATCAAGGGCTATTTGCGGGTCGGCGCCTATGTCGGCGACGGCGCCGTCATCGACCATCAATTCGGCACGACCGATGTCTTCGTCATCATGCCGGTCGAAGCGATCAAAACACGCTATTTCGCCCATTTCGGCGCGCCGGATGCGCTTCCGTCAGAAATGGCGCCCGTATACGCCCCGTTAAGCTGACTTCTGGCTCACTTGGCGGGCGGGTTTGACGCGCCTTTGGCGCGGCCGTAAATTTCCTCCCATCATGCGCCATACCGATGCCAACGAAATGCGTGCGGCCGCCGAGGCCGCTCTCGGTCTCCGTCAGCTCAACGAGCGCTCGCGCGAGATCTTCAAGCGCATCGTCGAAACTTATCTCGCCACCGGCGAGCCGGTCGGCTCACGCAATCTCAGCCGTGTCCTGCCGATGACCTTGTCGCCGGCATCGGTTCGCAATGTGATGTCGGACCTCGAAAGTCTCGGACTCATCTATGCGCCGCATACCAGTGCCGGCCGGCTGCCGACCCAGACCGGCTTACGCCTGTTTATCGACGGACTGCTCGAGATCGGCGACATCACCGAGGAGGAGCGCAACCAGATCGAGGGCCATCTGGCCGGAAGCAACCGCCGCCGCGCCTTTGAGGATTTTTTCGCCGAGGCCGGTGAGATGCTGTCGGGTCTCTCGCGTTGCGCCGGCGTGGTGCTGGTCGACAAGCAGAGCAAGCGATTGAAGCATGTCGAGTTCGTCAATCTCGGGCAGGGCAGGGCGCTCGCCGTGCTCGTCAGCGAGGACGGCGACGTCGAGAACCGCATCGTTCACCTGCCCGAGGGACTGCCGCTTTCTTCGCTCAACGAGGCATCCAATTATATCAACGCGCGCATCGGCGGACTGACGCTCATGGAAGCACGCACACGCATCGAGAAGGAGATCGAGCAGCGCCGCGCACAACTCGACGAGTTGACCGCGCGGGTGGTCACCGAAGGCCTTGCCACCTGGTCCGGCAGCGGCGGTGACCGCAAGAGCCTGATCGTGTGTGGCCGCGCCCATCTCCTCGAAGACGTCAGGGCCATGGAAGATCTGGAACGGATCAGACTCCTGTTCGAAGATCTCGACGCCAAGAAAGACTTGATCCAGTTGCTCGGACTTGCCGAGGGCGCCGAGGGCGTGCGCATCTTCATCGGTTCGGAGAACAAGCTGTTCTCGCTTTCCGGCTCAGCACTGATCGTCTCGCCCTTCGAGGACAGCGAGCAGAAAATCGTTGGTGTGCTTGGGGTGATCGGGCCGACACGGCTCAATTACGCCCGCATCATTCCCATGGTCGATTATACCGCGAGGCTGCTCGGGCGCCTTGTCCCTTGATTTTTCTCGGCCTACGGTCGATATCCGCTGAACTCCTTGAGTGAAACAATACGCCGAGATCGCCGATGCCCGACGACAAGTCCGATTCGCGCGAGAACAACGAGGATCAGGCGAAATCCGCCGATCCCTCCAAGAACGACACCGGCGTCGAGGCGGCGAAGGAGCCCGGGGCCGATCTCGACACTTTGCATGCCGAGAACACCGAGATGCGGGACAAGCTTCTCCGCACCATGGCTGACATGGAGAATCTGCGCCGCCGCACCGAGCGCGAGAAGTCTGATACGTCACGTTACGCCATCTCCAACTTCGCGCGTGACGTGCTGACCATCGGCGACAATCTGCGCCGCACCATCGAACACGTTCCGGCCGAGGCCGCGGCACAAGATCCCGCGCTCAAGAGCTTCCTCGAAGGGGTCGAACTGACCGAGCGCGAATTGCACAATATGCTCGAGCGCCACGGCGTCACCCGCATCGAGCCGCTCGGCCAACGCTTCGATCCGAATTGCCAACAGGCCATGTACGAGGTCGAAAGCAAAGACGTGCCTGAGGGCACGGTGGTCGAGGTGATGCAGTCGGGCTACATGATCGGCGACCGTTGTCTCCGTCCGGCTTTGGTGGCGGTTGCCAAAGGCGGCAGCAAGCCGGCCGCGCCACCCAAAGGCAACGGCCAGTCGGGCCCTGCCCGCCGCGCCGCCAATGACGACATCCCCGGCGGCGCGCAGCCCGGCGATTAAGACTATGGCTTAGTCACGCGGCGGAGTGTCAGATTGATGCGGCCGCCCTCCGGCAACAGGTCAGAGGTGCCGGCAAGGATGCGGTCTATGCCGTGAAAGGCGAGGCGATCCTCGCCGTCAAGCATGAACACGTCTCCCGACTTGAGCTCGAATTTCCGGGTCGGGTCTTTGCGCGAGCGTCCGCCGACGCGAAAGATGCCGGTAGCGCCGAGCGACACCGAGAGCACGGGCGCGGCGAAATCCTCCTCGTCCCGGTCCTGATGCAGTCCCATCTTGGCGGCGCCGGCATAATAATTGACGAGGCAGGCCTCGGGCGGAAACGGGTAGTCGGCCACCTCATCCCAGAGATCGAGCAGCATTTGCGGCATCGGCGGCCACGGGTTACCCGTCACCGGATGGGTGGCCTGATAGCGATAGCCGCCATCCTTGTCGGTTATCCAGCCGAGCGGGCCGCAATTCGTCATGTGCACCGACATCGGTCTGCCGGAGCGCGGCATGGTCGGGGTATAGAGCGGCGCGACCGCCATGATGCGGCGAAGCGCGTCAAGCAGCGCGACTTGCGCCTCCCGGTCGAGCTTTTGCGGGTAATATTGCAACGGCGTCTTTGCTCCGAGCCTGCCTCTGTCTTACCTTCAGCCCCTATAGCGCATCGGCGCCACCAGGAGACATAAGCCAACGATGGTGAAGTCGCAGTCCGCCAATCCCGACGGCTATATCCACGCGCGCGACCCGCAGGAATATGAACGCCTGCGCGACCAGGCGGCCATGTGGCGGGAGGCGACCGAGAAGGTTCTCGACCGGATCGGGCTTGGGCCCGGCATGAGCTGTCTCGATGTCGGCTCGGGCCCCGGCGCGGTGATGCGGCTCATGGCCGACCGGGTGGGGCCGCAAGGCCGCGTCACCGGCATCGAGATCGATGGCCAGCTCGGGGCTCAGGCGCTCGCCGATCTGCGCGCCCAAGGGGGCGCCAATTTCGACCTCATCGACGCCAATATGTTCGAGCTCGATACACCGCGCGGCGCGCCCTTCGATCTCACCTATTGCCGGCTGTTCCTCATGCATATGCACGATCCCGTCGCGGCGCTTGAGAGGATGGCTTCCTGGACAAAACCCGGCGGTGTGGTGGCGGCGCAGGAATTCGACTTCGGCGCAATCGCGGTCGAGCCCCTCTGCCCGGCCATGGCCGAGTTCAATCGCCTGTTCGAGGGCGTGTTCAGGGGCCGCGGACGAAACCTGCGCGCGGGGCGCCAATTGCCGGCCCAATTCGAGGCGGCTGGTCTCGGACTGCCGGACGGCACGCTGTCGGAGGCCAAGTTCCTGCCGCTCGGCGACATGGCGGCCATGCTGATCGGTGTTTATGAGGGACTCTACGCCTCGGCGCTCGATCTTGGCATCGCCGACAAGGCAAGGGCCGAGGCCTTCAAGGTCGAGATGACCGAGGCCGGCGCCGACGGCCGCTATTACTGCCTGACCCCGATCCTCATCGCCGCCTGGAAACGCCTCGGCTAGCCCCCATCTCCTTGCGGGCCATAGGGTTGCCACCTATATAACCGCGGAACCCTGCCGAGGTGTCGGCGGGCTTGCCGGAACATGGGGACCGGCGCCACGCCAGGTTGGTTGCGAAGGCGCGTTGTCTCGGGTGCCGCTTCAGGGCCCGGGGGGTCTGCCAAAAGAGGAGGTTTGTAATGGCGAAAGTGATCGGTATCGATCTCGGCACCACCAATTCCTGCGTGGCCGTGATGGAGGGCAAGAGCCCGAAAGTCATCGAAAACGCGGAAGGCATGCGCACCACGCCCTCGATGGTCGCCATCACGGATGACGGCGAGGTCCTTGTCGGTCTTCCAGCCAAGCGCCAGGCCGTTACCAACCCCGAGAACACCCTGTTCGCCATCAAGCGCCTGATCGGCCGCCGCTACGACGACCCGATGGTCGAGAAGGACAAGAAGCTCGTCCCCTACAAGATCGTTAAAGCCGACAATGGCGACGCCTGGGTCGAGTCCCACGGCAAGAAATATTCTCCCTCGCAGATCTCCGCCTACATCCTGCAAAAGATGAAAGAGACCGCCGAGTCTTATCTCGGCCAGAAGGTCGAGCAGGCGGTGATCACCGTTCCCGCCTATTTCAACGACGCCCAGCGCCAAGCCACCAAGGACGCCGGCAAGATCGCCGGTCTCGAAGTCCTGCGCATCATCAACGAGCCGACCGCGGCCGCTCTCTCCTATGGTCTTGAGAAGAAGGAAGGCCAGACCATCGCCGTGTACGACCTCGGCGGCGGCACGTTCGACATTTCCATTCTCGAAATTGGCGATGGCGTATTCGAGGTGAAGTCGACCAACGGCGACACCTTCCTGGGCGGCGAAGATTTCGACATGCGTATCGTCGATTATCTCGCCAACGAGTTCAAGAAGGAGTCCGGCATCGATCTGCGCGGCGACAAGCTCGCCCTACAGCGCCTCAAGGAGGCGGCGGAAAAGGCCAAGATCGAACTTTCCTCGACGCAACAGACCGAGATCAACCTTCCCTTCATCACCGCCGACAAGTCAGGTCCGAAGCATCTGACCATGAAACTCACGCGCGCGAAGCTCGAGAGTCTGGTCGACGACCTCATCCAGAAGACCATCGGCCCTTGCCAGAACGCGCTGAAGGACGCCGGGCTGAAGCCTGCCGAGATCAACGAGGTCATCCTGGTCGGCGGCATGACCCGCATGCCCAAGGTGGCCGAGACGGTGAAGACTTTCTTCGGCCGTGAGCCGCATAAGGGCGTCAATCCCGACGAGGTGGTGGCGATCGGCGCGGCCATTCAGGCCGGCGTGCTGCAAGGCGACGTCAAGGACGTGCTGCTGCTCGACGTGACCCCGCTCTCGCTCGGCATCGAGACTTTGGGCGGTGTGTTCACCCGCCTGATCGACCGCAACACCACCATCCCCACCAAGAAGGGCCAGGTGTTCTCCACCGCCGAGGACAATCAGAACGCGGTGACCATCCGCGTGTTCCAGGGCGAGCGCGAGATGGCGGCCGACAACAAACTGCTCGGCCAGTTCGACCTGGTCGGCATTCCGCCGGCACCGCGCGGCGTGCCGCAGATCGAAGTGACCTTCGACATCGACGCCAATGGCATCGTCAACGTTTCGGCGACCGACAAGGCGACCGGCAAGGAGCAGTCGATCCGCATCCAGGCTTCCGGCGGCCTGACCGATGCCGACATCGACCGCATGGTCAAGGAAGCGGAAAGCCACGCCGAGGACGACAAGAAGCGGCGCGAGCTCGTCGAGATGCGCAATCAGGGCGAAGCGCTCATCCACTCGACCGAGAAGATGCTGGCGGATTTCGGCGACAAGGTCGCGGCCGCCGACAAGACGGCGGTCGAGGCGTCGGTGGTCGAGCTGAGAACCGCACTCGAAAGCGAGGATAAGGACGCGATCAAGCAAAAGATCGACGGCGTCATCCAGACTTCGATGAAGCTGGGCGAGGCCATGTATCAGGCAAGTCAGGGCGCGGCAGGCGGCGACGGCGGTGATGCCGGTCCGTCGGCTTCAGCCGGCGGTCCCGACGACAAGGTGGTCGATGTCGACTTCGAGGAAGTCAAGGACGACGACAGCAAGAAGTCCGCATAGAGTTTTATGGAGTTGGCGGGGGCCCTTTGGCCCCCGCTTCGTGCCCAGCAGAAGAGGCTCTAGCGCCGCCGGGAAGCGGGCGGCGGTGTGAAGGTCCGGAGGGGCGATGGCCAAACAGTGCTACTATGACATTCTGGGCGTATCGCGCAGCGCTGGCGACAGCGAGATCAAGACCGCGTTCCGCCGCAAGGCCAAGGAATGTCACCCCGACCGCTGCAACGGCGATCCCGATGCCGAGACGCGCTTCAAGCAAGTGAACGAAGCCTATGAGGCGCTGAAAGATCCCCAGCGCCGCGCGGCTTACGATCGTTTCGGTCACGCCGCGTTCGATACCGGCATGGCTGGCGGACCCGGTTACGGCTTCGGCTCGGACTTTTCCGCCTCCATGTCGGCGATGTTCGACGATTTGTTCGGCGAATTCATGAATCAGAGGCGGCCGCGGCAACGCTCTGCCCGCGAGCGCGGCGCCGATCTCCGCTACAACATGGAAATCGAGCTGGCCGAGGCCTATAACGGCAAGGCGGCGCAGATCCGCGTGCCGACCAGCGTGACCTGCGAGAGCTGTACAGGCTCCGGCGCCAAGTCCGGCACCTCACCCACCACCTGCCGTACCTGCGGCGGTGGAGGCAAATTACGCGCAAGCCAGGGTTTCTTCACCATCGAGCGCACCTGCCACGCCTGTCAGGGCCGCGGCGAGGTTATCGAGACGCCATGCCCGTCCTGCAATGGCGCGGGCCGCGTCGTGCGCGAGCGCACTTTGTCGGTCACCATTCCCGTCGGCGTCGAGGACGGCACCAGGATCAGATTGGCCGGCGAAGGCGAAGCCGGTGTGCGCGGCGGACCGCCCGGCGATCTCTATATTTTCCTGTCGATCAAACCGCATGAATTCTTCCAGCGCGACGGCGCCGATCTGTTCTGCCGCGTGCCCATCGCCATGACCACGGCGGCGCTTGGCGGCCAGATCGAGGTGCCGACCATCGACGGCGGCAGGAGCCGGGTGAAAATTCCCGAAGGCAGCGAGAGCGGCAAGCAGTTCCGCCTCAAGACCAAGGGCATGCCGGTGCTGCGTTCCAAGCAGCAGGGCGATCTGTACATCCAGGTCGAGGTCGAGACACCCAAGAACTTATCGCCCAAGCAGCGCGAGCTGCTGAAATCCTTCGAAGAAGCCTCCAATTCGAACACGAGCCCGGCCTCGAGCGGATTTTTCGCCCGCGTCAAAGAATTCTTCGACGGCATCGGCGAGTAGTTTCCCTTTGACGTAGATTGCCTTAAGACCGGCCTTGCGCGGCTTTGCCAAGGCGGAGGTGGGGAATGGTGCGACTGTTATCTTTCGCCGGCAGCACACGGGAAGGCTCCTACAACAAGAAGCTTGCCCAGCTCGTGCAGCGCATCGCCGAAGCAAACGGCATCGAAGCCGTGTTCGTGGATCTCAAGGACTATCCCATGCCGATCTATAACGGCGACCTCGAAGCGGCGGAGGGGCCACCGGAGAGGGCGCGCGCCTTCAAGTCCCTGCTGCAGGAATATCAGGGGGTGTTCATCGCCAGCCCCGAATACAACGCCTCGGTGACGCCGCTGCTCAAAAACACCATCGACTGGGTGACGCGCGTACGCGCCAAGGGCGAGAGCGGGCTCGAAGTCTTCAAGTCGCGTGTGTTTGCCATCGGCGGCGCCTCGCCCGGCAATTACGGGGGGATGCGCAGCCTGTTGCAGCTACGCCAGATCCTATCCGTGGGTACCGGCGCTCTGGTGATCCCGCAGCAGATCGCCGTGCCGCGCGCCGGCAGCGCCTTCGAGGAGGACGGCAGCCTGAAGGACGAGGGCCAGCAGAAACTCTGCACCGATACGGTCGAGGCACTTGCCGTCTGCGCCAAATGGTTCAAGCCGTCATGAGCGCGCCCCGCGACAGACTGATCGTCGCCCTCGACGTGCCGAATGTCGACGAGGCCAAGGCGCTGATCGACAGGCTCGGTGACAGCGTCGGCGTCTACAAGATCGGGCTCGAGTTGCTGTTCTCAGGCGGCTTCGCCCTGGCGCAGGACTTGGCGCGTCAAGGTCACTCCGTGTTTGTTGATGCCAAACTGCTGGACATCGAGGCGACGGTCGAGCGCGCCACCGCCGTGATCGCCGCAAGCGGCGCCGCCTTTCTCACGGTGCATGCCCTGGACCGCAAGACAATCGCCGCTGCCGTACGCGGCCGCGGCGATTCCAGGTTGAAGCTGCTTGGGGTGACGGTGCTCACCAATTTGTCACGCGCCGATCTTGCCGAGCACGGTATCGACGAGGCGCCACTCGCAGTGGTGCAGCGCCGCGCCATGATGGCGCGGGATGGCGGTTTCGATGGGGTGATCGCCTCGGGCCAGGAAGCGCGCGCGCTGCGCGAGCGCTTGCGGCAAATCCTGATCGTGACGCCAGGTATCAGGCCGGCCGGCGCCGACACGCAAGACCAGGCCCGCGTCATGACGCCTTCCGCCGCGATCAAGGCGGGCGCCGATTATCTCGTGGTCGGAAGGCCTATTACCCGCGCCGCCGATCCGCGCGCGGCGGCTGAAGCCATCGTCGCGGAAATCGCCGCTTCACTACCGAAGTAGCGCGACGATCGCGGCTTCGAGCGCGTCAGGGTCGCCGGCGACTTTCACCTGCTTCAAGCGCGACTTGCCGCCTTGCGCGACTTTTACCGACGACGGCGGCACGTTCAGCCAGCGCGCGACGAGTTTCTCGAGCGCTGCATTGGCGCGGCCCTCTTCCGGCAGGGCGCGCACCCGCGCTTTGAGCACGGCGACATCGCCAAAGGTTTCGACGCCCGCGATCTCGTCGCGCGCGGATTTCGGCCTCAGCCGCACCGGCAAGATGATGCCGGTTTGGGTGCGCCGCAGGTTGAGGCGTGCCGCGCTCACATCCCCGATGACGGCATGACCGCCGGCAGGACCCAGCCGAGCAGCACCACATCACGGATGAACAGGAGGAACAGGATCAGAATCACCGGTGAGATGTCGATGCCGCCGAGATTGGGGATCACATTGCGGATTGGCCGCAGCGCCGGCTCGGTGACACGATAGAGCACCTCCGCCACCGTATAGACGAAGCGGTTAGAGGTATTGACCACGTTGAAGGCGATCAGCCAGCTCAGGATCGCGCTTATGATGACGACCCAGATATAGAGGTCGATGACGAGAACGATAAATCCGATCAATGGCACCATCGAAAACCTCTCCTCCTCAAGCTGTCAGCCGTCCTCGCGTCAGATACCAGAAGTGAGAGGAATCAGCCAGTTGCCTGATATCTTGACACCCGACATCCGATACCTGACATACCTTGCACCTGATCGGGGCCGTAGCTCAGTTGGGAGAGCGCAGCAATCGCACTGCTGAGGTCAGGGGTTCGATTCCCCTCGGCTCCACCACCCCTAATTATGGTGCCCCATATTTTGGATGGCCGATGCCTTGTGAGTGTGTCCAGGCTTCGGCAAACTCGTCGATTAAAGTCTCGATGGTCGCTTCAATCCTGGCCGTTATCTGCTCGTTTGGTTCATAAATTACCCGGCCGCCCTCTCCGTACATGTTCTCCCAAATCGTCACGTAGGTGGGATTTTGGAGGGGCTTCTTGTCGTATACAAATCGCGCTCCCTCTACGGGGGCGATCACTCTAGCGGTAACCGAAGCGGCGCATCCGGAGTCTGCCGGCAGCGCGGTAACGATTAGCTGGAACAATGGGCGCTCAAAGAAGTCACTTACATCACTACGCACAAATCCGAGCTTCGTTCGCATGAAGGCGCTCGTCGCCGACTCCCTGATGTGCTGCTCGTCCAGATCACATTTATCGAGCAGTTTGAGCACCCAAGGCATTTTTTTGATGCCATCGAGATAGCTGGTTGGTCCTCCAGACAGCCCCGTAACGATACTGAAATCCTCATCAATATCGTCGTCGTCAGTAGAATTCTGAGCGACTTTATCGCCGGTGATTATCTGAACGCTTTTTATTGGGTTCGGTACGGCTGGCTGCGGACCACTCTGTTCCGCGTGAGCAAGCGCCGGTATTGCAAGAGCGGAAACGGCGGCAATTAGCTTTAGTGTCATAAATCGCTTCCCCCTAACCGGTTCTCTCTTTGGTGACGTCCTTAAGCGTTTCAGGCTTGGGGAGAGGACGCGGCTCTTGCAGATTGCCTTCCGCGTCACGCACGCGGAAGAACCAGCCGACCGAGGGGATCAGGAAGAAACCGGGAATGAAACGCACGCCGAGCGCGATCAGCCGGTTGAACCAGCCGGCGATGATCACCCAATTGCCGCGCTTGAATCCGCGATAGGCCGCGTGCGCCATCTCCTCGGCGCTCATCATGGGGAGATACTGCACGTAGCGCGAATGTTCGGCGCCGGCCTTGGCATGCATTTCAGTGGTGATGGGGCCTGGCGCTGCCACCGAGATGCGGACGCCGCTACCCATGGTCTCGTAGGCGAGCGCGCGGCTCAGCGAGATTATCGCTGCCTTGGTGGCGGCATAGATCGCTTGATACGGCACCGGCATGAAGCCTTCGACCGAAGCGATGTTGAGCACGCCTCCCTTGCCGCGCGCCAGCATGCCCGGGAGAAAGCGAAGCGTGAGATCGGCCACGGCGCCGACGTTGAGATCGACGATCTGCCTGATCTTCGATAAATCCTCGTCCTGGAAGAAGCCGGCGGTCATGACCGCGGCGTTGTTGACGAGGACATCGGCGTAGAAACCGGATTGGCGCAATGCCTGCTCCACGCGGTCGCATCCCTCGACCGTGCCGAGATCGCAGGCGGCAAATCTGACCTCGATATTGTGACGCTTGGCCAGGTCGCGCGCGACATCCGCAAGTCTTGCCTCGTCGCGGGCAACGAGAAGAAGCGCATGGCCATCTTGAGCGAACTCATCGGCGAGGGCGCGGCCGATGCCTTGGGTCGCGCCGGTGATAACCACGGCAGGAACCAAGGACCCAGTCTTCCGGTTGGTATCGTTCATTGCACGTGGCCGTCCCTGGAGCCAACGTCGCCTTTGGCGCATAAACTCCTAGCATACGTTCCGGGATGCCGCCTATGTCTCGTCCTTAAGACTAAGCCAGGCAAGGGGCTGTGACACCTCACCTCTCACGCGTTAGAATACGCAAAAATTGCTGCCTGCCTGCCGCCTTTAAAAGAGCGTTTCGATGGTCCTGCGTACCGGTTTTCGTCATCTCTTGATCGGGTTGCTCGGTCTTTCTCTTCTGCCAAGCCTCGCAGAAGCAAGGGAAACCCTGGCCGAAGCCGTCAGGAAGCTCGATGGCAAATATCTCGATGCGCCCGATGTAGTGGGCATCGATGACGGGCCCAAAATCGAAGCCGGCAGTGGGGAAGAGTCCGAACCCGAACCGCAGGAGATTGCCAAGGGACCGGTCAAGGCGACGCTCACTTATGTCGAATCCACCGATGACGACGGCAACGTCACCCGCGATCCCATCGTCACCGTGTTCGTCGACGAAGAAGAGGTCGCCAAGATCGAAGGTGATGGCGGCTTCACGGAGGATCCGCCGGTCGGCGTGCAGATCGCCGAACTCGATCCGAGCAATGCCCATCCGGAGGTCGTCGTGTCGTTCTATACCGGCGGCGCGCATTGTTGCTCGGACACGAGCGTGATTTCGAGCAATGAAGACGGCTCAGCCTGGACTACTATCAATGTCGGCGAATTCGACGGCGGCCCACTGCTCGCGGTCGATCTCGACGGCGACGGCCGTTATGAGTTCGAGACGCGCGACAACGCCTTCCTCTACACCTTCGCCTGCTATGCCTGCTCGGAAGCCCCGCTTGAAGTGCTCGCCATCGAGAATGGCGCCGTCAAGACTGTCAGCGCCGACCCACGCTTCCGTCCGGCGCACGCCGCTTGGCTCAAGAATATGATCGCGAACGTGCCGGAGGATGACGTGAACGGATTTCTCGCCGGCTATGTCGGTGAAAAGATTCTGCTTGGCGAGGGCAAGCCCGCCTGGGAGCTGATGCTCGCCCATTACGACAAGAAATCGGATTGGGGGCTTGAGACCTGCGACCAGGAACTCAACGAGAACGGCGAGTGCCCGGGCAAGGAGGTCAAGCTGACTTTCCCCGAAGCCCTCGAACGCATGCTTAAGGAAAGTGGTTATACTATCGAGCCATGAGGCCGGTCTCGCGGATTCCGGCCGAATCTCAAGGAATCTGGCTGTCAGTCGAGGAGTAAGAGTATGGCACCGCGCGCGTTCTGGACCGGCCATTTGCGGCTCTCTCTCGTTAATGTCCCGGTGAGGCTCTATCCGGCCACCACATCGGAGCGGCGCATCGAGATGCATCAGATCCACGAGCCTACGGGGAAGCGCATCCGCTACCAGAAGATCGTGCCCGGTGTAGGCCCGGTCGAGAACGAGGAGATCACCAAGGGCTACGAGTTCGAGAAGGGGAAATATGTCCTGCTCGATCCCAAGGAGATCGACGAGCTCAAGCTCGAGAGCAAGCAGACCATCGAGCTCGTCCGCTTTGTCGATGAGGACGCCATCGATACCCGCTATTTCGAGACGCCGTATTATCTCATGCCCGACGGCGAGATGGCCGACGAAGGCTATGTCATTTTACAGAAGGCGCTGAAGGATACCGGCAAGATCGCCATCGGCCAGCTCATCCTGCGCGGTCACGGCAATATCGTGGCGATCAAGCCCTTCGGCAAAGGCCTGCTGATGGAGATTCTGCGTCACGCCAATGAGCTCCGTTCGCCCGATGCCCTGTTCAAGGAGATCCCCGACGTCAAGGTCGACAAGGAGGCGCTCGGACTTGCCAAGGAACTCGTCAAGCGCAAATCGGGCAAGTTCGAACCTGAGCGAATGAAGGACGAGTATGCCGAAGCGGTGTGGGAGCTGATCAACGCCAAGATCGAAAAGCGTGCGCCGGACATCGTCACGGCCGAAGCGCCAAGCGCCAAGGTGATCAACATCATGGACGCGCTGAAGAAGAGCGTACAGCAGGGTAAAGGGGCTACCGCCTCCAAGTCGGCGGGTTCCAAGCCGGCGAAGCGCGGCGCCGCCAAGAAGGCGGTGAAGACACCAAAGCGCAAGTCGGCCTAGAAGCATGGCACGCGCGAAAGCCGATGACCTGCTTGCCGCCTACAAGGCGAAGCGCGATTTCGGCAAGACGCCAGAACCGGGAGCGAAGCGCGCGCGGGCCAAGGGCAACAGCTTCGTTATCCAGAAACATGCGGCGCGGCGCACGCATTTCGATTTCCGGCTCGAGCATGACGGGGTCTTGAAGAGCTGGGCCGTGACCAAGGGCCCGAGCCTCGATCCGAGCCAGAAGCGGCTTGCCGTCATGACCGAAGACCATCCGCTCGAATATGGCGGATTTGAAGGGGTTATTCCCAAAGGCCAATACGGCGCGGGGCCTGTGATGATCTGGGATAAAGGCACCTGGGAGCCGCTAAACGATCCCGATGAGGGCCTGGCCAAGGGCGACTTCAAAATCCGCCTGCACGGCCATCGGCTCAACGGGGATTTCGTCCTGGTGCGCATGAAGCCGCGTCCGCAAGACCGCGGCAAGCAGAACTGGCTGCTCATCAAAAAGCGCGACGAGTATGCCGGCGACGGCGACGAGCCCACGCAGGAGTTCGACACCAGCGTCAAGAGCGGGCGCACCATGGAAGAGATCGAGACGGGCGACGTGCCGATCTGGAATTCCGACAAGGCTCAAAAAAAAACTCAAAGCCGAAGCAAACGCGCGGTAACGGCAAAGCCCGCACGAAAACCCGCTCGAAAAAAAGCGCGGTAAAGATCGCTTTCGTCGAGCCCGAGCTTGCCATGCTCGACGATGAAGTGCCCACGGGCCGGAACTGGCTGCACGAAGTCAAATATGACGGCTACCGCATCCTCGCGCGTAAGGCCGGTGACGACATTACCCTGTTCAGCCGGAGCGGCCTTGACTGGACCGTGCGCTTTCCGGCGATCGCCGAGGTGCTCAAGACCCTCCCCTGCGATAACGCCCTGATCGATGGCGAGATGGCCTTCTTGCTGCCGGACGGTTTGACCGACTTCAAATCGTTGCAGGAGCATATCGACACGCGGCACCCAAGCATCCGCTATTTCGTCTTCGATCTCCTCTTCCTCGACGGCAAGGACTGGCGCAAGAAGCCCTTGCTGGAGCGCCGGGCTCGCCTTGCCGAATTGTTGTCGGATGAGGACATTTCCAATTGGCTGGTTTATGCCGACTACGTGCAAGGCTCGGGCCCCGAGTTCTTCGCTCAAGCCCGCGCCGCGGGATTAGAAGGCATCATGTCGAAGCGCGCCGATGCGCCCTATCGCTCGGGACGCAGCCGGGACTGGCTCAAGATCAAATGCAACCAGCGCGATGAGTTCGTGGTCGGCGGCTATAGCCGATCGGAGGTGCGGGGCAAGCCCTTCTCCTCGCTGCTGCTCGGAACGTTCGCCGATGGCAAGTTGATCTATGCGGGCAAGGTCGGCACGGGGTTCGACGGGTCCGATTTCCGAAACCTCGCCAAGACATTCAAGCCGCTCGAACGGCAGACCTCAGCCTTCGAGGAGGTGCCGCGCGAGGAACGCAAGGACGCGGTGTGGCTTGAGCCCAAGCTCGTGGCGCAAATTGCTTTCACCGAGAAGACGCGTGACGGCCGACTGCGCCATCCGAGCTTTCAGGGCTTGCGCGACGACAAGAAGGCGCGCGAGGTGCATAGCGAGCAGAGCGAAGATGAGGAGACCGGCATGGCTAAAGCGAGCGCCAAACAAGACGGACCCGTGCTCGACGGTATCAGGCTCACCAATCCCGACAAAATTTATTACCCTGATGCCGGCCTCACCAAGATCGACGTTGCGCGATATTACGAGAGCATCGCGCCCGATATCCTCGCCTATGTCGCCAAGCGCCCGATCAGCCTGGTGCGCTGTCCCGACGGGATCCAAGGGCAGCATTTCTTCCAGCGCCACGCCATGAAAGGCATGAGCGAGGCGATCAAGCAGATTCCCATCGCGGGCGGCGAGAGCAAGAAACCCTATCTCTATATCGACAACGAGAAGGGCCTGCTCGGGTTGGTGCAAATCGGCACGCTCGAGATTCACGATTGGGGCGTGTCGCTAAAGCATATCGACAAGCCGGACCGCATCGTGTTCGACCTCGACCCCGACGAGGATCTCCCCCTTCCCATGCTGAAAGCCGCGGCGATCGAAGTGCGCGATTTTCTCTCAGACCTCGGCTTGAAGAGCTTCCTGAGATCGACCGGCGGCAAGGGGCTGCATCTCGTGGCGCCGCTCACGCCCAAGGAAGGCTGGCCGGAGGTCAAAGCCTTCGCCAAGGCGGTCGCCGACGCGCTCGTCTCAGCCAGGCCCGACCGCTACACCGCCAATCCGTTGAAACGCACGCGAATCGGCAAGATTTTCGTCGATTATCTGCGCAATCAGCGCGGGGGCTCGTCCATCGTCAATTATTCGACCCGGGCAAAGCCCGGCGCGCCGGTCGCTTGCCCGCTGCGCTGGGACGAGCTGAAAGGTCTGAAATCGGCAGCGCCCTACAGTCTCAAAACCCTGCCCACCCGTCTCAGGAAGCTGAAAGGCGACCCTTGGGAGGGATTTTTCTCGACCCGTCAATCGTTTACGGCCAAGGCACGCAAGGCTCTGGGGATTGGTTAGGCCGGCCGGTCGGCCCCTAATTTTGGTCCGAGCGTGGCTTAAGTGTCACAGCATTCCGCGCAGAAATGGTTATATTCGATTCCAGAAATTACTGGGGAACGGGGGATAGCCATGCGTGTCTTTTTTGCAATCGCGATTGTTCTTTCGGCTGCGATCGGTCTTGGTGGCTGCTTTGGTCATCATGAAAAGGCCGTCGTGACAGAGCCGTTGAAGCTCGGTTAAACGACGACGAGATAGCCCTTCAAAAATATCTCTCCGGCATGTGCCAACCCCGGTCGAGCCCGCTCGGCCGGGGTTTTTCATGCCTTTTGGTCTGATTCTCCTTCTCCGTTAGCGCCCTAACGCCCGATCCTGACCGTATTGAAGGATTGTTCAGACCCTTGCTCCAATTTCGGGGCTATGGGGCTTCGTATTGCGTATCTCATGGCCGTCCTCGTCATGGCGGCAGGCCTTAACGGCTGCGGCGGGGGCGGTGCGCCTTACGAATCGCGGGCTGAATGGCGCGACCGGGTGGAAGAGTCCTGCCTGAAAAGCGGTGTGGTCAGGGCCTCGTCCTACGTTCAGGCCGGATCTCGGCTGAAAGGCCCAAGTGCCTGCGGGCTCCAGGCGCCCCTCAAAGTGTCAGGCACCGGTGGCGGCAGGGTCATGGTCACGCCCACGGCGACCATCGGCTGTCCCATGACGGCGGCGCTCGATCGCTGGGTCCAGAAGTCGGTGCAACCGGCCGCCCATCGCCAATTCGGCATGCCGGTGGTGGAGATCAAGCAGATCGCCTCATATAACTGCCGCGGGCGCAACGGCAGCCGGAGGGGACGCCTCTCGGAGCATTCCTTCGGTAACGCGCTCGACATTGCCGGCTTCCGCCTCGCCAACGGCCAGGTCATCACCGTGGTCAAGGGTTGGTGGCGCGGCACCCCCCGTGAGCGCGCCTTCTTGCAGGAGGCGTTCGCCGGCGCCTGTGCCGAATTCTTCACCGTGCTCGGGCCAGGCAGTGACCGCTACCATTACAACCACATCCATGTGGACCTCCTGGTCAACAACGCCTCGCGCGGCCGCCATTATTGCCGGCCCCAGCCAAGCCGGGGCGGCATCCCGGTGGCCGAAGCCCCAGGCGATCTCACCACCACCGCCTCGATCAAGCCGATACCCTTCGTCGGTCCCGGCGAGGACTAGCGAAAAGTCTCGCCACTGTTGCTGACCGGCAACGTTCCGCGCCGCGAAAGCGAGTATGATCTTGAGTCGGGGAAGCACCAAGAAGGCGTGACCGAAGCAAGAGCCTGATGGGCTCGGCCGATGGGGGACGCAATGGCAGGCGAATCGCTGGTGCAGATGCTTGAAGAGATCGCCGTCGGTCTCAAGTCCGGCGACGAGGAGATTTACGGCTGGCTGCGCGAACAGTTGAAAGAGTGCGGCGCTAGCGACATCTCCGTCGAGCTCGCCATGGGGGTCATCGCCAGACTCCTACCGGAAGACGTGCAGGGCGAGATCGAAGCGACCCAGCAGCATACGAGGCGCTGGGCGCATTAGCCGCTAATCACGATCGCTCCGCAAAGGAGGCGAGCGCGGCGCCGAAACGCTCCCATTCTGTCTCGCTACCGGGAAGTCCGAAGCGGAGCCATGACTTCTGTTCGGCGAAGCGGCGGGTAAGGATGCCGGCACGACCGAGATGCTGAAATACTTCCGAAGCCTGTGACGATCGCGCGAGGCGGAACAGCGTCGTGCCGCCCACGATCTCGAACTTCGCCTTGGTGAGCATCGCATCGAGCCGTCCTGCCGACTGAGCCAGGGATCTGCGCGTTGCTTCCCGCCATGTCTTGTCGGCCAAGGCCGCCATGCCGATGTCAAGCGCCGCGCCGGAAACCGGCCATGGCCCGAGCGAAGCCGCGAGACGCGCGGCAATCACTTCGCTCGTCAGGGCAAAGCTCAGTCTCAAACCGGGCAGGCCGTAGAACTTGCCGAAAGAGCGCAGCACGATGATGCCGCCGGCCTCGATCGCATCACCAAGGCTTGCCGCGTTCGGACCGGCATCCATAAACGCTTCATCGACGATGAGCAGACCGCCGCGTTGACGGAGTTGATCGGCAATCGCCAGCAGCATCTCTTTGGCGACGACACGCCCGTCAGGATTGTTCGGATTGACCACGATGGCGAGATCGGCCGATCCGAGGTCTTCGACAGTGGCGGTTTCGGTAACCTGATGCCCTGCAATCCGCGCCACGCGCGCATGCTCGGCATAAGTCGGCCCGAGAATTGCGGCCCGGCCCGGCGGCACCAAACATACGGCAAGCGCCATCAAAATCTGCGTGCCTGGAGATACCACCGCATGTGCGGCCGATGGCGCGCCATAAGCTTTCGCCGCGATCATCGCGAGACGTGATACGTCCTGCGGCTCCGGCAGTTTGGTCCACAAATCTGCGTCGAGCGGAGGAACCAGATAGGGATTTGGATTGATCCCGGTTGAAAGATCGAGGAAAGGTTCAGGCGCGCCGGGAAACAGCTTCCGTGCGGCGGTGAGATCGCCGCCATGGTAAAGAGGCGCGAGTGAGGGGGATATTTCCATGGGGGCGCCGCTTACCTTCATCGCTTTGCTGATCGAGCTCATGATCGGCTATCCCGACCGGCTCGCAAAGGCGATCGGCCATCCCGTCACATGGATGGGCAGACTGATCGACTGGCTGGACACCAAGCTCAATCGCGAGAATGCCGGCGCCGAAGCACGTCGCAGGGCAGGGTCGATCGCCTTGCTGATCTTGCTCGTGGTGGTCGGTCTCATCTCGTTTATGGTGGAGCGAACGCTTCTGCTGCTTCCGCTTGGCTTCTTCGCCCTCGCGCTGGTTGCCAGCACCTTGATCGCCCAGCGGAGCCTGTTCAGCCATGTCGCAAGTGTCGCCGATGCGCTCGAGGAAGGTGGTGTCGAGGCCGGACGCATGGCGGTCGCGAAAATCGTCGGACGCGATACCGCGAGCCTCGACCAAGCGGGAATTGCCCGCGCCGCGATCGAGAGCCTGGCCGAAAATTTCTCCGATGCGGTGGTGGCGCCGTCTTTCTTCATGGTGCTCGCAAGCCTCCCGGGAGCCGCACTTTATAAGGCGATCAATACCGCCGACAGCATGATCGGCCATCGCACCGAGCGCCACCGTGACTTCGGGCGCACGGCGGCGAAACTCGACGATATCGCCAATTTCCCGGCATCGCGTCTCTCGGCAATGCTCTTCGCCGCGGGCGCCGCCATCACCAAAGGGGCTTCGGGAAGCGCCGCGTGGCGTTCGGCGTGGCGTGACGGCCCTAAGCATGTTTCGTCCAATGCCGGCTACCCCGAGGCGGCTATGGCCGGCGCGCTCGGGATTTCGCTCGGTGGTCCCCGCTCCTATCACGGCACGGAAACCGACGGCGCATGGCTTGGCGACGGCCGGCGCGAGCTCACCATCGCCGACATCCGCGCGGCGCTCAATCTCTACGCCCGTACCAACGGTCTCCTCATCTCTCTCGTTCTGCTGGTCGCGCTGATCACCTCGGCATTGTAAACAGACGGTCGATGTCGACATGGGTCTCAAGATGGGCGGCGAGCCTGTCGAGCGTCTCTTCGATCGCCGCGTCATAGGCAATCTCCGTCTTGCCGCCGAAACGCTTGAGCCACGCCGCACGCTGAGCGTCGTCGACAAACAGGCCGTGCAGGTAAGTGCCGATCACGCGCCCATCTGCCGATTGCGCGCCTTCCAGGGTGCCGTCGGCGAGATGCCCGAAAGGCCGTGCGCGGTCAGGCCCGTCGGTTACACCTTTGTGGATCTCGAAGCCGGTATAGCTTGCGCCGTCGACACTCCTTCCCGCGACATTCGCCAGCCGCTTCTCCGGCAAGAAGCTGGTTTCGACATCGAGCAAGCCAAGCCCTTGCGTGGTGCCAGGCGGGCCCTCGACGCCATGCGGGTCGTGCAGCACTTTCCCAAGCATCTGGTAGCCGCCGCACATGCCAAGCACCATGCCGCCGCGGCGGAGATGCGCGGCGATGTCGGTGTCGAAGCCAGCCTCGCGCAAAGCCTCGAGATCGCCGACCGTCGATTTGGAACCGGGCAGCACGATGAGATCAATATCGCCCGGTATGGGCATGCCGGGTCGCACACGCACCACGTCAACCGAGGGCTCGGCATCGAGCGGATCGAGGTCGTCGAAATTGGCGATATGCGGCAGGATCGGCACCGCGATCCTGATGCTTGCGTTCGGCTTGGCGATATCGGCTTCATTCAAGGCGAGCCCATCCTCCGCAGGCAGGTTTCGCGCCTCGGCGAAGAAGGGGATGAGCCCGAGCGGCTCCCAGCCCGTTGCCTCCGCGACCCGCGCCATGCCGTCAGCGAATAGCGCAGGGTCGCCGCGAAACTTGTTGACCAGAAAGCCGCGGATCAGCGCCGCATCTTCAGCATCGATCACCGCCTTGGTGCCGATCAGGCTCGCGATCACCCCGCCCCGTTCGATGTCGCCGATCAGCACCACGGGAACGCCGGCGGCGCGGGCGAAGCCCATATTGGCGATGTCGTTGGCGCGGAGATTGATCTCAGAGGCGCTGCCGGCGCCTTCCACCAGAACGATGTCCGCATCTCCCCTGAGTTTGGCGAAACTTTCCAGCACGAACGGCATAAGCTCGGGCTTGAGGCGCTGGAAGTCAGCGGCGTTGGCGCGGCCATAGACGCGGCCTTGCACCACGATTTGCGCACCGACATCGCTTTGCGGCTTGAGCAGCACCGGGTTCATATGCACGCTCGCGGCAATACGCGCCGCCCGCGCCTGTAGCGCCTGCGCCCGGCCGATCTCCCCAATGTCCGCCGTGACGGCAGCATTGTTGGACATGTTCTGCGGTTTGAACGGCGCGACTTTAAGCCCGCGCGCGACAAGCGCCCGCGCCAGGCCTGCGACGATCAGCGACTTGCCGACGTCGGAGCCCGTGCCCTGGAACATGAGCGCGCGGGCCGGCACGATCAGAACTCGATGCCGGCTTGCGCTTTGACGCCCGCGGCGAAGTGGTGTTTGACCAGGTTCATTTCCGTGACGAGGTCGGCGGTGTCGATCAACTTCTGCTTCGCGTTCCGACCGGTGACCACGACATGCAGATCGGGACGGCGCTCGCCAAGCGTAGCGATCACCTTGTCGAGATCGAGATAATCGTAGCGTAGCGCAATATTGAGCTCATCGAGAATGACGAGCGCGAAGCTTTGATCGGCCATGAGCTCTTGCGCCTTTTCCCAGGCACGCTCGGCGGCAGCAATGTCGCGCGCGAGATCCTGCGTTTCCCAGGTAAAGCCTTCACCCATCGAGTACCACGCGACCTGATCGCCGAAATTGGCGAGCGCGTCGCGTTCCGAACTATGCCAGGCGCCTTTGATGAACTGCACCACGCCGACGCGTTTCCCCCGTCCGAGCATGCGGAGCGCAAGCCCAAACGCCGCGGTCGATTTACCCTTGCCGGTGCCGGTATGGACGATCAGCAGGCCCTTCTCCTTGGTCTTGCCGGCAAGCTCCTCGTCCTGGCGCACCTTGCGATTGGCCATCTTGGCGCGATGGCGTTGCGCCTCTTTATCGTCGACGATCTTGGTCATGGGGAATCCTTCACGATAAGCGGCAGCCCGGCGACCATGAGGATGACCCGGTTCGCCTTGGCCGCGATGCGTTGATTGAGCAAACCTTGCAAGTCGCGGAAATTTCGTCCGAGCGCAGTGTCGGGCACGAGGCTTAAGCCGACTTCGTTGGCGACCAGCACGAGGGCGCCGTCATGGGCAGTCACGGCCTCCGTCAATGCACTCACCTCCGCATCCAGATCGGCGCCGGCCAGCAGGCGGTTCGAGAGCCAAAGCGTCAGGCAATCGATAAGAACCGCGGCGCCAGCCGGCAGTTTGCCGAGAGCGGCAGCCAGATCGTGCGGAACTTCGACGGTCCGCCAGTCCGTGCCGCGTCTCGCTTTATGCGTGGCGATGCGCGCCGCCATCTCCTCATCCCCGGCCTCCGCCGTCGCCAGGTAAATCCACGGCTTGGGCAGAGCCTCGATCAGGCTTTCGGCGTAGCGGCTCTTACCGGAGCGGGCGCCGCCAAGCACGAGCGTCAAACGCCCGTGCGAGGCTTCGGCCTTGGTCATCAAGACATCATGCGCCAGGTAAGAGTTGACCTATGAGCGCGGTCAGGCCCACGCCGACAACCACGGCGCCGGCCAGGCGCGGGGCGATCGCTGCGACACCTTCGCCGCTGCGGCGTGTGATCATGGCGATGCCGACCGACAAGGCGCTCTGGATGATGACGAGACCAATCAGATAGGCAAAGAGCGGCGCAGGCTCGGCGCCGACAATCGACTCGCCATAGGCATAGCCGTGCGCGATGCCGGCAAGGCCGAACAGAGCGGCCCAGGCTACTAGCGGCAGGGCGCGCCCCGAAGCCACCAGTGCCCCGATCAGCACGACGGAGGCCGCGACGATCAGCTCGACGCCCGGCAAGTTAAACTCGAGAACATGAAGCCAGACGCCAAGCGCCGAGGCCGCGACGAAAAGGATGGGAAGCGCAAGGCTCAGCCCGCCAACGCCGACGGCCACGCCGACGGCGATGAGGAAGGCGAGATGGTCCAGCCCGATCACGGGATGCCCAAGTCCAGACAGCAGGCCCTGGGTGAAGCTCGAAGGCAATTCGCCGTCCATCATGTGATGCGCCGAAGCCGGTGAGACCGCGACGAGGCAAGCGGCGAGCGCAAGGAAGGCAGCGAACGATAACGGATTGGTCTTCATATGATCCCCCTTTCGCCCTCCACCCGAGGGCGCGGTTTGAGTTGAGCCGCCGGCAGGTCTCCTGGCTTGCGGGTCGACGCCTTCCCTCGGCCTTCCCGGCGCGATTATGCACCAGTGGCAGGTGGAGGGGTGCTCGCCGCTTACAGTTGCGGGGGCAGCCGCGGTCTTGGTTTCCCTCACCGCGTTCCCTTTTACGTCCCGCACATCGCGGGAACCAACGACGCAGGGACTATAGCCGTCGCATTGTCGGGCGCAAGCCGAGCCGGTAGGCCCTGCATTGACAAGGGACCGGGAGGCCCCTTTAGTGGCCTGATCGACGGTCTCTCACGAAGAGAGCGAACAGGGAACGCGGTACGGCTATCAGCCCAATCCGCGGCTGCCCCCGCAACTGTAAGCGGCGAGCCCAAGCCTTGAGGACCACTGGGAATTCCCCGGGAAGGCGGTGAGGGCAAAGACCCGCAAGCCAGGAGACCTACCGTCGGTCTGATCGCGTGCCGGGCGGGGTGCCTCGGCGACGGTTGGTAAGCGGCGGCCCATAGGCCGCTTCGGCACCCTGGTCGCAACGAGCCAAAGGCTGGCCTTAGGGAGCGGCTTCGGGTGGCCATCACCGACATTTCGCGCAGGTCCGATGACGAGATCGAGACGCTGGTCTCGGCTACCGTCTATGTGTGCATTACCTGCCGCAGAGCGGGTTTGCCCGAGGGCGCGCCGCGCGAAGGACCGGAGCTGGCCCAAGCCACCGCTGCTGCCGCGAAAGGAACCGGCGTCATCGTTCGCCGCATCCGTTGCCTTGCCAATTGCAACCAGGGCCTGAGCGCGGCGCTCCGCCGTGACGGCGCCTGGACCTATATATTCGGCCGGCTCGACCCTGACAAAGACGCTGACGCTTTGATCGAAGGCGCGCGGATGCTGGCGCGTTCAGCCGACGGTTTGCTGCCGTGGATTGGCCGACCCGAAATCCTGAAACGCGGGCTGATCGCCCGCGTGCCCCCTATCGATTATCCGGAGGAAGAGTGAATGACCTCGCTTGCCCGCGTGCCTTGCACCATCGTCACCGGCTTTCTTGGTTCGGGCAAGACGACACTCATCCGCCATGTGCTTGCCAATGCCAATGGGCGCCGGCTCGCGGTGATCGTGAATGAATTCGGCGATGTCGGCATCGATGGCGAGATCCTCAAAGGTTGCGGTGATGCCGCCTGCCCCGACGAGAATATCGTCGAGCTGGCCAATGGATGTTTGTGCTGCACCGTCGCCGATGAGTTCGTGCCGGCACTCGACGCGATCCTTGCCCGCGAGCCGGCCGTCGAGCATATCGTCATAGAAACGTCGGGCCTCGCCTTGCCGAAACCGCTGGTGCAGGCGTTTCATTGGCCAGCGATCAAAAGCCGGGTCACGGTCGACGGCGTGGTCGCGGTGGTCGATGGCGCAGCACTTGCCGACGGGCAGGTGACCGGCGATCTCGATGCGCTGGCGCGCCAGCGCGCAGCCGACAGCGCGCTCGATCATGACGATCCGATCGAAGAGGTGTTCGAGGATCAGATTGCCTGCGCCGATCTCGTGGTGCTCAACAAGCGTGACCTGCTTGATGAAGCAGGTCTTGATCGGGCCCGCGCCACGGTGTCCTCCGCGTTACCGCGCGCGGTAAGCGTCGTCACCGTAGCCGACGGCAAAGTCGATCCGGCAGCGCTGCTCGGCCTCGGCATCGGCACCGAGAATGATATCGACAATCGCGCGACACATCACGATCTCGAGCTTGAGCATGACCACGACGATTTCGATAGCTTCGTCGTGACGCTCCCCGAAATCGCCGATCCGGACAGCCTCACCGCGCGTATCGCCGCCCTCGCCGAGGACAAAAACATATTGCGAGTCAAAGGCTTCGTGGCTGTGGCCGGCAAACCTATGCGGCTGCTCGTCCAGGCGGTGGGCGCGCGTGTCAGCCATTACTATGACCGGCCATGGGGCGCATCCGAAGCGCGCGCCGGTAACCTCGTGGTCATCGGCCTGAAGGGGCTCGATCGTGACGGGGTGACAAAGACCTTGCTTGGGTGAGCGATGCATCTCTTGCAAACCAGTTCCGCCGGGCTTGACGATCTTATCGAACCGGTCGACATCGCCCAGCCTCCCGGCGACATCGTCGTGCTGTCCTTCGCCGACAGCGACCTTGCGGCACTCGCCGCAGCCTATGCAGCGGAGAAGGAGAGACTGCCGAGCGTGCGGCTCGTGCATCTGCGCGATCTGCGCCACCCAATGTCCATCGATTTGTGGATCGACAAGGTGGCAGTCCATGCCAAAGTGATCTTGGTCAGGCTGCTCGGCGGCCTTGACTGGTGGCGCTACGGTGTTGAAGCGCTGTCCTCGATTGCGCACGAGCGTGGCATTGCGCTCGCCGTGCTGCCCGGCGACGACCGCGACGACCAGCGTCTCGACCGGGTCTCGACGCTTGCTCCTGATGAACTGCAAAGGCTGTTGCGATTTTTCCGGGAAGGCGGCGACAACAATATGCGCGCATCGCTGCGCCACCTTGCTTGTTACGCGGGGATGAAGCTCGATGTCCCCGCACCGCAATCCGTCCCGAGGACAGCCGGCTATCTGCCCGGCAAAGGTGCGATCGCGTTCGGTGAGCTGCAAGCCGCATTACCTCCAGGCAAGCCTGTGGTGCCGATCTTATTCTATCGCGCGGCCATGCTTGCCGCCGACACCGCACCCATCGATGCGCTTTGCGAACAACTTGCCGCGCGCGGTCTTGCGGCAGCGCCGCTTTATGTTCCAAGCCTCAAGGATTCGGAAGCGAGCGTTTTCATTGGCGACGCGCTGAAGCGTATTGCGCCATCGGTGATCATCACCACCACGGCATTTGCCGCGCGCAGCGATGCCGACACATCCGTATTCGATACGGTGGATGCGCCGGTGCTGCAGGCGGTGATCGCCACCACGCGGCGCGAGGCATGGCGTGAGAACGCACGCGGGCTCGGTCCCGCCGATCTCGCCATGCATGTGGTGCTGCCTGAACTCGACGGACGCGTGCTGTCCGGCATGGTGGCATTCAAGGACACATTGCCTTGCGACGATGCGCTCGCCTTCACGGCCTATGGCAGCCGTCCCGAATTAGACCGCGTGGCCATGGTGGCAGACCGGGTCAAGGCGCTGGTCCAGCTGCAAGAAACACCGAAAGATCAAAGAGTTATATCCGTGGTGCTGCCCGATTATCCCGCCGCTGGAGGCCGGGCCGGCTATGCCGTGGGGCTCGACGTGCCGGCCAGTGTGCTCGCCCTGCTCGGCGATCTCGCTCAGGCCGGCTATGACGTGCGGCAAGCCCCTGCGAATACCCATGCCCTGTTGGCGCAATTGGTGAGAGGGACCGCTCAGCCGGCCCACCCGCTTGCGGACTATACAAGACTGCTGGCCGATCTCCCCGACGGCATCGCCACGCACATGACGACGGCATGGGGCGATCCGGCCGAGGATCCCGATTGCCGCGACGGCGCTTTTCATTTCCGTGCGGCGCGCTTCGGCAATTTGCTGGTGGTGCTGCCACCCGACCGTGGCAGCGCGCCTGACCGCCGCGCCGACTATCACGATCCTGTGCTGCCGCCACGGCATGCATTGCTCGCTTTCGGACTTTGGCTGCGTCACCAGATAAAAACCCACGCGATCGTGCATATGGGCGCGCATGGCACACTCGAATGGCTGCCGGGCAAGGCCGTGGCGCTTACGGCGTCCTGCTTCCCCGAAGCCGTAATCGGGCCATTGCCGGTGTTCTATCCCTTCATCGTCAGCAATCCCGGCGAGGCGGCGCAGGCCAAGCGTCGCATCGCCGCCACGACCATCGGTCATTTACCACCGCCGCTCGTCAACGGCACGCTGTCGGGCGCTGCGCAGGAGCTCGAGCGTCTGGTCGACGAATATGCCATCGCCGACGGGCTCGACCGCCGGCGGCGCGAGCGTTTGGCGCAACTCATCGTCGACAAGGCGCGAGCCGCGAATCTTGCCGGTGAGGCCGGAATCGATGCCGGAGACGACGCCGATGGCGCGCTTCGCAAGATCGATGCCTGGCTTTGTGACCTCAAGGATTTTACCGTCAAGGATGGGCTGCACGTCTATGGACGGCCACCGCAAACTTCCGATCCATCATGGCAGGCGAGCAGCATCGCAGAACGCACCGCCCTTCTCGCTGCGCTCGACGGCAAGCGCGTTGCCGCGGGTCCTGCCGGTGCGCCTGCGCGCGGACGCCGCGATGTGCTGCCGACAGGCCGCAATCTGTTCACCGCCGATCCGCGCATGTTACCGACGCCGACCGCCATGGAGCTCGGCAAGCTCGCCGCCGAGGAAGTGATCCGCCTCTATCTGCAGACCAACGGCGACATGCCGCGCGCGCTGGTCATTGATCTTTGGGGAAGCGCCACCTTACGCACCGGCGGCGAGGAAATCGCGCAAGGTCTCGCGCTCATGGGCTGCCGTCCCGTTTGGGATACCGCCACTGGCCGTGTGACCGGCATCGAGGCTCTGCCTCCTGCCAGCATGGGCAGGCCGCGCGTCGACGTGACCTGGCGCATCTCGGGACTGTTCCGCGATCTCTTTCCGGCGCAGATCGCTCTGCTCGATACGGCGACCCGTCTCGTTGCCGCGCGCGGCGAGGAGGGGTCGGACAATCCGCTTGGCGCCGCCGCCCGCACGGGCATGCCGGCTCGCATTTTCGGCAATGCCCCCGGCACCTACGGCGCAGGCATCGAGGATCTGCTCGGACGCAATCCCGATCGTGATGCGCTTGGCGCCGCCTATCTCGCCGCCACTTCTCACGCCTATGGCGGGGCAGAGGGCGAGGGAAGGCCCCTGCCTGGCGCCTTCGCCGCAGAGATCGCCAGAGCCGATCTCCTGCTGCATGGCAGCGACGATCCGACCCGCGATCTGCTCGAAGGCGCCGAAGATGTGGCCCATATCGGCGGCTTCGCCGCGGCCGCCGCTGCGCTCGGACGCGAGGCCGATCTCATCATGCTCGATACGACCGACCCTATACGTCCACGCGCGCGGCCGCTCGACAAGGCGCTTGCGCGCATCGTGCGCGGCCGCGCCGTCAATCCGCGTTTCACTGCCGGCATGATGCGGCACGGGGCGCGCGGTGCGGCTGAGCTGGCCGAGACCGTCGATCGCCTGGTCGATTTCGCCGAAACGACCGGACAGGTTGAGAGTGCGCTATTCGACCTCGTGCATGAGGCCTATCTCGCCGATCCGAAAGTGCGTAATTTTCTTCTCCGCGAAAATCCTGAAGCGGCACAAGCCATCGCCGAACGGCTCGAAGCCGCACGGCGCAAGGGGCTGTGGCATCCACGGCGTAACGATCTCGATCTTGCGGTGGCGATGGAGACGGCTTTATGAGCTCATCATCCGTCCGGGGAGCGTGTCCGAGTATGCGTGCACCGATGCAGACTGGCGACGGTCTGCTCGTGCGCCTCCTGCCGGCCGGTCCTACCAAGCTCAAGGCATTCGCCGGTCTCTGCACCGCTGCCCTGACGCATGGCAACGGCGCGATCGAGATCTCTGCCCGAGGCAGTGTGCAGGTTCGCGGTCTCACGCCCGTCTCCGCACCGTTGTTTGCGGCCGCGGTCTCTGCGCTCAGGATCGATCTCAACGACGGTGTGCCGATCATTTCCGATCCCCTGCCGGAAGAACCCACTTCCCTTTTCGACTCGAGCGCGCTTGCAACGGAGCTGCGCCGCGCCATCGCCACCGCCGCGCTGCGTCTCGCGCCGAAAGTATCGGTGATCGCTGATGGCGGCGGCAGGCTTCACCTCGATGCCCTCAACGCGGATATCAGGGTCCGCGCCGTGGCCGCAGCGAACGGGCCGCTGCTGCGTATGGCGATCGCGGGCGACGACGCGACCGCTTCGCCGCTCGGCACGGTGGCCCCGGAGGAGGCGTGCGCTACCGTGCTGCGTCTGCTTGCAGCGATTGCCGCGCACGGCCCGGAAGCCCGCGCCATGGATGTGCTGCGAGGCCACGGCATCGAAGCGTTCCAGGACGCCATCAGCACCCCTCACGCGTTCGAGCCATCCTTGCCGCGCCGGCTTCCCGCCGAGATGATCGGTACGCACAGTCTCGACGATGATCTCTATGCGCTCGGCGTGGGGCTGACCTTCGGCCACGCCGAGGCCGGCACGCTCCGCGCACTGACCGATATCGCCCGTGCCCATGGGGGTCTATGGGCCCGGCCTGCGCCGGATCGCGCGCTCCTGCTTGGGCCTTTCCAGAGACCAACGGTGAAGACGGTAAGAGACGAGGCGCAACGGCTAGGTTTCGCGGTGGATCCCTCGGATGCGCGCCGCCGTATCGTAGCTTGTCCCGGCGCGCCATCATGCGCTTCGGGCCTGATCGCCGCCCGGACCATGGCGGCTGACATCGCGAAATCCGTCGAGCTTCCCGGTCAGGGCATTGCCGTCCATGTCTCCGGCTGCGCCAAGGGCTGTGCCCATCCCGCACCGGCGCTCCTGACCATTGTCGGCACGGCGCAGGGTTGCGGGATTGTGCATGAGGGAACGGCACGCGGCACACCCTTAGCCTACGCCGCACCCGCGAGCCTCGTCGAAGAGATCGACCGCATCATCGAAATGCAGGAGACCGTCGATGCTTAAGCAGGATTATCTGCGCGACGGCACCGCCATCTATGAGCGCTCCTTCGCCATCATCCGCGCCGAGGCCGATCTGTCCCGCTTCACGGAGGACGAGGCCGACATCGTCGTGCGCATGATCCATGCCTGCGGTCAGGTCGAGGCCGCTAAGTCGATAGACTTTGCCCCAGATCTCGTGACCGCCGCGCGCGAAGCCCTTATGCGTGGCGCGCCGATCCTGTGCGACGCCGAGATGGTGGCGCATGGTGTCACCCGGGCACGGCTACCGGCCGGCAACGATGTCATCTGCACCTTGCGCGATGCCCGCGTTCCGGATTTGGCGGAGAACCTCGGCACCACCCGCTCGGCCGCCGCGCTGGAACTTTGGCGCGACCGTCTCGCAGGGAGCATCGTGGCCATCGGTAACGCGCCAACCGCCCTGTTCCGCCTGCTGGAAATGCTCGAGGCGGGAGCAGCCAGGCCTGCGGCGATCCTCGGCATGCCTGTCGGCTTCGTCGGCGCCGCCGAGTCCAAGGAGGCGCTGGCCGCGAACCCGCATGACGTGCCTTACCTCATCGTGCGCGGGCGTATGGGCGGCAGCGCCATGACCGCGGCGGCGATCAACGCACTCGCGAGGCCCGGACTATGAGCGGCCGTCTCATCGGCGTCGGTGTCGGCCCCGGCGATCCCGGGCTCCTCACCTTGAAGGCAATCGAGGCGCTTGGGAGAGCGGATGTCGTGGCGCATTTCGCCAAGATGGGCAACGCCAGCAACGCGCGCGCCCTTGCCGCCATGCACTTCAGGGACGGCATCGAGGAATTGCCGCTGCTCTATCCGGTGACGACCGAGATTCCCAAAGAGGACGAGGCCTATCGCGAGGCACTGCGGGCCTTTTATGACGATGCTGCCGCGAAAATCTCGGCGCATCTCGATGCCGGACGCATCGTGGCGGTGATCGCCGAAGGCGATCCGCTGTTCTACGGCTCGTATATGCATCTGCATGTGCGGCTAAGCCCCCACTACCCGACGGAGGTCATCGCCGGCGTCACCGGCATGTCCGGCTGTTGGTCGGCCATCGGCACGCCGATCGCGCAGGGTGACGACGTGTTCACCGTACTGCCCGGCACGCTCCCTGAATATGAGCTCGAGCGCCGTCTTGCCGACGCCGATGCCGCAGTGGTGATGAAGATCGGCCGTCATCTCGCCAAGGTGCGCCGCGCGCTCGATCGCGCCGGCCGGCTCGACCGCGCCATCTATGTCGAGCGGGGCACCATGGCTAATGCCGCGGTGATGCCCCTGGTCGACAAGCTCGATACATTCGCGCCTTATTTCGCCATCGTGCTGGTGCCTGGCTGGGAGGTTCGATCATGAGCGGACGTCTTTCCGTCATTGGCCTTGGCCCCGGCGACCAGCGTTATCTCACCCAGGAAGCGGTCAATGCTCTGCATATCGCCGACGTGCTTTATGGCTACGGCCCTTACCTCGATCGCGTACCGGCGCGAGACGGCCAGTCACGACACCCGTCAGACAACCGCGAGGAAGGCGAGCGGGCCCGGTCTGCGCTGCGTCATGCCATGGAAGGCGCGCATGTCGCCATGGTCTCGGGCGGCGATCCCGGCGTGTTCGCCATGGCCGCCTCGGTGTGTGAGGAGATCGAGGCGGGACCTCCTGCCTGGCGCAACCTCGATGTGAGCATCGTGCCGGGCATCACCGCCATGCTCGCCGCTGCCGCGCGTGCCGGTGCGCCACTCGGGCACGATTTCTGCGCGCTGTCGCTCTCAGACAATCTGAAACCTTGGGAGACGATCGAGCGGCGTCTCGATGCCGCCGCCGATGCGGGATTCGTGATTGCCCTCTACAATCCCGTTTCCAAAGCGCGGCCGTGGCAGCTTTCCCACGCCTTCGCGCTGTTCAGCCGGCATCTGCCCGGCACCGTCCCCGTGATCTTCAGTCGTGCCGTAGGCAGGCCTGACGAGAGCCTGACGGTGACGACGCTCGCGACTGCGGGTGAAGTTGCCGCCGACATGGCGACCTTGATCATCGTCGGCTCGCGCGAGACGCGCGTGATCGCGCGCCAAGGGAAATCCCCTCTCGTCTATACGCCCCGCGCCATGTCGAAGGTGCCGGCATGATCGAGCCACGCCAAGACCTCGTCGACGGTCTCTACCGCTGGCACGTCAGGCAGTGCCGGACGCTTAAGCATGATCACCGGGATCTTGAGGGCGCGGGCCGCGTCGATCTTGCCGCGCGCCGCGGCGCCGCCGCTGTTCTTGGCCACCACCACGTCGATGCGATGGTCAGTGAGCAGCGCGCGGTCGTGCGTCTCGCTGAATGGGCCGCGCGCGGTGATGTAAGTTGCCTGGGGCACGGCAAGCGGCGGATCGACGGGATCGACGCTGCGCACCAGATAAGAATGTTGTGGCGCGGCGGCAAAGGGCGCCAGGTTATTGCGGCCGATGGCGAGAAAGACGCGCTTCGGATCCCGCCCAAGCGCCTCGACAGCCTCTTCCATGCTCTCGACATCGATCCATTTGTCGCCGGACATTTTGCTCCAGGGCTCGCGCCGCAAAGAAAGCAGCTTCACGCCTGCCGCTTGCACCGCTGCCGCTGCATTCGCCGAAATCGCAGCGGCATAAGGATGCGTGGTATCGATCAGAATATCGATACGCTCCTTGCGAAGATAATCGGCAAGCCCTTCCGCTCCACCGAATCCGCCGATCCTGACCGGGACCGGCAAAGGCGGTACGGACTCCGTGCGTCCGGCAAGCGAGACCGTAACGGCGATATCGTCACGGAAGCTGAGCGCTTCAGCGAGCCGCCGCGCTTCGCTCGTGCCGCCGAGAATGAGGATGCGCCTGATGCGCGCTGAACCAGCCATGCCGGACACTGACTCACCGAGGCGCTGGCTGTCCATCGTCGGTATCGGCGAGGACGGCGTGAAGGGCATGAGCCCGATGGCGCGCGGCCTCGTTTCCCGCGCCGAAATCGTCTTCGGCGGAGAACGTCATCTCGGGCTTGCGGCGTCCCTGATCCGGGGCGAGAGCAAGCCCTGGCCAAGCCCATTCTCCGGCGCCGTTGCCGAGGTTCTGGCGGAACGCGGACGGCAGGTCTGCGTGCTCGCCTCCGGCGATCCGTTTTTCTATGGCGTCGGCTCGGTACTGGCGAACCATGTGACGCCGGAAGAGACCCTGGTCGTGCCGGCACCATCGGCTTTCAGCCTGGCCGCGGCCCGGCTCGGCTGGTCGCTGCCGGAGACCGTGCTCATATCGCTGCATGGCCGTGCGCTCGACCGCATCCGGCCGCATCTCCATCCCGGCGCGCGCATCCTGGCACTGACCTCCGATAGCGACGAGCCGGCCGGCCTTGCTCGTCTGTTGGCTGAGACAGGATTTGGCGAATCGCGCCTGACCGTGCTCGAAGCGCTCGGCGGCGAGCATGAGCGCGTGCGCACGACCAAAGCCGCAAGCTTCAATCTCACGGAGATAGCGCCGCTCAACACCTTTGCCATCCAAGTCCGTGCCGCTTCGGGCGCGCGGGTGATCGCCAATACGCCAGGGCTTGCCGATGAATTATTCGAGCATGACGGCCAGATCACCAAGCGCGAGATACGCGCCGTCACGCTGTCGGCGCTGGCGCCGCTGCGTGGCGAGCTTCTGTGGGACATCGGCGCCGGCTCAGGCTCGGTGGCGATCGAATGGATGCTGACCGATCCGTCCATGCGCGCCATCGCCTTCGAGAATAATGCCGACCGTGCCGCGCGTGCCGCCCGTAACGCCGCGGCCTTCGGGGTGCCGGACCTCCAACTGATCGAGGGCTCGGCGCCCTTGGCGCTGGTGGGACTGCCGCAACCCGACGCGATCTTCATCGGCGGCGGCGCGAGCGAGGAAGGCGTGATCGATGCAGCGATAGATGCGCTGCGACCCGGCGGCGGCCGTCTCGTGGTCAATGCCGTGACGCTTGAGTCCGAAGCCCTCCTGATCGCGCGGCACGCGGCACACGGCGGAGAGCTCACGCGGATCGCCATCGCGCGCGCCGAAGCGGTCGGCAGCAAGACCGGCTGGCGTCCGGCATTGCCCGTCACGCAATGGGTATGGGTGAAGCCGTGACCGTGCATTTCATCGGTGCCGGCCCGGGAGCGCCCGACCTCATCACCGTGCGGGGACGCGACCTCATCGCGCGCTGCCCCGTCTGCCTCTATGCCGGGTCTATCGTGCCGAAGGAACTTCTCACGCATTGCCCCAAGGGGGCTCGCATCGTCGATACCGCGCCGCTCTCGCTCGATGAGATCGAAGCCGAGTTCGTGGCAGCGCATGAGGCTGATCTCGACGTGGCACGGCTACAATCGGGCGATCTCTCGATATTCAGCGCCGTCGCGGAACAGCTTCGCCGGCTCGAAAGACGGGGTATTCCCTACACGCTAACGCCAGGCGTCCCGGCCTTTGCCGCTGCCGCGGCCGCCATGGGACGAGAATTGACCGTGCCGGAAGTGGCGCAGAGCGTGGTGCTGACCCGGGTTTCAGGCCGCGCCTCACGCATGCCCGAAGGCGAGCGTCTCGCCGCTTTCGCAGCGACCGGGGCAACTCTCGCCATCCATCTCGCCATCCACGCCATCGACCGTATCGTCGAGGAGCTCACGCCGTTCTACGGCGCGGATTGTCCAGTGGCAGTGGTGACGCAAGTGAGTCAGCCGGGCGAACGGATCGTGCGCGGCACGCTCGCCGACATTTCGGCCAAGCTCGCCGCGGAACCCATCGAACGCACGGCGCTGATCCTGGTCGGCCGCGCGCTCGCGGCGGAAGAGTTCCGCGACAGCGCGCTCTATGATGCAGAGTATCGGCGCCGGTTCCGTGAAGGCGGATCGCGCCGGTGACCGCGCGTTCTCTCATCGTTGCGGCGCCGCGCTCAGGTGCCGGCAAAACCACGGTGACCTTGGCGCTGCTTTCCTCCCTTCACCGGCGAGGGCTTTCCGTGCAAGGGGCCAAAGCCGGTCCCGATTATATCGATTCCGCCTTCCACGCAGCGGCGACCAACCGGCCGAGCTTCAATCTCGACAGTTGGGCCATGTCGCCATCGCTGCTCGATGCGCTTGTGAGCGAAGGCACGGCGCGCGCCGACCTGCTCATCATCGAAGGCGTCATGGGCCTTTACGATGGGATCGAAGCGCCGGCGCGGCGCACGGGCGCAACCGCAGATCTCGCCGCGCGTTTTCGCCTGCCGGTATTGCTGGTGATCGATGTGGCGGGACAATCGCAATCCGCCGCAGCGCTCGTGCGCGGCTTTACCATGCACGATCCCGAGGTTCGGATCGGCGGCGTGGTGCTCAATCGCGTCGGCAGCGATCGACATCGGAGACTCGTGACCGATGCCATCGCCGCATTGGGCGTGCCGGTGCTGGGTGCAATACCGCGCGACAACGCATTGGTGCTGCCCGAGCGGCATCTCGGTCTGGTACAGGCAACCGAGCATCAAAATTTAACGGCCTGGCTGGAACATCTGGCTGAAACGGCCGAGCAATATCTCGATCTCGACGCCATTATCGCATTGGCTGAACAGCCACAGGTTTCGCCGGGTCATCGACAGCTTGCGATCAACCCGCCGGGGCAGCGTATCGGGCTCGCTCAAGACGCTGCCTTCAGCTTCGTCTATCCGCATGTGATCGACGGTTGGCGCAAAGCAGGCGCCGAGATCGTGACGTTCTCACCGCTTGCCGATGAGCCGCCCCCGGAGAGCGGCGATTGCTGCTGGCTTCCCGGTGGCTATCCTGAATTGCATGCTGGCCGGCTCGCTGCCGCCAATAATTTCCGCGACGGGCTCAAGCGATTTGCCGCGACGCGTCCGGTGCATGGCGAATGCGGCGGCTACATGGTGCTCGGCGAAGTCCTCGAAGATGCCGATGGCGCGCGCCACGCCATGGCCGGCCTGCTCAGCCACGCCACCAGTTTCGCCAAGCGCAAATTGCATCTCGGCTATCGCGAAGCGCGTCTGCTTGACGATGGCCTGCTCGGCCGCAAGGGCGATGTCGTGCGCGGGCATGAGTTCCATTACGCCGCGCTGATCGAGCCTGGCGCCGATGCGCCTCTCGTTGCGCTCACCGACGGGAAGGGCCAATCGCTCGGCGAGGCGGGGGGACGGCGCGGCCGCGTCACCGGCACCTTCTTTCACGCCATGGCCATGACCGGTTAAGTCTCTTTGCCCGACACCTGCGCTTCGGCGAAAGTGGCCATGCCGGTATGACAGGCGAGCGCGGCGCGCAGCACAAGCACAGCGACCGCGGCGCCAGACCCTTCGCCAAGCCGCATGTCGAGATCAAGCATCGGCCTGAGACCGAGTTCCTGCAGCAGCACTCGATGGCCGGATTCCGAGGACAGATGTCCGGCCATGACATGGTCGAGCGCGCCCTCACGAAGTTTGGCGAGCGGCGCCACCGCGGCCGTCGAGACGAAGCCGTCGATCAGAACGGGAATATGAGCGTGGCGCGCGGCAAGGCATGCGCCGAGAATGGCGGCAAGCTCGCGCCCGCCTAGGCATGCGGCAATGCGCAGAGGATCGCTCAGGATATCGGCGTGATGCGTGAGCGCCTGATCGATCGCCTCCCTTTTGCGTTTGAGGCCCTGCTCGTCGATTCCGGTGCCGTGACCGGCGAAACGCGCCCCACCGCCACCGAACAAGGAAGCGGCGACGGCAGCCGCGGCAGTGGTGTTGCCGATGCCCATCTCGCCGAGGACGACAAGATCGGCCTCGGGCGAAAGAGCCTCATAGCCTGATGACACGGCGTCGAGAAACGCGTCCTCGTCCATGGCGGGGGCTTGCGTGAAATCTGCCGTCGGCCGTTCGAGCGACAGCGCCACCACACGGAGTTCCGCTTCCGCTATGCGTGCGAGCTGGTTGATGGCCGCGCCCCCAGCGGCGAAATTCGCCACCATCTGCGCGGTGACTTCGGCCGGATAGGCCGACACGCCTCTCGCCGTCACGCCGTGATTGCCGGCAAACACCAGGATCTCGACCTTGTCCAGGCGTGGCGGACTTTTGCCCTGCCAATGCGCGAGCCACGCCACGGCGTCTTCGAGCCGTCCAAGGCTCCTTTTAGGCTTGGTCAGCACAGCCTCGCGATGCCTGACCTTGGCCTCGGCCTCAGGATGCCCCCCAGGCAGGTCGAGACAGGCCTGCCGCAAATCTTCGAGGGAAACAAAACGCGTCATTCGGGTTCCCTCACTGGTGCGTGGCGGTAGACTCTGCTCAAAACCACATTAAAAGAATGCGGCAAAGCGGGGAGGGGAATGACGACTGACGTCTCTTTGAGCGGCCTTAGCACGGACCTCAAGACCGGCCTAGCGTTCTTGACGCGCCTGCCGATCCCGTATTCGGCGCCGCCCAGCTTCGGTGAAATTGGCCGGGCAGGCTGGACCTTCCCGCTGGTCGGGGCGCTCGTGGGGGTGTTTGCGGCGATCGTCTATTGGCTAAGCAATACGCTCGGTCTCAATCCCTTCGTCTCGGCCCTGCTCGCGGTCGGCGCCACGCTCGCCGTCACCGGCGGGCTGCATGAGGATGGCCTTGCCGACACCTCTGACGGCTTCGGCGGCGGCGAAACTCGTGAGCGCAAGCTTGAGATCATGCGCGACAGCCGGACTGGCGCATTCGGCGTGTCGGCGCTTGTTCTATCGATCTTGCTTCGCGCCGGCGCAATCGCCAGTCTCGCCGAGCCTGCTCTGGTCGCTCCGGCCTTGATCGCGGCACATGCCGGCGCGCGGGCCGTATTGCCTTTCTTTATGTGGCTGGTGCCAAACGCGCGGCAGGATGGTCTCGCCGCTTCCGTCGGACAGCCGCCGACAGCACCCGTTATGGTCGCTCTCCTTATCGGTTTCACGGCACTCGTTCTCTGCCTTGGCCTGAGCGGCGCGCTCATCGCGGTTCTCACGATGGTCGCGGTGATAGGAATTCTGGCCTGGCTTTGCCTGGGGCAGATTGGCGGTCAGACGGGTGATGTGCTTGGCGCACTCGAGCAGGTCTGCGAGATCCTGATCTTGCTGGTCGCTTCGGTGTGGCTGTACTGAAATCCACCCCTTAGTGTTCAGCCTGAGTAGGGAAATAGTAACAGCCGGCCCGCTCTTTATGGCAGTGTGCGGCGCGTGACCCCTCCCTTTGATGCGATAACCACTCGAGCGCTTGAATTTGCGCGTCAAGGCCTTGCCCGGCCGGGTTCTCCCGCCAAGCTTCCCGCCCGGCTGCTGGTGGTCGATGTCGAGTATCAAGTGGCGGTGTGGCTCGAGGCGGAGAAGGCTGTTGCCGCCTGGCCGGTCTCGACCGCGCGCGCCGGGATCGGTGGAACCGAAGGCTCTTACCGGACGCCGCCCGGCTGGCACCGTATCAAGCAGCGCATCGGCGAGAACGCTCCGGTCGGGACTGTCTTTGTGTCGCGCGAGCCGAGCGGCGCGACATGGCGCAGTGAGACGTCTGCCGACGATCTCATTCTTACCCGTATTCTTACCCTTGATGGGCTTGAAGACGGCGTCAATCGCGGCGCCGGCCGTGACTCGCTCGAACGCTATATCTATCTCCACGGCACCAATCAGGAGGCACTTCTCGGCAGACCCGCATCCCACGGCTGCGTGCGGTTATCGCAGCGCGATATCTGCGAGCTCTTCGCCCGCATGCAGGAGGGGGATCATGTGCTGATCGCCGCGCCGCTTACCCGCGTGCTTCCCGATCCAACAGGCAAAGGGCGCTTCCATTACGCCGGACTTGGCGGCTCGGGGATGAGCGCTCTCGCCCAGTTCCAGGTGATGATCGGCGGACAGGTAAGCGGCAGCGACCGCGCTTTCGATCACGGCGAGCGCGGTGCGCTCAAAGCGCAACTCGAAAGCCTCGGCATCGAGATCATGCCGCAGGACGGCAGCGGCATCGGCCCCGGCTGCGCCGCGCTCATTGTTTCCACTGCCGTCGAGGAGCAGGTGCCTGACTACACCGCGGCGCGCGAGCAACACATTCCGATCGTCCACCGTTCGGAACTGCTCGCCCACTTCGTCTCCACCTATCGCTCGATTGCCGTGACCGGCACCAGCGGTAAATCGACCGTGGCCGCCATGATCTTCGAAATTCTGCGCGGGGCTGGACGCGATCCCTCCGTCATCACCGGCGGCGACCTGCCGCTGCTACAGACGCAAGGCCTGCCGGGGAATGCCTATGCCGGAGCCTCGGATCTTCTCGTGGTCGAAGCCGACGAGAGCGACGGCTCGCTTGTCCGCTACGCGCCTTCCATCGGCGTGATCCTCAATCTTCAGCGCGACCACAAAGAAATGGCCGAGGTCGCCGCCATGTTCAGCGTGTTGCGCGCGCGCGCGCGTGAAGCGCTGGTGGTTGGCGATGCGGAAAATCTCGACAGCTTCGCCGGCGGGGCGCTGAGATTCGGTTTCAGCGCGCGCGCCGATATTCGGGGTGAGGCTGTCACCCTTGGCGCTTCTTCCAGCCGCTTCCGTGTGTCGGGTACGGCGTTCGAGCTGCCGGTGCCCGGTGAGCACAATGTGACGAATGCGCTTGCGGCAATCGCCGCGTGCCAGATAATCGGTGTTCCATTGGCCGACATGGCCGGGCCGCTGGCGCATTTCAGCGGTATTGGGCGGCGGTTCCAGACGATCGGGCGCGCCGGCGGTATCGAAGTCGTCGACGACTTTGCTCACAACGCCGAGAAGATTGCCGCCGCCATCAGAACGGCGCATCTCCGTGCCAAACGCGTGCTCGCGGTCTATCAGCCGCATGGCTACGGGCCGACCAGATTCCTGCGTCCGGATTTCGTCGCCACATTCAGCCGCGAGCTCAAGCCTGAGGATCGCCTGTGGATGCTTGAAGTTTTCTATGCCGGAGGCACGGCCATTCGCGATTTCTCCGCCGCCGACATCGTGGCTGAGATCGCCGCACACGGAACGGCGGCAGAGTTCGCGCCGTCACGCGACTGGCTGGTAGAAAGAATCGCCGAAGTGGCGCGTCCCGGCGACCTCGTGCTGGTGATGGGAGCGCGTGATCCCTCGCTCACTGAACTCGCCGGTAAGATCGTTGCGGCTCTCGAACAGAGCGCCACCCTGGCCGGGTGAAAAACTAGTTCCCGAACAATCCCGAGATGACGCTGCCGAACGCCGCAACGGGATCGCCGGACGCCCGCCTGGCCGGCTGCTGCCTCTGGTTTTGGGCTACCGCGGCGGGAGCGGGAGGTGCTGGTCCCGGGAAGTTCGCCGCCGCCTGGCCGAACAGCGCCTGAGCCATGGGGCCATCGATCCCGTAAATGTCGGTATAGGTCCGGATGCTGCCGCTTTCGTCGGCGACGGCCGTGAAATAGGTGAGATGTACCGGGATTGAGCGGTTGAGCTTCACCGTGCTGTTGCCGCCGGCGAGCATGTTCTGCACCTGTCCCGCAGACCAGCCTTTGTCCTCGGCGAGCAAGAGCGTGGCGAAGCGGTCGGGCTGGTGCACGCGAATGCAGCCATGACTCAGTGTGCGTACCGTCTCGTCGAACAGCTCGCGCTGCGGCGTGTCATGCATATAAACCGCGTGCTTGTTCGGGAAATTGAACTTGAACTTGCCGAGCACATTGTGCGGTCCCGGTGACTGGATGAAGGTGTATTCGCGGATGTTCACGCTCGGCCAATTCACCGAGTTGGGATCGATCGTCTTTCCTTTGTAAGCGACCCTCAGCTTGTGCTGTTGCAGGACTGCCGTATTCGAGCCGAAAAATCCGGGTTGCTGCAGCGATGGCTGTAAATCCTCTCTCAGGATGGTTTCGGGCACCACCCATTCCGGATGGAACACGATCGAGCGCATCGGTGCGGAGAAAAAGGGCGTGGCGTATTTGAGTTGCCCAACGATGGTCTTCTCCACATGGACGGCATTGCCGTTCTTGACCACGCGCGCGTTGAACTCGGGCACGTTGTTCCAAACGTGGAATGAGCCGAGCTCACGCGGCATCCAACGCCACCGTTCCATGTTGAGAATGAGACGCTGCGTATCGATCTCGTTGACCGGCTCGTAGGGATTATTCTTGGTTCTGAGCAATGACTGCCGCAATTGCTCGAACTGCTTGTGCTTCGGGTGCAAATCGCGAAGGTAAGCGTCCGGCGATTCCGCGGCGGCTATCTCGGTCAACACCGTCTCCGGCTTGGGCAGGCTCGGCCTCTGATCGAATAGCTTGTTCACCCGCGAGGGTGTCAGCCGGCCACCACGTGCATGGCGTGCATATTTCAAGATGGCGAGGTCGAGCTTGATCTCATCGGCCGCCTGTTCCTCCACGGAAGAAGGCACAGCATCCGCTGACGGCAGGTCGAAAGCCTTGGGATCGAGACCCCAGGATGCGGCGTCCTGAATCTCCTTGATGGCGGCCTGGGCCTTTACGGAAAATCCGGCATCATTGATCCACAGCGGCGGCTCAAGGCGCTCGCCATAGAACGATTTGAGCGCGGCGAGATCATCGGCGCCGGCGCGCTTTGCTAACGCGGGGTCGTCAAGCTGCGCGCGTATCGCTCCCACAACTGGATGAGGCGGCGGCGGCGGAGGTTCCTCGACAATCTGCGCTTCGGTCTCGGTCTCGGCGGGCTGTTCGGCCTCCGCATTCGGATCGACGGGGGCAGGCGTCATGGCCGCGTCCGGCGGAGGCGGGACGGATTCGACGGCGCTTGGCGTCACGGGAGCCGGGTCGACCGGCAGTGTGATCGTATGTCCCTCCTCGGCACGCGCGAAGCCTACGACCAGCAGGCCCAATAACAAGCCTTTTGCCAGACATAACGCGTACAAGGAGTGTCCGCCCATCTCCCACCGCCTTTGGAGCTCTTCTAGGGTAGCCTTGGAGCTACGTCAGGGCCACCCCGAATTGCCGGGATCGGCGGCCGTTTTCATGGGAGGTTAGATAAAATCGGTCCGGTAGATGTCCAATTTTGGCGGGAGATCGCGCATGCGTAGTGAATCCGACATTTCTTTCACATTGAACCGGCGCCATCTGGTCGTTGCTGCGCTGGGCGCCGCGACGCTTCCGATGACTACCCGCGCCATCGCCCGCGCCGTCGACATGCCGGCGACCGAGGAGGATATCGCCTTCATGCGGCTGGCCATCGAGGAGGCCGCGAAAGGCGATTTCCCCTTCGGCGCGGTGATCACGCGCGACGGCAAGGTGCTGGCCAAAGGCCGCAATCTCAGCAAGCAGGAACGCGACCCGACGGCGCATGGCGAGATGGTCGCCATCCGCCGCTTTCTCGCCGAGTACGGGCCCGAAGAATTGAAGGGAACGACGCTCTATACGTCAGGCGAGTCATGCCCGATGTGCATGGGCGCCATCGTCTGGTGCGGCATCTCGCGCGTGGTCTTCGGCGCTTCGATCGCCGAGCTCGCCACCAAGATCGGTCAGATCATGATCACGGATCAGGAGATCGCCGACAAGACGCCCTTCGCCGAGATCAGCCTGACCGGCGGTGTGCTGGCCGAGGAGTCTCTCGCGCTGTTCAAGTGACGGCGTTGCTCTTTGAGTGGTGCCGCTGGAGAGATTTGAACTCCCGACCTTGGCTTTACGAAAGCCCTGCTCTACCCCTGAGCTACAGCGGCGATAATGTGCCCTGGACGAAGGCCCCGTGCTTAAAGCCTATATCGGCATGGCGCAAGCCGGACGCCAGTCCGTCATCAGCGGATTTGCGCCGCGCGCAGACGCTCGAGCGAAGCTGGACTTTCATCCGTATCGGTTGGCGCCACGCCAGGATCGTCGGGCGGACGCTCGGGGACGAAGACGGCGGGTTCGCGCTTCTTCTCGCTGCTTGGGGCAGCAGCTTTTGGCCGCGTCGTCTCGGGCCGGCTATCCTTGCCACTGCCAGCCGCGACGACCGCCGCAGGCTCCGGCGCCGAAGCGACATCTTGGGCCGGAACCGGATGCTCCTCGATCAAAAGCGTATCGTCGCCGCGGCCGATGGCATCGACCGGCGCCTTCCAGGCGAAAACATCGACGGCGCCGCTAATCGGCGACACCGGCAACCAACGGTCGGAAACATAACCTTCGGCGATCCAGGCGCGATCGCGCGGCGCGCGCACGGCCCGCGCCAGCCATTCGCGCTCGCGGCCTCTATCGCCTTCGCCCGCTTCGATCCGCGCCATGAGCGTGCAGACCCGCGCCGAAGGCCGATCCTCAATGTAAGGAGAAAGCGCCGCGCGGGCCTCCTGCCAGTCATGCGCCTCGATGGAAGCGCTGGCGACAGCGATATGTCCCTCGATGTCGTTTGGCGTCAGGCTCGCCAATTGCTTGACCCGCTTCAGGCGTTCGCGCGGCGAGTCGCCATGCCTGGCGAAGGCATAGACCATTGCGAGATCGGGATGTGGCGAGAGCTTCCACGTCTTGGCGATAAGGCGCGTAGCCTGCCGGGTCTCCCCGCGCGAAACAAGGATGCGGCCGGCAATCTCCGCAGCCGGCACGAGCGAGGGCGCAAGCTTCAAGGCATCGCTCGCGAGCGTGAACGCCCGATCGGAATCGCTGTTCTCGAGATCGCGTGCTTCGGCGGTGAGCAGCACGGCGCGGCGGCGATTGGCGATGGCGGCTTCGACATGGCCGTTCTGGCGGGCGATGGCGAGGGTCTTCAGCGCACCGTCCCAATCGCCCGCGCGCGCCTGCATATCGAACAAGGCATTGACGCCCCAGCCGAGCTTCGGATCGGTGTTGACGGCCTGCTCGGCCAAAGCGCGCGCTGCCGCCAGGTCGTTGCTGCGCTGCGCTTCGAGGAACAGGCCCCGCACACCGAGCAGTTTCGTCTCGGGGTCTTTGAGCATGGACTCGAAAGCGCCACGTGCCGCCTCCTTGTCCCCTTTGAGCTGGGCGGTCTGTGCCCGCAGTAGCGCGGTCAAGGGCTCGCTCGGCAGATGACGACCGGCGAGACCGGTAAAACGTTGAGCCTCGGCGCGATTGCCGACGCCGATGGCAATCAACCCGCGAGACAGCGCTTCATAGCCTTGCTGCTTGCGCCGTTCCTTGACATAGGCCCTGACGGCGGCGGGACGCGTCAGCAGGTAATGCACAACGGCATAGATCAGGATCAACGCCGCCACCAGGACGGCAATGGCGACCGCGGCGACGAATGCGGTGGTCTCTATGCGATAGCCGAGCCAGTCCATGGTGATGGTGCCGGGCCGGTCGGCGAGCCAGGCGAGCCCAAGTGCTACCGCCAGAACCAGAAGGACGAAGACCAAGACACGGCTCATGGCTCAGTCTCGTCCGCTTTGCCGGGCCGGATTGCCGACGGACACGATCAGGCGGCTTTCGAGCCGTTTCAGCTCACCCTCGGCATCAAGACGGGTATGAGCCTGATCGAGCCAAGCGGCAAACGCGGCGCGCGGCGCCCCGTCCAGCGTCTCGACTTCTCTGACACTGTCGGCGAGCCTGCCTTTGCCGAGATCAGACTTGGCACGCGCCAGTATGGCGGCCGGCTCATTACCGGTCGCCGCCTCATCGAGACGGCGAATGGTGATGAGCGACTGCGCGCGCGCCTGCAGATCGCCGATCACCGAACCATCGGAGACCGGCGGCGCTTCCGTCAGGGCATTATCCTTGGCCGCTTCGAAACTCTGCGCCAGAGCGGTCATGGTGGGGATGCCCGTTTTGGCATGAGCGGCAAGCGCATCGACATCGCTATCGGCAGACAAAGTGTGAAGCGCATCGAGTTCAGGAGCATAAGGGCGCCCCTCGCTGACGGCGGAGCGAAGATTGGCAAAGGCAATGGCCAGCGCCGCGGCTTTGGCTTCTTCCGTTTCCTTGCTGACGATCTCGGCGATGCCTGGAATGGCGGTTTCGAGCTTGGCGAGGCGGCGATCGAGCGCATCGAGCTCCGGTTGCAGTTCCTCGGTCTCGGCGGCCAGACCGGCCTCAGCCAGAGCGGCAAGTCTTTTCCTCAGATCGGCGATCTGATCCTGCAACGCCTGCACCGTCGCTGCATGGGCATCGTCCGTCTTGGCGAGCGCCGCATCGATCTTGGCGGCAAGCTTCTGCTCGGCCTCGGCTATCTGCTGGTTGACGGCGGCGGCATCGGCGCTTGAGCCGCTTTGTGGGGCTTCAGCCAGGGTCTTGAGCGTGGCTTCGGCCTGACCGACACGCTCTTGCAGCGCGGAGAGTTCAGGTGGCGTTTCCGGTACGCGTGTCTCCAGCGTCTTGGTCGCAGATTCGACCTGCGCCAGACGATCGTCCATGGCTTCGAGCTTGGGCGTTACGGTCTTGTCGCCGGCGAGGTCCAAACCACTCCAGGCCAATGCCAGGGCGGCAGCGGCGATCAGACCGCCGACGAGGCCGGCGACGAGATGGCTGAAGATACCCTTGGAGCTGGTAGGACTTGGCGGCGGAACGAAATCGCTCTGGCTCTGCCCGCCGCTGTCGCGCTCATCATGCGTGCCGGCAGACGAAGTGGCCTCGTCCTGCGACTCGACTGACACTTCGGTCGCCTTGCCCTCGATCGTTTGTGCCGGCCGCTTGCTCTCGTCCGGGCCGTCATTCTTCTTGCCGAATTGTGCCATCAAATCATGCCTTAAGCCGAGGATGCCGCCTCGGAGTCCAGAAGCGCAAGGACATCTTCCTCGCGCGGTGTCGCGGCCACTCGCACCTCAACGCCGAGCGGCGTCAATTCCTCTGCTATCGCCTCGGACAGGCAATAGCAAATAAGGCCTTTTCCCGCCTCTGCCACCTCATGCTTGACGAGCAACTCCATGAAAACCCTGGCGGTTCGTGGCGACATCAGGATGACCGCGTCGATCCTGCCGTCTTTCAGCATCGCCAAAGCCTCGGAGGGCAGCGCGCTTACCGGGACTCCCCGGTAAAGCAGCGTTTTTCGCACGGCAAACCCATGCGCTTCGAGCGCGGCGGCAAGATCGTAGGCAATCACGTCGCCGGTCAGATAAAGGAGCGGACCTTCTTTTGGCTCGAGCTCTTGCTTGATCAACCCGGCGAGTGCTGCGCCCGTGCCGAGGCCAATCGTCACTTCCCTGAAGCCTAGTTCCTGCGCGGCATGCGCGGTCGCGTCCCCCACGGCAAGCACGGGAACTCTAAGGGCTTCGTCGAGCTGCTTATGAGCGGCCAGCGCTCGTAGCGCGTTGCGGCTGGTAACGATCAGAGCCTGGGCTCCGGCAAGATCGAGGGTCGCATCATCGAGATATTCGATGGACAGGAGCGGCGCGACGACCGGCTCATGGCCGCGCGCGGAGAGCATCTCAGCCTGGCGGCTTGCATCGGGTTCAGGTCTGGTCACCAGCACGCGCATCAGGCAAGCCTCGCCATGAATTGCGGACCGGCGCGCGCCAGCACGTCTTTACCAGCGTCATCGCCAATCCGCAGCGCCTCGTTCGTTGGACCGCTTATCTCGACCTCATGCCATTCGCTGCCGTCGGGCAACAGGATAAGCCCGCGGAGATGCACTTCGCCATCATCGATCTCCGCCAGCCCGGCAATCGGGGTCTTGCAGGACCCGTCGAGACTGGCAAGGAAGGAACGTTCACAGGCGACGGCGGTTGCCGCCGCATTATCGTTCAGCGGCTCAAGAAGCTCGCGAGTCCTGGCATCATCGGCGCGGCAAATGACGCTGATCGCACCTTGCGCGACCGCCGGCAGCATTTCCGATGGGGCAAGAATGGAGGTGATGTGCGCGGCAAGTCCCAACCGTTCCAGCCCGGCGACCGCAAGCAGAGTGGCCTCGGCTTCGCCCGCCTCGAGCTTCTTCAGACGCGTCTCGACATTGCCGCGAAACTCCACGACGCGAAGGTCGGGGCGCAGACGCTTGACCTGCGCCTGGCGCCGCAAGGACGAGGTGCCGACGCGCGCGCCGGGCGGGAGATCGGCGAGCGACTGGCCCGTGTTACTGATGAAGGCATCGCGGACATCGCCTCTGGGCAAAATCGCGGCGATGCAAAGGCCCACCGGCAGTTCGGTCGGCAGGTCCTTCATCGAATGCACGGCCATATCGACATCGCCGCGCAACAACGCCTCGTCGATCTCTTTGGTGAACAGGCCCTTGCCACCGAACTCACGCAGAGGCTTGTCCTTGATGCGATCGCCGGACGTGGTGATGACGCTGAGCCCGATATCGCCCTCGCCAAGCCCCGTGTTGTCGAGGAGGCGTGTCCAGACATGACGCGCTTGCCAAAGCGCCAGAGGGCTGCCACGGGTGCCGATCAGGAGCGATTGGTCCGGCAAGACGAAACTCCTTGAGATATTTGGCGGAAGTGCGCCAATTCAGTCCGCATTAATGGCCGGTTTCGCCGCCCCCTTCAATCGTTCCCCGCGAGCCCCTACAAGGCAGCATGTCCGGAAACACAAAAGACGTACTGACCGTCCTCGGTATCGAAACGAGCTGCGACGAGACCGCCGCCGCCATTGTTCGCCGGAATGACGATGGGCGCGGCGAGATCCTTGCCAATGTCGTGCGTTCGCAACTCGACCTGCACAAGGCCTATGGCGGCGTGGTGCCGGAAATCGCCGCGCGCGCTCATGTCGAGCTGCTCGACAAGGCGATCCTGCAGGCGCTTGACGAGGCAAAGCTCGCTATCGAAGACATTGACGCGGTCGCCGCCACCTCCGGCCCGGGCTTGATCGGCGGATTGATCGTCGGCGTGACCATGGGCAAAGCCGTCGCGCTCGCGCGTAATGTGCCCTTCATCGCCGTCAATCATCTCGAGGCGCATGCGCTGACCGCGGACCTCACTGATGGATTGTCATTCCCCTATCTGCTGCTGCTCGTGTCGGGTGGCCACACGCAAACGCTCATCGTCAAGGACGTCGGTGACTATGAGCGCCTCGGCACCACGCTCGACGATGCGCTCGGCGAGGCGTTCGACAAGGCCGCCAAGCTGCTCGGGCTCGGTTATCCCGGCGGACCCGAAGTCGAGAGATTTGCCGCACGTGGAAGCGCGTCCATAAAACTGCCCCGTCCGATGCTTGGGCGCGAGGAAGCTCATTTCTCGCTAGCCGGACTGAAGACCGCTCTCCGCCATGAGGCGCTGGCGCGTGCCCCGTTAAGCGAGCAGGACGTCGCCGATCTTTGCGCAAGCTTTCAGGAGGCCGTGGCCGACATCGTCACCGATCGCACCGCGCGGGCCATGGACATTTATGTCGAGCGTCTCGGGCAGAAGGCGCCACGCGTGCTCGTGGTGGCCGGCGGTGTCGCTGCCAATCAACGGCTCAAGGCGGCGCTCGAAACCACGGCGCGCGACCATGGATTTCGCCTGATCGTGCCCCCGCAAGCGCTCTGCACCGATAATGCCGCCATGATCGCCTGGGCAGGTGCTGAGCGCCTGGCCCGTGGTCTTATCGACGATCTGGCCGCGCCGGTGCAGGCCAGATGGCCGCTCGATCCGGAGGCACCACCGGCGCTCGGCGCCGGTATCAAGGCTTGAGCCCCATACGCGCTTGACTTAATGGCGGGCCTACGCAGGGTAACGACATGGCGCTTCAATCGGTGGGAATTGTCGGTGCGGGGGCCTGGGGAACCGCCCTTGCCGTGACGGCGCGCCGCGCCGGACGCGACGTATCGATCTGGGCCTATGAACTCGAGACGATCACCGACATCAACGAAGCGCATCGGAACGGCATCTATCTTCCGGGCATCACCCTCGACCGATCCATCCGGGCGACGGCAAGTTTCAAGGAGGTTGCCGCACGCGACCTGTTGCTGCTGGCCACGCCCGCGCAGCTTATCCGCGCCGTCACAAGCGAGCTTGCCCCATACATTAAGGACGGGCAGCCGGTCGTCATTTGCGCCAAAGGCATCGAGCAGGAGACCGGCAAATTGCTGTCGCAGGTCGTCACCGAGACACTGCCCAAGGCCGACATCGCGGTCTTGTCCGGGCCGAGCTTCGCCGCCGAAATCGCCCGCGGACTTCCCGCCGCCGTGACGCTCGCGACCGCGCGCGAGACGCAGGGCAGCGCGCTGTCCTATGCGCTGAGCCACTCGCCCTTCCGCTGCTATTGGAGCGACGATGTCGTGGGCGCCGAGATCGGCGGCGCCGTGAAGAACGTTTATGCCATCGCCGCCGGCATCGTCGCCGGCAAGAAATTCGGCGAAAGCGCGCATGCGGCGCTGGTGACGCGAGGCTTTGCCGAGATGGCCCGGTTCGGTACGGCGCTGGGTGCGCGGTTCGAGACCCTGGCGGGCCTGTCAGGTCTCGGCGATCTGGTGCTCACCTGCGGCAGCCCGCAATCGCGCAACATGTCGCTCGGAATCGAACTCGCCGAAGGGCGAAGCGTCGAGGAGGTCCTGAAGAAACGCCCGACCGTCACCGAAGGCGTCTACACCGCGAGCGCACTCATTGAGATGGCGGCAGCGCGCAACATCGACATGCCCATCGCGCAGGCGGTCGATGCGGTGGTTTCGGGCCGCGCCACGGTGGATCAGGCCATCGAGGCGCTGCTGGCCCGTCCGCTCCGCGCCGAGGTGTAGGGGGGAAGCGATGCTTTATGCGCTGATCTGCACCGACAAGCCGGGCAGCCTCGCGTTGCGCAAGGCCAACCGTCCGGAGCATCTCGCTTATCTCGAAAGTCTCGGCGATGTGCTTGTGTTCGCCGGGCCGTTCACAGAGACCGATGGCGAAACCATGAACGGCAGCCTGATCGTGGTCGATGCGCCCTCGCTCGATGAAGCGCGCAAGATTGCCGAAGGCGATCCGTTCGCCAAGGCCGGTATTTTCGCCGAAGTCGATATCCGTCCATGGCGCTGGTCCATCAACCGCCCCGCCGAGGAAAAGTGATGGCCTATTGGCTGGTGAAGTCCGAGCCCGACGAATGGTCCTGGACGCAGCAAAAAAAGGAAGGCCGCAAGGGCTCCGAATGGACGGGCGTGCGCAATTTTCAGGCGCGCGGCAACATGCGCAAAATGCAACGCGGCGATCTCGCCTTCTTTTATCACACCGGCGACGAGAAGGCCGTGATCGGCATCGTCAAGGTGGTGAAAGAAGCCCATCCCGACTCGACCGATCCTTCAGGCGAATGGGACTGCGTCGACGTGGCGGCGGTCGCCGATCTGCCGCGTCCGGTGGCGCTTAGCGAAATCAAGGCCAAGCTCAAGGATATGGCGCTGGCGCGCAACCCGCGCCTCTCGGTGCAGCCTGTGACGGAGGCCGAATGGCGCAAGGTCTGCACCATGGGAGGCCTTGCCAAGCCTCCCGCCGCCTAGTGCCGCAAGGTTCATCCTGGGGTAAAGTCGGCAAGCCAACATCGACTAGGGGGAAATCATGAGGGTCATAATGGTGAATTACCTCGCCATCGTCATCGCCGCCTTGGCCGCGTTAGGCCTCGGCCTGATCTGGCGAATCGTGCTGCTCAAACCTTGGCTCGACGCCCTCGGCAAGAGCAAGACAGAGGCCGCAAAGCAAAGCGTAGTCGTGCCCTTCCTCACGACCTTCGTCGCCCTGATCGTCATGGCCTGGATGCTGGCCGGCGTCATGACCCATATGGGCCAGGTCAACATCAGAGGCGGTCTCATCACGAGTTTCCTCGTCTGGCTCGGCTTCGTCATCACCGTCATAGGCGTCAGTCACGCATTCACCGGCGCGAAGCCGCTTCTCACTCTGATCGACGGCGGCTATTGGCTTTTCGCACTCCTGATCATGGGCGCGGTCATTGGTTCCTTTGGCCCCTAACGGAGTTTCCAAACATTAGCGTTGTGTAGGGAGGAACGGACGCATGTCCGAGCACAAGATTTATAAAGTCGATGCGGTGAAGGTGCCGAAGAAGTGGAAGGAGCGTGCCTTTATCGACAAGGACGCCTACCGGAAACTCTACAAGAAGAGCGTGGAAGAGCCCGACAAGTTCTGGGCGAAGGAAGCCAAGCGCATCGACTGGATCAAGCCTTTCACCCGCGTCAAGAATTCGAGTTTCGATTACCCCGACATCTCGATCAAATGGTTCGAGGACGGCACGCTCAACGTCGCCGCCAACTGCACCGACCGGCACTTGAAGAAGCGCGGCGATCAGACCGCCATCATCTGGGAGCCTGACGATCCCAACGCGGAATCAAGGCATATCACCTATCGCGAACTGCACGAAAATGTCTGCCGGCTCGCCAATGTTCTGAAGGCGCTGGGCGTCAAGCGCGGCGACCGCGTCACCATCTATCTGCCGATGATCCCAGAAGCGGCTTACGCCATGCTCGCCTGCGCGCGCATCGGCGCGGTTCATTCGGTGGTGTTCGGCGGTTTCTCGCCGGATTCACTCGCCGGGCGCATCGAGGATTGCAAGTCGCGGTTTCTCATCACCGCCGATGAGGGACTGCGCGGCGGGCGAAAAGTACCGCTCAAAGCCAATGCCGACGTGGCTCTCGCCAAGGTATCCGGCGTGGAGAAGGTCCTCGTGGTCAAGCGCACCGGCGCGGATGTGCCGTGGACGCAAGGACGCGATTTGTGGCTCGACGACGAGCTCGCCAAGGTCGATGACGATTGTCCGCCAGAGGAAATGAACGCGGAGGACCCGCTATTCATCCTCTATACCTCCGGCTCGACGGGAAAGCCCAAGGGCGTGCTGCACACTTCGGGCGGGTATCTGGTGTTCGCCTCGGCGACGCACCAATACGTGTTCGATTATCATGACGGCGACATCTATTGGTGCACGGCGGATGTCGGCTGGGTCACCGGTCACTCCTACATCGTCTACGGACCGCTCGCCAACGGCGCCACCACCTTGATGTTCGAAGGGATACCCAACTATCCCGACGCTTCGCGCTTCTGGCAGGTGATCGACAAGCACAAGGTCGACATCTTCTACACGGCGCCGACGGCCATCCGCGCGCTGATGGGCGCCGGCGACGACTATGTGAAGCGCACCAGCCGCAAATCACTCAAGCTGCTCGGCACCGTGGGCGAGCCGATCAACCCGGAGGCCTGGGAGTGGTACTACCACGTGGTCGGCGACAAGCGTTGCCCGATCGTCGATACCTGGTGGCAGACCGAGACGGGCGGCATTCTCATCACGCCGCTGCCGGGCGCCATCAAGCTGAAACCGGGCTCCGCGACTTTGCCCTTCTTCGGCGTGCAGTCGGCCATCGTCGACGGCGAGGGCAATCTGCTTGAGGGCGAGACTGCCGGCAATCTCGTCATCCTCGACGCATGGCCCGGGATGATGCGCACCGTCTATGGCGACCATCAGCGCTTCGTCGAGACCTATTTCTCCACCTTCAAGGGCAAATATTTCACCGGCGACGGCTGCCGCCGCGACGCCGACGGCTATTACTGGATCACCGGCCGCGTCGACGATGTGATCAATGTCGCGGGTCACCGCATGGGCACGGCGGAAGTCGAATCGGCGCTCGTCGCCCATCCCAAAGTGTCGGAAGCCGCCGTGGTCGGCTACCCGCACGACATCAAGGGCCAGGGCATCTACTGCTATGTCACGTTGATGGCCGGCGAGCAGGGGTCGGACACACTCAAGACCGAACTGCGCGACTGGGTGCGCAAGGAAATCGGGCCGATCGCATCGCCCGACATGATCCAGTTCGCACCCGGCCTGCCCAAGACGCGGTCGGGCAAGATCATGCGCCGCATCTTGCGCAAGATCGCCGAGGACGATTATGCCAATCTCGGCGATACCACGACGCTTGCCGACCCGTCGGTGGTCACCGAGTTGGTCGAAAACCGGCAGAACCGCAAATCGGCTTCAGCGCCGTAAAAAAGGAAACCACATGTCACGGCTCACGCAAATTCTGATCGCCTTCGGCGCCGTCTTGGCGCTTGTGCTCGTCATCCTGATGATGGCGGGAATTTGGGGCTCAAGCGTGCCGAGCCGGACCGTCGAGGCAAGCTTCGGCGATCACCTGGTGACGGTCAAAGGCCATTATCAGGATCTGAAGCAAGAGACGCTCGCCGAAGGTCTTCTGATCACTGTCGACGGTCAGAAGATCGCGGTCACCAACGATCAGGTGACCGCCGCCGGCCTGACGCATGCGCTCCAGCCCGGCCAGGACGTCGAGATCCTGGTGAATGATAAGGGAGACGTCGAGGTCAAGGTCGCTGAGCCAGGAGGATGACTCCGCTTCTGCCGACACAGCCTCCGAATAGACCCTAGCCGCCCAGAACGCGCGTCAGATGCCTGAGAAGCGTATTCCACGCCTCCTTGGTCTCGCGCCTGAATTCGTCCTCGAGCGATTGCTCGAGCGTCCAGATCAGGGCCTGCGACATGGTGCGGTAATAGCGCGGCTTGAGACCGAGCTGGCGATGACGCGCGCCGAGCAATTTCAGGGTGGGAACGAGCCCATCCTCCTGTCCAAGCGAGATGATCATGAGCTTCATCCCGGCGGCGAATTTGCGCGCCTGCACCTCGAGCGGTCCCTCGAACCGCTTGCGCAAGGACGGATCGATCCGGAACAACTTCAGAAAGAATAACTGGGCCACCAGATCGCGGGCCGGCTCGAGCCGCCGGAAACTATCGCGGACCAACTGTTTCTGCTTGGCGGTAAGCGGGATTTCCGGTGAGGCCGGCGCAATGGACCGGGATGAGCGAGTGGCTTTGATGGCAGACATTTGTACGGCAGACATGGCGAACTCCCGCGACGCAAGAACGTTGAGACGGAGCATGCAGGGACAGCTCTTGACGAACCGTTAAGGTAACCGCTTCGGAAACCAATTTCGTTCAGGCAGCGCCCGCGCCTTGTGCGGAGGGGCAAGACTTCCAACATATTAATGGCTCTCGGACGGCCAATCCCCGCCCGGGCAGCCCTTTGAGGAGGTCAGATGAGTTATTTCCGTACCGCCATCCTGCTCGCGGCGATGACCGCGCTGTTCATGGGTATCGGCTACCTGTTCGCCGGCCAGACGGGCATGATCGTCGCCCTGCTCATTGCCGGCGGCATGAACCTGTTCGCCTACTGGAACTCCGACAAGATGGTGCTTCGCATGTACGGGGCGCGAGAAGTGGACGAGCGCTCGGCGCCGGAGCTTTACGCCATGGTACGGCATCTCTCCGCTTCCGCCGGTCTGCCCATGCCGCGCGTCTATGTCATGGAAAACCCGCAGCCCAACGCCTTCGCCACCGGCCGCAATCCCGAGAACGCCGCCGTCGCCGTCACCACCGGGCTGATGCAGACAGTCGACGATGGCGAACTCGCCGGCGTGATCGCGCACGAGCTCGCCCATATCAAGCATCGCGACACACTGCTTATGACCGTCACGGCCACTCTGGCCGGCGCAATCTCCATGCTGGCGAACTTTGCCATGTTCTTCGGCGGAAACCGCGACAACAACAACCCGCTTGGCTTTGTCGGCGTGTTGCTGATGGTCTTCCTCGCGCCGCTTGCCGCAGGTCTCGTGCAGATGGCCATCAGCCGGACGCGTGAATACGAGGCCGACCGCGAGGGTGCCGAGATCAGCGGGCGGCCTTTGTGGCTCGCCTCTGCCTTGCAGAGAATCGCCGGCGCTGCCCAGCGCATCCCCAACATGGAAGCCGAGCGCAATCCGGCTTCCGCGCACCTCTTCATCGTCAATCCGCTGTCGGGGGCGCGCATGGACAATCTGTTCTCGACCCACCCCAATGTCGAGAATCGCGTGGCGCGTTTGACGGAACTCGCACATCAGATGGGCGAGCTCTCCGTGCCGCCGCGCATGCGCGAGACGGGCCATTCGGGACCGTGGTCCTCCTCACAGGCGACGCGTAAACCTTGGGACTAACGCGCGGACACTCCCACATGCCTGATGCCCAGGCAGGTTTGCCGGCACGGCGGGCAGCGGTCGAATTGCTCGACGCCGTATTGCGCAAGAAGCAACCGCTCGGTGACCTCTTGAGCCGTTCGCTCGACGGCGGCATCATGTCCGACCTGCCGCAGCGAGATCGCGCGCTTGCCCGCCTCATCGTCGCCACCACCTTGCGCCGCAAAGGTCAGCTCGATCATGTGTTGAACGCTTTTTTAGAGCGCGGCATGCCGGCGAAATCCGGCACGCTCTATCCGATCCTGCTGTCGGCGGCGGCACAGCTTATATTCCTCAAAACACCGCCGCATGCCGCCATCGATCTCGCGGTGCGGCTCGCCCAATACGATCCGCGCGCCAAGCGCTACGACAAGCTGACCAATGCCGTGCTGCGGCGCGTCGCCTCTCAGGGCGAAGCAATCGCGGCGAAGCTCGATGCGGCGCGCGTGAACACGCCGGACTGGTTGTGGGACCGGTGGATGGAGAGATGGGGCGAAGAGCGTGCCCGTGCCATCGCCGAAACACATCTCATCGAGCCGCCGCTCGATCTAACCGTCAAATCAGATCCCGAGAGTTGGGCCGGGGCAGTCGAGGGCCGCGTGCTGCCGACGCAGAGTGTGCGCCTTCTGCCCAAAGGCCGCATCGATCAGCTTCCCGGTTATGCGGACGGCGCATGGTGGGTGCAGGACACTGCCGCTTCATTGCCCGCGCGGCTGCTCGGCGATGTGTCAGGCAAACGGGTCGCTGATCTCTGTGCCGCCCCTGGCGGCAAGACGGCGCAGCTACTCAATTCTGGAGCTTCCGTCGTCGCCGTCGATAATGCCAAATCCAGGCTCAAATTGCTCGAAGCCAATCTCGCCCGGCTTGGGTTCGAAGCGGAAATCGTCCTGGCCGATGCCGATGCTTGGCGCCCGGAGGAACGTTTCGATGCGGTGCTGCTCGATGCGCCCTGTTCGGCCACCGGCACCATCCGCCGGCATCCGGACATCCCCTATACCAAGTCGCCTAAGGATATCGAGGCGCTTGGCGCGCTTCAGGCGCGTCTCCTCGACAACGCCGCAAGCCTGTTGAAGCCCGGCGGCAAGCTCGTCTATTCGACCTGCTCGCTCGAGGCTGAGGAAGGCGAAGCTCAGATCGCTGCTCTGCTCGGCCGCAACGACGCGATCCGGCTCGATCCCATCGCTCCCGGTGAGATAGACGGTGAAGCGGATTGGATCTGGCCCTCAGGCCTGCTCAGGACCTTTCCCTACCAACTCAAGCTCGAAAGTCCCGAATGGAGCGGCCTTGACGGTTTTTTTGCCGCAAGGCTGATCCGGGCCGCCTGAATGGTCCGGCAAGGCAACATTTGCCCACCGGCACGGCCTGGTTCATATATGTGTTATGTGCCTTGCGCAAAGGCGCCTACCAGCTTGGAGAATAGGCAGAAATGGCTGATCCTCGGACCTTCGAGCGCACCATCCGTGCTCTAGGGCCGCGTCATAGCGGGCCGGGACCGTTGCGACGGCTGGTACGCGCCAGCATGGCCAGCATCTCTTATCCGGGCTCCCAGGCCGAGTTGCTGCTGCTCGCCCCGCAAGAGCTCCGCACCGCCGACCCCAGCTTCGCCACGGAAGTCTATAACGGGCATTTCGGGCTTGCGGGAAAACTCGCCGAGCTGGAGGCGCAGTCTCCCTTCGAGATCATCGCGCCGTCAGAGGCCTGGGCACGGGAGCTTTACGGCTTTGGCTGGCTCAGGCATCTGCGCGCCGCCGGCAGCGAATTGGCCCGCGAGCAGGCGAAAGCTCTGGTGCATGATTTCGTCCAGAATGGCCAAACCATCCAGGGGGTCGCGTGGCTGCCGGAAATTATCGCCAGGCGAGTGATCTCCTGGCTGTCGAACTCGGTTCTCTTTCTCGATTCAGGCGAGCCCGAAGCCTATGAGGCCTTCTTGCGCTCGTTGACATCGCAGCTTCGTTATCTGTCTGCGAGCTACCGGGATGCGCCTGATGGCGTGCCGCGCCTGCTCTCCTTGATGGCCCTGATCTATGCGGGGCTGTGCATCGCCGAGCAGCAGGCGGTGGTTGACCGCTACGTCAAGCCGTTCTGCAAGGAGCTGAACCGGCAGATTCTTCCCGATGGCGGCCACATCTCGCGCAACCCTGACGCTCTGGTCGAGCTTCTTCTCGACCTTCTTCCCCTCAGGCACTGTTTCGTGGCGCGAGACCGCGTGCCGCCAAAGGAGCTCACCGACGCCATCGACCGCATCATGCCGATGCTGCGTTTCTTCCGCACCGGTGACGGAACGCTGGCACGCTTCAACGGCTGCGGCCCGACCCCGACCGACGCGCTCGCCACCGTGCTTGCCTATGACGACGTCGAGGGCAAACCGGTGCAAATGGCGGCTAATTCCGGCTACATCCGGCTGGCCTGCGACTCCACGATTGTTATCGCCGATATGGGTCTGGTGCCGCCTGGCTCGCTCAGCACCACCGCGAATGCCGGCTTCCTTTCATTCGAGATGAGTTCCGGCGACTGTCCGATCATCATCAATTGCGGAGCGCCGCCTCCCGACCATGACGAATGGCGGCTGTTCTCGCGCTCGACCGCGGCGCATTCGACGCTGACGCTGGAGGACGATTCGCTGACGGAGTTCGCCAGCAGCGGCAATGGCGCTCAGCCTGCCCCCGACGCGCAGATCAGCGGGCCCGTCAACGCGCACGCCACCTTCAACGACCAAGGCGACAATCTGCGGATCAAGGGCTCGCATTACGGCTATGTCCTGCGCTACGGCGTGAGCCATTCGCGTCAGATCCTTGTCTCGTCCGGTGGCCGGCTGATCAGCAGCGAGGACAAGCTGTCGGCGCCAAATGGCCTTAAGAGTACCGATGGCCTGATCGCCGGGTCTTACGCCATCCGTTTCCATCTGCACCCTTCCGTCAAGGCGCGCATTGTCGATGAACGCACCGCCGAGCTTTCGCTCCTCAACGGTGAAAAATGGCGGATCAGCTCCAATGCGCCGGAAATCACCCTCGAAGAGAGTTATCTGATCGCCGATACGCGCGGACCGCAGCCAAGCTCGCAAGTGGTGCTTAGCGGCATGATGGGCGAGGCGCACGAAGTGCGGATCGTGTGGAATATCGAGATGGTGGAGAATAATCACGATAGCGGCCAACTCGTCGTTCCCTCCGAATCCGAGCCAATGGACAACGAGCCCACCGGCCCTGAGCCCGACACAGCCTAGATCCGACCTCATGGCGAACAGAAAGATTGTCCGAGCGCTGCTTTCGGTCAGCGACAAGACCGGTCTTGTCGATTTCGCCAAGGCGCTCGAGGCACAAGGGGTCGAAATCATCTCGACCGGCGGCACTGCCAAGCTTCTGCGCAATAACGGCATCGGGGTGATCGACGTCGCCGACGTGACGGGGTTGCCCGAGATGATGGATGGCCGGGTCAAGACGCTGCATCCAAAAATTCACGGCGGGCTACTCGCCAAGCGCGGCGACGCGGCGCATGAGCAGGCGCTCAAGGATCACGCGATTCCCGCGATCGACCTGCTCGTGGTCAATCTCTATCCGTTCGAGGAGACGGTGCGGAAGGGCGCCGATTTCGCCACCTGTATCGAGAATATCGATATTGGCGGACCGGCCCTGATCCGCGCCGCCGCCAAGAACCACGAGAGCGTGGCCGTGGTGGTCGAGCCGTCAGACTATGCGCGCGTGCTCGACGAGATGAAGACGCAAAAGGGAGCCACGACGCCTGCGCTGCGCCAGGCACTGGCGGCCAAGGCCTATGCGCGCACCGCAGCCTACGATGCGGCGATCGCCGCATGGTTCTCCGAGCAGATCGGTGAGGGACTGCCGGAGACAACAGTGATCGCCGGCAAGCTCGCCGAGGCGCTGCGCTACGGCGAGAACCCGCATCAGACGGCAGCCTTCTATCGCACAAGTGAGCGGCGCCCAGGCGTCGCCACTGCCGTGCAATCCCAGGGCAAGGAACTCTCCTACAATAATCTCAACGATACGGACGCGGCCTACGAGCTGGTGGCCGAGTTCGATCCTAAGAATCACGCGGCGATCGCCATCATCAAGCACGCCAATCCGTGCGGCGTCGCCGTCGCCGAAACACTTGCCGAGGCTTACGCCAAAGCCTTGGCCTGCGATGCCGTCAGCGCCTATGGCGGCATTGTCGCGGCCAACCGGCCCCTCGATGCCGATGCCGCGCGCGAGTTCGTCAAAATTTTTACCGAGGTCATCATCGCCCCCGATGCGAGCGACGAGGCGAAGGCGATTATCGCCGCGAAGAAAAATTTGCGACTGCTGCTGGCGGGCGGCCTGCCCGACCCGAGGGCGCCAGGGCTTAGCTTCCGCTCGCTCGCCGGCGGATTCCTCGTGCAGTCGCGCGACAATGGCGCCGTCGCGGCCTCGGATCTCATGGTGGTAACGAAGCGCAAGCCCACCGATCTGGAACTCGCCGACCTCCTCTTCGCCTTCACGGTGGCGAAGCACGTCAAGTCGAATGCCATCGTCTTTGCCCGCGACGGCGCCACGGTCGGCATCGGCGCCGGGCAAATGAGCCGCGTCGACTCAACACGCATCGCGAGATGGAAGGCCGAATTCGCCGCTGATGAAATGAAATTGCCGGAGAGCCTGACCAAGGGCTCGGTTGCCGCCTCGGACGCGTTTTTCCCCTTCGCCGATGGCATCGAGATCATCGCCGCGGCGGGCGCGACCGCCATCATTCAGCCGGGCGGGTCACTTCGTGACGATGAAGTGGTTGCCGCCGCGGACGAGGCAGGGCTCGCCATGGTGTTCACCGGTATGCGCCATTTCCGCCATTAGGCGCCCGGACAAACAGCAGCAACAGCAAAAGCCCGGCGATCAGAAAGACCAGGCTCATCGAGATGCCGATGCGCTGGCTGCCGCTCAGCGCCGTCACCGCGCCGATGGCGAGCGGCGCGGCAAACGCCGTGACCTTGCCGGAGAAGGCGAACAGGCCGAAGAATTCCGTGAGCTTCTCCGGCGGGCACAATCGCGCCAGCAGCGTGCGGCTCGAGGCCTGGATCGGGCCTGACGCGAGCCCGATGACCATGGCGAAGGCGAGATAGACCTGCTCGCCCACGGAAGAGAATGTCGGGCTGTCCGGAATCTTCGGTACGACCGGCAGCACGAATAGCACGTGATCCTTGCCGACCGACAGCACGCCGATCGAAGCGGCGATGAAAATGACAAGCGCCACGGCGATCACCGCCTTTGAGCCTTTCCGGTCGTCGAGAAACCCGCCAAAGGCCGCGCCGATCGTGCCGGCGATGGTCAGCACGATGCCGAACAGGCCGAGCTCCATCGCGCCCCAGCCGAACACGGTCGCGGCATAAATGCCGCCGAAGGCGAACACCGCGCCGAGGCCGTCGGCATAAAGCATGCGCGCGAGCAGAAACAGCGCGACCTGCGCATGATGGCGAACGAGGTCCTTCAGCGATTGGACGAGCTGGACGAGTCCCGCTTTGACCACGCTTGCCATGAGCGGCGCCTTCGGGCGGTCTGGCGTGAACAGGAACAGCGGCAGCACGAAGATGGCGTACCAGAGCGCGGAGAAAGGCCCGATCAGCCGGTCGCCCTCGCGCGTCGCCGGGTCGAGAGGCACGATAGGCGACAGCCCGAGCAGGGTCTTGCCGGTATGCGGATCGGCCACCACCAATCCCGCCACCAGCACGAGGCTCACCAGCCCGCCGACATAGCCCGTGGCCCAGCCGATGCCCGAGAGCCTGCCGAGACGTCCGTTCGGCACGAGCGAGGGCATCATGGCGTTGGTGAACACGGTGGCGAGCTCGACCCCGATCATGGCGAGACCGAAGGAGATCATCACGATCGGGATCAGGCTGTGTTGGCCGGGCACGGCCAGCCACAAGCCGCATAGTCCGATCACGAGTAGCGCCGAGAATCCCGCGATCCACGGCTTGCGCGGCAGTCCGGTATCGGCGATGGCGCCGAGCACCGGCGCAAGCAGCGCGGCGATCAACTGGGAGAAACCCGTGGCGTAGCCCCAAAGGGCAGCGCCGCGCACGGGGTCCCCCACGAATCCGCTGACGAAATAAGGTGCGAACAGGAAGGTGACGACCAGCGTATAGAAGGGCTGCGCCGCCCAGTCGAACATCACCCAACCGAACAGTGCCCCGCGTTTCTTTCGCTCAGGCTCAGCTGCGATGACATCGCCTCTCTTATGGGCCATCGAGCACGATCAGATGGTTGGGCAATTCATTCGTGTCGACCTTGCCCGGCGGAAAATGCTTGGCGAGAATCTTGCCGCATCGCTCGACGGCGCGAACCAATCCCTCTGTCCTCGTGCCTTCGCCGAGATGGTTGGTCAGTTCCCCGATGACATCTTCCCACATTTCCGGCGACACTTTGCGATAGATGCCGTCGTCGGCGATGACTTCAGCGTAATGCTCGGCGAACGACACGAAGATCAGCACGCCGGTCCGCCCCCTGGTCGTGTGTAGGGCTTGCGCCAGGAATTGCTCGACCGCCTTTTGATGCGCGCGCGCGTGCTTGATGCCTTTCGGCACCAGAGCAAAGCGGATCGTCTCCCACTGGAATAGAACCAGGCCGACGAGGAACACGACGAGCTGCGCGACATAGACATGTTCGATCGGCCATTGCGTCGCCCAGATGAACGGAACCGGCACGGCGAGAGCAATCAGAGCCGCCCAGAGGATGGGGAGAGAACGGTAACCGTCCGAGGCGCGCGTCACCACCACGACGATCTCGCCGGAGGTTTTGGCTTCGGCCCGCGCGATGGCCTTGGAAATCGTCGCCTGCTCTTCGGGACTGAACGGTTCCATGACGCCCCTACCAGCTGCCCGAGGAGCCGCCGCCACCGAAACTGCCGCCGCCGCCGGAGAAACCGCCACCGCCTCCGCCGCTGCTCCAGCTGCCGCCGCCGCCGCTCCAACTCGGGCTGGAGTCGAGAACAGATCCGCTGCTTCGCCGCTGGCCCGCACGCGGCGTGTAATGGATGCTCCGCCAGATGCTGTACAGGATCCACAGCAGGATGACGGTCCAGATGATGACCGTGATCCAATCGATGGTTGAATCGTCGGCGTCTTGGCGGGCTCTGGCGCGTGCTTCGACCTCCGCGGCATCGCCGGTCAGCACACGGACGATATCGCTGACACCGTCCTTGATCCCGCCGGCAAAATCCCCGGCCCGAAAGCGTGGCAGGATGGCGTTGTCGATAACGATCCTGGACAGCGCATCGGTAAGCGTCGGCTCGAGACCGCGGCCAACCTCGATACGCACTTTGCGTTCGTTGGGCGCGACGATCAGCAGCACGCCGTTATTCAGTTTCGCGGTGCCGATACCCCAGTGGCGGCCGAGCTGATAGCCGTAATCCTCGATGGTGTAGCCTTGCAGCGACGGCAAGGTGACGACCACCAGTTGATCGGAGCTTTTGTCTTCCAGCGCCTTGAGTTCGGCGTTGAGCGCCGCACGATCGTCCGGGGTCAAGAGTCGCGCGTTGTCGACGACGCGACCGGTGAGTTCGGGAAAGACGAGTTGTGCCGCTGCCGGAAACAGCCAGAGGCCAAGGACTAGCGCGAGTCCCAATAAACCGAAGCGCAACACCATCCGGGCCATTTTGGCGCTCGACTTGACCGAAGGCTAGAACTTCACCTCCGGCACATCGGTCGTGCCCTCGGCCACGGTGAAATTCTGCATGGGCTCGGCGTCGGGATAAAGTATGGCGCGCCACCAGCGGCCCGGGATGGTCCTGAGTTCCGTGTTGTAGTCCCTGACCGAGGTGATGTAATCGCGGCGTGCGATGCCGATGCGGTTTTCCGTGCCTTCGAGCTGCGACTGGAGCGCCAGGAAATTCTGGTTCGATTTGAGATCGGGATACCGCTCCACCACGACCAGCAGCCGGCCCAATGCGCCTGAAAGATTGTTCTGCGCATCCTGGAATTTCTGGAAGGCTTCGGGGTTGTTGAGGATATCGGCAGGGACCTGCACCTGCGTTGCCTTGGCGCGCGCCTCGACCACGTCGGTGAGCACTTTGCTCTCCTGCTCGGCGAAACCCTTCACCGTCTCGACCAGATTGGGGATCAGGTCGGCGCGGCGCTGATACTGGTTCAAGACCTCGCTCCAGGCGGCTTTGGCCTGCTCTTGCAAAGTGGGGATGGTGTTGATGCCGCAACCGGCGAGCAGAGTGCCCGCGAACAGGATGCAGATGATAGGGGTTATCTTGCCCAGCCGAACGCGTGCGATTGCCAGCATGGCACCCTCCTTGAACACTCGGCCATTCCTGTATTGAGCGCCCGCCTGGTAAGCAAGCGGTTTCGGGGTAGCGGCCAAGAGGGTCACGCCAGCAATTCGGGCGAACCCAACAAGCGATGGCATGGCCGTAATTCAACCGTGCCGGCACGCCCTCATGCGCTTGATGAGCATCCGCTCGAACCTGTTGCGAGAATGGAACACAGCGGAAGTTTTCTTGGTGCTTCCGGCGTCTACAGCGACACGATCGCGGCGCGAAAATGTGCGGGCTTATCCCATAAGTCACGGTAATTACTGGTTATTTTGCAATACTTCAAGCTCGAGCGCGATGGTTAAGATCTTCCTTAGACGTAAGACATTGGTAAGGCTCCTGCTGGTCAAATCGGGGACGCCTCTCTTAGTGTGATTCGGGAGTTGGAGGGGGACTCACAGAGAGGCACCTATGGGTCCCGACCATGCCTGGGGGGCAAGTGCCTTGCGCAGACCAAATCCGATATCCGGCGAGACGTTACGGTTCGCCAAGAAATCCCTGCTGACCTCGACGATGTGGTTCGGCATAGCAGCCCTTGCCACTGCGGTTGCCGCCTTGCCCGCCGACGCCCAGTCGAAGCGCAAGAGCGCCGCACAGCAGGTCGAGGATCCCATTCCCGACCCGGCCAACGGCCAGCCGATGACGCTGATCATCTCTCTCAATCAGCAGAAACTCGATATTTACCGGGGCACCACCCATATCATCAGCACGCCCGTCTCCACCGGCATGCGCGGCTATACCACCAAGGCCGGCGTGTTCTCCATCATGGAGAAGAAGCGGCATCACCGCTCCAATCTCTATAGCGGCGCGCCGATGCCGTGGATGCAGCGGCTCACCTGGTCGGGCACTGCGCTGCATGCCGGCGTGTTGCCGGGCTATCCGGCCTCGCATGGCTGTATCCGCCTGCCGTTTTCTTTCGCGCCCAAGCTGTTCGCCATCACCACGGTCGGCGACAACGCGGTGGTGGTGCGTGAGCGGGTGGCGCCGGCCCTGATCGAGCACGCCAATCTGTTCCAGCCTCTGCCGCAGCCCGAACCGCCGATCATGGCGAAAGAGGCAAAGCCCCATCGCCAATCGAGCAACGAGCTCAAACCGGCTGGCGGTGGTCAGCCTCTCGTGCTGGCCCGGGCAGAGGTGAGCGGCGTTACCACGGACGTGCCCGCCGCCATGAAAGTGGCTCCCGAGCCGAAGAGATCTGCGATAAGCCATGCCGCCGACAGAGAAGATACGCGCACGCATGCCATCGATCCGTTTACCATGATGACAGCGACCCCGATGGAACAGGTGCCGGCTACGACTTTGACCGCGACGGCCCTCAACGAGAACACTGTCGCCGATACAGTCGTCCAGGACGAGCAAAGCGCGCCCGAAGTTCCGGCCTTGGCGGCGATGATCCCCGCCGTAGCCGTCGTGCCGGCCATCATCGAGACGCCGGCCGAGCCGGCGCCGATCTTTTCTCCAATCGCCGTCAAGCTTGGCGCGGGAACCAAGGCTGCCGCCATCGAAGCGGCTGAGCCCCGCTCCTCTGCGCCTTTACGTATTCTGCTGACGCGGCGGACGCAGCGCGACCGCATCATCGACATGCAACATCAGCTCGCCGCCATGGGTCATCTCGACGGGCAAGATTTCGATGGCGCGTTGGGGCGGCAGACGGTCAATGCCATCAAGTCCTTCCAGAAAGAGCACGGCCTGACCCAGAACGGCGTGTTCAACGATGACCTGGTGAAGCTCGTCTATCACATTGCCCGCAAGGAGGAGCCGCCGATGGGCCACCTCTATGTCAGGCAGGAATTCGGCAAGTTGTTCGACCTGCCGGTGGGTTTCCGCGATCCCGACAAGCCGCTCGGCACGCATCTCTTCACCGCCCTGAAGTTCGCTCCCGAGGACACCATGATCAAATGGATGACGGTCAACCTCCAAGGCGACAATCCGGCAACGGTGCTCGATCGCCTGATGATCCCCGATGAGGTCCGCAGGAAGATCTCCCAGCTGCTCACGCCCGGTTCTTCGTTCATCGTCGGCGACCTGGCGATCAACTCAGGCAACTTGCCGAAGGGCGCCGACTTCGTGGTGTGGGACAGGGATGCGCAGTCTGGCGTCCAGCGCGCCAGCGTGAGCCCCGATTCATCGGCACGACAGAGGAAGAGGCGGCAGCAGGCCGTGCGTCCTCAGAACAATATCTTCGGCTTTCAACAGCGCCGTTTCCTGTTTCAGCCGCGGTAATTCCGGCTGGCGCTAATCGTTTGCCGGACCGTGCCTGATCGCGGCTTCAAGCTGCCCCTCCGCGGAGGGGCAGTTTTGTTTCTGGCGACGGACCGGCCTTGTTCAGGTGGGAGCCGATCTCGCTCACGGCGCTTCGCCTCAAGATGCAGCCGGGGCTTGCACCACCCGAGGCGGCTGTGCTCTACGCCGGCCGGCTCCTCATTCTGCAGCGCCGCGTCTATGTCGGTCACACCCCGATCAATTACGGCCGCAAGACCAGTGTCACAAACGGTATGAGCGAGAGCGGGAATTTCCTCGGCCGCATCGTCGTCGGTCAATCGCTGGAGACCGTTTTGAGCCTCACGAACCTCACGCCGTCCTGGTACCGGTCCAATATGGAGCCGTTCGTCACGGCCGCGCGCGAGGCACCGTTTTTCTTCGCCTGGAGGCCTGGCAGCTACCCGCGCGAGGTGGGCTACGCCTGGCTCAACAACGACCCGCAGCCCGTCAATCAGCGCCCGAACGGGATGATGGGGGTCGAGCTCAAGATGTCGGGCGTCGTCTAGCACCAACATGCAATCCCTCACTTATGTCGAGCTCGACCTCGACTATTGCGGGCTGGCCTATGGTCAGGCCCCGTGCCTTGCCGCTCTTGGCGTGACCGGTGCGGACAAGTGCTTCAACACGGTCAAGACCTGCCAGGACCGGGAGAATTTCAACCGGGCTCCGGGTACGAAGCCCCGCGCGCTGCAAGTATTCCTGCATCTCCGTGACGTCCGTGTCGCGCACCGGCCGCTCAGCGTTGAATACCGCCGCACAGAGCATCTCGTCGTATGATAGCGCGCTATCGAGCTTCGGGTCGCTGCGCAGCGCCGTCATGACGTTGGCCAAAATAGGGAGTGGCATACGCTTGTCGTCACAAATGGCATCCCTTAGCCAGCCAGGCGGAAGGGTCGCCTCGACCTTTGTGTCGACCTCCCCGGCCTCACCCACGAGCTGCTCGAGCTCCTCGAGCGTTCCTTGCCAATCATGAGGGTCACCCTTGTGAGGAAGTCCCGGCAGGCGCAACACCTTGACGCTGGCTGCTATGCCAGTCAGTGATTGCGCCACTTGAAAGGCGTGCAATTCGCCTGGCTCGTCGTTGTCGGGTAGGATGACGACATGGGCGCCTTTAAGGAACCGCGCATAGTCGGCTCGCCACTTGCCCGCGCCGCCCGGGCTGCAAGTCGCCGTAACGCCAATCTTCAATAGAGCATCGGCGGCTTTTTCCCCCTCGCAGATGAAGATCGCCTGATCCTCGGTGACGGCCTCGATCACCTGGGGCAGGCGGTACAATACCCGCCGGACCCCCTTGAGGCTCCACGTCCAAGTGCCATTGCCGTTAGGGCGGCGCTGCCGGAACTGCTTCGGGTGAAAGCGAACTACTTGAAAGAGCAATAGACCGTGCTCGTCGGTGTAGTCGTATACCGCGACCTCCCTCTTGCCTTGAGCACTGGCGTTCCCATTCCAGGGCGGAAGGCCGAGCTTTTCTCGCACGTAGTCCTTGGCGTCGATGGGATCGTCGCGGGGGGAGAATGTGTAGACAATGAATCCGCCAGGGGCGTTCACTTCCAACTTGACTGTGAGCGACCGATCTTTAGGGCTATGTCCCGGCCCAGGCGCTCGAACCTGATTGCCACAGACTTCGCCGCCAAGGGCACGCGCAAGCTCTTGCAGAGTCATCATGCGGCGCCTCCCGCTAAGCCGGCATGATGCTCTGATTTATAGACGCCGAAATACGTTGCGAACTTAGCTTTGGCCTGCGTGCGCTCGCCTAGCGCCCGCTGTTGCCAGCGGCAACCACACGAGGTATATGTTGGATTGCTATCACTTCTTAGTGGATCATTTGCGCCGCCGCCTTGGTTCCAGCCTCGGGCGGCGGTTTTGTTTGGTGGATGCCACCGTGAACGGCCATCGAACGGATAACGCCCCCGTTCCGCGCCCAAGCTCTCTTGCTCGCGGTCCGGAACCACACCTAAGTGGTTGAAGAAATTGGAGCGGGCGAGGGGATTCGAACCCCCGACCCCAACCTTGGCAAGGTTGTGCTCTACCCCTGAGCTACACCCGCACTCCAACAGCCCTGTCACGCTCGCTTAAAGTCCGCGCTTCCGGGGCAGGTGCCGCTTTTAGTCGATCAATCCAACGCTGTCCATGCGCGTGACGCCAAGCGACACCGACGAAGGATTCAATGATCCATCTCGGGGTGGCGACCCCGCGCCACCGCAAGGAGATAACCATGCGAAACTAAGGTTTCAAACGCAATCGTCACGCTTTTTCTGCCTCCCGTCAGAATAAAGAGTGTAGACTTAGGGTCGAGAGGATGCTTTCACTCGCATCCTCCTCACGGGCGGAGCCTGGCAATGGGCAATGACGCTGACCTCTGGGCTCGGCATTGGGCTGCCCGGTGGCTCGGCATTGCTCCTCTCATTCTCGCTTCCATCGTTTCGATATCCCTTCCCGCGGCCGCGCAGGATACGGCGATCATGCGGCGCGGCGACGCCGCCGTCACGGCCTTCTCGGGCGCGCGGCAAATGGGCGAAGTGCGGGAAGACCTGCATCCGCTCGATCTCACTTTCATCAACCCGAATGGCGCAACGCTTCAGGTCTTCGACCTGACTGAGCTTGGCGGGGCGGCTGACGGGCAGGTTGCGCGAGCACCGGTCAAGTTCAAGGCGACGGCAGGGGAGATCGGCCAGGTTTACGGCGTGGCGCTCGACGGAGATACGGCGAATGCGACGCCGAACATCTATGTGACATCGACCGCGTTGTTCGGCTTGCAGATCGTCAGCGCCGAGGGCGATCGTCTCGTCAAGGGCGAGCCCGGCGCGCGCTGGATGCAAGGCCAGCTCGGCAAGGGCGGCACGCCCGGCTCGGTGTGGAAGATCGACGGCGTGACCGGCCTTATCTCGCTCTTCGCCGACCTCAAGCATGACGGAAAGGACAATGCCGGCCCCGGTCTCGGCGACATTGCCTACGATTCGGCAACCCGCCAGTTCTTCGTCAGCGACCTCGAGACGGGCCTCATCAGCCGGCTGGATGCCGACGGCAAGGTGCTCGGCACGTTCGACCACGGCGTGAGCGCGCGACCGAAGGACGACCTTGAGCCTGTGGCTTACGATGCCGGCAAGCGCATGAATATTGAAAGCCCCGACTTCGATATCGAGAAGCCATCGACATGGGGCTTCGCCGACAAAGCCCGCATGGTGTTCGCCGTCGCGGCTCAGAACGGCCGCCTCTATTACTCAACCGCTGAAGGACCGCAAGTCTGGTCGGTCGGCATCAATTCAGACGGCAGCTTCGCCGACGATGCGCGCTTCGAGATCGATGTCGCAGACACCCCTAAAGGCAATCTCATCACCGACATCGTGTTCGATGGCACCGGCGCCCTCTATCTCGCGCAGAGGGGCGAACTCGTCGGCAGCTACGATTACAGCGTCTTCGCCAAGCCGGAAGAGTCGGCCGTGTTGCGTTATGTGTGGGACGAAACCGAGGAGCACTGGTCGGACGAGCCTGAGGAATACGCCATCGGACTTAAGAAGCCGCACCGTTCGACCCAGGGCGGGATCGCGCTGAACTACGGCTACGATGACGACGGCCAGATCGACTATGACCAATGCCGCGCGAGCCTGTGGACGACAGGCGAGCATTTGCGCGAGGGCGAGGAAAGCGACCGCGTCTATCAAGGCGGAGCGCGCATCATTCACGGGCTGCAAGGCAACGACAAGGGCCTGGTGCGCCCGGAGAACGAGCCGCCTTTCGCGGCGTGGTACGTCGATAATGACGGCCTTTACCTCGACGCCAATGTCTACGGCCATGTCGGAGACATTGCGATTTTCGATCCGTGCGACAAACGCACGATTGCCGAGTCCGAGCCGCTGCCCTACCCGCCGCCCTTCGCGGACTATCCGCCCCTGCCCGAACCAGAGGAGGTCGGCCCCGGCATCTTCATCGACAAGATTTGCGAGCCGGCCATCTTCGGCGGCGAGATTCATTGCATCATTACCGTCACCAATATCGGCGAGACGCTGTCAGACCCGGTCGACATCTGGGACGCCGCGACGATCCTTTCCGGTCCCGGCGCTGGCGGCGGCATCGTCATCGCCGGCGTCGCGCCTGACGGGCCCGACTGGACGTGCTCGCCTACGCCGACACCCGATCTTTGGTGCAGCCTGCCGCCCGACGCCATCGAGCCCGGCGAGACGCGTTCGATCGACGTTTGGATCGACACCGGACCGCTCTTCGCCGGCGGCGATTTCGGCTTCCGCAACTGCGCGGTGCTTGAAGAGCCGTGGGGAGGCGTGTCCTGCGACGACGGAGGCACCGACATCACCGTAACGAAGATGGCACCCGCCGCCTGCATGCCCGGCGCGGACTGCACCTTCACCGTGACCATCACCAACACTGGCACGCTCGGCTTCAGCGGACCCGTGCTCTTGACCGACAACATGTTCCTGCCTGGTGGTGCCCCGCTTGGCGCTCCCATCACGGGGATTGTGCCGGCCCTTGGGTGTGCGCCCGAACCTGCCGCAACGCCGTTCTCCTGCGCGGCGACACTCACGCTCGCGCCCGGCGAGGCGCTGGACTTTGCGATTACCGTGACTATGCCGCCAGGCGTTCCCCCCGGTTACTGGGCGCAAAATTGTTTCGCCCTTTCGGCTCCAGGCCTCCCGGCGCCGGCTCTGCCGCTCGCCCCCGGGGCGACCAGCTCGACCGTGAGCTGCGCTTGGGTTCCGGTCGGTGCACCTGCTCCGCTGAGCAACATCAGACTCGAGAAGACGGCATTGCATGGCGGCGTCTGTTACAAGATGGGCGGCGATGTCATCGGTTGCGATTACGAGATCGAGATCATCAATGACGGTCCTTCGCCGTTCCTCGGTCCGATCGGCTTTGTCGACACGATTCCTGCACCAGCCACCCTGGCCCCCGTTCCGGCAGATTGGATCTGCCTTGGAGGGCCGCCAATCTATGGCTGTCACTCAGCAGCCGCCGCTGTCGCCATTCCGGTCGATGGTTCAGTGACGATTCCGATGACTGTCACGATCCCGCTCGCGCCGCTCGAGATTGCCGGTTGCGGAATGCCAAACACGGCGTGGCTAACGGCGCCCGGTGCCGGCACCGACTCCAATTTCTTCGCCGGCGACGACACGAGCACCGCCGCGGCCGATGCGTGGATCGAATGGGTCCTGCCGACCGGCGAGGTGCTGGTCACCTGCGATCCCACCAATCTCAAAGTGACGAAGGCGGCGAAGGGCGATTGCGTCGCCTCGGCCGGCGGCTATCGATGCGCTTACAAGGTGACCGTGACCAATATGGGTCCAGATCCCTATAAGGGCCCGATCGAGATCGATGAGCAGTTTGGCTTTGCACCGTCCTCGGTCACCTTCCCGGGTTGGGGACACACGGTCGATGGCGCGATCCATCATCTGAAGCGTCCAAATGTCAGTATCGAAAAGGGAGAAAGCGTCGAGCTCGAAGTGACGGCCAACGTGCCGGAAGGCAAGCAGTGTAAGCTCATGAACACCGCTGCCTTGACCAGACCCGTGGCCAACACGCGGTGGAACAAGGATCCCGCCGACGACGCCGCCACCGCGTGGGCAAAAATCCCCTCGCCGCAATGCGTCGAACCAGAGCGGCCGCAATGTGAACCCAAGACCAACGAGCTGCGTAGCGCGAGTGGCGCCTGCGTGTGCAAGACCGGGTTCGTGCGCAACGAGAAGGGCCAGTGCGTCGATCTTACCGAACCGCCAGTCACCGAACCGCCGGTCACCGAGCCGCGTCTCTGCCCCGACGGCAAGCCGGTGCCGAAGAGCGGGCGTTGTCCCGAAGCGCCGCCGCTCTGCAAGCCAGGGCCGAACGAAGAGCGTAACGCGCAAGGTCAGTGCGTGTGCAAGCACGGTTACGAGCGCGACAAGCGCGGGAATTGCGTCAAGCCCACGACCCCGCCAAAAGCGTGCGGGGCGAACGAGGTGCGCGATGCAAAAGGCCGATGTGTGTGTGCCAAGGGCTTCGAACGCGACCGATATGAGCGCTGCGTCAAGGCCGAAGACCCCGCGCGCGAATGCACGGAGAAGGGGTGGACTTGGAATGGCAAGCGCTGCTTAAGCCCGGCTGATGTCTGCAAGCTCAGACATGGAGTCTGGGACGGCAAGCGGTGCCGGACCCAAGCCGAAGCCTGCACCGATAAGGGCTGGGTCTGGGACGACAAGCGCAAGACCTGCACCGCGCCGGTCGACCCCGCCGAGGAATGCAAGAAGAAGGGCTGGAGGTGGGACGGCAGACGCTGCCTGCCGCCGATCGACCCGGCTATCCTGTGCAAGGCCAAAGGCTGGAATTGGGATGACAAGCGCAAGACCTGCACGGCGCCGGCCGACCCAGCTGAGGAATGCAAGAAGAAGGGCTGGAACTGGGATGGCAGGCGCTGCCTGCCTCCGATCGACCCGGCTACCCTGTGCAAGGCCAAAGGCTGGAAGTGGGACAGCAAGCGCAAGACCTGCACCGCGCCGGCCGACCCGGCTGAGGAATGCAAGAAGAAAGGCTGGAGGTGGGACGGCAGACGCTGCCTGCGCCCGTCAAGCTCCATCCCGAAGCTGAATATCGTTCCGCGGCCGAGCACGGTTCCCCAATAAGACATCGCCGGGGTGTTCCCGTCGCGCCGCAACACGTTTCCGGACAAAAGACCCCAATCCCGGCGTAGTTTCCTCATTATGCAGGCCGATCGGAGCACCTTATTTCGCCGTTTGGAGGCGCTTGGCATCGACACCGTGACGGTCGAGCACGCCCCGATGTTCACGGTGGAGCAGTCCAGGGCGCTCCGCGGCCGGCTCCCTGGCGCCCACACTAAGAGCCTGTTTCTAATCGACAAAGACGGCCGCATGGTCCTGGTCGTCGCCAAGGAGGACACCAGGGTCGATCTGAAGGGGCTCGCCGCACGCTTGAATTTGGGCAGGCTGAGCTTCGGCAAGGATGCGCTCCTCGAACAAGTGCTTGGAGTCACAGCCGGATCGGTCACCCCATTCGCGCTGATCAACGAAAGCGCGCGGGAAGTGGCGGTCGTGGTCGACAAGGCTCTCCTCGATTTCGACGAGGTCAATTGTCATCCGCTGGAAAACACCGCCACGACCAGGCTTAAGACGGCCGACCTTTTGCGCTTCATCCGCGCCTGCGGCCATGAACCCATCGTCATGCCTCTCGTTTGATGGCCTCGTCTGAGGTTGCCAAATAGGGTCCAGCAGACCATCTTTCCGGCATGAGCGTAGAAAATTCCATCCTCAACCAGGACGGGGCGGGCACAGCCGGCGCCGATCTCATCAAGGACACGACCACCAATGACTTCATGCGCGATGTGATCGAGGCGTCGCGCATCGGGCCGGTGCTGGTCGATTTCTGGGCCCCGTGGTGCGGGCCCTGCCGCCAATTGACCCCCGTGCTGGAGAAAGTGGTGCGCGCCGCCAAGGGCGCAATCAGGCTGGTCAAACTCAATATCGACGACCATCCGCAAATTCCCGGGCAGATGGGCGTTCAGTCGGTGCCGGCGGTTTTCGCTTTCCAGGACGGCCGGCCCGTCGACGGTTTCATGGGCGCGATGCCGGAATCGCGCGTCAAGGACTTCGTCTCACGCCTTATCGGCGACAAGACTGCAGACGCCACCGCCGATCTTGACGCTGCCGAAGCGGCGCTGGCTGCAGGTGATGTGAATACCGCGGCACAGGCCTTCGGCGAGATCTTGCAGAAAGATGCCGAGAATGCCCAGGCGGCCGCGGGTCTTGCCAAATGCTACATCAAAACCGGCGACCTTGCCCGCGCCGAGCAGACCCTCGCGCTTGTAGCGCCAGCTAAGGCGGATAGCGCATCCGTGGCCAGCGCGCGTGCTGCCCTCGATCTAGCGCGCAAGTCAATTAATACCGGCGATATTGAAACACTTCGCGACAAATTAAGCGCCGAGCCGACTGACGCGCAGGTGCGTTTCGATCTTGCTCTCGCACTTAACGCCAAAGGCGACCGGAGCGGTGCATTGGATGAGTTGCTCACCCTTGTCGCCAAGAACCGCACCTGGAATGACGATGCGGCACGGAAGCAGCTGTTGCAGCTGTTCGATGCTTGGGGTCCGGGCGATCAGGCCACTATTCAGGGCCGGCAAAGGCTCTCTTCGCTTCTATTCGCGTAATGGAGGCCCACCGCTTGGGAGTCACCGACCGCTATCACGAGGCTGGCGACATGCCTAGCGAGCTCCCCGTTTTTCCTCTGCGCGGCGCGATCCTCCTGCCGCGCGCCACTCTCACTCTAAATGTTTTTGAACCACGCTATCTCGCGCTCCTCGATTATGCCCTTGGCCGTGATCATTTGATCGGCATCATCCAACCGGCCACTGAGTCCGGAGCGGCAGAGTCACCACGGGGAAAAAATTTTGCACTGCGTAACATCGGATGTGCGGGACGAATCACAGCCTACACGGAAAGTGACGAAGGCCGCGTAGTCGTCACCCTCGCAGGAGTCGCACGCTTTCGTTGTCGACGCGATATTCCGTCAGAGGATCCCTTCCGCATCTGCATAGTAGATTTTGCGTCGTATGAAGAGGATTTCGTGGGCGGCCATGGTGAAGATGCGGTAGACCGTTCACGCCTCCTCGCCACTTTGAGAAGCTATCTTTCCGCCAATAATCTCAATGCCGATTGGGACCGCATCAACAATGCCAGCAATGAGCGTCTCGTGAATACGCTCGCCATCCTCAGTCCTTATGGGCCGGAGGAGAAACAAGCACTACTTGAAGCGGCAGACCTTCGGGCACGTGCCGAAGCCCTGGTGGCGCTTGCCGAGATGGAGCTCGCGGCAAGAGAGGATGGTTCGGGAAGCGCGCTACAATGACCGGGGAGCCAGCAAAATGACCCAAGAATCAGATCGCCGCGGTGAACGTAAAATCGATCCGAAGCTCTTGGAGATTCTGGTTTGTCCCCTGACCAAGACCTCACTCGATTACGACGCCGATCGCCAGGAACTCATCAGCCGCGCTGCCGGACTTGCCTATCCAATCCGCGACGGCATCCCCATCATGTTGCCCGATGAGGCGCGCAAGCTCGACGTGAGCTAGCAGCGTTAGAAGCTTTCCCCTAACAACAGTCGCGGCGCATTTCCGGTGGTACCGGCTGCTTCGCGGACGAAGAAGCGCTTGAGTGCCGGAGCTCTGTCCACCACGCCGAGGCCGAGATCGCGCAGCGCGCGTAACGGCGCGTTATCATTGGAGAACAAGCGATTCAATCCGTCCATGACCGCGGCTGAAAAGGCGCTGTCAAACCGACGCCAGCGCTGGTAGTGCTCGAGCTGTACCGGCGAGCCAATGTCTAGGCCGAGCCTCGTTGCCTCAACCACGATCTCTGTCAGAGCCGCTACGTCGCGCATACCGATATTGAGGCCCTGGCCGGCAAGCGGATGTACGACATGAGCCGCATCGCCCACGAGAACCATGCGGTCGGTGACGAAATTTCGCGCCACCTGAAAATCGAGGGGGAAGGACTGGATCGGGCCCACAATGGCGAGTTCGCCCAGGTGATTCCCGAACCGCGTGGTCAATTCGGACAGGAAGTCTGCTTCATTGGAGGCGATGATCGTTTCGGCGCGATCTTTTTCTTCCGTCCATACAATCGCTGAGCGGTTGCCCTTGAGCGGCAGGATGGCGAATGGCCCGGCTGGAAGGAAGTGCTGCGTAGCGCGTCCTTGATGCGGGATGGTGTGCGTCACCGTAGTGATGATGCCCCTTTGCGGGTAGGACCAACTCACACACTTGATGCCGGCACGCTCTCTCAATTGAGAACGCTTACCGTCAGCGGCGACTAGAAGTGCGGCTTCGATCGTTTCACCAGTCGCGAAATGGGAAACGACGCGAAATGCATCAGATTCAAAATCGGTAATGCTTCCCGGCGTGAAGGAATCGATGGCAGGCTGCTCAGCGACCACAGCGGCAAGAGCGTGCTGAATATCTCGATTTTCGACCATGAAGGCGCTGGGCTCGCCCTCTTTGAGCTCATCGTCGCCGAAGCCAAGAAGATGGGGGCGAAGCCCTGCGTGAAGCGGTGAGTCAGTGATCTCGATCGACTCGATGGCCTGCGCGTCTGGCGCAAGCTTGGGCCACACATCGAGCACAGACAGGAGATTCTTCGTTGCGGCAGACAGCGCCGAGGCGCGCGCATCTCTGATTGCATCACCGCTCTTGCTTGGCTCGGCATCAACCAGTGCGATGCGGAACCCTCGCGGAGCAATCTTGGCAAGAGCAAGCGCTAGCGACTGACCGACAAAACCGCCGCCGGCGATCACCACATCGTAGAAACGATCTGTCATCTGCTAAGGAATGCCACGTTCCGCTTGGAACATGAACCTGCTAAAGGGCTTGCGGACAAATCCTTCGCAAAGGCCCTGATGATGAGCCATGCGCTAGAAGAGCTCCTGTCGATCCTCGACCTTGAACCGCTTGAGCACAATCTGTTCCGTGGCCTCAGTCCGCAAGTGGGCTGGCAGCGCGTCTTCGGCGGACAGGTAATCGGGCAAGCGCTCGTCGCAGCCAATCGCACGGTCGAGGAGCGGCTTGCGCATTCGCTGCATGCTTATTTCCTGCGCGCCGGCGATCCCGCAGTGCCGATCATCTATGAAGTGGACCGCATCCGTGACGGCGGCAGCTTCTCCACCCGCCGCGTGGTCGCCGTACAACACGGTCAGGCGATCTTCTCTATGAGCGCCTCTTTCCACAAGCCAGAGGAGGGGCTGCATCACCAATTACCCATGCCGGAAGTGCCGCCGCCAGAGGCGCTACCGAGCGAGGCCGAATTGAAGGAGCGGTTCATCGACCGCCTGCCTTCCCAGGTCAAAGCCTATTGGCAGCGCGAGCGGCCGATTGAGATCAGGCCCGTGGATCTGTCCCGCTACCTCACACCGGGGAACCATGCGCCGACGCAGCTTGTATGGATCAGAGCCACCGGCAAGCTCGGCGACGATCTCGCCATGCATCAATGCGTTCTTGCCTATGCCTCCGACTTCACTTTGCTCGACACGGCCTTGATTGCGCATGGCCGCTTTGTGTTCGACCCGGCGCTGATGCTGGCGAGTCTCGACCATGCCATCTGGTTTCATCGCCCTTTCAGGGCCGATGATTGGTTGCTTTACGCCCAGGACAGCCCTGCTTCCGGTGCGGGTAGAGCCTTCTGCCGCGGCACATTTTTCACGCGTGATGGCGAGCTGGTCGCCTCGACCGCCCAAGAAGGCCTCATCCGTCTGCGTCGAGAGTAACATATTGCCTATATTCTATGCATCATGTCGTATTTGCCTAATATCTAGGCTAACTCCGAGGCTCTAACGGGCATCCTTACCTCCGACGCCTAGAAAAGAATCAGAAAATCCAATGGCTTGTTGCGCCGCAACGGAGTTGGCACGCGGCTTGACTCTGCTTTCAGGTTCGCACGGCCGGAACGGGGGAGGAAGCAAGAACCCGGGGGCCGAAAACATGGAGGGGTGAAGCAATGAAGCTGGTGATGGCGATCATCAAGCCATTCAAGCTCGATGAGGTGCGCCAAGCCCTCACCGAGCTTGGACTGCAAGGCATGACCGTGACCGAAGTCAAAGGTTACGGGAGGCAAAAGGGCCACACGGAGATCTATCGCGGCGCCGAGTACGCCGTGAACTTTCTGCCAAAGATCAAGATCGAGGTCGTGGTGCCGACCAAGCAAGTCGACAAAGCGGTGGACGCTATCGTCTCCGCGGCCAAGACCGGACAGATCGGCGACGGGAAGATTTTCGTCGTGCCTGTCGAGCAGACGGTGCGCATCCGCACCGGCGAAACAAACGAATCAGCGCTCTAAAGGGGGAGGTAGAGATGGTGACCCTTGCCAAATATCTTTTCGCCGGTGTGGTGATGCTGGCCTTTTTGGTCCTTTGCTACATCGATCCCGCGCTTGCCCAAGAGGCAGCGGAACCCGTGGCTGAAGCTGCGGAAGAAGCCGCACCGACGCTCAACACGGGCGACACGGCGTGGATGCTGACTTCAACGGCGATCGTACTTTTGATGACGATCCCAGGCCTAGCCCTGTTCTACGGCGGCATGGTGCGTAAGAAGAACGTCCTGTCCGTCGTTATGCAGTGCTTCGCGATATGCTGCGTCATCACCATCGCCTGGTTCGCGATGGGTTATTCGCTCGCCTTCACCGACGGCGGGGGCATGAATTCCTATATCGGTGGCCTGTCGAAAGCCTTTCTCAAAGGTGTGGGTATCGACACGCTGACGCTGACGATTCCGGAATCGGTGTTCTTCACATTCCAGGCAACATTCGCGATCATCACACCGGCTCTTATCGTAGGCGCATTCGTCGACCGCATGAAATTCTCGGCGTTGCTGCTCTTCATGGTGCTCTGGTCGTTGGTTGTCTACGCGCCGATCACGCACTGGGTGTGGGGCGGCGGCTTCCTGGCCAACGCCGGCGTGCTCGACTTCGCGGGTGGCACGGTCGTGCATATCAACGCCGGTATCGCCGGACTGGTGTGTGCGATTTACCTCGGCAGGCGCTCTGGCTACGGCACGGAAAACATGGCGCCGCACAACCTCGTCTATAGTGTGATCGGTGCCTCCTTACTGTGGGTCGGCTGGTTCGGCTTCAATGCCGGTTCCGCAGTGGCCGCCAATGGCGCTGCCGGTATGGCCATGGCCGTGACCCAGATCGCCACCGCCGCCGCCGCATTGGGATGGATGTTTACCGAGTGGCTCATACACAAGAAACCGAGCATTCTCGGCATAATCTCCGGCGCGGTCGCCGGACTTGTGGCCATCACACCGGCGGCGGGCTTCGTTGAGCCGATGGGCGCACTTTGGATCGGTATTGCAGCCGGCATCATCTGCTTCTTCGCCTCGACCACGGTGAAGAAGGCGCTCGGCTACGATGACTCGCTCGATGTGTTCGGCATTCACGGCGTTGGCGGTATTGTCGGCGCCATTTTGACTGGCGTGTTTGCCGCCGAAGCGATCGCCGGCAAGACCGGACTGCTTGAAGGCAATGCCGGCCAGGTGTTGACCCAGATCTGGGGCATCACTGCCACCATCGTTTGGTGCGCCGTGGCGACCTTTGTCATTCTCATCATCGTCAACATTCTGGTCGGTGTGAGAGTGTCGCAAGCCGCTGAAGTCGAAGGCCTCGACATCAATCTGCATGGCGAGGTGGTTCAGTAGATTCCGCGTGACCAACCGAGGGACCAAAACACTAGTAATCCGGAGCTAGATCTCCACCTCCCTTGATATCTAGCTCTTGCCTGAGCCCCGGCATATCGCCGGGGCTCATTTATTTTGTCGTGGAAGGGCCATTGCCGTGGGCGGGATCATCGCCTAACACCGCTCGCATGAAACCCGACGCTCACACCTATCTCGACGAGCTGGTCGCCTCACCTTTTTCGCGTCTAGCGCAACGGCTCGACGGCATCAAACCGGGTGCTTCTCCGATTGACCTATCGCTGGGTGAGCCGAAGGCGATGATCCCGCCTTTCGTCGGTCCGATATTGCAGCAGTATTTAACTGCATTCGGCCGCTATCCACCGATCAAGGGTATTCCGGATTTGCGCCAAGCGATCGCTGGATGGATCGGGCGTCGATACCCAACACTTCAAGGAAAGATCGAACCCGAAAGTCAGGTGCTGCCGCTCAATGGCTCGCGCGAGGGGCTATTCTCGTCGATCTTTCCGGCGATGGCACGCAAGTCGGTCGAGAGACCTGCGGTGCTTATCCCAAATCCTTTCTATCAAGCCTATGCCGCTGCCGCGGTTGCCTCCGGGGCCGAACAACATTTTCTGCCGAGCACAGCCGACAACGGGTTCCTTCCCGACCTTGAAGCGATCGATCCGGCGCTACTTGAGCGCACAATTGCTCTCTACCTTTGCTCGCCTTCGAACCCGCAAGGCGCCGTGGCCGGAAGCGACTATCTCACCCGCGCCATCGGCATCGCCCGGCGATTCGATTTTATGCTCTTTGCCGACGAGTGCTATTCGGAGATCTACAGCGACACGCCACCCGTCGGTGCCCTGGAGACGGCCTATAGGGAAGCCGGGAGCTTTAAGAATGTCGTTGTATTCAATTCGCTCTCCAAGCGTTCCGGCCTCCCCGGACTGAGATCCGGCTTCGTCGCCGGCGATGCCGATTTCATTGCCGCGCTGACCCGCTTCCGCAATGTCGCCTGCCCACAAGTGCCTCTTCCTGTGCAGTATGTCTCTGCCGCAGCCTGGGCTGATGAGGACCATGTCGAAGAAGGCCGGACGCTCTACCGGCAAAATTTCGACCTCGCGGATCGTCTGCTTGACGGGCGTTACGTTTATGGGCGCCCCGCCGGGGGCTTCTTTCTTTGGCTGAATATGGCGGCTTTTGGCGGTGGCGAGGCGGCCGCGACAACCCTTTGGAAAGGGTGTGGTGTCAAGGTGCTGCCGGGGACCTACCTCACGCATGCGCAACCTGACCTTGAAAGCCCGGGACGGGACTATGTCAGGGTCGCGCTTGTCCACGAAGCGGACATCACGCGCGAGGCCCTGACGCGGATCGTGAGCACATTGGGTTAAACGACATGGCTGTAAGAAGTAGATCGAAGGAGCGTCGGCGCCTCCTGCCGAACGCGGTCGAAACGGGTTTGCGGCGCCTCATGTTTGGCGCTTACGGGCTCGGCATCCTCACTGTGGCTTGCGCCGCTTGGATGAGCCTTGCCACCTGGTCGGTGCACGACCCGAGTCTGAACAACGCGACTCGCGTCAGTCCCCGTAACCTCCTAGGAGAATATGGCGCGGTCGTTGCCGACCTTGCCATCCAATCCCTGGGATTAGCCGCAATTATATTTTTCCTGCCGCTCGCTGCCTGGGGCTGGCATCTCGTTTTCCAAACCATGCCGAACCTTCGCAGGTACAGGCTTGTGGCATGGCCCGCCGCTGTCCTGCTGCTCGCCGCCGCTCTGTCGGCCTTGCCGCAGCCCAAGAGTTGGCCCATGCCGAATGGTCTCGGCGGCATCCTCGGTGATTTCTTCATGGCCGGCGCTCATATCATTGGGCCATTCCTGCCTATCGCTGCAGTGTCCTTCGTCGCGGGATTATTCTTCTTAGTTGTTGGCACAATGCTGCTTCTGTTCGCTTGCGGCACCAGCACGTCGCGGTTGATCGCGCTCTGGGCGCCCCGCTCAAGCGCCGCGGGTGAATGGGCTAATGCCCGGCTGGGGGGCATGATGCATTTCGTCATGCATGTGGGCGCCAAACTGAAGCGTGTCTTCCGTCGTAAGCCTAAATCATCTGACAACGATGAAATGTATGACGAGGAGGCCGAGGAAGATATCGAGGAGGAGCCGGAGGTTTATGCCGACGGCCGTATAGAGCCTTCATTCGGTTCTGCGCCGGCAGAATTGGGAAACGATGCCGAGGGCGAAGACATCACAGGCTATCGCATCACTCGGACCGAACAAAAACCTAGGAAGCGGCATACCGGTATCGGACGGACCCCGCGTCTCGATACGCCGTATGAGCCGCCATCTTTCCGCTTTCTCCAGCAGGCGCGCTCTTCTCGAGGACGCGGCGTGAGTGACGAGGTTCTACAGGAGAACGCCCGCGAGCTCGAAGGCGTGCTTCAGGATTTCGGTGTTAAGGGCGAGATCACCAATGTCCGTCCCGGGCCGGTTGTCACGCTCTACGAGCTCGAGCCCGCTCCCGGTACCAAATCCTCGCGCGTGATCGGACTTGCGGATGACATCGCCCGATCGATGAGCGCGATAGCCGCTCGTGTGGCCGTGGTGCCGGGACGCAATGCCATCGGTATCGAACTGCCCAACGATCAGCGCGAAATGGTGATGCTGAGGGAAATGCTGGAAACCGAAGACTTCCAGGAAACCGATGCGCGGCTTGCGCTCGCGCTTGGCAAAACCATCGGCGGCGAGCCGATCGTGACCGACCTGTCGCGCATGCCGCACCTGCTCATCGCCGGCACCACCGGCTCGGGCAAGTCGGTCGGCATCAACACCATGATTCTCTCACTGCTCTACCGGCTTTCGCCCGAGCAGTGCAAATTTATCATGATCGATCCCAAGATGCTGGAGCTCTCCGTCTATGACGGCATCCCGCATCTGCTCGCACCAGTGGTGACCGATCCCAAGAAGGCAGTGGTCGCGCTCAAATGGACGGTGCGCGAGATGGAGGAGCGCTACAAACGCATGTCGAAATTGGGCGTGCGTGACATCAAGGGTTATAACGCCCGAATCCTGCACGCTGAGGCCAAGGGTGAGGTACTGACGCGGACTGTACAGACCGGCTTCGACCGCGCCACCGGCCGCGCCGTCTACGAACAAGAGGAGATGGATTACGATGTGATGCCCTACATCGTCGTAATCGTCGACGAAATGGCCGACCTCATGATGGTCGCCGGCAAGGACATTGAGGCTGCCGTTCAGCGCCTCGCCCAGATGGCCCGGGCTGCCGGCATACATCTCGTCACCGCCACGCAGCGCCCAAGCGTCGACGTCATCACCGGTACGATCAAGGCGAACTTCCCGACAAGAGTGAGCTTCCAGGTCACCTCCAAGATCGACAGCCGCACCATTCTCGGTGAACAGGGCGCCGAGCAGCTGCTCGGCCAGGGCGATATGCTTTATATGGCCGGTGGCGGCCGGATCATGCGCGTGCATGGGCCATTCGTCGCCGACGAGGAAGTCGAGAAGGTCGTGCGACACCTTAAGAAGCAGGGTGTGCCGGCCTATCTCGAAGCCGTCACCGAGGAAGAGGATGAGGAGGAAGAAGGCGGCGAAGGCGAGACATACGGCAATTCCGGTGACGACCTATACGATCAGGCGGTGGCTATCGTGCTTCGTGACGGCAAGGCCTCGACCAGCTATGTGCAACGCCGGCTCGGTATCGGCTATAACCGGGCGGCCACACTCGTCGAGCGCATGGAGAATGAAGGCCTCATCAGCCCCGCCAACCATGCCGGAAAGCGGGAAATCCTCGTCGGAGGAGACGAGGCAGCCTCACCCTATTAGGCTTGCCTGCCGCCAAGAAGTTGACCAGATTTGGCGCAATCGTCTATCGACTGATGCTGTCCTAAGCCGCATCGCGACGGCTAAAGAGGGGGTAATGAACAGCCGTAGAGCCGCCGCGCTATTTCTTGGTTTGCTGCTCTCCCTTGGATTAGGGATGGGACCCGTCTCTTCCCAGGAGGCGGCAACCACGGTGCGGAAAAGCACGGTTACGACCAAACCAATCCAGGGCACCGGACCGGAAGGTCAGCCTAGTCCTACGGTCGAGGAGGATGACGCAAACACCGTACCTCCAATGGAGGAGATCGAATCAACCAACACGGATGAGGGCGCGGGGTGGGAAGCCGCCGTCGAAGCCGCGCTGGCACCTACTCCTCTGATTGGCGAGAAGCAAACCGAAGCCGTCCACCGTATCAACGCTTATTTCAACGACATCACCAATCTGCAGGGAAGTTTCGAGCAGGTAGACCCCAACAACAAGCACTCGACCGGGAGGTTCTACGTGCAGAGACCCGGTAAGATCAGATTCGACTATGCACCTCCAAGCGCGCTGCGCATCGTTGCCGACGGCCATTCTCTCGCCATCGAAGATTCAGGTCTGAAGACGGTCGAGAAATACCCCATCAAATCGACGCCTTTCCGCCTACTCTTGGTCGACTCGGTTGACCTCGAGCGTGACGCCCGTATCGTCGGGGTTGAAAGCCAGGAGGGATTGCTTTCCATCTCGCTGGAAGACAAGGACGGTGACGCCGCGGGCCGGATCAAGCTGTCCTTCGACACCAAGCCTGATCTGGCACTGAAGGAGTGGTTGATTACCGACGCTCAGGGTCTGACCACCAAGGTCACGGTGGCCGACGTCGTCTCCGGCCGTAAGGTCGCGGTAGATTTCTTTACTGCGAAGGACTCGTTTCAGCCTTTCCGGTAGCCAAGACATGGAGCCGGGACAAGCGCATCGGAACCGCCCTCGCCAAATTGGAAATGTGTTCAAAATCAAGTCATTGAACTGCCCGGGCCCGGCTGGTTAACGCTTTATTGAAATTTTTCCGGGAGGGCGTTGAAATCGCCTTAAAACCTACTTATGTCTCAGCCTTAGAAGCGAACTGCACCATTTTTCATCGGTAGTGCCCCCCGTCTAGCCGAAGGTGTGGTTCGTTCGTGCCGGCTTCCCTCCCGGCACGCGCGCGAAAATAAACGCGCTTCTGGCGCCCAACCACGCGCAGCGGTTGGGCGCCTTCTTTATGGGTTGTTGAATGTTTCGAAAAGCAAACGGCGCGGCAGCATGAATCCTTGCCGGGCTCGGCTCCCTGCCTAAACTCGCGTATGCGCTTTCGTCTAGCCACCTGGAACATCAATTCGGTTCGGCTCAGGCTCGATATTGTCGAGCGTTTCGTACGCGCTTCCCAGCCGGACATTCTTTGCCTCCAGGAGATCAAATGCGAGGACGGCACCTTTCCCGAGCTTGCGCTTCGCGCGCTCGGTTTTCCCCATATCGCCGTGGCAGGACAAAAGGGCTATCACGGCGTGGCCATCCTCTCACGCCTACCGTTCAATTCGGTGAAGCGTCGCGACATTTGCGGGCGGGGACATGCTCGTCATTTATCGGTGGCTATCGACGGCACGAGCACAACCAGGTCTCCGCTCATCCTGCAAAACATCTACGTGCCTGCTGGTGGCGATCTGCCCGACCCCACGCTCAATGTTAAATTCCGGCACAAGCTCGATTTTCTGGAGGCGCTCGGCACCTGGTATGGCGGCATGCGTGGCAAGTCCACCAACCGCATGATCATGGTCGGCGATCTCAACGTTGCGCCGCTGCCGACCGATGTCTGGTCGCACAAACAATTGCTCAAAGTGGTGAGTCACACGCCGGCGGAAGTTGAACGGCTCGAAGCGGTTCAAGCCTCGCATCGCTGGGTCGACGTGATGCGCCGGCATGTCCCTGCCGATCAGAAGCTGTTCACCTGGTGGAGTTACCGCAATCGCGATTGGCGCGCATCCAACCGCGGCCGGCGGCTCGATCATATCTGGACAACACCGGCCCTCGATGGAGCGGCCGTATCAATGACCGTGCTGGAGGAGACACGCGACTGGCCTCGCACCTCCGACCATGTGCCCGTCATTGCCGACTTTGTGCTTGAGTAGATCTACGGAACCAGCTTGTAACCGCCCGTTTCGGTGATGAGCAGTTCGGCCTGCGTGGGATCCTTCTCGATTTTCTGACGCAGGCGATAGATGTGGGTTTCGAGCGTGTGCGTGGTGACGCCGGCATTGTAACCCCAAACCTCGTGGAGCAGAACGTCGCGGGTCACGACTCGCTCCCCCGCGCGATAGAGATATTTCAGAATCGACGTCTCCTTCTCGGTTAGCCTGATCTTGCCGCCATTGTCTTTGACGAGAAGTTTGGACGCCGGTTTGAACGTGTATGGTCCAATGGTGAATACCGCGTCCTCGCTTTGCTCGTGTTGCCGAAGCTGGGCGCGGATGCGCGCGAGCAAGACGCCGAGACGGAAAGGTTTGGTGACGTAATCGTTGGCTCCGGACTCAAGCCCAAGAATTGTGTCGGCCTCGGAGGTTTGTGCCGTGAGCATTATGATGGGACCTTTGAAACCTCCGCGCCTAAGCAGCTTGCAGGCTTCGCGTCCGTCGAGATCGGGAAGGCCCACATCCAACAACACAAGATCGATATGGCCGCTTCTCGCTTGCTTCAGTCCGTCGGATGCATTCGCCGCCAGCGCCACATCGAATTCCTCATGCAGAGAAAGCTGCTCGCTCAGTGACTCGCGGAGCTCGTCGTCATCGTCGACGATCAGGATCTTGCGCGCGTTGCTCATAACCGCCTTTGGCTTGCTTAGCCGGTGAGGAGTTGTAAGCATGGCGCGCCCCTCGGACAAGCCTGTAACAGGGCAAAAAGGTTAGAAGGCCATGCGGGTTACGCGCTCGTTACCCATCGTGATCAGACCCGCTCCGGGACGACCCAGTCAAGGTTTGATGGTCCTGGCCCACGGTGTGAAGCGCGTGGCGCTCGGGCGGTCGGGTATAGTCGCCTTGAAACGCGAAGGCGACGGGGGCACGCCGCTCGGCCGTTTTCCCATACGTTTAGTGCTTTATCGCGCCGATCGCATCCTTCGTCCACGTAGTCTGCTTCCAACCCGCGCGATAAGCGGTCGTGACGGGTGGTGCGAGGATTCCGCCGACCGCAATTACAATCGGCTAGTCAAGCTAACACCGGGAAGCAACGCCGACCGTCTGCAACGCATCGACCATCTCTACGATCTCGTATTGGTACTTGGATATAACGACCGGCCTCTCGTGAAAGGGAAGGGTAGCGCCATTTTCGTGCATCTGGCGCGCCCAGGATATCGGCCGACGGCGGGCTGCATCGGGTTAGCGAACCGCGACCTGCAAGCTTTGCTCGCGCAGATTCGTTCCGCCTCATCGATTGTTGTGACGCGCTAGGCACGTGCCCCGAAAATAGCGGTGCCCACGCGCACATAGGTCGCGCCGAATTGTACGGCTCGTGCGAAGTCGGTGCTCATGCCCATGCTCAGATCATTTATGCCGAGTTGCTCGGCGAGTTTGGCCAGCCGTGCAAAGTGCATAGCCGGCTCTTCGTCGAGCGGCGGAATGCACATCAACCCGTCTATCGTGAGTTTATAAGTATCGCGGCAAAGCACGATAAAGTCCTCAGTCTCGTCCGGGGCAATGCCAGCCTTTTGTGGCTCTTCACCGGTATTAACCTGCACGAAGAGGCGCGGATGCTTGCCTTGGCGCGTCATCTCTTCGGCAAGTATGCGCGCAATCTTGGGCCTGTCGACGGTCTCGATCACATCGAATAGCGCAACGGCCTCGCGTGCCTTGTTCGATTGCAAAGGCCCAACCAGGTGAAGCTCAACATCAGGATAACGCTCCTTCAACACCGGCCATTTGGCTTGGGCCTCCTGTACGCGGTTTTCGCCGAAGATGCGTTGCCCGGCTTCAAGGGCTTCCTCGATGACCGATGCTGGCACGGTTTTGGTTACGGCCACGAGACGCACAGAATCGGAGGCACGGCCTATTGCGGCGGCAGCGGCAGTGATCTCTTGCTGCACGTTGAGCAGTTGCTTTGAAACCCTTTCCATAATCGCTGTCTAGCAAGCCTCTCGACAGAGCGTAACTTGGCGGTTACCGCATTTGCACCGATTGCCGCGCTGGCGGCTTCAACTGACAGACAAGAAGCATGGCGGAACGCTACGACGCGCCGAAGCGTGAGAAGCATTGGCAGGATGTCTGGGAGAGGCAGGGTCTCTTCCAGGCCGCCGAGGATGACCCGCGCCCGAAATACTATGTTCTTGAGATGTTCCCTTACCCTTCCGGGCGCATCCATATGGGCCATGTCCGCAACTACACCATGGGCGACGTGGTTGCCCGCTATATGCGGGCCAAGGGCCACAACGTGCTGCATCCTATGGGCTGGGATGCGTTCGGATTGCCGGCTGAAAACGCCGCCATCGAGCGTGGAATCCATCCCGCAAAATGGACCTACGACAACATCGCAACCATGCGCGGCCAATTGAAGAGCATGGGGCTTTCCATTGATTGGTCACGCGAGATCGCCACCTGCGACCTCGACTACTACCACCAGCAGCAGAAGCTGTTCCTCGACCTCTTCAAGGCAGGACTGGTCGACCGCAAGACAAGGAAGGTGAACTGGGACCCGGTTGACCAAACGGTTCTCGCCAACGAGCAGGTGATCGACGGCCGCGGCTGGCGTTCCGGTGCGCTCATTGAGCAGCGCGAGCAGCCCGAATGGGTGTTCAAGATCACTGATTACGCCCAGGATCTGCTCGATGCGTTGAACGGTCTCGAGCGTTGGCCTGATAAGGTCAAGCTGATGCAGGCGAACTGGATCGGCCGATCGGAAGGACTGACCATCCGCTTCGAGACCATCTCCGCTCCGCGAGATCACGACGTCATCGAAGTATTCACCACACGACCCGACACTCTGTTCGGGGCGAGTTTCATGGCGATTGCACCGGACCATCCATTGGCCAAAGCAGTTGCGGAAAAAAATCCGGCGGCAGCCGCCTTTATCGCCGAGTGCCATCATCACGGCACAAGTGCCGCAGAGATCGAGACGCAGGAGAAGAAGGGTTTCGACACCGGCGTTCGTGTCGCCCATCCGACCATCAATGACGCGACACTTCCGGTTTACATCGCCAATTTCATCGTCATGGAATACGGCACTGGCGCGATCTTCGGCTGCCCCGCGCACGATCAGCGCGACCTCGAATTTGCCCGAGCCTATGGCCTGCCCGTCCTGCCGGTGGTTCTGCCACCGGATGCGGATCCCAAAGCTTTCACCATCGGCGGAGAGGCCTATACCGGCGGAGGAACGCTCTTCAATTCAAGCTTTCTCGATTGGCTCGGTGTCGAGGCTGCCAAGCAGGCTATGGCCGAGTATCTCGCCAAGAAGAAGGTCAATGGACGGCCGCAAGGCGTGCGGAAAACGGAATACCGCCTGCGTGATTGGGGCATTTCGCGGCAGCGTTATTGGGGCTGTCCCATTCCCATGATCCACTGCGAAAAATGCGGCATGGTGCCCGTGCCGGAGAAGGATTTGCCAGTGAGGCTCCCTGACGATGTTAGCTTCGACGTCCCCGGCAATCCGCTCGACCGGCATCCCACCTGGAAGCATGTCGCTTGTCCAACCTGCGGCGGACCGGCGACACGCGAGACCGATACCATGGACACCTTCGTAGACTCGTCCTGGTACTTCGCCCGATTCTGCTCGCCGCATGCGAACGAACCGACCGACTCGAATGCCGTCGGCTACTGGCTCCCCGTCGATCAATATATCGGCGGCGTGGAGCATGCGATCCTTCATCTGCTTTATGCGCGCTTCTTCACCCGCGCCATGCACAAGACCGGACACGTGTCCGTCGACGAACCGTTCGGCGGCCTGTTCACCCAAGGCATGGTCACGCATGAGACCTATAAAGACTCGCAAGGCAAATGGCTCTTGCCTGAAGAGGTGACCCGCCGCGAAGGCAAGGCGATGCATGCGAAGACCGGCGAACCGGTCAGTGTCGGAAGCGTCGAGTCGATGTCGAAATCGAAGAAAAATGTCGTCGATCCCGACGACATCATCCAGGCTTACGGAGCCGATACGGCGCGTTGGTTCATGCTGTCCGACACACCGCCAGAGCGGGACATCGAGTGGACTGAAGCGGGTGTCGACGGCGCTCACCGATTTCTGCAGCGCTTCTGGCGTCTTATCGGTGAGGTGGACGCCAGGGCGCCAAAGGAAGCCGCTAAGCCTGGCGGATTCGGTCCTGAGGCCGAATCGCTACGCCGCGCCTCCCATCGAGCCGTTGCCAATGTTACGACGGCCCTCGAAAAGCTCCGCTTCAACACGGCCGTCGCCCAGATCTATGAGCTTGCCAATGCCCTCTCGGCAGGATTGCAGACTTCTGGCCTACAACCCTCTGAGGATATGCGCTATGCTCTGCGAGAGGCCGCCGAGCTGCTCGTCCGTATAAGCGCCCCGATGATGCCCCATCTTGCCGAGGAATCCTGGGCCATGCTGGGGCATACTACACTAGTCGCCGAGGAGCCTTGGCCGGCACCGGAAAAGGCCCTTTTGCAGGAGGATACGGTGACGATTGCCGTCCAGGTAAACGGTAAAAGACGGGACGAATTGACGATTGCGCGAGACGCCGCGAAGGAAGATATTGAAGCAGCGGCGTTAAAGCTCGACAATGTCGTACGCGCCATAGGGGGACGCAAAATCAAGAAGGTCGTGGTCGTGCCGCAGAGGATCGTCAATGTGGTGGCGTAGCCCTGCCCTGATTGCCGCGGTTCTGGCCGGCGCCTTGGCGTTCGGCCTGGCCTCCTGTGGCATACAGCCGATGTATGGTGGCGCCACCGTAGGCGGTGCCAGGCTCCCGGAGGTCATGAAGACCGTCGAGGTGACGCCGATCCCCGGGCGCGTCGGACAGAAGGTCCGCAACGAACTGATCTTCGCCAACACCGGCGGAGGTTATCCCGGCCCCATGCGGTACAAGCTCGATATCACCGTTAAGGAACGCGTGATCGATCAATTGGTGCGGCTTACCGGCGATGCGAAGGGGCAAGTCTTCGAGCTTACGGCGACTTACAAAATCGTGGATCTGAATAACGGGCAGATCATCTACAAGGGCAATGCGATTTCTCGCGCTCCCTATGAGCGCTTCGAGGAAATCTTCGCCAATGTGCGCGCCCGTTACGACGCCGAGAACCGGGCAGCTCGCACGGTCTCCGAAAGCATCAAGACCCAGATCGCTGCAGTCCTCAACAGCGCCGCGTAATTCGTCTTTTTCTCACCGTCGACATCCTGCCTTACCGTTATGGTTGCCTTTAAAGCATCAGCCGTCGCCGGCTTCCTGAAATCTCCCGACCCTAAATTTCGTGCCGCGCTTATCTATGGCCCTGATGCGGGTTTGGTGTCGGAGCGCGCCAACATCCTTGCCGGCATCTTCGCTGGCCAGTCCGGCAAGACCGAAATCATTCGTCTCGACGACCGCGATCTTGCCGAGGATCCGGCGCGACTGGCGGTAGAGCTGCAAACACTTCCCATGTTCGCAGATAAAAAGGTGGTGCGAATTGCCGCCGGCGCCAGGCTCGACGTGCCGTCCCTCAAATCGTTACTGCCGACTTTGAACGACAGTGCTCTCGTGGTCGAAGCCGGCAATCTCAGGCCGGACTCAGCCTTGCGTAAATTGTTCGAGGGCAGCCCGATCGCTGCTGCGCTTCCCTGCTATAGCGACGACCGAACGCTTGCCGGTCTTATCGATGCCGAACTCGCCGAGGCAGGGCTCAGCATCGATAGCGAGACACGAAATTATTTGATGACTCGGCTCGGCGCCGACCAGGCCATGTCGCGCTCGGAAGTGAGCAAGCTTGCGCTCTACGCACGCGGCGAGACCAGTGTGAGCCTCGACGATATCGAAGCGGTGGTAGGTGACGCCGGTGAAATCGCTCTGGAGAATTTCGTCTATGCCGCAAGCAGCGGCAATTCGGTTCAGGCCTTGCGCGAGCTTCAACGGCTGGCGGCTTCGGGCACGGATCGTGGTGCAGCCCTAGCCGCGCTTGGGCGGCACTTCACTCAGTTACATCGCGTGGCGGCGGCTCAAGCCGGCGGAGTCAACCTGGAACAGGCCCTGAAGGCGCTGAGGCCCAAGCCGCATTATAAACGTGAGCCCCAGTTTCTGGCCCATTGCAAGAAATGGGGTGCAGGCCGTCTCGCGCAGGCCCTTCCCCTGATCCAGGAGGCGACCAGGCGCTCACGCCGGGCGCCTGATCTCGAAGCCTCTTTTGCCGAACGGCTCCTGCTCACGCTCGCGTCGAGGATTTGACCACGCGCCACGGCATTGTATGCATGACATCATGGATCAGCCCAAACGACCGCACGAGCTCCGTAACAGACTGTTCGACATCCTGAAGCAGCGCGCCTTCAGGCGCGGACGCATCGTGCTCGCCTCTGGCAAGGAGAGCGACTACTACTTTGACATGAAGCCGGCGATGCTCGATCCGGAAGGCGCCGCCCTGCTCGCTGAGCTCATCTTGCAAGAACTTCAGGAGGTTAAGGCCGATTGCGTCGGCGGGATCGAGATGGGAGCGGTCCCTTTGATTGCCCCGGTCGCCATGCGCAGCCCTGATTTTGGACGTTACCTCTCCGGTTTTTTCGTGCGCAAGACGGTCAAAGACCACGGCACCAAGAAGCGCGTCGACGGCGCCGACATCACAGGCAGACCCGTGGTCATTTTGGAGGATGTCACCACCACAGGCGGCTCTTCCCTGGATGCGGTGACCGCGGTGCGGGACGCCGGCGCCACTGTCGTGCTTGTTCTATCGATCCTCGATCGGGGCGAAGGCGCGGCCGAGCTTTACGCGAAGGCCGGAGTCCCCTTCAAATCTCTGTTCCGCGCCGAAGAATTTCTGAACAGCTGATTTTAGCGGCGGCGCATGAGCCGCGCGCGAACGTCCTCGAGCTGGTCAAAGCTCGTATAACGGATACGCAGCTCGCCCTTTTCACCGCGCCCAGGCCGAATTTCGACGCCAAGACCGAGCACCTCGCTGAGCTCAGCTTCGGCAGCCTTGGTATCGGCGTCCTTGACTTTGCGCTTCTGTTGTCTGGCTTTGCCGTTTTCCTTTTGCGTCAGCGCCTCCGCCTGACGCACGCTCAAGCCAAGATTGACGATGCGCGTGGCAAGCGCGGCCGCCTCATGATGGCCGATCAGCGCCCGCGCGTGACCTGCGCTCAGCGCGCCTGTGCGAACGAGTTCCTGGACACTTTCAGGCAACTTCAAGAGACGTAAAATGTTGGCCAGATGGCTGCGGCTCTTGCCGATGACCTTGGCGAGATCTTCCTGTTTGTAACCGTGCCCATCCATGAGCAGCTTGTAGCCCTCGCCCTCCTCGATGGCGTTCAGGTCCTCGCGTTGAACGTTCTCGATGATGGCGATCTCGACAGCCTCATGATCGCTGAGGGCGCGGACTACGACCGGCACTTCGTGAAGATTGGCGAGCTGTGCCGCGCGCCAGCGGCGCTCACCGGCAACGACCTCATAGGCGCGCGTTTCGCCGGCGACGGGCCGTACCACGATCGGCTGTACCAAACCTCGCTCACGGATCGACGCGGCGAGTTCTTCGAGCTGTTCCTCCGGGAAATTTCGCCGGGGATTGAAACGCCCTTGTTTCAGCGCCGCTAACGGGATGGTCCGCTGTTCCTCGTGGAGGCCGAGCGTGCCGTCCTCGAGGCCATCGCCGATCAGCGATGCTAGTCCCCTTCCCAATCTTGCCTTCTGGCCGCCCGCCGACATGGCCGTCTCCTTCCCGTTGATTCGTCGATAAATGATCATGCTGCACGCATCCGCCGCTCGCGCTCGATGACCTCGGAGGCGAGGCGAATATAAGCCTGGCTGCCGGTGCAGCGATAATCGTAGAGCAGCACCGGCTTGCCGTGCGACGGCGACTCGGCCACGCGGACATTGCGCGGGATGACGGTGGTGTAGACCTTATCGCCCAGCACGCGGCGGACATCTTCCACCACCTGCTCGGACAGGCTGGTGCGCTGGTCGAACATGGTGAGCACCACACCATGGATCTGGAGCTTCGGGTTTAGCCGCACCCTGATTTCCTCCACGGTGTCGAGTAGCTGCGCCAGACCTTCCAGGGCGAAGAACTCACATTGCAGGGGCACGAGGACGGCATCGGCCGCGGCCAAAGCGTTAACAGTTAGTAAATTCAACGATGGGGGACAATCGATCAGGACATAAGTCGTTGAATTTTCTGTATCTTCACCCGCAATCATGGCCGCCAGGCAATCACGCAGGCGATAATGCTTTCCTCCCGAGCTGGTCGCCTCGCGCTCGAAGGCCATGAGATCGATGGTGCCAGGCGCGATCGATAGGCGCGGCACGTGGGTGTCGACGCGCGCTTCAGCGAGTGTCGCCTGACCGTTCAACACGTCGAAGGTCGAGACGGGGCGCTGGTCGATGCCGAGTCCTGTGCTGGCGTTGCCTTGCGGATCGAGATCGATGATCAAGACGTTCTCACCGACCGCCGCTAGTGCCGTGCCGAGATTGATGGCCGTCGTGGTCTTTCCCACCCCACCCTTCTGGTTGGCGAGGGCCAGCACACGCGTACGCTCGCGTCCGCTTATGCTCATGACGTCATGGCCTTCCGTGGGCCTAATCTCGTGACCTCAACGATGGACGCGCCCGCCGACGTTAGGCTGGGATGCAGACGATAGTCGAACGACCACTCTCGCCCGGCATCCTCGATCTCGGCTTCTGCCTCGCGCCCCTTCAGGAACAGCCCCCGTGTGTTTGCGCCGAAAAACGGCGCCGACAGCTCGAACAGACGCGGTAATGGCGCGAGTGCCCGCGCGCTCACCACGTCAGGCTTTAGCCTTTGCGGGCTTTGCGCGAGTTCTTCAATGCGCATGGCATGAATGTCCACAGGAGCCGCGGTTTCGCGCGCGATCTCAGCCAGGAAAGCGCATTTCTTGCGGTTGCTCTCGACCAGATGCATGCGGAAGCCTGGCCTCACGGCTTGCAGTATGGCGATGACGAGACCGGGAAACCCCGCTCCCGACCCCAGATCCAGACTGAGTCGCGCCTCCGGCGCAAGGTTATGGATCTGCGCCGAGTCGGCGAAATGCCGCGACCATAGCGCCGGCAAGGTTGAAGGAGCGATAAGATTGGTCGATTTCTGCCAATGGGCCAGAAGCTCGGCATAGCGGGCGAGCTTCTGGATTGTTTCACGTGGAACGTCGAAGGTTTTGGCGAAATCTTCGGCGCTTTTGATCGAAATTGGCCCCTGCCCGGACGGCATGATCAGGCGCTCTTCGCCGCCGCAGCCTTCTTCAGATGCGCGAGCAGGAGAAGGAGCGCCGCGGGCGTCATGCCATCGAGCCGCGCCGCTTGGCCGAGGCTTGCCGGACGTTGCCGCTCGAGCTTCTGGCGAAGCTCGGTGGAGAGGCCCGGCAGCCGGTCGAAAGCGAAGTCGTGAGGAATGATGATCCCCTCTTCCTTGCGGAAAGCGGCAATGTCCAGCTCCTGGCGCTTGACGTAAACGGCATAGCGCGCATCGACCGCGAGCTGGCTGGCGATAGCCGCATCGATATGTCCAATCTCGGGCCAGATGCCGATGAGACGTGTGATATCGATCTCGGGGTAGCTGAGGAGCTCGAAGGCGTTTCGCTTGCGGCCGTCGCGATTGATGGCAAAACCGTGCTTTGCGGCCTGATCCGGCGTCAGTGTCAGACCGAGCAAGAGCGATTTGGCCTCGGCAAGCTTCTTCTGCTTGTCCAGAAAGGACCGGCGCCGCGCCTCGCCGACACAGCCGATGGCGGCGCCGATCCCCGTCAGGCGCTGGTCTGCATTGTCGGCGCGGAGCGTCAGACGATACTCGGCGCGACTGGTGAACATGCGGTACGGCTCAGTTACGCCGCGGGTGACCAGGTCGTCGATCATCACGCCGAGATAACCGTCGGCCCGGGTCACACCGAAACGATCTGCTGAGCCCGAAGCAGCCAGCGCGGCGTTGATGCCGGCGATCAGACCCTGGCCGCCTGCCTCCTCATAGCCGGTGGTGCCGTTGATCTGGCCCGCAAGAAATAGCCCGCTGATGGCCTTGGTTTCGAGGCTTGGATCGAGTTCGCGCGGATCGACATAGTCGTATTCGATGGCGTAGCCCGGGCGGATAATCCGCGCCTTCTCCAGGCCCGGGATGGTCTTGAGAAAGGCCACTTGCACATCCTCGGGCAGGGAGGTCGAGATGCCGTTGGGATAAACCGTATCGTCGTCGAGGCCCTCAGGCTCGAGGAAGATCTGGTGACTGCCTCGCTCCTTAAAGCGCACCACTTTGTCCTCGATCGACGGGCAATAGCGGGGGCCGACGCTTTCGATCGCGCCGGAGTACATCGGCGCGCGGGCGAGATTCTGTTCGATAATGGCGTGGGTTGCGGCAGTCGTGTGGGTGATGTGGCAGGCGATCTGCGGCGTCTCGATCCTTTTGGTGAGAAAAGAGAATGGCTGAGGCGGGTCATCGCCGGGCTGAACCTGGAGGCCGTCCCAGTGGATGGTGTTGCCGTCGAGGCGGGGGGGCGTGCCGGTCTTGAGCCGTCCCATGCGCAGGCCAAGTCCGTACAGCCGCTCGGACAGCCCCAGCGCAGGGGCCTCGCCGATGCGGCCGGCCGGGATTTTCCGCTCGCCGATATGGATCAGCCCGCGCAGGAAAGTGCCGGTGGTGAGCACCACGGCGCCGGCTTTGAAGCTTTGGCCGTCAGCGGTTAACACCCCGTTAACCCTGTTGTCCTCGACGATCAGGTCCTCGACCGCGGCTTCGATGACCTCGAGATTTTGAGTGGCGCGGATCGCCGCCTGCATTGCCTGGCGATAGAGCTTGCGGTCGGCCTGGGCTCTCGGGCCTTGCACCGCCGGACCTTTGGAGCGGTTCAGCACCCGGAACTGGATGCCGGCGGAATCGGCCACGCGGGCCATCAATCCGTCCAGGGCATCGATCTCGCGCACCAGATGGCCCTTGCCGAGCCCGCCAATGGCCGGATTGCAGGACATCTCGCCGATGGTGGAAAATTTGTGCGTAATCAACGCCGTGCGCGCGCCCATGCGCGCCGACGCGGCCGCCGCCTCGCAGCCGGCATGACCCCCGCCGATGACAATGACGTCGAAACGGTTGATTCGCATGGGGTCTAGGTAATGGCTTCGCGCGCAGGCGTCCAATGTTTCACGTGAATCAAATCCCGCCTGCCGGAAATTCGCCTGCTATTTCCGTGGGTTATTTGCCGATACAGAACTCGGCGAACAGCGCGCCGAGCACCTCCTCGACATCGATATGGCCGGTGAGGCGGCCGAGATGGCGCGCGGCGACCCGCAACTCATCCGCTTTTAGCTCTGGAATCAAAGACTTATCCAGGAAGCGGGCAAGCGCGGCATGGGCTCCTTGCAGCTCCTGGCGATGGCGGACGCGGGTCAGGGGCGGCGCCCCGGCATCCCAGGACGAAGTTGAAATAACACGATTTTCCAATACCTTAACAAGATCCTCAAGCCCTTCGCCGGTCTTGGCCGAGACGGCGATGAGCCCTTCTTGCAGCTTCAGATCGGGCGCGAGATCGCGCTTGTTTAAAACCGCGAACAATACCGGGATTGAGGTCTTTTGACCGGAAACCACGCCATCGGCATTGGCAATTGCGTGGAAACCCTGGAACCCCTCCGGCGGCGACCATTTCGGATCGGTGGCGTCGACCAGCCAGAGCACGAGATCGGCCTCGCCGGCCCTGGCGAGCGCCCGCCGCACCCCTTCCGCCTCGACCGCGCCTTCCGTCGCGCGCAGGCCCGCCGTGTCGATGAGGATCACCGGCACGCCGGCGAGATCGAGATGCACCTCGATCACGTCTCGCGTGGTGCCAGCCTCCTCCGACACGATTGCCGCGTCACGCCGGGCGAGCGCGTTCAGGAGGCTCGACTTGCCGGCATTGGGCGGACCCGCGATCACCACGCGGTAGCCGTCGCGCAGCCGCTCGCCGCGGCGGTCGGCGAGCTGCGTCGCAATCTCTGCACGGAGTTCGCGCACGATCATCTCGGCCTTCGTTTGCACATCGGCCACCACGTCGCCCTCGTCGGAAAAATCGAGACCCGCCTCCATCAGCGCCTGCGCTTTCAGCAACTCCGCGCGCCAGCCTTGGTAAAGCCGGCGCAATGACCCTTCGGCTTGCGCCAGCGCCTGGCGGCGCTGCGCTTCCGTCTCGGCGTTGACGAGGTCGGCGAGGCCTTCGACCTCGGTCAGATCAATCTTGCCGTTCTCGAACGCGCGGCGCGCAAACTCGCCGGGCTCGGCGAGCCGCGTGCCTTCGACGGCGAGCGCCGCCTCGATCACCGCGCCCGTAACGGCGCGGCTGCCATGCACCTGCAGTTCGGCCATGTCCTCGCCGGTGAAGCTCGAAGGCGCGGGGAACCACAGCACGAGACCCCGGTCGAGCAGCGCGCCGGCGCGCGGATCGTGCAATTTGCGCAAGGTGGCGTGACGCGGCGTGGGCAGGGCGCCGCACAACGCCTTCAGCACGTCGGTTGTGCCCGGCCCCGACACGCGGATCACGGCGACGGCGGCGCGGCCCGCCCCACTCGCCGGCGCGACGATGGTGTCGGACTGATTCATGACTGGCGTTCACGCGGCAACTGCACGCCCGGTCGCTGCACCCGGTAGTGCGGCTGCGGAATGCGCTTTCCCTTCTCCCAATCGGGAAAGACAAGTCTTCCCTCTTTGCGAAGGCGTGCCGCTATTTGGTTGACGTCGGTTTTTTTGACTGCATTGCGTGCCAATACCATCGGCCATAGCTCTTCGTAGTGAATGGCGTCGGGCTCCACTGGCGTCAGGATCAGTAACGTCTTTTCAGCCTCATCCTGTTCCGTATCAAGGAAGGCTGTCAGGTCGTCGGGTCCCATTTCATGTAGGGACTGAAAAAACTCCGTCTGACCCGTCTTTGCTTGAGCGTGTCTGACCTTAGTTTTCGCACGCGTCCTCGATTGTTCCTTCAACGCTTTGACTTGGCAATTTCGGAACTCCTCGATGCCGGTTTGGTGACGGGTGGCATAAAACAGGCAATAGAGGGGACGATCCCTTACGGGTCGGAGAATAGTGGTCTCGGCAACATAGGTATACTTTCCTATATGGGAGAGGTTGGCCGCGAAGGCCTCGATCAGGATTGCCTTTCGCTCCTCAGGTGTCGTCGCTGCTTCGAGTGCAGGACGCCAATTTCCAAAAGGGATGAGTTCATCAAGTTCGGCCGCAACGTCTTTGATGCTTGCGGCACGGTTGATGAACTCGAAAATGAAATTGAAAATGACTTCACTCTTAAGGCGGCTGAGCATTGGCGCGAGTGCCGCGAGTCGAATGCGCCAGCCAGTCGGGTCGATCAAAAAGAATGTGAATGCCGTTGCCGGTATATCCCTCAGAATTTCGGGCAGAACGGACACGAACTCCGCCGGATACGTTTTGACCTCCACGTCAGGATATCTTGCAGGAACCTCGGCAAGCTTTTCGTATGCCTCGCTGTGGCGCTCGACGAGAAACGCCGACATCCTGACGTCGCGACCCAACGCTTTCCACGACGCTTTGGCCCTTCGAAGAGCGCTCAAGGCAATACCGAACGAGGTATCCTCAAATTGCTCGTTGGCGCTCTGCCAGGGGCCAGCGAAGCCATCAACATACACAACGTGGGAGTAGTTGCTCGCAACCTTATAAACGAGACGCTCTAAGTATAGCTCAAGGAAAACGTGTTTGACGTAGGATTGCTCGCGGCCAACATAGTCCGAAAGCTCGACCATCTTAGCGAGTCGCGAGCGCGTAGGGGGCGGAGGGTTCCGGGAATTGGCTCCATTCGTGCCCGTAGAGCTTGCGGCCCCCCGATTTAGGTCTAGCGCCGCCCCACTGCTTGAAAAAGAAGGCAACGCCGGCAGCTCGGCATAATTGCTCGATCTCCTCCACCCATGTCTGACTCATGGGTCGCGCGCGAGGTCCACTTTCTCCGCCAACAATCGCCCAATGGAGTCCTCGCAAATTCGCTGCGGCGACAGACCCAAGCAACGGCTCGAATGACACAAAACGAACTGCGGCAGGCGTGGGCCGCAATTCATCCAATCTAAATAGATAATCTGCACTCTCGACGCTCGTCCCAAGCCAGACATTAGGAAGGAGCGGGAGGTTCGGCGCAAGGGTCCGCATCCGCTCCGGTCGCTTAGTCAGGATTTGGAAGGTATGCTGCGGACACTCGCTCATGATGCTCCAAACTCTCACGACGAATTCCTCTGGCACCTCCGGATGAAAGAGATCGCTCATGGAGTTCACGAAGATGCGCCGAGGCTTCAGCCATCGGAGGGGGACCTCCAAGGAACTCTCATCACAGCGCACTTTGCCCTCCCAAACGGCTCGTCCACCGCTGCGGCGGGTTAGACCTTGATATTTGGGCTGCCCCATAGCTTCGAGTCTCGCCGCCATGCGCATCGCATAGCAGTTGCTACAGCCCGGGGAGACAATTGCGCACCCGGCGACAGGATTCCAAGTTGCGTCGGTCCATTCGATCGATGTCTGCGCCATGCCCACTCCCTTCTGGCCGCTACTGAATCACAGGAGTTGCGCGGCTGGAAGGCCGAAATGGGATTATCTTTCCGGACGGGTTGAGGCGAGGGCAGCGATATCGGGGCTCATGCGTTATCTTAATGGGCGGCGAAAGGAAGGGCCATGCAGGAGCGCGTAGAAGGAAACCGGCTTGGGGCGGAGACCAGCCCTTATCTGCTCCAGCACCAGCACAATCCGGTGCATTGGCGCCCCTGGGGCGAGGCGGCGCTTAACGAAGCGCGCGCTACGGCTAAGCCCATCCTGCTCTCCATTGGCTATGCCGCCTGCCATTGGTGCCACGTCATGGCGCATGAGAGCTTCGAGGACGAGGCGACCGCGGCGCTGATGAACGAGCTGTTCGTCAACATCAAGGTCGACCGCGAGGAGCGGCCGGACATCGACGCGATCTATATGGGCGCGCTGCATGCGCTTGGCGAGCAGGGCGGCTGGCCGCTCACCATGTTCCTCACGCCTGACGCCGAGCCGTTCTGGGGCGGCACCTATTTCCCGAAAGAAGAGCGTTTCGGCCGGCCGTCGTTCACGCGCGTGCTGAAAGAGGTGGCGCGCATCCATCAAGAGGAGCCGGGCAAGATCCGGCAGAACGCGGACGTGTTGAAGACGCAACTCGAGCCGCGGCAACGCGGGCGCTCAGGCACCCCGCCGCCAGACGAGGCCATGCTCGCCGACACCGCGCGCCGCATCCTCGCGGCCATCGATCCGCTGAACGGCGGCCTGCACGGCGCGCCGAAATTTCCGCAAAGCACGCTGTTCGCGTTTCTGTGGCGGGCGGGATTGCGCAACGGTTTCGCCAGCCCGCTCGAAGCGGTGGATCTCACGCTCACCCATATCGCCCAAGGCGGCATCTACGATCATCTCGGCGGCGGCTTCGCCCGCTACAGCGTGGACCCGCGCTGGCTCGTGCCGCATTTCGAGAAGATGCTCTACGACAACGCGCTGCTGCTCGATCTCATGACCGAGGCCTGGCGCGAGGGGAAGTCGCCGCTTTATGCCGAGCGCATCGCCGAGACCGTCACCTGGCTGTTGCGCGAGATGGTCGTGGACGGCGGCTTCGCCTCGTCGCTCGACGCCGACAGCGAGGGCGAGGAGGGCAAATTCTATGTGTGGAGCCTCGCCGAGATCACCGACGTCCTCGGCAAGGACGACGCGGCCCTATTCGCCGAGATCTACGGCGTGACCGAGATCGGCAATTTCGAAGGCCACAACATCCTCAACCGCCTCGAATCGCTCGAGCTGCGCGACGCCCAGACCGAGACCCGGCTGATCGAGATGCGGGCCAAGCTGCTCGAACGGCGCGGAGGACGCGTGCGCCCCGGCTTCGACGACAAGGTGCTGGCCGACTGGAACGGCTTGATGATTGCCGCGCTTGCCAATGCAGCGGAGGCGTTGGGCCGCGCCGACTGGCTTGAGGCGGCTGAACGCGCTTATCAGTTCGTGGTTTCGCGCATGAGCGACGGCGGGCGGCTGATCCACTCCTATCGGGCGGGGGAAGCCAAGGCGCCGGCTTCCGCCTCGGACTACGCCAACATGATCCGCGCGAGCCTCGCGCTCGCCACGATCACCGGCAAGCCGGCTTATGTCGAACAGGCGCGCGAATGGGCCGAGGTGCTCGACAGGCATTACTGGGCTCCCGATCTCGGCGGCTATTATTTCTCGGCCGACGACACTGCCGACCTCATCGTGCGGCCGTTCAGCGGCTATGACGAGGCGACGCCGAATGCCAACGCGGTGATGGTGTCGAACCTGATGGCGCTTTATCTGCGCACGGGGGAGGCGCGCTATCGCGACCGCGCCGAAGCGATCCTGCGCGGTTTCGCCGGCGCCATGGCCGAGAACCCGGTGGCCCATGCCGGGTTGTTCGCCGCCGCTCTCGACGTGCTGGCGCCGTCGCTGATCGTGCTGATGGCGCCCGATGGCGGCGACGCCACCGAGCTTCGCCGGGCGCTCAGCAATGTGTCGCTGCCGAACGCGGTGGTGCAGGAGGTGCGGGAAGGCGAGGCGCTTCCGGCGTCATCGCCGGCGCAGGGCAAGACCGCGATCGACGGCAAACCCACGGCCTATGTGTGCATCGGCCCGCAATGCTCCTTGCCGGTGACGGACCCCGCGGCGTTGGTGGAGACAGTGAAGGCCTCACGCGTAACCAATTACGCGAGCTAGTAGTGCCGCCAGAATTGATTTAGCATAGACCCGATAGGAGATCCTTGGTGGCCACCTTTTTCTATTTCGTCTTGGGAGGTATTGGCGCGCTTCTGTTTGCAGCTATAGGTGCTTGGCTACAACACCGATATTGGATTCAGCAGAACTTCGAAAAAAGAAGAGAGGAACAAAAAACGGCGGCATCAACTGTCGCCTATGAAGTTGCCAAACTTTTGGATAGACGACTCTATAGACAGCGCCGCTTTCTTTGGGCCTTGCTCTCAGGAGACGATACAGCCATTGAGGCAGCAAGGGCTGAATATGACGAGATTCTTTTTGAGTGGAACGACAATTTCGGACGCATAAAAGCAGCGCTTTGGACGTCATTCGTACGGGACGTAATGCTTCAATTTGAATCCCTGAATGACCGGTTTTCAGCTTCAGGGAGTGAGCTTGAGGCCGTCTATTTGGGGCGCCTCCCAAAAGACCCAACGCTTCGACAAAATGAGGGATTCCTACGTATCCTCGGCTATGACAACTACCAATTTGTCCACGAATGTCTAACGGATGTAAGGATCGATCATGTCGGTGACTTGCAACTGTTCAGCCATGTAAGTCAGGAAAACTGGAACAGGCTTACGTCGAGCTTCTTGCTACGTCGTCTGTTCGGCCTTGCGCAACAACGCTAGACCATGAGAGCCACGTCTCTTCACGTTACGAACCCAGTTTGGTGCCACCTGTTCACATGCCTCCAGATAGGCCCCTAGATCATTAATTGGAATAAACTTGGCTACTTCATTGCTCTCGACAATCTGCTTGGGCAATGGATAGACGAGAAGACTCGCTAACAGCGCACCCTCGACTCTATCGAGATCAACCGCCTCCTTATCAAAAAGGAACTTGGATGCTTCTTCACAGCCCGTGATGGCATAGCCGTGATATGCTAGGCTGAGATAAGAACGTAAAAGCTCAGTCTTGTCGGCTCGATAAGACAACGCGATAGCTAAAATCACTTCCTGAAATTTCCGTCTTAGCGTTCGCTCCCTATAGCCAAGTATGGTTCGAACCAATTGTTGCTCAATCGTACTGACACCACCGAGACGACCTGTATTCATGAATCGTTTTAATGCGCGTGGAACGCACCAAACATCCACACCATTGTGTAAGAAGAAACGCTGATCCTCCAAGAGGAGGACTATTTTTTCGTAGTCGGTGAGAACGTAACTGGTTGTAAGACTTGTCCTGCTGTATTCAATCTCCCACAGAATATGATCCATCAGAACGTTCAACCGTATCAGGAAGCTCTTTAAATCGGGCGGGAAGCGTGGGCTCCTCCGATACGACATGTGTAACTTCGGCTTGGTCCACGGGAGCCAGCGCATCTAGGTCGTGTCCTGAGCGGTCCAGGGGTGCTTTCTACTGATGCAAGATGCCTCTTGCAACGCATGCAGGCAACATATCTGAATTTCAACCTAGGATAAAAGAGCAAGCCCACGGCCTAAGTGTGCATCGGCCCGCAATGCAGCCTGCCGGTGACGGACCCCGCGGCGCTGGTCGAGACCGTGAAGACGGCCCGCCTAACCGCTGGTCTCTGAAGCCGGCATACCGGCAAATGCATCTAGCTTGAGCTTGTGGGCACAAACCACCCTTTGTTAGTCTGGCTTCTTCGGTGAAAAGCGTGCAGCGCAAGCCATTTCGGGGGACCGCATGTGCAAAATAGGGGCGCCGCGTTCGCGGCGTGATTTTTTCTTGAATCTCGGCGGCGCGGCGATCGCGATCGCCACAATCGGCAAGATCGGCACGACACAGGCTGTGGCAAAGGAGGCGGCTGCAGGGCTCGAGGAGCCGCCACCCATGACCCGCGACGAGATGATTGCCCACCTCCGCACCGCCAATGAGGTCGCCCGCGAGACGGCGGCGCACGGGCATCATCCCTTCGGTGCGGTGCTGGTCGGCCCCGACGACGCTATCATGATGAGGCAGGGCAACCTCGATACCGTGCGCCACGCCGAGACCGAACTCTCCCGCCGCGCCTTCGCCGCTTATGGGGCGGAGTTCCTCCGGGGTTGCACGCTGGTCACGACGTTTGAGCCCTGCGCCATGTGTGCCGGCACGATCTACTGGGCGAATATCGGCCGCGTCGTCTATGGCGTCGAGGAGACCGCGCTGCTGGCGCTTACGGGCGACGATGCCCAGAACCTGACCATGCATCTGCCCTGCCGGACCGTGCTCGGCGCCGGCCAGAAGAAGATCGCGGTGTACGGTCCCTTTCCCGAGCTCGAGGCCGAACTGGTCGCCCCGCACCGCGATTTCTGGAAATAGCCGGCGCTCATGCCGGCCTCTAAGCCCTCACCCTGAGGGCGAGCGAAACCACGAAGTGGTGAAGCGAGCGTCTCGAAGGGTGAGGCCCATGCTTCGAGACGCGCCCCAAAGGGCGCTCCTCAGCATGAGGTTTTAATTGGCGAGCGCGCTAGGTGTTCATCGAGTCGAAGAACTCGGAATTGTTCTTGGTCTGCTTCAGCTTGTCGAGCAGGAACTCGATCGCATCCATGGTGCCCATCGGGTTCAGGATGCGGCGGAGCACATACATCTTCTTGAGCTGATCGGCGGGAACCAGGAGCTCCTCCTTGCGCGTGCCGGAGCGCGCGATGTCGATGGCGGGGAACACGCGCTTGTCGGCCACCTTGCGGTCGAGCACGATTTCCGAATTACCGGTGCCCTTGAACTCCTCGAAGATCACCTCGTCCATGCGGCTGCCGGTGTCGATCAGCGCCGTGGCGATGATGGTGAGGGAACCGCCTTCCTCGATATTGCGGGCGGCGCCGAAGAAGCGCTTCGGGCGCTGCAGCGCATTGGCGTCCACGCCGCCGGTCAGCACCTTGCCGGAAGACGGCACCACGGTGTTGTAGGCGCGGCCAAGCCGCGTGATGGAATCGAGCAGGATGACCACGTCGCGGCCGTGCTCGACCAGGCGCTTAGACTTCTCGATCACCATCTCGGCGACCTGCACGTGACGCGAGGCCGGCTCGTCAAAGGTCGACGACACCACCTCGCCCTTCACCGAGCGCTGCATGTCGGTCACCTCCTCGGGCCGCTCGTCGATGAGCAGCACGATGAGATAGCATTCGGGATGATTGGCGGTGATGGCGTGGGCGATGTTCTGCAGGATGACGGTCTTTCCGGTGCGCGGCTGCGCCACGATCAGGCCGCGCTGGCCCTTGCCGATCGGCGACACGATGTCGATGACGCGGCCGGTATTGTCCTTCTTGGTGGGGTCTTGCGTTTCCATCTCGAGCCACTCGTCGGGATAGAGCGGTGTCAGATTGTCGAAATGGATCTTGTGGCGCTGCTTCTCGGGATCCTCGAAATTGATGGTGTTGACCTTCAGCAGCGCGAAATAGCGTTCGCCCTCCTTGGGGCTCCTGATCTGGCCTTCGACCGTATCACCGGTTCTGAGGCCGAAGCGCCTGATCTGCGACGGCGAGATGTAGATGTCGTCGGGGCCGGCGAGATAGTTCGAGTCGGGCGAGCGCAGGAAGCCGAAGCCATCCTGCAGCACCTCGACCACGCCGGTGCCGGTGATGTCCACATCCCGGGCGGCGAGTTGTTTCAGGATCGCGAACATGAGCTCCTGCTTGCGCATGGCGCTCGCGTTCTCAACATCGACCTCCTCGGCGAAACTCAACAGCTCCGTCGGCGACTTGGTCTTCAAATCTTGCAGTTTCATTTCCTGCATGCAGGTTTACTCCGAAAGGGAAATTGGACTTGGGTTTTGGAACATTCCGCGCATAGCGCGGATCTTAACGGGGGAAGGGAAAAGGACGGTCGGCGGGAAGGCGTAGCTTGGCGCCGGCTCCGTTCCGGGCAACCCGACCTTTTTGAGAGGAGAGCGGGCGCGCGACAGCGTCCCGGAGTGGAAGCGATTCATCTTATAGCAGACCCATGCGGGGCGCGGAAAGAGATAAACTTGACCCCTTAGAAGGGGCGGACAACCGCGAGAATCACGATCAGAATCATCAGAATCGTGGGGACTTCGTTGGCGATACGGTAGAAACGCGCCGGATGCGTGTTCCGATCCATGGCGAAATCGCGGGTCCATTTGGCGAGCAGCCCGCTATAGGCGGAGAGCAGGATCACCAGCACGAGTTTCAGGTGGAACCAGCCGGCGGTGCGCCAGCCGATGGCGTAGATTGCGAGGATCAGCCCGAACACCCAGGACGCGATCATCGCCGGCGTGGTGATGAAGCGCAGCAGGCGCCGCTCCATGATTTTGAAGGTCTCGGACTGCTCGGAGCCCGGTTTCGACCCGGCGTGATAGACGAACAGGCGCGGCAGATAGAGCAGCCCCGCCATCCAGGCGATCACGGCGATGATGTGGAAGGCCTTGATGTAGAGGAGCCACATGTGAATTGCCCAGGTGTCAGGGAGCGCCGGACTTCACCTGTGTCACGAGTCGGGCGACGTGATCAATGGGCGTGTCGGGATGGATGCCATGGCCGAGATTGAACACGAAGGGGCCGCTGCCGAGTATGGCGATGATCTCCCGCGTGCGCGTGTCGAGCGCGGGCCCGCCGGCCAGCAGCAGCAGCGGATCGAGATTGCCTTGCACCGGAATATGCATCTGCAATCGCTGCATCCAGCCGACCGGCATGCTGGTGCCGCAGCCAATCGCATCGATGCCGGTCTCCCTAGCGTAACGCTCCGCGAGCAGGTCTGCGCCGCGGGGAAAGCCAATCACCGGAATTTCCGGCGCTTCCTTCTTCACCCGCGCCACAATCTGCTTGGTCGGGGCGATGCACCAGCGTTCGAACTGATCTTCGGGCAGTGAGCCGGCCCAGCTGTCGAAGATCTGTAGGACACTGGCGCCGGCCTTGATCTGGCCGAGCAGATAGTCCGCCGACACCGCCACCAGAAGGTCGATCAGGGCCTGGAAAATCTCGGGCTCGCGATAGGCCATGAGACGCGAAGCGGCCTGGTCCTTGCTGCCTGAGCCTTCGACCATATAGGTCGCGACCGTCCATGGCGCGCCGCAAAAGCCGATCAGCGGCACGGCCTCTGGCAACTCCGCCACCACGCGCGCGACCGTCTCATAGACCGGCGCAAACGCTTCATCCGCGCGGCTCGCATTCAACCTCGCCATCGCCTTGCCGTCGCTGACCGGATCAAGCTTCGGCCCCTCGCCCTCGACGAACTCCACCTTCTGCCCGAGTGCATAGGGCACGATCAGGATGTCTGAGAACACGATGGCCGCGTCGAGTTCGAACCGCCGCAAAGGCTGCAGCGTGACCTCGGCGGCAAGGGCTGGATTGCGACAAAGATCGAGGAAGGAGCCGGCTTTGGCCCGCACCTCACGATATTCCGGGAGATAGCGCCCCGCCTGGCGCATCAGCCAGACCGGCGGCCTGTCGTTCGGTTTACCGGCGAGTGCCCGCAGCAGGAGCCCGTCGGGACGAGGAACGCGGAGCATGGGCGATCCCTAAATACTAAAAGAGAGAGTCTCTAAAAGGTTTTTATTGTTACAGTTGGGGCGTGGATAGCGGACATTCAGGGTCCTCACCAGCCTATCGACAGGACTCGCAAGCCGCCTCCGGTCTGGCTGGGCCGGATTATGGGCATCTGTGGCTAATTTCGTTGATAAGGACCCTCTCCTTTGGGAATGAGACCCGTCGCGGGGCTTGGCTGGCGTGTATAAAGCCTGGAAAACCTGGTTATAAGTGGAGTGCGGCCATGGTGATGAGGAGAGGTATTGCGAAGCGTCGCCGAAACGCCGTCATTTTCTCGACTCCGGCGAATCTGTGAAGAAAATTTGACACATCGCGGGAGGGAGCGGGAGAGGCCCTGACGCCGCCCGTGTTGCTCCCCTCTCTTCTTCATGGTTATCCAAAGACAGTGCCATGGATATCCCACGCTCCTTCCACCTGCATATGATCTCGGACGCGACCGGTGAGACGCTCATCACCATCGCCAAGGCCGTGCGCGTGCAATATGCGCAAGTCCGCGCCGTCGAGCATTTACATCCTTTGGTCAGGAGCCGCCGCGAGCTCGAGCGCGTGCTCAAGGATGTCGAAGCCGCGCCCGGCATCGTGCTCTACACGCTGTTCAACCGCGAGTTGGCCGACCATCTGGAAGAGGCCTGCAAGAGGCTGAACCTGCCTTGCGTGCCGGCGCTGAAGCCCATTCTGCAAGTGTTCGAATCCTATCTCGGCACCAAGGCCACGCCCACGGTCGGCGGCCAGCACGTCCTCGATGCCGATTATTTCCGCCGCATCGAGGCCCTCAACTTCACCATGCTGCATGACGACGGCCATTTGCCGGAAAATCTCAATGACGCCGATATCGTGCTGATCGGCATCAGCCGCACCTCGAAGACGCCGACATCAATCTATCTCGCCAATCGCGGCTTCAAGACCGCGAACGTGCCCCTCGTACCCCGCGTGCCGGTGCCGCCGCAGCTCGAAGCGCCGACCAATGCCCTGGTCGTGGCGCTGGTGGCGTCACCTGAGCGCATCGCCCAGGTGCGGCAGAACCGCGTCATCGACCAGGCGCAGAACCATCTCGAGGACTATGTCGACCGCGAGACCATCGCCGCCGAGATCGCCCAGACGCGACAGCTCTGCGCCAAGCACGGCTGGCCGATCATCGACGTGACCCGACGCTCGATCGAGGAAACAGCCGCGGCCATCATCCGCCTGTATGACGACCGCGAAGCGCCGGCGCTCGAAGCATGAGCGGGTTCTTGCAGGCCGGGCGTCCGCCGCTGATCCTCGCCTCGACAAGTAAAGTCCGCGCTCAGCTGCTCGAGGCGGCGGGACTTGCCTTCATCGTCGAGGCGCCCGGTCTCGACGAAAGCGCCATGCGCGAGGCGGTCGGCGGCGATGCGCTGCTGGCGCCGCAAGACGTGGCCGAGGTGCTTGCCCGCGCCAAGGCGGAAGCGGTCAGCGAGCTTGCGCGCAAAGCCTATGTGATCGGCGCCGACCAGGTGCTGAGCTTCGGCGATACCATAATGAGCAAGCCCGGCAGCATGGAGGACGCGCGGCGGCAATTGCTCGATCTCAGCGGCAAGACCCATACGCTGCACACGGCGGCCGCCTTGGCCACGGGCGGCGAGATCGTGTGGGCCGACACCCAGATGGCGACGCTGACCATGCGCAAGCTCAGCCCCGAGTTCATCGGCCGCTATCTTGCCGCCGCGGGCGAAGAGGTGTTGAACTCGGTCGGCGCCTATCAGATCGAGTCTGTCGGCATTCAACTCTTCGAGAAGATCGAGGGGGATTATTTCACCGTGCTCGGCCTGCCGCTCCTGCCGCTTCTCGCCGCGCTCCGGCGCGAAGGCGTCATCGAGGGCTGAACCATGAAGCGCGCCTGTGTCATCGGCTGGCCGGTCGAGCATTCCCGCTCTCCCTTGATCCATCGCTATTGGCTCAAGCATTACGGCATCGACGGCGCCTATGAGAAAGAGGCGGTGCCGCCGGGGGAGGCCGAGGCTTTTCTGCGGTCGCTTGCCGAGCGTGGTTATGTGGGGGCGAATGTCACGCTGCCGCACAAGCTCGCCGCCCTCAAAGCCGCGGACGCCGCCGACGAGGCGGCTTACGCCATTGGCGCCGCCAATACGCTTTGGCTCGATGCGGCCGGCAAGCTCAACGCCACCAATACCGACGCCCACGGCTTCATGACCAATCTGAACGAGCAGGCGCCGCAATGGAACAAAGAGCGGCGTTCGGTCCTCGTCATCGGCGCGGGCGGGGCGACGCGCGCCATCCTTTACGGCCTGCTCCAGTCAGGCGCCGCCAAGATCCTGCTGACCAACCGGACGCGGAGCAAGGCCGAGACGCTTGCCAGCTATTTCGGGCCGATGTCCAAAACCGCCGATTGGATCGAATTGATCGATTGGAAGAAACGCGATGCCGCCGTCGCCGAGTGCGGGCTCATCGTCAACACGACGAGCCTCGGCATGATTGGTGAACCGCCGCTCGACCTCGACCTTGCCGCCTTGCGGGACGATGCCGTCGTGGCCGATATCGTCTACACGCCGCTGATGACGCCGCTGCTTGCCGCGGCGCGCAACCGGGGACGGACGACGGTCGATGGATTAGGCATGCTGCTGCATCAAGCCGTGCCGGGTTTCGAATTATGGTTCGGCGTGCGTCCCGAAGTGACCAAAGAGTTGCGGGCGCAGGTCACGGCAAGCCTCGGAGCGGCATGATGCTGGTCATCGGTCTTACCGGCGGCATCGGCATGGGCAAATCCGAGGCGGCCAGACATTTCGCCGTACGCTGCGTGCCCGTGTTCAACGCCGATGCGTGCGTGCATGACCTGTATGAAGGTGAAGCGGTTGCGGCGATCGAGGCTGCCTTCCCGGGCGTGACAAGCGGCGGCAAGGTCGATCGCCAAAAGCTCTCCCAGCAGATTTCCGGCGCGCCGGAACGTCTGAAGCAGCTCGAGGAGATCGTTCATCCTCGGGTGGTCGCCGCCGAGATCGAATTCCTGCGCGCGCAGGATGCGAAAGGCGAGCCCATGGCGGTGCTGGAAATCCCGCTGCTGTTCGAAACGGGCGCGCATCAACGCGTCGACGTGACCATCGTGCTCAGCGCCCCGGAAGCGGTACAACGGGAACGCGTGCTGGCGCGGCCAAATATGACCGCCGACAAGCTCGAGCATCTGCTGGCGCGCCAGCTTCCCGATGCCGAGAAACGCGCCCGCGCCGACTACGTTGTGGACAGCGCCTTGCCTCTTTCCGCCATGCATGCTGAGCTTGACCGGCTCATCGAATCACTTCGCGGCCGCCAAGGCGCAGTGATGGAGCGATTGCGTTCCAAGTAAAGTAAAGTCCTGTCATTGCCCGGCTTGACCGGGCAATCCAGTAACCATTGTCCTTTATGATTACGAAGGCCTGGGGTTACTGGATTCCCGCTTTCGCGGGAATGACCGCCGACTGGGGAGAACCGGACACCTTGCGCGAGATCGTCCTCGACACCGAGACCACGGGACTTGACCCGTATGAAGGCCATCGCCTTGTCGAGATCGGTTGCGTCGAGCTCGTCAACGGCATCCCCACCGGGCGCGTGTGGCATGCGCATGTCAATCCCGAACGGGAGGTGCCCTACGAAGCCTTCGAGGTGCACGGCCTTTCCCTGGAATTTCTGCGCGACAAGCCTCGCTTCGGCGAGATCGCCGACGACATGCTTGGCTTTATCGAAGGCGCCATGCTGGTGGCGCATAACGCCGCCTTCGACTTTGCCTTTCTCAACGCCGAGCTTGAGCGTGTCGCGCGCCCGCTGCTGCGCTGGGACCGTGTGGTGGACACGCTCGCTCTCGCGCGCCGCCGCCATCCCGGCGCGCCCTGCTCGCTCGATGCGCTGTGCAAGCGCTACGGCATTGATCTTTCCGAGCGCGAGACGCATGGCGCGCTGCTCGATTGCCGCTTGCTCGCCTCTGTCTATGTGGAACTGGTCGGCGGCCATCAGGCGCGGCTCGAATTCGCCGTCAATGGCGGGCAGGCGGCCCTGCTCTATGCCAACGGCGAAACCATGCGCCGGCGCGAGCGGCCGCTTGAGGCGCGGGTCAGCGCCGCGGAGATCGAGGCGCATCGCGCCTTCGTCGCCACGCTCGGCGCCGAGGCACTCTGGCTCCGCTACGCCTAGTTCTTGGCTTGAGATTGCGCTGGCTGGGCCTGCTGGGCCTTGGCGAGGTTCTGCGCATAGAGCCTGCCAAAATCGATCGGGTCGAGCATCAGCGGCGGGAAACCGCCGTCGCGGCTGATATCGCCGAGAACCCGGCGCATGAAAGGAAACAGCAGCGTCGGGCAATCGACGAACAGCACGGGCTGGATCAGGTGCTGCGGAATGTTCTGCAAGCGGAACAGCCCGCCATAGACCAGCTCGACATTGTAGATCACGCCGGCGTCGTTCTTGGCGTGGACCTCGAGATTCAGCATCACCTCGTAGATATCCTCGCCGCGCGGCCCGGCATTGACGTTGATGCTGACCTTGAGCTGCGGATTCTGGCCCGTCTGCTGCAAGGTTTGCGGCGCGCCCGGGCTCTCATAGGAGAGGTCCTTGATATATTGGGCGAGCACGGCGAGTTGCGCCTGGGAGGCGGCCTTCGCCTCGCCGGACAGCGGCACATCGACGCCCTTGGCGGCCTCGCCGGCATCCTTGGCCGGTCCGTCGCCGTTCGTCTTCTTGGATCCGTCGTCGCCCTTCGTCATGCTGGTCCCTTTTCTTGAGGCGCTGGCTAGCACGTGAGGCTAGGGGCTGCAATTCCGTTTGGCCTGCCCGCTTATTAGCCAAAGGGGTGTTTAGGGTTGGCTTAGGCACCGCGAATGCCTTAAGTTGGCACCTTAACGCGGGCGGGTAGGGAAATCCTGCCCAAACCATGAGACTCCCGCTGGCAAATCTCTAGGCGTGCACCAATATTCCCCTAGAGCGAACCGCGGAATCGCGGGCTTTTTCATCGATGCGGGTGGCGGCGAAGCATGAGTGAAGCTTTCGATATCTATACATTGCTGTTTCTGGTTCTGGCCGTGGTGATCTTCATCCGGCTGCGCAACGTGCTCGGCCGGCGCACCGGCAATGAGCGGCAGCCTTACGATCCCTATACCCGCACCGAGGCGACCCGTAGCGATGCCAAGCGGGCCGACGAGCCGGTGGTGGCGCTGCCGCGCGGCCGCGCCGCGCGGACGAAGACGGCCGAGGAGCCCGGCCCATCGCTTGCGGATATCGAGGCCAAGCTCGGCCGGCATGCGACCAAGGACAGCCCGCTCGGCAAGTCCTTGACCGCGCTGATGCGCGCCGATCCCGGCTTCGATCCGGGACAGTTCCTCGATGGCGCCAAGGCCGCCTACGAGATGGTGGTCATGGCCTTCGCCCAAGGCGACGAGGAGACGCTCAAGAACCTGCTCGGTGACGACGTCTTTGACGGCTTCAGCCGCGCCATCAGCGAGCGCGAGGAGCGGGGCGAGAAGCACGAATCGAACCTGGTCGGCATCGACAAGGCCGACATCATCGAGGCCGAGGTCAAGAACCGCATCGCCTATGTCACGGTGAAGTTCGTGAGCGATCTCGTCTCGGTGACGCGCGACTCGGACGGCGAGGTGGTCGAAGGCGACCCGAAGAAGGTGCGCGAGGTCACCGACATCTGGACCTTCGCCCGCGACACCACCTCCAGGAACCCGAACTGGAAGCTGGTCGCCACCGAAGCCGCCAATTAGCGTTTCATCTTCGCACTCGATGTTGCAGAGGATCGGCTTACTCGCCATGATCGCACTCCTCTTGGGGGCTTGCGACGTGCGCGAGGAGAAGATCGAGTTCAAGCCGGTGCGCTTCGCCGAGATTCCCGGCTGGGAGAGCGACGATCATGCGGCCGCGTTCGGCGCGCTGCTGAAATCCTGCCGCAAGATAAAAGCGCCGAACACCGCCTGCGAGGCGGCGCTCAAGCTTGGCGACGGCATGGATCGCGAGACGGCGCGCGCCTTTTTCGAGACGCATTACCTGCCGCATGCGGTCAAAGGCGGAGAGAAGGGTTTCGTCACCGGCTATTACGAGCCGGAGGTGAAGGGTGCGCGCCAGCGCGGCGGCGAATTCACGGTCCCGGTCTATGCCCGCCCCGGCGATCTCATCACGCTGAAGCCGGACGACGAGCGCGCCCGCTTCAATGGCGAGATCACCGGCCTGCGCGAAACCACCGATGGGCCGAAGCCCTATTACACGCGCGGGGAGATCGACGGCGGCGCGCTCGACGGCCGTGGGCTCGAACTGCTTTATCTCGACGATCCGGTCGAGCTGTTCTTCATGCAGGTGCAGGGTTCGGGCCGCGTGCGGCTGGAAGACGGCAAGGCTGTGCGGCTCGGCTTCGCCGCCAAGAACGGACACCCCTATACTTCGATCGGCAAGCGGCTGGTCGAGATGGGCGAGGGCAAGCCAGCCGATCTCACCATGCAGGGTGTGAAGGCCTGGCTCCGCGCCGATCCCGAACGCGCCCGCAAGCTGATGCACCAGAACAAATCCTACGTGTTCTTCCGCGAGATCGACGGCGACGGGCCCATCGGCGCGCAGGGCGTGGCGCTTACGCCTGAACGCAGCCTCGCCATCGATACCGAATATCACCGTCTCGGCCTGCCGGTTTTTGTCGCGGCACCCGACCTGACGGCGCCTGACGGCACCAAATTCCGCCGGCTGATGGTGGCGCAGGACGTCGGCTCGGCGATCAGAGGGCCCGAGCGCGGCGATATTTATTGGGGAAGCGGCGAGGCGGCGGGAGACATTGCCGGCCGCACGCGGCACGCGGCGAAATTCACCGTGCTGCTGCCGAAGTGACGATGACCATGGGCAAGAGCGGGAAGGACGACGATACGGACCTTTGGGCGCGGGTGACGGCAAGCGCTACGCCGCTGAAGAAGGATCGTCCCGCGCGGCCGGCGGCTCCGGCTAAGCCGCCAGCGCCACCAAAAACCAAAACATCATCCGGCAAGGCCGCACCCGCCGTGAGCAAGCCGGTCGTGCGGCCGGCGCCGAAGCCCGTGCCAAAGACAGGCGCGCTCGACCGCCAGGCGGCGCGCCAGCTCGATAGCGGCAAGCTCGCCGTCGAGGCGCGTCTCGATCTGCATGGCATGAAACAGCGCGAGGCGCACGCGGCGCTCAGGCGCTTCCTCAAATCGGCGCAAGCGAAGGGCAAGCGGCATGTGCTGGTGATCACCGGCAAGGGCGCCGACAGGTCGGCATCGCGCAGCTTCTATGAGGAAGAGGAGCGCGGTGTGCTGCGCCAGGCCGTGCCGCACTGGCTCGCCGCGCCAGACCTCGCGCCGCTGGTGGTGAGCTTCGCGGAAGCGCCGCGCCGACTCGGCGGCGAAGGCGCGCTCTATGTGCGGCTCCGCCGCCCCAGATAGTTACGGCGCGGATCCGCCGCCGAATTTATAGGCGCCCTGCACCAGGAAGTGCGCCTGCTCGGCGGCATAGCGCATGGCGATGATCTCGCCGGTGCCGCCGAAATTGACCGTGCCGTCCGTGGTCCACATCGACCAATAGCGTCCGCCGACGCCGACGCTCAACGCCTCGCTCACCGCGTAGGACAGCATCGCCTCGAGCTGCAAGCCGGTTCCCTCGCCTTGCTGCGGCGAGACCAGCGATCGCAGGACATGATTGTCGAGACCGGTGAAGTCCACATAAGGCAGATAGGCGGCTTCGCCCGAGAGCGTCAGCCGCGGCGCTATGACGAGGTCGGCGACGGCGCCGAGCCGCAGCGCGCGCCAGGTGTCGTCCTCCTTGATGGCGAGGATGCTTCGCGGAATGGGAACGCCGCAATCGGAGAACGGATTGGCGAGCTGCCGGCAGCCAAGGCCGTTCATGTCCTGGCGAAATTCGGCATAACCAATGAAGGGCGTGACCTTGTAGCCGCCGCCGCGCCACAGATTGTAGCCGATATCGGCGAGCCAATAATCGATGTTGTTGTCGACGCCGGAGATCGTGTTGGAATAGGGAATATGCGCGGTGGGAAAGGGGAGCGCCCAGTCCTCATCGTTCATGTGACCGCCGCTGCTGGCACCCCCAACGAGACCTTTGGCCATGAGGCCGAACGCGGTGTCGAGGCGCGCGAAACCTTCCCCGCCGCTGATGTCCTCGTTGTCATAGGTCAGCCGCGAAGCGAGCGCCGCGAGGCCTTGCCGCTGCAGGCCGAGATCCTTGTGGAACTGACCCCAGCCATACACATAGCGCCCGCCGACCATGAGCGAGGTTCCTGTCGCGGGCATATCAGGTCCGGCGGAAAGGCTCTTGCCGCCAAGGTCAGAATGAACAGCGCCGCCGCTAAGGGCGTAATTCATGCCGAGCTTGAACTGGTGGATGTCCGCGGAGAAATCGGTGCGCGCCCCCGCGACGGGAACGAAGGCGCCGAGCGGCGGCGCGGGCTGGAATTCGCTCGAAGGCGCGGCGAAGCCTTTATCGTCGAAAGCGAGAAAGCCGTACTCGGCCTTCACCGTCCAGCGCGGCGTGATGGCGCGCTCGATGCCGGCGCCTACCGTGAAGCCCCATTGCACGCCGCTTTCGTCAGAAGGGGGCCTGCCGATGCCGCCATTCGGCGTCGTTGCGATATCGCCCTGCATCCAGGCGAGGCCGGCCTTGCCATAGACGAGGGTGCGGGCGTCGAACGGCAGAAAGCCGAAGCGTCCGGTCAGAGTGCCGAGCGCATCGATCTTGGCGCGGCAGTTCGCGCTGACATAAAAACCGCTAAAGGCGAAGCAGGTATTGGTGCCGTCCATGTCGGCGAAGCTTGCGTCCGCTTCCAGGCCGAGCAGGGTGCGCCCGCTCTGCCAGTTGTAACCGAGCTGGCCGCCGGCGAACGGACCCGGCGTGCGCACGGTGTCGCCGAAGATCGAGGCGCCGAAGGGATTGTCGACATCGACGAGGCCGAGCCCGCCCCCGATATGATAGCCGGCATAGAAGCCGTTCCAGTCGAACGCGGGCTCTTGCGCCGCCGCCGGCGAGATCGCCAGCGGGACCAGCCAAAAAAGGAAATTCCGTGTAACCCCCCTCACACGCGCCCCCTCCTTGTCGGAAGACTCCGATCATGCCGGATTCGCACGAGAATCGCCATCGGTGCCGGAGTCGAACGGCCTAGCCGAGAATCGCCCTCATACTCACCCCTGATTATCCACCCGTGTGTGATTGATCAGAGGCGCCCTGCTCAAAATTGCCCGGGTGGGTGTGGTCTAGGATGTCCATCTTCGGGTCGTAGGCCGCGGTTTGGATCTCGAAGAGACCGAGCAAGGTCGAGAAGATGTTGTCGTGAGACAGCTGCTCGAGACGCCTCGCCTGAATGCCCGATAAGCTCTGAGGGTCGAAGTTGCGCCCGAACCACATTACAAAGGGCACGTGTTTCTGGACGTCGGGCGCGAGGAAATAGGGTAGGCCGTGGAGGTAGAGGCCGTTCTCGCCCAGCGATTCGCCATGGTCGCTGACATAGAGCATCGCCGTCTCGAACTCGTCGTCGTTCTGCTTGAGCAGTTCGATGACTTTCGACAGGAAAAAATCCGTATAGAGGATAGCGTTGTCATAGGCGTTGACGATCTCTTCCTTACTGCAGGCTCCCAGATCGTTGGTCTTGCAGGCCGGGGTGAACCGCTCGAAAGCTTGCGGATAACGCTTGTAATATGCAGGTCCGTGATTTCCCATTTGATGCAGGACGATAAGAACGTCCCCTCTTGGGTGACGGTCGATGTAGTCCTGAAGCCCGATCAGCATGCCTTCGTCCCGGCATTCCCCATCGCAATCGGGGTTTGTCTTGTTTGTAAGATAGACCTCGTATTCGACGCGATCCGCGACATGCTTTGAGCTGGAATTATTGTCGCGCCATAGGATGCTGACGCCTGCCCGCTTCAATACGTCAAGGGCATTATCCGCGGCGCTCGCCTTTTCCTGGTCGAACTCTGTGCGGGAATAATGCGAAAAGATACAAGGCACAGATTGCGCGGTGGACGTGCCGCAGGACCAGAAGTCTGGAAAGTCGATCACCTTTTCTGTCTGCAGCCGCGGATTAGTCTGCCGCTCGTAGCCGTTGAGGGAGAAATGGTCGGCGCGTGCGGTCTCGCCCACGACCATGACGACGAGTTCGCGATGAGTGTCCCATTCCGGGATCTTGGCGTTAGCGCCGACGATCAGATGCGGCAAGGAAGCGGACTTCACCGATTCATGGACGAGACTTCCCGCAGCATAAACTGCTTGAATGGGATTGACCCGATACCAGATTTCCCTGTGCTCCCGGAACATCGACGTGTAGTGCGCACTGAACGAGAAGAAAACGGCAACGATGATTGCTGCCGATGTGGACACGAGTTTAAGCCGGGAAACCAACGCGGCTTTGAAGTCGGGACGGTTTAGCTTGGCCTTGTAAATCAACAGAGACGGCACAACGCCCAAGATGCAGACGTAAAGGACAAGCGTGAGGCTGAGGAGATCTCGTGCTTCGCCGGTATCGGTCTCGAGAATATTGACGAGCATGGTGTCATCGATGACGACCCCGTACCGGTTCATGAAATAGGCGATCACCGAACTCAAAAGGAGAAAGACAATAAGGACAGGTTTTGACGCAGCCCGGTGGCACAAAGCGGACAGGATGATGACGAAAATCGCCGTGATGAAGGGCAAAAGCGAACCGGCGAAAAGGATCTCTTCCGTGCCCCCATTGTAGACATTGAATGCGTTGTTAAAGAGCGCGGAGTTGGCGAACAATGCGACGAAGACCGACACTACGACGATTAGTGTATTGGTCGAAAACGGACCCATGGGAAAAAAGCCAACTCTTTTCATAATCCCTCCGAACCCGCGGAGACGTCGGACGCTAACAATACTCCTCGGGTTGACTTTCCCTGGGAACCAAAAGGTCGCAGCAAGTAGGAGGCGGCGACCTTGGGAGGGAAGGCTTTTTCAGCGGCCCCGTGCCGCTCCAATGGGCCGCCGTCGAAATGAATGCCTACAGAATAAATTTCGACAGATCGGCGTTCTTGGCGAGGTCGCCGATATGCTCCTGCACGTAAGCCGCGTCGATGACGATCTTCTCGCCGGGCTTGTCGGTGGCGTCGAAGGAGATGTCGTCGAGGATGCGCTCCATCACCGTCATCAGGCGGCGCGCGCCGATATTCTCGACATTGGTGTTCACCTCCACCGCAATGTCGGCGATGGCGTCGATGGCGTCCTCGGTGAAGTCGAGATCGACGCCTTCGGTCTTCATCAGCGCCACATATTGCCTGATGAGACAGGCCTTGGGCTCGGTGAGGATGCGGCGGAAATCCTCGCCCGTCAGCGGCTTGAGCTCGACGCGGATCGGCAGACGCCCCTGCAGCTCGGGCAGAAGGTCGGACGGCTTAGCGATGTGGAACGCCCCGGAGGCGATGAACAGGATGTGGTCGGTCTTCACCGGCCCGTATTTGGTGCCGACCGTGGTGCCTTCGATCAGCGGCAGGAGATCGCGCTGCACGCCCTCGCGCGACACGTCGGCGCCGACCCGCTCCGAGCGTGCGCAGATCTTGTCGATCTCGTCGAGAAACACGATGCCGTTATTCTCGACGTTCCGGATCGCCTCCTGCACGATCATGTCGTTGTCGATCAGCTTGTCGCTTTCTTCGGCGAGCAGGATATCGAAGGAATCGGCCACCGTGACGGTGCGCGGCTTGGTGCGTCCGCCGAACGCCTTGCCCAGCATGTCTGAGATGTTGATCATGCCGACCTGACTGCCGGGCATGCCGGGTATCTCGAAGGACGGCATGGACGGCGTGTCGGCGACCTGCAGGGTCACCTCCTTGTCGTCGAGCTCGTTGGCGCGGAGCTTCTTGCGGAAGGTTTCACGAGTCGATGGCCCTGAGCCTGGACCGACCAGCGCATCGATCACCCGCTCCTCGGCGTTGAGCTGCGCCTTGGCCGCCACTTCTTTGCGCTTGGCGTCGCGCACCAGCCCGATGCCGGCTTCGAGCAGGTCGCGCACGATCTGATCGACGTCGCGGCCGACATAGCCGACCTCGGTGAATTTGGTGGCCTCGACCTTGATGAAGGGCGCGCCGGCAAGCTTGGCGAGGCGGCGCGAGATCTCCGTCTTGCCGACGCCGGTCGGACCGATCATCAGGATGTTCTTGGGCAGGACCTCCTCGCGCATCTCCTCTTCGAGCTGCTGCCTGCGCCAGCGATTGCGCAAGGCAATGGCCACGGCGCGCTTGGCGTCGCGCTGGCCGATAATGTGGCGGTCGAGCTCGGAGACGATCTCGCGCGGAGAGAATGAGGTCATCAGCGTTACTTCGCGGCGTCGAGGGTTTCGAGGACCACCTGGTCGTTGGTGTAGACGCAGATCGAGGCGGCGATGGCAAGCGCCTTGCGGGCGATCTGCTCGGCGTTGAGATCGGTGTCGAGCAACGCGCGGGCCGCGGCAAGCGCGTAGGAGCCGCCAGAGCCGATGCCCATCACCGCGTCGTCGGGCTCGAGCACGTCGCCCGTGCCGGTGATGACCAGGCTCTCGTCCGGGTCGGCGACGATCATCATGGCTTCGAGACGCCGCAGATATTTGTCGGTGCGCCAGTCCTTGGCGAGTTCGACGCAGGCGCGCTTCAGCTGATCGGGGAAGCGCTCGAGCTTGGTCTCGAGCCGCTCGAACAGGGTGAAGGCGTCGGCGGTCGAGCCGGCGAAGCCCGCGATCACGCTTCCTGCGCCCACGCGGCGCACCTTCTTGGCGCTGCCCTTGATGATGGTCTGGCCGAGGCTCACCTGGCCGTCGCCGGCAATCACCACCTTGCCGCCCTTGCGGACGGTCAGGATGGTCGTGCCGTGCCAGGTTTCGAGGGAAGAGTTAACGCCCATACTGCTAGGCGATATCGGCATAAAAGGCCGTTTCGTCAAGTTGGCGGGTATTTCTCCCGGAGACGCAGGACTCGCGCAGCCATCAGCGAATTGGTAAGAGGCTTGCGATAAGGTCCTCCCATGCTGAAACCGACCAAATCCAAGCGCCAGGCCACGGTCAAGCGCCGCACCAAGGAAACCGCGATCAAGGCGTCCGTCGACCTCGACGGCACCGGCGCCTATGACGTGGCAACCGGGGTCGGCTTCCTCGATCACATGATCGAGCAGCTCGCGCGCCATTCGCTGATCGACATCACGCTGAAAGCCGAGGGCGATCTGCATATCGACCAGCACCACACTACCGAAGATACCGGCATCGTGCTCGGCCAGGCGGTGGCCGAGGCGCTTGGCGACAAGGCGGGCATCGCCCGCTACGGCTTGGCCTATCTGCCGATGGACGAGACGCTGACCCGCGTGGCGCTCGACGTGTCGGGCCGCCCGTTCCTCGTCTGGGAGGTCGTGTTCACCCGCTCCAAGATCGGCGAGATGGACACGGAGCTTTTCCGCGAGTGGTTCCAGGCCTTCGCGCAGCATGCCGGCATCACGCTGCATGTCGAGACGCTCTACGGCGAGAATAGTCACCACATCGCCGAGACCTGCTATAAGGCTCTGGCGCGCGCGCTCCGGCAGGCGGTCGCCATCGACCCGCGCCAGAGCGGACGCGTGCCCTCGACCAAGGGTCAGCTCTAGGACTTTACTGTGGCCGTTTATTCCGTTTATGAGCCGCCTAAGCCGCCGGCCGATCTCAATCTGCGCGCGGAGAGGCTTGCTTTCGTCAAGGAAGGCTTCTCCTGGCCGGCGCTGTTCGTGCCGGCGCTGTGGCTGATCTATCAGCGCATGTGGCTCGAGCTGATCGTGTTCCTGGCGATCTTCGCCGTGCTGCCCTTCGCCTTTGGGCTCGACCGTCAGAACGAGGCGCTGATGGGCTGGATCAGCTTCGGGATCGTGGTGCTGTTCGCTTTCGAGGCCAACGATCTGAGAACCGCCTCGCTCGAGCGTCGCGGCTTCATGCTTGCCGGCGTGGCGATGGGAAGCAGCCGCGCGGAAGCGGAACTCGATTTCTTCCGCCACTGGGTGCCGCTTCAGGCTGTCACGGCCGAACCCGTTCCGGCGGCAGCGGCACCTGTGTCACGCGAGAAGCGCCCTGAACCCAAGGCGCCGCCACAGCCGGCTAGCGGCCCGCGCGAGGAGGTCATCGGGCTCTTCCCGCGGCCTTGACCCTCATGCACGTCGCCATCATCGATTACGGCTCCGGCAATCTGCACTCCGCCGCCAAGGCTTTCGAGCGCGCGGCGCGCGAGGCGGGTTCGCCGCTTTTAATCAAAGTCACGGCGGAGCCTGAGGAGGTGCTTGCCGCCGACCGCGTCGTGCTGCCGGGTGTCGGCGCCTTCGCCGACTGCAAGGCGGGGCTTGCCGCCATCCCCGGCATGATCGAAGCGCTGGAAGAAACCGTGCGTGCCCGCGCGCGCCCCTTTCTCGGCATTTGCGTCGGGCTGCAACTCATGGCCGAACGCGGGCTCGAACACGGGCTGACGCCGGGGCTTGGCTGGATCGAGGGCGAGGTTCGCGCCATCGAGCCTGACGATGCTGCGCTCAAGATCCCGCATATGGGCTGGAACACGCTCAACCTGGTGCGGCAACATGCGCTGCTCGACAACATCCCGACCGGCGATCAGGGGCTCAACGCCTATTTCGTGCACTCCTATCATTTCGTGCCGTCGAGGCTGGAAGACCTCGTGGCGGCGACCGACTATGGCGGGGCGGTGACGGCGTTCGTCGCACGCGACAACATGGCCGGCAGCCAGTTCCACCCCGAGAAGAGCCAGAAGCTCGGGCTTGCGCTGATCGCCAACTTCCTGAGATGGCAACCATGATTCTGTTTCCCGCCATAGACCTGAAAGACGGGCAATGCGTGCGTCTCGTGCAGGGCGAGATGGACCAGGCGACCGTGTTCAACGACGATCCGGCGGCGCAGGCGCGGAGCTTCGAGGAGGCGGGCTTCGATTGGCTGCATGTGGTCGATCTCAACGGCGCCTTCGAAGGCCGCCCGGTCAATCGTCAGGCGGTCGAGGCGATCTATGAAGCCGTGCATCTGCCGATCCAGCTCGGCGGCGGCATCCGCGACCTCGACACCATCATCGCCTGGCTCGATCTCGGCATAGACCGCGTGGTGCTCGGCACCGCCGCGGTGCGTGATCCCGGACTGGTGCGCGAGGCGGCGCACGATTTCCCCGGCTGCATCGCTGTCGGCATCGACGCGCGCGACGGCAAGGTGGCGATCGAGGGCTGGGCCGAGACGAGCGAAATGACCGCGCTCGATCTGGCGCGGCGCTTCGAGGATGTTGGCGTCGCCGCCATCATTCACACCGACATCGCCCGCGACGGCGTGCTCGAAGGCCTCAATCTCGATGCTTCCGCCGAGTTGGCCAAAGCCGTCACCATTCCGGTCATTGCCAGCGGCGGCCTATCCGGCCTAGAAGACGTGCGCCGCCTGCTCGACCCGCGCTACGCCATGCTGGAAGGGGCCATCGCCGGCCGCGCGCTCTATGACGGGCGGCTGGATGCAGGCGAAGCGCTGGCGCTGCTCAAGGATCGCCGCGCGGCGCAGAAGGCGAAAGGCTGAACGACATGCGTGCCAGAGTATTCTTCATCGTCACGCTCGTTCTTATATTGATCTTCGCGCTATGGCCGACGGCGCTTTCCATGGGCGCCGAGGGCCTTGGCAGGCTGTTCGGCTGCGAGGTGGATTTCAACCGCGCCATTCCCTGCACCATCAACGGCCAGGAATGGGGCGAGACCATTTGGGATTATCAGAAGGTCGCCTATCTCTCGCTGTTCACCATTCCGGTGGGCGAGGTGATGCTGGCCATCTGGCTCGCCGTGCTGCTGGTCTATCTGCTCATCCGCTTTATCCGGAGCCGGCGGAAGCCGCAGAGCAGCTGACAGCGATGCTGAAAGTCCGCGTCATACCCTGCCTCGACGTCAAGGAAGGCCGCGTGGTGAAGGGCGTCAAGTTCGTCGATCTGCGCGACGCAGGCGATCCGGTCGAGGCCGCCGCGGCCTATGACGAAGCCGGCGCCGACGAGCTTTGCTTCCTCGACATCACAGCCAGTCACGAGAAACGCGGCACCATCCTCGATGTGGTGCGGCGCACGGCCGAGCGCTGTTTCATGCCGCTCACGGTGGGCGGCGGCGTGCGCTCGACCGAGGATGTGCGCGCCCTGCTCGAAGCCGGCGCCGACAAAGTGTCGATCAACACCGCCGCGGTGAAGAACCGCAGCCTGGTGCGCGCCGCAGCTGAGAAGTTCGGCGCGCAATGCATCGTCGTCGCCATCGACGCGAAACGGACCGGCGCCAACGGCAAGGCGCCGCGCTTCGAGATCTTCACCCATGGCGGGCGCGAGCCGACCGGCATCGAAGCGGTCTCCTACGCCGAGGAGGTCGCCGAGCTCGGCGCAGGCGAGATCCTGCTCACCTCCATGGATCGCGACGGCACCCGCGCCGGTTTCGATATCGAGTTGACGCGCGCCATTGCCGACGCGGTGCCGGTACCGGTGATCGCGAGCGGCGGCGTCGGCACTCTCGATCATCTGGTCGAGGGCGTGCGCGACGGCCATGCCTCGGCCGTGCTCGCCGCCTCGATCTTCCACTACGGCGAACACACGATCGGCGAGGCCAAGGCGCATATGGCCTCAGCCGGCCTGCCCATCCGCCTGGATCGCTAGAATAGCGTTAATATGCCCGATTTGAGGTGAACGCCGCTATTCCCACGCCCGTCGCGGCAGTGTATGAGCCAGAGCATGAGCAAGGATGTATTGAGCCGGCTGGCCGCCATCATCAAATCGCGGCGTCATGCGCGCCCCGAAGACTCCCATACGCGGCGGCTGCTTGACGACGGGCCGATCAAGCCGGCCAAGAAGCTTGGCGAGGAGGCGGTGGAAGTGGCCATCGCCGCGCTTGCCCAGGACGAGAAGGCGCTGGTCGGCGAGACCGCCGACATGCTCTACCACCTGCTCGTGCTGCTCGAGAGCCGCGGCGTCTCGCTCGACGAGGTGCTGGAAGAGCTCGAGCGGCGCATGGCTCTGACCGAGGTCAAGAAGGCCAAGGCCGCCTCGCGCTAACCGTCAGACAATGGGCGTTTCTGTCATGAACCCGCGTCCCACCGTCGCGTTCTCGCCTTACGCCGTCTATAGCCGCGAGGAATGGGCGAGGCTGCGCGCCGACACGCCGATGACCTTGAGCGATGCCGAGCTGGAAAACTTAAGCGGCCTCACCGAGCGCGTGTCGACGCAGGAAGTGGTGGATGTCTATCTGCCCTTAAGCCGGCTGCTCAATTTCTATATCGAAGCGGAGCAGGGGCTGCATCACGCCACCGAGCGCTTCCTGCGCAAAGGCAACGGCAAGACGCCGTTCATCATCGGGCTTGCCGGCAGCGTCGCCGCCGGCAAAAGCACCACGGCGCGTGTGTTACAGGCGCTGCTGGCGCGCTGGCCGAGCCATCCACGGGTCGAGCTGGTGCCGACCGACGGCTTCCTGTTCGAGAACGCCGTGCTCGAGGAGCGCGGGCTGATGAACCGCAAGGGCTTTCCCGAGAGCTACGATCTAACCAAGCTGCTCAATTTCCTCGCCGAGGTGAAGTCGGGCAAGGAACGCGTCGAGGCGCCGGTCTATTCCCATCTCGTCTACGACGTGCTTCCCGACCAGAAACACGCCATCGAGCGTCCCGACATCGTCATCGTCGAAGGGTTGAACGTGCTGCAGCCGGCGAAATTGCCCAAGGACGGCGAGGCGATCCCCTTCGTCTCCGACTTCTTCGATTTCTCGATCTATATCGACGCCGAAGAGGAACTGGTCGAGGAATGGTATGTGGAGCGGTTCTTGCGGCTCCGCCAGACCGCGTTCCGCGATCCCGCCTCCTATTTCCACCGCTACGCCACGCTATCGGAAGACGAGGCGCATGTCACGGGCCTGCACATCTGGCGTTCGATCAATCTGGTCAATCTGCGCGACAATATCCTGCCCACGCGGCAGCGCGCCGACCTCATCCTGCGCAAGGGCGCCGATCACGCGGTGGAAACCGTGGCGCTGCGCAAGCTCTAGCGCGCATCACAACGGCGCTATTTCAAAGCGGGATCGGTGTAGAGCGGCGTCGCGCCGAGGCCGACATTCAGCCGCAACATGGTGCGCACCGCGAAAGCATCGTCGTCATCGATATGGGTCCGGGTGACATTGCCGGCGCAATTTACCTGACCCCCGCCGCAGCCGCTGAGATCCGCGTCGACATAACGGATCTCGGGCGCATAGGAGAAATACTCGTAGTCGGTGACCAGCGACAGGCTGGTGCGCGGACCGAACTGCTTGCGCGTCTCGAAGTTCAAGCCGCCGATAAAGGCAACCTCGTCGTCGGAAAGACCGAGACGCGTGGCGCGGCCGGGGCGCCGGAACAGGCCATTATAGTCGGTGTCGGCGTTATAGATGCCGGCCCGCAGTGCCAGGAGCGAGCGTATGCCCCAGGTTTTGCCGATGCCGAAATAGCCGAGGATATTGTACTCGCCGCCGACGGAGAGGAAGCCGCCCCAATAGGTCGTGTCGATCGTCTCGTTAAGCCGCACTGACGGGTTGACGGGGGCGCCGGGGATATCGAGCCGCAGCCGGATGTCCTGGTCGATGCCGCGGACGTCGGCGCCGATGCCGACATATCCAAGGCGGAACAGATAGCCTCCCTCATCGCGGGCCGGCGCCGGAGCCTTGCCGAAGCGCGCTTCGGCGCCAACGCCAGAAATCGACGTCGCGGTCGGTGTTGGTGACGAAAGTGTTGGCCACAAGGCTGTCGGGACGGTTGGGATTGTCGACAATGTCCTCGGCCGTGCAAAGGGCCGTGCCTTGGCTCACGCAGCCATGGCGGTCGCCGTCGGAGACATTGGCGAAGAACCCGGACACCACGCCGGTCACCGGCGTCGCTCCCCAATAGCCGAGCGGCGTTTCGATCGCGCCGCTCACGACGCCGCCATAGTCGTCGAAATCGTCGGTCTTCTGCTTGCGCAGAGCGGCTCCGTTGCGGCTCGAGCTGAAGAACGTGTAACGGATGTCGGGAAGCTGGAGCAGCTGCACGCCACCCCCGATGGAGATCGTCGTGGCATTGTAGGTGACGGCGGCCGGTTCTTGCGCCAGCGCGACGCCGCCCAAGACGCTAAAGAGCGCGGCACCCGAAAACAGATGCAACCGACGATGCATGGAAGCCCCCCGGCCCCAAAGCAAGGCCGATAATAGCATCGTTCAAGCGAGGCTAAAAGCGAGGTTTAGCGCAGGGGCTCGTCGTAGAGCTGGGTGGGGCCGAGCCCGATATTCAGCCTGAGCATGGTGCGGCTGGCGAACACGCTATCCTCTTCGATGCGGGTCGGACGCCCGGCGCCGTTGTTGTAGCGCACTTCCGGAACCGACGAGATGTACTCGTAGTCTGTCCAGAGCGACAGACTCGACCGCGTCCCAAGCTGCTTGCGCGTCTCCAGAGAGACGCTGCCGATGAAGGCCAGCTCGTCATTGGACTGCGAAATCCGCGAGTTGAACGGCGTGAACTGGACAGCGAAGCGGCTGTTATAGTCGGTCTCGGCCGAATAGAGGCCGGCGCGTGCCTGGATGAAGGTACGCAGACCGAGCCGGTCATAGATGCCGCCGACATTCTTGAGTGCCGGACCAATAACTGGGATGAAGCCGAAGCTGTACTCGCCGCCGATGCCGATATAACCGCCATAATAGGTGGTATCGAGGGTTTCCTTGAGAGTGTAGATCGGCGCGCCGCCGAAATTGCCCCGGAGACTGATATCCTGGTCGATGCCGCGAATGTCCGCGCCGGCGATGAAATAGTCATTGCGGTAGAAATCGGGCTTGTCGTGCACCGGCTCGGCGCGCGCGAATTTGAATTCGATCTGGCCGCCCCAATAGTCGGCATCGCGGTCGGCGCTTGTCGCAAGCACAGGTGGACCAAAGAAGGCTATGCCAAAGGCCGGATCGACTACGGTACACGTCGCGGTGCGGCAATTCGTGTGGTCATCGGTCTCGATATTGGCGAAGAAGCCCTTGACTGCGCCGCTCACACGCATGTTGCCCCAAAAGCCGAGCGCGGTCTCGATACCGCCGGCACCAGCGACGCCGGCATCCCAGAAATCGCCCTCGAGATTTTTCTGCCGGGTGAAATTGCCGGGCGCGCCCCTACCGACAAACCTGACATCGGGGAGCGTCAAAAACTGGACGCCGCCGCCGATCCAGATCGTAGTGCCGCCATAGGTCGCGGTGGTGAAATCCGGTCCCGCGACACCATCCTGCGCCACCGCAGGCTGGGCCAGCGCCGCCATGCCGAGCATGGTAGCTGCCACAAGCGGCAACGATCTGCGCATCAAGGCCCCCAATTCCGTCCGGTGCGATTCGAGAATAGCAGGTGGAGGCCGAGAGAGGGGCTATCTGTAGCGCCTATAAAGAGAATTTCCCCTGGCGTGGCGGAAAAGCCACAATATTTGCGGGGGGTTATCGTTGAAACTGCTACCGCTAATTGACCAGGCCTGCCCTTTTCGCCAGGTCCCGCAAGGACATCTCGGGCCTGGCGCCGATATGCGAGATGATCTCGGCCGCAGCCAGACTGCCGATTCGGCCGCAAACGGCCAGCGGCGCGCCGCGCGTCAGACCATAGAGGAAGCCGGCGGCATAGAGGTCGCCAGCGCCCGTCACATCGACCACTTCAGGTACTTTTTCCGGTGCGACCTCGATCGTGTCGCCGGAGGCCACGATCATCGAACCCTCCTCCGAGCGGGTCAGCACCGCCAATTCGCATTCATGGCGGACCGTGGCCGCGGCCTCAGCGAAGCTGTTGACCTGGTAGAGCGTGGTGATCTCCTTCTCGTTGGCAAACAGGATGTCGGCGTCGTTCCGGATGAAATTGCCGAAATCCTCGCGGTGGCGGTCGACGCAGAAAGCATCAGACAGGCTAAGCGCCACCTTGGCGCCCGCTTCCTTGGCGATCCGCGCCGCCTCGCGGAATGCGGCCTTGGCGTGCTCCCGGTCGAACAGGTAGCCTTCGAGATAGACGATCCGGCTTGCGGCGATCATGTCCGGGTCGAGATCGGCGGGCGCGAAATCGACGCTCGCGCCGAGAAACGTGTTCATTGTGCGCTCGCCATCCGGCGTCACCAGAATGAGACAGCGCGCGGTCGGCGCGCCGTCCATCGCCGGCTCGCTGTTGAAGGCGACGCCGAGCGAGCGGATGTCATGACGGAAGATGCCGCCGAACTGGTCGGCGGCGACCCGGCCGATAAAGCCGCATGTCGTGCCGAACGAGGCGAGCCCGGCGATGGAATTGGCGACCGAGCCGCCGGAGCGCTCGATGGCCGGGCCCATCTCCTCGTAAAGCCGCGCCGCCTCGCCCGCATCGATCAGGCGCATAAAGCCCTTGTCGAGATCGTGCTTGGTCAGGAAGCCCTCGTCGCAGCGGGCGATGATGTCGACGATGGCGTTGCCGATACCGACCACGTCGTAGCTCTTGTCAGCCATGAATTGCCTTCCCCCGCTCTTCGCCCGCCCTGGTTTCGCGGGCTTGCCTTACTATATTCGCCCAGCGAAACGGAACACACGTCATGCTGAAAGCCGCAGGTCAAGCCTTTCGGGAGCTGTTCACGCCGCCTTTCCGCGCCGTGCTGCTCAAATGCGTGGGGTTTACCATCGCGCTGTTCGCGCTGCTCATCGTGGCGATCGTCTGGGGCTTCGGCTATTTCGTGCAGTTGCCGGACCAGATCGAAACCGCGGTGCAAGTGCTCGGCGGCTCGGCGCTCGTGGTCGGCTCGATCTTCCTCATCCCGCCGGTCACCTCGCTCGTGGCGGCGCTTTATCTCGACGACATCGCCGAGACGGTGGAGAAGACGAATTTTCCCGCCGACAGGCCGGGGCGCCCGCTGCCCGTGGCGCAAGCCGCCCTCACCGGGATCAAGTTTTTTCTCGTGGTGCTCGCGGTGAACTTTGTCGCGCTGATCCTGCTGCTCGTGCCCGGCGTCAATCTGATCGCCTTCTATGCCGGCAACGGCTATCTGCTGGGCCGCGAATATTTCGAGCTCGCAGCGCTTCGCCATCTGCCGGCGGCCGAAGCGAAACGTTTGCGCAAATCGAACCGTCCGACCGTGTTCCTCAGCGGGCTGATCATCGCGGGTGTTGCCTCGGTGCCGATCCTCAACCTGGTGACGCCGCTCTTCGCCACCTCGTTCATGGTGCGCGTCTATAAGGGATTGGCCGCCCGCGCCGGCCTGCGTCCGGCCTATGCATGAAAAAGGGCGCCGGATCGCCCGGCGCCCTCGCTGAGTGGCCTATTGTTCAGCGAATCCTAGTAGCCCTTGGGGCCGCATTTACTGGCCGCATCGTCCCACGTGCCGCCGGCCTTGACACACTCGGCTTTGGTCGTGGCCTTGCTGGCATCGCCGGCAAAGGAAGCGGGCGCGGCGAAGGCAAGCGCGAGAGCGATGGCAAAACTCGATACTAGCGTTTTCATGTCATTTCTCCTCGTTACTGCATGACTGCAGGGACGGGAAAAACGCCTCATCCCGACTTGCGTTCCGCGCCGGTTCCCGGACGAAAGAAAAAGACGCCGGTAAACCGGCGCCTTTCCGCATAACGCAAAAAATTTCAGCCTAGCTGTCGCGCTTCTTGTCCTTGTCGCATGCGGTCTTGGTCGTGGACTTGGACTGGCCGTCGGTCTTGGCCTTGTCGTCGGCAAAGGAAGCAGGCGCGGTGGCCACGGTGAGAGCGAAGGCAACAGCAAGGCAAGATAAAAGCATTTTCATGTCATTCCTCCGTTCAGAGCGGCGTTGCACCAACGCTCGCCCGTATGACCGTCTTTGTCAAGTTACGGGCGCCGGAGTCTTCGGCTTGTACAGGCAGATGTCGGAGATGATGCAGCGCCAGCATTCCGGCACGCGCGCTTTGCACACATAGCGTCCGTGCAAGATCAGCCAATGATGGGCGTTATGCTTGTAGCGCGCGGGCACGATGCGATCGAGCGTCAGCTCGACCTCGAGCGGCGTCTTGCCGGGTGCGAGACCGGTGCGGTTGGCGACGCGGAAGGCATGCGTGTCGATGCCGATGGTCGGCTGGCCGAAAGCGGTGTTGAGCACGACATTGGCGGTCTTGCGGCCGACCCCCGGCAGGGTCATCAGCATCTCGCGCGTTTCCGGCACCTTGCCGCCATGCTCGGCGATAAGCTTCTTGGCAAGCGCGATCAGATTCCTGGCCTTGTTGCGGTAGATGCCGATGGTCTTGATCTTGTCGGTCAGTTCCTGTTCGCCGAGTGTGGCGAGCTTCTCGGGCGTGCCGGCGATGCGAAACAGGTCGGGCGTGGCGCGATTGACCGATTGGTCGGTCGCCTGCGCCGACAGCACCACGGCCACCAGCAGGGTGAACGGATCGGTGTATTTGAGCTCGGTCTTGGGATGCGGGTGGACAGCGGCAAAACGGGCGAAAATGTCATCCACCTGGGCCTGCGTCAGGCGCGAGCCGGGCGCCAGTTTGGGCCGGCGCTTCGCCTTGCCGCGCGGGCGTGATTTCGGTCGATCCGCCACAGGCTCTTGTCTGTTCCCGCTCAGAGGTCTTATTTTTAACCGCATGATCTTATCGGAAAACCGGTTTCCACTTTTCCGGATCATGCTCTAATTCAACCTATGGCAGAGCCTTCACCCGTTCCAGCACCTTCGGCGCAAGAGCCCTCGGCTCAAGAGCCTTCGGCACACACGCATTTTAGCGCCGTGCTCACGCCGCATCGGGCGTTAAGCCCGAGAGGCTTCATGGTGCTGATGGCGGCGATCTGCCTGATCAGCTTCGCCACCGGGCTGATGTTCTTTCTGATGGGCGCCTGGCCGGTGATCGGCTTTCTGGGACTTGACGTCCTGCTCATCTATATCGCCTTCAGGCTGAATTTCCGCGCGCTGCGTCTCTACGAGACGGTCGCTCTCACCGACGAAGCGCTCACCGTCACGCGCGTCGATCCGTCGGGCGAGGCGCAATCCTGGAGCTTCAATCCGTATTGGGTGCGGCTCTCGCTTAAACCGCGCATCGGGCGCAGCACGGAATTGTCGATCGCCTCACATGGCAAGAGTCTGGTGTTTGCGAGGTTTCTCACCGATAGCGAGCGCGAGGATTTCGCGCGCGCTCTGACCGACGCGCTCTCCACGGCGCGCAGTCCCGACTTGGCTTAAGCGGCGAGGTCGCGTTTCTCCGCCACGCTGCCGTCGGCATTGAGCCGGTAGATCAGCGGCACACCGGTGGCGATCTCAACCTGCATCACATCGTCGGGCGTGAGCCGGTCGAGCTGCATGATCAGCGAACGCAACGAATTGCCGTGCGCGACCACAATCACGTTCTTGCCGGCTTGCAGGTCCGGCACGATCCATTTCTCGAAGAAGGGCACGACGCGCGAGGCGGTATCCTTCAGCGATTCGCCGCCGGGCGGGGCGATGTCGTAGGAGCGCTGCCAGATATGCACCTGCTCAGCGCCGTACCGCTTGCGCGCTTCGTCTTTGTTGATGCCGACCAGCTCGCCATAGTCGCGCTCGTTCAGCGCGGCGGCCTTGACCGTCGGCAGCTTGGGCTGGCCGAGTTCATCGAGGATGACGTCGAGGGTGTTATGCGCGCGCTTCAACGTACTGGTGAAGGCGCAGTCGAATTTGCGGCCTTCCCCTTTGAGCATGGCGCCGGCGCGGTGCGCCTCGGTGATGCCCTCTTCGCTTAAGCCCACATCCTTCCAGCCGGTAAAGCGGTTGAGCCGGTTCCACTCGCTCTCACCGTGGCGGATGAGAACGAGTACGTTCCCTTTGGACGGGTCTTCCTCGGGTTCAGCGCGGCCTGTCATGCCTGTGCCGGTCAGTTGGTCCACCGAAGCGGTTCCTTTAGCGCGTCAGCCATAGCGGGGAAAAGGTTAAGTTCGGTCTCACCTGTCACCCCTTTTGCGGCCTATTTCCGGCGCGAAAGACGCATGTTTTAGGCAAGTGCAGCCGGTTTTTCCAGATCGAACGTGACCCGATCCCCAGTCCGCTACAGGCCGAGGACATCACGCATGGAATAGAGGCCAGGCTCCTTGCCGCGCGCCCAGAGCGCCGCCCTGACCGCGCCGCGGGCAAAAATGCCGCGATCCGTGGCGATATGCGCCAGCTCGAGGCGTTCGCCGGGTCCGGCGAAGATCACCCGATGCTCGCCGACGACGTCGCCGCCGCGCAAGGCCGCGAAGCCGATATCGCCGTCTCGCCGTGGCCCAGTCTCGCCGTCGCGGGTGCGCACGCTGTGTTCGGCAAGCGACACGCCGCGCGCCGCAGCCGCCGCCTCGCCCAGCATCAAGGAGGTGCCGGACGGCGCATCGCGCTTGTGGCGGTGATGCATTTCCAGAATTTCGATGTCGAATTCGGGGCCAAGCGCCTTCGCCACGTTCCCGGTCAGGAGCGCCAGGAGATTGACGCCGAGACTCATATTGCCGGCCTTGACGATGGCGGCGTGGCGCGCGGCGGCTTCGATCTTCGCCATATCGGCATCACCAAGGCCAGTGGTGCCGATGACATGGACGATGCGCGCCTGCGCCGACAACGCCGCGAACTGGACGGTTGAGGCGGGGCTGGTGAAATCGAGCACGCCGTCGACAGCGGCGAACACGGGTAGCGGATCGTCGGTGATGGCGATGCCCAAAGGCTCGATGCCCGCTACCTCGCCAAGATCGCGGCCGATTGCGGGCGAGCCTTTGGCCTCGATGCCGCCGGCGACGGCGCAGCCGGGCGTGGCAACGAGTATTTGGGTCAGCGCCTGGCCCATGCGGCCGGCGGCGCCGAGTACGGCGATCTTCATGTCACTCATGGCGATCTTCTAGGACGCGAAGGGCTTCGCCGACAAGTGTCGTCAATTCCAGGCGAAGGCCACCTTACGCAACGAGATGTCGCCGAAACGCTCGCCGCCCTCGGCGACGGGCTTGCCGCCGAGGCGGAGATAGAAGGCGCAGGCCGAATCGTTATCAGTCAAAGCCCAGACGAGAAGGCCCTTGAGTCTCAGCTCGGCAAGCCGCTGGCGCGCCCCGTCAAACAGTTTTTCGCCAAGCCCGAGGCCCTGATAGACTGGATGGAGATAAAGCTCGAAGATCTCGCCCTGGAACGGCGAGCGGGCGAGCCGTGATCGGCCGAAGGTCACATAGCCCGCCGCTTCGCCGCCGAAGTCGAGCACCAGCAGTGGCGTGCGGCGCGCCAAGGCATTTTGCCACCAGATCAGCCCGCGTTTGGCGAGCATGCGCTGCAACGACAGATGCGGGATGATGCCCTGGTAAGCGCTGCGCCAGGCGTCCTCGTAGGTCGAGGCAAGCGCCTCAGCGTCCTTGGTCCTTGCCGGCCTTACCTGCACGACATCGACGGTCATGAACGTAGCCTAGCGCATGACCGCGGCGTTGGGCAAAGGGGTCGTCGGATTTTTCCAACGACGCGAGCTAGGCGACCTCTTCGGTGAGGCGGGCGCGTTCGGCCTTCTTGCGCTCGTTGGGATCGAGATGGCGCTTACGCAAGCGGATCGACTTTGGCGTGACCTCGACCAGCTCGTCGTCCTCGATATAAGCCAGCGCGCGCTCCAAGGTCATGCGGAGCGGCGGCGTGAGCCGCACCGCCTCGTCCTTGGAGGTCGTGCGGATATTGGTCAGCTTCTTGCCCTTGAGCACGTTGACTTCGAGATCGTTGCCGCGGGTGTGCTCGCCGACGATCATGCCGCGATAAACCCGCGTGCCGGGCTCGATCATCATCGGCCCGCGATCTTCGAGATTCCACAGTGCGTAGGCCACGGCATCGCCGAGATCGGTGGAGATCAGCGTGCCGGAGCGGCGCCCCTGGATCGGCCCCTTATGCGGCGCGTAGTTGTGGAACAGGCGGTTCATGATGCCCGAGCCCCGCGTATCGGTGAGGAGTTCGCCCTGATAGCCAATCAAGCCGCGGGTCGGCGCCCGGAACACAAGGCGCTGCCGCCCGCCGCCGGAGGGCTTCATCTCGATCAGGTCGGCCTTTCGCGCGGCGAGCTTCTGCACCACGATCCCGGAATGCTCTTCGTCGAGATCGATCACCACCTCCTCGATGGGCTCGAGCAGCAGGCCGTTGTCGGCCCGCTTCAGCAGCACCTTGGGACGAGACACCGATAGCTCGAAGCCTTCGCGGCGCATGGTCTCGATGAGAATGCCGAGCTGCAACTCACCGCGGCCGGCTACTTCCATGGAATCGCGCTCTTCCGATTCGGTTATGCGCAAGGCGACATTGCCTTCGGCCTCGCGCAGCAGCCTGTCGCGGATCATACGGCCGGTGACCTTGCTGCCTTCAGTGCCGGCGAGCGGCGAATCGTTGACGCGGAAGGTCATGGAGAGCGTCGGCGGGTCGATCGGCTGCGCCGGCAAGGGCTCGGTCACTTCCGGCGCGCAAATCGTATGCGCGACGGTCGCTTGCGGCAGGCCGGCGAGCGACACGATATCGCCGGCATTCGCCTCGTCGAGGCCGATGCGCTCGAGCCCGCGAAAAGCGAGCACCTTGGACACGCGGCCCTGCTCGATCAGGCTGCCGTCATGGTCGAGCACTTTGACTTGCTGGTTCGGCGCGATGGAGCCCGAGGTGATACGGCCGGTGACGATGCGGCCGAGATAGGGATTGGCTTCGAGTATGGTGCCGAGCAGGCGGAACGGCCCTTCCTCGACCTTGGGCTGCGCGACGTGCCGCAGCACGAGATCGAACAGGAGATGCATACCCTGGTCTTTCGGACCCTCGGGGCTCGCCGCCATCCAGCCTTCCTTGGCCGAACCATAGAGGATGGGAAAATCGAGCTGCTCGTCGGATGCTTCGAGCGCGGCGAACAGGTCGAACACCTCATTGACCACCTCTTGCGGGCGGGCATCGGCACGATCAACTTTGTTGATCACCACGATGGGCTTGAGCCCCATCTTGAGAGCCTTCGACACCACGAATTTCGTTTGCGGCAGCGGGCCCTCCGCCGCATCGACTAGCACCAATGCGCCGTCCACCATGTTGAGAATGCGCTCGACCTCGCCGCCGAAGTCGGCATGTCCCGGCGTATCGACGATGTTGATGCGCGTGTTCTGCCAGACGATCGAGGTCACCTTGGCGAGAATGGTGATGCCGCGCTCGCGCTCGAGGTCGTTGGAATCGAGCGCCCGCTCGGCCACCCGCTGATTCTCGCGGAAGGCGCCTGATTGTTGCAGCAGCCGGTCGACAAGCGTGGTCTTGCCATGATCGACATGGGCAATTATGGCGATGTTGCGGAGATTCATGGTACCATAACGTACGAACGCGGGCCCCAACGGCCCGCGCTCCTGCCCGGGGATATATAGCGCGCATGACGGCCGTGCAATAGCCTTGGCCAGCGCGGATTCGTAGGACTTCCATAGGCCTATATGGTACGTTTCGGCCGCGCAATTGCCGCACCGGGCATCACTTTGTCGTCCCGAGGCGCTTTGCAAAGTCTGGGCTCTCATGAAAAGTCACTTCTAGATTTTTGCAAAGGACTTGCCTGTGTGCGGCTTGGCTGGTGTCGTCGATCTCAACGGAACGCGTAAGCCCGATCCGGTCATGCTACGGCGCATGGGCGATGCGCTGTGGCATAGAGGCCCCGATGATGACGGGCTTCTGGTTGAGGCCGGCATAGGTCTCGCGCATCGGCGGTTGAGCATCGTCGGCGCCAATAACGGACATCAGCCGCTCTTCAACGAGGACCGCTCGGTCGCCGCCATCTTCAACGGCGAGCTGTTCGACTACCCGGAACGCAAACGTGAGCTGGAGGCGAAGGGTCATGTCTTTAGCACCAACACCGACAGCGAAATTCTCGTGCATCTTTATGAGGAGCACGGCGAAAATCTTTTTCCCTATCTGAAAGGGCAATTCGCTTTCGTGCTGGTCGATCTGCGCCGCCGCGTGGTGCTGATGGCGCGTGACCGCGTCGGCATCTGCCCCCTGTTCTGGTCGCGGCAGGGCGATCTCCTCTATTTCGGCTCCGAGATCAAGGCGCTGATCGCCTCCGGCGCCGTCGCTCCGAAGGTCGATCCGCGCGGCCTCGATCAGATTTTCACCTTCTTCGCGCTGAGCGGCCGCCGCACGATGTTCGAAAACGTCCAGGCGATCGCCCCCGGCCATTATCTCAAGATCGCCTGGCGCAGCGACGGCAAGGCAGCGGAGCCGGTCGAGCGCAAATATTGGGACTTCGATTTCCCGGATTGGGGCGAGGAGGAAAATCTTTCCGAAGAGGCGGCGATCGAGGCCTTCGAAGCGGTATTTTCGCGCGCGGTCGAGATCAGGCTCAGAGCCGATGCGCCGGTTACGGGCTATCTCAGCGGCGGCGTGGATTCGTCCTACGCCCTTGCCGTGGCCACGCGTCTGAACGGGGGATCGCTGCAAAGCTTCACGGCGCAAATCCCGGCGCTTGGGCTCGACGAAAGCGAGCAGGCCTGCGCCACGGCCCGCCTGCTGGGCAATGGCGGCGAACGCATCACGCTGGTCGAAGCGGGCGCAAGCCTCATCGCCGATACCTACCCTGCGCTCGTCACCGCGGCCGAGAGCCCGGTGCTCGACACGTCCTGCGCGGCGTCCTACGCGCTGGCCCGTGCGGTGCGCATGAATGGGCATAAGGCCGTGATCACGGGCGAAGGCGGCGACGAGGGGCTCGCCGGCTATGTGTGGTTCAAGATCAGGGAAAAGGCCCGCACGCTCGATATCGGTGATGCGTTCCGGCCGAGCACCGCCATCAGCCGCATCGCGCGGAAGCTCATGGTGAAGAATCGCTCCTTCGCCGAACTCGCGCGCATTGACGGGATCATCGGCGGGCCGCACGCGCAATCGATCATGTATAATCTCGTTTCCAGCGCGCGTGACCGGTATTACAGCGCCGACATCAAGCAACAGCTCGGCGATCATGTCGCCTATGAGGATATCGATATCGACCTCGAGCGCGTGTCGCGCTGGCATCCGCTGAATCGTTCCCTCTATCTCGGTTACAAGGTGCATCTTGCCGGCATGCTGCTGACCCATAAGGGCGACCGGGTGGCGATGAGCAATTCGGTCGAGACGCGCTATCCCTATCTCGACGAGGACGTCGTCGCGCTGATGTCGCGCTTGCCGCCTAAGCTGAAGCTGAACGGTCTCAAGGACAAATATGTGCTGCGTCGCGCGGCCGAACGCTTATTGCCGCAAGAGGTGGCCTGGCGTCCCAAAGCCATGTTCCGCGCGCCGCTCGCCGAGAGCTTTTTCACTTCCGGGGCCTCTTATGTGGATGAGCTGCTCAGCGAGAGTTCGCTCAAGGCAACGAGCTATTTCGATGTCGCGCGTGTCCGTGACGGGGTACAGCAGCTGAAGAGCGGCAAGTCGACCGGGCGCGACACGTTTACCAATCTCGGCATGGTCGGGGTCATCACCGCGCAGCTTTGGCATCATCTATATCTGGGCGGCGGACTCTGTGAGCTGTCCGAAGCGAATTTCGCGCTCCCGTCCGCCTCCCGTCGCGCCGCCGCGGAATAATGGTGCACAGAGGGCAGCTTTTGTTTAGCGTTCCTGCCCGTGAAGTAACGGCCCTGGTACATCGGTGAGCGTGGAGACGTCATGAGTTGGAGTCCGTTTGGCGAGACGGAGCAGCCTCCCTTCGGACCGGCGCCGGCGCCGCTCGCCGGGCCCGAATTGCCCTCCTTCCGCTTTCCATTCAGCACCAAAACCCCCAAGACCTTCGACGGCGGCACGGCCAAGGAGGCGACCGTCGCCGAGTTCCCGGTCTCGGAGAAGCTTGCCGGCGTCTACATGACGCTCGAGCCGGGGGCCTTGCGCGAGCTGCATTGGCATGCGAACGCCGCCGAATGGGCGTATGTGATCGACGGACGCTGCCGCGTCACGACCATCGATCCGGAGAACCGGTGCGAGATCGTCGATTTCGGGCCCGGCGACGTCTGGTATTTCCCGCGCGGGCACGGCCATTCGATCCAGGGGATTGGACCCGGCACCTGCACCTTCGTGCTGGTGTTCGACAACGGCTATTTCTCCGAGTTCGGCACCTTCTCGATCACCGATTGGGTCGGACATACGCCGCCCGAAGTGTTGTCCAAGACGTTCGGTGTGCCGCCTGAGACCTTCGCCGATTTCCCCAAGAAGGAGGTCTATATCGCCAGCGGGCCGGTTCCGCCCGCGCTTCCGCAGGAGCCCTCGCCGGGCTCACTCGACGATCCCCCGCTCACCCACCGCTATCAATTGCTCGCGCAGAAGCCCGATCAGTTCGCCGGCGGCACCATGCGCACGGCATCGATGCTGGAATTTCCCATCTCCACGACCATGACCGGCGCGCTACTCATTATCGAGCCGGGTTCGTTGCGCGAGCCGCATTGGCATCCGAATGCGGCGGAGTGGCAGTTCTATCTGAAAGGCAGCGGGCGCATGACGGTGTTCGGCAGTCACGGCCGCGCGCGCACCGACGATTTTGCCGTCGGCGATGTCGGCTACGTGCCGCAAGGTTACGGTCACTATATCGAGAATACCGGCAGCGACACGCTGGAGCTGCTCGTCGTACTCAATAACGGCATCTACCAGTCGGTGTCGCTCACCGGCTGGATGGCGGCCAATCCCGATCTCCTGCTCGCCACCAATTTCGAGGTCAAGGAGAGCGTGTTCGCCAAGTTTCCCAAAGACGCGCTCATCATGCCGAAATAGACAGCGCCGCCTGTTCGGCGAGCTGCCGCGTGAAGTCGCGCGCGCCGAGACAGTGTGCGGCGATCGGCCCCTGACCCGACCAGAGCGGGGAAAAATCGCCCAAGCCTTGCGCTTCGGCCTTGGCGCGTAACGGGGCGATGGCCGGCCTCGCGAACGGAAAGTTTGGCGTGGCGTCGTCGATCGGGCCTTGCTCGCGCATGAAGCGGTTCATCACGCCGCGGGCCGGACGACCGGTCAGGATGTTGGTGATAGCGGTCTCGCGTGCCGTCTTCGCCAGCGCCGCGCGATGCACATCGGTGATCGTCGCCTCGGGACAGGCAAGATAGGCCGTGCCGATCTGCGCGGCTGAGGCGCCGAGCGCGAGTGCTGCGGTCACGCCATGTCCGTCGCCAATGCCGCCCGCGGCGATAACCGGCAGACGCACCGCGTCAACGATCTGCCTTGTGAGCGCGAAGGTGCCGACTTGCGTGGCGACATCCGTTTCCAGGAACATGGCGCGATGGCCGCCGGCTTCGGCGCCTTGCGCGATGATGGCGTCGACACCGCGCTCGGCGAGCCATGAGGCTTCGCGCAACGTGGTGGCCGAGCTGATGAGGATGGCACCGGTCGACTTGACGCGGGCAAGCAGGGTTGCATCGGGCAGACCGAAATGAAAGCTCACGATCTCCGGACACACATCCTCGATGGCGGCGCAATGGGCCTCACCGAAAGGCGGATGGCCTGCGGATAGCGGAAGCTCCGGCGGCACGACGCCAAGCTCGGCGAAATAGGGAGCGATGCGCTTCAGCCAGGCGCGGTCCCGATCGATGTCCGGCCCGGCCGGGGTATGACAGAAAAAATTGACATTGATGGGTTTGCCGGTCCGCGCCCGGAACGCGGCGACGCCGTCGCGGATCTCGTCCGGCGCGAGCGCGGCAGCGAGCCGAGCCCGCCCGCTTCGGCTACCGCGACCGCCATGTCGAGACCCGCGAAATTCGCCATCGGCGCCAGCACGATGGGCAGTTCCACGCCGAACAGGTCGAGCAGCCTGCGGTCGGCAGCGCTCATTTCTTCCGGCGTTTGCCGAGGAGGCGCAAGCGGAGTGCATTCAGCTTGATGAAGCCTTCCGCGTCCTTCTGGTCATAGGCGCCGGCATCGTCCTCGAAGGTGACGATCTTGTCGGAATAAAGCGAATTCGGGCTATTGCGGCCGGTGACGATGACGTTGCCCTTATAGAGCTTGAGCGTGACCTCGCCTTCGACATGCTCCTGACTCTTGTCGACCAGCGCCTGCAGCATCTCGCGTTCGGGCGAGAACCAGAAGCCGTAATAGACGAGCTCGGCATAGCGCGGCATCAGCTGATCCTTGAGATGCATCGCCTCGCGGTCGAGCGTGAGCGACTCGATGGCGCGATGCGCGGCATAAAGAATGGTCCCGCCCGGCGTCTCGTACACGCCGCGCGACTTCATGCCGACAAAGCGATTCTCGACGAGATCGACCCGGCCAATGCCGTTCTCCTTGCCATAGGCGTTGAGCTCGGTGAGGAGCTCGGCCGGCGAGAGGCGCGTGCCGTTGATGGAGACGGGATTGCCCTGCTCGAAGCCGATGGTGATTGCGACCGCCTTGTCCGGCGCCTCTTCCGGCGACAAGGTCCGCTGATAGACATAAGGCGGCGGCTCTAGCGCCGGATCCTCGAGCACTTTGCCTTCGGACGAGGAGTGCAGCAAATTGGCGTCGACCGAGAACGGCGCCTCGCCGCGCTTGTCGCGTGCCACGGGAATCTGGTGCTTCTCGGCGAACTCGATCAGGTCGCTGCGCGATTTGAATTCCCACTCGCGCCACGGCGCGATCACCTTGATGTCGGGGTTCAGGGCATAATAGGTGAGTTCGAACCGCACCTGGTCGTTGCCCTTCCCCGTCGCCCCATGCGCCACGGCATCCGCGCCGGTCGCCTTGGCGATCTCGATCTGCCGCTTGGCGATCAGCGGCCGTGCGATCGAGGTGCCGAGCAGATAGGAGCCCTCATAGAGCGCGTTCGCCCGGAACATGGGGAACACGAAATCGCGCACGAATTCCTCGCGCAGATCCTCGACGAAAATCTCCTTGATGCCGAGCAGCTCCGCCTTCTTGCGCGCAGGCGCAAGCTCCTCCCCCTGGCCGAGATCGGCGGTGAAGGTCACCACCTCGCACCCATAAGTCTCCTGAAGCCATTTCAGGATGATCGAGGTGTCGAGCCCGCCGGAATAAGCGAGCACCACCTTCTTGATGTCGCGTGCCATTGGAGGAAGGCCTTATGCCAAGCGACGGGACCTTCCCGTCGCGGCGCGACTATAGGCACACGTTTCGCTGGTGCAAGGCCCGGCGCGACGTTGATCCGGCTCAGGGCGCCGTACTCCCTGTCATAGTTAATTGCTAGCGTAGCGGAACCGGAAGCCGGGGAGCCGCGTTCGATGTTGGAGTACCGAAAGAGGGGCTAAGTCCATGCCCTAGCGGGCAAATCACAAGTTGCCCGATGGCGTGATGAACACCCTTCCGAGTATGCCCGGTGGCCGCGCACAAGACGGCCCGGGTTGCGGCGAGGAACAACGAGGAGGCTTCAAGACATGAGTATCCAGGATTTAGCAGCGTCTTCTCGCTTTATGCCTGCGAACGGCCAGCTCGCGTCGGCGGAAGTCTTGGGGTTTGCCGTGCGAAAGCGCCAGCAAGCCGCGGTCGCCTGGTGGGAGACCGTCACGGACTATGTGCCGGCGCCGTGGCATCCGGCCCGTGCCGTCGCATTCGCCGTGCGGAAGATGCCTAAACCGGCGCGGCGCGGGCGCTCGCGCGCTGCTTGACGCTGGCGCTTTTCAGCTGGCCGCAAGCCGCCATGATGTCCCGGCCGCGGGGTGAGCGCACCGGGCTCGCATAGCCCGCGCGGTTCACCACTTCGGCAAATTTCTCGATCTGCTCCCAGTCGGAACATTCGTATGGCGCGCCGGGCCAGGGATTGAACGGGATCAGGTTGATCTTGGCGGGGATTTTGGCCAGCAGCCGCACCAGCGCCTTGGCGTCGGCGATCGAGTCGTTGACGCCTTTCAGCATCACATATTCGAAGGTGATGCGCTTGGCATTGGACAGACCGGGATAGGCACGGCAGGCGGCGAGCAAATCCTTCAGCGGCCATTTCTTGTTGATCGGCACCAGCTGATCGCGCAATTCGTCGCGCACGCCATGCAGCGAGATGGCGAGCATGGTGCCGGCTTCGGCGCCCCAGCGGGGAATCTCCGGCACGACGCCGGAGGTCGATAGCGTGATACGGCGCTTGGAGATGGAAAGTCCCTCGCCGTCGGCGGCGATCAGGCAGGCGTCCCGCACATTGTCGAAATTGTAGAGCGGCTCGCCCATGCCCATCAATACGACATTGGTGATCTTACGATCGGTATCAGGGATGCCGCGTGGATCCTCCGCTGTGGCACCCGGCCAATCGCCGAGCCGGTCACGGGCGAGCATGATCTGGCCGACGATCTCGCCGGCGGTGAGATTGCGCACGAGGCGCTGCGTGCCGGTGTGGCAGAAGCTACAGGTGAGCGTGCAGCCGACCTGGCTCGAAATACAGAGCGTGCCGCGATCCTGCTCGGGGATATAGACGGTCTCAATCTCCCTGCCGTCGTCGAGCCTGAGCAGCCATTTGCGCGTGCCGTCAATCGAGACCTGCTCGGTGACGATCTTGGGACGTGCCAGCGTGAAACGCGCGGCGAACTCGGCGCGGAGGTCTTTGGCGATATCGGTCATGGCGGCGAACGACGTTTCGCCGCGCACATAGAGCCAGCTCCAGAGCTGGTTCGCGCGCATGCGAATCTGCCGCTCCGGCACGCCGAGCGAACGCAACTGCGCGGCAAGCGCGGCGCGCGTGAGACCGATCAACGGCTCCGCGTCAAGCGATCCGCCCGCACTTATCTCGCGACCCATGAGTGAGGTGGCGTGCATGGCATGTCATATCGGCAACAGAGTTAAGAGAAGCAGTTAGATCGCGCATTCCTTGGCGATGCGTTCCAGCGCCTCGGCAAGGCCGTCCAGGGAATATTCGTCGCTGGTATCGGTGCCGCGGGCAGACCGGCCATCGATCTTCAAGGTGCTGCCGCCCTTCATGGCATCGACGAGCTTGGTCTCGTCCTCCTGCTTCTCGACGAAGGCGCCCTCTTCCTTGGTGAATAGCTCGAATTTGTTGCTGCCGATGGTCACCGTGGTCTTGGCGCCCGGGGCGAAGGGATAGCCCATCTTCACGCTGATCTCGCCGGCCACCTGATCGGCGGGATAACGCGAAATATAAAAATAGATGGGACCGCGCCTGACCCCTTTGGGCAATGACGCTTTGGGCTGGGCCACGACGAAGCACACTTTCGGATTACCGGTCGTGGCATAGGCCGACCAGTCCTTGAATTTCTCCAAGAGGGTGGCCTCTTGGGCAAAGGCGGGTGTGCAGCTTAGAAATCCTAAAACGCTAGCGACTCGAACGGCGCGGCGCATTCTCCTCGTCCCCGAATTCTTGAGTGGCAGGCTCAAAACATACAGACAAGATCACCTTTTGACCAGAAGCGGCATTCACCCGGCCTTCGACCGTGAACAATCTCGCATCAGGGGTCCATTCGCACGCGAGACAGCGATGATCGCGGCAAATGGCGTTGATTCTGACGCATACCGAGCAATGGAACAAAACAGAAACCTGACTGGTAAACCATTTCTTAACGAGCCGGTTGGTCGGGAGTCAAACTTATACTAATCTGTCGGCCGGTGGGCTTTGGCAGGGCGGCGGGTTACTCCACGAACTCCATCTCGGCAGTCACAAGCCCAAGTAGAGCATGCGTTCAGTTGTGTTGGGGTAACGGAGGCGGATCATGTTTGCGTCAAGGAAACAAAAAACAACCATAGCAGAAGGACTGAAAATTGTCGGAACCATAACCACGGACGGGATCGTCGATGTTCATGGTCATATCGATGGCGAGATGAATTGCGCATCGATCATCGTCAGCTCGACCGGGCATGTTTTCGGAACGCTCACGGCCGAAAACGTCATCGTCGACGGCAGAGTCGACGGCCCGATTCAGGGCGGCGAGGTGATGCTGAAATCGCAAGCGCACGTGCTCGGCGATATTCGCTGCCAGACGGTCATCATCGAGAAGGGCGCCTTCATGGAAGGCCGCTTGGTGCGGGCCAAGGCCAATGGCGGGGTTCAGCCTGAGGTCGAAGAGGCAAGGAAAGTCGCGGCAGCTTCTCGTGACCTGACCAGTGCGCTCGAGGCCGAGGCCGCCACGCGTAAGGCCGAGCTGGTTGTCGAAGCCAGGCACCTGTCGGGAAATCCCAACCTGCTGGTTGATGAAGCGCTCGTTTACCTCGCCAAGCGCGGCAACACACAGGCCAAGGCCATTCTCAACGAGTCGCGCGCGGCCGGCGAGAAAAGGGCGAGAAAGTCCTAGGGACGGGCCAACTCCAGCGACGCTAGTTGATGGAAAAGGCGGAGCGGTCATGTAGGCCGCCCTGATTCCGGCGGGACGATCGTGCCTGGAACCGTCGGGCGAAGGGCTTGAGAAACCCATCATCGGGAACGTTGAGATGCGGGGAGTGCAAGCGAACGAGTTCGGCGGCCCGGAGAAGCTCCGTATCGAGGACATCCCCGAGCCGAAAGCCGGCAAAGGCGAGATCGTCGTGCGGCCTTCAGCCGTGGGACTCAATTTTTTTGATACGCTCGTCCTGCGCAATCGTTATCAGGTGACGCCGTCGCTTCCTTTTTCGCCGGGTGCGGAAATCGCCGGCAAGATCGACAGTCTCGGCCCCGGTGTCTCCGGTCTTGAGGTCGGACAGAGGATCATGGCGTTCGTCGGCGGCAATGGTTGCCGCGAGAAGGTGACGGTCGAAGCGAGCGCCGCCGTCTCCATCCCCGACGGTGTGAGCGATGACGCGGCGGCCGCCATACCGGTCACCTACGGCACGGCGTTGCACGCCTTCAAGGACCGCGCGGCACTCAAGATGGGTGAGAGCGTGGCCGTGCTCGGCGCTGCGGGTGGAGCAGGCCTCGCCGCCGTTGAAATCGCCAAATTGATGGGGGCGCGGGTCATTGCCGTGGCATCGTCGGCGGAGAAGATCGCCGTCGCACGCGCGCATGGCGCCGACGAAGGCGTCGATTATGCGACGGAAGACCTCAAAACGCGGCTCAAAGAGCTGACTGGGCAGAACGGCGTCGATGTGCTTTACGACGCGGTCGGCGGCGACTATGCCGAGCCCGCCTTGAGAGCCATGGCCTGGGAAGGCCGCTACCTCGTGATCGGCTTCGCCTCAGGCGCCATTCCGAGACTGCCGCTCAATGTCGTCATGCTCAAAGGCTGCGCCATTATCGGCGTGCACTGGAGCGCCTTCGTCAAGCGCGACCTGGAGTCCCATCGCGCCAACATGGAATTGCTGCTTAAGTGGTGCAAAGAGGGGTCGATCGTACCGCATATTCACCAGCGCTTCGCGCTGGCCGATACCGCCAAGGCATTATCCCTGATCGAAGAGCGCAAGGTCACCGGCAGGGTGATCGTCAACCCGCAAGCCTAGCGCGAGGACTGCAGATCCTTGCCGAGCGCGCGTGCCGCAGCGGCCCTATGCGTCGGCGTGATGTTGGCCGCGACCATGCCGACCACCGCCGTGAGCAACGCGACATCGTCGGCGTAGCCGAGGCCCAGGAAAATGTCGGGGATGATATCCATGGGCATGATGAAATAGGCGAGCGAGGCAAGCAGCATGCCACGCACGCGGATCGGCGTCGCCGGATCGAGCGCGCAGTAATAGGCGGCGACGACATCCTCGACCAAAGGCAGGCTACCGGCGACCCGCTTGAGCTTCGCCCAGAAATCGCTGCGCACCTTGCGCTCGTGCCTGGCGAAGGCCGCCAGAGAAAGCGCGCGTCCCATGGCTGCCGCGCGCAGATCGCTCGCTTCGTTCCAAGTCGTCATTGGTGGTCACCTCGCGAAAGGCTGCCGGTTGTAATCCGGAACAAACATAGGAAGGAGCCCGGCCTTTCGCAACCGGCGTTAGGGGAAGCGTCGAGCCGCTTGCATGAAGTTTGGGCAGATGCCATCTCACTCTCATGGTCCGATACCGCCTGCTATTCGTCTGTCTCGGCAATATCTGCCGCTCGCCCATGGCCGAAGGCGTATTCCGCCGGGTGGCGGAAGAAGAGGGCTTGATCCACCTGTTTGAGATCGACTCTGCCGGGATGGGGGATTGGCATATCGGACAAGCGCCCGACACGCGGGCGCAAGAGGCGGCGCACAGCCGCGGCGTCGATATTTCAGGACAATCCGCCCGGCAAGTGACGCGTGGCGATTTCCACGCTTTCGATCTCCTGCTCGCCATGGACGGCTCGAATTATGCCGAGCTCACCGAGCTTGCCCCCAAGGGGGCGCGGCACAAGGTCCGCCGCTTCCTCGACTACGCGCCGCATACGGGGGCCAAGGATGTGCCCGATCCGTTTTATGGGGGTCGCGACGGCTTCGATCACGCGCTCGACCTGATCGAGGAAGCCGCGCGTGGATTGCTCGCCGAACTTGCCGGCGCCGAGAAACGCGAGAAACGGGAAGCTTAAGTGGCGAGGTCGTAGGCGGCTTCGACCACATAGGGGCCGCCGCCCACCGAGTTGCGCGACGAGTAAAGCACAAACCGGCTCACCGTGAACGGCGCCGTCACGATCCCGCCCTGACGCCCGAGATAAGAGGCGACGGCGTCGGTCCGTGCCCCTCGCAGACGCGCCAGCGTGACATGCGGCGTGAAATTGCGACCCTCGGGGGGCAGCCCAGCTTCGCGCGCGGCGCGCTCGTTTGCCCGCTGCAAGGCTTCAAGCCGGTCAGACGGCGCGATGATGGCGAAGATGGCGCGCGGCTTCCGGCCGCCGAAACTGCCGAGGCCGTTCAGCTGCAAGTCGAAAGGCGCCGCTTCGATGCCGCCGAGCGCATGGGTGAAATCGCGCGCGGTGATGCCATCGACGTCACCGATGAAGCGCAAGGTCAAATGATAATTTTCAGGATCGATCCAGCGCGCACCGGTCAGGCCGGCGCGGAGCAGAGACAGATGCTCGGCGACAGTTCGGGGAATTTCGATGGCGGAAAACAGCCGGGGCATCGCCGTCCAACCTCACGGACATGGATTGGGATAGTCAAGATGGATTCGATCGATGTCCGCAAGGACATCACCGGACAGCCGCAAGCCGGTAGCCGCAATATCCGTCTCAAGCTGCTGAAGCGTGGTCGCCCCGATGATGGTGCTGGCCACAAAGGCCTGCGACACGGCAAACGCGATGGCCATTTGCGCCGGGTCGAACCCATGCTTTTTGGCGAGAGCGACATAGGTAGAGATCGCCCTTGGGCCGTTCCCCATTTCGTAACGGCCAAGCCGGTTGAACAGGGTCTTGCGCGAATGCGGCGGTAGCGCGCCGTCTTCGTATTTACCGCTGAGATAGCCCTGGCCGAGGGGCGAGTAGGCAAGCAGGCTCACCTGCTCGCGGTAGAAAATCTCGGATAGCCCGATCTCGAACACCCGGTTGACGAGATTGAAGGCATTCTGGATCGAGACGATGCGGGGCAGGTCGTGCTGCTCGGCAGCTTTGAGAAAACTCATCACGCCCCATGGCGTCTCGTTGGAGAGACCGAGAAACCTAACCTTGCCGCTCGCCACGAGTTTGGCGAGGACGGTGAGAATATCGTGGATTGGATGGCTCTCATCGTCGCGGTGCTCGTAGTTCAGACCTTCGAATGCGCGTATCGGCCGGTCGGGCCAATGCAGCTGATAGAGATCGATATAGTCCGTTTGCAAACGTCGAAGGCTGCCCTCTACCGCTTCCATGATCTGCATTTCGCTCAGGCGCGGTGCTGATCCGTCCCGGCGGAGCCAGGTCGCCTTACCGCGGCCGGCCACCTTGGTGGCGATCATGACCTTGTCGCGATTTTTGCGCGCGGCAAGCCAGGTGCCGATGATCTCCTCGGTCCGCCCATGGGTCTCAGGCTTGGGCGGAATGGGGTAGAGCTCGGCTGAATCGAAAATATTGATGCCGTGGTCGATGGCGTAGTCCATCTGGGCATGGCCTTCGGCTTCGCTATTCTGCTCGCCGAAAGTCATGGTGCCAAGACAGAGCGCGCTGACCTTCACGCCGGTGCGGCCAAGCTCGCGATACTCCATCAATGCGACCTATGGAAAAACACGCGATTGCCGAGCGGCGTTTGTCTACCCGGTGGAATTGGCGCTGAATGCGCTGGCGCCCGTATTCACAGCATCCTCCTCCACGGTCTCGCTGGCGAAGAACGAGGTAATCACGAGCCACAGAATAAAGGCTCCGATGGTAAGAAGCGCGATGAATGCGCCGACCTTTCCAAAAGTGAGTGGCATGTGACGCAGCCTAGATCGTTGATCTGCATCGACACTAGCCAAATCAGCAGAGACGATCAACTAACGCTTGCGGCGATTTTCGTAATATGGTGACCCAATAGGGTGTTTCGTCACGAAGTCGAATTTGGTCAAGCCCAGCTGCCTGTATCATCGTGGCGAGCTACTGTTCGCTATTCACTGTGTTTCCGCCCTTCACCACAAACGGTGTGGTTACCCCATATTGTTTCGGTTGCAAGTCCGGTAGCAACGGGCTCTATACGGAAACGCCTAATCGCAGAAGCAATTCATGCACTTTCGGACCGGGCGCAAATGGCTTACGAGCTCAATTCAGCCAGACGAGAGGCGGATTATCACCAAGCGCGACAGCGTTCCGCTGAAAGTGACTCAACTTTAGGCACCTGCCCCCAAGCTGGGTTGATGCAATTGGGCTAGGTAGATTGATATGAAACCCGACTTGGGACCGAGCGTTCCCTTTGGAACATTTGCCCCCAATCTCTTGCAACGAACCTTGATGCACCTGGGGCGCTTGATTCCCGACGTCCCGTACAGACGCAAGATGGCCCGACCGCTTCGCTGGGCCTTGAAGCGGATCAGTAAGACACCTATCGACGTCACCGTCTTCGGCAAGCAGCGGATGCGGCTACATCTTGAAGGCAATTCCTGCGAAAAACGATTGCTCGTCATTCCGCATCTCTTCGACCATCACGAACTCGCGATGCTTTCCCAGGCTCTGTATCCGGGAAGCACCTTCATCGACATCGGTGCCAATGTCGGGATTTACTCGATCTTCGCCGCCCTACAAGCCGGGCCAGATGCCAAGATCATTGCGGTGGAGCCACACCCGCTTGCCTTGGAGCGGTTGCGCTGCAACATCGTTCTCAACGATCTCACCAACATCGTGGTTGAAGAATTGGCCTTGAGCGGTCTGAATGGCAGTATTCATTTAAGCACGGTTGACAGGAACTTCGGCCGCAGTTCCATCGTTTTCGACGACACCGCCCGGGACAAAAGCGTTATCGAGGTTAAGACTGACACGCTTTTCGGGATCTGCGACAAGCACGGACTCGCCAGCCTCGACGCGGTGAAGCTGGACGTGGAAGGCGCCGAGGATCGCATCCTGTGTCCATTTTTTCAGGCGGCACCACGGAAGCTTTGGCCTCGCCTCCTCATCGTCGAGGACAGCCAGCGAGACTGGCACGACGATATTCAGGAGTTGCTTTTGCAAAAGGGTTACCGACGAAAGCACATCCCACGCCGTAACATGGTGTTCTGGCGTTAGATGCCCGTGGTCAACGTTACAAGTTAGGCCCGGGTGCAACGCCAGCGGACTTGCGCCTGCTCAAGCCATTCGAAGCAAAGCCGGTGAAGCCCTATCAGCTCAGCCGTGTACCGAGGGGTGAGTATGCCGCCGCGTTAGTTAAGGGACAACCTCATCCGTGCGAGCACGCCTGCGTTCCACTCATCGGGATCGTGGTCTACCTCGTCCTGATAGAAGACGTTGAGGCCGAAAGCCATCGACGAGCCTAACGTGGCGCGATAGCCGAGGTCCAGATCGGTTTGGCTACCCTCGGCGGCCAATGAGACCATGCTTCTATTGTAGATCACGTCACCTCCGTCGGTGCGCCCGGTCGGCGTTTCGAGCACCGCGTCACCCGCATGAACGTAGAGCGGCTTGCTGGCGCTGATGCCAAGCTGGTCGTGCTGGCCGAAGATGCCAGTGCGGATCAACGACAGACCGTAAGAGCGGCTATACAGGGCATCAACTTCGCGGAACAGACTGCCAGTAGCCGTGTCGGCTTCGGTAACGCTTTCGGTGAAGTGAAGCCTTGCTGTTATCGATGGCAGGATGTTGATCGACACTGCCGCTCCCGTTGCCAGGGTCGCGGCTTCCGAGCCGAGCGCCAATGGACCGAGCGACACGCCACCCAACATCGTGTCAGATTCGCTCAACATTGACTGGGTAAGTTGTAGCCCAAGCCAAGACGTGGCCTGATAGTCCGTTTGCAACAGATAGGCTTGGCCCTCACCGGAAAAGTCGAGAGCGCCGGTGTCAACATTGGTCTTGGCAAAGCCGAAAGCGACGCCGAAATTCTTCGACACGCCATAGCGGCTGAACGCATACATGCTCTGCTCGCCCATGCTCATCAGCGGCTGGGCCAAAAGTTCTGCATCGAACAGGAAGATATCCTGCGGGGCACCGAATGAGATGTCCCGCGCGAGCCCGGTGCGTTGGCCGAAGCTGAAGCGGAAGTCCTCGATTTCCCCGTCAAGTTGCCAGACGTCACGGTCGTCTTGCATATAGTCCATGTAGCCGGCCATCGACGTTCTTTGCGCCGACTTCTGCAAGGCAGTGACAGCGGCCAGCTCGTCTTCCTGCCGATCGGGCACGACTCCGGTGAAATTGAACCCATTGGCCATCTGCATGCTGACCAGCGCACCCTGGTCAGCCATCTCGAACCGGTTCTCGAAATGCCTGAACACTGAATAGACGTTCGATCTCGCCTGAACATAACCGCCGGCATCGGCGAGTTTGAAATCACGGCCGTACTCATCGAAGACCACCATGTTATTGAGCGCAGCCTTCAATGCATGGCCTTTGCCGAGTGCTCTCGGCAGAATCATGCCGCCATCGCTGCTGTCGAAGCTCGGACCGTCAACCGTCTTGCCCACGGCGACCGTGGTCTGGCCTTGTGCCTGCATGGCGCGGTCGACGCGCAACAGACCGCGGCCATAGACACTGTCGACGCCCGTCTTACCCAGATCTTCGGCTGTTCTGAGCAAGATGTCAGCCGTCTTCTTCGGGTCAGTCTTCAGGAAGGTCCATTTCGACTGAAGTAGCGCCGCTGCGCCGGCCACGATTGGCGCCGCCATCGAGGTACCGGATTTCATCACATATCCACCGCCTGCTTGCGTCGACAAAATGCCCACACCAGGCGCCACCAGGAAGCGATATTTATATTTGTGGGTTGACTTTGCCGTTTTACAGCCGGCCCGGCCGTTAACTGGAAGCAGCCTTCGCCGGGCCTATTGGAGAAACCGGCTATCTTCTTGTTCTCGTTAACGGCGCCGACGATGATCATGTTAACTAACGCTTTCTCCGAGGTGAGAGTTTTCAGCGTGACGCCGTCATTTCCGGCCGACTTCGAAACGAAGACTTTCTTTTTGTACTTGAGGACGGCTTCGATATAGTCATTAAACATAAAGACCCCAGCAGCAACTGGTCCATAGCTCATATTGGCGATAGTCCCCCCCGACTCAGCCGTTATTTTCAAGGCATCCATCGTAGATCCTACGAACCCGTTGTTATCGAATACGCCAACGCTGGTGAAGCGCACGCCGGGAGCGATGCCCCTCATACCCACGCCGTCTGCGCCCGCGCCGACGATCCCCGCAACATGGGTGCCGTGATCATCGCCAATCGTGCTGTAATTAGACCAATTGCCTGGTGCTGTGGGGTAGCCCCAACGTGAGTCCATCCGATTTCCAAAATCGGGATGTATAAAAATCGTATTGCCAGCAGCATTTACCCCGAACGCCGTACCGTCAATGATGCCGACGCGCACGCCATTGCCATACTTCAATGTGTTTTGGTTCTTGTCGGTGGCGCCAACCATCTTGTGCCACCATTGCACTTTCGCGCTTGCCTGTTGCGGCAGGGATGAAACTGCCAAAAGGACTACTCCGAGCGAATAGCAAAGTATCGTTTTATTCGTGGTTCTTTTCATGTTCCCCTCCCCCGAGAGACATCTGATCGCGCCCATGGCTTGCTCCTCCTAGAGGACAAGTTTGGACGCTCATCGCTTAAGATGGGTGGAGGTGCCGGATGGGGACTCACGGCGGGTGCTCCCGCTGGAGCCTCTTGTAATCCCGGAGGCTTATCTCCGAAATCCCCCTAATGGAAATAGTATATCAAACCTGCCGCTGAGACGGAAGCTAGTAGGCAGCACCCGTCTCGGAGAAGTCCAGGAACGCCTCAATCTCATTGAATAATCAGGAGATCGTGCATGGGAGGTTTCAAGCCTATATTTACGCCAAGCGGCTAGACTGCTACGGATGATATGGCGTCTCTGTCGAGCGTGCGCAGCATCCCCGAACGAGAGGCAGACGAGGCCATTTTAGCGGTCCTCCGACCCGATATCGGATAGGGAATCCGTTGGCGATCGAGCCGTGACGCTGGCAATTGCAACATAAAGCGGTAGCAGGGCCACAGCGCACATGAACCAGGTCTGCCACATGCCCCAGGCGAAAGAGGCGATGAGCGCAAATGCCGCGAACGCCGCCGCGGCATAGGGCTGGGCTCTAGGCGGCAAGAGATCGATCCGCATCACGACAAGCACCCCTGTGGTCGCAAGCAAAATCGCACCGATCAGGCCAAGCTCGTACCAGCTTTGCAGAAAAATATTATGGGCGTGATGGGCGGTTGTTCGCTTGAAGACGAAGCCTTCCGGTTTCTCCCGCTGCGACGGAGCTGTCTTAAGGGGTGGGTCCGGATGCATTCCCGGCGTCGAGTCCATGCCGATCCCGAACAAGGGACGCTCGAGCGTGCGTTCCGATGTGTATTCCCAGATGATAATCCTCGCCCTATGGGACGCGGGCAGCGGCTCGGCCAAGTGCAATTGGGCGTTATAGGCGAGAAAGTTCAGGGGTAATATCAGCACGAATCCGAGGCACCATAGCGCCGCGAGGGCGCGGATCGTTGCTCGTGACCAAAATCTTGCAACAAAGAAAACAAGAATTGAGCCAAACAGGGCGACTATCGAGGAGTCATGCTCCGAGACGAGAATGGGGATTGCAAACGCCAGAGTGAACAGAATGATCGCTAGCGTCCGATAGGGGATATTTTTTACCGCGCTAAGGATTAAGACTCCGGGCCAGAGATGAAAGGTAAGCAGGGTGATGTTCTGATTGAACTCGCTCAGATTGATGCTTTTTACCTCGCCTTTGACGACGGCTATGTGCTTCGCCCTTTCGGGTAAGATCGCCATTGCGTTCATAAAGGCCCGAGTGAGGGCGGCCTCGGTAATCAATTCTAGCATGAGATAGAGTGCGCCAAGGAGGGCGCCGGCGACGAAGGCGACTGCAGTGCGGCGGATTTGCCACCCACTCAGACCGGCGAATATCGGCGCCCCTGCAAAGACGATGAGAATGGCGCCCAGCAGCAGAGCGGCCTTGCTTAGGGCAGCGCCTTGATCGAGGGCCCATGACGCATTGATGAAAATATAGAGTGCAAATACGAGACAAGCGCTCAGCGCAGAGTTCGATGCAAGCAACTGACCGATGCCTTGCCCTCTGCGCAGCGAGGGCAGCACCAATGTCAAACCGATAAGGAAGAGGAAGAGAGGGGTGAGGCGCGGGAGGACCGAAGTCACCACTGGTGCCGTGAAGAAGAGGAGGGGAAGAATGGGCCCGTTGCCGTCAAAACGGCCAAGGTCCGATTGAGCCTTCATGTGCGCGATTCCCTGACCAGTTCTCTGTCCCTCGCGTACTTATAGCGGGTAGGTGTGTGTCAATTCCAGGGCTTAAGATTTGGAAAGTCTTACACCGTTAAGGTGCAGAACAATTCCATCGCTAGGTTATGAGGCCAAAGGAGATTCCTAGGCAAGGTGGGGGAGAAAGCCAGATCGGTGGCAACACACTTCTCTCTATCTTATGGCCGCCATAAAGGCGACGGCCGCAAAGAAAACGATCCGTAATCTTCGATGCACTCGGCCTGTGCTCTAGGGCTCGTTCGGCTACTCAAGCCAATGTCATTAGCCCGGCTTCAGATCATTGTGCAGGTCGATCACTTGTACTAAAACGTCAAGCGTAGCCCTTAGAAATGTATGCTCACAAGGACGTTCGAAACGTCGCAATCCATGCGGCCTGCCGCCTTTCTCGACCGTGATGGGGTGCTGAACCAGGACTCTGGCTATGTTCACAAGCCCGAGTCATTCTACTGGATTACCGGCGCCAAGGAGGCGGTTCGGCTCCTCAACGAGTCGGAACATTTCGTTTTTGTCGTCACCAACCAGTCGGGGGTGGCGCGGGGGTATTTCGAGGAGTCTCATGTGCAGGCTCTACATGACTGGATGAGAGCAGAACTCGCCACTGTGGGCGCCCGGATCGATGGTTTCTACTACTGTCCCTACTACCGCGATGCTATGGTCGAGGACTATCGCGTGGACGATCACCCGGACCGCAAGCCTAATCCCGGCATGATTCTGTCTGCAGCCAGAGATTGGCCGGTCGACCTAACCCGTTCCTTCCTGATCGGCGATACCGGCAACGATCTTGAAGCGGCGCGGCGTGCCGGCATCGATGGTTATTTGTTTCCGGGCGGCGATCTTGCGGCTTTCGTGCGCGCCAAGCTTCTTGCGCGCGGTATCGCTGCCAGTCTCACACCATCGCGCTAAGCGCGTTTGTCCAGGCGGTCCGCCGCTTCGCGTGCTAAGTCGTGCACGTACTGCTCGGCAGTCTTGCGCTCAGCGCTATTCTTGTCCGGGAACCATTCAGCGAAGAAATTGCCGGTAAATGGGCCGATGATCGTCTCCACGAACACCGTGTCGCCTTCGAGTGGAATGATCGTATGCCAGGTCGGTCGGCGTAACCGCGTCAATTTAGCGCCGGGCCAGGGACCCGCCGAAAGCACGACCGGGGTAATGAGCGAGCCGTCATCCGAAAAGTGCACTACCGCGAACTGACCTGATACGGCCGTGAAGGACTTACCCGACTTGTAGTTGATGTGCGGGTGATCGCAGCTCGTCTTCGGCAAGGCGATCACCATCTCATGCAGACCGTCCTCGCGGTTGGCGTGCAACAAAAGCCGCGCTCGGCCATTCGGCTGCCTTTTCGCCTCGGCGATCAGGGCCTCTATCTCTTCCAGTCCGATGGTGACAGGATCGCTTTCGGTCTCGAATACCGAGGGGGCGAATGACCGGAAGCCCTTGACTGGCATCGGTCAAGCGGCCTCGCGCAGTGCCTGCATCATGGCGTTGACCTGAGGATAGAATCCACTCCCCCCTTGAAGCTCCTGGTCGAAGATCGACCTGTAGAGGTGAGCGGCTTTCTCCCACTGATCGTCCGGGACTGTGCGCCAGCGGCCGAGGAACCGCGCCATATGCAGCCGCAGCGCCTGGTAGAGCCGGCTTGACTTGACTGCTGGGGAAAACTCTCCGGCCGCACGCGTTTCCCGCGCAATGTCGACGCCATAGTCGGGCGCGTTGTTGAGCATGCAGAAATAGGCGAGTTTCAGCCGCGCAAAGGCGCGCGCGTCGCCGCTATAGAGCTTGTCGATGCTTGATAGCTTGCGCACCCACACACCGTCGGCGTGAACGAGAATGCCGTATCGGAAATCCTCGTTCTCCATCGGGTCGGGCTTGCGGAACAGGCCGAGCCGCGGAAAGCCGTAGCCGCGGTAATCGAGGTTCAGCAGCACGAAATCGCGCGCCAAAAGATAATCGTGCTGCTCGGAGAATAGCCGTTGGCCGATAAAGCAAGGTTGGAAATTGCAGCTGGCGCGCACGCCGAGAACGCCGCACTCGAACAGTTTCTCAGCTCCCTCGACCACGTCCTGCTCAGTGCCCTCGGTATCGACCTTGAGGAAGTCGGGCACGACGCCCTGCTCGTCCATCACGTCGTCGAGGCGGCGCACTTTGATTTTGATAACCTTCTCGATCTCCGCCTGACCCGGCTTCAGATGCCGGAAGCACTCGGAGGTGAGATCTGGCTTGAGGCAAGAGCTTAAACCCCGATGTTTCAGGAGATGGAAATCGCGCCCGCCCTCGAACCGGTCGAGCGCCGTCGTTAGAACCTCGTATTGCATGGTTTCGGTCGATATGACGTTGAGGCGCAGACGCTCGGCCTCCTCCTCGTCCGGCTCGAAGGCGATATAGCGCATTTTCGCATCGAACCCGTTCCAGCTCGGATGCATCCCATAACGCGCTCCGATATCCGCTACGACTGTGACATCGTCCATGTTCGCCACCTGTATCGCTCTATCCCGCCGAGCGCTTGCGCCCGGTCTCGCTTGCTTCGCGCGAGGCGTCCGCCACCACCTTTACGTCCGGCAGTACCGTGTAAAAGCGGCCGCCAGCATTACAAAAATCGGCTTGTCTTGCCGAGATGAGATCGGCATAGCGCCAGGCGAGCACGGCCACGTCGGTCGGCGCCTCGTTGGCAAGCTGGGCTCCGGACAGGACCGGAATGGTGCCGCCGGGCCGGCGCATATAATTGACGAAGGGATGATCGTCGAAGATCGCGTCGATGCTCTTGCCTAGATCGAAATAATGCACCAGCGCCGCGCAGCCCACCGAGCTGCCGAAGGCAAGCGCACGGCCGGTCTCGCGCCGTGACCTTTCCAGTCTTGCGTGCAATTCCTCGCCGAGCTTGGCGATACGCTGGTTGAAGCCTGAAAAGAGCTTGTCATCGTAGAGCCCAACGGCCTCTTCGTTCGCCACCATGTCAGCGACCCGCCTGGGGACTGCGCGCGGTCCGCCGCGCTTCTGGATATAGAACCGGATTGAGCCGCCTTTCGGTGCGATACGCGCAGCGTCAACCAGCTCCAGGCCGTGGTGCGCGAGAAACGAACGCATGGGCTTCACGGCGAAATAGGAGATGTGCTCGTGATAGATCACGTCGAGCAGCGTCTTCTCCAGCACGTCGAGCGCATACTGCGTCTCGATGATGAACAGGCCGTCGTCAGCCATGACGCTGGCGACGCCCGCGAAGAAATCGTCGAGATCGTCGATATTGGCGACCGTGTTGGCCGAGATAACCAAATCGGCCGGGCCATGTTCAGTCTTGATCCTACGGCCCATGGCTTCGCTGAAGAACTCGCCGATAGTGGGGATGCCGGCCGTGGTCGCGGTCCTTGCGGTCTCCACCGCGGGATCGATGCCGAGCACGCGCGCACCATGAGGGAGGGCCAGCTGCAGCAGCGAGCCGTCATTGCTGCCGATGTCGAACACGAGCTTGCCCTTGGCGATCTCGCCTTGAGCGGCAAGCGCATCGATCAAAGTGCGGAAGTGGTCGACCAGGCCGGCCGATACGCCGGTTGTGTATTTGAAGGTGCGATACTGAAACTCGGGATCGACCATGGTCAGAAGCTGGAGCGCGCCGCAATCGAGACAGCGATAGACATCAGCAGGCGCGGTCTCCTCGACCGTCGCCTGCGCGCCCACATTCGGCGAAGCCACGGGTAGCGGACAAAGCGGAATTGACTTATGCAAGTTGGTCGAGTGACACAGCCTGCAATCGTTCCGGCTTCTGGATAATCCAGCCACTAGCGTAATTCCCCTCTCCCGGACTCGGCAGCCGCTATTCGAAGAAAATATATTCGTGATCGCCCGAATAGCCGGTCTGCTGAAAGATCCATTCCCACTCGGCCGGCGTGTGGAAGGCGCGGCAGGTGAGCTGCCAGTACATCAGGTTCACCTTCTCGCGCTCGTTGCGATAAGCCTCGACGCAGAGATATTTGCTCCCGCGTCCCACACGCTCGATCTCCTTGAGCGCGGACCAGAGGTCGTAGACGTACAAATTGTGCAGCGCGTTGATCGAGATGATGAAGTCGAAATGGTCGTCAGGCCAGGGCAACTTGGTCGCCGAACCCTGCTTGATATGCGGCTTCACCTTCTCCATGGCGTGCTCGATAGCGTAACGTGATACGTCTATCCCGGCGACTTCGATGCCCGGACATGCTTCCAGGAAATCGTGCAGCAGAAATCCCTTGCCGCAGCCCACGTCGAGGACGCGCATGCCGGGCTTGATGCCATAGAGATCGATCATGGCATCGGCGACCTTGCGCCAGCGGCCATCATATTTATAGCCGCCATAGCCGGTCTGCCGGCTCCCGTCCCAGTAATCGTAATCGTACTGGATGGCCAGCTCGGCGACTTCGGCCTTATCACGCTCCGTGACGCGGGCGATATAATCGCGCTTGGTCGAACTGTGATTAACGCTGACAAACTGCCGGTAAACCATCTACTTCACGCCACCCCTTTAGAGCATTGAATTTATGAATTTCGCCCCAAGCCTCGGTGCGCTATGCCCACTGCGCGATATCCGGAGATTATCCCGGGAGGATGGCTCATCGGCGGCACTAACGGTACGAAGCGGTCAAATTGCCGGCTCCACTTAACGCGGTAACTTCGTAAAAGCAAGCGGTTGCCCGGCTACTATCAAGCTTCACGGACCAGCAAACTACTAGCCGCAATAGTGGATATGCTAGCGAGAAAAGTACGCCGGTACAGCAGGGGGGCGGTGCTGCGTAATTTCGACACGGATACGGTTCTGATCACTGGGGGGGGCGGCTTTCTTGGCTCATCCCTGGTCCGTTATCTACTCTCCGAAACGAATCTGACAATCGTTAACCTGGATGCCCTCACTTACGTGGCGAGTGCCCGGACTTTGTGGAACTACGAAGATCACCCATACCAGGTCAACTTGCTGCGGTCGGCTCTAAGAGCAGCCGTCAACGCTGCTTGCATTAAGGTTGCCATACTTGCACACTGCTCGCCGACGCACTCAGCAGCTCCGTTGCGCTTATGAAGGCTACCTCATATGCTCCCAAGCCTAGCATTATGAATACCCCTGCGGTAGAAGCAACGCATCAAAGTGCCAAGCCAAAGCGGACGGGAACATGGACGTCAACCTTAAGGAGGCGGCTCTAGGCATTGAAGGGATCAATGCGGCTGACGAACTGGTCGCAGAGATTCTTCGAGTCGAAGGGGAAAGAACCTAGCGGCACCTCTATCGACCTTAAACGTAGCATGGAACACATACTTCGCTACAGACAGGCTGCAACGCTGGTTGGCACGCTCCTGAGCGCTGCAGGTGAGGAACCGAGCGGAACCGCCGCAGATTGGGAGCGCTTGGAGACTCAGTTCGCGCGCTACAAAAAGCTTGCGGAGGAGCGCGAAGCAGTCAGACGAGAACTGAAAGCTCTAAAAAAATACGGGATACTGCGCGGCAATTTTGAAGAAGTCTCCGAGCTTGAAGATCTCAAACGCAACAGGCAGCATATACTCCGCTACAGGCAGGCCGCAGCGTTAGTTGACTCACTCCTGCGCGCTGGAGGTGAGGAGCCAAGTGGAACGGTCAAAGATTGGAAGCGCTTGAGGTCTCAATTCACGCGCTACAAAAGACTTGCGGAGGAGCGGGGAACAATCGCACGAGAACTGAAAGCCCTAAAAAGCGAGCTGCAAGATCAAAAAAAGTACGGGATGCTGCACCGCAATTTTGAAGAAATCTCCGAGCTTGCCAAAAAACCCAGCATCGTCGTGGCATCCTTGCCGAAAGCGGGCACGAAATATGTAGGCTCAACGATTGCGCAAACGCTCGCTTACGCGAAACCTGCCAAACTTTACAGGGGTAATTTTCCGAACAATACCGTTAACCCCAGAATGGCCAGGAATTTCGGGCTGGGCGGTCTCGTGGCATCTGTTCACATCCAATGCACTCCTGAAAACATGACAACCTTGTTAGCAGCCGGGATAGACCGAATGGTCCTTCATGTTCGAGATCCACGTGCGACCGCGTATAGCTGGATGCACTACTGCCGATCGAAGCCCGGGTTACAGAAGAGACTATCCCAAGAGTTCTATAGCTTGTCGGATGATGAACAATTAGAATATCACATCGACACTTTCTTCAAACTCAGCCTTAAATGGCTTTTGGAGTGGTCGGATTATCTTGATGAGGATCCCAGGATTAAGGTGTTGATCACATCTCATGAGCAGTTAGCAACCGACGAACACGCATTTTTTCAATCTATCTTTGATTTCTACGGTATTACTCCCGAAGAATTCCACCTTGCGCCTAAAGACAAGCTCCGGAACTTTCGCTCCGGCAGACCCAGTGAATGGCGGCAACACATTTCCCCGGCGAACATTGCGCGGATGACTGAACTGATTCCCGAGCATCTTTTCCAGCGCTATGGCTGGACGGCATGAAGCGAAGTTTCAGCCTTCCGGCCGCGAGCAGATATCCAATTCCCCAGGGGCTTAACGGGTCATGCCATCAGGATCTATCTACACGACCTCAGAGAGTTTCATCTCGGCTTTCGCGAGTTGCGCCGCGTAGCGCTCAAACCTGGCATCGTCTCCGGCAAAGGCGCGTTGTACTGCGCCAACAGTCCGGAAATCGTTCAGGATTATGCACGTCCACTTAATCCGGTAAACATCCAAAAGCAAACTGCAGCGGGTTTTGTGGCTTGGCCCTAGTCCAAGACCATCGAAGAGCCTGGCCTTGAAGCGCTCGTAATATTCCATAGGTGCCGGCATCTCCGGCTGGCAGAAAAAGTCGCATACGAGCTTGGCCGGATCGTCGCGGCCAGCATATTCGAAATCGGTAAACATCAGCCGTCCGTCATCGGCGACCAACATGTTATGAAAACCGAAATCCGACGGCGAGATGATGGTCTCGGTATCGTCGAGTGTTGCGGTCAATCCGAGGGTCAGGCCTTGCTCCTCAATTTCGTGCTTCAGCTTCTTCCAGATGGGCGTCAACTTCGTACGCACGAAGCATTGAGCCTGCTCGCAATAAGGTACGTTTGAATCAAGGTTCGCCAGCCTCGCGACACGACCGTCGACCAAAGCCATATGCTCGGCGAGCGAGAAGCAGGCCTCCGAGGCCGGTGGCATATCTTCAAGACGCCGCGGGGGCGCATTCAGCGCGACCAAAAAATCCGCTGCGGCTTCCAGATGCGTCCAAGACACTTCGTCGGGAGCGATCTTGCACCCCGTCACGAATGCATAGAGGCCGGTATGATGATTCCAGTCAGCCGCGAGCGGCTCGGGCACGAGACGGATGCCCTTATCCCATGCATAGGTGAGAAAGCTCCATTCGGCCGAAAGGCGCTCGCGTGGGTCGCGCGGATCGTGAAAATAAGACTTGAGGAACAAAGACGGTCCGCCCTCTGTAGCGACACGGAACACGCGGTTATTGCGGCCGCCAACGAGCCGTTCCAGCATAACTGGCGCCGGGCACCCGGCAGATCGGGTCAGCCGTCGGGCAGTGGCGAACAGCTCACTGTCCGAGAGGGGCATCGCGGTATTCATAAGCTAAGCACCGCCGCGCCGATTTCGCGCCAAGATCCGTAGCGCTCGAAAGATCGATTGCGCCAGGCCCCGTTCGCGTAATGGTTTTCGGGGTCGAACAAAATTGGGCGAAGCTTGGCGGGAAACCCCTCCATCGCCAGGATTTCAGGAAGGTCGTCGATGAAGACCTCGCAATCGAGGTCTGCGATGCGGACGACCTTCTCCTCCTTGGTTAGTTCGAAGAACACTCGCTCGGGGCGCACCTGACCGGGCGCTTCCCCTATGATCTCCTTGGTGTGCAGGAAGTCCTTGGCTGCCGCATGCAGATCATAGGCTGGACCTGCGAAGGGCGTGCGCGTCTTGTGACTCACTATAAACATGTCATGCCCGGCACTGGCAGCCTTCTTCAGCACCTCGGTCAGTCCCGGGTAAAGCCCGACGAGATCCATGCGGCTGCCATAGACATATCCTTGCAGCTTGGTGAAATCAGCGTCGCGATCGAGGCTACGCAGATAATCGCGCACGATTGTCTTGCCGGTAGGCAAGTCCGCCGGGATCAATTCACGCTCGAGCGCTGCGGCATGAAACACACCGTCATAACAGGCTATCGTATTGTCAAAATCGATGCCGATACGCATTGTCCATTTCCGACTAGGCGAACATGTCAATGAGCGGGCGCCCGATCCTGCCTGCCTCCAAGTCATCAATGGCCGTATTGATCTGAGTGAGGCTATATCGCGACAGAAGATTTTGCACCGGAAACCGTCCCGATCCCAAAAGCCTGCCAAAGCGCGGATAGTCACGATCCGGCACTGAATCGCCCCCCCAGGTGCCCATTAGGCTCTTCCCCTGATTGAAGACGTTTGGGTTGAGAGAGAGGTCGAGCCCCACCCGCGCATTGCCGATCACCACGGCGCGGCCACCCTGCATTCTGGTGGCATTGACCGCCTGATCCATGACGGTGGGAATGCCCGTTGCTTCGATGGCAATGTCGACACCGGTGGGGACGATCTTCTTGATCTCGGCGACCACGTCGGAATTAGTCGGGTCGATCACATGCGTTGCACCATAGATCATCGCCATCTCTCGTCGGAGCGGATTTGGATCGATACCGATGATGGGAATGCCACCGCCAAAGGCTGCGCCGAGACAGGCATTGAGGCCAATTCCGCCCGTACCGAAGATAGCGACGGACTCACCGGCTTTGAGACCGGTTACGTTGAATACGGCTCCCATGCCCGTGGGCGCGGCGCAACCGAGAAGCACCGCAGTTTCCATATTGAGCGTCGGCGGCAGCAGCGTCAGCCTGTTCTCGCTAACCACGGAATGCCGCTGAAAGGTAGTCACCCCGCCGGCATTGACCTTGCGACCCTCCCACGCATATACGGCACCACCTGCCTCGATCCCGGTACCCTTTATCCACGACAGAACCACCTTGTCTCCGGTCTTCACCTTGGTGATACCGGGTCCAGTTTCGATAACCGTGCCGGTCGCTTCATGCCCAAGACAATGCGGCACCCATTTGTCTTCGCCCTTATGGCCGCGAATCTCCATCACCTGCGTGCCGCAAGCGCCGGAATAAGCGATTTCGACCAGCACCTGGCCCGGCTTGAGGGCCGGAATTTCGAGCTCCGCCAGCACTAGCGGGCGCTCCGTCTGAACGAGGATCGCAGCTTGCGTCTTCATGAAATACTAATTCCGGGTCAGAGTTTTCTGGATGCGGTCGGCGATCTGTGCTGCCGTAAGGCCCAATCGCTCGCGAGCATATTCCTGCTCGCCCGACCATTTGAAAAAGGTGTCGGGGGTGCCGAAGCGAAGAAACTGTTTAGGTTTAACGCCGTCGTCGGTCACCCATTCGGCGACCGCCGCGCCAAGTCCGCCGATAAGCGAATGCTCCTCGAGCGTTGCGACGAGGCGGAACTTATCGAAGGCTTCAGTGAGACAAGCTATGTCGAGCGGCTTAACGGTGTGGAAGCTCACGACACGGGCCGAGATGCCCCGTTCCTTGAGAAGATGCGCGGCCTCGACCGCCTCTGGCAGCATATTGCCCGTAGACAGCAGGCACACGTCGTCGCCGTCCGTGACCGTGATCGCGCGACCGATCTCGAAATCGGCGGGAACAGCGTCATGCACGAGCGGCTCGCCCTTCTTGCCCATGCGAATATAGACGGGCCGATCCTGCCGGAGCGCCGCGCGCAGGGCCCCGCGTACCTCCCAGGCATCGCCGGGACAGATGACCACCATGTTCGGAATCGAGCGCAGGAAAGAAATATCCTCGCAGGCGTGATGGGTGGGTCCGAGTCCAGCATAGGCCAGGCCGGCGCCGACCGCGACGATCACCACCGGGGCTTCGTGATAGCAGACATCGGTGCGGATCTGCTCAAGACAGCGCGTGGTGACGAATGGTGTAATGGTGTAGGTGATAGGCCGCAGGCCCGAGATCGCCATGCCGGCAGCTACCCCCGTCATGTTCGCCTCGGCCACGCCGCAGTTGAAGAACCGATCGGGGTGAGCCGTCTTGAACTTATCGAACAGCTTGTTGCCGATATCCCCGGACAGCATGATCACGCGCGAATCTTGACTACCGAGTTTGGTTAGCTCGTCGGCGAACGCGTTTCTCATATCAGCCCCAACTCCCGCCGCGCTAGCACGACCTCTTCGGCCGTCGGCGCGCGATAATGCCAGTTATTGTCGTCTTCCATGAAGGACACACCCTTACCCTTAATCGTGTTGGCGATTAGGGCAACCGGCTTGCCGGAGCCGTTTGGCACGTTGTCCATCAGCCGCGCCACCGTGCCGATGTCATGACCATCGATTTCCATCGCGTCCCAGCCGAATGCCTCCCATTTATCCCGCAAGGGTGCCAAGGCCAGCGTCTGGTTAGAGCGCGCCGTGGCCTGCCATTTATTGTAGTCGACGATGATGCAGATATTTTCCAGCTTGTGCGCAGCGGCGAACATGGCCGCTTCCCATACCGAACCCTCGTTGCACTCTCCGTCAGATAGCAGCGCGTGAATGCGGTAACTTTCATTCTTGATGCGTCCGGCCAGCGCCATGCCGATACCGATGGGTAGCCCGTGGCCGAGCGACCCGGTAGCCGCCTCTACACCCGGCAGCAGATTGGCCGGCGGATGCTCGGCGAGCCTGCCGCCGTCCTGACAGAAGGTATCGAGTTCTTCTAATGGGAAAAATCCGCGCATGGCGAGCGCTGCATAGAGTGTGCTCGCGGCATGGCCCTTTGAAAGGATGAAACGATCGCGCAAGGGATCAAGTGGATCCTTGGGGTCGATGCGGGTGACGTGCCAATAGGCGGCGGTGACGATGTCGCAACAGGATAGTGACGAGCCGAGATGCGCGGTCTGCGCCTTATGGCTCATTTCGATTACCTTGCCGCGCAGTTCCGCCGCAATTTCGGCGAGTTTAGGCGCATCGATAGGCCGCGTCTCTGGGAGTATCGTTTTTTCTTGCAGCGTTAACATGGTTCCTCAACCTGTTTCCGTTCCTGCCGTCGCTACGGCTTATGCTCGTATTTCGCCGGCGCCGTCTCTAGAAAATCTGCGTAACGCTTAGCCCAGTGCACGACGTCGTCGATGCCTTCTTGAAGCGAAATCTTATCCTCCCAGCCAAGCTCAGTGCGAAGTTTTTGGGAGTCCAGCATATAAGCAGTATCCTTGCCCGGCCGCTCGGGCCCTATGTCCACGCAGTCCTCGAACGTTTTACCCAGTCGCGTCAAGATCAGTTCGACCAACTGGCGGATGGGAATCAACTCATGACCGGAAATATGGTAGGTTTCTCCGAGCGTTCCCTCCTTGGCGACGCGTAAAGTCGCATCGCAGACATCCGTCAAATGGATAAATACGCGAACCGATTTACCCCCACCGTCGAGCCTAAGCTTCTGGCCGCCCATAGCCGCCAAGATGGTGCGCGGGATGATGCGGTAGAGCTGCTGGCCTGGCCCGTAGATATTGGCGGCACGGGTAAAGAGCACGGGAAATTGATACTGATTGAAATAGGTTCTGAGCGACATGTCTCCCGCCGCGCGGGAGACGGCATAGGGTGTCGACGGGTTGAAGGGCTTGTCCTCATCAATCCAACCGTCGGTCGAGCCATACACCTCCGGCGTGGTCACATGGATATAACGCTCCAAGAAATCGTGCCGGCGTAACAGATCGTGAAGGCGGACCGCCGAAACTACATTCGTCATCATCCAATGATCGGGGTGCTGCCAGCTCTCGGCCACCATGCTCTGCGCGGCGAAATTGGCTACGTGCGTCGGCCTTTCGCGGCGCATCAACGCATCGAGCGCATCAAGATCATTGTTAATATCGATCCGTTTAAAGCGCACTGCGCCATCGTGATTACGCCACTTGTAGGGAAGGAAGGCTTCGTGCGGTTCTTCTGAGCGGCTTGTGGCGATCACGTCATGCCCACGCGCCGCTAAAAAATCGCAAAACGTCGCTCCGGAGATCGAATTCGAGCCGAGTACCAGGAACTTCGCACCATTCTCCATGATTGCCCGAAACCGTCAGCTAACAAAAAGTTCTCGCTGTTGCGGGGAAACGATGTTGTCGCGTTGGCCGTACAGCCACTGCATGATCATGTGACCGATGATGAGTTGCATGTCTTCGGCAATTTGCATGTCGTCAATTTCGCAATGGATCGGGACGTCGGCGAGCGTCTTAGCCTTTCCGCCGGTAAAGCCCAGCACAGCATAAGACCGCATCCCGATCCGTTGTGCTTCTTCCAGCGCCTTCAAAATATTCGGTGAATTACCACTGCCGGAAAAGACGATCAACACGTCCTTCGGACGCGCCTTGACTGCCAGTTGCAGCGAATAGATCTGATCGTAGCCCTCGTCATTGGCAAGGCAAGTCAGCACCGCACTGTTTGCGGCAAGAGACTCGACCCTGAGTCCCGAACCTGCGCGTTTCGACAATGCATAAAGGAAATCGTTAGCGAGATGCACGGCATTGCCGGCGCTGCCGCCATTGCCGGCAAAAAAGACTTGGCGTCCCGTGCTCCAGCAGTCGAGGAGGTCGTCTGCGAGCAGAGCGACTGGCGACCAATCGAAACGCGCCATAAGATCAGCCAGACGGCGCGAATAATCTCCGAAATGGGCAACCGACGGAGTCGGCATCAATGTCTCGGCATTATGCATAACGCCCGTTTTGACCATAGTATTCATCATACTCCCCCTTTGGGCAAAGCGTCACTGCAGAACGTGACTTTGCATCCACTTGAGATTATAGAAGCGGTCTTCGGCCTTCAATGCGCCTTGGCGGTAAAGACCGACAATCTCCTTGATCGCATCCTCGACGGTTTTTTTGGGCCGGAAGCCAGTCGCCAACAGACGGTCAGAATTCAGACGATAAGAGCGCGGATCGTTGGAGGGCGTCAGCACGATCTCCGCGTTTGCATGTTCGGTGACCTTGTGGGCGATATCGAGGATCGAGATGTTCTCGAATCCGGCATTGTAGATGCCGGTATGCTCGGGATGATCGAGCAGGAACAGGTAGAGATCAGTGATATCGTCGATATGGATGTTAGGGCGCGTCTGGTCGCCCCCGAACACGGTTATCTTGCGGTCGGTGAGTGCCTGAATGGAAAGCATATTGACCGACACATCGAAACGCATGCGCGGCGAGAATCCGCACACCGTGGCCGGGCGCACGATTTGCACGCTCATATCGTCCTTGTAGGAAAGGAGAATACGTTCGGCACACATCTTGGTCTTGTTGTATTCGGAGATGGGAACGAGCTCGAGGTCTTCGGTAACCTGCAACTCATCCTTGACCCCATACACGCTACCCGACGAAGCGTAAATGAAGCGCTTAACGCCCTGACGCAGGGCCTTATCGGCCAGTTGCATGGTGGCAAGACAGCTTATTTCCCACGTGAGCTTAGGGTCGAGATCACCGCATGGATCGTTGGCGACGCTTGATAGATGAATAATGGCGTCGATACCGGTGAGGTCGTATTCTTGGGGGTTACGCACGTCGCCCCGGATTACGGTTAGCATGTTATGCGGACGGAGAAAGTTTCCGAACCATTGAATGTCGAAGGCGATGACTTCGTGACCGGCTTGAATCAGTTTAGGGACGAGAATCGTCCCCTTGTAGCCGCAAGCTCCTGTCACGAAGACTTTCATATTCCCCTCATTGTGATGAAAGCGGAAAATTATGGCGAAGCAATAGCTTCAAAATCATACTTCCGAAAGGGCAATTTACGCGGGCCCCCAATAACGATTGCCCGAAAATTCTAGGCGTTGCGCCTTAAGACGGGAAAATTTTCCGCGGTCGGCCGACCCAGAGACACCTTATGACGCCTCAGGAAAAAAAAGCGCCGTAATGGCTCAAGTCCCAAGCGGTAGAGCGAAAATGGCCTAAGCCGTAGCGAACTCCAGACGAGCATGCCAAAGCGTCCAAGGACTCCAAGCCTCATTGCTGTTTGCAACAGGGTACGCTCCAATCGGCCCGCGCCCAGGATATCACCGAGTGCGTTCGCGCGCTCGTCGCGTGGGCGGTTATGGCCGAGAATCAGGGTTCTAGCCGCGCCAAATCTTAGGCGGCGCTCAAAATCTCTCGCGTAGTGCGCCGGGAACACACCCGGAGGTTCTGTCGACAACGCCGATTTGGCTATGTCGATCAGCTTTTCGACCGCCTCACTGTCATTGGCCACAGAAATCGATAAGTTTGCGCCATGATAGCGCCAAAACCCTAGAACTTCCGGGATAAAGCCAAAACCGAACCGCGCGGCGAGACGCCGCGCGGCAAAGCTATCGGTGAGGCTACCAAGCGTCGGGTTAAATCCGCCGAGAGCGGCGAGCGCCGCTTGTCGATAAAGTGTGACAGTGCCAGAAAAGAAATTGTCGCTATACGAGAGGAGCTGCCGAAATCGCTGCGCTGAGACGTAGCCCGCGCTGGTGGTAGGTAGAATAGCCGGGCGCACCACGAATCGGCCGGTGCCGTCAACGATCATGGTGCAAGCGCTGATCAAGCCAGCCGAAGGGGCCGCTTTAACTTGCGTGAGAGCGGATTCCAGAAAATTGGGTAACAGTCCATCATCCGCTCCGAGAAACAGGACCCAGTCGCCTTTCGCTTGTGCCAGACCCATATTAAGGCACACGATGACGCCACGGCGTTCATTGTTACGGATAAGGCGCCAGTTCGGCTTGTCCGCGAGAATAGTCTCGATGAGCTCAACACTGTTGTCGGTTGAGGCATCGTCGATGACGATCACCTCGTCCGGCAATCTAGTTTGAGAGACAATGCTGCTCAGACTATCGGAGAGATACTGCGCATGATTGTAGTTAGGCACCACGATCGTGGTGGTCACCGACGCGTGAGTCTCGCTCATGATGCCACACTGGCGATACGCCAAAGATTCTCAATCGTTGCGATGTCCTTAGCCGCCATTTCCCCGTCGGGACAGAAAGGAACGCCGCATCTAACCGACTCAATAAAAGCCTCGGCCTGGAGGTCAAAAGCAAATTTTCTTTTGGCAATCGGCGGCATCAGCCGTTCTTCTTCTCCACCGGAGTGGCGCCGCACGACCACACCGCATGATTGCCGCGCGAGTGAGGAGTCGAGAACGAGGCTGAGACAACCTTTGCGGAAATAGACATCGATGCGCTGATCCCACACGCCAAGACTCGCGGGGCCGACGGATAGCTCGACATCAACGGCAGCCGCTGCCAGCACAGCATGCTGCACCCCGCCAGGCCGCACTCGGAAGGTAATTGCTTCGAGTGGATCGCCGAACAGCGAGCGAACCAGGTTGAGGTCGTGACTCATTACGTTGATCGTGTAGTCGTAGGCTTGATGCAATTTCGGCTCGAGGAACATCGGTGCAGCCGGGTCTTCGCTATACCGGAAGGGCCGCGGCTTGGTGCCCCGGGTATGAGGCGGCATTGGCACGGTGTAGGCACCGCAGAAATCCGCCACCCTGACATGCAGGAGCTCGCCGAGCTCTCCCTCTGCTTTTTCACTCTCCAGCAAAGTTCGGAACAGCCCCACGCCGCAGTCGTAAGCGCGGGGATAGCCGACAGCGAGGGTGACATCATTGGCCTTTGCCAACTGAACCAACTCATTTGCGACGGCAGACGTATAGGCCATGGGTTTTTCGGTCAGTGCCGGCAAACCCTTACCAAGAACATCTCGAGTCACCGCGGACTGGGCCCGGCGTGGCATGACCACCAACACGGCATCAATATCGGGGCTCGCCAGCATTTCCCGGTAATCATTGAAGCGGCGCGGGATAGCGTAGCGCTTAGCTACCTGGTCGAGCAATTCGAGCCGATTGTCGGCCAACGCCGCAATACGACAGCCTGCAATCGAGGCCAATGCCGGCAAATGAGCAACTTGGGCGATGAAACCGGCACCGATCACGCCGACGGCTACAGAGTCATCGACATCCGATGCCATTTCGCCTCAGAGCTTGATTCACACCTAGGACTTCATCAGCCTACGCTGCCAGAGATCGCGCGGATACGCCTTCATACGGTTAATAAAAGCTCGCCACAGGAAGCGGCGTGACATGAAGTTCGCTTCGTATTGTCGGATCTGTTCGAGTAAATCCTGAGCGCTTCCGTTAGCTCCATTCGCCGCCATGACCTCACGATAGAAATTTGATGCTGACTGATAGAGGAAAGGTGCGTTCGGTACCTTGACCACGAACTCAGGGCTATACTGCGGACACCCATTGGGTCGCGTAAGATAGTAACCTTTACCTTTCAGCCAATCATCAAGAAGAATTGCGGCCTTGTCTGGATCCTTCAGCCACTCCTCTGTAATCCAATCGAGCCCGATCTCTTGGGCGAGTTCCATAAGCTTCGGGATGTAGTCCTTCGAAATTTTCGGCTTCTGCACATGCCCATGATAAAGCAGCGAGAAGAAATGATTCTCGGGGTCCGGGGCATAAAAACCGCGGACCATGATCTTGTTTTTTAGGATGTCGCGGCACCACTGCGGGTCATAATAGAAATCCTCCACTGAGCGGAAATCGACATAGACCTTTCGGCCCCCAACCATGGTATGGGCACGACGTTCCTTGTTAAGGATTGAGGCCGCGCGGTTATGGGCATCAGAATCTTCTACGAGAAGATCGATGTCGCCGTGATTACCGTGAATATGCTCATCCGGTAGCTTGGTGAAATTGCGCAGCACGACATAATCCACCGCCTCATTCAGCACCGCGAAGACTTGCCGCAAATCCTTCCAGCCCTCGGCGGCGACGATGTCCTGATGGATTTCCTTTATACTATCGATCTTACCATCCCATTGTGGGGGATTGAATTCATGTGCGGGCTGACCCGTGAGATACATGAGATCGCGCCGGAACTCGCGCTCATTGTTGGTGGCGTGTAACGATGTGCCACCCTGCTTGCGCAATTCCTGCTTCAAATCGAAGCTATTAACGTTGACCTTTTTGAAACCGCTGCCGCCGGCGATACGGTATCGATAGACGGGGTTATGATCGGTCACAAGCAGGAATAGGAAAGGCGCAGCGCCAGCTTCGGTGTACTTCTTATACGCGTGATCAGGGATCATGGCATAGAAGCGTTGGAAGTTGTCGACGATGCGCTCCCGGGTCCAACGCAGATAGACGGCGTGATTGACCTCAAACCGCCTACGGACCTTCTCTATGGTCTCCTCGAGACGGTGGGCGGGATGACGCCAAAAGATCAGAATCTGACGCTCACCTGGATTCGCCATAGATCAGTCCCTCTAGCTATCCACGCTCATATTACTCGGAGCATTGGTTAAACCTATAACCAACATCCTTGTACCCCTCCATGGCCTGTCAGCCATCCATCTCGGTAGCTCAGGCTAAGGATTTTGGCAAATTCAGGATTCCCTGAGCATGGTTATGTGGGTTTTTTGTGGGCTTCTTCAACTTGACGATAATAGGCCACAGCTTGGACATCAGGCTCTGCATGTCGGGTATCAATCTCGAGGGGGAACCTGAATTGGTCTTTGCCAGATGTTCGGAGGAGAACGCAGAGGTCGTAGTTGGGAATTTTTTTTTCCTCGCCGCTTGGCCCTCGTAACTCCACACCTGAACTGGACATCACCATTGAATCCGGGACCTGCTTGCCACTGAGCGGATCCAGTATAAGCCGCCTTCGATAGTGAATATCCAGAATCTCGTAGCCGTTAACATGAGGCAACTCGCGAAATAGCCGCGGGTGATAACATAAATATCCGTTGTTGATATGTCCGGTTGTTGGGACCTGGTGGTAGATCATTGCGCCAATCCGAGCTGCCTCGTGGATAACCTTGAAAACGTTCATCTGATTGAGGATATGCTCGCTCGTTCCGCAATTTAGAATAAGGTCAAAGCTATTTCTATGGCGCTTTGGCAGCGTGTCTTGATTCAGATCCACTATCTCCGTATTGGGACCTGGATAAATATCGAAAGAAATAAACTCAATCGGCAAGTAGCTCATTAATTGTGACAGGTTCAACCCCGAAGGCATAATCGAGCACTTCGACAATTCAGCAGAGATTGATTCACGATCATCCATCTTTCCGTACTTACGTAAGAACGACAGATATCTATCCTGCGTGTCAGGAATTACTTTTAGCGGGCCGATCGCCAAGGCACGACCGGGGACACTGTGGGTAAAAAGTATATCGAGAGTATCAAGGTCTATCATAGTTAACTTGAACTGGTGAGAATTGGATGTCCATCCAATCGTAGGTAGGGGACGTTAGAGTAATACCTTTCCGCAGACTGGCTTCCGCGTCAGCATCAAAGATCCCTACCAAGGAGGCTCTACTGTCAACCTTGGTGTAATCCAGCAGTGAATTTCATGAGGCCAGCAAGCCGTGACTTGCATTCCCTGGCGCCGCGCTGAAAAGCCAAACTTAGTCGATTCGAATGTGGATTAAGTCTTGACCGATTTGTGTCAATAGGGATCCTAAAACGGCTGTTCTGCGTCTTTCTAAGCAAAATGCAAATGGCGTGATTTGGAATTTCGGTTCGTCCATCACTAATGCCACGTATTTCAATACCAGTGTCAATCATCGAAGAACATCGTGGTACACGTTTACCGCTTTCTGCGTCGGTTTTAAAACCTCTTTTATACCATAGTTCAAGTACTTCGTAGCCATTTGCTTCGGCTAAATCGTGAAAAAATTTAGGATGGTAGCAAAAATATCCATGATCTATACGACCAGTAGTCGGCACTTGAATATAGATATAAGCTCCAATCTTTGCGGCATGATGGATAATATTAAAGACATTTACCTGATTAAGTATGTGTTCACTTGTTCCACAATTTAAAATGAGATCGAAACTGTTTTTATGCCGCCACGGCAATTTGTCACGATTAATATCTAAAATCTCGGTTCTCCGGCCCGGACAAATATCAAAGGAGACGTACTTGACCGGTGTATGGTCCAGCAATTCTGAAAGATAGAGAGTTTCGTGGCCCGGGCGTGTAATCGAGCGATCCGCCAACTCGCGTGCGGCCATTTCATGGTCGCCTTCATTGCCATACTTGTTCAAAAACTCGAGAAATTTTTCCTCCGAGGAGCGCAACATATTTTGTGAACCAATGTCCAAGACGCGTTTAGGAACATTGTAAGCAAATAGGAAATTTACGGTGCCGAGTAAGATCATTTCGTGAGCCTAACTATCTTGATCATTAGTTTCCGGCTACCGATGGCTCGATGGCCGTAACCGATACCCAAGTTGTTGGCTTCGGGGCCACGGCTGCCGGTACATAAATGGTACGATACGACACCCAGGCTCTGCCGCGGCCGCGCGGAACGGAGAAAGAGCGGAACACCGAGCGCAAAGGAGAAGGGACCCGGGAGGATTGCGATATGCGATGTGCAATGCTTGAAGGCCCTCCCGATTCCCCTTGCGCAAGCCCTCGGGTATCTTCGTGCTTCGCCAACACATCATCGATCCCCGATAAATTGAAGGTGACAGTCTGCTTATCCTCGTCGAAGCGCACGATGTCGCTGGTTGCGACTTTGCCCGCCCTCAGATCGCCAAACAGTCCGTCGAGATAGCGCGAGATCTCCCTTAATCCGGCATCTGGAAAGACGAGCTGTTCGCCGTCTTTCTCGATCTGGCTGGTCGCGGCATTGGCGAGCACATTGTTGCAATCCTCCGGCGAGACGTCGGTTACGAGTTTTCGCGCCACCCGGTGGAAGTTCCGGGTAATGTCTTCGTAGTAGATGTGATGAACATTTGGATGGTTACGCATCGCCTCAAGTCCCAGCACATCATTGTAGAACATGACCAGCAGATCATCGATCGCATCGCTGATCGATTGCGTGATGTGTTCCTGAGGCTGGTCTGCCTGCGGTGGAGGCGTCAGAATTTCGCCATCGCGTGTAAGAAGAACCAATTTAGGTTCCAGCGGTTCGGAGTGGGTTTTATGGAACCGGCTATTGGTGATGGTTTCAGCTTCGCTCGTTTTTCTTCTGCGCGCCCCCTTGGCCGAATTGGGATTGGCTAGATGGCGAATGCCATGTGCCTTCCAGGTGGCATAAATCTCGAAATACGGACGGCGTAGGAAGATAACCTCGACATCGTCCTCGACGACCTCACCGAGACGTGCGAAGGCGGCAGGAGGCACATAACCATATGGATCGAATTTGAGCTTGGCGCCAATGGCAGAAATTTCTTTTGGCTTGAAGATTTTGAAGCCAACATCCAGGCGTTCCTTTATCGACTCCGTGGTGCTGTCGATATAAGTGTGCACTGGTGGCACCTGGTCTTGATACGGCATACGCCAACGTAGCTCGCGCGTGCAGAAGATTCCCGGGAGATCGTTTAAGCTCGTGGTGAACCATGTCGAGCCGACCCGGGTATTTCCCATAACCACGAAATATCGCATGCGTTATCCTGCTCCGCTCAGGTCTCAATTTGCGCTCTCGGATTGAGGACCCTTCAGGCAATCAAAGGCCGTCCTCGAACCTTTCGAATAATCCGATAGACGGCTGTTATCCTGAAGAACCTCGATCTATCTTAGCCTGGACGCTCTTACATCGATAGCCCGATTCAATCGAATTTTTCTGGCGTGCCGGCCCTACCTGTCAAGCGGTTTGAGATTGGTGCGGGCTCAGGCGGCTGCGCGGGCTTTGTCTTTGGCCTTTTGCGGGAGCTGCGGCTTTTTGGCCGATATCCTAAAGGTTTCCGCAACATTCTTTGCCGACTTACGAATATTGAGCCGCTTCATCTTACGCCGTAAGGCCAAGAGGTGCGGCACGAGAGGACGCAGCCAGGCCCGGCGCGCCATGAAATGCCCGATCCGTTTATAAATCGGACTGGACTGATAAAGCACCGGCGCCCCGTGGAATCGCCTGACGATACGCCAGTCATATTGCGGCCATCCGCCCGGCCGGGTGAGATAAAAGCCGTTCCCCTTGAGCCAATCGGCGATCAGCGACCCCGCGTTCTGGGGCTTTGTCAGCCATTCCGGCGTCACCCAGTCGAGGCCGATGTCTTGCGCGAGCTCCGTGAGCTTCGAGTTATATTTCGCCGCGCTTTGACGCTTTTGCACATGGACATGATAGAGCAGCGAAAAGAAATGATCCTCGGGAGTGGGCACGTACATGCCCCGCACCATGATCCTGTCGCGTAGGATTCGGCGGCACCATTCGGGGTCGAAGTAGAAATCCTCCACTGACCTGAAGTCAAAAGCGACCTTGCGCCCTCCGACAATCGTTGTCCCTTTCTGCTCCTTGTTCAGAATTCCCGCGGCTCGATTTCTGGCATCTGCATCTTCAAACAACAGATCGATGTCACCGGTAGCATCCTGATCTTTACCGTTCGGAAGGTGATCGAAGTTTCTGAGCACGACATAGGACACCGCCTCGTTTAAGACTGAGAAAACCTGCTCCAGAGACTCCCAGCCATCCGCCGCGACGATATCGCGACGAACTTCCGGAATGTTGTCCATACGACCATCCCATTTGGCCGGTGGATAGTCGGTGGCGCTCTGCCCCATCAGATACATAAGATCGCGGCGGAATTCGCGCTGATCATTGGTGGCATGCAATGAGGTCCCGCCCTGCTTGCGCAGAACCTGCTTCAGGTCGAATGTGTTGATGTTGACCCTCTTGAAACCACTGCCTGGGGCGATGCGGTACTGATAGACTGGGGCTTTATCGGTGACGAGAACGAATAAGAAAGGCGATGCCCCAGCCTGCTCGTATTTCTGATAGGCGTGGCGGGAAATCATGGCATAAAAGCGCTGGAAGTTTTCGACGATGCGCTCCGGCGTCCAGCGCAGAAGGGCTACCTGTTCGATATCAAGCTTCTGCTGAATCTTGCCTAGCGTCTCTTCGAGACGTTCGGCCGGCCAGCGCCAAAACACCAATAGATGACGTTCCGCTGAGCTATCCGGCACGATTCACACTCGATACTTCAGCCGGCATTGGCGCGACCGGCATAGGAATGTACATCGGCCGTTGCGCTAGCCAGTAGCCATTGCGCAGACGGACGTCGGCGAACATGCTAAGGATTATGCGCCGGCTGCGCGGATAGCGACCCTCGACACGGCCGGTAGGTGACAAAAATTTGCGTAGAGAGCTGATGGCGCTTGGCCGCGTCGACAGGAGCTCACGCATCTCGTCATGCCTCTCGAGTATGGCTGCGAGCCCTGGCAAATGGAACACGATGCTGCCGTCGGATTCATCGACGTGGATAACCTCGGCAGCATCGAGTTCGCCTGTCCGGATCTGATTGAAGACCAAATCCAAATAGTCTGCGACCGCCTTCAAACCGGTATCCGGAAACACAAGCTTGGCCCCCGGCGGCTCGATCTGCCGTGTCGATGCATTGTCTAGCATGTCGAGGCATTCCGCTTCCGTCACTGCAAGTCCGAGTTTTTGCGTGACTGGAAAGAACTTTGTCCGGATATCATCATAGCCGAAGATGTCGACCTGTCGGTGCCCTTGGATTGTCGTGAGACCGAGTAAATCATTGTAAAACAGGACCAGCAGGTCGTCGATCGCGTCGCTGATCGAGTAGTAGAGAGTCTTGCCGCCGGAAACGCGATTTTGCAGGAAGCGGACGATGACACCGCCATCGCTCGTGAGGCAAACGCGCCTCTGCTCAAGAGGCCGGCTATGCATTGAATGAAACCGGCTGACACGCTGCTTACTTTCAGCCGTCCTGTCGTTTGCCTTCCTTTTCTTTCTGGCGTTGGGATTGGCGAGATGTCTGATACCAAAGGCCTTCCAGGTGGCGAAGATCTCAAAATACGAACGCCGTAGGAAAGCGACATAAACATCGTGCTCAATGATCTTGCCAAGATCGACGTAAGCCGAGGGCGCGGTATAGCCAAAGGGATCGAATTTCAACTTGGCCCCAATTGCTACCGCCTCTCTTTTGCCTCCGGAAGCGCGATAGCCGTAATCGAGCCTCTCCTTAATCGAGCGTGTTTTGCCTTCGATATAGGTGTGTACCGGGGGTGCCTGATCCATATACGGCATGCGCCAGCGGATCTCGCGGGTACAAAAGACGCCCGGCAAGGAATTCATCGCGGCCGAAAACCAAGTCGAGCCGACGCGGGTATTCCCCATGATGACGAAATAACGCATTAAAACGTCCCCAACGCCAAGCCCATTGCTTTTGGCCTCGAACGATCGATTCTCTCTAAGCGCCGCGATTGTCACATCAAATTAGGCATCCTGGCAACTTTGCGGCAGCCAGGGGTACGGAGACCAAAGAGGCATCTATCACGATGGTACGGTATGCCGATAGACGGTTCGATAATTGACGGGCGGCGCCATCCATTTTATCGCCAAGGTTCGTTCGGAAACGTATTGAGGCGGAGGGGGGGCTATCCTTGGCACAGCAAAGAGGCATCTTAGCAGCATTGCGGCATGCGAAGAAAAGCTACGATAGTCACGCCTCAGCACCCGATAGCTTCAGTCGTTGGTACTTAATGCTTAGGGTGTTAAAAACTGAGCTCACCCAGTTTCGAAAGCACAAACCCATCTGGAGACCGGCCTGGCAATCGCAGTCGCGAGGCCTGCCAAGCATCATAGTCGCTAGCCTACCGAAGTCCGGCACTAGATACATCTCATCAACGATCAGACAAACCCTTGATTGGCGACTTCAACGTTCGCTCTATCGTGGGCGCTTCCCGAGAAACGAAGTTCTCCCCCACATGGCGGCTGAATTCGCGAAGGGAGGACTCATGCTTGCTTGCCATTTATCTTGCAACGAGGACAACATACGGATCTTGACTGATCATGGCCTCAATCGCCTCGTACTGCACGTCCGTGATCCCCGTGCCTGCACCTACAGCTGGTTCCACTATTATCGGCAGAGGCCCACGATCCTTGCGCGTGCCAAGCCTAGCCCCGAGGCTTTTCTAGCGCTATCGGATGAACAGCAGATCGACTACCACATTGCTAGCTTCTTCACCAACTGCATCGAATGGTTGATAGCATGGTCTGACTTTCATGATGCAATCGAAGATATGCAGATTCTTGTCACGTCTCATGATCGGCTTGCAATGGATCCGGATGGCTTTTTTAAGGAGATCTTCGCTTTCTATGACATAGACACCGATCGCGTTCTCCGGGCTCCGAAGGATGCCAAGGTGAATTTCAGAAGCGGACTCAGTGATGAATGGCGCCAGTCGATCGCCCAAACACAGATTGCGCGCATGACGGAAATGATGCCGGACCGCCTTTTTGATCGGTTTGGCTGGCAGCGTTAGGCTATTTCTGCACCCAAGATTGGACGGGCTACTAAGGTGTCCAGCCAAACCGATCGAATAGACGCTTAGGTATTAAAGAAGTAGCGCGCTCAATCTGCTGAGGCGACATTGACGCTCGCCATTCATCTGTGCTCCCTGAACGGAAATTCCGCTGCACATCCTTAGGTGGCCTGCGTAAGCGCCTGGGGCGTACCCCGTACCAAGCAAAGATTGACCAGAACAGCGAATCTTCGTCACTCACCAATTCACCATGGTCGGTGACGAGTACTTTTATTGGCGGATCGATGGCGAGATAATCAGCCCACTCGGTGAGCCAGCGAAGGCTATCCATGTAGAAATGATCAATATGATAATCGATCTGCTGCTCATCGCCCAGGGATTCAAAGCCCTGCTTGCTACGACTCAGAAGGGCGGAACGCCTGCGAAAATAATGCATGTAGCTATAGAGGGCAGCTCGCGGGTCCCGGACATGCAGAACAAGCTTCCTGATCCCTACCTCATTGAGGAGACGCATGTTCTCGGGTGAGGCTTGCAGATGACCCGCTCCGGCAAGCCCGCCGACCGCGAAGTCCTCGGCTATGTCTTGCCGCACGGCATTTTCGGGGAACCGCCCGCTGTAGAGTGAGCGTCCCCGTGGATAGCGAAGCGTCTCGCCGACTGTCGAATTCATGTATTTGGTACCCGATTTCACCAAGGACGCCACGAAGACACTTGGCTTGTCGCGCAGCGCTTCAATTTGCCGAGACGTCAGTGGGCGCTTGGTCACTGCCCGCAAGATGAGAACGTTCTGCTTGGTCGCTTGGTATGCCGACTTGTCCTCTTTTAAGCGGGACAAGCACTCTCTGATTTTCTTGATATCAGCGTCGGTTCCGGTCGGCCTGACGCCTTCGCTTCGTAGAATTTCGCGCAAGGCAAACTCGGACGGAAAGCCTAACGCTACGGCAAGCTTGATTTTGGTTTCCGAGATATAAGTTGCTCCGACCCACCGGTATTTCCTGATTGCCCGGCTTATTTTTTGGACCGTCGAGATAGCGGATTGCGGTGTTCCACTCTTCAAGGACGAAAGTTCATGGCTGAGATCGCGTGCGGCCAAACGATAACCTTCAACAGGCCTCTTGCAGCGAAAGTAATAGTTCGCGAGCTTCAGAAGGTCTGCCGGCGTCCCGGTAGGTTCTTCGCCCTCTTCCCGCAGCATTTCGGCTACCATGGTCGCGGTGGAGTCCGCATCCACTGGAGGCGCAGGGTGGGAAATTACTTTCGCGATATTCATGTTTAATAACTACCAATTTCCAACAAAGGCGACAATGTGTAGGGGCTCGTACTAATGGACGGCTCTCGCGCGGGATTGGATGCTCGCGCCACCTTACGGAGATTGCAACGGCGATTCACCAATTTTCGTGGCGCCTTTCCGGGTCTCACGCGCCTGCAAATCCTGTCGGCCATCGCCGCCAAGATTCTGCGCGGCGACGCCTATCGAAGCTTCAAGCGGGAGCTGAATGCCGTCGATGCCTACAAGCCTCTTCGCCGCAGCGCGGCGGAGTTGGCGGCGCTCAAAGACCGGCCGAGTGTCGTCATTGCCGCCTTGCCGAAATCGGGCGCGCAATATGTCATATCGAGAATGGCGAAGACCTATGGTTATCGGACTGGACGCGTGCTCGGCATCGGCGAGTTCCCCGACTTCACAGTGCAGACATGGATGGCGGAAGAATTCGGTCAAGGCGGACTTGTGACCGAAGCGCCCCTTCCGAGCGATAACGAAGCTATCCAGCGATTGTGCGCGAATGGACTGACCAGGGTCGTCCTTTATGTCCGAGATCCTAGAGCCGTGACCTACAACCTCATTCGCTCCCCTGGCTCTCTTTCAGCCATCCGGCTCAGTTCGGACGCGTTCGCCGCCATGAGCCACCAACAGCAACTCGATCATTGCATCGATACTTTCCTCGCCGATGCGGTCTCTTGGCTCAATGGCTGGGTGAATTTGCTCGGCGCCCGAAGCATCGACATTCACCTTGCCCCGTATGAGACTCTGCTTACCGATGAGACGGCATTTTTCCACTCTCTTTCCACTTTCTACGGACTTCCAGTCGATGCGTGGCCGGATGCATCAGCGAAGGACAGGCACGCTGCGGAGACGTGGCGCAAGGCGATTTCACCGGATCGAATCACGCGTATGACGCGGATGATGCCTGACCGTTTGTTCGAATATTTTGGGTTTGAGCGCTGACGGGCTGCACGATGAAGAGGGCTGTCGAGACTTACCCCCCGGATTCACTTCCCCGCATCGGCCATCTCCTTATTATCGCCGGTGCGACTGGTGTGGGAAAGACGACGTTCCTGACCGCTCTGCTATCGGGAAGATTACAACCGGAAATCAAAGCCATGCTGCCGGATGGTGCGGAGAATTGGTTTTTGCTGCCGAAGCGGAACCCGGATCAAGACGCCGTAATTGACACATGGGTGACAGGAAGCCCTCCTTACGGCGTTGTCGTTGAATACACTCTGAATAACCGTAAAGGTAAAAAACCCTATTTATGGGATCCGGATCTGCGTTTGGTTCGAGCAGCAACCTTGATTACAACTGTTGTTTTGCGCGCGTCGCCTCAGCGGCTTACCGATCAGTTTCGTCATATAGCGAGCCCCGGTGCATGGTGGCGCCGGGCATTAAAATCCAGAAAGTGGCTCGATGACCAAACGCAAATCATCAGCTTTTGGAGCAAGCTCTATTCACAGCCGGGATGGCTCGATGAGATATATGAATGTTGGGAAAATTATCTCACCTCACTCTCGCGCGAGGGCTTAACCGTTCAGTCTGTTAGACTGGAGCCAGATGGAGAAATAGGCAGGAACTTCCGCTGGCGTCTTTATTCTTTCCAGAACGGCACCTCGTGACAAAACTGAAAAAAAATATCGCCGATGCGGTCGACTTACGCGATGTCATCGACGACCCAAGGGAAGCGTTCGAACATAGCGGAGGACAGCCGGTCCTGATCCAGGTTCCTCTTGAGCAAGTCCGCAATCTCGGTCCACTGGCCTTCTCCGTCACGCGCGCCTCCGGCGAGCCTTTCGTTGCCACGGTGCAAGCCTACCTGAGAGGCGAGCAAAAGACCTATCGTGGCTCATGGCTGGAGTGGTTCTATAGCCGGTGGACCCCGGCGAACGCCGCCGATCTGCTCGGCTTGCCGGAAGGCTCGACCTTGGCCGCAAGTCCGATTCACGCCTTCGTCTATCCCTGGCGATCGGATGACCCGATCAGAAGACAAGCACGGAAGCTGAAATCCATGCGCCAGGAGAATAGGCAGAAGGGTGCCGATATATCGGGAGAAGAAGGTTATGTGTGGGCCGGTCCTATGTCCCGGCGCAAGGGCGAATTCGAGTTCGCGCGGCTCAGCCTGCTCACCGACATAATCAAACGATACGGGTTTGAGACGGACGATCCAAATGCCGACCCGGACCGGAATGACATTAGAGCCCATATTAAGGGCAAGCTGATGATTCGCGGCACTGAGTGGCGGATTCTTGGCACGCATGGCAACCATCGCCGCTCCGTACTGGCCGCGCTAGGCTGGTCGCATGCACCGATGGCCATAAACAACAAACCGATCCGCCGCGAACATTCCGCTTCATGGCCGAACGTCCGCAAGGGACTGTTCACCGTGGCTCAGGCGCTGGAAATTTTCGACCGCATTTTCGAAGGACGCCAACCTGCCAGCTGCCCATCGATCCGTGCCGCCAAGGATATTCGCGCGTAGGGCGCGAAGAGGCCGGCCTACAGCTCTTCCTCGTCCAGGAGCATGTCGTCGACAGCCTCCTTGCGCGCACGCTCCATGCCCTTGATGAAATCAAGCCGGGCCTTGACTTCCTCGACCGGCAGATAGCCGACGATCTCATCGCCGTCATAGAGCAAGACATGCCGCTCGCCGAGGCTCCCTGCCCTTGTAGCCTCGGCAGGCCTGAGAGCGACGATCAGGATGCGATCAGCAAGAAGCGTTCTGAGGACATTGAGGGTGCCTCTTTTGCCAATGGCGTCAAGGCTATTGGCACCAATCGCAACAAGCGGACGGCCGGATGCTTTCGCGCCGACAAGATGGGCACCTACAACACTGCCGTGGTTCACCCCTAACCAAGCCTCTTTGTCCAGCGTTGCAGCAAGATCTTTCGGTAGACCGGTAATCGCCTTCTTCAGCAGACCAAGCTTGGTCAGGCCTCGGCGCAGTTGTGCAGAGGTCGTGTCCGCCGGCAATCCGGTGCCTTCAAGGAATGACATTGGAATCTCTCCTGGCACCTCTGGCACCAGCCAGCATGCCGCCGGAGGCACGGATCCTTTTGTAATTCGACCTCTGCCGTCGCCGATGCGCAATGCCAGCAAGACCTGCAACAGCGCAAACCGGTCGAATGGCTTAGGTGTTACGAGCGCGATCCGGTCTCCAGGGAAAAGCTCCGGAACGGATGTCTCATTGGCAAGAGAGGGTGCGGTAATGATAGCGGATTTAATGGCGTCCTTTGATAGCACCTTCGGAGCACTATCTCGCAGCCGCTCAAGCCAGTCGATAAGATTGAAGTAATTGGAGATCACGGGATAGTAGCGATGGATCCTCACCATCGTACCGATCAGGCTTGTAAAGGCACCCATCGCCATACGGCCGGCGATCAGGTAGGCTATGAGGTCGCCAAAACCCGTGCCGGTAACCAAGATTCTTCCGCCCAACGTGATGCCGATCACGACGAGCACGATGGCCTGGGTGATTTCGCCGACCTGAGCGCTTCTCATTCCCAATATCTTGGTATGGAAAATAGCCCGGAAAAAATCCGCGAAACTGCCTTTCCATACGACATCGTGAAGCAGTAAATGGCCTGAGACGATGGGCTCCGGAGCGAACTTGATGAAGCTGAGCAGACGCTCGTAGCCGGCGACCATGGGCATCCTCTTCTCGGCTCGCAAACGGATCACGCGCGACATCTGCACGCTCAGTCCATAGAAGAACAACAGAGACAGGCAGAGGATCAGCAGGATGGCCAGTGTCAGGAGCAGATCGAGATAGACCAGGAATGCGCTATAGACCACCAAGCCTATCGCCTGCGGCACCATGCCCAACAAGGCATACATGGTGCGGCTGCAAATGACACCGGAACCCGTCACCAGTTTCCTGAACTCGGCCTGAGCGAGAGGCACGTCTTTCCAGCCGGCGCCGTGCAGAGCGCCCGCCACGATCGTAAACAGCCGCTCGGTGCAAAATAGACCATAGCGAACGCTGAGATTGGCAAAACCCTTCTGCGCATACATCCGAACGAAGGACGACAGCACGAACAGCAATCCGCCGATGCCAATCGCAGCGGCAAGAAGCGTATAGGATTGCGCGGTATCAGCGCTAAGTCCCCAGAGCTCGATGCTGGTTTGGCTTTCCAGCTTGCGGCCATAGCCGACGAATAACCCGAGAGCCGCGCCCTGTAACGCGATGGCAAATGCGCTGGCCGCCAGGAACCAAGCAAGCGGCCAACGGAACCGCCACACCGAGTCGACAAGCATCCAACTCGCGACCTTGCGATAATACTGGAAGCGCAAACGCAGAAGATCGAAGAACTGGTGGACCGAGCTCCTTTGTTCGTTTGCAGTCAAAGCCACCATGAGCGCGTGCTATTTCCTCTAGACGGTATGGCCTTCCAGCATAAAGCGATACTAATCAATGAATAAGGCCTTGTCGGGGGTACGCTGCACCACAGGATGTAGCCCTTCCCTCGCGCGCAATCTCATGCAGTTAAGGCCGTCCATCTAGAGCTATAACCCACGGCGGTCAAAGGCTGATAGATTTCCCGGCCGCTTGTCCATCGCCCGGTCCGGACGTCAAACGACCTACGTTGCGATGGGGACATTGGCTTCAGGCTGGTCTGCAATGCGCGAGTTTCCTCATGCGCAAGAAAAATATCGGAGAGGCCAGGCAACAAAAAGGAGACGGTCTCGTGATCCGAATCGTAACGGATGACTTCCTCGATCGTCGTCTCACCGCATCGAACTTGGTGGAAAAGCATATCAAGATAGTTCGAGATCGCTGTTAAGGCGCCGCTTGGGTGAACCAAATCCGCGTTTATGTCCTCAATACGTTTTGTAGAGGCCTTCGCCATCGCTTGGCGGCTAGCAGATTCGGAAATTTTGATATGCAGAGAAGCTAAAACCCTCGAGAACTCATCCGCCAGGTCAGCATAGGACATCAGTTGAAGGCCGTGTCCTTGCAGGGAAAGTGTGAGCAAATCGTTGTAAAATAACACCAAATGATCATCGATTGCCTCCTCGACCGGGTAACAAATGACGTTGTTCGAATCTACTCCATTCAAATATCTCTGCGCCTCTGGACCATATATCTGACCATTAGAGGATATTACGACATTCTTCATCTCCAAAGGGGCATCGCTTGTTGAGAAAAATCGGTCGAGCCGTATCCTTTCGTCCTCAACGATCGGATCGCCGTCGCGCTGCATTCGCGCCAGAGCATCTTCGTTAGCAAGCTGTCTAATTCCAAACGACTTCCATGTGCCGAAGATCTCGATGTAAGGGCGTCGCAGAAATATCACCCGAATATCGTTCTCGACGATGTTCCCAAGACGGGCAAACCATTCTGGAGGCACAAAACCATAAGGGTCGAATTTCAACTTGGCGCCCTTCACCATTAACCCCGGCTTCCAAGCATCAGAACAGCTGGCATCAAGTCGTTCTTTCATAGAAGTGGTGCCGGCTTCGATATAAGTATGAACCGGCAGCGGTGCTTCCTGGTATGGCATCAGCCACCGGATCTCTCGCGTACAGTGAATTTGCGGTAACTGATGCATGCTCGCCGAGAGCCAGGTAGATCCCACGCGAGTATTACCCGCAACTAAGACGTACGCCGTCGATACGCGGTGATCCCCGGACATGCTCACGGAGATTTTTCGTGCAGGATGAAGGCTGCAGAGTTAAAACCGTATCTCAGGAAGGATGAGATGGAATATCGGTCAGAGCGAGGCTCGAGAAATTCGGTTAAGGCACGACGTTGTCCGAATGCCGGATTGGCGCGGTGACAATTCCAATCGTCAAACATGAGCACAGTGCCATCCTGCAGTGCTTGCATTTCATCAAGGCCATCGAGGACCTCTTTCGTCGAACTGTAGAGGTCGCAATCGAGGTGCACCAAAGCGGCCTTTCGCTTAAGCGGCTGTTGCAGCGTTTCGGAAAAATATCCAGGCTTGATCTTGATCCGCTCGGCGCTGATCACGCGGGATAAAGATCGGCCAATGTGTTTAGGGACCTTCTCGCCTATCTGTTCCCCGAGCCGCGACACATCCATCTCTTCGTCCCAGACCCCCCGCGAGACATCGTAGCTTGCCTGATCGAGTGCATGCTTGTCGCGCGGCAATCCAGTGAATGAGTCGAATAGGTAAAGCTCGGCGGGATAATGCAGGTCCACCATGGTCTCGGCGAAAATCCGCGCGGTCCACCCGCCAAGCACGCCGAACTCGAATATTTCACCGCTTATCCCGCCATAGGCGACGAACTCCATGCAGGTCTGGATTGCCTCGCGGTAGATCGCGCTCGCTCTCGCCGCGTCGGGCATAGCGAGGCATTCGGTCGTCAGGTCGCGCCCAGGCGTCAAGGATGCGAGAAGCCGTTTCAGCTCGTCACGCACTTCACCCGAATCCGGATTCAACTCACGCGAACGCACCAGTAATACGATGGCGCCCTCGGTATCACCCGCGTCCCGCGCAGATATAGCATCAGCAAAAAACGACTTGGCGAACTTATCAAGCTCACGTTTGGCTGGTGGATACCGGTTCACCAACCGCAGTGCCTGACAATACCCGTCGATGGCCTTGACTGAATTGCCTGCTTCCCACGCACGCTGCGCCTCAACCACAAACCGGTCAACGCGACGATCATCTGGGGTATCCAGTACTTCCAGTTCAGTGCTTGATAACATCACGCTTTACCCGCTTAAGCGTATGACATAAGCCGTGCGCATCCTATCGTGGGGAGCGCACTTTGCTAATGACTTATACAGGACTTTTGCCGACAACAAGACTGTCTCGGTTGCATCGTGGATTGTTACGTGATCGATGCTACGGTCGCTCCTACCCCTCCAGGCGCTCGCTTCAGGTCAGGTTCCAGCCCCGAAATGGCGGGAACGGATGCATCAGATATAATGGACCGGATCACGGCGATGATCCCCGACGCGCTCTGGCGGCGCTTCGTTTGGCACCCATGATCTCGTGCTCGGTTCGACTTGAATCACTGGCGTTCTCTCTCAACTATTCTGCCTGGTAAAAATTGGTTCATACACTGGCCTTTGAGAAATCCAGGCTTTCGACCTTTTTCCTCTAGGCGAATAATCTGATAGCCGCTCTACCAAGTCCTTGGTTTCCGGGTGAGCCGCGAAGATGCGTGCAAGTCTGGGCAGAATGAAAACTGATCGACCCGCATTGTGCCGCAGAAACCCTCGCGGATTTTTCCCATCGCGGACTTTCCTGAACTCGGCCTCAAGGTAATCTGAGACAGCTCGAAGCGCTTCTGAAGGAAGCAACAATGAGGCGTCGTCGGGCTCTACCTTCAAGGTGAGCGGCTTCTCCAGGATGCTCGACCTGCGCCTTGGCGAGGCTATGATTGAGTATGCACGCGAGCCTGGGAAGCTTGCCCCCGATATCGTTGTACTCCACAACCTCGAAGCAATCCGCGCGACCAAACGCACGGAACGACATGATGTCGTTATAGAATAACACCAGTAAGTCCTCGATGGCTTCTTCGACCGGATAGAGTATCGCATCACGAGGATAGGAGGACACCATGGGCACTCCTTTAGCTGTCAGCACCACGCAGCGGGGGACAATAGCGGCACTATGATTGGCGACCATCCGCTCGACGAGTTGACTGTCGCGGGAGAGTTCGGCGACATCATGGTTGACGAGATGGCGGATGCCGATCGCCTTCCAGCTTTGGAAAATCTCGACATAAGATCGCGTGAGCAAGAAGACGTAAACGTCTGATTCCAGTCTCGGGAGAAGCTTGGCAAAGCTTTGCCGAGCTATAAACCCGTAGGGGTCTAGCTTGAATATGGAACCGAATGCTATGTCGCCCGATCGCAGCCACTCGCGCAACGCAAGGCGCACCGTCTGAGCTATAAACCGGAAGGGTTCCAGTTTGAATTGGCAGCGGAGTGCAATGTCCCGGCTTGAAGCCACTCGCGGCATGCAATGCGTATCGCCTCCTTGAAGGAACCGATTGAACTTTCTAAATAGATGTGCTCGTCGTGATCCTTGATCTGATAAGGATGCCGCCAACGTATCTCACGACGGCAGCGGATTCCGGGTAGGAGGTGAAAGCTCGTCGCCATCCATGTCGAACCGACACGGGTATTCCCAACAATCAGGAAACAGTGCGGCAGGGACATGACTTGTTGAGATCAGTTATGGTGACGGGGGCACGGTTCCCCTCAGCAGGCGTTAGGCTGCTTTTAGGTGCAGGATGAAGGCTGCAGAGTTAAAACCGTATCTCAGGAAGGATGAGCTGGAATATCGGTCAGAGCGAGGCTCGAGAAATTCGGTTAAGGGACGACGTTGTCCGAATGCCGGCACTATCGCAAGGGCGAGACGGAGGAGTGGCGGTCAATCCTCACCCCGGAGCAGCAGGAGCGTTGCTGGGCCCTGATACCGTTGTCTCTGCGTGAAAGATTCGGATGGCAGCCCTGAGAGTGCAATAGACTTTGCGGGCAGGATAGGCCTCCTGGGTTGGTATAGGTCACAGTAACTTACCGACGATCAGGCTTGTTGAGGTCTAGTTTCAATCCCTGATCGAGGCATTGCGTGATCAGTAATGGATGAACCGGGACTGTCGGCACGTTACGCAGGTCGAAATGGAGTGCGGAAAGCGTAAATTGGACTCCGAGGATAATCAGCAAGGCAGCAATCATGACCGTTCCAGGCGTTGCCGTCACTTCGCTTGCGAATGACAGCCACCAGTGGTAGCCGCCGAAAATCAACCCCATCAATAAGAGCACCGGGCCGAGCACAAACTCGATCGAGGCGACTTGAAAGTCGCGCAAGAAATAGCTGTAGAAAATGCGCTTAAAGAAATTGCGCGTATTGCCTGCCACAAAGGGCAGTATGATCGATCGCACCTTCAAGCTCGACGGCTGACCCTTGTACTGGGCGGTCATTGGGATGTCTCTGACGACGCAGCGCGCGATATAGAGACGAAACAATAGGTCGGTCTCGAAGAAATAGCGGTCGGCAACTTTATCCAGCCGCATCAGATCTAAGACCCGAAGTTGCAGGGCCGTATAACCGTTGGTGGGGTCGAATTGATTCCAATAGCCGGTGGACAGTTTTGCCAGGAACGACAGGATGGCATTGCCGAAGAGCCGCAAGCCGGGCATGTCGCGCCAGTCATCAGGAAAGAAAAATCGGTTGCCTTTCGTATAGTCGGCTTGTTCAGCGATAATGGGTGCTACGAATCGAGATATCAGAGCGGGGTCCATTTGCCCATCGCCGTCGAGCTTTACGGCTATGGTGAAGCCTGCCGCGCGGGCAGCACGATAGCCAGTCTTAACGGCGGCGCCGACGCCCTGGTTAGTCGTGTGGAATAGAACCAGGACTCGGGGATCACGGGTTGTCTGTTCGATAAGTCTCCCGGATCCTTCGGGGCACGCGTCGTCGACGCAAAAAACACCCTCTACCGAGTCCGGAATCGCGGCGAGCACGTCGAGTACCTGGCCCGACACCCGGTAGCAGGGTACGATTACGGCGATCCGATTGCGCTCCACGATTACTACTGGCCTATGGTCACTATGCCCGCCACGATCAGCGTGCTTCCAATAAGGTAACGCCAATTCAAAGTCTCGCCGAACAGGTACCAGGCGGCGGCTGGAACCAGAATAAAACTCAGCGCAAGTAGCGGGAAAGCGCTATTGAGGGGGGTGGTCCGCAGCACCCAGATCCACAGTCCGGTGGCCAGGCCATAGAGAGCGATGGCGGCAATCGTCCAGCCATTGAAGAGCGTAGCCGTGAAGCTTGCGTCGGCCATGACGGCAGCCTTTTTGAACAATATCTGTCCGGTGGACAGGAGCAATGTCACCAGGATCAATGCTGCGTATTTCAATGTACCCCCCGGGTCGAGACGGGCTGGTCAGCCGACAAGCGGTTTCTCCACCGTGGTACTAGACGGACAAGACGAACAATCGCTACCGATAGAGTGAACGCAAACACGGCGAGCATGGGGACATTGTACCGCACCACATTCACAGATACGAAGCCATGCAGCCCGACCATGAAGAGCGGCGGCAGAATAAGGGCAAGGAAAGGCCATAGCCGACCATCCCGCCACATCCACACTGCCACAGGGGGGATCAGCACAAAACCAACAAGGGCGAGATATTTACCTACCCACATCCCGCGCAACGCCAATGTCAAGCTGACCAGAACATGCTTCAAGAAATCAGCGAATATGTATTTGTGGACCAGATAGGACGTCTGAGTATCAGGGCTGCCTGCTGCAACCAGGCTCTCCTTATATAATTGTTTTCCCATTAGATAAAAACCATGTGGGTAAGTCGTGCTAAAGCGCTCATAGAGGGAAGGCGCAAAAACCGCCTGTGAGAGCTTGTCGCCGAAATCCGGTAGCCAGAAGACAAATGACACTGCCCATTCGGACCAACTCATCGCATTATATGACACGCGAAATGCGATGCTGAGCGCATCATAACCTCTAGTGAGTAACGGATCGCCGAACAGCACGAGGTTGCGAACAAGCCAAGGCGACATGACCAACATGCCGGCCAAAAGGAGAATGCTCGCTTGCCGCATTCCCCTTCGCCAGGGGCGTTGCTTTTGATAATGCAGAGCTATGACCACGCCGCCAGCCACGAAGGGGAATAGATAGAGATAGGCGGGGCGTGAAAGGGCGGCTAGAGCTAACGCTGCCCCTGCCGCGGCGGCGGTCCATCCCTCATCTCTCGATACGGTTCGCGTCAGGAAATACAAAAAGGCGAAAAAACTTACCAAGGCCAGGTTTTCCGTCAGATATGTGCGCGCGTAATATCCGACCTCGCTGGCACCGAGAACAAGCGCCAGGCTCAGCCATGCCACGGCCTCGGATTGTGAGATTTCGCGTGCGGTCAGGAAAATAAAAAAAACACCGAATGCTGCCAGTAAAACCTGAACGGCTATGAGACTATGGAAGTGCTTGGGACACTCCGCTCCGCGGCCTCCCGGGTTTTCGGCGTGACATTTTATGGTCGATCGCAGCCTCTCGTCGGCGGCAGAGAGGGCGGCAATGAATAATGGATAGGCCGGTCCAAAGAAGCGACCAGGTACTATCGCTTCGTCTTTTGCCTTGAAACAGCCATTGGTGAAAGTACCGTAAGCACTGAGATCGCTGGCAATCGCAACATAGCAATGTTCATCCATCACTGGAGACCGTATCTCGCGCGAGAAGGACTGCCAGCCGATCACTACGATCGCTACCATCAGCGCCGTGAAGGCAGTAACCATGAGATGCCGACCGGTCATCGCCTCAACGCCCTTCACGTGTGTTTTCCAGAAGCAGCTCTTTGTGATGCATCACAAAAGAAGCGAGCCGTTATTTTAAAGACTTCCTGATGTTGACGGCATATATCAGATTCAAATCGGGAAGAGGCAGCCGCATTGGCCACCACTCTTCAGTAATATCCTCAAAGTAGTATTCGATAAAGCCTACGAGATTGTGTATCGGATTTACATGCTCGCGTGCCATCCAATAATCATAGTCGAGACCGGTGCTTCGGGCTCTACGCCGAGGCCCAAATAGGCGTCCCAATCGCCACATCAAGCCTGGGTCGCACGGTAGTATGAGCGATAGAACACCGCCTGGTCGTACTACTCGATTCCATTCACGCAGAACTTCATGGGGCCGGTAGAGATGCTCTAGCACGTGAGTCGCGATCAAGCGGTCAAAGCTGTGATCGGGATAAGTCAACCGAGTAGCATCCTGACGCTCGGTACGTACCTTGCCGGCACTCCATTCATATGCAGTTGAACCCTCGATTGCCGTGCGATCAGTCATGACATATTCGTCGAAACTATGCCTTACGAACTTAAAATGGATTGCCGTTCCGGCTCCTACTTCCAGCACTCGTCCGAAGTGATGTGATGGCGAGAACGGCTTCTCGATCAAATGGTGAGTCCGGAGCAGAATCCAACTCGAAAGGTTCGTACCGTAATTGAGGTTGTCGTATTGCCGAAGCCATTGGTCGTGATACGTTTGGAAATCAGGATCGTCTCGCATCGTGTCCACATATCATCTGGGAGTACTTTAATTGGTTGTACGCTGCTGAATATCCGCATGCCGACATCAAACCAGAGTACGGCCAGCTGCTGCCAAATCCATAAAATCATACCGACACTATGATCAGGTCCCAAAGTGTTACAACCAGATAGCACTTTTGCCGCAGTCTGCCCGAGGTTTACGGTATTAGTGCACCTCTGCTAACATCTGCCGCACGCGACATGGAAGTGATGGGGATGATAAATGTGGCAAGGCTTGGCCGGTATGGCCCATTGGCTGTGGGACCAACGGGCTTTTCGTCAATTCTGGCCACGCGACTCCCGATCCCGATTTTTCCTCATAATCGGCAATGGGCGGACTGGATCCACTTGGCTCCAGACTACCCTCGATCAGCTCCCGGACGTGGTGACCAGGCTTGAGCTGAAGTTTAGATTACCGTATCAGGAGCCGCATCCCCTGCATGTTTTATGTCGATGAATTCACCGTATCGCTTAAAGACTGCATCTTGCAGGCTTGCGGGAGCGATCCTGTCATGCCCCTCGCGCCTTTAAGCTATGGCTCAAAGTTGATTTTCGATCCTTACGGTTATCTCGATCCCAAAATATTCAACCGGTTGGGTGAGTTATTCGACAAGAGTATCTGGACCATCTTGCTCAAGCGGAGCTACGCCGCACTATTCACGGCGTGGAAGTTGCGGGGGGTCCATCATGAGCTGAATGCCGACGCCGTTTCAAAGGCCGCTTCCGTCGATCAACAGCTTGTCGATGTGGTTTCAAGCTGGAAATCTCCGAAACTGAAAGCGATGCTAATCACCTTGGGCGATGCGCCATTACGCGGAGCTAATCCCGATGCCGCTGGGACGGACGCCATCAATTACCCGGTAGAAGATGCTGTCGAGGACCTTCTGGTTCTCTTTTATAACGATCTGAAGGCGCTTACGTTCGTGCAGCAGCAACAGCAGAGTCATGCAGTCGTCGATTACGATGATATAGAGGGGAAGTTCTTCAGCCTAGCGCGCATGGTTGGCTCCGAGGCCTCCGGTGAAGAGATTCGCCATGCGCTCGGCAATCCGATCACCAAACGCCTTCAGGTCCTTGAGCCAGAGCTCGTACAGCCACCCGAGTTCTTGCAAAGACTATCGGATTGCCTTGACCGCGCTTTCGCGGTCGCCGTGAAATATCAAACGGCCGAGGCTGTCTGGCAGTGGAGTGGAGATATGGCATTCATAGACCTAAAAGTTGAAGGATTGGCTGAGGTTCTGTCCGATTATGCCGTGCCATACGAGACTTCGTCACCATCTTCCACGGCCCTCAATGGTCGTTCGGTGCGTTGGCCTCGTTTGCGTCCGATCTATAGCTTGGTTGGCGCGCAGGCCTCCCCCACCGTCAGCTAAACCCGAGGCTGTTGAAGCAGCAGAGACTGATACTTTAGAGGACGCTTGGCAAACAGATCGTTCAATTCTAGCTTCCTAGAACCATGCCAGCGCTGTTCGCACAGAGACCAAGCATCGTCGCAGCTACATTACCTTTCGCGGACACTAAGTGTGTATGCCAGACGCTAATCCAATCTCTTGAGTACATTTTGGGTCCATCGCTTTTTAGAGGCTCATTTACGAACAACGAAGTCGTGCGGGATGCAGCCGCCAAGTTTGCATTAGGCGGCTTGGTGGGTGGTTGGCATCTTGCGGGTGATAAGAACAACGTTGAAGTCCTGTTGCATGCAGGCCTCAACAAAATCCTGCTACATGTCCGCGATCCGCGTGCTTCGGCGCTGGTTAATGCCCGCATGCGTTATTTTCGCGATTATCCCGATCTCTTGAAGGCTGGCCGCTATCCGAAAATATTTACCGCCCCAATGGAGAACGAGACATTTGACCATCGCATCGACAATTTTGTCAGGAAAGCTGTGATCTGGCTGACAACGTGGCTCGATGCAATCGAGAGCTGCCCTAGGCTAAACGTGTTGATCAGGTCCCATGAAGAGTTAGTGGGTGACCCGCATTACTACTTCGCGTCTGTCCTGGACTTTTACAGCATCCGGCCGGTGCCGCTTCAAATAACCTCAATGGACGAGACCCTCCTATTTGGAGGTAGTGAACCGGGGGCTTGGCGACAAGGAATCTCGGCAGAGCAACTGCACCGGCTAACAGCCATGATACCGCCGCGTCTTTTCACCCATTTCGGTTGGGCGAACTAAGGAAGAAGTCGATGCCCCTATTTGGGGCCCGCATGCACCTACGCTGCCAAGCACAGCGGTTTGATATCGGGAGCGTCACATTTTGGGAAAATGCGAATATCAAAAGCTACCCGCGTAAGGCGTGCGTTTTCCGGTATGTAGCCCGTATGAGGCGCAAAACCCGTAAATAGCGCGACATCTCCGGCTTTAAGCTTTGGACGGAAGAAGAAGCCATATTTGTCACCTTGAAGCCCGTGCCGATGACTTTCCCTTCCAATCGAGCTTAGGTATTTGACGATCGACTCCTCGGTCTCCGGCGAAAGGCTCTGAAAGTAGTCGAGGCGCCCGACGAAGAATTGCAGCCCCGGCGTATCGACGTTTGTTACGACTCCCTGCGGCGTAAGGGGGGTCCAGATATTGTGGAGCCCGTCGTATTTGAACGCACGCCGCTCAATATGCAAAGGTAGTCGTCCATTCTTATCAAGGTTCGAATCCGGGACGACAACCCGCGCTTGGGCATTGACCCAATAAACGTCAGGACCAATGGCCTCGAGCAGCATTGAACGTACAACTCCACGCATCAGCGCCTTGTACAGGCTAGTCTCGGTAAAATTAGAGGTGCACCCCGCCGTTTCTGGATCGATGTCGGCGACTGCTCTGGCAAACTTGCCGATCGTACCGTCTCTTGCTGCGGCTTCTACCTTCGCGGCATGGGCTGTTGCATTCTCAATGAGGCCCTCAATCTCAGCGACATCAAAGGCCTCGCGGACAATGGCGACCCCGAAACGTTTCAAGGAATCGCGGATGTTGTCCATCGTCGCCGGGATGAACTCTTCGACGCCCGGCTTTGCGAGATCAATTTTCTCTATTCGGGGGCCCTCTCGCACTTGAAGTTTGTCCATTTTACCTCCCTAACGCTCCGACACGGATTCAATGTCTGTCCCGCATTGCCTCAGTGTGCAAGGAACCATGCTTAGGACGCCTAGTCAGCTTGATGTGCTGAAAAGCCGTGGGACTCATATGATGGCCATCCAAGAATTCATCAGAGTTAACCCCCGCTATCTCGGGACGGTAGCTGCCGAAAATGTCAATGCCTAACTCATCGGCCAGTTTCTCTATCTGAGCTTCGACTTCGCGCAAACCTAAACATGAGCGTTCATTGTCGCCCTTGCATTCCCATACTTGCGGACTGTACGGCGTAAGGATGAATGCAACCTGCTTGTTTGCTGCCTTGACGCGTTGAAGTATGATTTTAAGCTCTGAAACCACATCTTCGCTTATGAAGGGCGGCTTAATATTTCCAGCATCGAAATACCGCCCGCGACCAACAAGTTTGTTGTAACTGTCAATTGGCCGAACGCGGCTGCCATCGCTGTTGAAGATTTCTCGTTTCGCTACCCCCTCTCTCTTCTCCTCATCAGCCTCGACCCCTGCAGGAGTGGTTTTTCTGTCGTTAAGGAGCGCGCGCAAGTTATGCCTGAAGTAGCTAAAATTGAGCACCTGGGTATAGATCGAAGCGCGCGGCACAGTGCTCTTATATTCATCAGAATCGTGCGGCAGACCTAATCTTGTGCGGGCTGCCATATGGACCGGTGCCATGACCTCGTAGCGCCGTGTTTTATTTTTTCGGAATATCCAGGGGTCCATTGCCAAGAACAAAGTCTTGAAGTTCGGATTCTTAAGCAGCGCGTCGATCTGAATGACGGCATCTTCATAAGCGCTATAGTATACACCAATATTTGAAAGCTGCTTGCAGCCATATGCGGCCGCGGCGGGCCAATTGTGAGAGTTGAATTCCATCTGATGGCTTGAGCCATTTATGTAACAGTCGGCGCGTGAGCGCTCTATCATCGCCAGCTTCACAAAACGCACGTCTCCTTGGGTGATGGTGATGCCATGTTGCGACCTAAAGAGACGCTCAACGAGAGCCCCGTACGATCCGGTCTTGGGGCCAAAAAATCCCTCGTTGTCGACGGAATAGTTTATCCAGCCGACGACAGCTATCGGCGCAAGACAGCCAACCGCTAGGCTAGTAAAATAGGAATAAATATTATGAGGCGTCACGACCCATCCGCGCTCCTAGAATTGGAAGTATAAAAACTCCGACTCCCCTGTCATGATAATGGTACAGATGCCGAAAAGAAGTCCGATCAAGATACCGTACTTCCAATTCAGTCGCAATTTGAACGACCACGTGGTTCGTTCGACGCGATTGTCGAGGATTAATAGCATGGGCCGATACCCCCCCAGCAATTCGTAGCTGTTTGGCGCCAGCCATACCACGGCAAGCAATGCCGCGAGCAATGGTAAGCCGAATTCCCAGTTCACAATATCATTTGGGGTCATTACGCCACAAATTCGAAATGCCGAGCAAGGTGCATTTGCCGCTTCAAAAAGGTTGGCCAAACCGGCCGGTAAGCCAATCCCGTGCCCGCCAAACATTCCAGTCACGATGAGCAGAGCGCTATCAGTCGTCTCTGCCCGAAAAAACGCCCAAGCGATAACAACGAGAATAAAAGTTAATGTGCGGCTGAGAAATCTTGTGAGTGCGCTTCCTGACTTCGCAGACTTGTGCCATGGCAATTTGCGCCAGATATGGTTGATACAGATAAAAATACCGTGCAGGGCCCCCCATATGGCAAACGTCCAAGCCGCGCCGTGCCATATACCACCCAACAGCATTGTCACGAGGATATTGATGATCCGGCGTGTTTCACCAACTCGGTTCCCGCCCAATGGGATATAGACAAAATCACGCAAGAAGCGGGAGAGTGTGATGTGCCAACGCCGCCAGAACTCGATGATGCTGGCGGATTTGTATGGGGAGAAGAAATTTATGGGTAGGCGAATACCGAAAAGCAAGGCTAGTCCGGCAGCCATATCGGAGTAACCAGAGAAATCAAAATAGATCTGAAACGTATAGGCTAACACTCCTCCCCAGGACTCGATGAGACTGGGGGGAGTACCCACCAACGCCGCGTCAAAGACGGGTGTCGAAAATAGTGCTACCGAATCGGCAATCAGTACTTTTTTCGAAAGACCGATTACAAAAAGCGTCAGCCCAACAGCAAAGAGCAGACGGCGGCGCGCGTAGCTTTTCGGCTGCGCAAATTGCGGCATCATCTCGTTGTGGAAGACGATAGGGCCGGCGATTAGCTGCGGGAAAAACGAAATGAATAGCGCGTAATTGATAAAATCTCGAGTTTCCCTATGGCGTCCGCCGACATCTACGAGGAATGCGATCTGCTGAAAGGTGTAGAAAGAGATTCCAATGGGCAAAACAATTTGAGGAACCGGCCAACCGAGATAAAGAAGGCTAGTCAAATTATCGACCAGAAATGCCGTGTATTTGAAATAACCGAGTAACGCCAGATTAGCGCCAATGCCGATGCCAAGAATCCACTTCTGCAAGCGTCCGAAAGTGCGGAAGAGAAGACGCGAGAGCAGGAAATTGCCGACAATCGAGAAAACTATCAACAGCAGATATGGCGGACTCCACCAAGCGTAGAAGAAGAGTGAGCATATAACTAGGATACCATTGGCATAGCGTAACCCGAGATAATGTCGTCCTAAAAAATAAAGGGCGAGCGTCGCGGGTAAGAAGGCGAAAATGAAGACGAAACTGTTGAATAGCATAGAAGCGCCCTACACCACTTTTGTGCTCTTGCCTGTCACGACAGAGTTCCAAAGGATGGGAATTTAATGAGGACTTGGCTCAGCGATCCTTTATGACGACAGCGGAGAATCTGGGTGCTCATCGCCGTTTAATTGTTGTACTCAAATTCGAACTCAGCATGAGCGCGCCGCAGACTCTCCAAATTCCCGATGTCACGATGATAACCGCTGGTTTCGACCGCGAGAATACGGCCGAGAAAATGCGGGATCACTTCGGTGCTGAGATCGATGAAGGGGCCCGGCATGGCCCCGATGAAACGAGCAACCTCTGGGGAAAAGACATAGACTGCCGCATTGGCGAGATTGCCGGGCGGTTCCGCAACCTTCTCATGGAATTTCCGTACTATGTTTTCCTTATCTAGCTCGACCACACCGCAGGAACGCGGGTCGTCGGTGCGGAAGGCCAACATGGTGAGCGCGCAGTAAGGCGGCCGCGCCTCGTGCGCCGCGATGAAACTTCCGATATCGAAATTGGTGAGATTATCGGCATGCGCGACCAGGAACGAGTCCAGGCCGAAATAAGAGAGATTGGATTTTATTGTCCCGCCGGTGCCGAGGAGTTCTGGCTCATGCACGAGGTCGATGCGATCGTGCCAGGGCGTGCTGGCAACATATTCGTTAACCGGCCCCGCATGATAATGGGTGTTGACCAGCACCCGTTCTATCTCTGCGCTGGAGAACAGATTGGTGAGCCAATAATCGAGCAGTGGTCTGTCGTGAATGCGCACCAGACATTTTGGCACCGTTTCGGTCAAGGGGCGCAACCGGGTGCCCAAACCTGCGGCAAGAAGCAAGGCGCGCATTAGATGTGGCCAGCGGGGCTACGTATGGTCGATCTCAGCAAGCAGATCCTTAACGTCGATAGGCAGATTGCCGACGCGCGAGACTTGGAGCGCGGCTGCGAGCGAGCCGAGATAGGCGCTTCTCCAAATATCGACCCCAGCCCTGAGCGCCATAGCTGTGCAGGTGAACATGCAGTCGCCGGCCCCTGCCACGTCCTTAGGTGATGTGTTGAAGGCTGGTAGTCGATCGGTCTGGTATTCGCCATCCTCCGGTGCATGAACAAGCAGACCTTCCGCGTTTAGCGTTACCAGGACGTTGTCAGCCTGAGCCGCATTCTTGAGGCGATCGCCTAGTATGACAAGTCCGGACTCGAAATCTTGCAAGGCCAGTCGCGCCTCGTGCTCGGTCGGGGTGATCAGTATCATCCCCCTGAAGCGCGCGATATTGGCGACCTGCGAGGAGGCCTGGCTGTCCGCGGCAAGCATGACATTCCGCTTTGACGCCAACGCCGTCACGGCGTCAACCAGAACCTGAGGCAGACAGCCATAGTTGAAGTCGGAGAATAGCAGCAGATCGGTCTGATCGAGCAGATCTTCTACCCGTTTAATCATCTTCGATACGAGTTCTTGGTTCGCCGCGTGCTGCCGTAGCCGGTTCACGCGCAGCAAGGTTTTGCCTTGGGCGCGATAGCGCATTTTGTGGGTAGTCGGCCGCGTCTCGTCAATCAAGATCTCGTTCTCGACCTTAAGGCCGAAGAGCTGCTCTTGCGCGAACGGAACCTGCTCGTCGCGCCCCCCGATCGTCAGGAGTCTCGCTTCCGCGCCCAGACCGCGCGCATGCGCTGCGACGATGCCGGCGCCGCCGACAAAGACCTTTTGGTCGAGCGGCGTGACGACAACAGTCGGGTCCTCACGGGACATGCCGAGCGGCTCGCAGTCGACATAGGTATCGATGATCAAATCACCGATCACCAGCACCCGAATTCCGTTCAGACGGCCGACCTCGGCTTTCAGCTCGTCGATCTTGAAGCCGTGACGTATGGGATAGTCGCGCGGCTTTTGAATATTCGAGAGATTGGTCTCAAGGTATTCCTGTTGAAGCAGATTGAGCGAGGTAAAGCGCACCTCGCCTGAACTGAACAACAGCCGACCGCCATAAGAATCGACGACAGCCTGCTCCGCATTATAGTCGCCCTCATATTCCTTGCCCTTGACCACGATCTCGGGCTTGAGCTTGGCGATGAAAATGTGGGGTGGCTCTTCGAGGAGAAGTGCGTGATCGACCATGGATATGGCGCGGATACCCTCGATGCGCATATCCGCAGGAATGGTTACCCCTGGCGTCCCGTCGGGATTCACGCCCACGACCAGTGCATCGCCGCTGTCGGCGGCGAATTTGAGGAGCCGCAAATGCCCTGGGTGTACGATATTGAAATTGCCGGAGACGAAGGCGATGCGCTTGCCCGGTGCGACCTGCCCCCGGAGATCTCGGATAGCTGCCTCGGTATTATCTAACACTGCCGTCATGACAGCCCGATTTTACCGCAAACCATGGACTGGAAGAGAGAAGGCCCATTGAGAGCCTTGAGGGTCTTGCTGGAAAATCGAAGCGCTTGTCAACATATCGCCAATTTTGCACTCTTTGGATTTTGAAACTTTTATGACATAGTTGGTTGATCCACGGGGTATTTTTTTTGCGTGCGTTGTGGGGACACATGCGGAAATCGGGGAAGCGTGGCGCGGGGCCTGGCAGCATCCGCCGTCTCGCCAATGCGCTAGCTACCGGGGGATACACGTCCCAACGTCGGGTGGCTAAGGCCAGCATTTTTCAGAGGATTTATCGCGACTGGCATATTGACCGATTACCGCAGGTCTTCTCAATCCGGAGACTCACCGGCTATTTGGTCTATCCGATACGCATTGCCGGCCGACGGGTTCTCTTAGTCGTCTATCGCAGGCGTTCAGCCCTGGCGACCATCGCTGCTCTGATTTCCCCACTGACTGAAAGGGCCATCCAGCCTTATGGAAGTGGCTATTACTTCTTGCGACTCGCCCACTGGTTGGATCGAACTGGCCTCCGTCCCTTCGCGCGGTTGCCGCTCGCCATAGTGCGGTATGGATTGGCCCTCTCGATACAGGCGCACCTTGGCGCACGGCAATACCAGACAGCGATCAAAACAGCACGCCTCCTCAACCTCCTTTTCCGGCCGAATATCCTCAATCAGGCCAACCTGGAAGCGACCGTCTATTACCAGACGCTCTACTTCACACAAGACTATGAGCGAATTGCCCACGATTTCCGGCTACACCGTGGCATCTCCAACTACTACCTGGCGCTAATTGCAGGCATAGCGCATCTCTACCGCCTCAACATCCCGGCCGCGCGACATTATCTCTCCTTGGCGGCAGAGATTCACCCTGACTGCCATTTGACCCGGACGATGCTTGGGCGCGCTTACCTTATGTCTGGGGATTACTCGCAGGCTGCATCGTGCTTCTACGTGTCTGCGGCGCTTGAGCCTCGCATCGTCATGGGCCATCAGAACTATGCAGGCCGCTATGACATCCTCAAATACAAGCCTCATGAATGGGAACTGCGGTCGGCCGGCTATCTTATGATTTACGATAATCTTGTGCGGTTTGCCGAAGACCTGTTCCTCCAAGGCCGCAGCGCAGAGAGCTTCCGGTTTTACAACAAGGCATTGTCGTTCCAAAAAACACTCGCCACGAACTTCTCCCTTCCGGACGTGCTATTGAATTGCCTGCAGATCGAAGTCAAAAACTTCGATCCCTCCCAACCGGTGCGCATACTGTCTTATGAGTGGGTGACGCAATTCGGCCATATCGGCCTTCTTGGGAGCTACCGAAAGATGGTCGAGCTCGGCGAGTTGCCGCGCGGTAATCATCTGCTTCTCGCGCCCGAGAACAAAGTCTCGAATGCTCACTACCTTTCCTATTGGGAGCCGTATTTCAGCATCGTTCGGTCAGAGGTGCTTGTGAATGAGTTGTTTCCTTACCAACGCTTTTTGGGCGACCAGTTTATGGCGTTACCATCCGATGGCCCTGTTGCCGAACCTTGGACCCGCGCGGCAGCGCGGGCGCAAATGCTGTGGGCTAATCAGGGCCGGCCGCCTTTGCTCCAATTGTCGGAAAGGGACAAACACGAGGGACATTGGAAGCTTAGCGCACTCGGTCTGCCCAAGGGCGCCTGGTACGTCGCCTTACACGTGCGAGAAGGCGGCTTCTATCGTGATGGCACCGGCACCATCAGCGAGCATCGGAGCGCCGAGATCGAAGACTATTTCGGCGCGATCGAGGAAATTACTTCACGCGGCGGCTGGGTGATCCGCATGGGTGACGCCTCGATGAAGCCGCTGCCGGAAATGCCGAATGTGATCGATTACGCCCATAGCGATTTTAAATCCGAGCAGATGGACATCTTCCTGCTCGCCACAGCGCGCTTTGTCATCGGCACGACCTCGGGCCTGACTACGGTGGCCATGACATTTGGCACACCTATGCTTCTCGTCAATTGCATCTCTAACGACTGGCAGATTTGGACCGACAATACCGACTTCGCGCTCAAACGCGTCTATGACCGGAACAAAGGACGGTATCTCTCGCTGCGCGAGACCTACCGTGAACCAATGCAATCCATACTCGTAAACCACGCTATTTTGCGCCGCCGCGGCTACGAGGTACACAATTGCACGCCAGAGGAGATCAGGGCGGCGGTTAGCTACAAGCTCAAAACACTCACTAGCAAGTTTGCTTGCGTGAAAGAGGACCATCCGCTAATGCGGCAATATCGCCTGGCGCTAGCCGGGAATCCTTACATGTTCGGTGCAGCGAAGCCTGTGCTTCCCTTCCTCGAAGCATATCCGGAATTGCTCGAGACTGCCGACGATTGTGACAATAGCGACCGGAGCCGGTCGAGCGGGTTAAGGGCCTAAGTAGCGCCAGCCAAGATGCCGTCAGACACGGCACGTGAAATCTGTTCTTGAGCAGCGGCGGTAAGATAAGGGTGCATCGGCAGGCTCAGGACTCGCTCGGCAAGCCAATCCGAGTGTGGCAGTCCTTCTGGATCCATAGAAAATTCACGGTAGCCGGTCTGTCTATGGAGTGGAATTGGATAATAGATTGCGGTCGGCACCCCGGACGCGGCACAGCTTGACTGTACAGCCTTGCGGGTGCCGCTATCGCTAAGCAGGATCGTGTACTGTGCCCAGACCGAGGTAATTCCCTGGTCCATTTCCGGAGTAACAGCGATATCTGACAATAAAGCGTTGTAGCGGCGAGCGGCTTCATTACGGGCCTCGATCTCGCTATCGAAGATGCGTAGCTTCTCGAGGAGAATAGCAGCTTGTAGCGTGTCAAGCCGGCTGTTCAGGCCGATCCGAACATTATCATATCTATCATTCCCCTGCCCGTGGAGCCTGAGTGACAACAATAGCTCGGCTTTGGTGTCATCGTTAATGAGGATCGCGCCACCGTCCCCGTAACAGCCGAGCGGCTTGGCCGGAAAAAAACTCGCCGTGGTGTAGTCCGCCAGCACCCCAACGCGGGTCTCGCCAAGCCGTGCGCCGAAGGATTGCGCCGCATCAGCGACAAGTGTGAGCCCGTGCTTGTCGGTAACCGTACGAAGTGCGGAATAGTCGGCAGGTCTGCCGAAGAGATCCACGGCTATGACCATGCGCGGTGTAAGCCCAGCCTTCGAGGCAACGGTGATAGCCCGATCGAGACTTGCCGGTTCCATGTTGAAGCTGCGCGGATCGACATCCACGAACACTGGAGTGGCACGCCGTAGAGCGACGCACTCTCCTGTCGCTACGAAGGTAAAGCTCGGTACGAACACCGCATCGCCTGGACCGATACCCTCGGCCATGAGCACGAGGATGAGGGCGTCGGTGCCGTTGGCGCAAGTTATCGCGTGCCTGGCGCCGCAAAATTGTGCCAAGGCATCTTCAAGCTGCTTCACTTCCGGCCCGAGAACAAATTGTCCATGCTCCATTACGCGGGCCACAGCTTTGTCAATATGATTGCCGATACGCTTACGCTGAGCCTGAAGGTCGATAAAGGGAAGAGGCTCAGGCACGATTGGCGTCGATGGCTTCAAAACGGCCAATTGTATTCTCCTTTCGTGAGAGCCGAGGAAGATCGCTATTCTTTTAGGTGATTGTATACTTGATGAACACGGCCTGCTATGGTTGCACTAACCTTAAAGGAGCAACCAGGATATCGGGCTATGCAATACGTCCATTTTTCCCGAGATATAAACCCCCAAAACACGCATGAACTCATTGCCGCGCTTCGCGGTGTAGCAAATAGCCAAGATAGGGACGTTACGTTGCTGGTTAATAGCAATGGCGGCAACGTTCTTGCTGGCATCCACGCGCACAACATGATCCTCGCACTGCCCATTAATCTAACAACGCACAACGTGGGAAACGTGGACTCAATTGCTAACGTGATTTTCTTGGCGGGGGCGAGCCGCCTAGCTAGCCCCCCATCAACATTTATGTTTCATAGCGTCGGTATCGACCAGCCAGGACCCATCCGTTTGGAAGAGCGAAATCTCCGTCAGGTTTTGGATAGTGTGGTTGCCGACAACAAGCGCATTGGGGGCATTATAGCGAACCGTACTAATCTTACTGCTCGGCGTGCGGGCGCTCTTTTTAGAGAGCAACGTACTCATGATGCACAATGGGCGTTGGGACATGGCTTCATCCAGCAGATTGCTGTTCCTCAGCTCCCGCCGGGAGCAAACGTAATTCAGCTAACGTGATGAATAGCGTTATCTAGATGGTTCTTTGTGCTTCGTGCTTGCCTTGGGTTGACCGGCAAGCCGCCGCATCACCTCGTCAATATCCGCATCGGGATCGACGCCAGCTTCCCGTGCGGCTTTGCGAAAGCGCGTGGATTGAGCTTTAGGCGAGGCCTTTCCGGTAGTGTCCTGGGGTTTCGAACGTGGCTTCATGGATAACGATTAAATCCTCACCTTCGATTGTGTAAATAACCTTCACTGTGGGCCATCCATTTGAATGCGCGCCCTGCCACATATAACCACGCACTCTGCCAGACTCACTAATCCTCCCCCACTGAAGTTCTCTAATCGCGGGTGTCAAGCATAGCCTTTTTGGTCGCGTCTCGCCGGGTTCAGAGTTCTCTCCGCGGTCAGCCTCTTTGGGCGCCGCATGTTGGCGTCGGATGGTGG